>NZ_BMHE01000022.1 GCF_014640555.1 Paenibacillus marchantiophytorum | reverse complement strand
CGGGAGTAGCGGGAGTGACAGGGGCAACGGGTCCGACGGGTGCGACTGGAGTAGCGGGAGTGACGGGAGCTACGGGAGTGGCGGGAGTGACGGGAGCAACGGGAGTAGCGGGAGCAACAGGAGCAACGGGAGTAGCGGGAGCAACAGGAGCAACGGGTGCCACGGGAGTGACGGGAGCAACAGGGACTACGGGGGCAACGGGAGTAGCGGGAGCGACAGGTGCAACGGGAGCGTCGGGTGCAACTGGAGCAGCGGGTGCAACGGGAGCAGCGGGGGCGACGGGTGCAACGGGAGCAACGGGAGTAACGGGAGTAATAGGGGCGACGGGTACTGCGGGAGTAACAGGAGCAACGGGAGCCACCGGAGCCACCGGAGAAACAGGAGCGACGGGGCCTAATTTTGCGGCTGTTGGATTTTCGGCTTTTTTGTCTACTCTTACCATCTCGACGAGCACGCAGCTTTCGAATTGGTCGGTTGCGAATCCGTATTTTAGCAATGCGGCTTTTAATGCAGTGACAGGGAATTTCACCGTTCCGGTGACGGGAAGATATTCTATTTTGGCAACGGTCAACTATTCCACCACAGCTGCTCTGGCAGTAAATCTTGGTGCTGGAGTCAATCCTTACTTTGCTGTTCAAAGAACATCGCCAACGGCAACTAGTTTAATTAATGGACTTTTACCTATTCTCAATGTAAATATTGCGCTGTTATTGACTTTAAGGGCTGTTCTTGGAAGTGGTGCTGTTACACTGGCAGGTGAGGTTACGCTGTCGGCAGGTGATGTCATTGGGCTTTTCTATGTGGCGAACGGATTGACAATTTCACTCAATGTGGGGAATGGTTCAACAAATGGCGTTGTATGGTCCATGCACGAGCTGACGTAATTTGAAATAAATCCGAATTATGTATAACCATGTGATCATTAATTTCATTTAATAGAAGTGAGGGTCGAAAACGTGGTTTGCATGAGGAGGGAACGAGCTGAAAATTCGAACATGTAAGACAAAGAAGAAAATAGTTGCCTTTATGATCGTTATGGAAGCAAAATCCTCCTGTAAACCTAAAAAGAAACGGAAATGCCGCTGCATTCCCAAGAAGAAGCGTTGTGAAAAACAGGAGCGAAGGAGACCTGTTTTTCCCGTATATCCGTGTCCTCCCAAACGGATGCACAGAAAAAAAAGAAATCCAAACTGCTGTATAACTCCACCGTGCTTTAGACCTGTATATCCGGTCGATCCTGTAGATCCTGTTGACCCTGGGAAGCCTAAGATCAGCACGGTAGTGGATAAAGAATGCTGCGGCAATATATTGCTTCAAGGGAAGCAACCTGGATTTGTTATTTGGGAGAATGATGTGGATGCAAATATGAGTGTTGTGCAGATCAGTATTTTCTCAAATTCAAATAGTTCAGAAGCACTGGAAGTAGAAGTTGAAGGGGAAACGAAGAAACTCATGTTCGTTCCACCCGGCAGTACAACCAACTTGATTGGAAAAGGCATCACTTCCGTAAAAATTGTTACACAAGGTAATGAATTGTCTTATGTGGAAGGGAAATACGTGATTTCAACGACACTACAACTAATAAAAAATGGCTAGGCAATTCCTAATCGATCATAGAAATGCCTAGCCCGTAGATTTTGTAGTTATAGGCTGTAACGTACTGTAATGCAGAATTCACCCTGTGCAGCAGCTGTTGTTGTGACAGAAATTGTATTGAATCTTGCAACGCTAAAAGACGAACTTCCACCTGCAGGAATGGTTATCGTTTGAATTGGAGCAACGACACCTGTTCTTAGGAAATTGACTGTGATCGTTCCTGTACCAATTTCAGATTTCACGTAACCGGTGCCTGTGATAATCTGAGAAATGTTATCCGTAAAGAGTGTTTGCGTACCAGCGGCAACCAATTGCCAATTCGTACAAACTTTATCTTGCACAATAATTTTTTCCGAGCAACAACTCAGGTCTGTAGCTGTATGACACATAAGCGAATTTCCCTCCTAATTGGCTTATTATTGGATTGGGTAACGAGTTGTAATACAGAACTCTCCTTGATATGTGCCAGCAGTTGCTGCCGGGAGTGTGATTTGAATAACACTGAATCTGCGGTAAGTAAAAGCGAGACTAGTGCCAGGTGCAAGAGTAAGGGTGGCATTGATCGGATTACCCGCACTATCCAGGAAATCAAGTGTAATATTTGCGGGTCCTACGTCGTACTGCAAATATCCGGTTCCCACAATATTCTGATTCAAGTTATTGGTGAAGGCGACGATGAGTACATCTGCAGCAACAACGGTACCGCTCCAAGGTGTACAAACCTTATCTTGGACGTAATTTTTATCGGAGCAACAAGTCAATGCGGTTGAAGTAGAATTACAAGCCATTGCAAATACCTCCTATTGTTAGTTTCTAAACTATTTAATGCAGGCAGCAACCTGCTCGCTTGGACAAACGCCTGATTTTTATATTTTTTTTAAGTTTGTTGGCTGGGAATGTTGTCTGAACGCGTACATATAGAAAAATTCAACTAAAAGTCATAGATTATGTAACACCTAATTGATTTGTTTTAGGTATATACTAAATAGTAGTCATGTCATTTAACGTGGAGAACGTATGAAAAAATTGATCGTTATTGCCATCATTCTCAGCAGTTGCTTTACGCTGGCCTATTCTCTGTATTATTTGCTAATGATTTTGCAAAGCGAATCGGGCATGATGTCAGCGGTAAAACCATTGCCTTACGAACACTCGGACCGCATCGTTATTATTTCGCAAGAGCAGGGCAGTTTCATGATGAATGACATTCAAAAAGGTGCGCGTGATGCGGCTGAAACGAATCTAATGTTGATTGATTTTTGGGGCGTCTATCGATCTAATGTTGAAGAGTTAATCAAGCAGCTTGATATTGCAATCGCTTCCAAAGTGAGTGGGATTATCGTTGAAGGCTTGGATCATCCGGAGTTCGATCGCATGGTGAAGAAAGCGACGGCCAAGGGGATTCCGGTGATTACGATTAATTCCGATGCGCCAAGCAGCCTGCGCAAAACGTATATTGGTTCAGACCATTATCAAGAAGGCATTCTGATAGGAGAACATATCGCTGCCGAACTGAAAGGCCAGGGAATAGTCGGGGTGATCCGTAATATGACAACGCCAACTATGGATGATATGCGATTGAAGGGTTTGGGTGAAGTATTTAGCAAATATGACGGAATTCAGATGGTATTTGCCGCTGATGACCATGAAATTACACAGCCTAATATGCAAACGTACGATATCTTAAATCATTATCCCAAGGTCAGTGCCTTTATTGGATTGCCCACAGAATCTGGAAACAGTATAGTGCAAGCGGCGCATGCGCGTTCTCAGACTAAACAATATCAAATCTTTCTTTTTGATGATTCTCCGCAAACGAGGTTGCTGCTCAGGAATGGCCAAATTCAGGCAGGGCTTTCTCAACACTATGAAGAAATGGGGAGTTTAAGTGTCAATCTGATGAGACGATGGCTGGATGCTGCTAAACTTCCTCTGAATAGCAGTTATTTCACGAAGATCAGTGTGGTTACATCCGCCAGTGAAAAGGAGTCAGCCCTTGAAAACCATACGCAGTAAAATGATGATGCTGTCGATCCTGATTTGGATCATTATGGCGATTATTTGGCTCTCTATGAGCATTTACAACCAACGAACCGTGGAAAAATACAACGAAATTTTACAGCGCTATATGCAGATGAACCAAGCCTCGCAGTTAAGTCAGCAATCTTTGACCTCCTTGAATAAAGTTCGTATGTCTCCTACACTTGAAAGCCTGAACCAATACGACAGTGCAAACAAAGCTCTGCTTAGGACAAAGTCAGATTTAAATTGGCTGCGCAACTTAAGCAATAGATTGCCGCTCGATAATCTTCAGCATATGCTCGAAAGTCAGTCGGAAGCGATGGATCTGGCGGTGCGATTTCAAAAGGATAATGATGAGGAGAACGCAGCCAAAGCATTTGATGAAGCAACCCATATTTCCAAATATATTTCGGATGCGACTTTAACCTTGATCAGCGGCGAACAGAACACCTATGATGCTTTCTATCGCAACATAATTAAACGCAGTGATGATATTATAAAAATGGGTTTTTGGACATTAGCTTTGGTATCCTTGCTGCTGCTGTTGTTTTCTTATCGATTTGTTAACAGTGTGACGCAGCCCTTGTTAAGATTGACACAGGCTGCTCGTGAATTATCGCGAGGGAATTTCAAGAATCCTATTGTGATTAATAACAATGATGAAATGACCTTTTTGGCAAAAACGTTAGATAGTATGAGGTTGAAAATTGGCACTCTAATCGATGATATTCAGAGTAAAGCCCAATTGGAATATGACCTTCATAAGCACAAGCTGATGCTGAAAGAAAGCGAGCTGAAGAGCTTGCAAAGTCAGATTAATCCTCATTTTCTTTTTAATACGTTAAACATGCTGTCAAAGGAGGCCTATTTGGCAGGTGCAGGGAAGACAAGCGAGTTAATTAGCTCGGTAGCTGGCATGCTTAGATACAATCTTCGACAATTAGACAGCAAGGTATCGTTAAAGGATGAGCTGGAGGTTCTGGATGAATACTTGACGATTCAAAAAGCGCGATTCGGAGATCGGTTGCGTGTCGTGAAGGAAATTGACGATCAAGCCCTTTACATAGAGCTGCCTATTCTTATTTTGCAACCACTTGCAGAAAATGCTTTTATTTATGCGATCGAACCGGCAGAAGAAGGCGGGACGTTGACTTTTCGCGTGAAGGCTCAAGGGGATTGGGTCATTGTGCAAATCCAAGATACGGGGCAAGGCATGGAGCCTGAGCAATTGAAGCGGCTGTTAACACAGCCGGAAAATGCGAATTACAAAGGGCATTCAACTGGAATTGGCATCTGGAATGTTATCCACCGGCTGCAATTATTTTATGGTGTAGAGGATATTATTGATATTGAATCCCAGATTGGTATAGGGACGTGCATCACATTAAGGCTGCCAAGGGGGCAAAGCATATGATTCGTCTGTTGATCGTGGATGATGAACCAATCGAACGCATCGCGCTGCAACAAATCATTGAGGAGGGTTCACTCGATATCGAGGTAGTGGGTCAGGCATCCAACGGGAGAGAAGCGATAGCAGCAGCAGAGAGGCTTCAGCCGGATTTGATTACGATGGATATTAAAATGCCAGGCATGAACGGGCTTGAAGCCATTGAGAAAATAAAGGAAGATCACCGTGGGATTGCATTTATCATTGTGACAGCGTTCGATACATTTGAGTTTGCCCAGCAGGCGATAAAACTGGGCGTGTATGATTATCTGCTTAAACCTAGCCGAATTTCGGTTGTCCTTGAAACGATAGGGAGAGTAGCCACTGAGATTAAGAATGCCAGGATTGAGCATGCAGACAGAAGTATGGATAAGCAGCGATTGCAAATGATGATGCCGATGGTGGAAGCAGACATTGTGGAGCAATTATTATTTGATTATGTCCATTACTCCGATGTGAACGAAATGATCGTTCTGTTGGATCTCCCCAGTGTGCGGGATGGATTCGTTATGAATGTGCTTTTATCATCACCAGAGCTGTACGCACATTTCATCCAAAAACTGCAGGAATTCACGATCCCGTGCTGGGTTAGTAAAATGTCTGGCAAACAAGTTCAGCTCATTGTTTTTCTGGATGGAGCAATGACCTACCGCGCACAAGCCGTTGGGATAGCAAGGAAATTAATTCAAGCATTTCATAAGAGCGCAACATCTAGCTTGTTCATCGGGATTGGCGGGGTTTGCCAGAATTTAAGGGATATGCGCCGTTCTTATCAGGAAGCGCTGCATGCTTCTCTCGATACGTCCTGGCCTTCCCGCTATTGTTTGTACGAAGATTTGCCTCCACAGGACAAACTGGATATCGGCAGCCGGGCCCTTGAGATGGAGAAGAACGTACTTGAAGAAGTACGACGCGGCAACTGGGAATTGGCCAGTGATCAACTAGCTATCATCATGGATGTCTTCGAAGGGAGCGGCCAACAGGTCGGAATGGCGCAGCAGCGCATTTTCGAAGTATTGATCATTGTGACTAAAATGCTGCAGGAAATGGGAATTGAGGTAGGCAAGCCCTATTTTCCTTATTATGCATCCAACTATAGGCAGTTGAAAGCGGAGACCCGCATCTTGTTAAACGGTTTATTTCAAGTTGAGCAAGTAGAGTCCGATATGCTCGTAACTATCAAACAATTTATCCAACAACATGCCCATGAGGATCTTTCCCTGGAAAGAATTGCAGCTGCTGTGAATCGTAACCCTTTCTATGTCAGCAAGTTGTTCAAAGAGCATTATGGCATGAATTATATTGACTTTCTTACTGAATATCGCATTGACACGGCCAAACAGCTCATGCAAGAGTCCGATAAAAGTCTGAAGGAGATCACATTTGAAGTTGGGTACAACGATCCCAATTATTTTAGCCGAGTATTCAAGAAGCTTGTTGGCTGCTCTCCGACAGAGTATCGCAAACTGCTGCTTAGACCTACGAAGAAAAAGCAGATCTAGCTGCGAAGGAGAGGTTTATTCTGATAACCAGGTGGAAATGGCGTGGACTCCTTAGTTTAGTTGGCTTATTGGCATTCTCGCTATCGGCATGTTCGATTTTCCAAGACAACCCGTCATCCGGCGAAAACGGCAAGGAGACTTCCGAAGCAAAGGTTATATCCACTGTAAAGGATTTGAAAAACAAAAAAGTAGTGGTCGGCTTATCGATTGATACGCTTCTTGAAGAGCGATGGCTAAAAGATAGAGATTTGTTTAAAGTAGCTGTAGAAAGGCTTGGCGCGGAAATTGAAGTGCAAGCTGCGAATGGAGATGATGCGAAGCAAATAGCCCAGGCCGAGAACATGATCTCACAGGGAGTCGACGTTCTGGTGGTCGTTCCACATAATGCGGAAGTTTCGGCGGCTATTGTGGATAAAGCGCATAAAGCAGGGATCAAAGTGATGTCTTACGATCGTTTAATCGTCAATTCGGATGTTGATCTCTATGTCTCTTTTGATAATGAGAAGGCGGGGGAACTGCAAGCGAAGGCGATTGTTGCCAAGGCTCCGAAAGGAAACTATGTGCTGATCGAAGGCGCAGATACAGATAATAATGCTCATATGTTCAAAAATGGCCAAATGGCTATTCTAAAGCCGCTTATTGAGAAAGGCGATATTCATATCGTGTTTGATCAATCAACGAAGGAATGGAAACCTGCGAATGCTCTGGCGAATATGGAGACCGCACTTCGAGCGAACCGAAACCAGATTGATGCGGTTGTAGCGGCCAATGATGCGACCGCTGGCGGGGTTATTCAAGCGTTAGCCGCCGAGCATCTGGCAGGCATAATCCCTGTGTCCGGGCAGGACGCAGAACTGGCTGCTGCCCAGCGCATCGTTGAAGGGACTCAAACAATGACGGTTTATAAACCGATAGCCAAATTAGCTGAAAAAGCGGCAGAACTTGCGGTACGTATGGCTAGGGGAGAAATCATTCAGGCAGATAGAAAAGTCAACAATAAGAAAATGGATGTGCCCTCGATCCTGCTTGAACCGATTGCCGTTGATAAATTTAATATCGATGACACGATTATTGCTGACGGCTTTCACAAGAAAGCCGAGGTTTATAAGAACGTGAAGTCAGAAATTATCAAATGACAAAATAATCTAGCATTGTGAATGAAAGTGCTATTATTAGACGCAATCAAAGGTGATTTCGGGTGATATACTCATCATGTAATTGGCGTGAAGCCAAAACAAATGAGAGGGGTATCCGAATGAAAAGCAGTTTGAAAGCGATTTCTCTACTGGTAGTCATCATGTTGTTTACCATTGTAGCAGCAGCGTGCGGGTCGAGCAGCAAAGTGAGCGTAGGTATTGTTTTGCCAACGAAGGATGAACCTAGATGGGTTCAGGATGAGCAAAGATTCAAAGATGCGTTAAACGGTACGAAATATACGACTGAAATTTTGTTCAGCCAAGGTTCTTCCGCGAAAGAAAAGGAAAACGTGGATGCTTTGATTGCCAAAGGAATTAAAGTTCTCATTATTTGTCCACAAGACGGTGACGCAGCTGCAGCTTCTGTTGAAGCAGCCAAAAAAGCCGGCATCAAGGTCATTTCTTATGACCGCTTGATTACAAATACGGATGCCGTTAACTACTATGTCACATTCGACAGCGTCGCTGTAGGTAAAGCACAAGCTAAATATTTGGTGGATCATGCCAAAGGCAAAGGCCAACCTTTGTACTTGTATGCTGGTGCAGCCTCTGATAACAACGCATTCTTGTTCTTCCAAGGCGCTTGGTCAGTGCTTCAGCCCAAAATTGCTGACGGCACGTTCAAAGTTGCGAACTCCAGTGAAGCTGTAAGCCTGCAAGCTACCGCTGAACTCAGCCGTGATCAATTAAGCAAAATCATTGGTCAGGTGACCACGAACTGGGATGCTAACGAAGCAAAGAACAAAGCTCAAACCCATTTGACTGCAGCTTCTGCGGATAAGAAAGGCGATGTCGCGATTTTGGCGCCAAATGACGGCACAGCTCGTTCCATTGCGGATGTATTCGCAACAGATAAAGCGATCACGAGTTTCTTCGTGACAGGTCAAGATGCGGAGAAAGCTTCCATTCAATACATTATTGACAGCAAACAATCGATGACGGTTTTCAAAGATGTTCGTACGCTAGTGAAAGATGCAATGGGCATGGCGGTTTCCATCCTGGATGGTAAAACACCAGAAACGACGGGCTCCTACAAGAACGGTAAGATTGATGTAAAAGCGAAACAAACGAATGTTATTGTTGTTGAGAAAAGCAATGTTAAATCTGCACTTATTGATTCCGGTTACTACCAAGCCAGTGATTTCAAAGGTCTATAATCACAAACAAACATAGGTTGGACGGATAGTGATAGACACGTCTATCACTATTCCTCTATTTCATGCGTTGTTTTTTGTTAAGGGGCGTTGGGTGATTATGAGTGAATGGATATTAGAAATGAAGCAGATTTCCAAAGAATTCACAGGTGTCAAAGCACTTTCGCATGTTGATTTTAAGGTGAGTACCGGTGAAATTCACTGCTTGATCGGCGAAAATGGCGCGGGAAAATCGACGTTGATGAAAGTGCTGAGCGGCGTCTATCCGCATGGCACTTATTCGGGGGATATCGTCTTTGAGGGCAATGTGCAGCAGTTCTCCAGGATCAGTGACAGTGTTCAGGCAGGCATTGCTATCATTTATCAGGAGTTAGCCCTATTTCCCGATCTTACTGTGTATGAAAATATTTATGCCGGGAATGAAGTGAGGAAAGGCCTGTTGGTGGACTGGAATCAAACGATTCTTCAATCCAAAGACATGCTGAGGAAAGTGAAGCTTACTGTTAGTCCTGAAGTGCTGGTCAAAGATTTGGGCGTTGGCAAACAACAGCTAATTGAAATCGCCAAGGCTTTAAGCAAGAAAGTCAAACTGCTCATCCTGGATGAGCCAACCGCAGCGCTGAATGAAACCGAGAGTGAAAACTTGCTGGAACTTTTGAGAGAGCTCAAGCATCAAGGGATTACTAGCATTATGATTTCTCACAAGTTGAAAGAGGTTATAGCCATTGCGGATAAAGTGACCGTTCTGCGTGATGGTCAGACGATATGTACCTTGGACGCTTCCAAAGGGGAAATTTCCGAAAGTGTAATTATCAAACACATGGTCGGCCGTGAAATCGAGGATATCTATCCGAAAAGATTAAATAAACAGATTGGCGCTCCCCTTCTCACTATTCATAATTGGACCGCCTATGATGTTCAGCTGGGCAGAGAAGTTGTGAAAGACGTTCACATGCACGTTAACAAAGGTGAGATTGTAGGTATTGCAGGGTTAATGGGTTCGGGTCGGACTGAACTGGCACAAAGTATTTTTGGCAACCCCAAAGCATATAAGCTGCAAGGGGATCTTTACCAAGACGGTGTGAAAAAAGTGTTCAAACATCCAAGGGATGCTATCGATTCCGGGATCGCCTATGTGACAGAGGATCGCAAAGGGGACGGCTTATTTTTAATTCAGGATATTAAGCAAAACATGTCTGTAGCTAATTTGAACGCAATTTCTTCACAGGGTGTTATTAACAATAATGAAGAAGTGAAAATCGCTAATCATTATAAACAATCTTTGAATGTAAAAGCGTCTTCGATCGAACAAACCGTTGGTCATTTGAGCGGAGGGAATCAGCAAAAAGTGTCGCTGGGTAAATGGTTATTTGTCAATCCTAGCTTGCTTATTCTGGATGAACCTACACGTGGAATTGACGTCGGTGCTAAATTTGAAATATATACGATAATGAATAAGCTGATTAGCGAAGGCATGAGCATCATCATGATTTCGTCGGAGTTGACGGAAGTATTAGGAATGAGTGATCGTGTCTATGTCATGGCCGAAGGGAAAATAACAGGCGAGCTGTCGATTGAAGAAGCTGATCAAGAAACCATAATGAAGCTTGCTACGCATTAGGAGGAAGACCCGTGCCATTTTATCAGGAAGCGAAATCTTTGATCAAACATAATATTCGGGATTATGGGATGTATATAGCCTTATTTATTATTATGGCAACCTTCTCCATTATGACGGATGGATTATTCATGTCATCACGCAACATCAGCAATTTAATTGATGCTACAGGCTATATTGCTGTACTGGCAGTAGGGATGACGCTTGTTATTGTCATTCGCCATATTGATTTATCCGTTGGCTTTGCAGCCGGATTTCTAGGAGCGATTACTGCTGTCCTACTGACACAGGCAGGAGTTCCGTTTTATTGGACGATACCGATTATTCTCGTTCTCGGTATTGTTGTTGGTTTATTCAATGGCTTATTGGTTGCTCAATTCGGGATTCCGTCCTTTGTTGCTTCCTTGGCAGGGATGCTGATATTCAGAGGCGCTTTGCTGCGTGTAACGGAAAAAACGGGTACGATTATTATTAAAGATGATCATTTCAATGCAATCGGCAACGGATTTATTCCAGCTATCGCCAAAGTGAATGGATTAAATTTGCTTTCGCTCATCGTGGGTGCAGTGATCATTGTCATTTATTTGTACAGCGAATTATCCAAGCGCAGCAGTAAGCTCAAGTATCAATTTGAGGTCATTTCCAAACCTATTTTTGCGGTCAAATTAATTTTTGTTTCGGCAATTATTGCGTATATCACTTGGATTCTCGCTGGATACAATGGATTTTCATGGACGGTAATTGTTGTATTGCTGGTCGTGGTTGTGTACCATTTTCTGACCAGTTCGACGGTATTAGGACGACATATTTATGCCGTAGGCAGCAATCCAGAAGCAGCGAATTTAAGCGGGATCAGTGTGAAGAAGATTACGTACATCGTGTTTGGTTCGATGGGGATGCTTTCGGCCTTATCGGGGATTCTGTTCACAGCCAGGTTGCAATCGGCTACGACGACAGCAGGCACTTTATTTGAACTAGATGCCATTGCAGCAGCCTATGTGGGTGGGGTTTCAGCCGCAGGCGGCGTCGGTAAAGTGACAGGCTCGATTATCGGAGCGATCGTCATGGCGTCGTTATCCAGCGGGATGAATTTACTTGGGATCGGCATCTCGTACCAGTATATGATCCGTGGCGCGGTGCTGGCCATTGCTGTTATTTTCGATGTCGTTACGCGGAAAAAGAGAGCTTGAGTTGTGAGGGATGCAGCTAATGAACTGTATGATGCTTATAGACGAAAAAATGGCTACTTTGGAGATTTAATGAACGGAGTTAGCGCTACCCGGCACTTTATTGGCTGAATGGTGATCATTTGCTTGAAATAGAGCATCTGGCATTCATTAGATTTTCAGAGTGAGCGATTTTGGCCGAATAAAGGGTATTCAGTTCCTTAAAGGGCTTGGTTTTCCTCAAGCTTCATTGACTGTGTGACTTAGCCTGCAGGCTAAGTTTTTCTTAGAATATATTATATGTTTTGGGGTGAGCGAAGCTTACCCCTTATTTAGAATAATAGAAAGTATAAGTTTTTTTAGTGGATTTAGTGGATTTAGGGGATTCTACCTATTTAGTTTTTTGGTACACTTAGAATATGAAACAGGACATCCTACACCGAATTTTTCTTTGATGAGAATCGCTACTATGAAGCCAATAAAAGCAAGGATGGCAAAAAGATACGTTCCGTAGTGCTGAAAGAAATCCGGAAATTTAGAGATTGTGGAAACCCGAAAAAAGGGTTTAAGCTGCTCGCATGTGAAGGGTGCCACGATCTTAAAGTGGTGCCCTTTTCAGTGCAAGGGACGTTTCTGTACGACGTGTTCATGCGGGGAAACGGAAGCGTGGAGCCGTGTCTTGTCTGAGGACGTATGTCAAGTCAACCATCGACATGTTATCTTGACCATCGACGAAGGTCTAAGAGACATGTTTTTGGGTTGGGGTGAGTGAAGCTTGCCCAGAATTTAAATGTTGGAGATTGACGCCAGTCACCAGGCTTGGGTTGTAGGCGCCCCCATCACGATGGAGGGGTTCGATGCGGTGCGATGATGATGATGATGATGATGATGATGAGATGAGATGAGACGAGATGCGATGAGAACAAGGTAGCTGTGAACGTACTTATGTGTTCGCATTGCTGCTGGTTTGGAGGTATAAACAAGCTATTTGGCAGAATGAGATCCTCTAGCTAGCTTTGCAATCGCGCGGAGATAAGGGAACGTCAAGCCGCGATTGTAGGAAAATGTGTCATGATAGACATCCAGAGGGAACTACAGTCCGCTATAAGCCCGAAAACCGCCATATTTCACGCCAGAGGGAACTACGATCCGCTATTGCACCATTTCCCGGTTGGAATCAGCAGGTTCCGCTTAAATAGCGGATCTCAGTTCCCGTTCATGCTACGTTTACCCCAGTTCCCGCCATTTAGCGGATCATAGTTCCTTTTCACACGACGATCTCTGTCATTTCAAAGCCCAAAGGGAACTAGGATCCGCTAGATTGCTGAAAACCGTTATGAAGATGCTCATCTCTCAGGGCCGCAAAGCCGCTTCTCTTATGGATATGGTGGAAACGGTGGAAGCAGCGTTGATGAAATAATTAGCCTCAATTATCGCAAATCAGCAATTTAGAAGAAATCAACAGACTGAATTTGTGATAATATAGGTTTGTAATCTGTAGGTTTGTAATCAGTAGGTTTGTAATCAGTAGTATGTAATCAATAGTTTGTAATCAATAGGGAGTCAGTATAAAGGAGCGAAGAACAATGACAAGAAACATATCCAAAGGACGTTTATGGACAGGCAGAGTATTGAGCTGGATTGCTATTATATTTATGCTTCTTGACGGTATCATGAAATTGATCAAGCCCGCAGTGGTCGTAGAATCGACGGTTTCACTCGGATTTCAGGAGCATCATATCGTTGTGATCGGCATACTGGGGCTATTGGCTACGATTCTTTATGCCGTTCCCCGTACGACGATTTTGGGTGCAATCTTGTTAACCGGTTATTTTGGCGGCGTGCTCGCCACGCAATTACGGATGGATGCTCCGCTTTTCTCGACCCTTTTATTTTCGGTGTATTTGGCAATCTTGGTTTGGGGAGGCCTTTGGCTGCGGAATGAGCAAGTGCGCAAACTTTTTTTATCGTAAATTTTTCCTGAATCCATTAGACAATTACCCAAAGTAATGGTATTATATAAAAGTTGTTTAAGGAGGTGTTTTGACAATGGCTGTTCCTCAAAGAAGAACGTCCAAAACACGTCGCGATAAGCGCCGTACTCACTTTAAACTGGAAGTTCCAGGTATGGTGAAGTGTGAACAATGTGGAGAATTCAAACTTTCCCACCGTGTTTGCAAAAACTGCGGTTCATATAAAGGCAGAGAGATTATTAAAGCTCAATAATTTCATATGAATTGCAAAAAGACTACAGCACCGCAAGGTGGCTGTAGTCTTTTTTGTTGTTTAGCGCGTGTAGCCAGTAAGTTGCTGCTCAGCAATTTGCACTAGTCTTTTCGTGATATGGCCGCCAATAGCGCCTGCATCCCGTGTAGCAAGGTTGCCGTTGTAACCATTTGGTTGCAGCGGAATTCCAAGTTCTTGTGCGACTTCCAGTTTAATTTGATTTAAAGCTGCTTTTGCCTGTGGAACGACTAATGTGTTGTTATTGTTAGCCATCTTAGCCAACTCCTATCTCGTGGTGTACTAGTATTGTGTGGAGTGAAAGGGAGTCTTATACATCCGAATTCATGCTTGAGTAAAAAAGAAAAAAACCTTCAGGAGGAACCAATTCCTGAAGGTTTTTGCTATTCGTTAGCCTTTGGACGCAGCAAGCAAGCGTGATGCTTTATCTGTAATCCATGCGTAGTTGCCAGCTTGAATTTGTGGAAGATTAATGAGTGAGCCGCCAATGCCTAAGCCATAGCAGCCGATTTGCAGAAATTCATGAATGTTTTCTTCGGTGACACCACCTACGGCCATCATGGGAATATGGGAGAGAGGACCCATCAGTTCCTTGATATACGTGAGGCCAAGGCTGGCGCTTGGGAATACTTTGACTGCTGTTGCGCCGGCTTTCCAAGCTTTCACAATTTCCGTTGGCGTTAGAGCGCCTGGGAAGATTGGAATTTGTTGACTGTGTGCAAAACGAATGACTTCCTCATCGGTGTTGGGTGTCACGATGAAAGCAGCGCCGGCAGCTATAGCGCGTTTGGCATCGTCCAAATCCAGAACAGTGCCTGCACCTATGTACATCTGATCTCCAAGCTTTTCTTGCAGTTGAGCAATCATGGTTAGAGCGCCAGGCGTATTCAAGGTAATTTCCATGACCGTCACGCCACCTTGCAACAAAGCGTCAGCCACGAACGCCATATGTTGTTCTTCGACACCTCTGACAATAGCAATGATTCGAGTGCGTTCGATTTCAAGTAATCCTTTTTCACGATTCATAGTGAGATCCTCCAAGTTAAGTATAGGCTCTATTATGACATGCCTAGGACCAAACATCTATCCTAACAAGCAGAAAAACCTTATAAAACCTGCAATTGTAATCAATGAACCATACAGGTCAACAGACTTCTATATACGGTTAAGGGGCTCAAACACTAGGATAGAGGTATCCCGCAGAGGTGGAGGAGATGCCGATAAGCAGCTCAGGTTAGGTTTAAGATGACAAGGGATTAGAGACAGAAAGCAAGGATATCGGAGAGGGGGCAACCAGAATTGTGAACAGCGTATCGCTTAAAGGAATCAGACGAAATTGGGAATTATACCTATTGATCTTGCCAGCCCTTGTGTATGTCATCGTGTTTGATTACATTCCCATGTATGGCGTCCAAATTGCTTTCAAAGACTTCAACGCCGTGCAGGGAATATGGGGAAGTCCTTGGGTGGGACTGCAGCATTTTGAACGATTTTTTCAGGGGTATTATTTCCAAAGGCTGCTGACGAATACGGTGTTGATTAGCGTGTACTACTTAATTATCAGCTTTCCGCTGTCAGTCATGTTCGCGCTGTTAATTAATGAAATTAGGCAGGTCATGTTCAAGAAGACGGTACAGCTTGTCACGTATGCGCCTCATTTCATTTCGACCGTAGTCCTGGTAGGGATGATGGCGATTTTCCTTTCCCCGAAAACCGGGTTGGTGAATCAATTCATCCTGTGGACAGGAGGAACTCCGATTGATTTTATGGCGGAGCCTTCATGGTTCAAGTCTTTGTATGTGTTTTCGGGTGTATGGCAGAACATAGGCTGGAATTCCATCCTGTTCATCGCGGCTTTGGCCGGCGTTGATCCGCAGCAGCATGAATCGGCCACACTGGAAGGAGCCAGCAAGCTCCAGCGTATCTGGCATATCAATGTGCCGGCGATTATGCCAACGGTGATGATCCTGTTTATAATGCAATGCGGGCAAATTATGGCCGTAGGCTTCGAGAAAGTGTTTTTGATGCAAAATGATGTAAACATCAGCGCATCCGATATTATTTCCACTTATGTGTATCGATCGGGCGTGTTGGGGGCTCAGTACAGCTTCTCTGCGGCGGTAGGATTGTTCAATTCGGTCATCAACTTAATCTTGTTAATCGTAGTGAATCGAATTTCGAAAAGGCTGACGGATACAAGCCTATGGTAAGGAGGGATCGAAGGTGGGCAGACTAGCGCAAACCAGAGGAGACAGCGTATTCGATGTTGTCAATGTTGTGATATTAAGTTTAGTAACAATGCTTGTTCTCTATCCGCTCGTATTCGTATTAAGTGCTTCGTTCAGCAGTCCGGCCGCTGTGGTTGAAGGTCAAGTATGGCTGCTGCCCAAGCAGATCAACGTGCAATCCTATATCCGAGTTTTCCAAGATGACGGGATTATGAGAGGATATATCAATACATTGATTTATACTTGTGTAGGTACGGCGCTTAATCTACTTTTGACCATAGGCGCTGCGTATCCTCTGTCACGTAAAGATTTTGTAGGTCGTCATGTTTTGACCATTATCTTTGTCATAACGATGTTTTTCAGCGGCGGGTTGATTCCAACCTACTTGTTAATCAAGAACCTCGGTTTGATTAATACCATTTGGGCGATTATTATACCGGGTGCCGTGTCGATGTGGAATATTATTATTATGCGAACTTTTTTTCAGGCGATTCCGGTTGAACTCCAAGAGTCAGCCCAGATCGATGGATGCTCGAATTTCCGCATGCTCATCAGCATCATCCTTCCGTTGTCGATGCCGGTTATAGCCGTCATGCTCTTATTTTATGGAATCGGCCATTGGAATTCTTTTTTCAATGCACTTATCTACCTGTCGGATTCTCAGAAATATCCACTGCAATTAATTCTTAGACAGATTCTTTTGCAAAATCAGATGGGCAGCATGGTTAGTGGCTCCGAAGCTTCCGTGGACCAAATCATGCTGACAGAAGGCTTGAAATATGCCGTCATTATCGTCTCCAGTCTGCCAGTATTACTGTTATATCCATTTCTCCAACGTTACTTCGTCAAAGGAGTCATGATTGGAGCTATCAAAGGCTAAATAGGGGGATTCACATCATGCTGCATCTTAAATCCATTAAAACCGCTTTCGTTGTAATTATGGCGACAAGCCTGCTCTCGGCCTGTTCCAATACCGATAAGGCAACACCGTCCGTACAACCTGCTAATGCAAGCAAGACATTGAATGAAACGGGTATGCCAATCGTGAAGCAGCCGATTACGCTTCGGATGATGGCGGGCCAATCGCCGCTTCAAGGGGAGTGGAAGGATAAGCTTCTCTGGAAGGAAGCGGAGAAAAGAACGGGCATTCATATCGATTGGAACTTGGTTCCGCAAGCGAGTCTGGAAGAGAAGAAGAACCTCCTGCTGGCGACCAATGATATTCCTGATGCCTTCTATGGCGGAGGGATTAATTCACAGGACATGATCACGTACGGACAACAAGGTTTATTCATTCCATTGAATGATCTGATAGATAAATACGCGCCTAATTTCTCCAAAATTCTCAAGGCGAACCCAGAAGTGCTCAAAGGAATCACTGCCCCTGATGGCAAAATTTATGGACTTCCCAAAATGTCCTCCAATATTACGCACCGGATTGGCACGAAGATGTTCATTAATCAGAAATGGCTGGATGAAGCAGGGAAGAAGATGCCTGCAACAACCGATGAGCTCTACGATGTGCTCAAAGCGTTCAAGACCAAAGACCCGGACCGCATTCCGCTGAGCAGCACGGATATCAATAATACCCTGCGTTCTCTAGCAGGAGCATGGGGACTTTACAGCCGCGGCAATGCGAACGCTTACGTCGACTATGACGATAAAGCAGGAGCTATGCGGTTTATGCAAACCGATCCGAAATACAAAGAGTTGCTGACCTACATGAACAAACTGTATGCGGAAGGCTTGCTGGATAAAGAAATTTTCACCAACAATGCAACGATCCTTACTGCCAAAATCTCCAAAGGCCTTGTAGGCGGATTCTCCAATATTAATGTCGTGCCTGCAGGACAATTGAAAGCGAATTATGCTGGTTTGGGCGCTGCGCTGAAAGGTCCGTCCGGTGATCAGAACTGGGGAGGCATTAGCCCTGTCCTGCAAAACCAAGGTGCTTTCGTTATTACCAAGAACAACAAAGAGCCGGAAGCCACGATGCGTTGGGCGGATTACTTTTTGGATGGCGAAGGAGCCGTTCTCTATTGGATGGGCGTTGAAGGCAAGACATTCGAGATGAAGGATGGCAAATATCGCTTTGTTCAGGACATTGTGAACAACAAAGACGGTCTGACCCTGGATCAAACGATTTCCCGCGAGCTTGTTTCACCGTTTTCTGTACACCCTATTGTTCGTGAAGAGCGGTTTGCTTGGGATACCGGAGAAGGCATGCCGGAAGTTATCGCAGCAGCCAACAATTTGAAGCCGTTCGTGCCGAAAGAAATATGGCCTGCATTCTTGTTCACCAAGGAAGAGAATGATCGCCTCAAAGCATTGAGCAACGATATCCAGACTTATGTCGGTGAAATGCAGACCCAATTCATTATGGGAAAAGCGCCGTTCTCCAAATGGGATGAATATGTAGCGACAATCAAGAAAATGGGACTGGACGAATATATGAAGATCCATAAAGACGCTTATGATCGCTACAAACGCAACTAGGCAGAAAGTGAGGAAGCGCCATGAGACCCAATTATGATTTGGCGTTGGACGGGGCAGCGATTCAGTCCGTGAGCGGCGATCGCTACCAAATTCGCCAGTGGCAAGGAATTCCCGGTATTGAATGCGCACCGGACCATAGATTGTGGGCGGCATTCTATAGCGGGGGCAAAGGAGAAGGCCCCAACAATTATGTCGCTCTCGTGAAAAGCGAGGATCGCGGACAGACCTGGTCGGATCTGCTTTATGTAATCGATCCGCCGGATCAGGTGCGAGCTTTCGATCCTTGCTTGTGGAAGGACCCAGCAGGACGCTTATGGGTATTCTGGTCCCAAAGCTTCAGCTGGTACGACGGACGCTGCGGGGTATGGGCTTCCGTCTGCGCGGACCCAGGAGCTGACGAGATTGTCTGGTCTAGCCCTAAGCGTATTGCCGATGGTATTATGATGAATAAACCAACGGTGCTGAAGAGCGGAGAATGGCTGCTGCCGATTGCTGTATGGGCTTGCCACGAATCACCGCTGAACGAATTGCCTGAGCAAACCTTTTCGAATGTGTATGTGTCGACCGATGAGGGAGTAACGTTCCAACTGCGAGGTTCTGCGGACATTCCGAATCGTCACTTCGACGAGCATATGCTTGTTGAACGAGCGGACGGAAGTCTCTGGATGCTGGTCAGAACGTTCTATGGCATCGGGGAGAGTGTCTCGCTGGACGGCGGACGTTCCTGGTCGCCTGGCAAGCCGACTACGCTTGGCGGTCCGAGCTCGCGTTTCTTCATACGCAGACAGCAATCAGGCCGTTTGCTGCTGGTCAACCACTATGGCTTCAAGGGGCGAAGCCACCTGACCGCCATGCTGTCCGAGGATGATGGACTCACATGGAATAGCGGGTTGGTTCTGGATGAAAGATCAGATATTTCTTACCCGGATGGCGTAGAAGATCGGGAAGGTCTTATTTACATCATTTATGATAGGGAACGGGAGAAAGCCAAGGAAATAGTAATGGCCGTGTTTACCGAAGAAGATATTAAGGCAGGGACATGTGTGACGAAAAATGCTGCCTTGAAGCAATTGGTTAATAAGGCCAGCAATTAAGAAAGTCCGGTAAAGGAGTAAGACGACATATGAGCATTGGAAAAAAGCAAAGAACACCTCAGGTATCACGACTTATGACTTACTTTTTTTCTTATCTGTTCTTAGTCGTCTTTCTACTTGCCGCTATCGGAGGCTTCGTCTACACGAAGTTTTTCGATACGCTTGAGGGGATTGTCGAACAGTCCAATATCACCTCATTGAAGCAGATCCGTGATCAGATCGATCAACGCTTTACTGAATTGCGGCAAATGTCGTTGCAAATCACTAGTAATAATAAGCTGCTGAGGTATTCCTTCTCTGAAGGTGGCTATGAGACGAAACAGGGCATTCAAGAGCTAAGGTCATATGGCTCTACACACTCCTACCTGCTGGATATTGGTCTGTATTTCAATGGCATGCAGGAGCAGAAGATTTATGCGGCAAGCGGTGTCTATGATCTGGACACTTTTTTTGAAAACGTATACCCTTTCGCGAATTTGAACCATGAGGAATTCGAGAAACTTGCTGCAGGACTGAAGGAGCCGTATTTATTGCCCGTTCAGTCGATCAGCGTGAATGGCGCCAACAAGTTGGACGCGGCTATCTACATGTTCCCACTCCCAGGCAATGGGGTTAAACCGACGCAAGTAGTTCTTTATTTGATCAGTGGGGCGGAACTGAAAAAGGCGATAGGGGGGGCAATTAAGGAGTTTGAAGGCGAAGCCTTCATTATTGATAAAGATGATCGAGTAATCGTATCCGCTTCCAGCGGAAGCGGGGAAGGGAAGGACGCAGCCAGACTGCTTCCCTGGCTGCCTGCCGACCGTACGGCCTCCATCGTGAGCAGCTTGAATTTGCCCGAAGGACCGCATTCTTCCGTCCAACTCGAATCCGGCTTCATGCCTTGGTCTTATTACGTAGTCGTGCCGACGGCGCAGTTTCTTACCGTGGTTAGGCAAACACAGACGATATTTTATGTCATCGTGGTATCGGTTCTGCTGCTGGGGATTGGCTTATCGCTCTTCCTTGCCAGACAACATTATAAGCCCATCAAGAGGCTGCTGGATTCCGTTCGCAAGAACCCGTCATCCGAGGTGCATCGGCAAAATAATGAGCTTGGCTGGTTGAGCGAAGCATTTGAACATATGAATTTGGAGAATAACGACCTGCGCTCGCATCTGCGGACCAAATCAGCGGCATGGAAAGAAAAGATTCTGGCTGATCTGATCAAAGGCAATGTGAGATCCCGCGAGGAACTGGACGAACTGACAGGGAAAGCAGGCATGCAGCTTGCTTATGAACGGTTCGCTGTCCTGCTTATTCGTATTGATGATTACCGCAATTTCGAGAAGACGAACACAGCGATCATTCAAAATGTCCTCAAGTACAGCATTATGAATGTAGCGGAGGAAATTTCCAT
This sequence comes from Paenibacillus marchantiophytorum, assembly GCF_014640555.1. Classification (GTDB taxonomy): domain Bacteria; phylum Bacillota; class Bacilli; order Paenibacillales; family NBRC-103111; genus Paenibacillus_E; species Paenibacillus_E marchantiophytorum. The sequence goes on along the minus strand of NZ_BMHE01000022.1, from coordinate 85,929 downwards.
GGAGTTAGGCCATGGCTATGCCATCGATTTAACAGAAAACCGCGGTGTTGCGCTCTTGGTAGGGATTAAAGCGGAGGAAGACGCGGAATGTGAAGAGATGCTGCATGAGGCAGCAGAAAAAATTCGCGATTTCTTTGAGCGGCTTTTCCCTTTCACGGTTACGTTAGGAATCAGCGAATTGTTTCATCATGTACTGGATATGCCAGTGTATTACAGGCAAGCCGTTGAAACGTCGCATCGTCGATTCTTGGAAGGGAACAACCTCGTTCTGCTGTATCAAGATGCCCCTATGGAAGAAGCGAACTCGCATTATGAGTTTATGGACGAAGCTGCCGCCAAGTTGATTAAGGCTATTAAGCTGGGCGATCGCGAATTGGCGAGCACGGTCATTGCCGAAGAGATTCAAGCAATGCGCGGCAGCGATCTGGCGTCAGGAGCAGCGCAAGCGCTATGCCAAGGGTTGATTATGGCCGTGCTCAAATTGGCTAAGGAGATTTCCCGGGAAGAACAGGATCGGGATTCAGATGAGATGCTGCAAGCTTTTGTTTTTGAAACCGTGGAGGAGTTTGAGCGCATCTTCCTGCGTTACTGCATCCGATTTGCCGACGAAATGGGTCGCAAGAAGGAAAGTCGGAATTTCGAACTGCGCGATAAAATCGTGGATTATGTTGCGCAGCATTATGCCGACGTGACCTTAAATTCCAACCAAATTGCCGATACCTTCGCGGTTTCTCCTTCGTATTTATCGCGATATTTCAAAAATCAGACAGGAACGACGCTAAGCGACTACGTGGAAGAAATTCGCATGAATCAAGCGAAGGAATTGCTGCAAGCAAGGTCGATGAGCGTCAAAGAGATTGTGGAGCGGGTCGGCTACCTAGACCAGTCCCATTTTATTCGTAAATTTAAGAAAAGAGAAGGGATAACGCCCCAACAGTACAAGCTGCTGTTCCCTGAATCCAGGGAGTAGCGGCCGTACATCTGGGTGAGCGAATAGGAGGATGGAAAATGAAAATTTTCGCAAAATTCGTAAGCATCTGTATGGTCTTCACTTTCGTATTGAGTGTTATCAGTGCAATGCCGTCGCAAGTATCTGCTCAAGACCCCGTCATTCCTGATATCGATCAAGTATCAGCTTCATGGCCAGTAGTCTTCGAGGATACTTTTGCCTCACCGACAGCCAAATGGGATGCTCCAGCCGGCAACTATATGAATTATGAGTATTTGAATGGACGTTTCGCTGCCAAGGATACAAATGCCAGTTCAAAAGCAAGGATCAAAAGCAGAAGCTGGTCGCAGTTTCTTTTAACCTTTAATCTCGTGATCCCGGATATCTCGACAGCAGGTTCTTTCATGAGGGTTGACCTCGGCGATAGCCAAAGCAGCAATTATGATTCCTTATTAGTGAAATCCAATAAAATCTCGTTTTACAAATCTGGCATCGTCGGCGAGACGAAGCTTGCTGATTACACGTTGGAATCTGGGGTCAGCTATGATTTTAAAATACTCGTTGATGGCAATTCGGCGATCGTACAAATGAAGAAGAATGATCAAACCGTCTATCAGACGATAGGGATGTATAGCAACCTGTTTGCAGCTGAGAAAAGAACGGTGACTTTCGGACACAATCTGTTGAAGCCAAGCTTGGACAATGTCAAAGTTTATTCGCCGGAAGCTGAATTCCCGCAAATTCCTGATGTAGACCTAGCAACAGCTTCTTGGCCTACGGTTTTTGAGGATACGTTTGCGACTGCGACTAGCAAGTGGGATGCGGCACCGGGGAATTACATGAACTATCAATATGTGGATGGCAGGTTTGTAGCCAAGGACGCTAACTCTATCTCCAAGGCGAGGATCAAAGGCAAGTCATGGAAGAAATTTCTGTTGACGTTCAATCTCATCATTCCTGATGTTTCGGCGTCAGGCGCGTTCATGAGGGTCGATTTTGGCGATAGTCAAAGCAGCAATTATGATTCGTTGCTAGTGAAGCCCAATAAAATCTCATTTTACAAATCAGGCATCGTTGGTGAAAGTAAGCTTGCCGATTATACCCTAGAGTCGGGGGTTAGCTACGATGTTCGATTATTGGTGGATGGCAATTCGGTCATCGTGCAAATCAAGAAGAAAACCGAAACCGCTTATCAAACGATGGGGATGTACAGTGGGTTATCCACAGCAACCAAAAGAACGGTCACATTCGGGCATAATTTATTGAAGCCGAGCCTGGATGATGTACGAGTACTAGCATCAGCCGCCGATAATCCGTATACGGGGCCGATTCTGAGCAGCTTGCAGTTCTATAAAACTTCGATGAACCTTCGTGTGGGTGACACCGAAAATTTGAGGGCGATCTACGAACCCAAAAATGTGGAGTTGGACGATGACAGTGTTGTATGGAGCAGCAGCAACGAGCAAATCGTTAAGCTAAATGGAAGCGCTTCAAAAGCTAGGGCAGTAACGGCCGTGTCGCCAGGAACTGCTGTGATCCAAGCGGTAACCGCCAATAACAGCATTGTCGCAACCTGTCAGGTCACAGTAACTCCGGCCGCGGCACAGGCTTATGGGACAGCATCATTTGCTGTGTATGGGGAAAAGCAAGTTATCCCAACGGCTCTATATGGCATGAATGATCCCAAACTGAATGATCTCGGTCGATCCGATCAATGGTACAATGCAAGAAACAATTCGCTGATGAAAGATCTGGGGTTAGATCTCCTCAGAGTGCCTGACGGCACAGCGGCCAATTATTATTTATATAAGGACGGTTCATTAGTCAATGCGAACGATCCGCGTTATGCGAATGTGACAACGGGGTTCGAATACACTTCTGTCAGCGGCAAGAATAATGGCAAAAATGGCATTTATCTGAACGATATATTCCAGACTCCGAATGAGCTTAATTTGCCAAGCACTTTTGTGCTCAATGTTGCCTACCAGTCTGTAGCGGACATCATCGATGAAGTGCGGGAAATCCGAACGCTGTCGGTGCAGCCGATTCACATCGAAATGGGCAATGAATTTTATTTGAATAAATATGGCAATGCTTTCCCTTCGGTGACCGACTACGTCTATAAAGCGCGCCAAGTGTATACGGCGATTAAACAAATAGATCCGACAATTAAAGTCGGCATTGTTATTTTGGATAAATGGCAAGAAACGATCATTGTGGGCAATCCAGACGCACATAAGCCCAACGATCCGCTTGACCTGGTCGACACGGCCCATAACCGCTATGTCAGATGGGAGGAGTGGAATAGGACTATTGCCGCAAATCCAGATATCTATGATGCTGTCATCCCACATGAATACACTGGCATCCATGACCTTGACAATTTGACGCAGGAGAAATTCATGGACTTTCTTACTGTGAATAATGAAAACAGATATCAATTGATCAAAGAGCAGTCATTGCAATTTCCGAATAAGGAGTTTTGGATCACAGAATACGGTGGCATTAGCGGACTTATTTTTGGCGGCGAAACGAATTTGGCCGAAAAAGGAAGAATTCATTTAGGGAAGACGCCTGCCTTTGCCATGCATTATATGGAAAGATTTTTGAATTTCATTAAATCCGGCAAGGTGCAGATTTCGGCTTATCATTGTCTGGTTGACAATCAATTTTTTGGTGTCGTACAGGATCGGTTAGATACCAATAATAAGGCAGGGATGGTCGTTCTTCCGCCCTACTACACCTTCAGAGAAATTGGGCAATTGCTCAAAGAAAATGAGTATTATTATGATATGAACATGACATCAGGCGATTTCAGGATGATGAACAACGCCGTGCCAGCCGATTATGTGTATGGCAAAGACTTGAAAGTGAATGATGTAGGAGCTTGGGGTCTAGGGGATGGCAATGGCCTCAAAACCGTCGTGTTCAGCAATCGAACTAACAAAGAAATCGAAGTATCGCTGCCAGGTCAGCAAATGATGCCTATCTGGTCGTACGGCGGAGATCCGGTGCCTGATTTTCTTGTTAACGACTACACCATATGGAGACAAGAGCCGAAAAGCAATCCCTATCCCACTATCCCAGGCAATCAGTTCGCGGCTACGGCAACCTTAAAACCTTACACGATGACCGTGGTGAAACTTCATGAGAAAACATATGAAGATGTCAACGCCAATTATTGGGCCAAATCAGCAATCCAAACGGTTGCTTCCAAGGGAATTGCAGCTGGTGGAACCGCGAGCTATTATTTACCGGAAGCGCTAATTACCAAAGCGGATTTTACTGTTATGCTGGCCAAAGCTCTGCAAATACCTAACGATTACTCCGATACACCTACTGTCTTTACGGATATAAGTGCAGCGAGCAACGTGAATTATCCTGCTATTATAGCCGCTGCAGGAAAGGGAGTCGTAGAACGAGACTCAGCCGGTAATTTCAACCCTAACCAGACGTTAACGAAGCAGCAGATGGTGGCAATGACGCAAAAGGCGGCTTCTATCCTCGGGAAGAACGCGGATATTGTGACGACTTATTCAAGCTTCAGCGATCCGAATTCCAATTCCGCGGCTGCGACACGTGCGGAAGCTGCCAAAATTGTTTATGTCCTGTTAGGACTATAGAGGAATCCATGAAATGAGGCCTTCATGACATATCGAAACCGTGTCTTCCGGTAACGAAGCGCTTCGCAGACTGCATAACAGCTAATGGGATCTGGTCATAGCTGACGTTATGATGCCTGGCATGTCAGGCTACGAGTTGACACGATTGATTCGCGAGCGTTTTACCCTGTACGAATTGCCCATTATCCTGCTGACAGCGCGCAGTGAACCGCAAGACATCTATGCGGGCTTCCTTGCCGGAGCGAATGATTAAGTGACTAAGCTTGCAGCCGCTCGTGGAGAATGCCGTAGTAAGGATTATTAACAAACCTTATATTGAGAACGATCAGTAAAATATAATTCTTTACCGATCGTTCTCAATATGTTAAGATCATTTTAGAAAGGAGGACAGTACGAGATGGCTAGAACAAAGGAATTTGATGAAGATACCGTGTTGTATAGAGCGATGAGGCTATTTTGGGAGCAAGGTTATGAAAAGACATCGATGAATGATCTAGTCGCATCTATGGGTATTCACCGCAGAAGTTTGTATGATACATTTGGCGATAAACATAAGCTATATCTTCAGGCTGCTGATCGATACAGCAAACTGGTCAACTCGCGGCTCGAGGCAGGTGTCCTCCGTGCAACCCCTAAAGAAGCCATAAGCTTTATGTTCGATTTGATGATAGATGGAATTGCTGAAGACAGTCCTCCAGGTTGCTTGTACGTGAATATGGCTATTGAACTTGCCTCGCAGGATTCAGAGGTGGAAGCGAAGGTAAATGAAAGCTTCATCCAATCGGAGCGACTTCTCACAGATATTATCCGGAGGGGTCAGGAAGCGGGAGAGTTTACAACTGGTCGCAGCGCCGAGGAACTAGCGGAAAGTCTACACAATGCGCTTCTAGGACTGCGGGTATTAGCTCGGGCTTCAACCAATAAGGAGAAGCTTCATCGTATAGCCAATGTTTCCAAAGCAACTTTAGATAAATGAGTGTGTAAATTTTTTTTGGTTATTTGGGAATGATCATTCTAGAAAACAAAGGGGCAATCGAAAATGGGAAAACTTAATGGCAAAGTAGCGTTTATTACAGGTGGAAATAGCGGGATTGGATTGGCAACCGCCAAATTGTTCGTGGCTGAGGGAGCGAAAGTTGTGATTACCGGCAGGAATCAGGCTACCTTAGACGCGGCGTTGGAGGAGCTGGGTACTGTGAATGGTTTTGCCGTTCAGGCGAATACAACCGATCCAGCCAGCTTGGAGAAAGCTGTTGCCGCAGCGGTGGAGAGATTTGGCGAATTGGATGTGGTTTTTGCTAATGCGGGTATTTCTGGTCATACCCCAGTAGGGGGGACAGAACTTTCTGTTTTTGAGGAGATTCTCAAGATTAACGTTACTGGCGTCTTTTTCACCGTTCAAGCTGCGCTGCCTCATCTGAAACCGCAAGCTTCGGTCATTCTGAACAGTTCGGTGCTTGCGACTGCAGGTAGCCCTGGATGGTCGGCCTATGCAGCAAGCAAAGGCGCGGTCAGCAGCATGGCAAGAGTGATGGTTTCGGAATTATCGCCGCGAGGCATTCGCGTGAATACAATTTCGCCTGGAGCGACGAGAACGCCAATATGGGGGCAGCCTGAAGGATTAGCCCAGATAGAGTCCAAGCTTACGCGGTCGATTCCGCTGAACCGTTTGGGCGAACCGGATGAGATTGCCAATGTTGCGTTGTTCCTAGCCTCGGATGCTGCTGCATTCGTCCAGGGGGCCGAAATCAGCGTAGATGGAGGCGCGGGTTCTTCCCCATTTGGCGCTCCGATCTATCTAGCTTAATAACAATTCCTAACTTAAAGGAGTAAACTTTCTATGAGTAGAGTATGGTTTATTACAGGAACTTCCACGGGATTCGGTCGTAAGTTTGTCGAGCAATTGCTTCACACGGGAGACAGAATTGTCGCAACTGCGCGCAATCTCAATGACATCGCTGATCTGCAAAAAGCATCCCCAGATCAAATCCATATTGCATCATTGGATGTGACCAAGAAAGAGCAGATTCAAGCTGCAGTTCAAGAAGCTGTTGAGCGATTCGGACGCATTGATATTGTTGTTAATAATGCGGGATACGGGCTTTTTGGGATGCTGGAGGAATATACCGATGAAGAAATCAGAAAGCAATTTGATGTGAATGTATTTGGCATGCTGGATGTCATTCGTGAGACCCTGCCAGTCTTCAAAAAACAGAAATCGGGTCATTATGTGAATATCTCATCGGTCTTTGGTGTGTGGGCCGTTCCAACGTTCAGCCTGTATGCGGCTTCCAAATTTGCTGTAGAAGGTTTCTCCAAAGCAATGGCTGCTGAACTAGAACCCTTCGGGATCAAGACAACAATTGTGGAACCCGGCGTATTCGAAACAGAATTTATGGGACATTCAAGGAAATTAGCTGAGCCTTTACCTGAATATGCCCCTATTTATGAAGCATTCTATCGAGGTTATGAGGCTTTGAAAAAGGGCGATCAAGGCAAAGCGGTAGAAGCGATGATCGCGATGATTAACAGTGAGAATCCGCCGCTGCATTTCCCAGTCGGTGCACTGGCGACATATGGCATTCGGGATGCTTTGGGCCAAAGAATCAAGGAAGTCGCGGCGTGGGAAGAGGTATCGCTCATTGCGGAGTGATGAACTTTTATTGACATGACAAAGGAGCTAAGCGGCTTGGACGCTTAGCTCCTTTGTTTAGGGTATCTAATGAACCGTATGATGCTTATAGACGAGAAAATGGCTACTTTGGAAATTTAATGAACGGAGTTGGCGCTATCCGGCATTTTATTGGCAGAATGATGGTCATTTGCTTGAAATAGAGCATCTGGCTTTCATTAGATTTTCAGAATGAGTGATTTTGGCCGAATAAGGGGTATTGAGTTCGTTAGGGGGCTTGGTTTTCCACAAGGTTCATTGACTGAGTGACCACGCCGCAGGATCGGTTTTTCATATTGGTGCCCACCACAAACTTCTTTGCTTTGGAGGTTTTGGGTCTTAAAGGGCATCTAATGAACCGTATGATGCTTATAGACGAGAAAATGGCTGCTTTAGAAATTTAATGAACGGTGTTGACGCTATCCGGCATTTTATTGGCAGAACGATGGTCATTTGCTTGAAATAGAGCATCTGGCATTCATTAAATTTTTAGAATGAGTGATTTTGGCCGAATAAGGGGTATTGAGTTCGTTAGGGGGCTTGGTTTTCCTCAAAGTTCATTGACTGAGTGACCACGCCGCAGGCCTGGTTTTTCATATTGGCTTCCACCACAGACTTCTTTGCTTTGGAGGTTTTCGATCTCAATGGCATCTAATGAACTGTATGATGCTTATAGACGAGAAAATGGCTACTTTGGAGATTTAATGAACGGAGTTGGCGCTATCCGGCATTTTATTGGCAGAATGATGGTCATTTGCTTGAAATAGAGCATCTGGCATTCATTTGATTTTCAGAATGAGCTATTTTGGCCGAATAAAGGGTATTCAGTTCGTTAGGGGGCTTGGTTTTCCTCAAGGTTCATTGACTGGGTGACTTAGCCGCAGGCTCGGGTTTTCTCATTGGCCCCCGCTCAATCCATCCATCAATCTAATGAACTACGGCTCCTTTTTGTTTTTGTTTAACGCCAACTTTTGACGAAACGTGTCAAATTTTACAATCCTTTTACTCTCCAATAATACGGGTATGAAAGTCCTCTCCTATAATGAAGACAAACTAACGCTTGAATGGGGAGAACATATGACATCCGATCAAATTTCACAATTTGAAAAGAAAGTGATTATCCGCAGCATTGAAGCCGCAGATTTCCAGAAAATAATTGCCTTGCAGCACATATGCTTCCCGAATATGAACCCATGGCAGATAACGCATTTGGAGAGCCACATCCGTATTTTTCCCGAGGGACAAATTTGTGTGGAACTGGATGGCGATATCATCGGCTCCTGTTCGAGCTTAATCGTTAATTTCGATGATTACTTGGAGCAGCATACCTATTCTGAGATTACGGATAAAGGCTTTATCCGCAACCATAACCCGCGTGGTGAAAATTTGTACGGGATGGAAGTCATGGTGCATCCTGATTATCGTCGAATGAAAATCGGCAGAAGACTTTATGAAGCTCGCAAGCGATTAGCTGAGAAGCTGAATCTCCGGAGCATCATTGTTGGGGGCCGCATTCCCGGGTATCACAAACACAGTGACATGATGTCGCCCCGAGAATATGCGGAAGAGGTGCTTCAGCAGAATATTTACGATCCTGTACTCACCTTCCAGATGATGAACGGTTTCACCCTGAAGCGGATTATTACGAACTATTTGTCCGATGACGAGGATTCGATGAATTTCGCCGCATTGCTCGAATGGAACAATATTGACTATAAGCCCAGCAACAGCAAAACGCACTACAAGCTGTCGTTCCCTGTTCGCATTTGTGTCATTCAATATATGATGAAAAAAATTGACTCTTTCGAGGAATTCGCCACGCAATGCGAGCACTATGTCGATGTTTCGGCTGACTACAAATCTGATTTTGCCGTTTTCCCAGAAAATGTGACGATGCAGCTGCTCTCGTTCCTCGAGGAACGCTCGCCGAGCCTTGCCGTTCGAAAACTCAGCACGTTCACAACGCAGTATGTTGAGTTATTTACCGAATTAGCGGTTAAATATAATGTGAACATCATTGGTGGCTCCCATTTCGTGGAAAAAAACAATCGCATCTATAACGTCGGCCATTTATTCCGCCGGGACGGAACGATTGCGCAGCAGTACAAGCTCCATATCTCACCGAACGAACGGAGATGGTGGGGAATCAACGGCGGCTCGAAGCTTGAAGTATTCGATACGGATTGCGGGAAGATATCGATCCAGCTAAGCAGCGATATCGAGTATCCGGAAATTTCGCGTATTGTGGCCGAGGAAGGCGCTCAGATAATTTTCGTACCTTTTTGCGCGGAAGATCGCCAAGCATTTCTTCGTGTTAAATATTGTGCCCAGGCACGGGCGATTGAGAATCAAGTGTTCACCGTGACTTCTGGAACCGTTGGCAATCTTACACATGTGGACAATGTCGATATCCAATATGCACAGTCTGGCGTGTATACGCCTGCTGATTTCTCATTCCCGCGGGACGGGATCGCCGGCGAATGCAGCGAGAATACAGAGACAGTCATCATGGCGGAGGTCGACATGGAGATTTTGCAGCGCCACCGCAAATCGACGGATGTTTTGACCTTTCGGGATCGACGAACCGACATCTATTCCCTTCAAATTCGTTCCTAGACAGGGAGGAGCTATAGCTCATGTATATGCAAAATCTTAAAGTAGCTACCGCACAATATGGCCTCGCGGATGCCGAGTCTGACGCTGACTTCTGGTCCCGACTAGGGAGGAAACTGCGCGAGGCGGTGGCAAAAGGCGCAAATCTCATTATTTTTCCTGAATATGTGACCGCGCATTTGCTTAGCCATCAGCCGGTAATGACACATGAAGAGGCATGTCGGCATCTAGATGCTTATACAAGTGAGTATATCGCCTTTTTTCAGCGTTACAGCCGTGAGTTGAATGTTATTATCCTTGGGGGAACCCATATTTGCCAAGAGGACAAAGGCTACGTGAACAAAGCCAGCCTCTTTTTCCCGGATGGCCGCATCGAGGAGCAGAATAAGCTCCATTTAACGCCCGAAGAGAGAAACCGCTGGCCGCTTGCTGCAGGCGACAAGCTGAATATTATTGAAACGCAGTGGGGGCGTTGGGCGATTCTGACTTGTTATGATATTGAATTTCCTGAGCTTGCCCGGTTGGCTGGGGAGAGCGGTGTGCAATTGGTGCTTTGCCCTTCTTACACAGATAGTGCTTTCGGCTATTACCGTGTTCGATATTGCTGTCAGGCCAGAGCCATTGAAAATCAATACTATGTCGTGCTAAGCGGGATGGTGGGCTCATTGCCGGATGAACGTCCGCAGGTAGATCAAGGATATTGTCAGGCTGGCATATTTACGCCATGCGACGTGCCTTTTTCAGCAGATGGCATTATCCAGGCAGGCGAACTGAACCGAGACATGTTCGTGATCGCTGAGCTGGATTTCGCCAAACTTCATGCCAATCACAAGCAAGGCGTGGTTGCGCCCTTTTATGACCGTCGACGAGTGTACAGCAGAGAATTGCGTAAAATGCGAATAGAGGAGTGCTGAATGATGGAATATTCAACGTATGGACGTCATGTTGCTGTGGATGCTTGGGGAGTACATTTTGATCACTTAAATGCGGCTGACCTCCTGTGCAAACAAATGGTTCAAGCGGCAGAAGCGAGCGGAGCCACGATTCTTTCGGTCCAATCCAAACAATTCGAGCCGCAAGGCGCCACAGTGTTGCTTCTGTTATCCGAGAGTCACATGTCCATCCACACCTATCCGGAAAAAGGCTTCGCAGCGCTGGATTGTTACACGTGCGGAGAATCAGTCGATCCACAAATAGCTATTCAAGCGATGCTCGACTTCTTACAACCAAATTCAACTTCACAAGCTAGCCTATCGAGAGGCATGGGAGCGCTGCATGTTCGTATTTCGAATGAGGCAGACGTTGTTTCGGAGGCTGCCCTTGAAGTAGATGCCTCCGATGCTGCTGCAGATGCTTCGGATGCTGCGAAGTTTCGGATGTAGTGTCATTTATAGTGAAAGCGGAACGCTAACAGCGAAGGATGCTGTTGGCGTTTTTTTTGTGCGTTTGCTGAATGAAGCGGAATATTGATCCGTTATTTTGTGGGAAATGCATATAAATGGGGCTGTCGCGGATCGTGAGTTCGCTATGTGTTAGGAAATCGCCAGATTGGAGGCGGAAACGTCGGAATAAGTGATCTACGTTCCGCGAAACTAGCAATCTGGCCGAATTTGGACCGAGTAAGGCATCTACGATCCGCTTCATAGGCGCTTGAGCGTAGTGAAGTTGCGAAAACGCGCTGGACAGCAGCAAACCCGAGGAGATAACGCTGAAAAACAGCGTTACAGCAAAGGCGTGGCGCGAATTCTAGACTTTAAGACTGTAAAACAGTCTTAAGATCAAGAAAATCCGCCGGACAGAAGCAAACTCGAGGAGTTAACGCTGAAAAACAGCGTTACAGCAAAGGCATGGCGCGAATTCTAGACTTTAAGACTGTAAAACAGTCTTAAGATCAAGTAAATCCGCCGGCCAGCAGAAGCAAACCCGAGGAGTGATAACGCTGAAAAACAGCGTTACAGCAATGAAGGAAGGCCAGGACAAGAGGACTTCCATTTCCATTTTGTACTCAAAAAAACTGACACTAAATATAAATTGACAGTAACTATCATAAGATATAAACTTTCATTATTGAAGTTAAACAACAAAAGGAGGCACCTACTTTGAAACGAAAAAACAACAAAGCTCTAATTGTGACTGGCCTAATTATCGGAATTATTTTCGCTGAGCTTGATGAAACCGTCGTTAGCACGGCTCTGCCCAGTATCATTCGTGATTTGAATGGGTTGTCGTTGTATGGCTGGGTGGCTGGGATCTATATGCTCACGATGACAGCTTTCATGCCGATTCTGGGAAAGTTGGCGGATTTGTTTGGTCGCAAGCGAATTTATATCCTGAGCATGAGCTTGTTCATAGGGGGATCGATTATAAGCGGATTCGCAAGCTCGATGCCGACATTACTATTGGGGCGCGGCATTCAAGGGATCGGTGCTGGGGGACTGCTGCCGCTGGCGATGGTTATTTTCGGCGATACGTTTACCGTTGAGCAGCGCGCCAAAACCCAAGGGATTTTCGGTGCTGTCATGTTTGTTCCGCAGCTCCTAGGCCCTTTGCTCGGGGGATACTTCACGCAGCATATTTCTTGGCATTGGATTTTCTGGGTCAACATCCCGGTCGGCATCGTTGCAGCTATCCTGCTTTCTACCGGGTTGACCGAATCCAGAGGCAACATGAAAGCGAGCATCGACTGGGCAGGCGCGTTCCTGCTCGTCGGAGCGATCGTTTCCCTGCTCCTAACGCCGGTTCTCCACGAGACCGAGGGACTCGCTTGGGGTTCGCCGCTGATCGTTGGCTTGTGGGCGCTCGGCGTCATCTTGATCGGCTTATTCGTATTCGCTGAGCATAAGGCAAAAGAACCGATTCTGCCGCTGCACCTCTTCAAGAATCGGACGTTCGTCGTATTGTCACTTCTGGTATTTACGCTGGTGATAGCGATTATGGGTTCCTTCGCTTCGTTCCCGTTCTTCGCTCAGAACGTGCTCGGCCTCTCGCCGATAGCATCCGGATACCTTACTTTGCCATTAATGATCGGAGTCATTGTCTCGAGCCTAGTCACCGGACGATTAATGACCAAAGTGGCTTACAGAACCATATACATCGTATCGATGGTACTTACTGTACTGGCTCTTTTCTTGCTGACCAGTCTTGATATGAACACACCTATTATGGAGATCATGGGCTTCTTTATTCTTCTGGGACTCGGTTACGGTTTTCTACTCAATAATAATCTGATTGTGCAAGAGTCAGTTGAGAAGGAGAACAGCGGCGTCGCACTTACATCGATCACGTTATTTCAGTCGTTCGGGATGACGATTGGCGTCAGTGTTTTCGGCAGCTTGCTCGCTTCCCACGTTACATCTGGCATTGACAAGCTCGTCTTAACATTGCCAGCGAACAGCGCTGCAAGCATCGGTGATGCCGCGCAGGGAAGTATTCCGTCTGGCCTTGACGGGAAAATGATCGAACAGATCAAATCCGTTTTCTCGGAGGCTTTCCAAAATCTCTTCTGGGTCAGTTGTATCCATGCGCTCGTCGTTATCTTCATCTGTTTCTTTTTGAAAAGAGAAGTGATCGCGGTCTCATCACCCCAAGAAGAAGCAGTGGGGCTGGAAACATTAGAATCGAACCTGTTATAATGACAGTTGAGGTGATAGATTCATGCTCTCTGAACATTCGGAACCAGTGAAGATCGGGCTTCGTGAAAAGAAAAAACAGAAAACCCGATTGCTGCTGCAGCAGCAAGCACTGCGTCTGTTCCACGAACAAGGTTATCATGCGACGACGATCGAACAGATTGCAGAAGCAAGCGAGATTTCCCTTAGCACATTATTCCGCTACTTCTCGACTAAAGAAGCACTGGTTATCGAGGATGAGCTTGATCCAATGATTATTCATGAATTCCAGAAACAACCTCTCGACTTGAATCCGATTCAAGCGCTGCGGATGTCCGTGAAAGCCGTCTTTGATTCCGTTGATCAGGAGAGAAAAGAAGCCTTGCGCGAGCGAACGAAATTAATATCATCTGTTCCAGAGCTGCGTGCTGCTTCATTAATTCAGACGAACAAATCCTTGCTGTTGATTGCCAATCTTGTGGCAGATCGTCTTCATCGCACGGTAGATGATCTTGAAATACTTACGTTTGCCGGTTCGGTGACAGGTGCAATGATGGCCGTTCAGCTTTATTGTGCCAGCCATCCAGAAGCTAACTTTGTTGCTTCAATTGATGAAGCGCTATCCGATTTGGAATTAGGACTCCCACTTGCCAAACAGACTTCTAATCAGTTGCCCAAAAGCGAATAGTCAGAAACAAAAGAGTCGGAAATCACCCTACTGCTGGTGAGCTTCGACTCTTTGCAGTTGATGTTATTCGGTCTTGATGATTGGCGCGGCTTGAATAAAACTGCTATCTATGCTAATATACTGAATGAACGTTCAGTATTATTATAAGTAATTAATCTATCCATTGAATCGGAGTGGGAGCGTATGAACAAAAAGCAACTGCAAAGCGAGAGTACCAAGAAAAGAGTTGCGGACGCTGCCAGGAGCCTGTTTGTTCAAAAAGGTTACAAGGCAACTTCGATTGAGGATATTGTGGGTGCAACAGGGAGCAGCAAGGGGAACATTTATTATCATTTCAAAAGCAAGGAAGGGCTGTTTCTCTATTTAATTGAGGAATGGGACCGGGAATGGGAAGCCCAATGGAAAGAAAAAGAGTCGCTTTACCCAACAACGACGGAGAAAATGTTCGGGATTGCAGAGCAAATGGTTCTTGAAGATCTAAACCATCCTTTGACCAAAGCAGCTAATGAATTTTTTAATAACGAAGAGAAAGCCAGTGATGTTGAAGAACGAATAACCGAACTGGTGAATGGACATCTTAAATTCTATGAAACGCTGATACAGCAAGGGATTGATAGCGGGGAATTCAAACAAAGCAACGTAAAAGGGCTTTCCGTTATTTTTGAAAGTTTAACCATGGGCCTCAGTCAGATGTCTCAAAAATTAAGCCAGAAGGATGCGCTCGCATTATATCGTTTAGCGATTCAAGTTTTCCTGAACGGGATTACAGAAAACCGCAGTTGAATCATTTGCTTTCTTTTGATTTTTTACAGAATGAACGTTCAGTATAAATTTTCGCGCAAATCACAAATACATCCAGGAGAATTATTATGAACATACTACTAAGAAAAAGGGGCGCGCTATTGCTCCTCATATTTAATATTTTTCTAGTCTTCACAGGGATAGGACTTGTAGTTCCGATTATGCCTAAGTACATGACGGAACTTCATATAAGCGGAAGTACCGTAGGGATGCTTGTCGCGGCTTTTTCACTCACGCAGTTATTGTTTTCACCTTTGGCCGGAAGATTGTCTGATAATTGGGGACGCAAAAAGATAATTGTTTCTGGGATGGTTATTTTTGCACTCTCGGAGTGGCTATTCGGAGCTGTTAGTTCGACTTATTTGCTCTTTGCTGCTAGATTTCTGGGGGGAATTGGCGCTGCACTCATCATGCCTGCCATCATGGCCTATACAGCAGATGTTACCTCCAGTGAAGAAAGAGCCAGAGGTATGGGATACATTACTGCAGCGATAACAACGGGATTTATTATTGGGCCAGGTATCGGAGGGTTTTTAGCGGAATACGGAATTCGGTTTCCCTTCTATGCAGCGGCAGTCGCAGGCGGCTTAGCAGCGGTAATCACCGCATTGATTTTGCCAGAATCATTACCTGTAGAAAAGCGTCAAGTTTCCAAGACTGTGGATAAACAAAACCTGTTTCTCCAACTGCGCTATTCATACCGAGAGCCTTACTTTTTAAGTTTGATTATCGTGTTTGTTTCTTCTTTCGGTTTGGCGAACTACGAGACTATCTTTGGTTTGTTCGTCGACCACAAATTCGGTTTTACACCGAAAGACATTGCGTACATTATCACATTCGGATCCATTGCTGGTGCTGTCGTGCAAGCGACTCTATTCGGTTGGCTTTTGAACCGTTTTGGAGAGAAGAAAGTAATCTCTTATAGTTTAATCATATCAGGGATATTCGTCCTGTTAACGTTATTTGTAAACAAATATTGGTTGGTTGTTGTGGTTACTTTTATTGTGTTTTTGGCAATGGATGTCTTACGTCCGGCAATCAGTACTCAAATGTCCAAAGTAGCTCCTGATCAGCAAGGATATGTTGCAGGTCTAAACTCGGCTTATACAAGTCTGGGAAATATCGTTGGACCTATAGTTGCAGGCTTTTTATTTGATATGGATATTAATTATCCCTATATTTCAGCTTCCATCGTCCTCATCTTATGTTACGTTTTATCCGTAAAGGCGAGAAGAAGAGTAGTTGCTTAAAAAGGAGGAAAAATTATGATACGTCAGGCAAAAAAAGAAGATGCTGCTGCAGTAATTAGTTTAATGTATACGGCGATAGGCGATATTGCCCACACGTTGGCGGGAACCCAGGATGTTGGGACAGCTCTCCAGGTGCTGGAGGGATTTTTCCAGGAAAAAGGCAACCGCATCAGCTTCGAAAACGTGTTGGTGCTCGAAGAAGACAATCGCGTCATCGCCTTTATGCTGGCCTACCATGGCAGTCAAGCGGCGGAACTGGATCGTCCATTTCTTAATCGCCTAGCTGCGAACGGCAGCACAACGGTGAGCATTGAGCGTGAAGCACGCGAGGATGAATATTATTTGGACTCCATCGCCGTTCATGCGGATTACCAAGGCAGAGGGATTGGAACCAAACTGCTGCGATTGTTCGAACAGCAAGCTGCAGAGCTTGGCCATGATAAAATTATGCTGCTTGTGGATCTGGAGAATACCGCCGCGAAGGCTTTGTACGTTAAGATGGGGTATAAGGAAGATGGTGTCGTAACGGTTAGTGGGCATTTATTTAATCGGATGGTTAAAAGGTTGGAGACGGCGCTGTAATAAATGCGAAGTTTGGATTTAGGGTAAGCGATGAGCTTACCCTATATTTTGGTCTCAAAGGGCAGCTAAAGAACTGTATGTTGCTTATAGACGAGAAAATGGCTACTTTGGAGATTTAATGAACGGAGTTGGCGCTACCCGGCACTTTATTGGCAGAATGGTGATCATTTGCTTGAAATAGAGCATCTGGCATTCATTAGATTTTCAGAATGAGCGATTTTGGCCTTGTAAAGGGTATTGAGTTCGTTAAGGAGCTTGGTTTTCCTCAAGGTTCATTGACTGTGTGACTTAGCCTGCAGGCTAAGTTTTTCATAAAAATATAAGAGTTTATATGTTTTGGAGTGAGCGCGGAGTTACTCCAGCCGCCTTGTACTAGCAGAGGGAACTACAGTCCGCTATTCTAGCCAAAAGTAACCATATCGCGGGGGGGAGGGAACTACAGTCCGCTATTTTGCTGTTTCAAGGCAAATTCAGCGTTTTTAGTGGAAATAAGACCCTGTAGTTCCGCTAATACCCTAGCATCCCTGCTATTTGCCTATATAGCGTCCTCTAGTTCCCTTAACAGGTTTTGTCGCTACTAAGAGGCTGATCTCTCAGGGCGGCGATGCCGTTTTTCTTTAATTTTGTGCCTCTCTTTAGGCTACGAATTGGCGTTGTTGTACGGGGACTAAATAGAAATAAGGCAGCGGAAGGCGTCTACCTTGCCTATTTATCCGCTGGCCCACAAAGGTTAGAAAACCAGGCTGCAGACAGGCTAGTTGCAAATAAAAAAACACCCGAAAGGGTGCTAGTTATTACTCTCTTAGTTTTCAATAACAATACCGTTTAACTTTAAATTGACCAAGTTTGCTATCGTATCGCCAACCGGGCAAGTTTCTTCTAAAAACTTAACAAATTCTTCAACCCGTTCTTTGGGAGCATCTGTTTTGATATGAAAAGTGTATCGGATATCAGAATAACCTGGACGAACATCTGACTTCTTAAAGAAACCATCCAAGTCCAAATCACCTTCAATTTCTACTCGAAAGTCCTCTAGATTGATATCAAACTTCTTCGCATATACTCTGGCTACAATGGATTGACATGCACCTAACGAACCAAGCAGCGCTTCAACTGGATTCATTCCCGTATCGGTTCCACCTAAACTTTTAGGCTCATCAATTGTAAATTCGAAATTTCTGGAGCTAACTTTGACAACAACACCTTCTTGCAGGTGTGCAGTTGCTTTAAATGTTGTGATAGCGATTATACTCACTCCTTTGTTATGTATACATGCAAAGTAATGATACCATATAATTCCTATTAAGTTAATGGGAATTATTTTTTGGAGCTAAAAAGGTTAATAATAGATGTATCTTTTGATATGAAATGAGATTTTTTTAAATAATTTGGAGTATTCAATTTACGAGAATTACAACCACGAACTTGTTTTTTGCATTATAATCTTTGAATTCTGGAAAAGTGAATAGAGTAATTAACTCTTTTTGTTAACTAATAGTTAGATTTTTTGTTGTATAATAACAAGAAGAAAATGGGGATACATATTCTGGAACATTTTT
Source organism: Paenibacillus marchantiophytorum (assembly GCF_014640555.1). Classification (GTDB taxonomy): domain Bacteria; phylum Bacillota; class Bacilli; order Paenibacillales; family NBRC-103111; genus Paenibacillus_E; species Paenibacillus_E marchantiophytorum. The sequence goes on along the minus strand of NZ_BMHE01000022.1, from coordinate 67,585 downwards.
AAAACTCTAATTGAAAAATTTGCATATACAAGCAAAGTAAAAATACAGGAGGAATTTGAGTGATTGATAAAAAGCATTCCATCTGGATAGAAGCTGAACAATGGGCAGAAGGTGAATGGAACATACATGATGCTAATACTGATGTGATAGTAACTCCACCAGATGGTTCAAGTTGGGTTGCCTCATTTATTACTTACAATAATATTAAGACACTAACTGAGAAGAACCAACAAACGGGTGAGTGCTTGCATGGAAAGTACTTTTGGGGAAGCGACATGATACTCGTGGATCAATGTAGTCGTGATCGTATAGAAGAAGTGATTGATAACTTGATAATACAAGGTGATTTTGAGCGAATATTTAGTAAGTGTGATGTATCCAATTTGTAAGAATGAAAGCATAGTTTATTCGCTTTAGAGGGAGCAAATTGCACTAATTGAGATTTTTGTATTTATTTGCCTAAGTGAGGGTTGATTTATGTACGAATATCATGGATGGATGACAATAAGTGAAAATACGTACGAAGAAGATACAGAAAGCCTTTGTTTAGTTATAGCTGATATTAGGGTTTTTATAGAAGAACTAAAAAATTGGATTGGAGGAAATCTTGAGTTAAATGCAGTAAATGGCGAATTTCACATAAGTTTATCAGGAAATGATAACCATACGCCAATTGAAAAATACAACCAAGTCACGATTTTTGAATACATAGGAACACAAGCAAAAGGTTCGTATGGTTTGTTGTATATTAGAGACGCTGCAGACAAACAAAGTCATAATACCTTCAAGGTGTATGTGCTAGCTAGAGGAATACTTACTCAAAAAGAAGATATGTATTTGTCACCTTGTAATCCAACAATTGAGGATTAAGTGTGTGACGGGGGTTTTTGGAGCAATTGGACAGATTGGGGCAGTTCTTATCATCAATGAAAGCACACGATAATAAACGCCTAAATGAGAGTATGAAGTACAATGATTTAATGCTATTAGTGGATAAAGGGGGTTCTCGATTGCAGAAGGAAAGTATTCCAGATGAAGTTTGTATGGAATTGAAAAAGAAAATGGAACAGACATGGGATATAAGCAAGTCTTATTGGTATCCGTTATTTGAGTGCAAAAGACCTGACCTTATTGCATTTAATTCCCAATATATCGAAAGTGAAGAAAAGCTAGAGGTTATTATTTCATTGTTAAAAAACCATGGAGTAGAACAGGTACTTGAATTTCTTGAAACAGATCATAGTTACAAAATAGAGGTTTCAAATCTATATCCTTATTACTGTTACAATGGTGAATTTATAGGAGGAGAAGGATTTTGGTGTTCAGATAAAATGGACTGGATTATTTATGCTTCTCACGAGGGGACAATTACTTTTGGTGGAGATTGGTTAGTTAAAAGTTTGAAATCTTTATGGTCTGATTGGAAACAAAATATTGATTGGGATACAAAGAACTAAACTAGAAGGTTTATTAGAAAAAAATATTGGAGCGTAGAATTGCCTGGCTCCTATACATTCGCGATGACTTATGCAGGAACGTATAAGGATCTACCTAATGCTCCATCGGAAGCTTCGAGCGTTTCTGTTGTTCTTCTTTATACTGTCGGGGGGATACCCCATAGTGCATGCGAAATTGTCGATAGAAGTAGGTATAGCTATTAAAGCCACTCGCTTTAGCGATATACTCCAGCGACATTACGCTGAAACGAATACGCTCACATGCGATCGCAAGGCGGACTTCAATGGCATAACTCATGATGGATTGACCGAAATTCTTTTTAAACAAGTGTACAGCTCTGGAAATGCTAATTCCTGCATGTTTGGCAATTTGTTCCAATTTGAGATCTTCTGTTGCATGTTGATCGATGAAATTTTTGATGCGATAGGCAATGTAGGATGGACTTGACGTTTGTCCCATGCCGGCAATTTCATGCAATCGCTGTAAAGTTAAACAAAAGACGCGCAGGATATAATCTGCCAGCTCTGCACTGGTGTCATTCATCCGCAACGTTTCCTTCGCCAACTGATTCCACTGCTTCAGGAGATCGTCGTCGAGGGGGATGGTCGTCTTTTGAGGAGGGGAGAAATGTGCCCACCATTGGTCGATCCATGTTCCCTTGCAAATCACATAGTAGTCGATGCTAGTGTCTTTCATGATGAGCTCGTAATTTTCGCCTGGGCGAAACATAAGCAGGTCTCCAGGCGCAATCACGACAAATTCGTTATCAATAAGTGCTTCACAGTAACCGCTAGTCTGCAGCCGGATGATATAAGTGCTTAGAAACTCACGTGGATTTCGAAACCGCTTTTTATGATGTGCCATCCCTACATAAAGCGCTTCAGCTTGCAGTTTATCCTCGCGTTCATGTAGCACATTAGATTCCTCCTTAGGCTTGAGTAAATTGTTCATGTTTTCTATTACATAATTATACAAACTTTCTAGACACATGTATGCAATTATTTCCCGAAACAAACATAACCGCCCTCGAACAGGGCGGTTATGTTTGTTTTAATTGACCTCTGCAAACCTAATATTTCGACGCAGCCATTCCATACTTATCTTTACACTTTCTAACGCAGGCAGGTCACAATCATCTTGTTCGATGATGAGCCATTCCGTTCCCGCCGCTTCTGCTGCTGCAATGATGGCCGGTAAATTCATCTCGCCCCGTCCCAGTTCCAACGTTTGATACGTGCCGCCTTCGAACTTGCGAATGTCCTTCAAATGAATCAAAGGTACGCGGCCGGCGTATTTATCAAGGTAAGTAATGGGGTCGCAGCCTGCGTGATGTACCCAACATACATCGAGCTCGCTTTTCATAGCATCTGGAGACGTACTGCCCAAAAAAGCGTCGAACCATGGTTGATCCCCATAATTTTCGGTGAATTCAACATAGTGATTATGAAAGCAGAAAGCAATGCCTTTGCTGGCGAATTGGCTGCTGCACGCGTTAAAAAAAGCAACTGTTTCGGGCAAAGCATGCCGCTGAGCTTGATTTATTCCGGGACAGACGACATAACGGCTGCCGATGGCAACATTCATTGCAATTTCTTCTTCCAAATGGTTCTGTAGACGCTCCATGTTTACATGACTGCCGATGGCTTTCAGCGACAAGTTGGTAAGCAGCGACTTTAACTGTTCAGGGCTAAAATCGTAATATCCAGCAAACTCGACACCTTCATAACCCATTTCGGCCACCTTTTGCAAAACCGATGCGGCGTCTTGCGCCATTTCATCTCGAAGTGTGTATAATTGCAGGCCAATTCCCATTTTCCTCATGCAATATTGCCTCCCATTTTAACAAAATAGTTCATGTCTGATTCATTATAAAAAGAACGATCTCAACATGAAATGAAGGATGTCATTGAAACATGAACAATATGATTGAATTTTCTGAGATGCTCGGAAGAGTCACGTTGGAGCAATACGGCAGGTTGATGCCATGGTCAGGTGGCAAAAGGATAGTTTTCCGCTGATTATCATAATCCTGCATCATTTATTATAAATACCTTGTATTGTACGATGTTTATATCAATAGAACATTGCCATGAAAGAGGATGTGTATATGCAAAAATCAACGAGATTACTTTTTGAATTAAAGAAAAATAGAACGATGTTTCTCATGATAGCTCCAGCTGTCATCTATTTCTTCATCTTTAATTATCTACCCATGACTGGAGCCATCGTAGCCTTTAAACATTTTCAATATGATAAGGGCATCCTGTTTAGTCCATGGATAGGGTTTAAGAATTTTAGTTTTTTCTTCCAATCCGGGCAAGCGTGGTTGCTCACAAAAAATACGATACTTTATAATTTAGCCTTTATAGCCACAGGGGTCGTATGTTCAATTGCGATTGCCATCATATTCTCAGAAATCAAAGGAAAGTATTTCAAAAAGTTTACGCATGCCGCGATGTTTTTACCTTTCTTTATTTCCTGGGTTGTTGTCGGAGCTTTTGTCTATAGTATGTTGAATTACGAGTTTGGTAGTTTGAACACCTTAATGAAAGGGCTTCATCTTGAACCAGTTGATGTGTATGGCACTCCTGCTTTATGGAAATACATCATTGTCGGTTTCTATCTTTGGAAGACTGTTGGCTATGGCAGCATCATTTACCTTGCGGTGATAACCGGAATAAACCCTGAATTATACGAGGCGGCAGATTTGGATGGTGCTAGCATCTATCAGAAAATCTATCATATTACATTTCCTTTATTGAAAGTTACCATCATGATTATGGTATTATTGCAGATTGGACACATTCTCAGAGGGAATCTAGATATGTTCTATCAATTAGTAGGTAATAACGGGGTGCTGTTCAATGCAACGGATGTGATTGATACGTTTGTATTTAGGGCTTTAATCTCGGCCAATGATATGGGACTGCCTTCGGCTATAGGCTTATATCAGAATGCAATTGGTTTTGTAGTCATCCTTACATTTAATTATTTAGCGAAAAAAGTGAATTCCGATTATGCATTATTCTAGGTGGGGGGCCAGCAATGAAAGTTAATCATTCAGCAAGAAGAGATATGCTCACATTTAATATGATTGGATATAGTATTGTCATTATCTTCACGATAGTATGTCTTATTCCTTTTCTCCTTACTTTATCAGGGTCATTTACAGAGGAATCTTCACTTTTTCAGGATGGTTACAGGCTGATACCCAAGTCAGTTTCAATGGATGCCTACGCGTTGATCTTTAAAAGTCCCAAAGTCATATTTGGCGCTTACGGTGTTACGATTTCGCTTGTTGTGCTGGGTACGGCATTAGGTTTGTTCTTAACTACAATGACATCTTTTGTTCTCCATAGAAAGGATTTCAGGTATAGAAATAAATTTGCCTTTTACTTCTTCTTCACGACATTGTTTAGCGGAGGCATTGTTCCGTGGTACATCATTATGATCAACCTAGGTATGAAAAATAATTACTTGGCGCTTCTTCTTCCCAATCTTCTCTCTGTCTTTAATATTATCATTATGCGCACCTTCTTTACGGCCATACCGGAGAGTATAGGTGAATCCGCGAAAATCGACGGCGCAGGTGATTTCACGATATATCGCAAGCTTTATCTACCTATGTCTGTTCCCGCTTTGGCTACGATTGGCTTGTTTTTAGCTATTACCTATTGGAATGATTGGTATCCGGCGATGCTGTTTATTAGCAAAGACGAATTGATCCCCTTACAATACCAACTTTACAAGGTGTTTAATGATATGCAATTTGCCCAACAGGTAGCTTCACAAACGGGGATATCTGTTGGCAATATGCCTTCGGAAACATTCAAAATGGCGATGACCATGGTTACAATTGGTCCGATCATCGTATTGTATCCGTTTTTACAAAAGTATTTCATTAAGGGAATGACTGTGGGCGCTGTGAAAGGATAACCCGGGAAACCGCTTATCAATATATGAATCAGGAGGGTTACAGAAATGAGAAGACATATATCCAAATCTATTCCGTGTTTAACCGTTTCACTTCTTATGGTGGCACTTTTTACCGGATGTACTCAAACGGACAATAAAGGAGTGGAGAGCACACCAAGTAATAAGGCAAGTGCCACGCCAGCTCCTGCTTCTGGGAAGCCAGACACTTCAAAGCCAGTTAACTTGACGATGTATCTGACAAACCCTAAATCAGATGATATTCAGATTCTGGAAGACGAGCTGAATAAAATGCTGAAGCAGGACATTAATACGACTGTCAAAATATCTTTACTGACAAACGATGCTTATAAACTGATGTTAACCTCCGGTGAAGATTTTGATTTAGCGTACTCAGCCAGTTGGTTGAATTATGCGGATAATGCCAGGAAAGGAGCGTTTAAAGAAATAACACCTGAGATGTTGAAAACATATGCACCATTGACTGCCATTGAAGAAAAGGCGAAATTAAGCTCTGGTTACGTAGATGGGAAAATGTTCGGTTTGCCAGCACCTATTACCAATTACTATTACAACTTATTCCTTGTCAGAGGCGACTTAATGAAAAAGTATAATGCTCCTGACATCAAGTCGTTGGATGACTTAGGCGTATTCCTTGATGCCGTGAAGAAAAATGAGCCCAACATCATCCCCTTCAATTTAGGCAAAAATGATAGTTGGATGCTTCCGGCCGTTTTTTATGGAAGTAATGATATAACGGCGCCAGGAGCAGCAAATTCAACAAGTCCAATTCAGCTCAGAAAGGGAGACAACTCTCTTAAACTTAATTATGCCCTTGACATGCCTGAAGTTGTTCAATTCCTTAAAACAATGAAAGATTGGAAAGAAAAAGGCTTCTGGGCTAAGAATACGCTGGCAAATCCAGTTAGTATTGGTGATTCATTTAAGAATGGGAAGAGTGCTGTTTCATTTGCGGGCACTGTTGATGGTGCGAATGCAAGCTATTTTGACTTTGCAAAAGAACATCCAGATTGGGATGTAAGAGTATTTCCAGCTTTCTTCAAGGGGAGTGTGGATGCATACTCCTATTCCAATAACTCCATGGTGATCGGGGCTAAATCCAAGAATGCTGAAAGAGCCCTAATGGTTCTAGATTTATTAAGAAATAATGAAAAGTACAATGTGCTGAGCAAGTATGGTGTTGAAGGCAAGCACTATACGCTTAATGCTGAAGGTAAAATAAGCTATCCTGGCCCAAGCTTCCAAGGTGGAGTATGGGGCGTATCCAACGATAAATTTATCAAAACCCCAGCAGTTACGATGCCGAACTATGCAGATTTGATTAACGATGAGAAGAAGCGGTATAAAGCGAATCCACTCGTAGATTTTGTGCTTAATACCAAAGATATCAGCGACGTTGCAGCCAATATAGCGAACCTTTACACCCAATATGGGACACCGCTCTTCATGGGGTTTGTGGATGATGTAGACAAAGCAGCTGAGACGTATAAACAAAAGCTGAAAGAAGCTGGCGTGGAGAAATATGTAGATGCCACTAAAGCGCAGATGGATGAATATATGAAGAATCATAAATAGTAGGAGGCTAAAAATGTCCAAAATGGTAAAGTGGTTACTCATTTTCATTCTTGCAGCCGGTATAGTTCCAATAATGGCTGTTCCGTCTGCCGAAGCATCGGTTCCAGTGACTGTTAGTAATCCTGGTTTTGAAAATGGTCTCACAGGTTGGCAGCAACTTTGGCCCGACAATCCGGCAATAATCGCTACATCCCCGGTCCATTCGGGCGTCAACAGCCTCGTTCTGAACGATACGAAAATCGATGGGTATTACGGCGTAAATTCCTTACCCATCCCTGCGGTAGAAGGCGAGTCGTACAAAGTCACCGTTAGTGCGTATTACGAGACGAATGCATATGGTGTTCTCGTGCTTGCTTTTGACAATAAATCAGGCCAGTCTATTAAGGATACTAGGGTAGCGGTATCCGGAGGGCCAGGCAAATGGAGCGAGATGACAGTTTCACTGCAGGCTCCCGCAAATACGGCTTCCGTCAGGGTGCGCCTAATCAGCGGTTTAACACAGACGGGAAAAGTATATTTTGACGACGTGAAAGTAGAGAAATTGCCAGTTTTGACAGGCAAGGTTACCGAGATAGGCTTAGGAACTCCCTTACCTTTGGTAAATTTGAACCTGTATGATGGATCGGATACAGCTTTTACCCATCTTATCGCTAGTAGTGTAAGCGGTAAAGACGGCTCGTACACGTTGTCGAACATGGCGCCAGGCTCGTACGTCCTCCGAGCCTTACGAAACGGATTCGCCGCACAAACGTTCTCTGTCCTTGTCGTCGATGGATCCAGTACACCCCTCAATATTCAGATGGTGCCCGATCCTGCTTTCCCGCCACGTCCCGTTTCTGGAACGGTAACGGAGCTAGTATACGGGCAACCTCTCCAAGGTGCGAAGATCAGCTTATTTAAGGAAACCGATCATGAAGCGACCATGGAGTTGACGGCCAGTGTGACGACTAACGAGAATGGGAGCTATTCGTTCCCAGCTGTCGCGCCATCCGATCGTTATTTTGTTAAAGTAGAAAAGTCTGGTTACGTAACGACACGGGAGCCGGTGTATGTCTACGACGGTCCAGTCTTAGATGCCGATGTACAGATTCCAATCGAGCCTCCTATTTATACGGCTGCAACCATACCCAAGCCCAGTGTCGGTCACCCTAGACTATTTGTCCAAAGTGGGGATATTCCAGGGATTCGGGCCAAGCAATCGATGCCGTTCTTCCAGCCTCTTTTTGCAAATTTACAAAATCTGCGAGACACGCAAGGCTACACATCGCGAAGCAATCTGACATTAACAGCAAATCAAATGCAAACGTTTACATTCCCTTCAGTAGAGGAAGCTCGCTATGTACGTCTTGTTAGTCGCGGAAGTACAGGATCAAATGCGCTAGCGATCAGAGAAATCGAAGTCTTCAAGAATGGTTCAGGAGGAGGACGGGAAGAGGTACCTGTACAAGGCGCGACTAGCAGTGCCAAATGCTCGAACTCAAGTGAATTTGCTGCAGACAAGGCAATCGATAAGGATGTGAATACTTTATACTGCAACTTTGACCTTATGGGAACCTTTACCCTTGACATGGGCTCTAAGACATTCATTCAATCACTCGATATCATCTTTAACTATGACACCAGCCGCGTCTATCTGTTCGACATTTTGGTATCCAAGGACAACACGAATTGGAAACTTGTCGATCTTGGTATGGGCGGGGGAGCATTGCCGCCAGCTCCTGCTGGCCAAAGCAATATCATAGCTAGTTTGCTTTCGCAGGTGAATGCCAATGCCTTTGCCTATATGCTCGACAGGGAGCACAATCTTGCGCAAGGCCAGAAAGCCGTGAATATGGCTATGAATATTGTGGATACCGCGCAATATGTACCAAGGGATTACAATAATAATACCGGCCAGCTCTTGGAAATGGTTGCACTTGTATACGACTGGTGTTATCCATTGCTCACGAATGAGCAGAAGATACATTTTAAGGATGCCATCCTGCGCTTCGCAGCGGATCTGGAGATGCATTATTACGATTCTGGCACTAAAGTTTTTGATTTCGCTCTCGGTACGGGGCATGGTGGCGAAGACCAGTTGTTCCGTCATTTGCTAAGCGCAGCTATTGCCGTTTATGATGAATATCCGAATATTTATAATCGGGTAGTTCCCGAGTTTCTTAACAAAGCTGTACCGGTACGTGATTATTTCTACGGCTCTGATTCCCATCATCAGGGTGGTTCTTACGGAGCTACCCGCTACAGCACAGAATTGTGGGCAACGGCGATTTTCACCAAGATGGGACTACCCAGCCCCTTTTCCATCAAGCAGAGCAAGGTCATTTACAAGCAAATCTACGCACGCAGACCGGATGGACAGATGCTGCGGGATGGTGACGAATTTAATCCCGTATACACCCCGCTGAACACGGTATGGCACTACCAACCGCTCGCGATGCTTGCTGCTGCTCTTTTTAATGATCCCTATATCAAGAACGAATTTATGGAAACATATACGCCGAATGAGATGCCGATCTACGAAATTCTGTTACTGGACGGGAACACGGCTTCGCAGGCCAAACCGCCAAACGATCTTCCACTAACACATTACTTTAACGATCCGGAAGCGTCGATGATTGCAAGATCAGGATGGGACGATGTATCCACGACCACACACCAATCATCCAGCGTTGTCGCCGAGATGAAGATCGGCAACCGTCGCTTCGGCAATCATGAGCATATGGATTTCGGCAGCTTCCAGATTTATTATAAGGGAGGTCTTGCGATCGATTCAGGTATCTACTCTGGTATGACAAACGGAGTAGCCAGTAGTTATTTTGGCCCGCACGATCAATATTACAACAAGCGCACAATCGCTCATAATTCGATGCTGGTCTACGACCCGAACGAACGCCCAACCGGCAATGACGGCGGGCAGCGCTGGCTCGATACAGGCCCGACTCGCAGCGGAAACGATGCACAGACGCTTCAGGATGTGTTCGGCAGCAACTACAAGTTTGGGGAAGTGCAAGGGCATGCATTCGGCCCAGATCCGATTACGCCTGACTACAGCTACATTAAGGGCGATCTATCGTCTGCTTACACCTCCAAGATGGAACAGTACCAACGTTCTATGATGTTCCTAAATTTGAAGGATTCGACAAATCCAGCGGCAATGATCGTCTTTGACCGTGTTGTCTCCTCCGATCCGAATTTCAAGAAGTATTGGTTGCTGCACAGCATCGAGGAGCCCATTATAGACGAAGCTACGAAAACGTCGACGATCAGGCGAACAGATAAGGGTGACAGCGGCAAGCTTGTCAATCAAACGCTGCTTCCCCAAGCATCCAATGCCGTTATCCAAAAAGTCGGCGGTCCTGGGCACGAATTCGATGTATTCGGAACCAACTATCCGATAACGCCTACAAACCCGAATAATACCGAAGAACCAGGCGCGTGGCGTATTCAGCTTTCGCCGGGAACGGCGGAGAAGGAAGACTTGTTCCTGAACGTGCTGCAAGTCATGGATGGTGACAAACAGCCGCTACCTGTACAGAAGCTAGATGCCCCGGCGCTTGTCGGCGTACAGCTAGCCGATAAAGCTGTCCTTTTCAGCAAGTCGGGCAAGAGACAGTCAGGAACAGTAACGTTTGCCGTCTATAGCGGTTCCAATGAATCGCAATTCATCGTAACGGATCTAGAGCCGGGCTTTTGGAGAATCGAGCATGACGGCGTGGCACAATTGGGTACAGTCACGAAGGAAGGCAATGTGCTCAGCTTCAACGGTCCTGCGGGAACGACGTACACGTTGACCTCCGTACCGAACATCACAGCACCAGCAAATGCGATTCTTTCCGCAGACATCACCGTAACGAAGTAGGACTTGTCATAGAACCAAATTGCGCGCGGAGAACGAGGTTATCCCCAAGAGTAGGCATATCTTGAGGGATAGCCTTAATCTCGTATTACTCCAAGTGTTGGCCTATGTTACAATGGGTACAAATTAGTAGAATAAGGGGCGTTTGACTGTGATAAAACTTGTTATTGTTGATGATGAGAAGATAACAAGGGAAGGTTTGCTCCAGTATATCCCTTGGCATGATCTTGGTGTTGATGTCGTTGAGATCGCTGGGGATGGCTTTGAAGCGTTGGAAATCGCTGAGCGTTTGCAGCCCGATATCATCTTAAGTGATATAAGGATGCCAGATATGGATGGGATTGAACTTGCAGGCAAACTTAGGGATATTTTACCGCAATGTACAATCCTGTTTTTGAGTGCATATGCAGACAAGGAATACCTAAAATCGGCTATTCATCTAAAAGCACTTCATTATCTTGAAAAGCCGGTTAACCGGGAAGAAGTGAAAAGTGCAATTAAGGATGCTGTCCAAGCTATTGTTGTAGAAAAGCGAAAAAGAGCAGATGACGTGGACATGAGGGTAAGGTTTGAAAGAAGCAGCAGTGTGTTTAAGGAGAAGCTCGTTCTGGAAATGACTAACGGGCAAGTGCTGCCAGATGAAATTAAGATGTACTTTGCTACTTTACAGCTGGATATGCCGTTAACCGGGGATTTTGTGACCACCTTAATTAAGCTGGATATCGAATCGGATAGTCAGATAGAGATACAGCAGAAGCATAAGGATCAAATAATAAAATCAGTTGATACCATCTTTGCAGACCCGCAGATCAAGCATTTAGCGGGTTTTAAGCATACAAACCATATTTTAGTTCATTTTTATGGGCAAAGTATCCGCCATCTATTTTTTTCAGCGAGTTTATTAGAGCAGCTTAAGATGAGTATTGAACATATTGTCGGTTTGAAAACCAATTTATTTATCGCGTTGGGAAAGAAAGTACATACGATTTCGGATGTTCAAGAATCTTATTTCACTGCAGCTATCGCTCTCCAAAAGCAGTTTTTTATCGGCCATAACCGGATTGTCATGTATGAGGAAGAATGTGAAAGTGTGTATGAATTAGATGAATCTTTGAGCAACAAGTTTCTGGACTATATCAAAGAACATGAGCAGGAAAAAGCCAAGGTTTACATAAGAAGTTTAAATGATGATTTCAGAAGAAATACAAATCTGCTCGTGAATTCAATTAAAAATGTCTATTTCAATATGCTTGTGGGATTAAATAAATTTGCTGAAGAGTTCAATATTACGATTATTGAGGATGAACATAAGAAAGATTTCTTATGGGAAATGATCACGAGAATCCCGACCTTAACGGAAATTGAAGTGTATTTGTTGGAGCGGATTAATTTTGTATTCGAGAAAATGAAAACGATGGACAATATCGGAGAGAATATTTATCAAATCATGCAGTATATCAGTGAACACTTTGCTGAAGAAAGCTTAACGATTGCTGCTATAGCCAACAATATGTATTTGACGCCGACCTATATATGCAAGATCTTTAAAAACAAAACGGGGAAAACGATCAACCAATACATTACCGAAGTGAGAATTGAAAAAGCCAAGGGGCTTTTGAAGGAAGAAAAAATAAAGCTATTGGAAATCTCACATCGGGTAGGCTATCTTAGTCCTAATCATTTTGCTAAAACCTTCAAAAAATTGACGGGAATGAATCCTTCGGAATTCAGAGAAAGGCATTTCTTATGACATTTAGCATAAAAAACGTCGTATTGAAGTATATATTGGATCAAAAAATTAAAAAGAAATTATTTATTACCTATTTTGTATTAATTATCATACCGTTGTTGATTTTTTCTTTGATCGCATACCACAAAATTGCGCAAACGATCCAGAACAATACGATGTTTTCTGTTAAACAATCGTTCGATCAAGCCGTCTTTTCTTTTTCATCCAGAGTGGAGAATGCCAAGAATATGTCTGATTTAATCATTCTTGATGCCGAAGCTACCCGAGCCTTCAATAAAATGATTGTACCCAATGAAGAAATCCCCCATCAAATCAATGATTATACGTATTTGAGCAGGTTATTTACCTATTTGCAGCGAAATGCGGATGTCTTCCATATCCGTCTGTTTATCCCTGACAATCTCATGTATTCCGGTGATGGACAAAACTTTTTCAGCTTGGAAACAGCGTACGATAAGAAGTGGTATGAAGACTTGCTAAACAAGTCAGTCAATATTTTGTGGTACCCTACGACATCTGTAACGATAGATTCTTCCGGGAAGACGATCAAGGAAAGGGTTTTGTCAGCTTTGCGTCTTGTGAAAAAACCAAATGACTATACTAAAAATATAGCTATTTTGAGCATTGATATCCTGGAGAGTGATATTCATAGCATGCTTAAAAAGGCTGCTGATCTAACAGAAACAGGAATTGTATACATCGAAAACAACGAAGGTATCATTCAGTCCAGCACATCCTTGGCCATAACAGCAAATTGGAGGGTTCCAGAAAAATATTCGAATACTTTGCACGAAGGAGATTGGCAGAAAATAAAGATTAACGATGAAATGGCTTTTGTGGGTTATAAAAATATTGAGAAAACGGATTTGCGGATTGTATCGGTCGTTCCCTTAAAGGAAATCCTTACTTCAAGCAGCCACGAAAGAAATTCGTTGATTATATTACTGCTTGTAATGGGAGCGTTAGCTTACCTGTTGGCTTATTTCATTTCTGCTTCAAGCACCAAACGGATTTACAATCTAGTTGATACTATGAGGCGGGTTCAAAAGGGTGATTTGTCCGTAACCATTCCAAAGGATAGCAGAGACGAAATCGGTGAGCTGGCAGTCAATTTTAATTTTATGATAAAAAAAATAAATGAATTAATCGAAGAACAATACAAGAGCGGGCAGGAGGTTAAGGAAGCAGAGCTTAAATTGGTTCAAGCAGAGTTCAAGACCTTACAGGCTCAGATTAATCCGCACTTTCTTTACAATACGCTGGATTTAATTAATTGGATGGCAATCAAATATAATTGTCCGGATATCGAATCTTTGATTTATTCCTTGTCGCGGTTCTATAAACTAAGTTTAAGAAAAGGTGCAGACATTGTGACGATTCGCGATGAAGTTATGCATATCCAAACCTACTTGCAAATTCAAAATTATCGGTTTGAAAATTGCGTGCAATTGGAATTGGATGTAGCCAGCATTCATTCGTATAGAATTCCTAAAATCACGTTGCATCCTCTCGTTGAGAATTCGATTATGCACGGCATTTATAAAAAATCAGGGAGCACCGGCACCATTAAAATAAGCGGAAAGCTGGAGAATGACCATCTTGTTATGTATATCGAGGATGACGGAGTTGGCATGACGGAAGAGCAAATTGAGCGGATTTTTCAACACAATGATCCAGATGAACAAACGGAAGATTTGCATGGATTCGGGATTAGAAACGTCAACGAAAGGTTGAAGCAACACTTTGGGAGTTCGTATGGTTTAACTTATCGAAGTACATGGGGAGAGGGGACAACAGTCGAAATCCGAATCCCGCTCCAAATTTGATCGTGGGAACACAAAAACCTCCTTCTCCTTGAAATAAACTCAGGATGAGGAGGTTTAACTATTGTAAGATTAGTTAGTTTGAATTCAGCAAAGCGTGATACTCATCCGTTCTACGTTCTTTCTTGAATAAACTGCGAGATTCTCCATTGCCGTCTCCAATAGAGAGCCAGTAAGTGTAACGCCGCTCGTCCAATCGAATATCGGCCGTGAACACACCTGTTGCTTCGTCAGCTACATGCCCAATGATGTCACCCATAGGGTCAATGATTCGACTTGAAGCGGGACCATTGCAGCCTGAAACAACGACATGCAATCCATTATCTCTTGCGCGAGCTTTTGTTTGCAGCAGTTCATTGCCAATCGTCGGTATGAAAATCACTTCTGCACCCGAAAGGGCTAGAATTCGCGCAGATTCTGGAAACTCTTGATCGTAGCAGATCATCACTCCTATACGCCCAAAATCTGTATCGAAAATACCATGTCCAGTTCCTGACATGACTCCGGATTCTGCTTCGTAAAGCGGCAAATGGATTTTGCGATATTTCCCTGCGATCCCGCCATCTCGTCCGATCAACACTGCAGTATTATAAATATGCTCATCTTCTCGCTCATACATGGTAAATAAAATGTAGCTATTATACGCTGCGGCTTTAATCGCAAGCTCATTCGTAAGTGTACCTGGTATGGGCTGACATTTCTCCACCATAGGAAGCTTAACAGAGGCTTCATAGAAGGTTTCTGTCAAACAGATGATATCGGGGTTGCTGCTGCCGGATTTATCGATTACCTCCAACATTAAACCAAGATTTGTAGCAAAATCCTCTGTCGGTTTTATATAGGTGGTAGCCACGCGAACAAGTCGTTCATCCAGTTTACCGCATTCCACTATAGATATATTTCTCCATGTAACCATCCCATTAGCACTCCAGCGAAAGGAAAGCTCAAGCCTTACCATCGCAGCCTGCAATGGTGAATCGATCGTTCTACTAAGCCTGCGAATTCCATCATTTAACAATGCTAGATGATCGATAAAATCTCGTTGAATTAACGCTCCTTTTTCATCCAACCAAGTCACAATCGCATATATGCTGACCTGTTCATTCGCTACATCTGTTATTTCATATTCTGCGCCTAATTCATATTTACGATTTTCTTCAACTTGAATTAGTCTGCTATGCCAGCTTCCATAGCACCCGCTGTGCCCTTTACCTTTTATTTGAAGCTCTTTACCTTTTTCGTGCTCTTTGATATGGAAATCAGGGGAGAGCTCTGCACGAGGTGTCCAAGAATGCCAATCTTCCTCATTCAACTTATTAACCAGATTCATTTGCTCACCCTCCTTGTCAAATTCCATTAGGTTAATCGAAATAAATCGCTTTCCCAGTCCTCGAAGATTCATAAATAGCTTCCAATATTTGCGTGACAACTAGCGCTTGCTCAGGTTTTACCAACGGTTCCGTATCATGAAGTATGCAATCGAGCCACATCCGAGCTTCCAGATCGCTTGGGCTTTCTTCGCTGCCTTCAAAAAAGTCAACTCCGCCTACGCTCATATCGGTGGTGGTTGCGTACATTCTGCCCAGCCTTTCGCCGTTAATGCGAAGCCCATCACGCATATCCGCTCCTCCCTCTGTACCGCAAAGCGTCGTTTTTGCCTCAAGAGTGTCAAGTGAGTTGAGGGCCCAGCTGGATTCGAGTATAACGGTCGCTCCATTCTGCATGGTAATAAAACCGAAAGCTGAATCTTCTACAGTAAACTTTTCAGGATCCCATGGTCCCCAGAAGTTTGCTGCATTTTCTTTGCGGCTAAGCTTGTTGAAAGTTGATCCCAGGACACATTTCGGAGCATAATTGTTCATCATACGCAAGGTTAAATCCAGTGCATGGCTGCCGATATCGATGAGCGGGCCACCGCCTTGTTTCTCTTGGTCCAGAAAAACGCCCCAGGTGGGAACCCCACGTCTGCGGATGGCATGAGCTTTGGCAAAATAAATGTCGCCAAGCTCGCCATTATCGCAAATTTGCTGCAAATAACGGCTGTCCGGCCGGAAGTTATTCTGGTAAGCAATCGAGAGCTTTTTGCCGGTCCGTCGAGCGGCTTCCAACATGGCTTGCGCCTCAGCTGCATTCTTGGCCATCGGTTTCTCGCACATGACATGCTTGCCGGACTCCATTGCCGCAATAGAAATCTCGGCATGTGAGTCGTTTGGCGTACATACATAGATCACATCGATAGTGTCATCCTTAAGGATCTCTCTATAATCGTAATACGATTTTGCGCCAATTGCACCATGTTTTTCCGCAGCTCTTTCTGCTTTATCGACAATGATATCGCAGAAGGCGACCTTTTCCAGCTCATTCAATTTGGCAAGCGCAGGGAAATGCTTCTCGAATGCAATGCCGCCGCAACCAATAATTGCCGCTTTAAGTTTCTTAACCATCTTAACCGACCTCCGCAAATATATAACTTTGTTACAGCCCGCTTTAGGGTAGTTGTTCATTTCAGTTTTATTATAGGGCGAACGAATGCTGCTATGAAATGAAGGATGTCATTGAAACATGAACAATATGATTGAGTTTCAGGGATAGGTGATTTGATGGATATTTGACTCATTGGTGGGAGTTTTCGATACTAGACCTGAGTATTGAAGGAGGTAGCGGTTTTTGAGAAAGCGGAGCTTGAGAATAAGTCATTTTTTTAAGCTGTGGGAATAGTCGTTGTCATTGGTGGCAGGGAGTAATTAGCACAAAGTAATCATACTTTGTTAATGAGGAATATTATATTACTTTTATTAATGCTTTTTTGTAAAATGGATGTAATCTCTGGTATGATTTGAGCTGCGCTACTTCCCTTATTAATGCCAAAAAAAAGAATGGCTTAAATCATCTTTGAAAATACAATTCCGAAGTGGGCATACATGGGGCATTAAAAAAACAGAAATCTAGCTACGTAAAAGGACTGATAACTATTCATGCATATTTGGAATACGCTGGGAATTGATCCCAGTGGTGACAGTTCCGTCATTAAGAGAGCTTACGCGAAGCAGTTGAAGCTCCATCACCCTGAAGATGACCCGGAGGGTTATCAACGGTTGCGGGAAGCTTATGATCAAGCTCTTAGGCAGGCAAAACAGCAGAGTAACCGATCAGTCAACCGTATTGTTTCGGAGGAAGAAGATGAGCAGCAGGAAGATCAGCGTGTATCCGTTTCACCGCGGATCGTATTGCAAGAAGTTGATCATCAGCAGGAAAGTCAGCATGTGTCTGTTTCTAACCGCATTATGATCCTGCCAGAGCAGGATCATGTACCTCGCAGTCCTGAACATCAATTAAATGAGTTTATGGGTAAGGTCAAAATGATATACCACACTTTCATATCACGAATCGATACAGATTGTTGGTTGGAACTAATGAATGACGATGTCATGTGGAATGTAAATCTTCAACGTTCCGTTTACGAACGAATGCTCAATTTTTTGGAAAGTCATCCTTATTTGCCAAGATCGGTATGGCAACTGCTCGAAGGCAGTTTTCGTTGGAAGGAGAAAGCGCTAGAGGATCGGGATTTGTTTTCCAAACGGTATCCTAATGTGTTTATTTATGCACTGGAGGATCAGCAATATGCGACAAGCTTGCGGTATTCGTTCCTTGCAGATGCAGGAAACATTGATTACGATGCCTTTCTGCATTACCGGGTAATGGCGTTGAGAGCGCTCAAAGACCATGATTTGCAGACTGCGGAAGAAATGCTGAATAAAGCCTGTGAAGTGTTTCCCAGTGATCCGGATTTGCTTCGCCTTCATGTTATATCAAGTTGGGACAATTAAACCAAGCTAGAGAAAGCTATCATCGGATATTGGACATCCATTCGAACGATATCGAAGCACTTGTTTATCTTGCGGATTTCGAGCGGTCCACAGTTAAGCTAAAGAGCTTTGGGCAATCGGAGGAATTAGAGCCTACAGATGAGATGGAACTCCAACTGAGTGCTCAGCCTCCGTTACTGTCGTTATTTGCAAAAATTAAAGAGCTGTTATTTCAGCTTGCAAAACTATTTTAGTATTTATGGAGCAAGTAGAAAGGAGTTGTCTTTGTTTCAGTATGGATTATTACAATTTCGAAGCTCGCCAACAATTAACTTTATATATTCATGCACTTTCGTCTTTTTGCTTGAAAGGGCATAATCCTTATCCTTTTGCCAAAAATATGCGCCAAATATACGAAAATAAAAGTCGGTTGCGTCAATTGCTGTACAAATGGGAAATCGATGATGCCGAAATGCTAAAAGTGAAGTTGGACTGGTACTTTCAAACTGGGCACAGAAAAGAGTTTCGTGACAGTAGTATGCTGCTCTCAGGACTTTCAATATCGGAACGCGCTGAATATATACAATCTCTGCCTGACGGGGATCCAAGAAGAGCAAAGCTGATTGTCTCCAATCATTATTTGACACGCTTGCCAGTGGAAG
The DNA here is from genome assembly GCF_014640555.1 of Paenibacillus marchantiophytorum. Classification (GTDB taxonomy): domain Bacteria; phylum Bacillota; class Bacilli; order Paenibacillales; family NBRC-103111; genus Paenibacillus_E; species Paenibacillus_E marchantiophytorum. The sequence goes on along the minus strand of NZ_BMHE01000022.1, from coordinate 48,698 downwards.
GCATAGCCGCATACGATCATTCTTGGTGCGTATATGCTTGCTGCGCGGGATATGAACTCGGATATTTAACGGAAGAGGATAAATGGAGAATGGTGACTGTCAGTGTACGGGATGTTAGAAAATCATATTCAAGCTGGAAGGACTATGCTATCGGATATGCGGCAGGAGCGGACTTCACAGAGCCTTCTTCTTCTTTTGAATATGTAAATAAAAACCAAAATTTCCTTATTAAGCTGCTTATTGCTCCAGACAGTCCGCTAAGACAAATTAGCTTAAGCTATTAAGGTTCTGGAGCGTACACCACATATAAAAGAGTATTTTTTATCCTCGTGTCTCTAATGGATTGTTGCAATGCAAGCCTATCCGCTTTTCATACGTGGATGCATGTTCCAGAAAAAGGAAAAAATCTTTCTGAGTCGAATTTTAGAACGTTTTTCTTTTTTCAGAGCATGTTAAACTCAAACAAAAATATCCCAAAAACCAAGGGAGGTGATGCCCCATGACAACGAACAACAAACCCAATAGATTAGCCAAGGAAAAGTCGCCGTATTTGCTGCAACATCAATACAATTCGGTAGACTGGTTTCCTTGGTCAGACGAGGCTTTTGAAATCGCCAAACGCGATAATAAGCCAGTCTTTTTATCTATTGGGTATAGCTGACGTTGGATATCTGGAGAACTTGTCATTGGTGCCACGTCATGGCACACGAATCCTTCGAAGACCAAACCGTAGCAGATATGCTGAACAAGGATTTCATCTCCATCAAAGTTGATCGTGAAGAACGGCCGGATGTCGACCACATCTACATGGCGGTATGCCAGGCGATGACAGGCCGAGGCGGCTGGCCGCTGACGGTGTTCCTGACGCCGGAGAAGAAGCCTTTCTTCGCAGGAACGTACTTCCCGCGCAGTCGGAAGTATAACCGAGCTGGATTGGTAGAGATCATAGCCCAGATGGCAGCGAAGTGGAAGGAAGACCCGGAACGCATTCGTGAGGTAGGGGAGCAGGTGATGCAAGATATGACAAGTCGACTGCTTGAGCATCGCACGGGTGGCGAGGTTTCGGAGGAAACGCTCCATGAGGCATTCCGTTTGTATGAGCGTACATTTGATCCAGCGAACGGTGGCTTCGGCAGCTCGCCCAAATTCCCGACCGCTCATCATCTATCGTTTCTACTAAGGTATTATTATAAAACCGGTAAGGAAAAAGCGCTTGAAATGGTTGAAAAGACGCTCGATACTATGCATCGTGGAGGGATGTACGACCACGTCGGATTCGGATTTTCGAGGTATTCCGTCGATGAGAGATGGTTGATTCCTCATTTTGAAAAGATGCTGTATGACAACGCATTGCTAGTTATGACCTACATAGAAGCTTATCAAGTGACAGGAAAAGAGAAGTATGCGGAGGTCGCAGAGCAGATCATCACTTACGTGCTTCGCGATATGACGGATGAGGGCGGAGCTTTCTACTCCGCTGAGGATGCGGATTCCGAAGGCGAGGAAGGCAAGTTCTATGTCTGGACGTCGGATGAAGTGGAGGTCGTTCTTGGAATAGACGAAGGCGATCTTTATTCGGAGCTGTACGATATTACGGAGTCGGGGAATTATGAGGGGCGTAATATCCCGAATCTTATTGACACGACTTTGGTGTCTTTTGCGAAGCGGAAGCAGATTCCTCTAGAGGAGCTGAAGCAGCGGATTGAGGCGGCCCGCGTCAAGCTGTTCGCGCATCGCGAACAGCGCATTCATCCGGGCAAGGATGATAAGATTCTGACCTCGTGGAACGGTCTGATGATTGCTGCGCTGTCCAAGTCTGCGCGGGCCTTGGACAAACCAGCTTACGCGGAGGCTGCCGCGAAAGCCGCGGATTTCCTGCTTCGCGAGCTGCGCCGCGAGGATGGACGTTTGCTCGCCCGCTATCGCGACGGCGAAGCTACTTTCCTCGGCTACGTGGACGATTACGCATTCCTCGTATGGGGCTTGCTCGAGCTGTACGAAACCACGTTCGAGCTGCGCTACCTCCGTGAAGCGGTCCAGCTGAACGCCGAGATGCTCCGCCTCTTCGGCGACGAAGAGAAGGGCGGGCTCTTCTTCTACGGCAGCGATGCCGAGCAGCTGCTCACCCGCCCCAAAGAGATCTACGACGGCGCGATGCCGTCGGGGAACGGGGCCGCCGCGCTGAACCTGCTGCGGCTATCCAGGCTGACCTACGACGCGAAGCTGTCGCAGGCAGCCGATGTCCAGCTCCAGGCGTTCGCCGGAGCTGTTGCCGCTTACCCGCCGGGCTATGCGCTGACGCTGGCCGCGCTGGATTTCGCTTACGGCGAAGCCAGCGAAATCGTCATCGCCGGCGACCCGGCGAAGCCGCAGGCGCAGCAGATGCTGCGCACGGTGCAGCGGCAATATCTGCCGAATACGCTGCTGATTCTTCATCCGCCAGGTGAGGCTGGCGAAGAAGTGCGCAAGCTTATTCCGCTTGTTCAAGACAAGCTGCCGCTTGGTGGGCAAGCTACAGCTTACGTATGCCAGAATTTTGCCTGCCAAGCGCCGACGCAAGATCTGGAGGACCTCGAAAACCTTACTTCCTAAGATGCTTTCTCGTCTAGAGCCTACATCTTAATTCGATACAGAATCCTGCTCCGCCCGGTTGAATCCTTTAACGATTAGCCATATAGCCAAAACCATTTGTTGAAAGGCTATTGCAATGTTCAACATCATGTAGGCTGCATCCAGACCGATGAAGCGAATCATAAATAATAAGCTTGCCGATATGGACATTGTAGATCCAATAAGACCCCAAACTGACAACCAACGTGGAACTAGTTTTGTTTGGTAAAATAGGCAGTTAAACAAGAACATAGCCAAAACAAAGGCCAGTGTCGTTGCCACATGGTTCACCAAATCACGTCCTGCCTGCAACAATCCACCCAAGGTCTGGAAGTACGATATCTCCAGAGTTCCCACTTTTGTGAATTCATGGCTTAATGTCAATAGCAGCAGAAGAATGATTACACCAATAATAATGAATGCACCTGCAATAATGCCGAAAGCAACAGATCCAAGAGCTAAACCTTTATTAATCTTACTTAAAATCGGATACATCAAAATAGGAATGCCAACATAGGAAACAACCATTAACAATTGGAAAAACGCGCCCAGTAGTACCTGGTTTTCAGTTGCATAAGCTTCGACAAGGTAGTCTGCTCCATCTATAACAGGAACAATACTAAATATACCTGCAACTATCCCGGCAATTAATAACACGCCAGTAATTACTGCAGACCTTCTACCTGAATTCCTCAACAGTCTCAACCTCCCTCAAATAGCTGCTTTTCTAATAAAATAACAGGAAAAGGTAAGCCGCAACAGATACTTTAGTATGGTTAATTTTCTTTTGAAAAGCAGCAGAGAAGAAATTATTGAACTAATTTATCCTCAAAAGAGTGATAATAATTATCATTATTGGTTACAATGTCTATAGAGGGCGAAAAAGAGGCCCCGAAGGCCTCTTCTTTTCGAACTTTCGCTGTTTTCAAGCAGTCAAGCTTCCATTCTTGCAGTCAGTTAAACTTTCGGTTCAAAAGTCTTACAATCGGTTTCTTCGGAATTACGAGCTTGATTGCTGCCGTGGTGGCTCACGACATAAATCGAGTTCGCGTTGCATTTGTTGCCGTTCGCCCAGTTTTTACAGGAATTCACTTCACAAAGGACATCTTTCGCCATGTTTATTTCACCTCCTTTACCTTCTAGGGTGGGCGAAATAGGCCTATTTTTATACATAGTCTGGAAATGAATTATTTCCAGAGGATAGCATTACCGTTTTGCTGCTTCAATACATATACTTGGAGGAAGGGATTTTACTTCAAGGGGTTGATGTTATGGCCGAAAAAGAGCTGCAAACCTGTGTGCGCTGTCACTATGTCGCAGATAAGGAAGAACGTTATTGCATTCGATGCGGGGCGCCGCTGAAAAATAAGTGCACGAAGGAGAAATCGCTTCTCCACAAAGGGTGCAGCAAAGTGAATAAAGCGGATGCCAAATTCTGTTCGGACTGCGGCACGGCAACGATTTTCAGTGAATTAGGTTTAATTTAATGAAAAAAGAGCACCCCCGGTGGAACTTGGGGGTGCTCTTTACTTTTAAGCTTGCAGCTATTTATTTTGCAAAATCATTTTCCATAAATCCGCTTGATCGTAGCCAAGCCGCCAAGCTGCAACACCGGCAATGTCGTATTTTTTGGCCATATCCAGACGGGCTTTGACGGTTGCCTCATCTTCTAACCAGAATACATAGGTAAATCCGTTTTCCTTATATTCGATTTTGTACTGTTCAAAGGTTTTGTCCCATGTCTTTGTGGTCGTTTTGGATGCCATCAGGGCAGGGATATCTTTCATAAGCACGGTTCGGTTGCCTTGCAAGGCACCAGCGGCATCCAGCTTCCACTCGCGAACATAGTAGGGGATACCAAGAATTATTTTGTCCCGCGGAATGCCATAGGAAAGGAATTCTTGTATGCCGCCGTCTGTCCAAGGAAGTCCGGAAACAGATCCGGCCGATGTGCTCCCTTTGTAGAACTGATCATAAGCCATGATAGCTACATAATCGACCAAGCTGCCCAGCTTCTCATGATCGAACGCAGAGAGATGATTCCATTTGACACTGCCGCGAGGAAGATCAATGGAGACAACCAAGCCGTGCAGGTGGGCATAAGCGGTTAATTTGGTCATGAAAGCTGTAAAAGCATTGCGGTCCGATCCAGCCAGACTCTCGAAATCGACATTAATGCCTGGAACACCAAGCTGTACGGAGCGGTCTACCAAAGCGGTAATAAATTTATCTTGGGCCGCGCTATCCGCCAGAAATTGTGACGTTAAGGTTGAATTGAATTGATTATTGACCAGCGGGTACACGGTGTAGCCGTTTTTTTGCAGCCATTTGACGGTATCAGCGTTGGAATTATCTTTCAAACCGCCGCCTGCATCAGCAAGCTCAAAATAGCTGGGAGAATCGACATCCAGTCCAATTGTGTTGTTCACTTGTGCTTTGATCGTATCTGCGCCTGATTGACCGTTCCAGCCCCATACTTGAAGTTTTTTGAAATTATCCCACAGCAGCGTTCGATCTAGTGTTTGAATGGAGGCATTGCTGTATTGCACGCTGTAGTTTAATGCCTCTGGAATGGTTTTAAACTCGCCGATGAGCGCTGTGTTTTGCAGGACTTGGTAAGAGGCGAAGTTATTCCAAATCTTATGTCCTTCTTTGAAAATGGCGCTATGCCCCCATTGTGTTGCATAGGCGATGGCCTCATCGAGGGAAGTAAAGTCTTGTAAAAAGGAATCGTTTTGAAAGACTTTATACGTTTTAAGATTGCTGTACACGGTTTGATTGGTTGTCGTATTGACAACGGTTGAATTTCCCCATTTCAGAGACTCTTTGATCGCATCTTCGAGCGAAGCGAATTTCCAATTGTCAGCTGAAAAGGTCCCTTGATACACTTTATAAGCGGGCTCCCCGGAGCTTAAAAGCTGTTTAACATCAGAGGCGATGTTATCCCAAACCCATTGGTTGTTGTCCAGGTTGATGATGTGGGCGCTGCCCCACTTTTTGGCTTCAGCGATGGCTTCATTCAAGGTAAGGAATTTCCAGCTGTCCAGGGTAATTTCATTCTGATAGACCTGATATCTCGGGTAATTATTCCAAGCCCAGCCTGTGGATTGCAAATCTCGTACGCTTGCGTTCGTCCATTTCTTGGCTTCAGCAATGGCGGCATCGAGCGTGGTGAATTGCCATTCCGGCAAGGTTGCATCCAGTTGATAAACTTGATAGCGGGGGAAATTGTTCCACAGCCATTTGCGCGAACCGATTTCTTCAACGTGACTATTGGTGAATCCCTTGGCAAACGCTTCAGCTTGATTATACGAAGCGAATTCCATCAGCACGTGATTGTATTGGTAAACGCGGTATTTGGTCGTTTTGTCAGGTGTGGTGGCACCTGCGGCATGAACCGCATGAGGTACGGTCATGGCTAGCAGCAAAGTGCCAGCAAGCATCCATTTTCCAATTTTCATCTTTCACGCCTCTTTCTAGTAATCTACTGTATTGGACGTTTCAAAAGGTAGAATGGTTGCGTTGGAAAATGATAGAAAGCATGAAGATGTTGTCTGAGAGATTGGACGATGGCACAACTTTCGAGTAACATGAAGAGAATAGAAGCATTGCCGTGATTACAACAAGGTGGAGGAACAGGAATGAAGCCATATCCGGGAGCTTATCTCGATTATTTACTTTATTTTCATGCGGAGCGGGACTATTTTGAGTGCCATGAAGTGATGGAGGAGTTCTGGAAGGAGCATCCAGGAGATGAACGCGGCAGGACATACGTGGCTCTGATCCAAATCGCCGTGGGGATGTACCATATTCGCCGTGGGAATCGCATAGGCGCGCTCAAAATGCTGCAAAGCGCAGCAGCCAATGCGGAGGCGATTCATCTCAGCTCGCTTGGACTGGATTCCGGTAAGCTTCAGCACTTATTAAGTGAAACGTTGAGGCAAATTGAACATCATGAATACAGCTACTATGATATTAATTTACCGATTGCCGATCCCGAGTTAACCGCTTGGTGTATGGAGGCATGTGAGCGTAAAGGATGGACGTGGCTAGCGCCAAGTGCGTTGCTGGATGAGCAGCTTACCCATAAGCATACGAAGCGGGATCGCTCCGAGGTCATCCTAGAGAGAGCAAGACAACAGCAAATCCGCAAAGAAAAGGGTGGAGCGAAGTGATTTCGGAAGGTAAAATTCTTGTTGTGGATGATGAACCCAATATTGCCGAGGTGGTCCGTTTGTATTTGGAGCATTCCAATTATGAAGCGATTTTGCTGCCGCGCGGACAGGATGTACTCCAAACCATTGCCGCTGAGAGGCCTCATTTGGTCCTGCTGGACATTATGCTGCCGGATATTTCCGGGTATGAACTCTGTGATCAAATTCGCAAGATGGATGCGCCTTTTCACCAAACACCGATTATTTTCCTGACAGCCAAAGGAGAGTCTATCGATAAATTAAGAGGCTTTAATCTAGGTGTTGATGATTATTTGGTCAAGCCTTTTGATCCCAATGAGCTGATTGCCCGCATCAAGGCTGTTTTGCGTCGTACTGTGCAAGTAGCAAGCGAGCCTGCTAATCCCCAGAGTACTTCCCGCAAATGGCTTGAAATTGGCAATATTGTCATCGATTTGGACCAGTATCGGGTCACGGTTGGTGGGAAAAGGGTGGAGTTGACACCGAAGGAAATCGAATTGCTATTTTTCCTGACAACGCATCCAGGTCGGGTATTTACGAGGGAAGATTTGCTTGGTTATGTGTGGAATTTTGATTTTACAGGCGGTACGCGAACGGTGGATGCCCATGTGAAAAATTTGCGTAAAAAACTTGGGCAGCATGACATGTGGAACATTCAAACATTGTGGGGGATCGGCTACTCGTTTGAGGTGGTTCAACATGGCTAAGGTCAGACGATGGATCGTGAGCAAGTACAACAGTCTTTATCTGAAAATATTTCTGTCTTTTCTGGCGACTTGTGTGCTTTTCTTCGCGGGCCTTTTCCTGTTCTGGAACTACTATTTTACGGATTTATTTTATAAAGATAAGATCGAATTGATGGAGAAGCGCAATGTGGAAGTCACGCGCTTAATGAATTCTGTCCAAGATGGGACTATTACAACGCGAGAATTGAAATACACCATTCGTATTTTGGCGCGAAGCATTAATGGACAAGTATGGCTCGTGGATGAGAAAGGCACTATTCTGAATGGCTCCTCTGATAGTGAAGGCCGAGGAATCCCGAAGCAGATGGATGCCTTGTTCATCGATGGCTTGCACGGTCATTCCGGTTACGGAATGGTCGGTTTGACGATGCCGGACGGGCGAGAAATTAACCTGTTTACCTATCACGCTCCATATCAACTGAATGGTCAGCCGATGGTCATTATCCTGCATTTTCCAGCGGGGGATATCAGTGAGGCGATATCTGCCGTGCGTGTGAATATTATGGTGCCGCTGCTCTTCTCGCTGCTTGCTGTCGGATTCATTCTCTTCATAATTTCCCGCAAGCTGGCTGGGCCGCTTCAACAAATGAATCGCGCTGCGCTCGAGCTGGCGCACGGCGATTTCACAACTCGAGTTCCGATCACCTCGCACGATGAGGTGGGTCAACTCGCCGCCAGTTTCAACTTCATGGTGGATCAACTAGAGGAGTGGGAAGGAACCAGACAAGAGTTTCTAACCAATGTGTCGCATGAGCTGCGTTCTCCGCTAACAACGCTTCGAGGTTTCATTGTCGCCATGAACGATAAGGTCATTCCAGAAGAGAAATATTCACATTACTTGCGCATTTGCGATCAAGAGGTTCAGCGTCTTCAACGTCTGGTTACGGATTTACTCGATTTGGCGCAAATTCAGAATGGCATAGATGTGTTTCGGATGAGGCCGGTGATTATGGCAGAAACGCTGGAAGATTCATTGGAGCTATTGAAGGCACCTATTGCTGATAAGCAAATCTCACTTCATGTGATTCTTCCGGATCCGCTGCTAGAGCCAGCGCAAGTGGCGCTAGACCCGGATCGTTTTGCCCAAATTGTGCAGAATTTGATCTACAATTCGCTCAAATTCACGTCCGAAGGCGGGACGTTGACGGTTGCCTTGGAGGAACAAGAACATGAAGTTCATATATACATCAGGGACACTGGGGCAGGGATGACAGATGCCGAGCTTGCTCGTATTTGGGACCGCTTCTACAAAGCCGATGAGGCCAGAACCTCGCGATCCGATGTGTCCACAGGTACCGGTCTTGGTCTGACGATTGTGAAGCATTTGGTAACGGGGATGGATGGAACCATTCAAGTGCGCAGCCGAGTGGGGGAAGGTACCGAGTTTTGCGTTATTTTTCCGCGAATTGCGTAGTTTGTTTACAAATATTTTACAAGTTAAGCAAACTTAATTCATGTTTATTTCGTATCCTGTTGCTAGTGGACAGGATTTTTTGTTTTGGAGGTGTATGTAAGATTAGATACACACAAAAAGTGATAGTAAGTATCACACTCTTGGCCTGCCTGTTAAGTGCTTGCAGTCATCCCTTGACTGTTACGGATTCAGCAGCGATAAAGGCTGCGCCTTCTCCAACGGCCGGGCACACTTCACCAGAAGATCGCCCGAATGAAGAAGTTCAGAATCTGACGGAGATGCGGCTGGTCATGCTGTTTCAAGCTTTGCTTCGCATGGATCGCAATGCCTCTTTGACCATATCGGCCAAGCAAGCCGTGGCCATGCTGCCCTACATTCGTGAAAGCATGGAAGAAGGAAGTATGAATGATACCGAACGCAAGCAAGTCCTTGGCAGCTTAACGAGCGAGCAAAGAACTTTTTTGGACGAACAATCCAAACAAGTGAATAAGCGCATTGAAGAGCGGGTGGATAAACCGCATACTGAGCTGTCACAGGAAGAACGAGAGAAGCGAATCAACGCTTTCATCGAGCAACGAAAAGAACGGGCGGTCGAAGCTGGCCAAATTGATCGAGTGGATGGGGGAACTCAGCAATTAGATCCTCGAAGTATCGGGAAGAGCATTGAACAACAACTCGTGGAATTACTTGTTTCCAAGCATGATTAGGTTGGCAGTCATGAAGGCAAAAGACAACTAAGAGCATACGCAATAGATCAACTTCGGTCGAATTATCCCTAAGGAGGAAGCAACTTCATGAAATGGTATCGCAGCAAATGGCTTATTGTAAGTATCGCGGTCATCCTGTGCGCTGGGGGATCCTATGCCTATCTGGCAAAAGGAAAGAAAACGAAAGCAGCGGATGTCAAAGAGGTGACAGCCGATGTGAAGAAAGGGAATATTCGTTCTTCGGTATCCGGTACAGCGCAATTCGAGCCTAAGGAAACACAAACGATCACAATTACACAGGATGCGAATATTAAATCGATAAATTTGAAACGAAATCAAGCCGTCAAAGCCGGTGATGTGCTGATTGAACTCACTAGCTCCAGCTTGGAGAGTGATCTGCAAGACGCTCAGTTGAATTATGAGCAGCTTCAGAAGGATTTGAGTTCACTTGAGCAGCAGCAAGGGTTAATGGGCGTAAGAGCGCCGGTTTCCGGCAAGCTTACATATGCAACCAATCTAGACCTCGGTTCATCGATTAATAAATCAACGAAAATTGCTACGATCGCCGATGTGAGCACGTTGACAGTTACACTTCCTTTCTTCGTGGAAGATGCAGCGCAGCTTCATAAGGGTGATGCCGTAGATATTACGTTAGATGGGTTTATGATTACGAAAACGGGAACGATTCAAACGATTTCCAAGGACCCCAAGTCCGATGGGAAGGGCGGCAAATGGATTGATATCGACATTACGGTTCCGAATGATAACTCCATGGACGCAGGCACCAATGTACTTGGTTCTGTGACGATTGGCGGTCGTGCTGTCGATTCACAAGCCAAAGGCGCACTGCAGTATCAGAAAGTGACAACGATTCTGGCCGGGACAACGGGTAACGTGTCTACGCTGCCTTTCAAAACAGGGAATATGGTTCATCAGGGCGATCAGATTGCCTCCTTTGTGAATGATACGCTCGGTGATGATATTCTCGCCAAACAATCAGCGCTTGAACGTCAGAAACTGAAAGTGGCTGCAGCTCAGGATAAAGTGGATAATCTCAAAATTGTCGCGCCTTTCGATGGTGTGTTCTCCACGGATTTCGTCAATAAGAGGAATGATATTCTAGGCAACTATCAAGCAGGAAGCAAAGTAACTAGCGGAACACAGCTGGGCGCTGTGGCTAGTTTTGCCAAAATGCAGCTTCCCGTCCAAGTCGATGAGCTCGATCTTCCCAACATGAAGACGGGGATGAAGGCGGAGATTAAGGTGGATTCTTACCCTGGTCGCGTGTTCCCAGCAGAAGTTACGCAAGTTTCTACGGTAGGAACAACAACGAATGGCGTTACCTTCTATGATGTGGTGTTAGCTGCTGACAATAAGGATAATGTGTTGAAATATGGGATGACGGCAACAGGTGAAATCCTGATTCAAGATAAGAAAGATATTCTCTACATTCCGCCTGAAGCTCTTCAATCACAAAAAGGTAAACGAGTCGTTACTTTGAAAAAAGCGGACGGTACGTTAGAGACAGAGCATGAGGTTACGATTGGGATTCGCTCCAAGACACAAGTGGAGATAACAGATGGGCTTAAAGAAGGCGACAAAGTCGTGTTGCCTGGTGTAAAAAGACAGCAAAATTTAAGTCAGGACGAAATAAATCGTTTGAGACAGCAGTTCCAGCAAAACGGAGGCGTAGGCGGTGCAGGCGGCTTTGGTGGCGGAGGCGCAGGAGGATTCCAAGGCGGCGGAACTGGTGGAGCGGGAGCGGGAGGCAATACAGGAGCTGTCCGGACCAACGGCGGTGGCGGTGCTAGATAATACTGCTGGGAAGGGAGCTATTGCGGTATGAATATCATTGAACTTAAAGAAATTACCAAAACCTATAAGCGCGGTCTGGAAGATCTACCCATTCTGCGAGGCATATCGCTGTCTGTGGCCGAAGGTGATTTTGTAGCGATCATCGGGCCGAGTGGATCAGGGAAATCGACGCTAATGAACACGATTGGTTTGTTGGATGTTCCTACCTCTGGCAGTTATATTCTGGATGGCGTGGTCACGGAACATATGAACGATAACGCCCTGGCCGAGCTGCGGAATCAGAAAATCGGCTTTATTTTCCAACAATTTAACCTTCTGCCGCGTTTATCGGCGATGGAAAATGTGGAACTTCCGATGATTTATGCGGGGATTGCGAAGAAAGAGCGGCGAGAACGAGCACATAATATGTTGAAGATGCTTGGTATGGGAGAACGCGGACATCATAAGCCGAGCGAGTTATCCGGCGGTCAACAGCAGCGTGTCGCGATTGCGAGGGCGTTGGCCATCTCCCCTTCGCTTATTCTGGCAGATGAGCCGACAGGCGCGCTGGATTCCAGAACAGGCGAAGAAGTGTTGGAATTAATTTTACAGTTGAATGCACAAGGGAACACGATCGTCCTGATTACGCATGATCATCATATTGCCGATAATGCCCAGCGCGTTGTTGCTCTGCGCGACGGAGTCATCATTGATGACTATCGGAATTCCACAGACAAGGGCGCTGTGAAGCAAGAGGTGAGCGTATGAAGGTAAATGAACTGCTCAGAATGTCGCTGCGGACGATTATTTCGAGCCCGTTGCGAACATTTCTGACCATGCTTGGCGTCATCATCGGGGTTAGTTCGGTTGTCACGTTGGTATCTATCGGGCAAGGGACTTCCGAACAAATTGCCAAGCAGTATGAGAACATGGGGACGAATCTGCTGGTTGTCACGGCAACCGGGAACGGGCGCGCCACGCAATTGGATTATAATGAACTGATGAATTTCGAGAACTTCCCGGAATTTAAATCCATTGCCCCAACGATGACGAAGAACGGCTCCAATATTAAATATGACCGTACGCAGGAGAAATACAATGTCATTGGCACGAATGACCGTTACTTCGGGATCATTAAAGCTACGGTAGACAAGGGGCGCAACCTGTCACCTACGGATCTTGAGTTCCGCTCGAATGTAGCCGTGCTGGGCAGTGAGGTTGCCAAAACATACTTTGGAACTCTGGATCCCGTTGGCGAGGAAATAAATATTGATGGCGCCGTGTTCAGTGTCATCGGTACGCTCAAAGAGAAAGGCTCCAACATCGGCGGGGCATCGGTCGACAGTTCGGTTATTGTTCCGCTGGAGACAGCCAGACGTGTCTTTAAACTAGGGCAAATCCGCACTACCTACGTGGAAGCGCCGACCAAAGACGATATTTATACAGCGCAAGAAACGATGAAGCAATATTTGACTTATAAATTCAAAAGCGACACCGGTTTCGTCTTAACGAATCAGGATGAGCTGCTGAAAGCACGGACTGAAGCGACCAATACACTTACGAATCAATTAGTAGCTGTAGCGCTGATTTCACTGCTTGTCGGGGGTATCGGCATTATGAATATTATGTTGGTAACGGTAAGCGAACGGACGCGGGAAATCGGTATTCGCAAATCGATTGGCGCCAAGCGACGCAATATTTTGCTGCAATTTCTCGTAGAAGCTGTCGTTATTAGCGGCATGGGCGGATTAATCGGACTTGCGTTAGGGATTGGACTCTCTTATGCACTGCCCTATTTCAGCCCCAAACAGACCACGAGCTTATCCTTCGATATCAGCTTGTACGCATTCTTATTTTCAGTTCTCGTGGGTGTCATTTTTGGTCTGTACCCGGCCAATAAAGCATCCAAGCTGCGTCCGATTGACGCTTTGCGTTCTGATTAACAAAAATTAAGGAGGACTCCCTGTGAACCAACAACGAAAGATGAAACGCTTGCTCAGCCGTTCGGCTATCCTGCTAACGGCCGCAAGCTTCCTGACACTACCATTGGCTACTTCGGCATTCGCTGGCAAAGAGGGTGTGTTTCTCAGTGACTCCGTCTATTTCACGCTGGATAAGGTTGCCTTGTCGGCGGGAGCGGAAGACGGTTCATTGCGCTTCTCGCTAGGGCTGAACAATAACAGCGCCACCCCCATTGATTTTAATAATTATGGTGTAAAAGTTATCGACACGAACGGTGTATCCTATACAGCGAAGCTTACTGAAAAAGTGACCGCGCGTGTGAAAGCGGGAGAAACCGGGACGTTCAAGTTTACGTCCGAGATTCCGTCGAGCTTGGATGCGAGTCAGTTGAAGGTCGATATTTTTGAGTGGAACTATAATGCGATGCGTGATATTGGGGCTTTGTCAGTTGACGCCGCTTTAGCGGAATCTGGGCAATCCGTTCACCAGCAAGCGGTTATTAGCCTCCAAGAAATTGACGCAACTTTGGGCGATAATGCTTTAATTACGGCGCAATTGGGCAGCAGCTATAAAATTTACAAAGATGGCGTTTGGATGGTGTATTCCGATCTTGTGCTGGAAAATTTAAGCGACGCCACGCTCAAGCTGCCTGATGGGCTTGAATTCAACTATCAGGACAGCAAGGGACTAACTTATACGGCTACATTTGCCAAAGGAGCTGGGCAGTCGTTGCTGCCGCAGCAGCCGATTAAGGCGATTCTGCAAGCAGCGGTTCCAGCATCGCTGGATACGAACAACTTCTCATTGCTCTTCTCGCCAAAAGGGAAAGTGAAAACGACGGTCCTCGGATCTTTGCGTACAGCCAAAACTTTCGTGATTGGCAAAATCGGGGAAAGCAAAGAGTATCCCAATACGGATGACAGCGGTCTCGCTATTTCTACATCCTGGGCAGCAGCAAGCAAGCAATCAGACGGGCTTCATTTGCAGGCGAATGTGACTCTAACGAATAAAAGCGAAGGGGTTGTAACGATTCCTGGCTTGTCGGCAGAGTTCCAAGCGCTGCGTGGCAGCGTGGCGGTTTCCTCCACAGACAACGCCGTGCGGACGACCTACTTGTCTCCGAATGAGTCGACGACCTTCCGTTTCTCGGGGATATTGCCGGCCGGACTCAATACGGATGCGCTGCAATTAGTTGTCCTGGAGAAACAGGCGGCTGCTTCGACAACGCCACAAGGCGGAACGACGGGCTCGGGTACAACAGGCTCAGGCTCGGGCACAACCGGCAACAACACGAATAGTACGGACACCGGCAGTAAGCAAACAGCAGCCTTGCCAGTATCAGTTACGACCTTAGCCGGAGCGGGCAGCGGCGGAGAAGTTTCCTCTTATTCAGCGGCGGAGAATTATACCGTGGGTACGCCGTTTAAATTCACAGCGAGCAATCTAATCGATTCTAATGTGGATGTTTCCTTAGTGGAAATGGGCATGAGTGAGAACGCCGATTTTGGCTTCAAAACGGTTGTGGCGAAGTATAAGCTTACCAATAAAGGAACGACTACACTGGCAATTCCAGATTTCCAAACCGATCTTACAAATGCCGAAGGATACACGTATTCAGGTGTCCGTCAAACAACAGTCGCCAAAAATATTGCGCCAAACACAAGCTATGTGCTTAGTTATTCATATTTGCTGCCTGGGACTGAGAAAGCCGATAAGCTTGCCCTTAACTTGTACGATGCGAATCGCTTGTCGGTAGGTTCTTACAAAACAACTGTTCAAGCTGTACCGACGGAAGGTGCGGTATCCTTGTATCCATTCAGCATTAAATTGAATGACTACTCGGTAAGTGCGACCTATAACAAAGATTCATCGTATGCGTATCGTCTGCGCTTGGATTTGGATGTAAATCGGCTAGAGCAGGTCATTACGGATGCCAGCTTCTCAACATTGGCTTTTGAAGTCGTTGATTCCCAAGGACGCCTGTTAAGTACGAAGGCCATGAGCTTCACGGGGCAGCAGAAGATTATGTCCGGCGTTCAATTTATCGATTTCGGAACGATCAAGTCGGAGCAATTAGAATCCAATGTAACGATTAATATGTACGAAGTTGTTGCGACGCCGAATGGTGATGCCAAACGATTGATAAAATCGTTGAAAATGTAGTTGCTTCATTTCCACCAAATAAGAGCATTAAAATAGACTGCCCCTCAAGGTTCTCAACCTTCTGGGACAGTCTATTTTTGTGCTATGTATGCGATTCGTCCACCGCTTGATATCCGTCCTCAATCAGATCAAGCCGACCTGTTTGCGGATCGATGATGAGTCCGTGCACTGGCAGGTTTTTGGGAAGCAGAGGATGATTGCGAATGATGTTGACACTCTTCTCAATCCCTTCTCTGACATGCTCAAAACCAGTCAGCCAACGAGATAAATTAATGCCGGAGTGGCCTAGCGTCGCAATGACGTCATCGGAGATTCCGCGTTTCTTGGCATTGGCTATCACGTGATCGGAGTTTAAGCCTGTCATCCCGCAATCATAATGCCCAATGACGAAGACTTCATCGGCATCCAATTCATAGACGGCTACGACGATACTCCGCATAATACTGCCGAAGGGGTGAGAGACGATCGCACCGGCATTTTTAATGATTTTGGCATCGCCATTATGCAAATTCATCGCTTTAGGCAGCAGCTCGACTAACCGAGTATCCATACAAGTGAGGACAACCATTCGCTTATCTGGGAATTTCGTGGTCAGAAATTCTTTGTACCGCTGTGTTTCTACAAATTCTTCATTGTAATTTAAAATCTCATTCACCAAAGACATGGGCTTCCCTCCACTAAGTTGTTTTGCTGCTTGTCTTTATTTTTGCAGCGTTTATCTCTTGTCTACTAAGCTCATACCCGCATTGTAAATCTGATTATTACTCTTTAGTATATAGGATTTATTCTTATCGTGGAAGTCAATCGTCATCTTCTCTTCGAAAAAAATTTCGTCTTTGGCTTTGTAAGTCAATTTAAATTGATTCGTTTCAGCGACCCGTTTTTCCTCGTTGGCCTTGGGAACAATCCACAAAGTAGGCACTCCGTTCACGGAACAACCGCAATCCTCTGTGTCGAAAACCAAATTTAAGACAGAGTCCTCTTGCAGCAGCGGGGCAATGCGATCTATGGCTGTATCAGTAAATGTAACGTTCATAGTGATCAACTCCTTCATATATATACGGTTAAATGGATTCTTTCCAAAAGGCCTGTCATTATTCTAACATACTCCCGCATAAATTTGATTCTGAGTAGGGGACGAAGTATGATAAATTAAGAAACTTTTGGGAGGAGATTGAAGCATGAGTGTGCAAGCAGCCCCAGCCAAGCTGGAATCGTTTAAGGCCTATGTTCGCAAAATGAAGCAGTACGAGGAGGCCATCGCCTTAATTTATTGGGATATGCGCACCGGCGCTCCGAAGAAAGGCATTGAAACACGTTCGGAAGTCGTAGGAGAATTATCCACAGAGGTATTCCGTATGTCGACATCCGATGAGATGGGCAGCTATGTAGCGTTCTTCACACAACCTGATGAGCTTGAGCAGTTAGATGCGATTTCCCGAAAAATGGTTCTGGAATGCAAAAAGGAATACGATCGCAGTAAAAAGATACCGGCTGAGAAATATCAGGCCTATGTTGTTCTTACTTCACAAGCGGAGTCCGCCTGGGAAGCTGCGAAGCACAATTCCGATTGGGCTTCCTTCCAGCCATACCTCGAGAAAATTGTTGCTGCAACGCAAGAATTTATTGAATTGTGGGGATATGAGGGTCACAAATATAACACGTTATTAGATATGTACGAACCGGGAATGACCGTAGACAAATTAGATGAAGTATTCGGCGCGCTGCGTGAGAAAGCTGTTCCTTTGCTGCAACGGATTCAAGCTTCTCCGAAACAGCCGAATCGCGCCTTTTTGGATCAACAGTTTGAAATCAGCAAACAGAAGCAATTTTCCTTGTCCATTTTGAAACAGATGCAGTATGACTTTGATGCAGGGCGGCTGGATGAGACGGTACATCCATTTGCTACTGCCCTTAACCCAGGCGATGTAAGGATTACTACTCGTTATTTGCCGAATGATATCACATCTGCTCTCTTCGGAACGATTCACGAAGGCGGTCATGCCTTGTATGAGCAAAATATTTCCCAAGATCTAGTCGGCACGAATCTGTGCACCGGCACCTCGATGGGAATTCATGAATCGCAATCCCGGTTCTGGGAAAATGTCATCGGCCGCAGCAAAGCGTTCTGGGAACGGTACTACGGAGAACTGCAAACGACATTCAACGGCCAGATCGATGACGTAGATGTCAATGACTTCTACAGAGCGATTAATCATATCGAACCATCCTTAATTCGGATTGAAGCGGATGAATTAACGTATAACCTGCATATTATGATTCGTTATGAGCTGGAAAAAGGTTTATTCAATGGGACGATTGCTGTCGCAGATTTACCGCAAGCGTGGAACGCCAAATATGAAGAGTATCTGGGTGTTGTGCCAGCGAACGATGGGGAGGGTGTGCTGCAGGATGTTCATTGGTCTGGTGGCGCATTTGGCTATTTCCCATCCTATGCGTTAGGCAACATGTACGCGGCGCAGTTCACCGAGACACTGCGCAAAGAACTGCCGAACTTCGACCAGTTAATAGCTGCGGGCAACCTGGTGCCCATCAAAGAATGGTTAACGGATAAAGTGTACCAACACGGCAAACTGTTGACTCCGAATGAAATTATTGTGCAAGTGACTGGGGAAGAGTTGAATCCTGATTACTTAGTCGCTTATTTGGAAGAGAAATACAAAGCCGTTTATGACATTTAATTGCTGGCTCTAAGAGGCTGTGTCAATTGCAGCTAATGTTGATGTTAGGACAGATTCATTCTTTGGAAAAGAATAATTGAATGACAAAGGAGCTAAGCGGCTTGTATCTGCTTAGCTCCTTTATTTATATATAAGAGTTTATATGTTTTGGAGTGAACGCGGAATTACTCTAGCTGCCTCGCGCGGACGTCAGGGAACTATGGTGCGCTATTCTAGCCAAAAGTGTCATTATCGGGAGGTTGAGGGAACTACAGGTCGTTATTTTGCTGTTTTATGGGAATTTTTACGCTTTTCGTGGAAATAAGACCCTGTAGTTCCGCTATTAGTCACGCATTCCTACTTTTTGCCTAATTAGCATCCTCTAGTTCCCTTACAAGGTTTTGCCACTAAGAAGAGGCTGATCTATCAGGGCGGCGAAGCCGTTTTTCTTATTTGGCGCGTCTACAACCTTTCTTGGCGCCTTATTTCCCTTACGAACTCAATACCCTTTATTTGATCAAAATGGTGCATTTAAAAAATCTAATGAATTCCCCGCATGTTATCTCTCACAAACGCTCACCATTCCGCCTAAAAGCTGCTCGATAACGCCAATTGAGTTCATTAAATCGCAAAAGTAGCTAATTTCTCGTCTATAAGCATCATACAGTTCATTAGAGTGCCGGATTGGTTGTGCAGGTGCTGGCACGAGAACGAGAACGAGGGACGGGATTGAGATGGGTGCAGATACAGGTACAGACAGGTGCAGACAGGTGCAGGTACAGCAGGTACGAGTGCCGGACTAGCAGTCCGGTGGCCCGGCGGCTCTGCGGGGCAGCCTCTTTTTTTAATTTGACAACGGTTTCCCGAGTGATCAACGTTAACCGACTTCTGGGCTCCTGCATAGGATACAGTACAACTTAAATCGGAGGGACGTCTATGAACAATCGGAAAAGAGTGGGAATCGCCTTATCTACCGTCCTACTGCTTAGCATTGTCGTTTCAGCGTGCGGCACCAAGAGTACAGAAACCACAAAAGTACGGATTGGTGAAGTAACGCGATCGATCTTTTATGCGCCGCAGTATGTCGCGTTGTCACAAGGTTTTTTCAAGGATGAGGGCCTGGATGTAGAACTTACTACGACACCTGGCGGCGATAAAACGATGACGGCTTTGCTGTCCAACGCGATTGATGTCGCGCTCGTTGGTTCGGAAACATCGATCTATGTCTCCCAGCAAGGATCGGATGATCCCGTGATCAATTTTGCTCAATTGACGCAAACCGATGGCACTTTCCTGGTAGCTCGCAAAAAAGCGGATACGTTTGATTGGAAAGCATTGAAAGGGTCTGTGTTTCTCGGCCAACGGAAAGGGGGCATGCCCCAAATGGCTGGAGAGTTCACCCTCAAGAAGCATAATATTGATCCTAAGAAAGACCTGGAGCTGATTCAAAATATTGAATTCGCGAATATTGCCTCCGCTTATTCGTCGGGCACCGGGGAGTATGTGCAGCTCTTTGAACCGCAGGCTTCCATCGTGGAGAAAGAAGGCAAAGGCTTCGTGGTCGCTTCCTTCGGTGTGGAAAGTGGACATTTGCCGTACACCGTGTACATGACCAAACAAAGCTTCCTGAAGTCCAATGCCGCTACTACACAGAAATTCACGAATGCGATTCAACGCGCGCAGCTGTGGGTTGCTTCCAAAAGCGTAGATGAAATTACTACGGCTGTACTGCCATATTTCAAAGATATTGATGTGGGGATCGTGAAGAATGTTGTGAAACGATATAAAGATCAAGGCTCTTTTGCGACAGATGGCATTGTAGATGAACAAGAGTGGAACAATTTGTTGGATGTAATGGCTTCAGCAGGTGAATTGAAAGAGAGAGTAGCCTGGAAAACATTAGTCAACAATTCCTTTGCGGAGAAAGCCAGAACCACTGTAAAACCTTAAAGCAGGCGTCATGAAGCGGATGAATGGAACGAGAGAGGAGTACGAACATGGATTCAGCTGTGACTGTTAAAGACGTAACACAAGTCTATGTAACCGAGGAGCGGGCAACACTCGCTGTGGAACAGATTGATTTTACGATTGAACGTGGTGAATTCGTTAGTTTGATCGGTCCCAGCGGCTGCGGGAAGACGACTCTCTTATCCATTATAGCCGGGCTCATCAAGCCCACTGCGGGGATTGTAACGGTGGCAGGGAGGAAGGTAAGCGGCCCTTCAACCGCGGTTGGTTATATGCTGCAGCAGGATTATCTCTTTCCTTGGCGCACCATTGAAGCGAATGCCTGCATGGGGCTGGAAATTACAGGCACATTGACGAAGGAGACTAAGCGGCATGTTCTGCATTTATTGGAGGAGATGGGACTGCTCGGATTCAAGGATTACTATCCTTCGCAGCTGTCAGGGGGCATGCGCCAAAGGGTGGCGTTAGTGCGTACGCTTGCCACAGAGCCCGAATTATTACTGCTCGATGAGCCGTTCTCGGCCCTTGATTATCAAACCAAACTGCAGCTGGAAGATTTGGTTGTTGAGACGCTGCATGCCAAACAGAAGACGGCACTGCTGGTGACGCATGACATCACAGAAGCGATTGCGATGAGTGATCGCATTATTGTTCTTGATCCCAATCCGGGCCGTATCCGGCAAACCTTCCAGATTCCGGATGACATTCGGCAAACCACCCCTTTTGAAGCACGAGAGTTAGCTGGGTTTCATGCACTCTTTCGCAGGATATGGCAGGAATTTGGAGGGCATGAAGCATGAGCGAGAAACAGCTGCAGAAACAATCCGCAGATAGAGTGCTGACCAATCAAGTTCATCGGGAATTTGTTGTGGCCAAGAAAAAGGAAACGAAGAACGTCAGGCTGGTTCAAGCTGCGATTCTCCTGCTTTTTTTTGCACTCTGGGAACTAGCTGCGCGGTTAAAATGGATTGATGTGCTCCTATTCAGTTATCCGACGAAAGTTTTCAAGTTGCTATGGGATAAATTGCTGGATGGAAGTCTTCTGCCGCATGTGGGGGTCACGGTGGTAGAGACGATTATCGGATTTGCTTTGGGTACCTTATTCGGAACTGCATTAGCGGTTGTTATTTGGTGGTCGCCGTTTCTATCCAGGGTGCTTGATCCCTACATCGTAGTACTGAACAGCATGCCCAAGGTGGCGCTTGGTCCTCTATTTATTGTCGGTCTCGGTCCTGGTCTCCTATCTATCATCGCCACAACGTTATCCATCACAGTAATCATTACAACACTCGTCGTGTATGGGAGCTTTAAAGAAGTGGACCACAATTATGTCAAGATCGTTACGTTATTCGGGGGATCTCAGCGCAAAATCTTCCTCAAGGCTATTCTGCCGGCTTCTTTTCCCGCTATCGTCTCCACGCTGAAAGTCAATGTAGGCTTAGCTTGGGTTGGTGTGATTGTTGGGGAATTTCTCGTTTCTCAAATAGGATTAGGTTACTTGATCATATATGGTTTTCAAGTGTTTAATTTCACTTTGGTCATTTCCACTTTGTTTGTCATTGCGATCGTCGCGACAGTGATGTATCAGGTCGTGTCTTATCTGGAAAAAAGATTGACCAAACATCGGTGAAGCTTGCCACTTTCTGTCGAAAATGAAATAATGAGCCCATAGTTAAAACCAGTAAAGAGGTGAAACGCTATGGGCTTTCGTGTGCTTAAAACCGCCCTTGCGGTCGTCATTGCCATGTATTTAGCGCATATACTAGGAATCAAAACACCTGCCGCCGCAGGTCTTCTTGCCATTCTAGGCATTGAAGTGACGAAGAAAAAAGGGATTCAAAGCGCACTTCATCGGATTGCCGCGTCCCTGCTTGCCCTGTTGATGGGTTGTTTGCTGTTTCGTATGATCGGTTTTCATGTATGGGTTGTCGGTATCTTCCTACTCCTTGTTTTTCCGCTGCTGTATCGCTTGCGAATTACAGAAGGGGCTGTGACGGGAGCTGTCGTGATGCTGCATCTTTTTGCTTATGAAGATGCCAGTTGGGGATCTGTTCTCAATGAAGTCATTCTCCTGGTGGTCGGATTAGGAACGGCGACACTTATCAATATTGCTTATATGCCTAAGGCAGATAAGGCGATTGTAGGCCATAAAGAGCAGATTGAAGTTTTATTTTCGGCTATTTTTGTCAATCTGGCCAAGCATCTGCGCGATAATACGGTGATTTGGGATGGGAAAGAGCTGCTGGAGGTTAGCGAAGAAATCGAGCAGGGGGCTGGGATGGCGAAGCGCTCCATGGAAAATCGGCTTATTTTCGGAGGGGATCCTTATTGGCGTGTATATTTCTTCATGCGGGGGGAGCAGTTGGAATCGATCCATCGGATGATTGATCTTGTCGCTCAGGTGTACCAGACGCTGCCGCAAGGAGAGCTTGTCGCTGATATCCTTGAAGATATCAGTCACTCTGTCAAGCAAGATTACTATACAGGCGAATCGGAGAAAGACTTGCAAGAACTGGAGGCTCGTTACAAAAAAATGCCGCTGCCGGAGAGCCGCGAGGAATTTGAGGTGCGATCCGCGATATTTCAGCTAAACCGGGAACTCATGCACTATTTATCGATCGCCAAAAAGCAAAAAAAACAGCGTCCCGAGGCAGGTTGACTCTGACAGATATCGGTATTTTTATTAAGTGAAAATAATATAAAATAATTGTCACTCTAGACTACTGTCCTGCATACACTTGTAATGAATGATTGTATGGAGGAGGTTGAAAGGATGTCATTAGATAAAGATTTGCAATGCAGAGAGATCATTACAAAGGCTGTCTGCGGTAAAGGTCGCAAATTTTCACATGTAAGTCATACCGTGACGCCGCCCTTTTCTCCGACCAGTATATTGGGCGCTTGGATTATTAATAACCAATTCGAGGCGATCCAATCCGGAGATGGCGTAGAGGTAGTTGGTACTTATGATATCAACATCTGGTATTCTTACGATCGCAACACCAAAACAGACGTAGCAAAAGAAACCATTTCGTATGTAGAAATCGTTGGACTAAGCTATCTAGACAAAAAACATAAGCCGACTACTGCCGAAGTGTCTGCTGTCGCAACGCAAGAACCAAACTGTGTGGAAGCCAGTATCTCTTCAAGCGGCGACAGCGTCATTATTCGGGTAGAACGCGAATTCCAAGTCGAACTGATTGCCGAAACGAAAGTCTGTGTAGTCGTTTGCACCAACGGCTGCAATGACTTTGACGACAAGCATGTGGATTTCGATGATCACGGCGATGGAGATTTCGAGGATCTCGATGCCGACTTGCTCGAGGAAGATTTGGATTAAAGAATCTATACGCCAGTGTATGCTGGCGCGAGAGATTCGGCAGAGGGCATTTGCCCTCTTTTTTGTTTTTTGGCGATAATTGGGCATTAGGCCATTCTACGATTCGGGGATTGCCATAAAGTGAGGATAAGGGGCATGGATATGGAAACATTTCTGCTGCATGCACAGGAACCAGATGCATTGGAGTTGGCCGGTCTTGCGCGGATTCCCAGTGGAACCCAATTGCCTCAGGACTGGCGCGGCAAGGTTATCATTCATTGGGGAGCGGCGCATGATGAATGGCCGCTCAAGCAAGCGCTGCAGCCCATTAAAGCGATTATTAGAGCCCAAAAGCGCTCCAAACGCGAAGAAATGCTGCATTTGCATGGAATCAAGACCATGGCTTCACATAAAGAGGACAACACCGCTTTTGCTCATAAATATAAAGTTGCTGTCTTTCATTTGCAGACATTAGTCGTTTATGAGAAGAATGAAACCTTGTTGCTTGCGGAGAAAACGCTGTTCGAGCAAAGAAAATCAAACGCTCACCCGGCATACATAGAAGTGTCTCCGGCTAGAGCGAGTTTTCACGTTCGCAGAGCTAGCCGGGAGGCTGTCAAAGCGATCTACGCGCTAGGCTTGGATTATGGGCTTGTAACTATCGGCGTGCTGCGCAGCGGGCATACCCTTGTGCTGGACGTGGATCCGGTGCCCAAGATAAACGAACGCTTGGCGCAGCTGTTTGCGCAGGCGATCGATCGCTACGAGCTGGGCTTGGCAAAGGAACTGCGCCGCAAGGAACGCGTGATGCTCGGCAGCGACCCTGAGTTCCTGCTGCTCAGCCCGCAGGGCAAGGTGGTTTTCGCCGACAAATTCCTGACGCGGGAAGGCGAAGTGGGCTGCGATGCGATCGTGCTCAGCGGGCATCGTCTGATCCTCCCGCTGGCCGAGCTGCGCCCGCAGCCGAGCACGGACCCGCGTGAGCTCGCGAGAAATCTGCAGGCAACGATGAAGCTCGCGACGCGGGCGATCCCCGACGAGAGCCTGGCGTGGCTCTCGGGCGGCATGCCGGTTGGCGGCTATCCCCTCGGCGGACACATCCACTTCAGCCGCTGCTGGCTGAATGGGCATTTACTGCGCGCGCTCGATAATTACCTCGCGCTGCCTTTGATCTTGATCGAGGGCGACACGACGCGTGCGCGCCGCCCTCGGTATGGCTTCCTGGGCGACTTTCGCAAGAAGTCGCACGGAGGCTTCGAATACCGCACACTGCCAAGCTGGATGCAGTCGCCGCTGATCACGCGAGGCATCTTTGCGCTAGCTTCGCTGATCGCGGACAATTACTGGCTGCTGCCGCGGCAGCCTTTGCAGGACCCTGATATGCAAGCCGCTTATTATGGCGGCGATAAGCAGCGAATCCAGAGTGCGGTGACGAAGCTGTGGCAGGATCTTGAGCAGTTGAAAGGGTATGAGGTCCTTTCGGCAGATTTGGATCGTCTCAAGACGAGAATCATGTCCTTGGTGCCATGGGATGAAAAGGCCGATATTCGCAAGGCATGGAAAATTGCGCCGTATCACCTGAAAGAAGCTTTTGAAGAACAAATCATGTTATAATAATTTATCCAGTCTATAGAGGCTCTTAGGTTGATATAAGAGTCTCTTATGACTTCCAACATGGTTAACATACTTAGCGTCCTAGGCGAACAATTCGGTGCCTTTGACCTGTTTTATTGCAAACATATGAAAACAGCAACATAATAGTTTCATAGATTTACCATGAATTCACTGATTGGTTGGAGGAACGCAAGGTGGCCCAATATACGCCGATGATTCAGCAATACTTGGCCGTGAAGGCGCAAGTCCCGGATGCATTTCTGTTTTTTCGTCTGGGAGATTTCTATGAAATGTTTTTTGATGATGCGATCAATGCTTCACGCGAGCTTGAGATTACCTTAACTGGCAGAGAAGGCGGCGCTGATGAGAAAATACCGATGTGCGGTGTTCCTCATCATGCAGCCGAGAATTATATGTCCCGGCTTATCGAGAAAGGCTACAAGGTCGCGATCTGCGAGCAGGTCGAAGACCCGGCCGAAGCCAAGGGCGTTGTGCGCCGTGAAATTGTGCGTATCGTGACACCAGGTACGGTTATGGATAGCAAGCTGCTGGGAGAATCGAGCAACAATTATATCGTTTCTGTGGTCAGTCGTGAGGACGGTTATGCCTTTACAGCTTGTGATATTTCAACGGGTGAGCTGTATACAACTTTGCTGGCGAATGCCTGGGAACTTGTTGTCGATGAGTTGAATGTGTACAACCCTTCGGAAATTATTACGAGTCAGGGGCTGTTGACAACCATTCGTGAAACGGGAGTTACCTGGGGACGCAACACGGTTTTGACGGAATGGACGCTGGTGGACGAAAAGCTGCTCGATGAGCACTTTGCAGATGATCCCGCTTTGACTTCCTTATCTGCCTTGAATCGTCAGGGCGTGGCAGCGCTTCTTGCTTATTTGAAAGAAACACAGAAACGCGCGTTGACCCATGTCAAGCACATTCGTTTATATGAACCCGATCAATTCATGACGATGGACCCTTTTACAAGACGCAATTTGGAGCTCGTAGAAACCGTTCGGGAACGCGCCAAGAAAGGTTCCCTGTTATGGTTGCTGGACAAAACGGTTACCGCGATGGGAGCCCGGATGCTGCGCCGCTGGATTGAGAAGCCCTTGATGAGTGTTTCACGTATCGAAGAACGCTTGGAAGCTGTCAATCTGCTCTATAATCAGCTCATTGTGCGCGACGATGTAAAACAAGCTTTGAAAGAAGTTTACGATTTGGAACGTCTGGTTGCTCGCATTTCTTATGGGAATGCGAATGCCCGCGATATGATAGCTTTGAAGCATTCCTTGCAGCAAGTACCGCTATTGCAGCAGGTATGCACAGCCTCTGGCTCAGAGACACTGCGTAAGCTCGTTGACCAAATGGACAACTGTGAAGATGTGATGTCCTGGATTGCGAATGCGATTGAAGATGAGCCGCCGGTTTCGATTCGGGATGGCGGGATGATCCGTGAAGGCTATCAGCCTTATCTGGATCAATTGCGAGAAGCGAGCAAAAACGGCAAGCAATGGATTGCCGAACTGGAGCGCCAGGAACGTGAAGCGACGGGAATTAAGTCGCTCAAAATCGGCTACAACAAAGTGTTCGGCTACTTCATCGAAGTGACCAAGGCGAACATGTCAGCGCTGCAGGAAGGCCGCTATGAGCGCAAGCAAACGTTGGCCAACGCCGAGCGCTACGTAACGCCGGAGCTCAAAGAGAAGGAAGCGCTGATTCTGGAAGCGCAGGACAAAATGGTTGATCTGGAGCATGAGCTGTTCACGGAGCTGCGCGACCGGATTTCACAGCATATCTCCAGATTGCAGAAGCTGGCGGAAGTTATTGCGACCGCCGATGTGTATCAATCGATGGCCGCGGTCAGCGCCGCGCAGCACTTCCGCAAGCCGGAGATCGGCGAAGGCTTCGATCTCCAGATCGAAGAAGGCCGCCATCCAGTGGTGGAGGCGGTTATCCAAGACGGCTCGTTCATCGCGAACGATACGCGCCTAGAGCAAGAGCAGGGCCGCATTCTGCTGATTACCGGTCCGAATATGGCCGGCAAAAGCACGTATATGCGGCAGGTTGCCGTGATCTGCCTGCTCGCGCAGATCGGCTGTTTCGTGCCTGCCCGATCCGCGCGCATTCCGGTTACCGACCGCATTTTCACGCGGATCGGAGCGGCGGATGACCTGATCGGCGGCCAAAGCACCTTCATGGTCGAGATGATGGACATTCAGGTGATGACCGAGAAGGCGACGAGCAAGAGCCTTGTCATCATCGATGAATTGGGCCGCGGGACATCGACCGGCGAAGGCATGGCGATCGCGCAGGCGGTTATTGAGTTCCTGCACGACCGCATTGGCTGCAAGACGCTTGTGTCTACGCATTTCCACGAGCTTGCCCACTTGGAAGAGAGTTTGTCGCATCTGCGAAACCACTGTATGGCGGTCAAGGAAAGCGGCCGGCAGGTGACATTCCTGCGCAAGCTCATTCCTGGGGCAGCCAGCACAAGTTACGGCATCTATTGCGCCGAAATCGCCGGGCTGCCGGATGCGATCATTCAGCGCTCTTACGAGCTGCTGAATGGGTTTGAAGAGCGGGCGGCGGGCGCAGCCCAGATCGCCGCGACGACAACGGCTGCCTTGCCCGTGAAGGCAGCCCCGATCCAGCAATTGTCGCTCTTCGGGGAAGACAATGCGGCAAGCGCTGCCGTCAAGAAGAAGCCGGACGGCAAATCTCAGCTGGTGATCGACCAGCTGAAGGGGATCGATTTAATTAATATGACGCCGCTGCAGGCGCTTAATTTAGTCTATGAGTGGAAGCAAAAGCTGCAATAATGCCATTATTCATCTGATAATCCAAGGAGAGAGCTGCATATGAACAAACAGCCAAGAATGAAAACGATGAAAGTATCCTTAGCGTTAGCGTCGGCTCTAATGACGGTACTGCCTGTCAGTGCCATCGCACAAGAAGATTTGCAAACGCAGCAAGTACGGGAAATTATCGGCAAATTGCATGTCAGTGGCGTGACAGAAGAAGCGCTCGCGAACCAAAGCATCAAGCAAATGATCGAAGGATTGAAAGATCCATACACCGTCTTTTTTAGTCAAGAAGAGTATGGTCAATTCTCCAATTCCTTGGAAAATAATTATGTCGGGATGGGCGCTCGCATCGGGATCGATGACCAAGGTGTCTATTTATCCGAAATTTTTGCTGGCTCGCCGGCCGAAACCGCTGGTTTGAAGCGTGATGATTATGTGCGTGCTGTCGATGGCGTCACAGCCTCCAAAACGTCGATTGATGAGGTTCGGAACAAGATTGTCGGCGTGGAAGGTTCCAAAGTGAAAGTAACCGTTGAACGGGCTGGTAAAGAACTGACCGTAGAATTAACGCGCAAAGGGGTTAATGTCCCAGAGGTGTATAGTAAAGCTTTGACCAATGGCGTTGGATACATTCAAATTACGGACTTTTCCAGTGATGCAGATGAGGATTTTGATAAGCAGCTCCAGGATCTCCAGGCCAAAGGCTTGAAATCTTTAATTGTCGACGTTCGCAACAACCCAGGCGGATTGGTCGATACGGCGCAGAACATTGCTAAGCATTTTGTCAAAGAAGGCGTTTTGATTCATACGAGAGATCGCAACGGTGTAGATGATCCTGTCACCATCACGGGTGGATCAGAGTTGAATATACCGGTGTATATATTGGCGAATGAGAACAGTGCAAGCGCATCTGAGGTACTGTCGGGCGCCTTGCAGGATTACAAAGCAGCGAAAGTTATTGGGATGCAAACGTATGGCAAAGGAAGCGTTCAGCAGCTTTTCCAACTGGATAACAAAAGTGCTTTGAAGGTAACAATTGAAGAGTACCTGACACCGAATAAACGCAAAGTGAACAAAGTGGGGATTACCCCGGATATCAAAGTAGATGGATCTGCCGCTCAATTGATTACCGCGTTGCAGGTCGCTGGCATTTCAGATATTAACGTGGAAATCACGAAACATACGGTGACGTATAATGGCAAGGAACTGGCAACCGGTTTTGGCACTTTCCATGAAAAAGGCAAATTGTTTGCCAATACCCGTGGGCTTGCCGCACTCGTTGGAGCCACCATCACCTGGAATGCAGCGAATCATACGGTTGACATTGCCGACAGCAAAGGCACACATGCCATTCCAGTTGAAGAGGATAAATTGATTATCGAGAATGGGATTAGTTATATCAATGTGGATCTTTTTGATGATTATTTTCCACAACTGAAAGTGAATGACCAAGGAGAGAATGTTTCCATTCGCGCTGTAAAGGGGAACTAGGAAATATGGGTAAAATTCAGCTTTTAAGTGAACATATCGCCAACCAGATTGCTGCAGGGGAAGTGGTGGAACGCCCATCCTCTGTAGTCAAGGAGTTGGTTGAGAACTCGGTCGATGCCGCTAGCACGCGGATTGACGTGACGATTGAAGAGGGCGGCCTGCAATTAATCCGTGTGGCGGATAATGGCTCGGGGATGGCCTTGGAAGATTGTGAATTAGCCTTTCAACGCCATGCGACAAGCAAAATTGCCACGAGCAAAGATTTGTTCTCTATTCGCACGCTAGGCTTTCGGGGGGAGGCGCTGCCCAGTATTGCCTCTGTATCGAGACTCGAGTGTGTCACTAGTTCAACGAACGATGGATTGGGTCGGAAAATTGTCATCGAAGGCGGCACGATTCGCAGCGTGGAAGAAACGGCCGCATCTCGTGGGACGGAAGTCACCGTACGGGATTTATTCTATAACACGCCGGCTCGGTTGAAATATATGAAAACGATTCAGACGGAGCTTGGACATATCTCTGATTATTTGTACCGCTTGGCGCTAGCGCACCCTGGTGTTGCTTTCTCCTTGAAGCATAATGGCAATACACTGCTCCAAACACTTGGCAATGGGGATTTGCTGCAAGTTATTGCAGGCATCTATGGCACAGCCATTGGCAAGCAAATGCTGCCCATCCAAGTGGACAGCTTGGATTACACCATCTCAGGCTTCGTCGCGAAGCCTGAGATGACGCGCGCGAACCGCGGCGGAATCTCGACCATTGTGAATGGTCGTTATGTGCGCAATTTCGCGCTGAATCAAGCGCTGCTGCAGGGGTACCATACCCTGCTGCCGATCAACCGCTTTCCCGTAGCGGTGCTGCAAATCGGGATGGACCCGTCCTTGGTGGATGTGAACGTGCATCCTTCCAAGCTGGAGGTCCGCTTCAGCAAAGAAGCGGAATTGACGGCGCTTATCGAAGCGGAAGTGAAGCGCTTGTTTGGTCGGCAGGTCTTGATTCCGCAAGGCGTCAAGCCGGCCGCTCCCAAAGGGGCGTACGTTCAGGAGCAGCTGGATCTGTCGCGGACGTTGGAGCCGGACTCGGCGCCCAACCCGCTGTCAACGACGACAACACAGAGCGCCACTCCTGTTTCGATGCCGAGTCAACGAGAGGCAAGCGGTATCGGCCAGTCCGTGGTGTCGCCGCAGATCAAAGAAATGGTTGCGCCATATCGGCAAGAATCGCTTAAATCGCGTGAGACCGTTGCCTGGACACCTCCTGTTCAGACACCCAGTAGCACGCCAACTACGCCAAGTACGCCAAACTCAAGCAATGCGAACACATATCGAGCAGCTTCTGCATCGACACCGTCCTACTCGCCTCCTGTCAGCAATCCAAGAAGCACGTCCATTCAGCAGCAGCGCCGTACGAATGAAGCGTTTATGGACTTGCTGCCCAAGATGCAGGACAGTGAGGCACCCAAGCTGCCGGCATTTCCGCGATTGGACCCGATCGGCCAAATGCACGGCACCTATCTGGTCGCGCAGAACGAAGACGGCTTGTTCTTGATTGACCAGCATGCAGCCCATGAGCGTATTAACTATGAATATTACTATGAGCGTTTTGGCAATCCTGCTGAGGCAAGCCAAGAATTGCTCGTTCCGATAACGTTGGAGTTTACGCCAGCGGAGGCAAGCCTGATTGCGGATAAATTGTCCCTTTTTGAACAGGCTGGCGTGTATATGGAAGCTTTCGGCGGCAATACTTTTCTGGTGCGCGCTCATCCCCATTGGTTCCCGTCCGGTGAAGAGAAAGGGATTGTGGAAGAAATGTGCGAATGGGTGCTCAGCGAGAAGAAGGCTGTTGATATTGCCAAGCTGCGGGAGAAGGCGGCCATTATGTGTTCCTGCAAGGCTTCAATCAAAGCCAATCAAGGGCTGAGCGTACTTGAGATGGAAACGTTGATCGATCGTCTTGCCAGCTGCCGTAATCCTTATACATGTCCGCATGGACGGCCCATTGTTGTCAGTTTTACGACTTATGAACTGGAAAAAATGTTTAAGCGAGTGATGTGAAAATGTGTTAGTCACAACTTCTTATAATCCATCCCCTGAATTATGGGGTAAGGCGGGGCGGTTGGCTGCTTCTTATAACGGCCGACTTGTTCCCCGCAAAAAGTATGCTTTGGAACATCTTAGGCGAAATCATCAGGATAATGCCCTTCTGCTTGTGACGAGGGATGAGATCAGGTACTATGAAGATGAACATCCTGCGTATTTTTTTCACCCGAGTATGGCACTCGTTCGTGTTAAACGGATGCAGCGAGGCGAGTCAGACCTCTTGATTGAGGTGTCAGGCGCCGCAAGCGGCCATGTCATCGTGGACTGCACGGCTGGCTTGGCATCGGATGCCATCGTTTTTTCTTATGCGGTTGGCTCGCAAGGAAGCGTGACTGCCATTGAAAGTGAAGACATACCAGCGATGCTGATACATGAAGGGCTAGCTGTTTATGAATCCGAAATTGCTGAGCTTAACGAAGCTATGAGGCGGATTGAAGTCCGTAAGATGCAACATCTCGCTTATTTGCAGCAGTTGGCTGATCAGAGCGTGGATATCGTCTATTTTGATCCGATGTTTCGCAATCCCATTGAGGAATCGCAAGCGATATCTCATCTAAGACGCAGCGCGAACGATGATGCGGTCAGTTTAGCATCGATCTCAGAAGCAAGACGTGTGGCCCGCAAGAGCATCGTGCTCAAAGAGAACAGAAACAGTCAAGAGTTTGCCCGGCTCGGATTCGAGCATGTGTTACGATCGACGACCAAAACAACCTATGGAGTGATTCGACTGTGTTAGCCCCATCAGCCAAGCCGAAATTACTCGTGCTGCTTGGTCCCACGGCAGTTGGCAAGACGAAGCTGAGCCTGGAAATTGCCCAGCAATTTGGCTGCGAAATTATTTCCGGAGATTCCATGCAGGTTTACCGCGGGATGGATATCGGAACGGCCAAAGCTAGCGCTGCCGAGCAGAAGCTTGTCCCGCATCATTTGATCGATATTCATGATCCTTCGTATCCCTTTTCGGCTGCCGAATTTCAGGAGCGTGTGAAGGATTTAATTATGGATATCCATTCGCGCGGCAAGCTGCCATTTATCGTTGGAGGAACAGGTCTCTATATCGAATCCGTCTGTTACAACTATCAGTTTACGGATGTAAGTATGGATGAGGCGTTCCGCCAAGAACAGGAAGCGTTCGCGCTCTCTTATGGCGATGAAGCCCTGCATGAGAAGTTGCGGCAGATTGATCCAGGCAGTGCGGATCGTCTGCATGCCAATGATCGCCGGCGTGTTATACGAGCCCTTGAGATTTATCATATCTCGGGTGAAACGATGTCTGCCCATTTGGCAGCCCAGATCAAAGAATCGCCCTACGAACTATGTATCATTGGTTTAACAATGGATCGTGCGCTCCTATACAAGCGTATTGAAGAGCGAATCGACGCGATGATGCAGGAGGGCCTTATTGAAGAAGTTCAATCCCTTCTAGCCGCTGGCTGTCCGAAACAGGCGATTTCGATGCAAGCACTCGGATACAAAGAAATTGTGGGGTATCTAGAAGGCGAAATGAGTCTTGATGAGGCTGTTACCTTGTTAAAGCGTGATACGCGCCGATTTGCCAAGCGACAATTGTCCTGGTTTCGGCATATGAAAGACATTCATTGGGTAGATGTTACGGATTCAGCAAATTTTTCTGCCCATTTCCAAATTATTAATGATATACTAGCAGGAAAGTTTGTACATAAAATTGAATATAATTAACAAATATCACCATTAGAAAATAGCGCCTTCAGGGCGATAGTTTCATTCCATTAAGGGGGACCTACTGATGAACAGATCCATTAACATCCAGGACAATTTTCTTAACCAACTACGCAAAGAAAGCATTCCCGTCACCGTCTATTTAACTAATGGGTTCCAAATCAGAGGCCTAATTCGTGCTTTCGACAACTTCACCATCATCATTGATAGTGAAGGGCGTCAACAAATGGTTTACAAGCATGCGATCTCAACCTTCACACCGCAACGTGCTGTTTCACTCATGGCTGCGGCTGAAGCAACGGAATAAGATCTTCTTCGCTTCGTTCGTTTTGCAACTTTTCGATGGACTGAATCGTCTAACCGAATAGAAACTTGTGGGAGCAACCTTGTTTAAGGTTGTTCTTTTGTTGGTTATTAGATAAAGAAATGAACAACGGGGGAGTCGGTGGATTTGGAGAAACCTACGAATAAGCAAACTACAACGAGTACGAAATCGAAGCCACAAGGCAGCAATAAAGGCTCCAAGAAGAAGGGGTTTAGCTTTCGTAAGTTGATTATGGGAACCATCATTGCAGGTATATTAGCTGTTATCTGTGCCTTAGCCATTTATATCGTCGTTATTATGAGTGGTTTCAAGATTCTGGAGAGCAACATTGATAAAATTGAAACGACAAATGAATCCACGCTTATTTATGCCCAGGAAGAAGGCAAAGATAAGGATGGGAAAGATAAGCCGCCAACCGAAATTTCCAAAATCTACAAAGGCGAGAACCGTGAAAGCGTCAATATTAAAGATGTGCCTGAGCGCTTGAAGCAAGCCTTCATTGCCACAGAAGACCGCCGCTTTGAGCAGCACGCAGGGGTCGACTTCTGGGCGATTGGCAGGGCTCTGGTCAAAGACGTGATACATATGAGCGCAGTAGAAGGCGGAAGCACAATTACGCAGCAGCTTGCCAAAAATGTGTTTCTCAGCTCGGAGAAAACAGCGTTCCGTAAAGGTACGGAAATGTCAATTGCTTTTGCACTGGACGAGAAGTATACGAAGGATGAAATTCTTGAACGGTATTTGAACCGGATATTTTTCGGGAGCAATGCTTATGGAATTAAAGCGGCAGCCAAGGTTTACTTTGGCAAATCGAACCTGAATGACTTGAAAATCTGGGAAATGGCCACACTCGCGGCCTTGCCTAAGGCGCCATCGAAATATTCGCCAATCAAGAATCCGGATCTGTCCAAAGAGCGTCGTGCGGTTGTGCTAAGACTGATGACGGATCAAGGCTATATTACCGAAGCGGAACGTGTAGAGGCAGCGGCTGTTGATTATGTGGCGCCTGCGGCTTCAACACAAGGCTCACAAGTGTATGCTTCTTATGTTGATTATGTGATGAATGAAGCCGAAGATATGTATGGCATTGATGAGGATGAATTGCTGACAAAAGGCTATCGTATCTACACGTCAATGAATGTGAATGCTCAAAAAGTGATGGAGCAAACGTACGCGAATCCAAAATTCTTCCAAGCAGATGCTTCCGATGGCGAGAAGATTCAAAGCGCAATGGTTATCATGGATAATAAAACGGGCGGTTTGATGGCGATGATTGGCGGTCGGGATTATAAATCGAGGGGCTTCAGTCGGGTATATTCCAAAAGACAGCCTGGCTCCTCGTTTAAGCCGATTGCTGCTTACGGACCTGCTTTGGAAAGCGGGAACTATACGCCTTACTCCATGATGGACGATACCCAAACGTCATTCGGCAATGGAACTTATACGCCTCGCAACTATGACCGGATTACACATGGGCAAGTAACGATGTTTGAGGCTGTTAAGAAATCCTACAACTTGGCTCCTGTCTGGTTGTTGGACCAAATTAAAGTGACGACCGCATTGAAATTTGCCGAAAAGCTAGGCATTAAGTTAAATGAGAAGAATGATCGCAACTTGGCTATCGCTTTAGGCGGTTTGAGCGATGGCGTGTCGCCGCTTCAAATGGCAGCAGCTTACACGGCTTTTGCGAATCAAGGCGTGCAAAACAAAACGCATGCTATTCTCCGAATTACAGACGCGCACGATAAGGAAATTGCGGTCTATAAGCCAGAGAAGAAACAAGTGATCCAACCGAAAACCTCTTACTATATGACACTGCTGTTGCAGGGGGTAGTTGAGAAGGGCGGGACGGGGACACAAGCGAAAATGAACCGTCCGGTTGCTGGTAAAACAGGAACGACAGGCTTGGATATCAAAGGCTTGGAGAAATACGACCGCGATGTGTGGTTCGTCGGTTACACGCCGGAGTGGACAGCGGCCGTGTGGGAAGGCTTCGACAAGGTAGATGCCAAGCACTACGTAACGATCGGCAGCGGAAGCCCGTCTTCCATTTTCAAAGAAGTGATGACGAAGTCCTTGGATGGTCGTCCGGTAACGAATTTCGTGAAACCGGAGGGTGTTCAGGATTTAACTGAACCGCCAAGCGGCATTGCCGATTTAGTGGCTGTCTATGTGCCTGAAACGAAATTAGTGCAAGTCACATGGGCATCACAAGGAGACAAGATTGCTTATCGACTGTTCCGTAAAGGTGCCAATGAACCTGAGGCGAAGATGATCATTCAAACGCCGACGCCAGGTATTAACGATACCTCGATGAGCAGGGGAGACACGTATCAATATTATGTTGTTCCCCTTAATTTGGAAACGAATATTGAAGGCGCCAAATCGAATGTGGCAACGGTCGAGATACCCAAGGATGACACACTGCCTGGCGGCGTAAGTCCTTCACCATCACCAGGTGTCTCGCCATTACCTTCGCCTTCGCCATCACCTGGGAATGGGAAAGATCCCCTTGTTCCTTCGCCTTCGCCGGGAACCAAGCCAACACCATCGCCAACGCCTTCGGGTAAGCCTGGTACGAGTCCAACACCTAGCCCAACGGCGAATCCGAATCCGAATCCGAGCCCAAGTCCGAGTCCATCGCCTTCTCCGGCGAATAAGCCTGTTGATGGACCGGCAGATAAGCCCAAGGATGGCAAAGAGGACGCACTTGCACCGAAAGCACAATAACGAATACGCCAGCTTAACTGCTGGCACACCAACTAACTTATTCTTGGAGGAAACCACATGAACTTGTTTAAATCAACGAAGCTGCTTCCCATCGCATTAATTGGATTGACTTTATTCGCCTCAGCATGCGGCAATAAACCTACAGAATCAACTGGCGGCACAGCTACTCCCAAAAGTGGAGCAACAACAACGGCTCCAACAGCTACGCCAGCGACTTCCGCAGCAGCTTCGCCTGCCACCGGAGCAGCCAAGCAATGGACGAAGGCACCTGAGATGATGATTGATGTCAAAAAAAAATATCAAGCTGATATCGTAACGTCCAAAGGCTCATTCACGATTGATCTATTCGCTGATGAAGCGCCGAAAACGGTAAATAACTTCGTTTTCTTGTCCAAAGAAGGGTTTTACAACAACATTACGTTTCACCGCATTATCAAAACGTTCATGATTCAAACGGGAGATCCCAAAGGCACAGGCACCGGCGGACCGGGATATAAATTCGCTGACGAATTGAAAACGACGCACAAATATGAAGCAGGCATCGTAGCTATGGCGAATTCCGGCGCGAATACAAACGGCAGTCAGTTTTTCATTTGTTCCGGTGATGATAGCGCAAATCTGAACAAATCGCCGAATTATTCTATTTTCGGAAAAGTAACAGCGGAAGGCATGGCCACGATTGCCAAAATCGCGGAAACGCCAGTAGAGATGGGCGGAGAAGCTACGCCATCCAAGCCAAAGGAGAAAGTGACGATTACTTCGATCACGATTAAAGAGAAATAGTCAATTCTAGCATAGATATTTACTTAGGATGAGTTGGGAGATGATGCCGAGTGAAACAGCCCTGTTTATTGTTCCACGGTTTTACAGGCGGGCCTTACGAAGTCGAACCGTTAGCTCGGCATTTGCGTGAACGCGGACAAAGTTGTGAGGTTCCGAATCTGCCTTGGAATGGGGATTCTTATCACCACTTGAAAGCTTCTCATTGGGAAGATTGGGTGCGGGCGGCTGAAGCTCATGCCCAGAGCATGACCACGAGACACGGTACTTTTGATATGATTGGCTTCTCCATGGGGGGACTACTTGCCGCTTATTTATCCGTCAGATATCCGATCAGAAAACTTATTCTGCTGAACACAGCAGTTATATATGTCAGTCCCGGACGAATGCTGGAAGTAATTCGCGATGAGTGGAAGTACCAACGGAAAGTCAGTCTGGTGAAAGCCACATCGACCCCGCTTAGAGCAACCTGGCAATTCACTCGACTGGTACGGCATCTGAAACCGGAATTAAGTCAAGTGAACATACCGACTATGATAGCGCAGTCCGAAAAAGATCAGGTGATTCATCCGCAAAGCGCACGCTACATTTATAGCAAGCTTAGAGGGCCACGCGAGATCCATTGGCATCCCAGATCCAATCATCTGATTTGTCATAGTGACGATGCACCGAATTTGTTTCGTCAAGTTAGCGTATTTTTGGATAAGGAGTAAACGTGCATGGCAGCGAAGGCCCCTATGAACAATAAACAAAGAACCGTTGCTCCAAAATCTAAAAAAGCTGGCAAATTACCGAAATCAAAGCATAGACGCACGTTTACTAACTTATTTCGTCTAATCGTGATTGTTTTCTTGCTAGGTGTTGCCTGGATTGCTTATGTGCAATGGAAAGTACAAGTAGCTCCCAACCAACCTTTACCGGATCAGGTCGATGTAGGGATTGTTCTGGGCGCCTCTTTGCGGATGGATATCCCGAGTCCTGGGCTGCAAGAACGCTTGGATTTAGCTGTGAGTTTATATAAGCAGGGTAAATTCAAACAACTGATCGTTAGCGGAGGGTTGGATCATAACGGATCTAAGCTAACAGAAGCGGAAGGCATGCGGGATTATTTGGTGAAACAAGGATTGCCTGCCAAAAGCATTCTGCTGGAGCCTAGAGCAACCAGCACTTATGAAAATCTGCTGTTCAGCAAGCAAATTATGGATAAGCAGGGTCTGGTGAGTTCGATTATCGTCACCCATCAATTCCATGGTTCACGCTCGTTGGACATTGCTGAAACGATTGGCTTGAAACAACCAATAGTCTCCTCAACGAAGTCTGAGGTGCTGTTCATGCCTTATCATGAGGCAAGGGAAACATTGGCGTATACGAAGTGGTTTTTGACGAAAATGCGGCTCAAAGCTGGCGTGTAAGCCATAATAAAACAGAGACTGCTCTTAGGTTTTCACAACCTGTTGAGACAGTCTCTATTTGTGTTGCGGGTTAGCCGTTGACGATCGTCCCGCCGTTTACATGCAGAACTTGTCCCGCCATGTAGGAAGAATCCTCGCTAGCCAGAAAGACGTAGCTGGCAGCGAGCTCACTCGGCTGCCCTGCGCGCTTCATCGGTGTGGTCGAACCGAAGGTCGCCACTTCCTCCGCCGTGAATGTAGAGGGGATGAGAGGCGTCCAGATCGGTCCTGGAGCAACGGCATTCACGCGAATGCCCTTGGGGTTTAATTGCAGCGACAGAGAGCGCGTGAAAGTCACGATGGCGCCTTTGGTTGCTGAGTAGTCAACCAGCTGCTCATGACCGTGATAGGCTGTAATAGACGCTGTATTAATAATGGCACTCCCTGATTTCAGATGGGGAAGTGCCGCTTTAGTCAAATAGAAAAATGAGAAAATATTCGTCCGGAAAGTCCGTTCCAACTGATCGGCTGTAATGTCGGCAATGCTCGGTTGAGGATGCTGTTCAGCGGCATTATTGACCAAGATATCGAGTTTGCCAAATTGTTTCACAGCCTGCTCAATCACCTGTTTGCAAAAGTTTTCATCCCCGATGTCTCCAGCGACGTGGAGACACTTTCGTCCAGCTTGCTCTACGAACGAGTGGGTCTCTTCCGCATCGCTGTGCTCGTTCAGATAGACCAGCACAACATCAGCGCCTTCTTTGGCATATGCGATGGCTATGGCTCTTCCGATTCCGCTGTCGCCTCCCGTGATGAGTGCGACCTTATCCTTCAGCTTACCGGCTGGCTTGTAGTGTGCCTGATCAAACTCAGGCCGAGGGTTCATCTGCGACTCGATCCCAGGCTGTTGATTCTGATGCTGCGGCGGGAAAGCAGGTTTCTCTTGCGTTGTTGTTGCCAAGTTGCACGGCTCCTTTCATCCTATCCAATTCTAGCTTAGGATGATGCAAAGGAAGGTAAATCATTCTTCACGCGGTAATGATAGCCGAATCTCGGTTGATAGCCAAGCTTCTCGTACAAATGAATCGCTGGTTTATTGCTGGTGATCACCTGCAAATATTGCTGCACAGCCCCTTGGGCGATACTCCACTTGGTTAATTCATCCATCAGCAGGTAACTGATTCCTCTGCCGCGGAAGTTCTCATGGACTACGACGTTAACGAAACCAGCCCAGTCGCCTTCTACAATGGCTGTTCCGAGCGCGATGATTTGACCATCTTGCTCGAGCTTGACGAACCCTTTCGAATCAGGCATTCTATCAAATAGACCCCTATAGAAAGTTCTCCGTTCTTCAGGTAACTGTTCTAAGGCAAGGAAAGCATCCAGCCATTCCGTATCCGCGGCGCCTGAACATGATGCTGAAATACCGATAGATGTTCTTTGATTTATTCGCTGGCTTGTCTGTTCCGCTGCATATTGACTGGATGCGATCATGAGGAGACACGGGGTATCGAGAACATAGCCTTGACTTGCCAGCAGCTCATCCAAGCCCTCTGGAGATGCACTGCTCACATGAAAAGCAGCAGGCAGCCCTTTGGATTGATAAAATTGCTCGATGTGTTCCAACCAGTTATCATTGGAGGGAAAGCCGTTGATAGCCAGCACGCTGTTGGCACGTTTGGTAACGCCGCGAGAAGCCCTTAGCAGCCAATGCTCCACCAAGGTTGAGGTTTCAGAAGGCCATGTGTTTGCCGCAATGAGATCAATGTGTTGACATAAGGCAGTGTCGCTGTTCAAAAGGGATCATCTCCTATATATGAATACATACAATATTAATAAATATACAATTTTATGCATAAAAATTCAATGATGCTTGTTGGAATTGCCAACTCACATTGTAGAAGCGGGAGATGCTGCAGTTGGATATTAGCATAAGAACAGCGCAATTAGACGATTATGAGGCTGTCAATACCATCATTTATGCAGGTCAGGAGGAGCACGCGGATGCGCTTCCGGATCGTTTTGCCCGCTTGGATCGTGTGGTGGCGATGGGGTGGTATCGCAGTTTTGCAGATCAGCACAATAAAGCGATACTTGTTGCCGAATCGCAGGGCAGGGTTGTTGGTGTTGCTATGCTTGAAATGAAAAAGAGTCCTTCCTATGAAGCTTTGGTGCCGCGCACCTATGCTTATCTCAATGAATTAGCTGTTTCCCCCGATGCTCAGCGGCAAGGCATTGGCACAGCGCTTTACAAATCTTCGGTTAGTTGGGCTCAAGATCGGGGTGCGTCAACGCTGGAACTCAACGTCTGGGAATTCAACGAGCGGGCTATCGCTTTCTATCAATCCCTCGGGATGCTTACTTTGAATCGTACCATGTCAATGAATTTATCACTTTAATAAAGGAGCAAACCGATGCTATTCATTCATAATGAAGGAATTACGGACCCGCGCATTAATCTAGCCATTGAGGAGTATGCCCTGAGACATCTTCCTGCGGAGGAGAGTTACCTTCTCTTTTATATTAACGAACCCTCCATTATTATTGGCAAAAATCAAAATACATTGGAAGAAATCAATCCTGAGTATGTCAAAGAAAACAATCTGCATGTGGTTCGCCGACTATCCGGCGGCGGAGCCGTCTATCATGATTTGGGCAATCTCAATTTCAGCTTCATCACCCAAGATGACGGCAATTCGTTTCACAATTTCCAAAAGTTTACGGAACCGGTTGTTGCGGCTCTTCACAGCCTTGGGGTAGAAGCGGCTTTAACTGGACGCAATGATATTCAAGTAGGCGAACGTAAAATTTCGGGCAATGCCCAATTCGCGACCAAAGGCAGAATGTTCAGCCACGGGACTCTTTTATTCGATTCGGAAATTGAAAATGTGGTATCGGCGCTTCGTGTGAATGCCGACAAAATTCAGTCGAAAGGGATCAAATCGATTCGCAGCCGTGTGGCTAACATTGTGGAATTGTTGAAAGAACCGATGGTGATGGAACAATTCCGCGCGAAACTGCTTACTTTTATTTTCGGAGTCGATGCTGACAAAGTGCCAACGTATATCTTAACGGAAGAAGATTGGGTCCGCATCCATGCGATATCTGAAGAACGTTATCAGAATTGGGATTGGAATTATGGCAAATCTCCACGCAGTACGGTGCAAAATTCCAAACGCTTCGAAGGTGTAGGAACCCTTGATGTGCGTCTGGATATTGAAGAAGGCCATGTGAAGCAAATTAAAATCTATGGCGACTACTTTGGAGCAGGGGATGTGGCCGAGCTGGAGGGAATCTTGCAGGGCTGTCGATATGAGGAGTCTGCCGTTAGAGAACGATTGGTTGACATCGAACTGCGTCGCTATTTTGGCGCGCTGGATCAGGATTCTTTGGTAGCTTTGCTGCTGATGGCATAGTTGATTGTGAGGGAGGTATTCAAGCAATGACCAAGCTTTATTTGATTCGTCATGGTGAGACGTTGTGGAATATTGAGCGGAGAATGCAGGGCCATCTGGATTCACCGCTTTCAGCGCTAGGTGAGCAGCAAGCCGCTTGGTTGTCTCAAGCGCTCAGCGACATCGAATTCGATGTTGTATGTGCAAGCAGCAGCGGGCGCACGCGGCAGACTGCAGAGATCATCAAGGGTTCGCGTGACCTGCAAATCCATGTTTCTGACGACTGGAAAGAAATGAATTTAGGGGCCTGGGAAGGTCGGGTATCGGCAGAAATTGAGGAGTTGGAACCAGACAATTTCCATGCCTTCTGGCATGCTCCTCAGCTGTACAAGTCTACGAATGGTGAATCCTACGAGGATTTGCGAGATCGGGTCATACCTGCGCTTACACAATTGCTTAACGAGCATGCAGGAAAAACGATCGCATTAATTTCTCATACGGTTACCCTAAAGATGATAATGGCTTATTTGGAACGAAGAACGCTTGCAGAGCTGTGGAACCCGCCCTATTTTCATCCGACTTGTTTAAGTATTGTTGAATTTATGGATCAAGAACCCAACATTCGACTTCATGGGGATACGTCCCATTATCAAAAAGAAGCGTTTGGGTATTAATGATAGGATTTGAAGGAGGACGTCACTATGATTCTTGAAGTTGCTATACTACCCGTTATTGCGGGGAAGAATGCCGAGTTTGAAGCCGCTTTTCGACAAGCCTCATCGATTATTTCGTCGATGAAAGGCTATCTTTCACATGAATTACAAACCTGTTTGGAAGACCGTAACAAATATTTGCTGCTTGTGAAGTGGGAAACGCTGGAAGATCATACAGTTGGTTTTCGCGGGTCAGCGGAATATCAAGAATGGCGCAAACTGCTGCATCATTTCTATGATCCGTTCCCTGTCGTGGAACATTATACGCCTACCCAAGCCTATATGCCGGAATAAAGGCGATCGCGGTCTAAAATGGATGATACGAGCGTAGGATGGATGGATACGAACCATTAAACCATCCTGTAAACGAGGTGATCCTCATGAGTGGTCGAAGCTTGCCATCCAGACAGATCAACATCGTCTTGCGGCAGCCTGAACCTGGCACGCATAGGCGGTCGGTCGATGGTGTGGGCGACCCATTGAACGCTTCGCCGCTGGCTGATTCCGAGCCTCATCTGAATGGAAAAAGGACGCCAATGGAAGGTCCTCTCTCGGATATTTTCAAAGAGCTGGCCCAATTGATTGGTCTCGATAATGTCAAAGAGCTCGTTCACGAAATTTATGCGCTGCTCCAAATTGCTCAGTTCCGCGCAGAAGCAGGTTTGATCAGCAACGCCCACGTATATCATATGATATTCAAAGGCAGCCCAGGCACTGGCAAAACGACTGTCGCCAGGTTGATGGGGCGCATGTTCCATGCGATGGGTGTCCTGAGCAAAGGTCACTTTATCGAGGTGGAACGCGCGGATCTTGTCGGTGAATACATTGG
Source organism: Paenibacillus marchantiophytorum (assembly GCF_014640555.1). GTDB lineage: Bacteria > Bacillota > Bacilli > Paenibacillales > NBRC-103111 > Paenibacillus_E > Paenibacillus_E marchantiophytorum. Next base: position 5,266 of record NZ_BMHE01000022.1, on the reverse strand, counting down.
GCATACGGCTCTTAAGACACGTGAACTGATGAAAAAAGCGATGGGCGGCATTCTCTTTATCGATGAAGCTTATAGCTTGGCGCGGGGTGGAGATAAGGATTTCGGGAAAGAATCAATTGATGCGCTGGTTAAAGGTATGGAGGATAAAAAGAATGAATTTATTCTTATTCTAGCCGGCTATAGCGATGAAATGGATCAATTTCTAGCCACGAATCCTGGGCTGCCTTCGCGGTTTCCGATACAAATTGATTTTGAGGATTATCCGATTGATCAATTGATTCAAATCACGGAGCTTATGGCCAAAGACCGCGAGTATGTGCTGCTGCCGCAGACCCTTGTGAAGTTGAAACAGCATTTAATAGAAGAAAAGGCATCGACTTGGCGGGCATTCAGCAATGCGAGATATGTCCGCAACATCCTGGAGAAATCAATGAGGCATCAAGCTGTAAGATTGCTAAGCCAATATGTCAATGCGCCTTCGAAGATTGAATTGATGTCCATCCGGCCGGAAGATATGAAATTTAAATGAATTTCTTCAAGCTATTTAACTTATTTTAAGTTAAATAGCTTTTTTTCGTTATAAAGTAATTGACAGAAACGTCGATCGGAGTAAAATAGACAGAGTGAACTTTTAAGGTGATAATGATTATCAGTATTATCTATGGTTAATTTAGGGTATTTAAGATAGGGAGTTGTGGGCTACATGCGTAAAGTTTTTATGGCGAGTTGGATCGCATTAGTGATGTTCATGGCTATCCCATTTACAGCGAACGCGGCTGCAGAGAATGATTTGGCTAAAGCGGATGAAGGTATTGTGAGTGCTATACAAGCGGCTGAAAGTGGCAAGCTGGAAGATGCATCCCAATTGTTTGACACGTTTCAAATGAATTGGTTGACCTATGAAGAGGGAATTAAACAACGCTCATTGGCAGCTTATCAAAAGATCGAACAAGCGATGGGCGAAGTGTCCTTCCAAGCCTTGAAACAGCCTGTTGATGCGGCTAAGCTGGTTGCTGGCCTGAAAGTTTTGCATAATCTGAATCAAAATTTTATTGATGGAAAGTTGGATGCTTTCGGCAAAGTAGCTAAAAGTGACGGTAATGTTACGGTAGCTAGCTTGCTTACCTTGCTTGAAAATGCGTCTAATCAGCTCAAACAAAATGATATGGCCGGGGCTGCAGAAAGCATTCAGACTCTGCGAAATTCTTGGCTGCAAATCGAAGGTATTGTGCTTACACAATCTTCAACGGTGTACACGTCAATGGAACGTGACATGGTTACAGCCTATGCGCAATTATCAGCTGGGCCCGCGCAGGCAAGTGATGCAGCGACAACGATTGCTCGTATGCATGCCAATCTGGGGCCATTAGCAGCGAAAACCAGCTATTCAATGCTGGATGCTACGACTATTCTGCTGCGTGAGGGTTTAGAAGCGCTGCTTGTTGTTATCGCGTTGCTTGGATTCTTAACGAAATCTGGTCATGCGGATAAGAAAAAGTGGATTTGGTATGGTGTCATTGGAGGCTTGGTGGTCAGTATTGCTTTGGGAATCGTTGTTCAACAGCTATTCTCGGCAACGGCCTTTGGCAATAACAACTTTTTAATCGCGGGCTGTACGGGTATTTTTGCCGCTGTGATGCTGCTTTATATGAGCTATTGGCTGCATAGCAAATCCAACATTTCGAATTGGCAGCAGTATATCCGGGATCAAAGCGTCAAAGCTCTGGCTACGGGAAGTTTGGCTTCACTAAGTGTGCTTGCTTTTCTGGCCGTTTTCCGGGAAGGCACGGAAACCGTTCTATTCATGATTGGCATGGCGTCCTCAATCTCATTGAAATCTTTAGTTGGCGGTATCGCGATTGGCGTTGCTATTCTCGTGATCGTTTCACTCTTAATTTTGAAGATTGGATTAAAAATTCCGATGCGTCCATTTTTCCTCGTTTCTAGTTTTTTTGTTTTCTATCTCTGCTTCAAATTTGCTGGGATGGGCGTTCACGGACTGCAATTGGCAGGTTATTTGCCAGCAACGACAGCTTCATGGCTTCCTAGCTGGGATTTAGTTGCCTTGTACCCCACGTTAGAGAGTGCAATTCCACAGTTTGTTCTGTTGTTGGCAGCAATCTTCGCGGTTCTCAGGGATCGTTATAAAACGATTCAATTTAGAAATACAGCTTTAAACAAATAAATAAAAAACCTATAAATAGAAACATACGGAGGGGACTTTTTCCATGAACAAACGTCAACAACTCATTATACTTACAGCAGCTACAGCTTTGGTGCTCGCAGGTTGCGGCAAATCAGAAACAACAGAGGTAACTAAGGTTCCTTTTAAAGATGGTTCAGCGGCATTGGCGACAAGTCTTGAGCAATTGAAAACACAATTAGATGCAAGCAAAGTGAAAGATCCTAAGAAAGTCTCTTCCCAACTGGAAAATCAGTGGGCTAGCTTTGAAGATGAAGTGAAACCGAAATTCCCAGAGCTCTATTTTAAAGTGGAAAAATTCTTAATCCCTCTGGAAGCAGGTTTGAAGCAAGACAAGCTGGACTATCCAACCTTGACGGCGCTAAGTAACAACTTGAAAACAACCATCGCAGAGCTGACAACTTCCTTCGCTGATAACAAAGGCGCAGTAAATAAAGATGTGATTGCGGCTTCCAAAGAGCTTCAAGAAGCGGCAAAGGCGTACAACAAATATGTACAGGACCAAGGCAAACAACTGGTCACTCTTCTGGAACAATTGGATGCGGCTGTGAAGAGCGGCGATTTGAAAAAGGCACAAGAAGCCTATGGACAATCCCGGATGCCCTATGAGAGAATTGAGCCTATCATTGAGAAATTCAGCGAGTTGGATGGGGTCATGGACGCTCGCGTTGATGATTTTAAAAATGAAAAAGATCCTGCATTTACTGGTTATCACCGCATAGAGTATTTGCTGTTTGTGAAGAAAAATGTGAAAGATGCAGAAACATATTCTGCACGATTACTAGAAGACGGCAAGAAAATGCAGCAGGCCATTGCTTCAACAACCATTGAATCATCCGATTTCATTGCCGGCGTGGGTGAGCTGATGGAAGAAGCGCAATCCAAAAAAATTACAGGCGAAGAAGAGCGTTGGAGCGGCGCGACAGTCCCTGTTATTCGGGCGAACGTAGAAGGCGCACAAGCCATCTATGATCTGGTTAAAGGTGAATTGAAGAAGAAAGACGCGGCTCTGGATGAGAAGATCAGCAAAAGCATGAATACAGTTATCGAGGCCATGAACACTCTTTCACCTGTAGGTGCGACTTGGACTGATTTCAGCAAAATTGAACAATCCAAACAAGTAGATTTGAAAAATAAATTAGAAGCCTTGGCTGAACCGCTTGTCAAAATGCCAGGCACTTTAAGTAAATAAATAAAGATTGTGAAGGGGTGTCACGGGTATGGGGGATAAAATGAATCGCCGTGCTTTTTTGGGGATGACGGCTGCGGGTGCTGCCGGTGTAGTATTAGGAGATTTGCTGGGGAAAACCAAACAAATTCTGCCTGGCGGTTCTCAGGTGGCAACCGCGGATGTTGCGAATGAAACCATCTCATTCTATGGTGCCCATCAAACCGGAGTCGTAACTCCTGCCCAGAACTTCGCTAATATTGCTGCTTTCGATGTTACAACATCGGACGTGAAAGAACTGCAAGAGTTAATGAAACAATGGACGGAGATGGCGGCAACGTTAATGGCTGGCAAGCCATTGGCTGCAGAACCGCAAGATGCCAAGTTTCCTCCTACAGATACCGGTGAACAAATCGGCCTAGATACGGGGAAGTTGACCATTACCTTCGCCGTGGGTGCAACGCTGTTTGACAAAGAGGGCGTAGACCGATTCGGTCTGCGTGCGAAGAAGCCTGCTGGCCTGACCGAAATGCCTATTTTTCACAAAGATACGTTACAAGAGCAATTAACACACGGGGATATCGTGATTCAGGCTTGTTCGGACGATCCGATGATTTGCTTCCATGCGATACGCAACTTAGCCAAAGCGGCACGCGGGGTTGCTCATCTGCGTTGGCAGCAAACCGGACAGCTCGGCGTGAAATCGCAAGGCACCAAGAGGAATCTGTTTGGATTCAAAGACGGTACGAATAACCCAGCGCTCAATGATGAGAATTTCATGAAAAATAATGTATGGCTGGAATCAGGTGATGGCGCTGCCTGGTTAGCCGGCGGCACGTACATGGTCGTTCGACGTATTCATATGCGGATTGAGACGTGGGATCAGCAGACCTATTCCGATCAAGAGACGATTATAGGCCGTCAGAAGGTATCTGGGGCTCCGCTAGACGGTCATGCAGAAATGGATCAACCGAAATTCAGTGAGGATGATCAAGGGAAGATGACAGCCTTGGATTCTCACATCAGGCTTTCGAATCCACGAGCAGGCGAAAGTTCAGAGCGAGAACGGATTCTGCGCCGCGGCTACAATTTTATGGAGAATCTAGACGATGTGGGCCGCATTAATGCAGGACTGTTGTTCGTCTGCTTCAATCGGAATATTCAAACGCAGTTTGAATCCATCCAGAAGCGCTTGACAAACCCTAAGCTTCCTGATCAAATGTTAGCCTATACTGATACAACTGGCGGAGGTTATTTCGCTGTTCTGCCTGGCGTCACGGCCAAAGGCTCCTATCTGGGTCAAGGTTTGTTTGCCTAACTTGCTTAACTAGTAATGAAATGCTGAGGCTGCCATCAAGGTATCTACCTTGAGAGCGCCTCTTTTTAACATTTATATATGTTATATGTTATGGAGTAATCGAGGAATTACCCGAGCTGTCTCGCGCGGAGATGAGGGAACAGCAGGGCGCTATTTTAGCATTAGCAAATAGTCCTTATAGGCGTGGTTGGGGAACTCTAGTTAACTCCAGTGCGCTATTTCAGCAAATAGTGACGATATCGCGAGGTTGTGGGAACTCCAGTGCGCTCCAGTGCGCTAATCCAGCAAAAAGTGTCCATATAGGCGGGTCGAGGGAACTCCAGTGTGCTATTCCAGCAAATAGTGACGATATCGCGAGGTTGAAGGAACTCCAGTGCGCTAATCCAGCAAAAAGTGTCCATATCGCGAGGTAGAGGGAACTCCAGTACGTTATTTCGCTGTTTGAAGGGAGATTTCCAGAAGCTTTGCAAAAAACCTAACATGAATATTTCGTTAGAATATATTCCTAAATATGTAATTAAATGATGTATTTTTCTGGACAAAACACAAAAAAACCCCTAAGGTCGAGTTACAGACA
>NZ_BMHE01000021.1 GCF_014640555.1 Paenibacillus marchantiophytorum | reverse complement strand
TAACATGTCTGTAACTCGACCTTAGGGGTTTTTTTGTGTTTTGTCCAGAAAAATACATCATTTAATTACATATTTAGGAATATATTCTAACGAAATATTCATGTTAGGTTTTTTGCAAAGCTTCTGTCCACGGTGCTCCTTCTCTGACAGTAACGTTGTTTTTCAACGTTAAAGCTCCCTCTTTGGCCACAGGTGCCGCCATAACGCTATTTTTCATCCTTATCTCACCTGAAATGCCTCCACGGCGCTCCTTCACGTCGGTAACGTTGTTTTTCAACGTTAAAGCTCCCTCTTTGGCCTCAAGTGCCGCCATAACGCTGTTTTTCATCCTTATCTCACCTGAAGTCACCTAAAATGCTGTCCACACTGCTCCTTCACCGCCGGTAACGTTGTTTTTCAGCATTAACGCTCCTCTTTTCGCCTCCGCCTCCGCCAGCAGCGCTGCTTTTCATCCCGATCTCACCAGCTACACGCAAACACAAAAACCGTTGACCAATGGCCAACGGTTTTCTCTACGCAATCTGTGTCACAGATGCATCAAACAGCGTGCGGAATGTATCGCCTGACAAGACTTCTTCTTTCATCAGTATCGCGAACGAATGATCAAACACACTGCGTTGCTGTTCCAACAGCGACTTCGTACGAATCATAAGCGCCTCGAGAATCGCTGTATTCTCTTTCATTAATTGATCTTTGGTCACCATTTCACGATCGATAATGCCTAGAGAGGTCAAGCCGGAATCCATCATATTGCGGACCATGGACAACGCTTGTTCAAAGTCATTGCGCGAACCTGTGCTGCGCCCGCCATAGAAGATTTCCTCCGCGGCGGCTCCGCCCAAAGCAATCATGATCTGATGCTCAATATAATCTTTGGTATATAGATAATGGTCCTTAGGTGGATTATGACGCACATAACCTAAGGCTTTCCCGCGCGGGCTGACCGTAACTTGAGACACGGAACCGGGACGAACCAATTCGGCGATAATCGCATGTCCTAATTCATGGTAAGCAACACGTTCCTTCTCCTCTTGCGCGGTTTCTTTATCTGTTCTTTCCCCCATCATCACCTTATCAATCGCAGATGCCAAATGATGCTGTTCAATGGCTGTTTTTTCTTCACGCATCGCATAAATCGCAGCCTCATTCAGCACCCCTTCGAGCTGTGCTCCTGAGAAGCCAAACGTCTGATCAGCTATCGTATCCAAGGATACTCCCTTGGATAACGGTTTATTTTTCACATGAATATCCAGAATAGACAGACGGCCTTTCTTATCGGGCAAATCAACTTCAATATGACGGTCAAATCGACCAGGACGCAATAACGCGCTATCCAGCATTTCCTTACGATTCGTAGCGGCAACAATTAAAATGCGAGGTGCGTCATTCGTATGAATCCCATCCATTTCCGTCAACAACTGATTGAGCGTCTGATCATATTCTCTTTGCTGACCGCCATCACGCTTTCCACCGATCACATCGATCTCATCAATAAAGATAATCGCATTATCCTTGCCTTCTTTGGCAGCGCGCGATCTAGCTTCTTTGAATAAATCACGTACACGGCTCGCGCCAACACCCACATACATCTCCACAAACTCACTGCCTGAAGCGGCTAAGTAAACAGAATTCGTATAATGAGCAGCGGCTTTGGCCATTAATGTTTTCCCGGTCCCCGGAGGACCCGTAAGCAGTATCCCTTTGAGCGGGCGAATACCCAGCTTCTTAATTTCCTCATGTTTGATCAAAAAATCCAGCGCTTCCGTCAACTCTTTCTTCGCTCGATCCTGACCGCCAATCTCCTCGAAAGTTAAGTAGGATGGCGTGCGATTTTTGCTTTTGCGGTCGCCACCGCCAGTCGTAATCCCGACACCGCCGCGGCCGCGAATCATATAAAATAACGATACACCTAGCACGGCCACGAAGAGAATCGGTATAATATTCACACCGAGAAATATTAAAAAAGCAAGCAAAACAGGAATAAACCCAATACCAATTTCCTTATAAAGTTTACTCATTCGGCCACACCCCGATCTGAGAAGTTCTAGGCAGCATAATGAATTTCGTCGCATCACCATCTGTCAAGCGAATGTACACATACGTCTGATCCATTTCACTTTCCACTTTCATTGTCGGCACTTCACTTGCATACTTCTGCAAAGTAGTTGGTATATCGGCATAATGCTTCGTTTCCATCGCTTGAGCAACTTCAAATAAAGCTTTCGACCACCACTGGTCCAGCTTGTCTGAAGGGTTATCTTTGATATGAATATTAACCGTCCGTTTACCAATAATAGAAGCGCTATCCTTATGAATACGATCAACTACCGTTCTTAAATTCGCATCTTTATTTAGTGAAACTTCAATATCAACACGCTCACTATCCAATTTCATCGTCGAGCTCGTGACACCGGGAACTTTGCTTATGATGTCGTTTAACGGATTTTCCATAGCCAAGCTTGTATAGGCAAACCATCCACCAAACAAAACACCGGCAGAAATGATTACACTGATTACGACAGGTAAGAGACGCAGCTTCATCAGTCAACGTCCCCCTTTCTCCAAATTATTTTGTTTCGTCCTTTTCTATACGAATAGTATATCACGCGGTATACACCTTTGCTTTATGAAAAGAGTGGAAACGAAAAAACTCAGCCCTAGTGCAGGCTGAGTCGGTACGTATCCAGATAGCTTCCATCTTTGAATTTATAGTAATCATAGAAATAACGTGTTCCGCTATCTTCTTGCTTCTTATAGAACACTTCCCAAACATATTCCTGACCAAGCTTACCTGGGATTACCCGTTCAATTTCGAAGTCCGCGTCCTTTTTGAGCATCGTCTCCCGAACTTGGTCCTCCGTAATAGCATCCGCGGTCATCTCGGTGTGCGTATCTTTGTCAGAAACCCAGACAATGACGCCTTGACCTAACTTATCTTCCCCATAAACGATTTGCAGGGGTTCGTCTCCATAGAAGAAATCCACATTCGTCGCTTTGGTCATGATGCTTTTCTCATAAGCCTTTTCAACTGCTTTGCTTTTTTCATCCCAATGTTCATCCTGAACATTTAAGTAAAAGCGGCTAAGTACAACACCCAGTGTGACAACAATGAAAACACCGAGCATGATGGATCGCTTTGTATTCATGTTCGCGGATCACCTCCCCAGACGAACTTAACGGCAAGTGGCTTAACCAATCAGCCTGTCAAAGGACTGCACAAATTCACGCTTAATTTTTTCTTCATCCAGCGTCAAGCACTCGCCCTTGCGAACGATCCAATTACCATCTACACAAACATCAACTACATCTTTGGCGCAAGCCGAGTACACAATATGAGAAACGAAATCCGTCCGCGGCAGGAAATGCGGCTGATCGATATCCAAGGCGATGAAATCAGCCTTCATCCCCGGCTGCAACGAACCTACATCATCCAACCATACAGATTCTGCACCCATGCGCGTCCCGAGCAGAAGTGCTTGCGCCGCTGGTACTGCGAGCGGATCGCCGGAAACGCCTTTATGAATCAATGCAGCCAATCTCATTTCTTCAAACATATCCAAATTGTTATTGGAAGCAGCGCCGTCCGTACCCAGGGAAACCTTTACCCCAGCGCGCAAAAGCTCTGGAACACGAGCTACACCGCTAGCTAATTTCAGGTTGCTGCCTGGATTATGGGATACACGAACATCATATTGCTTAAGTATGCCGATTTCCTCATCCGTCAAATGCACACCATGTGCGACGAGCGTCGGTCTGCTGAACACGCCGATCTTCTCTAGGTGAGCAACAGGGCGCAGGCCGTATTGATCAACGTTTGCTTGCACTTCACGGCTCGTTTCCGACATATGCGTATGAATCGGCAGATTCAAATCATGGGCAGCCTGCACGATACGTTCGATGTAATCCGGCGGGCATGTATAAGGAGCATGCGGAGACATCATCGTGGTGATTCGGCCATTCGCTTGACCATGCCAATTTTTCGCAAACTCTGTCGCTTCGATCAGCTTGGAGGTTTGAACATCGGGCGGGCATAGGCCAATGACACCACGTGTGAGCACGCCGCGCATACCTGACTCCTCCACAGACTTGGCCACTTCATTCATATGATCGTACATGTCAACAACGGTCGTAGTGCCGCCTTTGATCATTTCCATAATGGACAGCTGTGTCCCCCATTTGACATCCTGGGATGTGAATTTGGCTTCCATCGGCCACATTTTCTCTTCCAGCCAAACTTGCAGTGCCAGATCATCCCCGTATCCACGCAACAGTGACATTGCCGCATGTCCATGTGTGTTGACGAGACCAGGCATGTATAGTTTGTTCGTTCCATCGATCACTTCATCATAGTTTTCGCGCGGTTCTGGGCTTTGATCACCAATGTATGTAATTTGATTGCCTTCAATCACCATACAACCTTGGATTGACGATTTCGCTTCATTATTAGAAATAAAAATTCCGTTCGTAATTAATGTTTTTTTCATACTAAAAAACCCTCTCTATGCTCATTCTAAAGACAAACACTGCTTTATAAACTTTACAACTTCGAGCATCTAAAATCAAGAATTCATCGCCATGTTAAGAAAATGTAAATTGTCACGGAATTTTCGTTGCTTAAAGTACGATTGATATGATACTTTTAGCATTGTGAGTTTTTTTCTACATATTGGTCTGTTTATCCTGAAAAAGACGATAATTTGATCAAAAATTTCTACATATAGTAAATAATAGGAGGATTATATGACAACGTTATTCACAAAAAAGAACGAAGTCGATTTCTTGCAACTACTAATACGTGCTGCTGAAAACGCACTCCAAACCGCACAATTGTTCCGCACAGCTATGATGGGTGATAAACCTCCAATTGAATATGTTAAACCCATTCACGATCTGGAACACGCTGGTGATTCGATTACGCACGAAATCTTCAAAGGCCTGAACAAAGTTTTCATTACCCCTATTGATCGGGAAGATATTATGGTCCTCGCTTCCAAAGTAGATGATGTGACCGATGGTATAGAAGCCACGATTGCTCGATTCGATTATCTCTCTGTCTCCCACACAGATTCCTATATGAAAGAATTTTCAGCCGTGATTGTTGACTCCTGTCAGCATATGCTGGATGCCTTCAAACTCCTTGCCAAGAAAAAATATATGCAAATCCCAGAGCACACCGTAGCTATCAACTCCCTCGAAAATGATGGAGACCGCTTGATGCGGGAAGGCATTCGCCAAATTTTCATCACGCGCAAAGACCCGTACGAAGATTTCAAATTGAAAGAAATTTATGAGCGTCTCGAAGAAACCACGGATGCTTGTGAAGATGTTGCCAATATCCTAGACAGTGTCGTGCTTCGTTATTCATAGGAACTTTCGTTGCTATGACGCGAAGAAAGTTTTCCAATCGGAAAACGCTTAGGAGGAAATCATGTTAACCTATTTAGTTATTATTGTCATTCTCGCTTTGCTTTTTGACTTCATCAATGGCTTTCATGATACAGCCAATGCGATTGCAACTTCCATTTCAACACGAGCGCTTAGCCCGCGGGTAGCCATCATCATGGCTGCAACGCTTAACTTTGTAGGCGCTATGGTTTCTTCCAAAGTTGCCAAAACGGTCGGAGGCAGCATCGCGAACCCTGCCAAGATTGAGAATGGCGTAGAAATTGTCATAGCCGCCTTATTGGCAGCTATTATCTGGAATCTTTTAACCTGGTACCTTTCCATTCCATCTTCCTCTTCTCACACTTTGCTTGGCGCATTAGCAGGTGCGGTAATTGCCGGTGCAGGCGTCCATGCGGTCAACTGGGATGGATTTACGCAAATCATCATTATCCTGCTTTTGTCGCCTCTCATTGCTTTTGGACTAGGTTATCTCATCATGGTGCTGATCAAATACATTGTCATCTGGTCGGGAAATACATCAAGATCCAAATTGAATCGAATGTTTCGTACGCTGCAAATTATTTCCGCGGGTCTGTTATCCTACTCCCATGGTGGAAATGACGCTCAGAAGGCAATGGGTATTATCGTCTTCGGTCTCGTAGCTGCCGGTGTACAAACCGATCTCGATGTCCCTCTCTGGGTAAAAATTTCAGCCGCCTTGGCGATGGGGCTTGGTACTTCCATCGGCGGATGGCGCATCATCAAAACGGTTTCCGGTAAAATTGTTAAAATTGAACCCATCAATGGCTTTGCATCTGATTTAACTTCATCCATTGTTATTCAATTCTCGACTTTCATCGGCAAACCCCTTTCCACAACACATGTCATTTCGTCCGCGATCATTGGGACAGGCAGTGTGCTGCGGTTTCATGATGTTCAATGGGGCACGGTTGGGCGGATGCTCATAACTTGGATCATCACCATTCCAATCAGCATCATTTTGGCCTTCTCGATTTACTTCGTATTGTTTAGACTTATTTTTTAAAGGTCCAATCTTGTTCGAATGAAGAAAAACGGCTTCACTGCCCTGATAGATCAGTCTCTTCTAGCGGCAAAACCTTGTAAGGGAACTAGAGGACGCTAATTAGGCAAAAAGTAGGGATGCGTGACTAATAGCGGAACTACAGGGTCTCATTTCCACGAAAACGTTGAAAATTCCCATGAAACGGCAAAATAGCGTACTGTAGTTCCCTCACCCTACCGAAAATGACACTTTTGGCTTTTTGGCTAGAATAGCGCACCATAGTTCCCTTACCTCCGCGCGAGGCAGCGGGAATAATTCCGCGTTCACTCCAAAACATATAAACTCTTATATATTTAAAGAAAAAACCGTCAGGTACATCCTGACGGTTTTTCTATGTGTACATCTAGGGGGGCTACCGCGTCGCGCGTTTCCACCCTCACGCCCACCTGTTCTATTTTGAGCTGCTGCTCTGCTCTGCACAGCTCTGCTCAGCTCCTGCTAATCCAGATAATACGCCAAGCTTTGCAGCTCCGTCGTGAAATCCGCGTAATGCACGCGCACTTCCGCAGGCACCTTGATGATAACAGGCGCAAAATTCAGGATCGCTTCAATGCCGCAGTCAACGAATTGATTGGCTACATTTTGAGCCTCGGCCGCCGGTACAGTAATAATCCCAATACGCACGCCCAGCTGCGATAATACGCTCTTCATCTCGGACATCGGCTGGACGATCAAATTATTGATCATCTCCCCCGCTTTTTCAGGCATCGCATCGAACAAAGCGACTATTTTCATATCATTACGCAGATAGGTATTATAATTGCACAACGCACGGCCCAGATTGCCCGCCCCGACAAGAGCTACTTGAATATGCCGGTCAAGCTTAAGAATTTGTCTAATTTTCTCGATCAAATAAGAGATGTCGTAGCCGATGCCTTTTTTCCCGAATTCTCCGAAATAAGCCAAATCTTTGCGAATTTGAGCAGGATTCAGATCCAGCTTTTGGCCCAAATCCTGCGAGGATACCGTCGACACATTTTTCATCGAAAGCTCATTCAAATACCGTAAATAAATGGGCAATCTGCGTACGACAGCCTCTGATATTTTCTGCGTTTTCATCTTTCGGCATCCCCCATCCCCATCCACTGCTCAATCCTTGGTAACATTTGTTCCGTCGTCATATGCTCTATCTTAGGCCCAGGCAGTGAGTAGAGGAAGTGTTTGCCATAGTAAGTATCGATGACGCGGGTATCGTAGATGATAACGATTCCTTTATCAGAAGCCCTTCTGACAAGCCGTCCAAACCCTTGCTTGAAACGAATGACAGCCTGCGGCACCGAGAATTTCATAAACGGATTTTCATTTCGCTTCTTGATGTTCTCGCATTTGGCTTCGACCAACGGGTTGTTGGGCGGTTGGAACGGCAGTCGAATAATAGCCAAGCAGCTGAGCGCGTCCCCAGGAATATCGACACCCTCCCAGAACGAGCTGGTGCCCAGTAGAACGCACATCGCATTATCTTGGAACATTCGGGTCAACTTACTGCGGTTGCTGCTGTCAATGCCCTGTCCCAGCACGGTGATGCCGTATGGCTTGAGCAAGTCCTTCATCCCTGCATATATTTGCTTCAACATCCGATTCGAGGTACACAGGATCAACATGCGTCCCTTCGTAACTTGCGCTACATCACTAAGCGATTGGATAAGGGCATTGATGAAGGCAGGATCTCCCGCACCTTTGATCATTGGAAAATCACGCGGAATCACGACAAGCGCTTGCTCACGGTAATTAAAGGGCGAAGGCAACTGCACCGTTTTGAGTTTGCCTCTCTCTTCATCTTCTGGAATCGCCAAGCCTAATTGATCAGCGGAGTACTGAAAGGACTTATTCACGGATAAAGTCGCTGAGGTTAGGACAATACTATCTTTCGTTTCAAAAAAATGCTGCTGCAGCAGTCCGCTTACATCAATAGGTACGGAGTTCAACTGCAGTGACTTGGCTTTGGCATAGGTGCCAGCTTCCATCCAATACACATAGCCTTCGTCAGCCATCTTCATAAAGAAGTGCAGCGCGTCGCGATGTTCGTATAATTCCTTAACCGTACCATTCAGGTCCGTTACAAGGCCTTGAACGCCAAGCACATCCTGCATCTCTTTGACTTCACTCAGCAATTTATCGAGTGTCCGCAGCAAATCGTTGGCATTCAGATAAATATTGTCTTCCATAATCACTAGCTCTCGCCAGTTGTCAGGCAGCGTCTCTGACTTCACCCGCAGAACATACTGCGAATTTTCCGTTTGGGAAGGGTCGCTGTTCGCAGCCAAAAGTTCATACAGCGATTCGCTCAATCGATCCCAATCTTCTTTAATCTTAATGATTTTAGGGAAGAGACTGTCAATCGTTTGACTCCAGGCTGCTGCGCGTTCTGCATGCTCATTGGACTTCTGCAATCGAAACCGGAGCATCGGCAATTGACCACTGCGATTATCTTTGTACAGCCATAATAAGGAATGGTAAAAGGCCGAAGAATGAAGCTCAATTCCCAGGTGCTTGCTCGCGACTTCTTCAAAATGATGCGCCTCATCAATGACAAGGTGCTTGTAAGACGGTAGAAGGCGGTTCTCAGCCTTCATATCCGTGAAGAGGAGGGAATGGTTGGTGATGATCACATCGGCCGTATTGGCGTCATTGCGTGCGCGATGATAGAAGCATTTCTTATACCATGGACACATCCGGTTCAAACAGGAGTCGGTATCACTGGCAACCGTATGCCAGAACTGCGCACCCTTATTTCCAAAATGCAGCTCCTCATCGTCGCCATGTTCGGTTTCACTAAGCCAAACAACCATTTGCGCGGCCGTTATCGGATCTTCCTTGCCATTCTCATAATCACGTGTCGTCAATTTCGTTTCGAATTTGCGCAGGCAGAGGTAATGGCTTCTGCCTTTGAGCACCGCGGCTTTGAAAGGCACCGGAAAGATCGCCTTCAATAGCGGAATATCCCGCTCCCGCAGCTGTTCCTGCAAATTGATCGTGTGCGTCGATACGACCACTTTCTTCTCATACTTAATGCCATAATAAATGGCCGGGATCAAGTAACCCAACGATTTGCCCGTACCTGTGCCAGCCTCAATCATCAAGTGCTGATCGTTCTCAAGCGACTTCTCCACTTCATGGATCATCTGCTCTTGAGATTCGCGATCTTCAAAGATCTCGAACTTCGCTTGCAGCGCAGTTTTGAGTCCTTGATGGAACGCCTTGAATGAAGTCCCCAAACCAGCCTCATCGGCTGGCGTGCGAATATCTTCTTCCTCGCCCCAATCAGAAACATTCAGCGTGAATTGCCGGAAGTAACGATTCGTATCCATATCTACACTTGTGATGGACTCTTTGTACAAACAGATTTCATCCAAGAACCAGCCTAAATCACTGTTCCCGTTTTCAAAAATATGCTGCAAGCGTTGAATCGTCAGCAGCGGCAATCCAATTAATCGTTCCAAACACATGACCCAGATGGCAGCGGTCACTTCTGCATCGCTATCCGCTTGGTGCGGCCTCTCATGATCAAGCCCGAACAAAGCAGCCACCATACTAAGTTGAAGGCTCGAAATCGAAGGAAACAGCATACGCAGCATATCGATCGTATCCAAAACGCGTCCTGAGAAAGGCGGATACCCCGTCTTCATCAAACCTTTTTGCAAAAAGGACACGTCGAAAGCAGCATGATGTGCTACCAGCACGCAATCAAATAGAAGCGGAAACATATCTGACATGACTTGATCAAGCGTTGGGGCATCGGCCACCATATCTTCCGTAATGCCAGTAAGTGTTGTAATGGAAGAAGGTATACTAATCCCTGGATTGACCAGAGAAGTATACCTGTCTGTGATTTGAAATTGATCTATAATGACTAATCCAACCTGGATAATCTCATCCGCGGGCTGACTTCCTGTCGTTTCAAAATCCAAAACTGCAAATTTCATGACGTGTATCTTCAATCCCTTCGTCCTGCACTTCTCCTAGCATACCAAATCTGATGAGGAAAAGGGAATACCTAGTCGCCGTTTAGGTCTTAAGATTCGTCCAGATTGATCAGCGGCTCCATACATGAAGGATCGGTGTGATACGCTTTTTGGAAATACTCAAAGGCTTTCTCCATATTCTGATTCTGAACTTGTATACAGCCCATGGCATTATAGGAGATGGCCTTCATTTGGGAATTATCGGTTAAGGGAAGCAGGAATTTGAAGTGTTGATACGCTTCTCCAAACTCCCCTTTCCGCAAATGTCCCATCGCTAAATACACTCTGGCCAACAAGAAATCAGGCTGCTTCTCAATCAATGCTGCAAACTCTTTAATCGCCTGATCGTACATGTAAAGCTTGTAATAGCCCTGCCCCCGCACGAATTCATCCGTCTGCTTCCCGGACAAATCAAGATCCATCAGTTCTTTATGAAGGGTTTGGGTGCTGATCGGTACGTCCCCATAAAACTTTCCCAGCTTCTCCTCAAAAAGCAGCCACGCCTCGATGAACTCGTCGCTCATCGTTTTCAACACCTGCAATTGTTCGTCGAGCTCCGCCTTTTTTTCCACATCACTATTCGGATATTCTTTTTGGATTTCTTCCAAAACCTCGTTCATTGTGGAAAATAAATGCTTAAACATTTGGCATCCCACCTTTGCTTCGAAAGCTTATCCTCATTCTTTGTAAACAGAGCCGATTTCATGCATGGAAGTCAGGACTTAAAGGATCGTGGAGTGCTCTTCCTCTTTCAGCAGCTGGACCACTTTATTATTAGCCCCCATGATCGCAATTGTCGGGTGATGCTTCTTAGCCTCTTCATCGCTCAACATCGCGTACGAGACGATAATAACGGTGTCTCCAGTCTGCACCAACCGGGCTGCTGCTCCGTTCAGACAAATAACGCCAGAGCCGCGCGGCCCCGGAATAATGTAGGTTTCCAGGCGTGCGCCGTTATTGTTATTGACGATCTGCACTTTCTCATTGGGCAGCATGTCAACCAAATCAATCAAATCTTCATCGATCGTGATGCTTCCGATATAGTCCAAATTGGCTTCTGTAACGGTTGCGCGGTGAATTTTGGCTTTCATCATTGTGCGAAACATCGTCGTCACTTCCTTACTTGTAAAATGAGATTATCAATTAGCCGGGTTTTGCCGAATTTAACAGCTAAAGCAATAATGATAGAAGAGGTATGATGGCTGTTGTCAAATGGTTCCAAGCTCGGATAAGCAAGCGCCTCGACATAATCAATATCAGCTAATGAAGCCGTTGAAATATGGCTCCTGACAAGTTCTTCAAGCTCTTCGGATGTAAAACTGGCCTGGGCAAGACTAAAATCCCGGGCTTTCTGCAAAGCTTGCGACAGCACCAAAGCTTGCTTGCGCTCATCTTCAGAAAGATACACGTTTCGGGAACTCATGGCAAGCCCATCCGCTTCCCGCAGCGTTGGGCAAGGAACGATTTCTACAGCAAGATTGAGGTCCAGCACCATTTGCTGAATCACTGCGATCTGTTGGGCATCTTTAAGACCAAAAAAAGCTTGATCCGGCTGTACAATATGAAACAGCTTGCTGACTACAGTGGCTACGCCGTCAAAGTGTCCTGGACGCGATGCTCCGCATAGTCTGGCTGTTAGTCCGGTTACATTCACTGTTGTGCGCGTCGGAGACGGATACATTTCAGCTACGGAAGGCATAAAGACCAGATCAGCGCCAGCCGCTTCAGCCAATTGGAGGTCCTTCTCCGTATTGCGCGGATACCGTTCGAAGTCCTCGCCCGGCCCGAACTGCAGCGGGTTGACAAAAATGCTCAAGACAACCAGTCCGCTTTGTGCCCGCGCCTTGCGCAATAAACTCACGTGTCCTTCATGCAAATACCCCATCGTCGGCACGAAACCCACGGTTTGATCGTTTGTACGCCGGAAATCTTTAATCCGCGAACGCAGCTCGGCGATGGAATGAACAACTTGCATTGTCTGAGTCGCTTCCATAGCGATCAATCCTCCTTGTCGCCATACAAATATTGCACGACATCATTGTCCATGTGGAATGTATTCTCGGGACTTGGGAAAGCGCGTGTTTTCACTTCTTTCACATATTCGGCAATACCTTTTCGAATAGTTTCCCCGATATTAGCGTAAGCTTTGACGAACTTTCTGGGTGCACTGTCAGAACCATACTGCAAAAGGTCATGATAGACGAGCACTTGTCCATCGCAATGTACCCCAGATCCAATCCCAATTGTCGGGATCGTCAGCTGCTTGGATATCCATTGCGCCAACTCATCGGTAACCAACTCCAGAACAATGGCGAATGCGCCCGCTTCCTCAATCGCTTTGGCATCGCTCAGCAGCTTCTCCGCTTGCTCCGAGCTTCTCCCCTGTACACGGAAACCGCCGAGTTGATGAACCGACTGAGGTGTTAAGCCCAAGTGTCCAACGACTGGAACGCCAGCTTGTGTAATCGCTTTGACCGTCGCAGCGATTTCCGCTCCGCCTTCCAGCTTAACCGCCTTCGCTCCGCCCTCTTGCATTAAGCGGGCAACGCCTTTTAACGTCACATCCAAGCTGCCATGGTACGTAAGGAACGGCATATCCGCTACGACAAAAGTGCGAGATGCTCCCCGCACCGTCGCCCGCGTATGGTACACCATATCATCCAGTGTCACCGGCAGTGTGGAGTCGAACCCGATCACGACATTGCCCAGTGAATCACCAACAAGAATGACATCAATGCCAGCCTCTTCCGCCAGTCGGCCTGAAGGGTAATCATAGGCTGTGATCATCGTGATCGGCACGCCGTCCTGCTTCATTTTTCTCATCTTCGTTGTGGTTAGCGGCTTACGTTGTTCCATGTCAATCCCAACTTCCTGATATAAAATAAAAAACCTTTTAGCTAAGAGCTAAAAGGATCGCATGCAGAAAGAATCTAAGGTGATCCTTCTGTCTCGGTCCCATAAGGCTCAGAGCAGAATCCAACATCTTGTATAACGGTTATTCAAATGTGCAACAACATACGGTCAAGCTGCAAGTGCCGTTCCTTTAAGGATACCGCCTTGTCACCCTATTATACCAAATCCTGCTGCCATTTGATACCTTATCTTTATTTCAGTTCGATATCTCCAGAGTAAATCTTGATCTTCTCTCCAGAGGGTGTAATGACCGTTAAGGCACCTGAGTCGTCCAAGGAGTCAGCAATGCCTTCGATGAAACCGGAAGGCGTAGACGTGCGAATAGGCCGCTTCAGTGTCACACTGAGCGCTTCCCAGAGCAGCCGTATAGGCGCGAACCCTTTGTCCATATAGAGCGCATATAGATCTTCAAATTCCAACAGGAAAGTTTGGACCAGAAGTTCTCGTGAAATCACTTGGCCGGATTCAATCGCCAGTGAGGTGGCAATGCTCCGCAATGCCTCCGGATAATCTTCCGTGGTCAAATTGACGCTGATGCCGATCCCGGCAATGACATATTTGAGACGTTCATCTTCACCGCTGCTTTCAAGCAAAATCCCACTGACCTTCTTGCCCTTGATAAGGAGATCATTCGGCCATTTGATGCCAATCTCAACTTGGCATACTTTCTGGATGGAGCGGCACAAGGCAACGGCGCTGAGCAGCGTTAATTGCGGCATAAAATAAACAGGGACACGCGGCGTAAGCACAATACTCATCCAAATGCCTTTACCCGACGGAGAATGCCACGCACGGCCCATTCGGCCTCTCCCGGCTGTCTGTTCCTCCGCTAGCACAATCGTGCCTTCCTGAGCCCCTGAAGCAACCAGCGCATGGGCAATTGTTTGTGTGGAATCTACAGAGCCATATACATGAACTTTTTGTCCTAGCACTTTGGTTTGCAACCCGGCTAGGAGCTTATTCACTTGCCAACGGTCCGGTTTGCTCACCAGTCGATAGCCTTTGCGCGGCGCGGCTTCAAATTCGTATCCGGCTGCCCGCAGCTCTTCGATATGCTTCCATATCGCCGTGCGGCTAACGTTCAGCCTGCGGCTGATTTCTTCGCCAGACACATACGCTTCCGGCGTTTCTTGGAACAATTCCAAAATACGTTCATTCATGTTTGGTTCACTCGCCATCTATCTGGATTATGAGAAAACCTCTTTCGAGGCCGTTCAAAGATGAGCTTCTTAAAAGCAGCAAATCCTATTAAGGGAACTACAGTCCGCTATATAGGCAAATAGCAGGGATGTTAGGGTCGTAGCGGAACTACAGGGTCTTATTTCGACTAAAGTGCTGAACTTCCCACCAAAACAGCAAAATAGCGCACTGTAGTTCCCTCAACCACTCGATAGTGACGCTTTTGCCTAGAATAGCGGATTGACGTTCCTTTACTAGCCTGCGGTTAGACTTCTACAATGGTGAGCCCGGCATGACCATCATGAAGGGAACTCCCAAACCATATTGAGAAAAACCGCGCTGCGCTGCTACTTCGCAGCACGCGCGGCTTGTAATAGCGCATCTCGCTCGTTCGGAAGCTCACCGAGCGCGGTTCGTTCGAGCAACTGCTGCAGCAAGGCGCCCATCCAGGGGCCAGGCTGCAGCCCAAGCTCTCCCGCCAGATCCTTGCCGGATATGGCGAGCTGTTTGAGGCTGAAGCAGGGAACCTCGCTCAGCCAATCCGCTCCGCAGCGCACCAGTTCGGGTGCTGCGGTTTGCAGGAAGCGCGCGAGCTCGCCGCGCTGCTCGGCAGTATGCGGCAGCGCGCGCAGCAGCCGCAGCAGAGCGCGGGCAGCGGCTTCGCCGCGGCGCACCGCGCCAAGCTTCCAGACCCGCTCCAGCGGAGCAGGGTCTGGGTCTGCCACGCCGGCGGCCACCGCATCGCGCAGGGCGAGAATCGCCACGACCGCATCGCCGTCGGCGCGGGAGAAGGTCAGCTCCTGGAGCGCCGTGCGGACTGTGTCCGCCGGCACCTCCAGCAGCATCAGCAGCATCGCCCAGCGGTCATGCTGCCCTGCAAGCGCGCTGACGGCGTCCAGCGCGTCATCCCAGGCGAGCCAGCGCTCAAAAGGCAGCGGCAGCTGCTTTTTGAAGTGTGCCGTAAGGCGGCTCGCCAGCAGCAAGCGGATGGCCCGCGCCGGCGCAGGGCCTTCGATCATGCGCGCGAGCTCGCTGCGCACCCGCTCCAAAGCGATGTGGCGCATAAGCGGAGCTTGCTCCAGCAGCGCCAACCAAGTGCTTTCCTCGACCTGCAAATCATAGGTCGAAGCAAAGCGAATGCAGCGCAGCATGCGCAGCGCGTCTTCGCCGAATCGCTCCCGGGCTGCGCCTACGCAGCGCAGCACCCCGCGGGCCAAATCTTCTTGCCCCCCGAAAGGATCGAGAATCTCGCCCTGACCATCCATCGCCATCGCGTTCATGGTGAAATCGCGCCGCTTCAAATCCTCGTTCAAATCCGAGATATACGTTACGGAAGAAGGTCGGCGAAAGCCTTCGTATTCCGCTTCCTTCCGGAATGTCGTCACTTCATAGGTTCCCTCGCTCAAAACAACCGTAACCGTACCATGCTGTAACCCCGTTGGCACCGTACGGGAGAAGATTGCCATCACCTGTTCAGGAAGCGCTGAGGTTGCAATATCAATGTCTTTGATCGGTCGCTTAAGAACCGTATCACGCACACAACCGCCGACCAAATACGCCTCAAAACCGGCTTCGACAAGCTTCTGAATTAAGAGCGCAGCCCCGTGATCCAATCTATCTTTGTTATCTACTTCCGACATGTTACTCCTGACCAGCTATCTTCCCCTTTATTGGCAGGCAGAAGCTGTAATGCGATGAGATTCCGGAAGTTCTCTTCCGAGTACGCGATAATAAATTTCTTCATATTGCACGGTTGTAATATCATTACAGAACGTATGTCTGGCGCGGTTCAAACAATTCGCGACCACTTGTTCATACAAGACCTGATTGCTTAACAAATTAACGGCAAGATCAGCCATTTTCTCCGTATCGCCTACTTCAGCCAAGTACCCGGTCTCACCATGTGTGATGAGCTCTGGAATTCCCCCGGCATTGGAACCGATAGTCGGCACACCGCAAGCCATTGCTTCCAGTGCAACGAGACCGAAGCTTTCCTTCTCTGAAGGCAGAAGCATGAGGTCAGCAAGTGAAATCACCTGGGCAACATCATCCTGTTTACCACAAAACGTTACCTTATCCGTAAGCCCAAGCTCTTTGACTTTGGCGATCATTTTCGAAAGATCCGGTCCTTCCCCTACAAATAAAAGCCTTGAAGGAATCCGTTTGCTCACATTGGCAAAAATATCAACGACATCCTGCACCCGTTTAACCGGCCTGAAATTGGAAATATGAATTAATATTTTTTCTTCCGGACGCGCAAATTCGCCTCTTAGCTTGGATATATCCCTTGGATAATACACGCGTTTGTCAACAAAGTTATAGGTTAAATCAATATCACGGTCAATATCCAAGGATTCCCTGGTTTCTTTAATTAAATCCTTCGAAACAGCTGTAACCGCATCGCTCTCATTAATCGCATAACGAATTAAATCAGAAATCGATTGATCCTGGCCGAGAACCGTAATATCTGTTCCATGAAGCGTAGTTACAACTTTCAGTTTAGTTCCAACCATCTGCTTTGCCAGCAGTGCGCAGACAGCATGTGGAATCGCGTAATGCACATGCAATAAATCCAATTCTTCCATCTTGGCAACTTGCGCTAACTTGCTAGCCAGCGAAAGATCATAGGGCGGATAACGGAATACATAATATTGACTGACTTCAACTTCATGATAAAAAATATTTTTATGAAATTTCCCCAAACGGAAAGGCATGCTGTGAGTAATAAAATGAACCTCGTGTCCTTTTTCGGCAAGCAGCTTGCCAAGTTCTGTCGCAACAACCCCGGATCCGCCCAAAGTCGGATAACAAGTGATGCCAATTTTAAGTTTGTCGCTCATCCTACACCTCTTTTCCGATCACTCGAAGCGATCTACCACATAAGGTAATTTGGAAACGAAACCTTCCGCATAGGTAATCATTCGTTTCTGCCCCATCAGTCGATCCCGAGCTTCTACTCGTTCTATATAACCTTGATTTAATGGCGTTGCAACTGTGCCTTGCCCTGTTACAAACTGTGAACGATAGGCGCCTAGGGCTATTATTTTTTTATCATACCATTCAGTGACATTGACCATAAGATCAGCGTCATACACATCATTTATAAAATAAAAGTACAATTGTTCGACATTCACCGGTTCTGACTCCGGCAAGTACTTGCGCAATTTGGCATTAAACACGGCCTCTTGCACCAGAGCTGAACAGGCAATGTGATCAGGATGGCGGTCTTGCCAATAGGGCGCAAACACGATGCGCGGCTTATATTTACGTATTTCCCGGGTAATGCGTTCAATATGGCTAGGCTGGTTCGACAGACCGCGATCCGGCAAACCCAGATTAGAGCGGACCGTTAAGCCCAATAGTTCAGCCGCTTCCTCTGCTTCTTGGATTCTGGACTCGACGGTACCATTGGAAGACATCTCCGCATAGGTTAGATCACAGATGCCTACTTTGACACCCTGAGCGGTGTGCTTGGCAATGGTTGCCCCCATGCCAATCTCGGCATCGTCTGCATGTGCGCCAAAAATAAGGATATCAAGTTTGTCGCTCATCTTATTCAATACCCGGTTTATATTTATGTACGAGTTCGCGCCAAGCGAAATCACCGCGATCCAAGGCTCGAACGAGCAATTCTGCCGTCGCTACATTCGTTGCACAAGGAATCCCTTGTACATCGCACAGACGCAAAAGCGCAATAATATCGGGTTCATGAGGCTGAGCCATTAATGGATCGCGTAAAAATATAATAAGATCCATTTCATTTTGTGCCACTAAAGCGCCAATTTGCTGATCCCCGCCAAGTGGACCTGACATAAAGCGATGTACACTCAATTTGGTAGCATCCATGATGCGTTGCCCCGTTGTACCCGTTCCATACAGCTGATGTCCCTCAAATACATGTTCATAAGCTGTTATAAAGTTCACCATTTCGTCTTTCTTCCGATCATGGGCAATTAACGCAATCTTTAACATCCTACATTCCACTCCCCTAGGGCTCTTTAATCTATAAAATGCTCAAATCCATAAATCATTCCGCTATACGTCATCACTTTACGAACAGCAATTGCAACGCCTGGCATATAAGCGGCACGATCATAAGAATCATGTCTGATCTTAAGAGCCTGACCTGGTTCGGCCATAATCACTTCTTGCTGAGCAAAAATGCCTGGCAATCGAACACTATGTATTCTAAACCCATTGTAATACCCGCCGCGCGAGCCTTCAATTGTTTCTTCTTCCTTAGGGTTGCCTTGACGTCGTTCTTCTCTGACTTCGGAGATGAGCTCAGCCGTTTTGACAGCTGTTCCAGATGGAGCATCTAACTTCTGATCGCCATGGTATTCAATAATTTCCAAATTAGGGAAATACTTGGATGCTTGCGCGGCGAACTTCATCATCAGAATAGCGCCAATCGAGAAATTAGGCGCGATAATGCCGCCAATTCCTCCTTCTTGACACTGCTTGTCCAATTGTACGATAGCTTCAGGCGTGAAACCAGTCGTCCCCATGACAGGGCGAATTCCTAATCGAATGGCTAAGTTTGTATGGGAAACCGCCGTCTGCGGTCCAGTGAAATCGACTAAAACATCTGGTTTGGATTCGATTAAAGCCTGTTCAACATTATTGCTCATGTAAACATCGCATGCTTCCAATCCAACCATTTTCCCCAAATCAATTGGGCCAGAGGAGCGGCTGACACCTGCCACCAACTCCATATCGGACTCTGTCAATACGGTCTTAACGACCTCTCGCCCCATTCTTCCACTTGCTCCAATGACTGCTACTCGAATTTTACGATCCATGCGTCGTGTATCTCCTTTTTATGTGTTTCCATCCTACAATTTCAGCTTGAGTTGATAGCGGGCAGCCTGCTGCTTCGCCAGTTCATGATTGGGCTCTAGACGAAGAGCATCCATTACAACCTGGTAAGCTCTGCTATAATCATTGCGAAGAGCGAATACCTCGCCTAGTATAAGATACGCTTCAATCGCCAGAGGATCAAGAACAATTGCTTCTTTGAGCAGAAATATGGCCCGCTCCCCATGTTCGGATTTGGCACTTATTTCTTTTTGTGCTCTATCAACTAGTTCTCGTGCGTGTAAAACTTGCAAGTGATAACGGTAAACCTCGTTGTCCCTTTCCAAATCCAGAGCCTTGCTGGCATGTTCAACCGCTTGAAACAGCTTGTTGCTTCTAGCAAAGGTAATCGAAAGTTTGTAGTGATAGGCAGCATTGTCTGGTTCCGCAGCTATCGCTTTTTCAAACCATTCAATGGCTTTTTCGAAATCATGCCCAAGTATGGATTCGTACGCTTTCTGTATCTGATCTTCTCCATTCATCTGCCCATCCTCCTTTGCGAAAGCGAGTTTCCCGTTAACAGGGGATAGTACAGTTTATGAAGCTTACGTGCTTTCGGTGTTAATTTTGGTCCAACGACCTGCGTCCCGTGTATTGAATTTGTGCATGATTTTATCATGGGCTTCGGTCAGATCGATCCCGAGTGAATTAGCGAAACAAATCGTGATGAATAAAATATCGCCAAGCTCCAGCTCGATGGAATTATCCGCTTCGGTACTTTTTTTAGGCTTTTCCCCGTAGGTATGATTGACCTCTCGAGCTAACTCCCCAACTTCTTCGGACATCCTCGCGAGCATCGCTAACGGACTGAAATATCCTTCTTTGAACTGGGAAATATAAGTATCAACTTCTTGCTGTATATCTTTAAGTGTACGTTCTGACATGTTCACCCTTCTCTCCATCATCTTCACCAAAGCTATCATTACTATGTTAAACTAAACAAGAAAAGTTGACAAATTTTTTTGACGATCTCATCACCTATCTGGAGGAATAAGAATGATTTTCAAAGAACGATTTGCAGATCAATTTACGAACGTGCTTGCGATTATGGTCGGCACTGCGATCTATGCGTTCGGTTTGCATTATTTCGTCATTTCCAACGAGTTAATGGAGGGCGGTGTCACAGGCATCTCATTGCTGCTCAAATATGTGCTGAACGTTCCCCCTTCTATCTCCACGCTAGTCATCAATATACCGCTATTTTATTTGGGGTGGCGCTTCTTCGGCAAAGGCCCGATGCTGTATACGATTTTCGGTGTTGTTTCCCTATCCTTCTTTCTCTGGATCATGGAACTGCTCATTCGCGCCCAATGGCTAATCCCTTTCCAAACGAGTCAAGACTACTTCCTTGCGACTTTGTATGCCGGGGTCACCATCGGGATTGGCCTTGGTCTCGTCTTCCGCTTTGGCGGTACGACAGGCGGTTCGGATATCTTGGCCCGCATCGGGCAAAAGAAAAAGGGCTGGAGCGTTGGACAAGTCATCCTGATTATCGATGTCATTGTCATCGGATCATCCTTTCTTTACTTGCCTAAGGAAAAAGTGCTATATTCGCTTGTCGCTGTATTCGTCAGCTCACGCATCATTGATTACATATCTGAGGGCGCCTATACAGCTAAAGCTTTTACGATCATAAGCGAACTGGCTGTCCCTTTAGCCAAATCTATTACGCAAGAACTAGACAGAGGCGTGACCATATTCCCTGCCAGGGGAGCCTATTCCGGCAATGAAAAAGAAGTCGTTTATTGTGTTGTCTATCGCCACGAAACGAGAAGGCTTCGCGAACTCATCCACGCCATAGATCCGCGTGCCTTTATCATCATTGGCGAGGTCCATGATGTGATTGGGGAAGGCTTCAAAACACAATAAGCTGCCAACACAAAGGAGCTAAGCGGATACAACCCGCTTAGCTCCTATTTCATTCAATATCATCAACAATCCTATCGATTCTTGCCTTCACGCGTTTGTTTGACAGGCACAAAACTTCTTCCTGGCTGATACATTCTCCAACCGACAAAAGACAACACACTTACGATGATTAGCCCAATGCCTAATGACCAAATAATCGGCTGTCTCGGGTCTGTAATCGGCACGAAGGCGATTGCATCCTTGTTCTTCAGAAACAGTTCGTCCAAAACCTGGTGGAGATGACCCAATCCAGATTCTACTTGATTCGCTGCCATTGGTTTCTCATTTATGTATTTATGTAAAAAAACGAGCAGAGAATCGAGTTTCTCAACAGAACCTGCATCTCGACTAATGAGAATAGCTGGATGAATAATGGCTACATGCTGCGATAATTTACCAAAATCAGTCAGCATTTCATTTTGTTTATTCGCTTTGAGATCCTGCGACAGTAAGGTTGTATCATTCTGCAATACTTTGTAATATTGCAGCCACATCGGTTGATTCTTATGGGT
The DNA here is from genome assembly GCF_014640555.1 of Paenibacillus marchantiophytorum. GTDB lineage: Bacteria > Bacillota > Bacilli > Paenibacillales > NBRC-103111 > Paenibacillus_E > Paenibacillus_E marchantiophytorum. The sequence continues at coordinate 88,567 of NZ_BMHE01000021.1, read as the reverse complement.
CAAAGCGTCTGTCGCAAGGCGAATTTTGGCTACAGCTACTTGTCCTTCATCAGGGGAATAATTAACCGCATTGTAGACCCGCTTCGCTTCTGTAATCGTTTCAGTTAAGGCATTGAGACCTTCAACCGAAGTAATGCCCTCAAAGTGAATCTTAGGAATTTGATCGGACATTTGCTGCAGTTTATTTCTCGCTTCCGCCACTTGACCATCCATCGTTTGCTTGTACATATCGTCTGCAATCTGATTTAGAAATTCCACCCGCTGTACTTGCTCAGCATCTATCGGTTTCGCAGCTTGTCCACTCGTGCGAGTGTTGGCTCCGCAAGCCGCGCTGATGCTTACAACCAAAGACAGCACAACGACAGCTGCCAGTTTTCTCTTTTTCGTAGAATGAAACATGGGACTCCCCTCCTTCACCATCATCTTATGGAGGTTCGTCCCATTTTAGACCAGCTATCAAGTAATTATGAACTTGTTTTTCGCCGCACGATTAAGCAGTAAACAGCAATCAGAATGGCTACAACGCTCAAGCCAATGGTGAAGGCTTCGATGGTCCGATAGAAGTTATCCACCAAGACGCTCGGCAAACTTGGGAAAACCCCTCTTTCATAATCCATGAAATCATTCCAGAACGTCCATGCCGCAACCAACACGATCGCTCCAACTCTGTAACGGTACCAACGTACAAATAGTAACGCTTCCAAAGCCATTGCCAAATGTGAGCTCGTTAACATCCAGCCATCCCAACCTACCGCGACGCCTTGCCAAGCTCCAGCCCAAATCATTGTAACGGCCCAAATGCCATATTTAAAAGAAGTAATTAATGCGAAAGCTTCGATAAAGCCTCTAATGGCTTGATATAATTTGCCAGATTGTTTAATTGAAGTGTGATCCAGAAGCAAATAACCAACAGATAAGGTAAAAAAGAGACTGGCAGTAGGGCTGTCAGGCACAAAATATACGTACCAGAACGGTTTCTCGGCAATGGTATTCGTCATTTGAATCCAATACCATTCATAACCATATACGGTTCCAAGAAAGTTAGAAATGAACAGCAGCCACAATATTTTTTTACTCAATAGAAAATCCTTGCTCCAAAAATAGCTGGCAGATAACCCCATCTGTGCGTATGCTCCTCCTCTTATTGATTTAAAAAAACCTGACCGCTTAACGCGATCAGGTTTCCCATATTATTGGGCTTTTTGTTTGGATAGCCATTCTGCAAGCTTCGTGACATCGGCATCTGATAAACCTTTGTCAAGGTTAGCTTGGTATTGTTTACCCATGTTACCCTTACCATTTTTGATAATTCCAAGAATCTCCTCTTGGGAATGCTTGTCACCTACACCCAGAAGGGCTGGTACACCTGAAGCCGGCATCCCTTTAAGTCCCGCTCCATGACAAGATAAGCAAGTAGCTTTCTTGTAAATTTCAGCGCCTGGATCATCAGCTGCAACGATTGCTGCACCTTTTTTCGTATCTTTGGAAGCGCCGCCGCCAGCAGCAGCACCTTTGTTAGCGTGCATTTCTTCCTCACGCTTGATGTGCTCTGGAACGATGTTTTTCTCTTTCAATTCTACTTGATAATGCGACCATGACGTGTAAGTCAAGTATGTACATGCTACCAAAGATAGAATCATTAGACTTGAAGCAATCGGTCTTCTGTAGAAACGACGTTCTTTGCCCGTATCCAAGAATGGAGCAAGCAGCAAACCGCCGAACAATAGACCAGGAACAACAACCGCACCCAGTACAACATAATCACCAGATGTATATGGGTATTTCAGCAATTGATACATGAATAAGAAATACCAATCCGGCATCGGAATGAACGCTGTGTTCTTAGGATCCGCAGGATAACCTAGCGGAGCTGGATCGGACATGACCAGTACTAGCATACCGACCAATACAACGACACCAACCATCCATTCTTTCAACAAGAAGTTTGGTACGAACGCTTCTGATTTCCCCGGATATGCAGAATAATCTCTAGGAATCAGTCGTTGCTCTTGTGTTTTTTTAATTACGCGGGAATCTCCCACATAAACGATTTTTTCGTCAGACTTATGACCATGCGCCACGCTATTTGCCCCTCCTTCAATTATAGCGGTCCTGAAATACCTTGTTTGCGAATCATGAAGAAATGTCCAGCAAGCAAAGCTAGCAGAACGCCGGGTAGGAAGAATACGTGGATAGCGAAGAAACGAGTCAATGTTTGCGCACCAACGATGCTTCCACCTTGCAGCAATGTTTCAATGTAAGGTCCCGCGAACGGCACCGATGCTGCGATCTTCATACCTACTTGCGTAGCGAAGTACGCTTTGTTATCCCATGGAAGCAGGTATCCGGTAAAACCAAGACCTAACATAACGAAGAATATCAACATGCCTACAACCCAGTTCATTTCACGAGGTGCTTTATAAGAACCGGTGAAGAACACGCGCAGGGTATGTAAGAACATCATTACGATTACTAAGCTCGCTCCCCAGTGGTGCATACCTCTGACGATAACACCGAAAGCTACTTTATGCTGTAAGTAGTCAACGCTCGCATAAGCGTTGATAATATCAGGTGTGTAATACATCGTTAAGAACATACCTGACAAAATTTGAATGACTGTAATGAAAAACGTCAATCCGCCGAAACAATATACGAAAGCGGAAAAATGATGAGCAGGGTTAACGTGCTCTGGAACCTCGTGGTCTGCTACATCCCTCCACATTGGCGTAATATCAAGACGTTCGTCAATCCAGTTGTATACGTTTTTAAACATCTGATGCTGACGCCTCCTTATACTCTTGTGTTGGCATGTAGTTGTCCCACATAAACGAAACCATTTTCTACTTTGGTCGTATATTCATCCAATGGCTTAGGCGCTACTGCAAGGTTTTTACCATCTTGCGTATAGTGAGCACCGTGACAAGGACAGAAATACTGATCTTTGTAGGCAGGATTGTCGTTCCAGTTGACTGTACATCCAAGATGCTTACAGGTTGGATTCAACGCAAAGAGCTTGCCGCCGCTGTCTTTGGAGATCCATGCAACCAGTTCAGCATCGCTTTCGTACCAACCATCAACTTGATGGACTTGGAACGTAAACGCTTGTGGAACATTTGTAATTTTACTTTCTTCGACAACTTTAACCCAGTCTGAAGCACTCTTCTTTTGAAGGACAGGATCTACAGCAAACCGTATCATCGGTATAATGATACCAGCTCCCATGAATCCTCCAGCGCCACCAAGGGTGTAAGAAAGAAATTGTCGACGAGACATTTCGCGTTTGGTCCCGGGCTTCTTCCCATGCTGTTCTTCATTGTGATTGTTATGATCACTCATTCTCAGGTCTACCCTCCTACATTGGCCGATATCCGAACCCTCCCGGACATCAGTTACCTCTATCACGTGTCGTTCGACATTACACTACATAACTAGGACATTACTAATAATAGCCTAGGACTACTAGGTCGTCAAGAATCCATAACTCCTTTTAGTCGAATGAAATCTTGGCCTTTGAACAAATTTTAACGAAATTGTCACAACTTTTTGACCGCGGTTGTACACCGCTGCTCCCCTTATCCTGCGCAATTTTTTTTCCAATAATACGCTTAGCAGTTAAAGTTAATCACTGCGCTGCCACAAGTGCTGAACTTGCTTAGAAATACTGGATTTAATCTGCTCGGACTCCGTTGCCCAGCGATCCATATCGACCGCAATGAATAAATCTGTTTCGTCTGCTTTCCATTGCGTCGCTTCTTTATGTACGGTAAGAACAATGACATAACGGAAACCCATTCTTTTCAAATGCAGCGAGACGGCATCCAACTGATCTTTGATCTGGACACCCGTTACATAATGCACCGCAGGATAGGTCACGACTCTTCCTTTATAGGGAATCTCAATCGCTTCCAACGCATCGCGCAAATGCTGCAATCTTTCGGTTACCTGCATGGGATCTTCGAATCCGCTCAACCCTGAAACAGGCAGCAAGCAAGTATCTAAATACGGTTTCAAATCAATCCAGTCTTTCGCGGGAACTTCATCAAACTTCAAAACGTCTTACCTCCCTATCGTTTGCCAAAAAGGGGCATGCTATGTAATATCTTGAATCTCATCTTGTACTTTAATCCGTCCTTACCTGACTGTCAATTGAAAGAGCGTTTTGACCGCGCAAAGCATGAAGCGCTTCGTTCAAATCCTGCTCCTTCACGACCAAATATGGACTCTCCCACTCGCCTTCGAAATGGATGTATTGCACCGTTGCCGGCTTTAATTCACGGTACGATTTGGTCATTGTCCGCAGCTCGTCAGCAGGAATATCCGTTTTAATCGAGCTACCAATAATATCGAGAACACCGCTCCATGCTGTGATTCCGTTCAGTGAGGTTAATTTATCAAGCAATCCATTAAGAACGAACTGTTCTCTTTGATTTCTAACGGTGTCCGAGGACTCGGCAGTCCCTAAATTTGATTTGCGATACCGGATGAAATCGAGAACTTGTTTGCCATTCAGCAGTTGTTCACCTTTATTCAAATGTATATTCGTACCGTCACTCTCATCTTCGTATCGCATATCCATATCCACATTTACCTTCATACCACCGAATTGATCAATCAGTTTGCGAAAGCCATCGAAATTAATGACCGCCATATAATCGATCGGAATATCATAAACACGGCTGTATAATTGTTTCGTCTCTCTAAGTGCTGTCGTCTTATCTTTATTGTAATAATAAGCATAAAAATAGTTCGCCTTGTGCGAATCGTCAAGCCCCGACTTTTGCGCTTCGATCTCCAAATCCCGCGGAATCGAGACAACGGTCCCTTGATGAGTCTGAGGATCGACCCGAGCGAGCATCATCACGTCCGTATTTAGCGAACCTTCGCTTCCTTCACGTTCATCAACTGCTGTAAGCAGAAATGTCAGCGGCTTTTGAACCATAGCGATCTCCTTGCTCAGAGGTTGGGCATTCACATTGATGCTAGATATAGTTGATGTTTCGGGCGCTGCGATATGATCAAGGGTTTGATTGATTTTATTGGTCAAAAATGCAGCATATATGGCTAAAGAACCTGCAACCAGTAAGCTTGCAGTTACACCAGCGGTTATCCATTTTCTTTTTCTGGAACTTCCCATTGTTAGTTTCATCCGTTTTCTCCTTATGTATAGAAATTAAGCTTATATAAAAGACGCATGGGAAACCAATTTAGTTCTTTCTATAATAAATTAGATAAGAAAAGCGGCTTTGCAGCCCTGAGAGATGAGCGTCTTCATAACGATTTTCAACAATATAGCCCATCCTAGTTCCGTTTGGGCTTTGCAATGACAGTGAGCGTCGTGTGAAAAGGAACTATGATCCTCTATATGGCGGGAACTGGGGTAAACGTAGCATGAAAGGGAACTGAGCTCCGCTATTTCAGCGGAAACTGCTGATTCCAACCGGGAAATGGTGACATAGCGGATCGTAGTTCCCTCTGGCGTGGAATATGACGGTTTTCAGAATTATAGCGTACTGTTGTTCCCTCAAACTCGCGATCATGACACAATCCAAATCAGCAGCAATTCGAACGCATAAGTACGTTCACAGCTACCTTGTTCTCATCTCATCGAACCACTCCTTCGCGATGGGATGACCTACAACCCAAGCCTGGAGACTAGAGTCAATCTCCGACTACGGGACGTATCTTTATGCCATATCTGAGCTGGATCAAAAAAAGACACGTGATCAATCTCACATGTCTTCTCTATTGGCTGCTATCCGGATGATTGTAAGCTTTTGAGTTCTGATGTAAGCGCAAGAAACTTCGTTTGATCTCCTTTGGCCAAAGCGCGATCAATCTCTTTATAAAGATTTTCTTCTTTATATTTGCGAATGGCATTATCCCAAACCATTTCCGCGAAAAGTGCCAGCAGCGCGTTGTTAGATACATTCATTTTTCCCATGAGACCTACCTCCAAATGTTGTCCGCGGTTTGTCAGGAGCTTCTCTTTCGCAAAAACATGTTGAATTTCCACCTTGGTGCATCGCATCCCCTGTGTAAGGCTCCTACTTCATCATATTCAATCTGATCTTCAACGCTTCCTTCAATAGCCCGATTCCTGAGGAATGTGCCTTTACCCACTAATGAATCAAATAGAGATGCTGCATCATCGTTCACGCTAAAAAAGGGCAACCTTGTCCTCTTCGGCTACCAACGTCCCTTGAATCACCTTGCTTCCAAGTTTTGAAACCTGAATAACGGTGCCGTCCGACAGATCTTCTCCGATTCGGATCAAACCCAAATGCATCATCATTTGCAGGATACGCTGCTCCACGATAGACGCTGAGGTATCATAATAGAAAGGTTTTACCAATGGACAGAGCACTTCAGCCAAGGTCTGCAAGGTAACCCACTCGCTGCCCAGACGTTCCACCCATCCCGCCATACTTTGAATATTGGGTATTGGATTCTTGTAGAGACGCAGCCAAAACTTGTACACATCTGCTAGATTTTCTTTCTTTCCCTCGCCGATCCGGGATTTCCCTTCATCGGTCAGATGCAATACGTGGTTATGCTCCGTTATTAATTGTCTGTAAAAGCAATAATCATAGATGAATGAAAATCGGTTCGGGTATTCCTTAAACAACCGTCCATAGCCGAATCTCCAGGTCCCTTTGGAAACCAATTCTTCCTGTACAGATAATCTGTCCAATAGTTGCTGCAGCTGCCTTTTGTACATAGCACCCTCAGCGGTCAGCGGTATTTCCGGTTGGCCCGCCACATACGTCAAAAAGTGATAGATATCATCGATGATAAGCTGCTGCTCATCGCGATAAACACTAGGCTCAGCAGTTTTCTTCAAACTTTGTTTGAACTGCCTTGCCAAAGCTTCACTAAATTTACGCTTCAAGTCTTCGGGCATGTGGAACAAAAACTTCGTTTGCTGGGAATAGCCATTAAACAGCCATCCCAACTTCTTGAATTTCACAACCATATCCCGCGGATTCCAATCACCCAATTCTTCTTTCTGGAATCGCGATTGTTGAACTCTAGCAATCAGCTCTTCGATACTGAAGGCATTGCGTGGATCGCTCAGAAGAGAATTCAAGAATCGAATATCTTCCAAGTTGAGGCTTTGAATATGCTTCTCAAAAACTTCTCTGCGCAGCGCTGTACTAAGAATCGATTGAATTAACTCATTCTTCGAATGGCCGTTGCATTGGCATTCATAGGTATGAGCAATTCGACCTAAATCATGAATATCAGCGTAGCTGAGCATATCCGCTAGGTTCATTTTCATCCTACAACCCCCAATTAAGAAGCCTATAGCTCCATGGTTTCTAGTAACCATTATGGGATTTTTTCCCGAAAATATTCCAAAGCCAATAAAAAAACATGACTCAAAAGATGAGCCATGCTAGTAAGTCAACCTTATTCCGTAACAGATTGCAGATGATTCAAACAGTTATACAGTTGTAATTCCCAGCCTGTTTCTCGTCTCAAGAGAATCGTGAGCGAAGTGTTCTGGAGATAATCCTCACTGTCCATTCGTAAAACTCTAAGCACCTGAACAATAAACCCGCCATGCGAAATAAGCAAGATGTTCTTATCCGGATAGTCCTTCAGCAATTCTGCTTCTAGTTCTGACCATCTCGCCCACAAGTCATCATCGGACTCTTGACCTAGTTCCTGAAGCTTCCAATCGGGTCCCCAGCGCTCTTCTCTCTCTGCGACAGTAGTTCCTTCGGCCTGGCCATATCTACGTTCTCTTAGGCGCTTATCCGTCCTTAGGAACGGGATGCCCGATAGCTTCGAGACAATTTCCCCGGTTTCTCTTGCCCGGGTCAAGTCACTGCTAATGATCCCGTCCCAGGCTTCCTGCGCTAAACGCACGCCTAACAACCTGGCTTGTTCTTGTCCTTCCTCGGTTAAATCGGTGTCCAGCTGCCCTTGCAGCTTGCCAAGACGATTCCACTCTGTACTGCCATGCCGAATAAATCCAATCGTAGTCATCTCTCGATCCTCCATCACCAGTTAAAATGAAAAATGCCCCTCTCGGAGCATTATGCTTTCGTTCGTGACAACCAATTCATAATAATAATGGTCGCAATCAATCCTAACAGCGAAACTACGAGCATATAATGCGGATAGGAATGAATGGGACCTACATGGAAGCGCAAAGGCTCCATAAAGCTCGGATTCAGACTTGCTACGGCATCACCCATCTTATGGCCATTCATCGATTCCGTAGTCGTCGATTTCAAAGCTTGTGGCGCTTGCATATCAAAAAGCGAATTATCCGCCGCAGCGATGGAAGACTGAGGTGTTCCATCATACACAACAGCGAACAGGAAGCTAAATACAAACAAAGCTAAGCAAAAGGCAATGACTGCTGTAAGATTTCTACGCAGCTTATATGATATCGCATAGATACGCTCCGAAACCGGCATGCGCCACGATTCATCCTCGTATATGCGATTCATTACCTTACTCGAAACCATCGGTTCGTAGTCAGCTAAATCACTTTCGATCGTTGCTGTGCGTATAAGCATAGTACTTTCTTCCCATATTTGAAATTCTTCCGCACATTCGGTACAGGTCGCTATATGCGCATCTACCGCGGCCCTTCTCAGGTCATTATTCGGCAGATCCCAATAGACTCCAAACAACTCCTGGATTTCACTACACTTCATCGCACTTTCATCCCTTCGACTCTTCGAATATCGGTTCACTAAAATAGGGATCTAACTGTAATTTAACGGAGGCTCTTGCTCGAAATAAAAGTGACTTCACTGAGCTTACAGTTTGACCTAGTATATTGGCGATTTCTTGATAATCCATCTGATCGTATTCTCTAAGAATTAGAGCTGACCGTTGTTTCTCCGGTAAACTATTAATTGCGTCGCGAACCATGGACACTTTCTCATTGCGGAGCATAGCTTGCTCAGGCATCGCATCGAACGATGCGTGTGGCGTCAGACCACTCTGCTCCAAAGAAACTTGAACACTTTTATTTTTGCGCAGCTCGCTCAAAACCGTATTTCGAGCAATCGTGTACAGCCAAGTTGAAAACGAGGCTTCAATTTCTCGGAAGGAATGCAAACTGCGATACGCTTTATAAAATGTTTCATTACACAGATCTTCGGCAATCGCCTCCATCTGTGTACTTTTGAGCATATGAAAGATAAATGCAAGGATTTTACGCTCGTAACGACGCATAAGTTCATTATATAATTGAACATTTCCATCCTTGATTTCTCTGATCAATTGGGAATCGGTCATTACGTGGCGACCCTCCTACCGGACCCAGGCACCACTCCATCTCCTCATACATGTTGTACTGAGGTTGGAGTGAAAAGTTGCGGTTATTTGTAAAAACTTTATGTGCGAATAAAAGAATACAATTTGCCCTTTAAATGCTTCGGGATGGGCACCCTAAATTCCTGCTCCATTCGACAAATTGTTGGATAAAGTTCATAATTGTGTTTTTGTCAGCTAAACACAACAATGCGTCTTTCCTATTATATAATAAAATCCCAAAAATATGGTATATGTGAACAAAAAAAAACCGCCAAATTGGCGGTTGCACTTATAGTGCCATTATCGGATAGGAGTGGAGAGAAACCATACTGTACTTTTATTATATGTATACGGTTTCATTTTGTCAACGTTTTTTTGAAAACGTTTACTACGTGTTTAATTTTTAGTAAGATCCGGTATTTGATGCCTCAATGCTTGCTTAATCAAATTGTTGATGGAGAGCGGCCGAATATAGGGACTGCCCGCATTGATCCGTGGAACTTGCATGGGATCGGTTTCTACATTGGTCATCCCAGCTTTCGTCGTGAAAGCGAATTTGACGCCAGCTTCATGCAGAAATGAAATCGTTTGGTCATCAAAGCTGCCAAAAGGATAAGCGTAGGAATCAACCGACTTCGCCCCGTTAATATCTCTAATTTTCGTCATGCATTTTCTTGTATCATTGATAACTCTTTGTTTAAAGTCATTATCCGTTTCTGTTACACCATTGGTTGTAATTTTATTCGACAACAAGGGTTTGCCGTCTTTCATCGCATGCATCTGATCAGAGTGAAGTTGAAAATCAACACCTGAGAACTCTTTTCTCATCTGTTTAATCTCATCCCTGGATAAAGAAGCAAGCAATGTTCCTTTCGGATCTTCCAATCCTTTCGTAATGACGAAATTCACGGCCGGAATTCGCATTTTCTTAAGTATCGGAAAAGCCTTGGTGTAGAAACTTTCGTAACCGTCGTCAAATGTAACCAGCACGGCGTTGTCTGGGACGTCTGCCTTCTCCGACATAAACTTCTTGAACTGATCCATCGTAATAAAGCGATACCCCTGCCTAAGCATAGCCTCCATTTGTTTCTCGAATAGCTTCGTCGAAATGGTCACGGGGCCTTGAACTTGGTCATCGATGTGGTGGTACACCAGTACTGCGACTTCATTCGTATACATCACTTTATCAGCGCTCACGAAAGAAGGAAAAAAATTAATAAAAAGCAGAATTGCAATAAACAAACTTTTCCACATCATCCAGATTCTCATCGACGTCGCCCCACCATACAAAAATATAACAACAGATGTCATTATAGCATGAGACTATTTTTTTGAAAATCAAGTTCATATAAATAAAAAAAACTGAGATTTCCTCTCCTTTAGAACTCAAATCGGAGGAGAAATCCAGTTTTTTTTCTGACCTTACACATGTACAGCATATTGCTGCCCAAGCAGCGCTGAAGCGCGATCCGCATCCTCTTGATTGCGAAAAGAAAGACGTAAAACCCCAGGAACATCTTCGCGGCTTTCAATAATCTGAATGTTGCTCAAATTAATGCGAGCATTCCCAAGCAATGTCGTAATTTGGCCGATAATCCCAGGGTGATCCGGAATATCCACATAGATATCAAATAAGGACGTAATCATACCTTTTCTTCGTTCCGGCAATTGACTTCTGAATTCACCTGCTAAACGGAAGTGCTCAGCTATGCCATCACCGTCTCCAGCTTCCAGCAACTGAACAAATTGCGCGATTTCTAGATGCCAATCCTTCAGAAGCCTCAACAGGACCTCCCGATTGTTGACCAGGATATCCCGCCAGATCATCGGCTCACTGGAGGCAATACGCGTGATATCGCGAAATCCGCCGGCAGCCAAATTCTGATAAAGCGGATTCGTTTCGTTATATCCTCTGACTTGATTCACCAGGGCGACCGCGATAATATGCGGCAAATGACTGATGGCGCCGACAATATCATCATGTTCCCTGGCGCCGACACGGACGATCTGCGCCTTTGTAATTCTTAACAGTTCCGTCAGACGGTCAACCTCAGCTTCAGGTGTCCCCTCCGCAGGTGTCAATACATAGAATGCATTCTCGAATAGATGCGAGGAAGCCGCCTCTACCCCATGGCGTTCAGAACCGGCCATTGGGTGACCGCCAATAAAATAAATATTTTCCTTTACAATCTTGGCAGAGCTTTCCGTTACGGAGGCTTTGGTACTCCCCACGTCCGTAATGATACAACCTGGCTTGAGGGGCAGCTCAACAAGCTGCCGAACATAGTCTTCCAGCATACCGACAGGTACGCATAGAAATATGTAGTCAGCGTCTACTACTGCTTCAGCCATGTTGGTAGTCGCGATATCGACAACATTCCTCTTGAGAAGCTTCTCAACTGACTTAGGATTGGGCGAATGACCGACGACAGTAAATCCTGGCTTTCCTTTATAACAGAGGGCAAGCGAGCCACCGATGAGCCCGACCCCGAAAATCGCAATTTTTGTCATGAAATCAACCTTTGTGATTTGAATTAGGCTTGAACAGCAACCTCAGCAAGTACTTGCTTAAGCGCTGTGATGAACTTTTCATTTTGCTCGCGGGAACCAATCGTTACTCGAATCGAAGTTGGGAACCCCAGCATATGCCCCCCGCGAATAATGATGCCTCTGCGCAGCAAGCCATTGAACACTTCCGCAGCAGGGCGACCCACATCCACCATAATAAAGTTGCCATGAGCTGGAAATGCCTGTAACTTCAATGCTGCAAATTGCTCATTCAAGTACTGCAGTCCGGCCGTATTGGCTTCCCGGCAACTGGTAATGAAATCTTGATCTTGAATAGCTGCCAATGCCGCTGCTTGGGCAAAGCGCGATGTATTAAACGGTTCGCGAACTTGATTAATCGAACGAATAACATCCGGGTGACCGATCCCATAGCCGACACGCAGTGAAGCCAATCCATAGATTTTGGAAAAAGTACGCAGTGCAATGACGTTGCGGTACTGGGCGATAAGCTTAATGCTATCCGGGAATTCGCCCGTTGTGTTGTACTCACAATAAGCTTCATCCAAAACAACCAAAACATGGGCAGGAACTTTGGCTAAAAACGCTTCGATTTCAGCATCTGTATTCATCGTTCCTGTCGGATTGTTGGGATTACAAATCCAAACGATTTTGGTTTTCTCCGTGATAGCCGCCAGCATGCCATCAAGATCATGAGTGCCATCGATCAAAGGAACTTCGATCGACACAGCTCCCTCAATCTCACAGTTGTGCTTATATTGTGGAAATGTATGTGATGCCATAACGGTCTCATCGCCTTGCACGAGGAAGGCGCGAGCCAACATCAGAATAACTTCGTCAGAACCTGCGCCAAAAATCACTTGATTGGTTTCCACACCGAGTGACTTCGCAACCGCATCTGTTAACTGAACAGCGCCACCGTCAGGATAAAGACTGATATTAGCGATTTCCGCTTCCAAGGCTGCTTTCACTTTGGGCGAAGAACCGAAAGGATTCTCGTTGGATGCCAATTTAACGACTTCAGTCAGACCTAACTCTCGTTTCACTTCTTCAATTGGCTTACCTGGTTGGTAAACCGGTAAATGTACAATCGTTTGTTTCGGTTTCATAGCTTGTCACCTCGTCAATTAGTTGTCCGAACCCTTTAATTTTCCCACAAAGTTGCGAATTTGCAAGAGGCCTTCCGGGTGCGCAGCATCGCTTTCCAAATGAGACAATGATCCCTCAATGGTTCGCACAATCGCACTTCCTACGACAACGCCGTCACACAGTTTCTCAAAACGTTCTACCTGCTCGCGATTCGAAATCCCGAAGCCGACGACAATCGGCACGCTCGCTGCTTCCCTCACCGTTGATAGGAAATCCTCGATGCCGCCAAAAAATTCTGCGCGTTCGCCCGTTACACCCAACGATGACACACAGTAAACGAACCCTCGTGCTTCTGCCGCGATTCGTTTGACACGCTCATTCGAAGTAGGAGCAACTAGCGGAATCAAATGAACATTATAGGCATCAGCGATGGCTCTGGTCTCACTATCTTCCTCTAACGGAAGATCTGGAATAATAATACCGCTGATTTCATTTTCTTGCATCGTTTTGAACATACGTTCAAGCCCAAGTTGCAGAACCGGGTTGTAATAAGTAAATAAGATAAAAGGCAGCTTTGAACCTCTGCTTCTGGCTTTACGAGCTACATCAATTACGTCAAAGATAGTGATTTTGCGTTTCAGCGCGCGTTCGGAAGAACGTTGAATGACAGGACCGTCTGCCAGAGGATCCGAATAGGGAACTCCTAGCTCGATTAAGTCTGCGCCAGCGCGCTCCATCTCTAGAATTAGCTCTAGAGAAGCTTCTACGGAAGGATCTCCTATCGTCAGGAAAGGAATCAAAGCCGTCTCTCCGCGCTCTTTCAGTTCGGCAAAGCGTTGATCAATACGGTTCATCTTCTAGCTCCTCCCCTTATCAAGGTAACTCATAATGGATTCAACGTCTTTATCGCCGCGTCCAGACAGACTGACGACAATAATTTCATCCTTAGACATCGTAGGGGCCAGCTTCACCGTTTGGGCAATGGCGTGAGCACTTTCCAGGGCAGGAATAATCCCTTCGGTACGGCTTAGCAATTGCAGGGCATCCAGCGCTTCCTGGTCCGTAATCGGATAATACGTCGCTCGCTCAATATCCTTCAGATAGGAGTGCTCGGGTCCGATACCTGGATAATCCAATCCAGCCGAGATCGAATGCGCAGGCAGTACTTGCCCATATTCATCTTGGAGCAAATAACTCAAGGAACCTTGGAACACACCTGGTGTTCCCTTCGTCATCGTTGCCGCATGCTCTTCCGTATCCACGCCGAGACCCGCTGCTTCAACGCCGATTAATTGGACCGACTCATCCTGCACGAATGGATAGAAAATCCCCATCGCATTGCTGCCCCCGCCTACACAGGCGATAACCGCATCAGGCAGTCTGCCTTCAATTTCAAGAATTTGTTCACGAGATTCATCACCAATAACACGTTGAAAATCACGCACCATCATCGGATATGGATGAGGTCCTGTAACCGAACCCAGGATATAATACGTATCCTGTACATTGCTGACCCAATAACGCAGCGTTTCGTTGCAAGCATCTTTCAGGGTACGAGTTCCTGAAGTAACTGGGATAACCTCTGAGCCTAGCAGCTTCATGCGGAAAACATTCAACTGCTGACGTTTGGTATCCTCTTCGCCCATGAAAACCTTGCATTCAAAGCCCATTAAAGCAGCCACCGTAGCTGAAGCAACGCCGTGCTGGCCTGCTCCTGTTTCGGCAATGATTTTTTTCTTCCCCATCCGCTTAGCGAGAACCGCTTGTCCGATGGTATTGTTGATTTTGTGAGCACCGGTATGATTCAAGTCTTCGCGCTTCAAATAAATTTTGGCGCCGCCCAAAAGCTCAGTAAGTCGTTCCGCATAGTAAAGCGGTGTAGGACGACCTGAATATTGCTTTTGCAAGTAACGGACCTCTGCCACGAATTCAGGATCATCTTTATATTGGTTATAAGCTTCTTCAAGCTCGGTCAATGCATTCATCAATGTTTCCGGTACATAACGGCCGCCGAACTTGCCGAATCTGCCATGCTGGTCAGGTACTTGCGTCACTTTCGGTTCACCCTTTCCACAAATGCGGTAATTTTCGCAATATCTTTCACACCATCCGTCTCAACGCCGCTCGATACATCCACGCCGTCGGGCTGATAGGCCGACACTAATTCATTCACATTATCAGGCTGCAAACCGCCTGCAACAAGCAGTTGTACTTGCGCCTTTCGAGCCCATTCCTGATACACAGGAATACAGTCCCAAGCAAACGAAGTGCCGGAGCCGCCACCATAAATGGGATCAAACGTATCCAGCAGAACAGCATCAACGGTCCCGATGTAGGGATCAAGCTGAGCAGACACGTCGGCCAGCAGCGGGATTCGATTGTCCGACTTCGATATCGAAACGGATTTGAACACTTTCACATGAAATTGTTCACGCACCCAGCGGCAAAATGCCGGCGTTTCCTTGCTGTGCAGTTGAACGACATCCAGAGGGGCTACAGCTAGAATTTGTGTTAGCTGTTCTTCGCTCGGATTCACGAAAACGCCTACCGTTAACGGGATCGGCACACCATTCATTGCTTCTGATTTCAAGTAAGAAATCAATTCTTGCGCCTTCTCAGCGGTTACTTGCCGCTTGCTTGGTGCAAAAACAAAACCGATATGAGCTATCGGCAAATGCACGATTGATTTTAACACTTCAACGCTTTGAAGTCCACAAATTTTTACGCTCGGAACCGTCTTCACGGCCATACGATTCGCCTCTTTCCACTCGATCTAGTTCGCTTGCTGAGCCCGCTCACCCATCAAATCGTTCACAGCCTGTTCTACGCTCGGCTGACGCATAAAGTGCTCTCCAATCAACACGGCTTTGGAGCCAATCTGCTGCAAATAAGCCATATCCTGCACAGTTGAAATGCCACTCTCACTAACGACCGTCTTGCCAGGAGGAACAAACTGAATCAGTTCTTCCGTTGTGTGCAGATCCGTCACAAATGTTTTGAGATTCCGGTTATTCACACCAATCAGCTGCGTATCTAGTTCAAGCGCACGTTCTAATTCTTCACGATCATGAACTTCAACAAGCGCGTCGAGGCCTAGGTCGCTGGCCAATTGCAAGTACTGCTTCATTTGATCTGTCGTTAAGATGGCCGCAATGAGCAAAATGGCATCCGCTCCGATCAGACGAGCTTCATAAATTTGCTTGGGATCAATCGTGAAATCCTTACGCAGCAGCGGCACATTCACAGCTTGCCGAACGGCCTGCAAATACGCGTTGCTGCCTTGAAAATAGGACACATCCGTCAGCACCGAAATGCAATCCGCTCCTGCGAGTTCATACGACTTTGCCAATCCTACGGGATCGAAGTCTTCACGAATCAATCCTTTGGACGGTGAAGCCTTTTTCACTTCTGCAATAAGACCCATAGCGCGGTTTTTGCGTGTAGTCAAAGCTCGCTCGAAACCTAAGCAAGGAGGAAGCTCGGCAATGAGCTTCTCCGCCTCCTTGATGGAGAAACTGCTCATCGCTTCAACCTCGGCTAATTTCGTCGCAACAATTTTATCAAGAAACATGGCATAGTTCTCCTGTATATTGGATTAAGTCATTCAGTTTCTGTTCAGCGCTTCCGGAGTCAATCACATTCGCGGCCAACTTCACACCTTGCTGCAGGGTTCCTACATGACCGGTTACATAGAAGCATGCGGCAGCATTCGCAAGTACGATATCACGATGAGGTCCTTTTTCACCAGCGAAAATATGACGAATGATTTCAGCATTCAACAAAGCATCTCCACCCATCACATCTTTGATGCTGTGCGCGCGCAAGCCAAGATCATCCGGCGTAATTTGGTATGTCGTGATCACATCCGCTTTCAGTTCCGTCACTTTGGTAGGTGCCGAAATACTGAATTCGTCCAAACCATCCTCACTGGCGACAACCAATGCACGTTTTAAGCCTAGGGCTTGCAGTGCCTGCGCAATCAATTCGGTTTTCGTGCTGTCAAACACGCCCAGAACCTGACGGTCCGCGCCTGCCGGGTTCGTCAAGGGACCCAGCAGATTGAACACAGTCCGGAATCCCAGTTCGCGGCGCGGCGCGGCCACATGCTTCATGGACTGATGATAAGCTTGAGCGAACATGAAGCAGATGCCGGTTCTGTCCAAGCATTTGGCTGCCTGCTCACCGCTTAATGTGATCTTCACGCCAAGCGCTTCCAGAACGTCCGCGCTGCCGCTTTTGCTCGACATGGCACGGTTGCCATGCTTCGCTACACGTATGCCGCCTGCTGAAGCTACAATCGCTGCTGTCGTTGAAATATTAAACGTTTCTGCCCCATCTCCGCCCGTCCCGCACGTGTCGAGCAGATCGCTTTGCAGCACGTTGACTTGCATCGCTTTGCTGCGCATCGTTTCCGCAAATCCAGTGATCTCTTCCAGTGTTTCGCCTTTGATGCGCAGCGCAGTCAACAAACTGCCGATTTGCGCTGGCGTAGCTGCTCCGTCCATAATCTCGGACATGACGCTGCGCGCCTCTTCACGGGAGAGATGGCTGCCGCCAATCACTTTCCCGATCGCTTGCTGTATATGAATAAGTCCACTCATGACTCTATTCCTCCTATGTTTCTACTCCCTTAAGAGTTAACAAAGTAATCCTTGTTAATATCACTAACCGGCTTTGGTTCAGGACTGAACATGGCCTCAGCCATCCGAATTGATTTGAGCAATGCAGTCGCTTTATTCACCGTTTCTTGGTACTCACTTTCAGGAACCGAATCCCAGACAATGCCAGCCCCAGCTTGAACGTAAGCTTTGCCATTCTTGAAAATAATCGTACGGATCGTGATGCAGGTGTCCATATTCCCTGAAAACCCTAGATAGCCGATCGCTCCGGCGTATGAACCGCGGGACTCTGGCTCCAATTCAGCAATAATCTCCATAGCTCGCAGCTTGGGAGCTCCAGAAACTGTCCCCGCAGGCATGCAGGATAGAAAAGCATCGAAGAAATCTTTATCTTTGGCAATTTTACCCGTTACATTGGAAACGATGTGCATGACGTGCGAGTAGCGTTCAATATCCATAAAAGTATCGCATTTCACTGTCCCGAATTCGGAAACACGACCGATATCATTCCGTCCCAAGTCAACCAGCATCAAATGCTCCGCACGCTCTTTCTCATCGGCAAGCAGCTCATGTTCCAGAGCTAAATCCTCAGCAGGCGTCTTGCCTCTCGGCCGGGTGCCAGCGATCGGCCGCGTTTCAACCTTATCCTCTTCGACACGCACCAGCAGCTCTGGCGATGTGCCTACGATAACTTCGTCATCCATTTTGAGCACATACATGTAAGGCGAAGGATTCATAGTGCGAAGCACACGATACACTTGCAGCGGTGAAACACTCGTTTCAATCTCAAAACGCTGCGATAGCACCACTTGAAAAATATCGCCTGCACGAATATATTCTTTGGCTTTGTTTACATTTGCGATGTATTTCTCTTTGGTAATATTAGAACGAATTTCGCCGAGATCCGGTTCGCTGACGATCGGATTATGAGTCATCGTGTCATAGCTCAGCGGACGCTTAATTTTCTCAATTGTAGCATCGATTTTGGCGCAAGTCGCTTGGTAAGCATTGACGATGTCAGCATCCGTTGCAAACTGCGGCACATGTACGTTGGAGATAACCTTAATCTGCTGCTTGAAATGATCGAATACGACGACTTGATCACAGAACATGAATTGGATATCGTTCATCTGCAAATCATCAATCTGATGCGCGGGCAGTTTCTCATAATATTGCAGTAAATCGTATCCGAAAAAGCCGACAGCACCACCCGTAAACCTCGGCAAGTCCGCTAGCTGCGGACTGGAATACGAACGCAAGTAAGCTTTCAACACGTCGATGGGCTTCTCATCGGTAATCTTATTCTCCGTGTGAGTTTCAATCATCGTTTTTCCATGCTTCGCCTTAATCATTAAGAAGGGATCGCTGCCGATGAAGGAATAACGAGCCCATTTGACGCCGCCCTCTACACTTTCCAATAGAAATGCTCGCTTTTCTTGATACAGATGTTGAAAAACACGTATCGGCGTTTCGGTATCCGCTAATAAATGGCGCACAACCGGAATGAGATTATAATTTTTGGCTAAACGAATCACTTCTTGAATTTCAGGTGTATACATGGAAACATCCCCTCTCAGCTTACGAGCAGCTCGTCTTTGCGGTGCTCATCCCTCTATTTGGTGAATCAAAAAAACCTCTACCGGAGTAGAGGTTGACTTTAGTTACAGTAGAAGATCAAGAAGAATATGAAAAAAGAAGACATGGCTATGTATGAAGAAATAGACGGCTCCCTGGGAGTCGCAATCCACCTATACATACCTCTGTTACCTTTTCTCAGCTCATCTGGGCTCAGCTCTACTCGACTAAACTCTGCTCTACTTGCCTCAACTCAACTAATTCCACTATACTACCGTGTTGCTTCATTTGTCAATTTAACAATATCAGGTCTTAATGCCTTAGCTTCCTTTAAATAAACATGGTTGATTTCGGCTTGGCTTTTCGTTGTGTTGACCTGCACCATTAAACGAATGCATTTGGGCAATGAATTCTCAACCGGTACCTCAAGTGAACACATGAGTGGAACTAATTCCCAACCATCCAACGTACGAATCGCGCGCGCTGGGAACGTTGCTGTAATATCCTGAGTCACCGTAATGAATACGGAACAAATATCTTCCGGATGAAAATCATTGGCTTCTACAATAGCACGCAGCAATTCTCCGGTAGCCGTTAAAATTTCTTCTGCTTCATTATGTTCAACCGTCGTCGCACCACGAATTCCCCTCAAGAACATGAACTAACTCTCCTCTTTTAGAAGCTCGACAATTTCTCTGACTTGATGAACGGTAACATCCTTGCGGATTTCCACTTTACCGATTTCCGTCGGAATAATATAAACCATCGTGCCTTCTTTGAATTTCTTATCATGCGTCATAGCGCTCATAATGCTGTCTGTATCCAAATGAGCAGGTATGCGAACTGGCAAGCCATACTTTTGGAACATATCTTTGGTTACTTTGTGGATTTCTTCCCCGTATCCGAACTGCTGAGCGAGCTTGGCTGCGCCAACCATCCCAATCGCGATGGCCTCGCCATGCAGCAATTCCCCATAACCAGCAACAGCTTCCAGCGCATGCCCAATCGTATGTCCTAGATTGAGGATCGCACGCAGATCGTTTTCTCGCTCATCTTGAGACACCACGATCGATTTCACTTTACAACCTATGTATAGCGCATAACTCAGCGCATCCGGATCAAGGTCAAGCAGCTCATCTGCATGATCAGCGCACCACTGCGTGAATTCCGCGTCCCAAATCAAACCATGCTTGATCACTTCCGATAGTCCCGCTTTTACTTCGCGGGGCGGCAGGGTTAACAACAATTCGATGTCGAACAGCACGAGTTCGGGCTGGTGAAACGCCCCGATGATGTTCTTCGCCATCGGATGGTTCACTGCCACCTTGCCTCCGACAGAGCTGTCGTGGGCAAGGATCGTCGTCGGGATCTGCACGAAGCGGACCCCGCGCATGAAGCTCGCCGCGGCGAAGCCGGCGAGATCGCCGACCACGCCTCCGCCCAGGGCCAAGATCGCCGAACTGCGATCAAGGCCCGCCTGGAGGGCGGCTGTGATGATTCCCTCGAGCTGCGCGAGGGACTTGGATGTTTCGCCTGCCGGGACGACGCAGGCTGTAACCGCGAAGCCGCCTTCGCGGAGCAGCGTCAAGACGCGCTCCAAGTGCAGAGGAGCCACAGTCTCATCGGTCACGATGAGCAGTGGCGACTTGCGGCTAAGCTTCGCACGGTCGAAGTATGCAACGATTTGGTTAATAATCCCTTGACCAATATAAATCGGATAGGACCTTTCGCCAAGTTCTACCGTGAGTTCTCTCATATTAATAGCTCTCCACTTGAGCTAGGAAGTTCGTCAAGTTCGCACGAATTTCCTCGATGGAGTCGCCGCCGAATTTGTCCAAGAACGCATTCGCAACTTCCCATGCGATGACATTTTCCATAATGACGCCTGCAGCCGGCACCGCACAGGTATCGGAACGTTCCACTTGAGCAGTGAAGACTTCCTTCGTATCGATGTCTACGCTTTGCAGCGGTTTGTAGAGCGTTGAGATAGGTTTCATTACACCGCGAACGATAATTTGCTCGCCAGTCGTCATACCGCCTTCGAAACCGCCTGCGCGGTTCGTTCTACGTCTAAAGCCCTCTTCCTGCGTGTACAAAATTTCATCATGCACATTGGAGCCTCTGCGTTCAGCCGCTTCGAAGCCAATTCCAAATTCAACACCTTTGAAAGCTTGGATCGAAAGTACGGCTTGTGCGATTTTACCGTCCAATTTGCGATCCCATTGCACATGGCTGCCAAGACCTACAGGTACACCCTCAATGATAACTTCAACAATTCCGCCAAGTGTATCGCCATCTTCTTTGGCTGCGTCAATAGCCGCGATCATTTGAGCTTCTGCTTCTTTATCCACAACGCGTACTGGCGATTCTTCTGTAAGGCGAATAAGCTCATCAACAGGAAGCTCTTGACGCTTAACTTCAACATCGCCAATTCGAATCACTTGTCCTGCGACTTTAATCCCGAACTCAGCAAGCAATTGACGTGCAACCGCTCCCGTTGCTACACGCATAGTCGTTTCCCGCGCGCTTGAACGCTCCAGAATGTTGCGTAGATCCTTTTGATTATATTTAAGACCGCCGTTCAAATCGGCATGACCAGGACGAGGACGATTAACACGACGTTTGCCTTCGTTGTCCTCTTCAACAGGCTCAATGCCCATTACGGTTGTCCAATGTTTCCAATCGTTATTAACAACAACAAGGGCAATTGGAGCTCCAGTTGTTTTGCCATGGCGCACACCGCCTGCAATCGTCGCTGTATCTTTTTCAATCTGCATCCGACGGCCGCGACCATACCCCTTTTGACGTCTATGTAGTTGAAAATTAAGATCTTCAAAGTTAAGGGTTACATTGCTCGGAAACCCTTCAATAATCGCAGTAAGCTGCGGTCCATGCGTTTCACCTGCTGTTAAATATCTCACTATCCGTTCCCCCCGTATCCAACACTTTAGCGCTTTGACGCGCGATTACCTTTTGTCATTATAGTATAGCTACTGAGGTTTGGCAACAGCACAAACGCAAAAAACACGCCTCGCATCTAAGGTAAAATCCCTTTAGCGTAAGCGTGTCAACATCTGATCAGGAGCTCTATTATCCGAGCATCGGCTGCTTTTGGACAACTCTTGGAAGTTCTGCCATCTGGGGATCATTCATCAATCCCGTAATCTGTGACGAATCGACGCCCAAAATTTGCGCACACTCCTGAATAGAAATCATTCCCCTGCGATAAGCGGTGATCACCTTGCGTTTGTCCATATGAGCCCCCTAAGAGTTTCTGCCTCAGCAAATAACGATACCGTAAACTTAGCTGATGTTCTTCTAGAATTACTTGTTGCATCAGGATAAGCTTAGACTTTGTTACTCTTAGTATTGGAAGATATGGAAGATCTTATACACCCTTCTTGCGATAAAAGAAAGTATCTGCTGGTTCCAGATCGTATTGCGCGGGTGAAAAGATTTGCTCTGTTGAACCCACGAACAATAACCCGCCTGGTTTAAGTGCTTTGGAAAACTTTTGATACAGGACATGCTTGGCTTCTTCTGTGAAATAAATAATTACATTCCGGCAAACGATGAGGTCGAACCCAGCATCAAAGGTATCGACGAGCAAATTCTGCTTCTGAAATTTAACCGATTTCTTCAAATCATCTGTAATATGGTACATCAGTTGATCTTGACGGAAATATTTCTTCACATATTTGTCCGGAACATCTCTTAAAGAGCGATCCAGGTATACCCCTTTGCGCGCTTTCTCCAGTGCCCCGTCATCAATATCTGTGGCAAGCAGTTGAACTTCATTCAGTGCCCCTTGCTCTGCCATGATCATAGCCAGCGTATAAGGTTCTTCCCCTGTTGAACAAGCGGCGCTCCATACTTTCAACCGACGGTTCTTCTTCAACATATCCGGAACAAATTTCTGTTCAACCAATTCCCAACGATTCGGATTGCGCCAGAACTCCGAGACATTGATGGTCATGCGATCCAGGAATTCATAAAATAACTCTTTATTTTTCATCATCGCATCGAAGAAGCTGACGAAGGTATCGTATCCGCGTTTCATCCGCAATGTGGTCAATCGTCTTTTCATCTGCGCTTCCTTGTATAGGGCTAGATCAATGGACGTATGTTCTTTTACTTTTTTTATAAATAACAAAAAATCTTGATCTTCCATGTTGTCCACCCACCTCGGTCATATTCTCTTCCATAACATTCTGTAGGCGACTCCTAGAATCCTTCACGAAACGACAAAAAAAGAACCTGCATCCAAAAAGATGCCAGATTCTTAGTTCTTTACTCCTATTAAATCCATTGTTGAATCACTTTGCTGTATGTAAGTAGCTCGTCCGGCTGAAAAAAGTTGCCGATTTCACGCTCAGCGCTTTCCGGGGAATCCGACCCATGAATCAGATTGAAATTCGTATGTACCGCATAATCACCGCGAATTGTTCCAGGAGCAGCTTCCAATGAATTGGTTTTGCCAATCACTGTGCGCGATAGTGGAATCACTTGATCGCCTTCCCACACCATTGCAAAAACCGGTCCGGATGTGATGAAGTTCACCAGTCTTTCGTAGAAATCTTTCCCTTTATGCTCGGCGTAATGGAACTCTGCTTGCTCCCTTGTAACAACCGTCAGTTTGCTACCTACGAGTTGAAAACCCTTCTGTTCGAAGCGTTTTACGATTTCACCGATAAGACCGCGCTGTACACCATCTGGTTTAACCATCAAAAACGTTTTTTCCATATAAGGACTTCCTCCTTAGCTAAGTATTTACCACTACTTTACACTTTTTGGCTGCATTACTCAAATCGTCAACGGTCTGACTAATAAGAACGGTTGCCAAAGAAATGGGCGATTTCAATCAAATCTTTCTTGGCTTGCGTATTCGGCAGCAAATCTAGTGCGGCAATCGCTTTATCAATGTACTTCTGCGAAAGCGCCTCCGCTTGCTCAATTCCTTTGCTGTTGCGGATCGCATCCAAGAAGCGAGTAACATCCGTTTGCCCATCCAACTTATGTATGCGTTCTAATTCGGTTAAAATAAATGGCTTGAGTGCTGGATCCTGCATAGCGATCAATACGGGGAGCGTTATATTCCCTTGTTTTACGTCACTGCCTGGAGGCTTGCCGATTTGTTTCTCGGTTCCGATCAAATCTAGAATATCATCGCGGATTTGAAAAGCCATGCCTGCATTGTAACCGAAGGAATACAGCTTGTTGCAGATCCATTCAGGCGCATCAGCAGCCACGGCTCCTAATTGGCATGATATAGCAATTAACAAAGCCGTTTTACGTCTAATCCGCAATAAATAGTCTCTGATGGTTTGTTCAGAATGAAAAAAGAAGCGAATTTGTTCCATTTCTCCAATCGACATCTCAACAATGGCTTTGGACATAATCTGATGAACAGCAGGCTTAGGAATTTGTGTAATGACGCCAAGTGCTTTGGCAAAAATATAGTCCCCCGTAAACATGGCAATCCGGTTATCCCATTTGGAACGGACTGTCAGCTGTCCGCGTCTAGTATTCGCATCATCAATCACATCGTCATGAACGAGGGAAGCCATGTGAATCAATTCCAACGGCACGGCAACCCGCTTCATCGTTTGCAGTTGATAGTCCCCGAACTCTCCAGATAACAAGACGAAAACAGGGCGGATCCGTTTGCCGCCTGCTTTCAATAAATGCACGGACGTTTCTCTTAACATCGAATACTCCGTATAGACGCTTTCTTCGAGTTCTTTTTCGATTGCTGCTATATCTTTTCTCTTTCTTGTATAAATGTCCATTAAATTTTTCATTCAGTCACCCGTGCCACTTTATTCTCTGACCATAAAGAGATACTTACTGGCTTCGGCAGGAAACCAAGCTCATAACAGTACTTGTAATAGGTAGCAAGTCCTTCCCATTGTTCCGTCCCGAAATCGTAACATAACGTATGAAAATAATGATGCCAATATTCAGCTGTTCCGCCGACCGTACTTTGCGCTTTTTGAATCATTTCATCCGGGTTAAGATGAGCTTTGGCCTTGCTCGCCATGAAAGCATTGAAAGCTTCGGCTACCAATTCCGGATATTGCTCCGCGGTTTGCTTGCGGATCGCCCACACAGCGAAGGATATCCATTGTCCAGTCCATTTGGCCCATTCTTGCCCAAGATCGGTAATCATATACGCTGTGTTGCGCCAATTCTCCTTAATCGCATCATCACCGATAAGTAAAGCAGCATCTGCCTCTTTCATCATTTGAGTAATGTTGGGCTGTGCATATTCGTAAGTTGGCTTCCCTTTGTAGAACTTTTCCAGAATAATCTTGAGCAGGTTCACAGAGGTAGCCGAAGTTGTTGGCAGTACAATTCGGCCATTCGCAATCTCCCGCAGCGGCTTCTCATGGAAAAGCAGAATCGAGTTCACCTCTCCATATGCGCTAACCGATAAATCTGGGTACAGAAGATACTGCTCAAAAGATTCCCCATAAGCAAAAGAGGATATCGGCCCCATATCGATGTTGCCTGCCGCCATAGCTTTATTCAACGAAGTTGGCACCTGTTCGATAATATCGACTTCTGTACTGTTCATCAATTCGGGAAAATAATAATAAATGGGCCAAACATTCGTGTAATTAATCCGGCCTATGCGTATTTTAGGGTCTAGGTTGCTCATGGTCTTCTCCCCATCTCCGATACAAGGAATGCTCGATTTCCATGCTGTCCAACACTTTACCCACCAAAAAATCGACCATCTCCTCGATGGAGCGCGGACGATTATAGAAAGCGGGCATAGCCGGCAGCATGCGTACGCCCATTTTGGACAAGGTCAGCATGTTTTCCAAATGAATGGCATGCAAGGGCGTTTCCCTTGGTACCAGAATTAATTTTCTTCCTTCTTTTAACATCACATCGGCCGTGCGTTCGAGTAAATTATCGGATGAACCATGCGCAATGCCAGACAACGTGCCCATGGAGCAAGGGATGACTACCATCCCTTTGGTCCGAAACGAACCACTCGCAACACTTGCCCCGATGTCGGCAATCGGATGAAACTCATATGCCCCTAGTCGATTGCCAAAATGCTGCTGCAGCATTTCTTTGCGTTTGGTAACTTGCCAATCTAGTTCATCGTGCAGGACTCGCCAGCCAGCCTCTGTAATGATCACATGCACCTGCATGCCCAGATCCAAGAGAACTTGGATTAACCTTACACCGTAAGCAGCCCCGCTCGCGCCCGTAATCCCGATGACCCAATTCCCACTCATGAATGCTGCCTTACAAGCACATCAATCAAAGTGAAAGCGAACATAACCAGACTTAACACTCCGTTCATTGTGAAAAAAGCTGTATTCAGCTTGGACAAATCTTGTGGAGAAACAAGTCGGTGTTCCTTGTACAGAATCACGTAAGCAATAACGAGACCAATCAAATAGAACCAACTCAAATGAGTAATAAAGAACAAGGCGACTAAGCCAACTGCGGTTAGAACATGTAAGATCCGCGCCGTGTTTAAGGCCGCTCTGATGCCAAAGCGACTTGGCAAGGAGTGCAGACCTTCCTTCTTATCAAATTCAGCATCCTGACAGGCATAAATCAAGTCAAACCCTGAACTCCAACATACAACTGTCAAATAGAAAATGAAAGAGGACCACGTGAAATGACCCGTAACAGCAATCCAACCGCCGAGTGGCGCCAGTCCCAAGGTAAGACCTAGGAAAAAGTGGCATGTCCACGTAAAGCGTTTGGTATACGAATAAAAGACAAGAAAAAACACTGCGATTGGCAGCAGCTTCATGGATAAAGCACTTAAATTGGATGTTGCCCAGAAAAGCAAGGCAAATGAGATGATGATATAAATAATAACCTGTTGAATCGAAATAAGTCCTGCTGGAATTGCCCGATTTTCTGTCCGTGGATTCTTCTTGTCAATTGCTTTGTCAATCACACGATTCAAGGCCATCGCGGCCGTTCTTGCCCCCACCATTGCCAACGTGATCCAACCAATTTGAGCCCAGCTGGGCAGATGTCCATTTAATACAACGGAGCCGAGAATAGCTCCCATGAATGCGAATGGTAAAGCAAAAATACTGTGTTCGAATTTAATCATTTCCAAAAAGATTTTTAATTTAGTAAGCATATGCTGATTACACTCCTGATTTCGTTTTCCCCTTGGTGCCTACATGTAATGCTGCAACTCCACCTGTTAACGGATAAGCTTGAACACTTTCTAAACCTTGCTTCTTAAAGATGGCCGCCAATTGCTTATG
This sequence comes from Paenibacillus marchantiophytorum, assembly GCF_014640555.1. Classification (GTDB taxonomy): domain Bacteria; phylum Bacillota; class Bacilli; order Paenibacillales; family NBRC-103111; genus Paenibacillus_E; species Paenibacillus_E marchantiophytorum. The sequence continues at coordinate 61,224 of NZ_BMHE01000021.1, read as the reverse complement.
ATCCGGAAATTGCACCAAAGAATCCGGCAGCCATTTGTATTGCTCATACTTTTTGACAATTAATCTGCCCAAGAAAGGCAGCACACGTTGAAAATAAAAATAATAAATGGACTTGAAAGGCTGCCACGTCGGCTTGGACAACTCCAACGACACAACTAGCCCTCCTGGCTTAACGACACGCTGCATTTCACGAATGACCTGCTCCAGATCGGGCACATTGCGAAGCGCAAATCCGATCGTCGCATAATCAAACGTATTGTCGTCATAAGGAAGACTCATCGCATTGCCGCGAATCAGCTGGATCTGCTGTTCCAAGTGAAGCTGTTTAATTTTCTCAGCGCCATAATCGAGCATGTTCTGGCTAAAATCCAAGCCAACCATTTGGCCGCTGCCGCTTGCTTGCGCCAAGCTAATCGTCCAGTCACACGTTCCACAGCACAAATCAATCGCGGTTTGTCCTGGCTGTACATTCATCTTCTTCATCGTGAATTTGCGCCACGCTTTGTGCCGGCGAAAACTTAGAATACTGTTCATCAAATCATACTTGGGGGCAATGCTTTCAAAGACGGAATGAACGAATTCCTCTTTGGATTTTGACTTCTTCGTTTCATTGGTAGCTTTTGTCATACTCATCTGTTTGTTCACCTCAAATTTCTTCCAATACTTTGGATGGTTTCGCTAAAAACCGGAGAAACGGCTCCCCTATGTGAAACAGTTCACTTATTAGTTTGTCCGAGTCCAGCTGCTGCACCATGGTCTGCAATTGCTTGGTATGGGCATCAAGCATGTTGTATAGCTGCGATTTGATATTGTACTTATGCAAGAGTGTGCGAACTTTGGCTTGATCGGAATCTTCCGCTTGCAACTGCTTTCGTTCTTCTTTGGAACCTATCTGCAAGATATGCCAGAAGCCCCAACTCCACCGAAAGTTATCAACGGAATCGACTCGGAAAATTTCTTCAAAGATCATTTCACACTTGGCATAGCTGCGGAATATATCCGGCCACGCTTGATCATACGCCCCAGACATAAGGTCAGAGAAAGACAAAAAAAGCTGAGATTTAATTTCCACGGACTGGTGGACGTAATCTTCTGCCGTCAATTTCATTTGTTTCATTTTGATATACACATTCATCTTTAAACGATTCACTTCACAGATGGCATCAGATAACTGCTTGATCATCTCAATTTGCCCTGCTTGAGCCAACAGATGATAGAATCTGGAACTAAAGTAATCGCCTGCCAGAACCTTTAGCTGCCTGGATCTTGCTGCCTTCTTCTCTTTGATATCATTGGATGCCGTCACCATATCATGCGTGTCCAGACCAAGCTGTACCAGAGACGTTGCCAGCGTGTACAACTCGCTTAGCTTGCTTAATTTACTGTTTCCATTCAAAAAGGCAAACAACAGACGTGTGCGGAGCTCCGGAAAATCGGGCAAGTCTGTGTGAATTTGGATCATATCGTACTCTGTGTACTGCTTGGCGATCTCTGGGATCCGATAAGAATTCATGCAAAAGCCTCCGTAACCGTGTGCCAAATCTCTTCAACATTCTTCGATGTTTCAATTCAAGTCATTATATCATAACACGTAAATAGAAGCACTTTAATTATAACGGATATTTTTGCTGCCATCTCGACGTATAGGTGAGTCGGAATCGATTCTGCAATTGCTGTTCCAATTGGATCAAGCTAAGGTCACTCGCATTCTTCTCCATATCTTTCCCGTTTTCGCGTTCAGCAACCATCGCCAGCACAAGCTGCGTTGAGGCCGATTCTTTGGAACCTGAATAGTCTATGACACGCACCCATACCTGATCCACATTTTTGGTTTTGGACAGCATCGTTTGAGCAAGCGTATATAAATCCCGATAGACTGAGACAGAATCTGCATTCTTAGGCAAACTCAAGTCAAGTGACATGCGTGAATGGCTAAGCTCCACTTTACGTATCCTCAATTGTAACGGTACTTGAACGAGAAGATCAACCACATTCTCATTCGTCAACTGTCCTGCCCGATTGCTTGACCAATTTGAAGGCGCGTGAAGGCCTGTGGAGCGATCCATTTGGGGAAGCAAAGACAAACAGATCACCATAGCAACGGATATCCCTAAAGTCAACACAATGCGCATCGTCCATTTCATGCAAAACACCTCCTACGCGATTCCAAGAGCAAGTCTTATTTCGTAGCGTTTGCATGTTGCAAGCTCTATACACCATTGTACAAAGAAAAAAAGCAGGCTATGCCTGCTTTTTAAATTATTCTTCCGTATCGATCGTTCCGTATTTCGTCATGATCAATGCTTTTCCCCGCACTTTGACAGCTGAGGTGTGCTCGGTAAACTGAGCGATCATCACTTCACCCTTGTCCAATTTCTCCGTATGATGAAAGCGAGTATCTTGACCGCGGGTTAGTCCGATGACATGCACGCCGTTATCCTTGGCTTTAATAACGAAATACTCGTTGCCATTCGAATTCGCGGGATTTGTTTTATTGTTGGGTTGTTCCACTGTCCATCCTCCGTTCTCGCCTAATCTACAAACACTTATCTAATGATGCCAAATAAAGGTGCAGGAAGTCAACTCACATTACGCGGAAAGCTCATTACCAGGAGTTTTCGGACTCTTTTGATAAAAACGCTTGAATTTGGCAGGCAGAATCCGATTGGAACCCACACGAATCAATAGATCAGACAGCTTTACCGTCCCATAAGCGAACAGCATACCAGCGAACACGTCAATCAACCAATGAATCTGCAAATACAACGTTGAGAATATTATGGATGCACAGTATGTGACCATCATCGTTTTGAAGATACGATCCTTCTCCCTCAATGCCAGCAGCAGCATGGCAAAGGAAATGGATGTGTGCATACTAGGGAAACAATTCATCACAGCAACAAGCAAGGAATTCTCGTCGGCAAACACACGATGCAGAAGATCCGGTTGTTTATTCACATACCAAACCTCGTGCAGCAAAATTAAATTGTAAAAGGGCAGAATTAACGGGAACTGCAGCATATGCCCAGATAACGCATAAGATAGCATTTTCTTAATACTGCGTGTCCAGAAGCTTCGCACGATGCAGATCCACAGCGATAAAACAAAACCGTAATTATAAATCCATACCATCGCTCGATCCAGAAAAGGTGTTGCAATCCATCTTGCCCACCCTCCCGTATTCAGTGGGATAGCATTCATATACGCATCCCAGTGCCACGGATGACGGTTATTCTCAAACATCCAATTGGCGATTTTCCACCAAAAGCCATTGCCCGTTCCATAGAAGTAATAAAAAACACCAAGAAGTGGAATACCAAAGATAAAAAAACGTCTCCAATCCACATCGATCTGATCTTTGCGGACACCTAGCAGGCATATAAGCAGTAGAATCCAGCATTCCTTGCTCCAGTTTCCAACAACACCGATCCGCCAAACCAAATAAATAGAAGCAATAATGCCGAACATCGTCCAATCTTGCGATTTCACGATCTCATTCAATTTCACCTTACTCAAGACTGTTCCCCCTAAAATCATCTCAGAAGCGCTATCTCTTTTTATTGGAACAAGTCTCATCACGAGAAAAAGACATCGGACCGTCGATGTCTTTGTCATAATCGGAGTAACACGATTCGAACGTGCGACCTCACCCACCCCAAGGGTGCGCGCTACCGAGCTGCGCCATACCCCGTTTGTAGCTAGCAAACTCATTCACTTTTGTAATTATAGTAGGAGAAATTCGAATTGTAAAGCCATTTTCTAAGGTCTAGAAAGAAAGCCGCGACAGCATATAGCGGCCACGGCTTTCTTGTTATATAACGTTCAATAGTATGTAAAACGCAAATTATTGAATGCCATCTTTAAGTGCTTTACCAGGTTTGAAAGCTGGAATTTTGCTTGCTGGAATTTCGATTTCATCACCAGTCTGTGGATTACGTCCTTTACGAGCAGAACGTTCACGAACTTCAAAGTTACCAAATCCAACTAGTTGTACTTTATCCCCGCCTTGCAGCGCTTCGGAAATTGCATCAAACACAGCGTCAACTGCTTTCGTTGCGTCTTTCTTGGAAAGCTCAGAGGTTTCAGCAACCTTGTTAATCAATTCAGATTTATTCATGCCATTCACCTCCCCCCAAGATTTCTCACTTCCGTTACTTCCTGTTTTCACCGTTTCCTCAGAAAATATACATTATCCAATGAAAAATCGTTGATTTTCTTAGTTAAAATGAACTTCGAAAGCAGACGAATAAATTCATAGTAATATACTCCGACAGCAATTTCAAGTATCGGTTTCCAATTTATGTGGGTATTTCTGCTAGAAAACGACAAAAAACACTCAATGGAGTGTTTTTGTCCACATTCATTTACTTACAAAATGATAGCAATTAAGCCGCCTGAGCCTTCATTAATAATTCGTCCAAGTGTTTCTTGCAGCTTATATCTAGCGTTATCCGGCATTTGCGCAAGCTTTCCTTGAATACCTTCTCGCACAATTGAATGAAGATTCCTTCCAAAAATGTCGGATTCCCAAATTTTAAGCGGGTTATCCTCGAAATCCTGCATCAAGTAGCGGACAAGCTCCTCACTTTGCTTCTCAGTTCCAATAATCGGCGAGAATTCCGACTCAACATCCACACGAATCATGTGGATAGAAGGTGCCGTCGCCCTTAGACGCACACCGAATCTGGAACCTTGGCGAATCAATTCCGGTTCATCCAAGGCCATCTCAGCCAGTGTCGGAGGCGCTATCCCATATCCCGTCGTCTTGACCATCTCCAAGGCTTCGGCGAATTGGTCATACTCGCGCTTCGCATGCGTGAAATCCTGCATCAGCTGGAGCAAATGGTCCTTGCCTCGGATTTCGACGCCGACCACTTCGACCAGAATGCGGTCATACAGTTCATCAGGCGCGAACAAATCAATCTCCGCCACCCCTTGCCCCATGCTGAGTCCAGCCAATGCAGCCTTATCGATAAACTCATATTCGGCGAATTGACTAACAACACGATCCACATCACGCAAGCGTCTGATATCTTGAACGGTATCGCGTACGGAATTTTCAAATTGCGTGCGCAACCAATGATTCTCATCCAACACCATAACCCAGCTCGGTAGATTTACATTGACTTCGTGGACAGGGAACTCGTAGAGCACTTCACGAAGAACCGAGACCATTTCCTCTTCTCCGGCACTGGCTACACTCATCGTGACAACAGGCACATCATAGCGGCTTTGCAGCTCGCTGCGCAGCTCGAGAGCTGGCTCGCTGTTTGGTTTCTGCGAGTTAATAATGACGATGAAAGGCTTGCCTACTTCTTTCAATTCATTAATGACTCTCTCTTCTGCTAGCACATAAGAAGACCTAGGAATATCAGAAATCGTTCCATCGGTCGTTACAACAACACCGAGAGTAGAATGCTCTTGAATGACCTTCCTTGTACCGATTTCAGCCGCTTCCTGGAAAGGAATCGGTTCATCGAACCAAGGTGTATTGATCATCCTTGGGCCGTTCTCGTCTTCATAGCCTTTGGCGCCATCGACTGCGTAACCTACACAATCAACTAGGCGAACATTCACGTTCAGCCCTTCGGCCACAGAAATTTGAACCGCCGTATTCGGTACGAATTTCGGCTCCGTTGTCATAATCGTGCGGCCAGCAGCGCTCTGCGGGAGTTCATCGGTAGCCCGGATCCTATCCGCTTCACTTTGAATGTTAGGCAGCACTACAGATTCCACAAAACGTTTGATAAAGGTTGATTTTCCTGTCCGGACTGCTCCGACTACCCCCAGGTAAATGTCCCCTCCCGTTCGTTCTGCAATGTCCTTAAAGATATCCACTTTCTCCAAGAGAATCCCTCCTACAGTTTGGTCATCAACTGACTCATGTGACGGTAACAATTGACTACTCGTACATCATATAGGGATCTTTGATCGATCGAAGATCAAAGTCTCGCCTAATTGGACTAGTAAGAAATATATGTACTTTCGATAGAAATATGATAGATCCGTAGATCTTTTTTTTGCCGCTCATATTTTATGAAGCACATACAGAACTTAAATCAAAGACTCACCACATTGAAAGAATATATGAGACACATAGGGGAGTTATTCTAAAAAAAGCAAAAAAAGCGACTTTGCCGCCCTGAGAGATGAGCGTATTCATTGCGACAAATCCTATAAAGGAACTGCAGTGCGCTATTCAGGCAAAAAGGGAGTATGCTTGGACAAAAGCGGAACTCCAGTACCTTATTTCCAGAAGAAGAGCTGAATTCCCCATCAAACAGAAAAATAGCGCACTGGAGTTCCCTTCCCCTCGCTATCATGCCACTATTTGCTATATTAGCGCCCTGTAGTTCCCTTATCCCCGCGCGGGCAGTCTGGGTAGCGCCAACTCCGTTCATTAAATCTCCATAGTGGCCATTTTCCGGTCTATAAGCATCATACAGTTCATTAGATTCTCCATTGTGACCAAAAACCGCCGTATCAAAAAAAGCTGCTCTGGACGTCAATAAAAAAGGGGTGAGCTTCGCTCACCCCAAGATTTATGGTGCCGCTTGCGGCATCGGTTGATCTTTTTGCCACCAATAAGCCGTGCTTCGAATGGGGACAAAAAGCGTTTTGCTGACAAGAAGATCGCGCAAATCCTGATCTGCCTTCAACGAACCAGCCAGCGAGCCGCTCTGTATGACTTGCATAATATCCATGCCGTAATCAATACTGACGTCACCTGTTTGCTTATTTACAATGTAGGAAATGAGATTTTTACGATTGTATACCGATTTGATATCCGGAGCTTTGGCGCCCAATTTATCGAAATCCACATACTCAAAAGCTTCATTAATAGCGATGCCCTGCGGCAAATTCCCATCGTGTTTCACTTTATAGTCATTTATCTTTTTCTGTACATCTTCTACGCTCTGATAGGCTGATAAATCCATCAGTTTGACAATTGGCTTGGTCTCCACATCCACAAGCACATAGATGAAAATACCACCGCTCTCAAAGGCGTTTGCAGGCACTGCACTAAGTAGATTTGACTTTTGCAGTTTAGCGAAATCAATGACATATTTCTCGTAAAGCGGTGTTGTCATTTCACTATTTTTAATCGGGAGCACCCCGGTTTTCTCATGGAATTGATCGATGGCTTGCTGCACAACAGTAATAAACTCAGCAGGATTCGTTAGATTCTCTTTGCGCAATTCCTTTGGATAAGCGCAACCGCTAAGCAGCATGATTAGACACAGTGCGAGAGCCATCGTACGGTATTGCAAAAAGTTTTGAACCATTTTCACGAAGAAATCATCCTATCTTTTCTAAAATAAATCGTCATCTTCCGCTTGTCTTGCAAGCTGAGCCCTTATAGCAGCCTTCAGAGGGTCCTCAGGCACCGTGACTTGTACTTGTCCAATCACTCGTGCTTGGCATGCCAAGCGATAGCCCTCGTCCGCTTGTGAGCCCAGTTTCAACCGTTCATTCACATTCATTGGCGCTAGTCCACTAGCATCCGTGACCTGAACTTTGCACATGAGGCAAGCAGCTTTGGCCCCGCAACGCGTGCGAATATTAACCCTGGCTTTGCGCCCAGCATCCAGTAAAGTGGTGCCGGGACGTACCGTAATCTTTTTGTTATCCGGCAAAAAAAGAACTTCCGATAGTGCCATCGCACTCACCTACTTATCGCTTCTTCCTTCTATTTGCCTTTCGGCAATAGCGCCTCCACCTTTTGGCGGAACGCTGATCCCCAATGATTTCTTTGCATAATGTCTGCCAAAACTCGCCTATGCGGCTCGGGATTCAGCATCATTGTTCGAACAATAGCCTCATATCGATCAGGACGATCACGCAGCAAATTAAACAGCAGCTCATGAGCCAGCGGCATGATTCTAATGTTCTGATTATCAATCAACGCAGATTGACTGTGAGTTTCCCATAAATAAGCCACTTCAACCTGATAGGAGCATTCCATCGCTTGTACTTTGAAATCCCCCACGACTTCAACGGCAGTGCCATCGATTTGATAATGGCTCAGGATCGAGGCGTAGATGGGCGTTTCACTATACACCGGACTATCGACGGCATATTGGCGCAAAGTTGAATATACAGGTGTCACGTCGTCAACATCGACATAAATATCTAGATCTCTCGGACTTCGTCCGATATCTACTTGCTGCAAAAGCAGTCCGCAGCTTCCACCGATAAGATAGCGTAGCCCAGGCGCTTGCAATAACTCAGTTTGAATGGTCGCAATCGATGGGAGTAACGGCTCTAGCAAAACCAAGATGCCCACACCTTTCAGGCAGAAATTTTCAGAAATAAGGTTTATGAGTCACAGAAATAGGACCAGATTGCATAACCACACATTGACATGCTAAACGATAACCCTGCTCAAGCTCTTCGGGTTCTAAGCGATCTTCTTCTTCTTCAGATGGCAACGACAACAGTTCCCTGCCTGAAGCTACAAAGCAGCGGCATCTGGCGCAAGTGCCCCGTGTACACGAAAATCCCCAATCCACATCTTCTTTGAGCGCATGGTCTAGAATGGTTAACCCTGTGACCGGCTCGATCGTTTTTTGTGTTTTGCGCGTTTTCAATTCCAACATCGGTGTTCGCCTCCAGGAAGTTAAAACAAAGATAGTAGCATGTAGAGTAAAATAGGGATGAACAGGAAAAAGGCAATGAGAGAAAGTACCACACGAAGAGCACCTTGCGTTCGCGTTCTTGCGTACGAGATTAATAAGGATGCGACAACCATCAGTCCAATCGCCACAAAAGAAGCCCACATTTTGTCTAAACTTGACATATTCATAACTCCTTATGTATAAATCATTAAAATTTATCACCAGTAAGTATAGCATAGGATGAGAAAAAAAGCATAAAGGGCAGCAAAGCTCCCCTTCATGCTTTTATTTTTTACCCATCATCATATTCATTAATTGCTGCATGTTATTCGTATCCAGCTTGCTGCTTTTGACTGCTTGCACGATGTCATTGATGGTTTCTTCGGATACCTTCACATTAACTAAACCGGAAACTTGTTTAATTAACTGACGAAGCTGCGTTTCACTTTGCAGTGTAGAAGGTTTCACACCGCTTGCCAGTTTCTCAATATCTTTGGATGTCACGGATTTCCCCGTTTTCTTCTTGACCACGTTTAGAATGTCTTTGGACATATCTTTATTCGCCAAATGTGCCGCCTCCCTATACCTCTTGATCGCTTAGCTTATAAGGTATAGTATGAACGCGGCAAGAATCTGGTGTAGGCTACTTCGACACTTTTGTAATCAGCTCTAGTGGAACTTCCTCAATCTCGTGCGTCCGCACGCGGCCCATTAAATCTTGGGCAGCGAGTTGTGGTGATTTCCCTGCGAATAACACAAGATATAATTCATTCGTAATCGGCATCGTCACATCATAGCGGCTAGAGAGCTCATAGGCCGCTTTCGTTGTTTTCACACCTTCAACGACCATGCCCATCTCCTTGAGCACATCTTCAAGCGGCATGCCTTTGGCTAATTTATTGCCTGCGCGCCAATTACGGCTATGCTGACTTGTACATGTGGCGATCAAATCGCCGATTCCGGCTAAACCTGCAAATGTAAGCGGATTGGCGCCCATGGTTGTACCTAATCTAGCAATCTCAGCCAACCCTCGAGTCATAAGCGCTGCTTTGGCGTTATCCCCGAAACCCAATCCATCCGTGAGCCCTGCGCCTAGCGCTATGATGTTTTTGAGCGCCCCAGCGACTTCAACACCCGCCACATCTGGATTAGTATACACACGGAAATAAGCATTGATCATTAAATCCTGCGCAGCTTCTGCTGCTTCCAGATCTTCAGCCGCGACGACAACCGTCGTCGGACGTTTCTGGACAACTTCTTCCGCGTGACTAGGACCTGACAAGACGACCAATCGTTTGGCGTCCATCTCTGGCAGCTCATCGGCGAGCACCTCAGTCATTCGTTTGAGCGTGCTCATTTCGAAGCCTTTTGTCGCATGGATCAATAAGGCATCTTTTTTCACGTAAGGCCGTATTTGAGAAGCCACATCGCGCATACCGGAGGAAGGCACAACCAAAATGATCGCATCAGCGTCTTCCACAGCTTCCTGCAAGGAATTCGTAGCAACGATCAACGGCGATAATTCGAAATTCGGGAGAAACCGGCTATTGCTGTGCTTTTCATTGATTTCTTTCACTTGCTCCTCATTACGTGACCATAACAGCACTTGCTTGCCATTATCCGCCAGTACCGAAGCAAGCGCAGTCCCCCAACTCCCTGCTACCAGAACCGATACTTTGTTGGTCAAGGTAATCCCTCCTCAGCTAAGCTCTCTTCTGACCCAGCTTGTTCTCTTTTCCTTGAATGAGTTTGACAATATTGCTGCGATGCCGCATGAAAGCGAAGGCGCATAGCAAAATGCTAATCCATAAAACAGGCATAGGAAAATCCATTCCCCAAATAAGAAAAGGTAAAAGTGCTGTTAAAATAAGAGAACCCAGCGAGACGAATCGTGTAATCGCAATAATGACAATCGCCGTCAAACCAGCGATAAGTGTTGGCAGGAAGCATAGGGTTGCCATCACGCCAATCGTGGTCGCAATCCCTTTGCCGCCGCGAAAACCGAAATAGACCGGCCAGTTGTGACCGACAATCGCTGCCAACCCGCACAAAACACGCACCCAGATATCATCAGGGCCAGAAGCTGCCCATATCCCTAAGCAGACTGCGGCTACCCCTTTGAACCCATCCAAGATTAACACAAGGATGGCCGGGCCCTTGCCAAGCACGCGCAGCGTGTTCGTCGCGCCCGCATTGCCGCTACCATGCTTGCGGATATCAATGCCTTTAATCCATTTTCCGAATAAATAACTAAAGCTTATGGAGCCTAATAAATAACCCACTACAATTGTTATTATGGAAAGTAAAAGCAAGCTACAACATCTCCTTATTCTTTGTCCGATGACTTTCTGCGACTTAGAATGCGAATCGGTGTGCCTTCAAATCCGAAGGCGGCCCGAATCTTATTATCCAAGTAGCGCTCATATGAAAAGTGCATGAGCTCAGGCTCATTCACGAAGAGCACAAAGACAGGAGGCTTAACGGCCACTTGCGTGACATAGTTAATCCGCAGACGTTTCCCTTTATCCGTTGGCGGCGGGTTATAAGCAACAGCATCAGAGACGACATCATTAAGTAAATGTGTCTGTACACGAAGCGCATGATTCTCTGCAACTTGGATAACAACAGGCAGCAGCTTGTGCAAGCGTTGCGTTGTTTTCGCCGAAACAAATACGATTGGCGCATAGCTCAAGAAAAGGAAATGATCGCGAATCGTTTGGGTGAAGTGCTGCATCGTTTTATCATCTTTGTCTACGACATCCCATTTATTTACGACAATGACGATCGCTTTTCCTGCTTCATGGGCATAGCCGGCAATATGCTTGTCCTGATCAATAATGCCTTCTTGCCCGTCGATGACTACAAGCACGACATCCGCTCGTTCAATCGCTTTCATAGCGCGCATGACACTATATTTCTCTGTATTTTCGTACACTTTGCCGCGTTTGCGCATACCTGCCGTGTCGATAATGACAAACTTCTGATCATCTCGTTCAAACGGTGTATCAATCGCATCGCGCGTTGTGCCTGCGACTTCGCTAACAATGACGCGTTCTTCACCAAGTATCGCATTCGTCATCGACGATTTCCCGACATTCGGGCGACCAATCAAAGCAAATTTAATGACTTCTTCGCCATATTCATCGTCTTTTTTATCTGGAAACAAGTTGCAAACAACTTCAAGCAAATCACCGATTCCGATGCCGTGGGAACCTGAAATCCCAACGGGATCGCCAAACCCCAGAGAATAGAACTCATAGATATCATCTTGACGCGCCAAGTTGTCTACTTTGTTAACCGCAAGCACGATTGGCTTTTTGGAGCGGAACAACAACTGGGCAACCTCTTCATCCGATGGGGTTACGCCCGCTTTGGCATCTACCATGAAAATAATAACGTCCGCCTCTTCAATGGCAAGCTCCGCTTGAATGCGCACCGATTTGAGGATCGCATCTTCCCCGTCAATCTCAATACCACCTGTATCAATGACGCTGAATGACGTATTCAGCCATTCCCCTACACCATATAATCGATCACGTGTTACACCCGGTTTATCTTCCACAATCGCAAGGCGATCGCCTACGATCCGATTGAAAATGGTGGACTTGCCGACATTCGGTCGGCCTACAATTGCAAGAACTGGTCTAGCCACTACTCATTCACTCCTTCGAATTCCATGATCAGCCATGGAAAAATACGCAACTTATATCATAACAAAAAAGACACGACTTGGCTAATCTCATTTGAGATTTCGCTCCTAAGAGCGTCCACATACCCTAACAATCAAGTATGCTTAACCAAAATCATCGTGCCATTTTTCAAATCATGCGCGTTTGCATCCAGTATTTTCTCTAATGAGAAAGACATTTTCTGGAGATCTTCCTCTTGATCAACAATGAAGATGGGAGCTCCTCCGCCTACATTCTCTTTAGTCAACGTCACGATCGCAACAATCTGCGTCACTGTGCATCAACTTCCCTTCTGTTTGTTCACCCCAGCTTCAGAGGGCATGCGCACTGCACTTTCGAGCACTGGCACCCGATGAAGAGCGATGGTCGTCTTCTCAACATCTTTTTCTTGCGGCAATAGGAGTACGCCTATCGTTCCTGAGTTCATATCGAGCTTGGCCATAGGTCTGAGCGAAGGCTCACCCTCATCTCGGTACACGCCAAACAAGGTGGAAATGTCATGCAGAATCGCTTGTCTTTGACCAAGGTTAGCCAAGGTAACACGGGCGTTGCGGTTTTTGGGCTTGACGAGAAAGCCAAGTCCATGCTCAGCTATTTTGGCCCGACTATCCTGTAAGCCAACGTTCATGATGTAGATATGACCAACGAATAAATCCGGTCCGTCCATACGAAGAGGAACCGCTTCAATATCAGCAATAGACCCCAATTTGTTGCCTGATTTGAAATAATTAGCAATAAATATTGAAAGTATACCCGCTACAATCCCCCAATACCACGCGAACAATATACTGAATAAAGAGGCTAGAAACGCCGAGAGGATGACCAAATAATTTCTTCCTTCGAACACCATCGCAATACCTTCAATATATGCTGCGCCTCTAGGAACCAACTCTAACTCGTCAATTTTCGTCAAGCTTTGCCTCTCCATATTGCGAACATCGCGGAATTGCTGAGCGGCAAGCGACAGGAAAGTCACCGCTGTATAATTCTTATCCAGTAGCGCAGGTACAGCTACGGCCCCCAAGCCGGCTGCGATAACCCCTAGGGAAATATGAATGATTTTGCCATGCGGGTAGGTGGGATACTGCCGATAATCCGTCCTGAGCATATTCAGACGCGTCACAACGCCAAAAACTACGCCGACAACAATACCAATCGTATAACGATGTGAGTAGAACCAATCCATTTACTTTCTCCAGCCTCCCTTTCGATCCATCCAGCTTTTAACCACGTTCCGGCAGCCCTGATAGGTCGCTTGCAAGATAATTGTCACTGTGCGAGCAGCGAAAACAGACAGCCACCACTGATCCTGAAACGCAGCGTTCCCCAAGTGATGTAGGCCATTGACAGGGTGTATGCTGGCTTGATACACATCGCCCAGCAAGTAGCCAATGGACAGCGCAGCAATCTGTTCACTGGCTTTACGCTGCAAAATAACGACAACCAACGCAAGCAATAAAGCAACATCCCATTGCGAATTGCGCACGATGAGGATCGGATCCATTTCCAGCAGCTGATGCAATAAAAAGTGAAAGGAGCCAAGCAGAAGACCGATGGAAAGCAAATGAAGTTTATGGATAAAACCTTGTGTCACATAGAGGATACCGAGGCAAATAAGTAAGATTACCACGTAAACGAGCTGCACATGAACGTGCCCTATGGTTATCGCCACTCTGGATAATACGAGCCAAGAGGCAAAAAAAAGAAGCATGCCCTTGTGCGATATACTTCTGATGTACACATCCTTCCATCCACTGGCAAATAAAATCATCGTGATGCAAAGGAGAATAAGCGACAAATAACCGGAGTTCATCATCTAACCACCCTAAGAGGCAAAGCTTATCCGTGACTTCTGTCACTGACTTGCGTTGCGGATCAATCAGGCTCCCACTCCACTGGAGAAGAAGCACTGGCTAATCCTTAGTATGGCAAAATTTCGATTATTTACTCCGGTTGGCTTTATCTAGCATATGAAGTTATGTCGATACCTCTAGCACGGCACCACTCTGCCGTCTCGCCCATAATGACTAGCGGGTTATGTCCCAGTGCTTGTATCGTGTTCTTGCCTAACGCTGTCATAATAAGTATAAGTCCTTGATGAAGCTCGTCTGCAAAATGGTGCAGCGCGTCCACGCCCTCGCTGCGCAGTACCTTCAAGAAAGCGCCGGCCATCCCTACGGCCGATGCGCCTAAGGCAAGCGCTTTGGCTGCCTCCAAAGCGTTCGTAATCCCGCCAGAGGCGATAACAGAGCCTCTGTCATACACCGACAGCGCCTCCAGGAGCGCGATGCTTGTCGGCGTGCCCCAATCGTTCAGCCATTCCATCGCGGCTGGACGTCTGGCATTCTCAATAGCGGCGAAATTCGTGCCGCCTGAACCTCCAACATCCAGCACACGGACGCCGATGTTCTGCAGCTGTGCGGCGTTGTCTCTGAGGATGCCGAAGCCGACTTCTTTCACGATGACCGGCACAGGCACATGCCGGACGATCGCTTCAATACGACTCAGCATGCCGACAAAGCTGCGGTCTCCTTCCGGCATGATGAGTTCCTGCATCACGTTCAAATGAATTTGAAGCGCATTAGCTTCAATCATATCAACAGCGCGGAGTGCTTGTTCGACGGATGCCTCGCTGCCCAAATTGGCAAATACAATGCCATTCGGGTTCTCGCGTCGGACAACTTGGTAGCTCGAAGCGACTTCGCTGTTTTTGATAGCTGACATTTGGGAGCCGACAGCCATCGCCATTCCCTTCTCTCTTGCCATAATCGCCAGCTCGCGATTAATACTTTCTGTTTCCTGAGCGCCACCCGTCATTGCATTAATTAAAATCGGCGAACTCATAATGAGATCGCCGATTGTGGTAGTTAATGCAATATGATCCGTCGAAGTCTCAGGCAGACAGTTATGCACAAGCTTGATATCGGACAGACCCTGCTGCCGTGATTGACCAAGCTCCAGCGCGTAATGGACATGCTCCATTTTGCGTGAAATGCGCATTCTGATGGTCCCCCTAAGAAATATGGATTTTATTTATTTTTTGAATTTCGCCAGTTTGTCGCCAAAGCGCTCGCCAAGCGTCATGGACAGACCTTGGTTGCTCAAGGACACGTTCTCATTACCAGCGATTTCTTTTTGGTGGCTTGCACTGTTTCCACGGTCACGATCGCCGCGTGGTTGTCTTTCTCTGTCTGGTTTGCCAGCTGATGGAGCCGCTGCGCCAGCCGGAGCTTCCGGAGCATCTTCGGTTTCTTTGATACTCAGGCTAACACGTTTCTCAGCTGTGCTGATTTCCAAGATTTTCACTTGCACTTCTTGGCCTTCTTTCAACACTTCATGAGGCGTGCCGATATGACGGTGTGCAATTTGGGAAATATGCACAAGACCTTCAACACCAGGAGCTACTTCAACGAATGCGCCAAATGCTGCAAGACGTTTAACTGTTCCTGTTACGATATCACCCGCTTTGAAATCACGCTCAACATTGGACCAAGGGCCATCTTGTGTCGCTTTGATGCTCAAGCTGATTTTATCGTTGGAAGGATCAAGTTTAAGAATTTGCACCTTAACTTTGTCGCCTTCTTTCACAACATCAGAAGCTTGTTCTACATGCTGCCAAGCTAGCTCAGAGATGTGAACCAAGCCATCGATACCGCCGATATCAACGAAAGCGCCGAATTGTGTCAAACGTTGAACCGTACCGTCCAAAACTTGACCAACTTGAAGTCCTTCGATGATTTTCTTTTTGTTGACTTCGAATTCTTCATCCAATACGTCTTTTTGGGACAGGATCACTTTGTTTTTCTCGCGATCAATTTCTTTCACACGCAGACGCAAAGTGCGGCCTTTGTAGGAGGAGAAATCTTCAACGAATTGACGCTCAACCATGGAAGCTGGCACGAATCCGCGTACGCCGATATCAACAACGAGTCCGCCTTTTACAACTTCAGCAACCGTTGCTTCGATGATCTCTTTGCTGTCAAGTTGACCTTGCAAAGTTTCCCAAGCTTTTTCGTTATCTACAACGCGTTTGGACAAGACAAGCGTTTCTTTGGCATCGTTGATGGAAACGATTTTCAGTTCCACTTCTTGGCCTAATTGAACGGCTTGACCCGCATCATCCAAGCTAACGGAAGAAAGCTCTTTAACTGGGATTACACCATCGTATTTGTAACCGATATCCACGAAGGCTTGATCTGCGTCTACCTTAACGATTTTGCCTTTAACGGTAGCGCCTTTCTTAAGAACAGCAACATTGTTAAGTGCGTGCTCTGCTTCTGCTTGCGATACGGCTGTTTCTTGTGTTTCTTGAACTTCTTGGGTTTGATCTTCAACTTTTACTTCATCTGACATGGGATTACCCTCCTCTAATTACATACAACAATAAATAATTTATAAGTCACAAAGCAGGATACAAGCTTCTACTCTGTTTCAAACACAATAACTTCCATTCGCATAAAGATAGTATAATTCCAAGCTTTCGATTCCATACATCCTCATTTACCTTTGCTATAAGCGGTATGTAACCGGCGAATTTCCTTCATAATTGCTTCAGTTGCCAGCTCCAAGTCCTCCGAGCTGCCTCCTGCATAAGCGCTTAAATCAAGCGGCTTCCCATAGACGATCGTCATACGGCGAAATATCGAATACGTGCCAATAATCGCAACAGGTACGACGGTTGCCCCAGATTTCAGTGCAAGACTGGCTGCGCCCTTCTTGCCCATCCCGCCGGCATTGTTCCTTGAACCTTCCGGAAACACGCCAAGCATGTTGCCGTCACGCAGCAATTGAACCGCTAGCCGAATGGAGTCTCTGCTGACGCCTCCGCGTTTGACGGGGAAAGCACCGACTCTGGAAATAATGGGGCCGAGCACGGGGATATCAAACAGCTCTGCCTTGGCCATGAAATGCACCATTCGTTTAAGCGGAGTCCCTAATAAGGGAGGATCCAATAAACTCGTATGATTCCCACAGAGCACTACGGCTCCATCTGAAGGCACGTTGTCCATGCCGATAGCTCGCAAACGGAAAAATACTGTAAACATAAAACGAAACAAGGCCCTGCCGATGCGATACAGCATCTTATTTGCCACCTCCGACTTTGTCTTTGCAAAGTCCAAGTATTTCGTCGACTACTTCCTCAATGGTCATCGAGGTGCTATCCATTAGCACAGCATCATGTGCGCGCCTGAGGGGGGATATCTCTCTGTCTTGGTCCAATTGATCGCGTCTAGCGATATCTCGTTCCAATTCAGACAGGGTCAACGTGCATGTTCCGCTGTTTTGCATTTCATTAAAGCGGCGTTCAGCTCGTTCCTCCACGCTGGCTGTCAGAAATACTTTGATTTCTGCATCCGGCATCACATGTGTACCAATATCACGACCATCCATGACAACACCTTTGGAAATAGCCATTTGCTTCTGAAGCGTGACAAGCAGCTGACGTACAGCTCCATAGCTTGCGATTTGGGAAACATGATCCGTAATGGCAATCGTGCGAATTTCTTTGGTCACATCGACACCGTCTACGAACACTTGCTGTCCTTCTTCGCGAGGAATAAGCTCAATCTGCATGCGATTCGCCAAAGCAGCCACTTCATTTTCTTGATCAGGTCGCAGCCCTTCGTGCTGTACTTTCCACGTTACTGCCCGATACATGGCTCCTGTATCCACGTAAACGAATCCCAAAGCTCCGGCTACTAACCGTGCAATGGTACTTTTACCGGCTCCAGCAGGACCATCTATGGCAATATTGAACTTTTCCAAGCTGCTGTTCCTCCCAACAATACTTTACAGTACCTTACGAACAAAAAAGCAGGCACTGCCTGCTAATTAAATCAAATTATACCACACTAAAATGGCATATGCAAAACTTGGACGCATATGAAGTGGCATTTCAAGGTATTTAGGAACGTTCAGCCTGATCATTTTGAGGTAAAATATAGGGCTTTCCTTCTAATGGTTCCACCCTTGTAAAATGCTTGCGTACGTAGGGAATTTGCAGCAAAGCTTGCGCACAAATCAGCAAAATGAAAAATACGAGCGTTGTCCGAATAATCACTTTCTCTATTTTGGCAGAGAAGAGAATAAACAGCTGCTCGTATGATTGCTTTTCCCGACCGGAAGACATAGGACCCATCACCTGCTTGCATTGGTATATTGTCTGGTAGTATGCCCATGCAACCGTTATCTCATGCCTTATCTTTTGCGGAAATCCATTTGTCTTTCGAAACAGAAACGAATTAGCTTTTGTCGCTCTCGATCGGCGATATCAACGAACCTCACCATAGCCAGTTGTTTGCCTGAGTCCAGTTGCTTAACCCGCACGATTTCACCGCTAAAAGGAATATGCTCTATACTCCCATTCTTAAATGGAGCAAGAATCCAGCAGGAAATCGCCATGTTCATGCCGACAGGAACTTGTCCATCACAAATAAAGGAGATACCTCCGCCGCTGACATCCTCGGTGATACCGATAAATTGAATTTGATCGGATAGCTTCACTGCAATTTCCAGTTCGGCCAGCACGCGCAGGAAGTTTCTGCGTTGTATTTGCGTAATCGATTCCAGAGCCGGTTTGCGCAGTTCAACCAAACGAATGACATCTTCCGTGTAACCAATGACAGAAGTCGTGAAATAATGTTTCACGCCGCCTTCGCCTAAGAAAAATGTGCTTAATTCATCGCCCTGATACAACTTCTTGAGACGTCCTGTTTTCTCATTCAACGGAATCTCTATGACAAGCGCAGTATCCGTTACATCAGCAATTCTGGCTTTGTATTCGATTCGGGACTCTTCATCATCAATACTGTTCATGTTCATATGTAAAATCTGGTTGACCTTAGGAAGCAATTTCTGCACCTCCGCGACATAATATGACACAATTATACCACGACCTGATCTTTTGGATAGCAAAAAAAGAAGCAAGGTGCTCAGCCCGCTTCTCTTCTCACTTATTTGGCTGCGTTGGCGGCAGCTTCTGCTTGTTCTGGACGGATCGTTTCAATCTTCTCTTCCGAGCCTGAATCTGCATTGATATACAGTCGGTAAATATTATTGTTCATCGTACCGATGAACTCATGACAAAGCACTTCCTCATCCAGATCATTCTTAATAACCGCCAAAGACTCGCTTGTTACTTTCAAGTTGGGACTCAGTTGTTTGCGCGCTTCAGCAGCGGCAATTTTCGGTTGACCTAACTGACGCTGCTTCTGGCCATAAATATAATCTGTCGCCTGAATTCCCGTCACTTCAAGCGTATCCAACGCTACTTTCACACTAATTTGCTGCGGATAAATCGTGACATCCTTCTCCCGCTTGGCAAAGATAATATTGGCGATATTCTGATATTGATCGTAACTAACGGCACTCATGTCTTTATATTCATGCTGATCCAAAAATTCATTGGCAATATCACGCGCTTGCCTTAAATCAAATTTGGCCGATTGAACCATCCGCGGCTTCATAAAGTAAATGAGATGTCCGCCTTTTTTGGTGTAATCCAGTTGGATATCGTTCTCGCTTCCCTGGCCACCCGGAACCACAACACTGAAGCTTTGATATTCCGGAGATTTCCCGCCATTTTCCACTACTTTCATCGCAGATGTGCCGCTTAGTCCAAGGAATTGTGCGGCTTTCGGTTTAATTTCCTCCGCTGTCATGTCATTGCCAGAAAGCATTTTGACATTGTTCGTGGATAAAACCGATAAATTTCCGGGTCCCCAATTTAATTCTTCATAGGCGCCCACTTTTTTATCTACCGTAGAAAACCCGTCAATAATCGCGTTATCATGGGTTTCATTTTCAGATGCTAATGCCATCTCCACGTCCATCCAACGCAGATTATTGGAAATTACCTTCGTTTGGACGTCTCTGATTTCCTTTGTAATCTCGGAGGAATGATCATAAAGCGCCGTTAATGTTTTCAACTCATTTTCATTCAGCGGCTGCTTCGTCATATCCCGAACAGACATTCGGTAAGAGAAATTAGCCATATTCGCCAAGAAGTCCTCTGTTTTGTTAAATGGCAATAGCGTCAGCGGAAGCTGTGTAATATCGCTTTGAGCCTGACTCGTCAGTCGCCAGACATTCACAAGTCCTTTGCGATACGACGGCTCCGAAGCGGAATTCACCGCCAGGGTGTTCCCCAATTCGGTATGCAGCTTATCCACATGGAACGAAAGATCATGGAAAGCACGCTGATATTGATTCTCTGCTTTAATCAAAATCGTATTCTTCTCCTGGTGTTCTAAGTACCCCCATACGGATGCGCCAATGAAGGCTAGCAAAAGGAATGGAAACATGACAATACTTAATCTTTTATACACGCTATTACTCCTTTCATTCCCAAACTTGCGCTTAGTTTTTACGTGGAAAGTCAGGTTTATACAAGAATGACAACAAAAAGGGGCCCATTCATAAGAATGGCCCCTCGCTAATCTTCGGATTCAATTTCAAAATCATGCTCATTGCTGCATATGCATTGCCGGAATCCCGTTTCAATCTTACCTTTATCTTTCTTGCCTTTGAGAACAAACTTCTCGCCGCATTGTCGACAGCGTATCTTCACTTTCACTCTGGTTGTGGACATGTATACCCTCCCGGTCGTCCCTGGCTTCTTCCAGGAATCGCCATCTATACCGTCCATTATGACCCATTTTAGCCCACTTTAATCTTGTCGTCGGACGTAACTACACGCAGAGGCGAGTGCGCATTGGCGCGATCGACCCGCCAAATCGTCCGAATCCAGAGAAAAGCCATCACTGGAATCATAATCCAAATCCAATTCGATTTGAAAATGAGTAAAATATAATCAAACAATCCGTGCCAAAAAATTGGCAATAATAACGAAAACCATAAATATTTTTGGGCTTTGTGCGGAACGAACTTCGCTTTCCCCATATAATAGCCCATCATGACCCCGAACAAAGCGTGACCGGATACAGGCAGTAAAGCTCGCATCATCAGAGCTGAGAATGACGTAGCATGAAGGAAAGCATAAATGATATTCTCGAGTGTAGCGTAACCTAAGCTCACTGCCACCGCATAGACGATGCCGTCATAAGGTTCATCGAACGCTTCATGCCGAAAGATCATATGGTACAGGACGAACCATTTGAGGAACTCTTCGACGCCGCCTGAGAGGAAAAAGGCGGAGACGAATGTACCTTCTCCAACTTCCTTCATGAACGCATTTTGAAGCACCATCGTTGGGTACACAAGGAGAAAACCAAAAATGAACATGCGAATGACCAGATGTATGGGTTCTGTTTCGTATTTATCTTTTAAATAGAAATAAGCGAGTAACGAGAGACCTGGAGCTATAGCTGCCAGTATGATCGGCAGAATTTGCAAGATACAGTTCCCCCTTTTCTGTGAATTATTCTGTGAACAGAGCGCGATCATTATGGAAAATAAGCGGGATCTTCCCTATCATGCCATTGCGATTCTTCGTTAATACGAGTGAAATAGCCTGATGCTGCTCATCCTCAGATTTCGTGGGCTGCATAATCATCACGACGTCTGCCGACGCTTGCACACTGTCAGGAACGTTATCCTGCCCTAACTCAATTGCTGTAGCTGCAATGATCGGGCAATTCCACTCCCTTGACCATTGTTTGAGTGTATAGGCAATCGCTGCCTGCTGCTGCTGCCAAGTTTGTGGCGCTGAGCCTCTAGCGACAGGAATTCGCTGAAGATGATCAATGAAAATAACAGGTTCTTTGCCTACATTGATCGCAATCCTCTCTATCGAAGCAGCCACTTGATCCAACGTAGTATCCATCGTACATTCAATCATCCAAAGCATCTTGCTAATCTTAGCATATTGCTTGTTCGCTTCTGTCACTTGGTCCGGGTCAACTTTCCCTCCAAGCACTTTCTGCGGAGCTATTCCGATAATCCGTGCAATACTGCGGGACCATAATTCGAAATTGGTCATATCCCAGGAAACAAAGACGACCGGCGTTTGATCCAGAGCAAGCTGATCGGCAATTTGTTTCAACAGCATGCTTTTGCCAACAGCACCTACACCTGCTAACAGATACAAGCCATTGCCAAAGCCACCGAAGAGCTGCGTGTCCAATTTCGCAAAACCTGTCCGAATATTAGCTACTTGTCCACGGAATCGCTTCATATACTCTTCCAAATAAACGGTGCTGTTCTTGATATCCGGCGCTACAGGCGCTAATGTCGCTTCTTCTACCGCTTGACTCACCAGTGATAGAAACGTTTCGGATGGATTCTGAGCTCGGATGAACAAATCATTAATATCCCGAATGGTTTCGGGCAAATTAACAATATAGGTTTCATTGCCTTGCTCTCTTAGCAAAGCTTCGATTCGGGTTGATTCTCTGCGCCCCGATTCATCGTTCCCCATGCAGATATATACGCGCTTGCCGGCAAGTAACGGAAGATGATGCTCTTTGAATATGCTGAAGTCAGGCACGCAAGTGGCTGGCATTTTGGCTTGATTCAGCGTGAGCACGTCAAATATCCCGTTGCAGAGGACAATTTCGTCCGTATCATCGAGCGCGGTATAATTAAACAAATACTGGTCCATCCCATACAAAGCCTTATACTTAGGCTCTCTGTTATCAATTGCCCGTCCAATTAAATCAACAATTTCGCCTTCGTAATTATGAATCGGGACAATGACTCTATGCTCAAAGTAATCTCCAAGTTGGTTTTGATCCACATAAAAGCCAATCTTCCCAATCTCAAAGCCCATCCGATACTGCTGAACGGTTTCCTCTGTAATGCCTCTTTTTTGCAAATAAAAATAGGCCTCTTCCCGCATCTGTTTCTGGTAATATCCTAATAAACCATCCAAATCCACTGCAGCCAGAGTAGGCACTAATTGTTTACGCTCTAAGCTTGTCATTGAAATCTCCCCCGCCAATCTCTCTAAGCTGCTGCCTTGCGTTTCAACTAAAAAAAGCACCAACAAAAACAGTCGTTTTTGAAGATGCTTGTTTCATTCAACAACAAAAGAAGTGTTCAGAGGGCTTATTTGAAGTGTCTGCAAAGCACCTTTACTGCGTCATCTGCAATAATTGTTTTCCCGTATTCCTCTAATACAGCTTGTGTAACCGAGGCCGCTTCGCCAAACTCAGATAATACGGCGATTAAAGCTTGATATTTGTTATCTTCTAGCTCTACCGGTTCGAGTTGTAGAATATATTTCCCTTTGTACGAATACAGGGTACCGCCTTCCATCAGAAGGGGATTGATTACTTTGGATACACGCAACAGATCTTCAAAATCTCGGAATGCATAGGAGATCAAATCGCTTTGTTCAAGCGTAACTTCCATTTCGTACACTTCTTCAGGTTCGTGATCGTCATATGCGTCGGAATTCGCATATAAATCAAGCTTGCCTCTGGTTACAATCACAACCATACCTTGAGCCGGAAGCGCAAATACTTCGACTGCAAGCGGGCCGGACGGGTCAAATCCGAGCTCGGAATAGGCTTGATCCATCATTTCACTGAATAGCTCGTGTACTTTGGGAATTTCTCTCCACATGTCGTCTTTTTGAATACCGCGTTCAGTTAAGTCATCGAATGTTAGGAAAATCCGTATCTTATCCTGACTTAAGCGTTCTATTTTCATGATAGGATCCTCCTTTGAGCTTTCCGAAGGAAAGCTTGCATCGAAAGCATGGTCATCTTATTAAAACAGAATATGATAACTGCGAAAAAAAGGTGAAACATTGAACACGAATTGGACATGGTTCCTAGATTCGTTTTCACCTACCATGTTAACATTAATTGATTGCAATTGCACGCGTTAAGTTATGTATAAAAGAAAAAGCACAGTTGGCCCCGTAGGTATGCCAGACTGCGCCTTATACGTACAGTTATTGGATTGTCGACGTATTTTCTCTGTTTTCGTTTAAAATCTCATTTACGGTTGATTTCAAACTTGGATCTTCTTTCACGATATTTTCCACTTGCGACAGTCCGTTCGCCCCTGTGCTTGTGAAGCTTTTGGGTGCTGTGGATGTGCTGTTAAACGTTCTGTTCGAGAAAGAATCCTTTGCTTTATCAACCACTTTGCCCATGGATTCACTGGACGAACTGAATGCGGAGAATAACATTGATTTGCTTTTCCGATTCAAATATACGACCGCTGCAGCACCGGCAATACCACCAAGCAAAAATGTGCCTATTTTCATTGGGTCTCCCTCCATGCTAATTAGTATGAATCCTCCATAGGTTGTGCGAGTTGCTTCATAGACATACGCTAAAGCAGAAGGAAAACAAAGGAGATATGTTATCGTAGAAATGTGGTACTATATGAAGAGATCAACAAGTTAGTAATGAACCTGAGGAGAACACCAATGATGAATAATAAAGCCAGTGTAATGTTGCTTAGCGTAATGCTGCTTCTAGCAGCTTGCGGTAGTGCTCAACCTAGCAAAGGGCCTGCTGCTGTCACAGCTCAGCCACCGTCTGCCGTCGCCACCGCTACGCCAAGCCCTACGCCAACCGCGACACCAACACCGACGCCAGTACCCACGAAACCTGTGGAACAAGCAGTGAAGAAGGACTATCATATGAACAAAAATTATGATATTGTCCCCAACGACCCTAATGGCAATAAAAAAGTGATTCTGCTTACCTTTGATGATGGCCCCAAAGAGCAAGCCATGAATCAAGCGCTCATTGATACGCTGCAAAAGCATAAAGCCAAAGCTATCTTTTTTATGAATGGCTACCGGATTAAACAAAAACCTGAGCTTGTTAAGCTGGTTCACGACAGTGGGAACATCGTCGGCAATCACGCTTGGGATCATGATAACTTGAAAGATATGACCAATGACAAGATAGACCAGCAAGTCGAGGATGTGCAGAAAATCGTCAAGGAATTGATCGGTCAGGAACCTCAGTTTTTCCGGCCTCCGTTCGGTTCAGGCAATGACTACCTGAAAGCGAAGATCAAGGGCAAAGGCATGCTGTATATGACATGGTCTAACGGCTCCCTGGACTGGGAGATGACCAATCAGAGAAACGATTCGGGTAAAGTCATCGAAAATGTGCTGAAGCAACTGCATAATGGCAGCAACATTTTGATGCATGAGCTTCCGTGGACGGTAAAAGCGCTGGATTCTTTACTCACGCAGCTTGAGGAAAAAGGATACACATTTGTAGATCCGAATGCGATTGAACTTGAAATGAAGTAACAAAAGTGAGGTTGATAGGATAATCAACTATTGTTTATAACCGGGACAGAAGCTAAGAAGTTTGTATCTGCTTAGCTTCTTTTTTTGGCGTCTACTGCTGTCCGCGAGATGTGCACACAAACAAACAATAAGCACTCCTCGCTTGCTTATGTTCCCCAAACAGCAGATTCTCGAACAATGAAGCTGCTTCAGAGAGCCTCGTGTGAAAAGGAACTAGAATCAGCTAACTGGCGGAAACTGAGGTAAACATAGCATGAAAGGGAACTGAAATCCGCTATTTAAGCGAAAACTGCTGATTCTGACCGGGAAATGGTGCAATAGCGGACCGTAGTTCCCTCTGGCGTGGAAGATGACGGTTTTCAGAATTATAGCGTACTGTAGTTCCCTCAAACTCGCTTTCCAGACACATTTTGCTTTTGCTAGTATCGCGGCTCAGTCTGGAGACCGGAGTCACTCCTAATTTCTGGGCAAGCTACACTCACCCCAACCCAAAAACATGTCTTTTTGATAGGGCACCTCCTTAAGATCGTGGCACCCTTCACATGCGAGAAGTTTAAACCCTTAATTCGGTTCTCCACAGTCTCGATATTTTTGGATTTCTTTCAGCACTATGGGACGGAACATCTTAAATCCCCCCCCCTCCCAAAAACTTATAGTTTTATTATAATAAAAAAGGCTGCCCGAAAGGTTTTCAACCTTTTGAAACAGCCTTTTTTTTATAATCGGTATTTACTCAGTAACTGATTTTGACGGTCTTGGTGCTCGCTTCATAGGCGACATTCGCGCCAAGCGCCTCTGATAGCAAGCGAACAGGGATCATTGTCGTTTCGTTAATAAGCAGCGCGGCTGTATCCGTTGAGGTTTCTACACCGTTTAGGCTATAAGCACTTCTATTCGTAAAGAATAAAATGTTTTTATCGCCTTTTTTATATACAGCAGCTTTCTGTTTGTCGTCCCATTCCACTGTAGCGCCTAGCGCCGCGGCCAAATCTCTGATGTAGAGATAGGTAGTGCCATCACGCAAATACGGCTTTTGTTTCATCGGGTAAGGCACTTGATCAAGGGTATAGGTATCACCCGTTAGTCCAATCGTGACAAGGTGATTTCCTTTTGCTGCTGGTTCAACCATCTGATTGGCATACGTCGCTGCATCTTCGTGAAGCTTCGCGACCCCGTACCCCTTGCTTGGTTCAGTGTGGAAGGTCCATTCTTTCGAATAAGATTTGGAAGAGCCATCCTCCATCGCTGCCGTAAGCTTAATAGATGCTTTGTACGTTTTATCGAATTCAAGCGGTTTGGAAGGCATTAGAATCACTTCCGTCTCCAAATGAGTATCTCTCACCGAATCATTCTTCAGCAAAGTGAGTGTATTCCCCGCTTCATCCTTCAGTTCCGCTTCCTGTAAAGCAACTTTCTTAACGCCACCCCCGTTCACTGAGGCCATAATTGGATAACCTACCGGATAGGCCAATCCCGCATGAATGCGAAGTGGATCCGGCGATTCGTGTCCATCAAAGTTGGTTGGGACATAACCATCCTTATTGCTAGGCGAGACGACTAGTTCCGGAGCAGCGCCCTCAGCAAAACCGAATTCAATAACATGGTAATCCCCTGCTCGAAATACGCCAATTTCATCTAAACTCGGCACCAGGAACGGTGAGCGATGATAGGGAGCGTCAAAGAGACTGTCGATCGCTTCAACTAATGAGACCGGATTAAACGCCACATCTTCACTGCTTGCCCGTGAGTAACCTATGTACCCCGCCCGTTCACTTAATGATTTGCCGATAAACCCCGGTAACCCTGGTTTCTCATCATGCAGCGAGACGGAGGTATTAATCGGATCGATTTTATTTAGGAGCAAATACTGCGCATGCTTCTGAGCTGCCGTATTTAAGGCATCACTGAACTTAACTTTGGATAATCCTAGTTTCAATCGGTAATCATTGATGGCTCGCAATCCGTCTTCCTGCTCTTTGGACACTTCGGATGACAACGAAACGGCAGACTTGATTACCGAGAATGTCCAATTAATAGATATTGGTGGATACCCTTTGAAATTGAAGGTCATGCGAGCTTTATACGCGCCCGGCTTTAAATCAGCTTTTGGCAAATAATCATATTTATGCGATGTCGGATCAAATGTAGCTGTCACTTCATCTTCATTGATGTACATTTGGTAGCTATCCGGGGACATGCTGTCACTGAATTCTACGGACAGCCCCGTATTGGGACGTAAGAGACCTACATTCCCTTGTGGATAACTGAGGTATTCATAAGAAAAAGCATAGGAGGGCTTGGCCGACCAAACAAAACTTGATAAGAAAACAAAAAGTATGACTGTGACTTTCAAAAAGGAAATCCATCGCTGTGTATGAGTGATTTTCATTTCTCAGAATCCCCCGTTCAAGTAAATTTAAACAACAAAAAAAGCTATGATTCTATCATAGCTTTTGATTTCGATATTTCGACATAGTTCGACAGACCCATTTTTTATAGGTCTAAGAATAGTATTTTATGCCCCAAATGGTCAGACCTACAACAAGAATAATGAAAATCCAGAGTAAGCTGAGGTAGAAAATGCCTGTCCACTTTCCTTGCTCAGAGGGATGCACTGCTTTACGTGGCGGTAAATAAGTTTCATCCACTGGCATTTCCTTTGAGCTGCGATTAGACCGCAGCGGCGTGTTTCCTTCTGCATTCATACGCTCTGTTCTTCCTCCTCCTTGCTAAACCGCAATATGCAGCCCATCACAAAATCAATAATAAAATGAGCAATTATGGGGGTCCATAAACTGCCTGTTTGAAGATAGATCCAACCAAGTCCATAACTAATACTAAAGACCATTCCCGTCATTAACCAGTGCTGTAAGTACCGAATATGAATAGCCGCGAACAAAATACTGGTCCAATAAGGACCCCAAGCATGCTGGATCGCACCGCGAAAAAGCATTTCTTCGCAAATAGCCACAATCAGAGAAATAAGCGCGATGTGCCAAAGTGCCCTTTTCCCGAACAGCATTTCATTAATCCCGCCATCATCGGATACTTCTTTGGGCACCCATCTCGAGATTAAAATATCAACACCAAGAACAAGCAGTGCAAATATAGTCCCCCACATCGGCACTTTCCAACCGCCATGAAACGACAAAATCGAAAGAATCTTAGAATTGCTCTGAAATAATAAGATGATAATTCCGATAATAAGCGTAAGCAGTTGGGTTATGTACAGATTAAGCAATAAAGTTCGGTCATTTAACTCATTCATATCCACTTTTCCAAAACGAATGTTTTTAAAATCGAATTTTTTCATGTCGAAATACCTCTTTTCCTGACATATTCCCTTTTATAGCTATTTCCCCTATACTAAGTTAAAAGAAAAAGAGAGAATAAGGAGCTTGATTATGGATAAGCGTCTTACCCGCACAGATTATTTATTCGCCCTCATGTTTATCTTTATGCTTGTTTGTATCCTAGGCGCCTTTTTCTACGGTTTGAGAGTCGGCCAGGAAAAATCTGATCAAAAATACGATAAAATTTTAAACGCTGACAAGGCTGTCGTCCAAGAAATTGGGGCTTATGATCAACAAGTATTGGTTTCATATTACCATACCATCTTTTTACCCTTTAGGGAATTTCAGAATAAATGGTTTGAGTTGATGAGTCAAATTGAGCTGGGGAATTCCACGATTGATGCTTCTGCTGTATTGAAAGAACTATATAAATTAGCAGATGAGAAATACAGCGTCCTGCAAAGCAAGAACATGCCCGCTTCCTCACCTCTGCTCGTTCAGTCCCATCAAGGCTATCTGAAGAGTTTGAAGCTGTTTGCGGACACTTTGAAAAGTTACCAAAGCAAAGCCAACGGGCTTAGAGGCGCTCAATTGATGGACGCCATTCAGAAAGATGCCTATTTCCAAGAAGCCAAAACGCAAGCTTTGACAGCTCAAAAAAATTATTATGATTCTATTGTCGCGTGGAACGGAACCATCGATCACGACATCGAGAACTTCGATCCTAACAACAACGCCAATTTGGACCAATGGCGCGCTATGAATATAAATGTTAAAAATCTGTACATAACGGCAAAATTACTCAAAAACAAATCGTTCATACCGTTTTATCCGCAAGATCTTACAATTCGCATCGATGAATTCATCGCATCGGGACAAGCAAAGAAACTGAATGTAAGCGATGTGAATCAAACGATGGATCTTCTGTTAAGTACGAACGCTGTCCGTTCTGGGGATTTTGTCAAAGGCAAATCCAAATGGTACGCCAACGAAGTACTGCCACAGCTGCCATTCTTCTCTGATGTGAATTAAACAAGAAATGGCTGGCTGGCTGAAAAGTAATTTTGTTGAATGCGCGTCAGCAGTAGAAGGTGAAGAAGGAGCTAAGCGGATTGTTCGCTTGGCTCCTTCTTTTTGGGGGTGGGGTTGAGCGAAGCCCGACCCCAGTCCACCCCGAGTTTGCTTTGTGGTGTCGCCCCCTATCATGATGGAGGGGCTCGACGCACAGAGAATAAGCTAGCTGAGAGTGCTTTTTAGCTTGCCTATCCCCCCCATGCTCCCAAGTTACCAAAGAGAGATACAGCTGCTCTAAGGAATAAGAACCTGTCAGCACAATTCAAGAGATAACGGGAGTTTCACGCGAAACGCGGAAAAACAGCGTTAACAAGCAACTCTGTGCACCATGAACGACATTTCAGGCGGGATAAGGTTCAAATTCAGCGTTACAGTTGTGTCTGAGCCTACTTCGGAATTTTAACGTTGAAAAACAACGTTAAAAGGCAGAACTGAGCACCTTGAACAGCGTTTCAGGCAATATAAGGTTGAAATTCAACGTTACAGCGGCGGCAGAGGCTACTTCAGGAACCTTAACGTTGAAAAACAACGTTAAAAAGCAGAACTGAGCACCTTGAACAGCATTTCAGGCAGGATAAGGTTGAATTTCAGCGTTAAAGTGTGTCTGAGCCTACTTCGGGAACTACATTTCAGGCGAGTTAAAGTTGAAATTCAGCGTTACAAGGGCGACTGAGGCTACTTCAGCACTTGTAACGTTGAAAAACAACGTTAACAAATAGGGTTGAGCACCGCTGAGCTCCTGCATATCAAACTGTCATTCTAATGAACTGGATTGGCATTATAAAGTTGTGTATAGGCGGA
The DNA here is from genome assembly GCF_014640555.1 of Paenibacillus marchantiophytorum. Lineage (GTDB taxonomy): Bacteria > Bacillota > Bacilli > Paenibacillales > NBRC-103111 > Paenibacillus_E > Paenibacillus_E marchantiophytorum. Next base: position 30,563 of record NZ_BMHE01000021.1, on the reverse strand, counting down.
ATGGTGAATTGAGGTTTTTGAGTGAATTGAGGTTTTTGAATTCATAAAGGGGCTGCCTCAAGGTAAATTTGCCTTCAGATCAGCCCCTTTATGTTAGTCGTATTGAAACCCGCGGAGCATCGCGATTGCCGCCATGCCGCCATCCACGTTAATGACCCGCTCGATCCCATTCACTTGCAAATACTCTGCTACTCGGTGGCTGCGCACACCATGCGCACATACCAAGTAAATATCTTGATCCTCGGGAAGCTCGCCGATCCGATGAGGAATTTGCTGCATAGGGATCAGCTTGGCTTCTTCCAGATGATAAAAGTCCCATTCATGCGGTTCCCTTACATCAATGATAACACTGTCTTGCAGCGCTTGTTGATCTAGAAATTCAACAAACTTTTGGGGGTGAATGCTGGATACTTCCATATGCACTTTCCTTCCATAGCTATAATGTCGATGTAAACAGTACGATATCGAAAAACAGGCAAAAATACAAGCGAATTTACATTGCATTCTCATCTTTATTGCTTTAAAATAAACAAAAAGCTAGGAGCAATTCCCATAAGAAATCAATATGAATTTCTTGTGAAATTGATTCGACATGTATTGACACGATTTCAATCGCATGGTAATCTAATGAAAATTCTATCACAGTAAAGCGTTGACGGAGCCAAGTAAATAAAGTAGCTTTCAGAGAGCCGATGGCAGGTGAGAATCGGCAGCGAATATTTACGGAGCACTCCAGAGTTATTGCATTGAATTTAAGTAGATGCAATCGGAACGGAACACGTTACAGTTCCAGGTCGCAAGACCAATTGAGGCTCCCCGTGCGAATGGGCAGCGAACTAGGGTGGTACCACGAAAGCAATCTCTCGTCCCTTGGATACAGACATCATATGTCTGTACCTGAGGGCTGGGAGTTTTTTTATGTTCATATTCTAAGGAGGAACCGAATTATGTACAAAGTTCTAGTATCCGATCCAATTAGTGACATGGGAATTCAAATGCTTTATGATGCAACCGATGTAGAAGTCGTTAAGCAATCTGGTCTTTCTGAAGATGAACTCATCGCCATCATTGGCGATTATGACGCACTTCTTGTTCGCAGTCAAACGAAGGTAACGGAGAAAATTATGAGTGCTGGCACGAGGCTCAAGGTTATTGGCCGTGCTGGTGTCGGTGTTGACAATATTGATTTGGAAGCTGCTACAAAACGCGGAATTATCGTGATCAACGCTCCTGACGGAAACACGATTGCAACATGCGAGCTTACTTTTGCCATGATGATGTCTACAGCACGCATGATTCCACAAGCTTACAAGAAAACAGTTGGCGGCGAATGGGATCGCAAATTCATCGGGGTTGAGCTTCGCAACAAAACACTCGGTATTCTCGGTATGGGACGTATTGGCAGTGAAGTAGCGAAACGCGCTAAAGTGTTCGGCATGGAAGTCATCGGCTACGATCCGTTTTTAACGGAAGAACGTGCGGAGAAAATTGGCGTTAAATTAGGAACGGTTAATGAAATTGTTGCACAAGCTGATTTCATTACTGTGCATACACCCCTCACACCGGAAACGCGTCACTTGATCTCCAAGCCTCAATTCGACATCATGAAAAAAGGCATGCGTTTGATCAACTGTGCGCGCGGCGGCATCATTGATGAAATGGCCATGGTAGAAGCGATTGAACAAGGCATTGTTGCAGGAGCGGCTTTCGACGTATTCGAAGTTGAACCTCCACAACAGGATCACCCATTCTTGAACAATCCTAAAGTCATCGTAACGCCTCATCTGGGTGCTTCCACGATTGAAGCGCAAGAAAACGTAGCTATTGATGTTTCCGAAGAGGTTCTTCACATCCTGCGCAATGAACCATTCAAAAATGCGGTTAACTTGCCGCCAGTACCAGCGAATGTATTGAACATACTTCAACCTTATTTCGGACTTGGCGAAAAAATCGGTTCCATTCTTGGTCAAATCGCCCAAGGCGCTGTGTACGAAATCGTAGTCAACTATGCTGGCGACTTAATTGATGTCGACACAAGTCCATTAACTCGCTACATCGTCAAAGGCGTGTTCGAGAAACAACTTGAAGGCCTCAATATCGTCAATGCCATGCACCTCGCGAAATCGCGTGATGTGAACATCGTGGTTCAGAAATCAAACACATCCAACAGTTTCACCAACTTGGTCACTGTTACAGTAAAAACAAAGCAAGAAGAGAAAACACTTGCAGGCACATTGCTAGCTGGCTACGGCGAGCGCATCGTTCGAATCGACCAATACCCTGTAGATTTCGCAGCTGAAGGCAACTTGCTGCTGATCTCACACAATGATAAGCCTGGTATCATCGGTCGTGTAGGTACCCTGCTCGGAACAAACAACGTGAACATTGCGACTATGCAGGTTGGTCGTAAAGTCATCGGCGGTTCTGCCATCATGGTCTTGACGATTGATAAATCAGCACCTTCAAACGTATTGGATGAGCTGTCGGAACAAGCAGAAATCGTGAATGTTCGTGCTCTTACCGTATAACTTGTAAGCAAACACCACAAAGTGTTTCACGAACAACAAGATTTTGTCTGAATATTCTACAAAATCAAAGGCGTTTGCTGAGAGATCCTCTCAGCAAACGCCTTTTTCATGTCGAATTACGTGATATTAAGCTATTTTGGGTTCACATGGAAGGAAAATGGTGAAGGTTGTCCCTTGACCTAGTTGGCTTTGCACCTTAACGCTGCCATAATGTGCTTCTATGATGTTTTTGACGATGGCTAGACCAAGTCCTGTTCCGCCCGATGAGCCGCGCGTACGGGCCTTATCAGCCTTGTAGAAACGTTCAAAAATAAACGGCAGGTCTTCAGCAGGGATCCCCTGCCCTTGATCAGAGACCTCAATGCGAATCGCCGGCTTATCTTTGAAGACGGCGGACTCCGCTTTGACGGCAATACTGGCCCCTGCGGCTGTATGCCGGAAAGCATTGTCGAGCAGGTTCGTCATCACCTGCTCGAGCCGGTCCTCATCCCCCCGCAGGAGGATGAGCGGTTCATCCGGCAGCGATGCGCTTAGCGCGATGCCTCGCTCTTTGGCCAGCACCGAGAACTTGCGGTGCATGCGCTTGATCAGGGGGTCGACTTCGACCTCCCTGAAGACAAGTTCGAGATGGCCGGCTTCCATCCGGGCCAGGTCGAGCAGGTCGCGGACGAGCCGTCCCATGCGGAGCGACTCGTCATGAATGACCTGCACCAGCTCCTTGCTTTCCTCCGGCGTGGAGGGAATATCGTCCAGCAGAGCTTCGCTGTAGCCCTGCAGCATGGAGATCGGCGTGCGCAGTTCATGCGATACATTCGCTACGAAATCTTTGCGCAGCTTATCGAGCCGCTCCTCCTCTGTGACATTACGCAAGACGGCAACGGCGCCGCGCACTTGATCGCTTGTGTAGAGCGGTGTCATGGCGACTGACCAGACGCCATTCTGCACATGCAGTTTCGTTGCCGCTTCCGAAGATTCATCTACGACCGCTTCAAAAAGCGGAATCAACGGAACAGGAATAGGACTCGAATAGGGATTGCTGAAGCTTGTCAGACCCCAATCACCGAGCGCGGTATCCGGCTTGCGGAAGCGCCGCGTTTCCTCATCGTCCTCAGACCATTCAATTTCGCTCCACTCTTGCACAATCTTCTCACCTTGCGGATTCGTAAGCATCACGAATCCATTGGCATCCAGGGTAATAACCGCGTCCGTCATACTGCGCAGAATACTGGATAAATGTTCCTTCTCCTGGCTAAGGGCGCGAATGCTTTCCTGCATTTTCTGACCCATATGGTTGAATGTCTTGGCAAGCTCTCCGATCTCATCCTTGGATTGAATCGGGACGCGAGTTCCATATTCCCCCATCGTGATCAAATCCGCTGCTTTTTTCAAGCGCTGGAGCGGCCTTGTTATCCGTGAGAACAAGAAGAAAGCGAAGAAAGTCGTCATCAGGAAGCCTACGATAGAAACATAGATAAACAATTTCAGCATGTATTTTTGCGTAGCTTCTAAAGATTGTAAAGATTGATAAATCATCGTGGCGCCCACAATGTTTCCTTGTAGATTCCTCAGGGGCACAGCCACGACCAGATAATCGCTGCCCAGCTTGAATTTCTCTTTGCCAGGCATATTCACAGGTTTGGAAATCGTCTGACCCGCGAAGACGGGGGCAAGTTCCGCCGCTGTGTAGAAGTTCGACGCATGAAAGCTTATTAATTCACTGCTTTTGGAAATAGGCAATTCCATTTCTTTCATATCCGTCGAGATGATGAGCATTCTCGCGTCCTGAAAGCCTAACAGCTCATTGCTTAATTGATAGAACTCTTCATTGAACATATGATTGGAAGCTTCCTCTGAGAATTTAAGAGCCAGCTTTTCCAAAATGTGACTCTGATCATTCGCTTGAGAGAAATAGTTTTGCATGTAATTGACAAGAAAAAAGCCTAGTATGAGCAAAACAACCCCAACTAAGCCAATAATCGTTAACCAAAGCTTACCGACGACACTTCTGAATATAAACACGTTATTTAGGCACCTCTAGCTTATAGCCTACTCCCCATACGGTCGTAATCATTGCGGCAGCATCCGGGGATACTTTGTTTAATTTCTCACGAAGCCGCTTTACATGCGTATCGACCGTCCGCAAATCACCGAAGAATTCATAATTCCATACATCTTTCAAGAGTTCCTCACGCGAGAACACTTTATCCGGAGAAACCGCTAGATAGTGAAGCAATTCGTATTCTTTAGGCGTCAAGGCGACTTCTTGCCCTCCCGCTGTTACCCGATGGGCATCATGCTCAATAATCAAATTAGGGAAGACAATATTGTTGCTTGAACTGGCATCTTTGGATAAATAAGCGGTCGCAGAGGATCTGCGCAAAATAGCTTTAACGCGATAGATCACTTCGCGAGGCGAGAACGGTTTAACAACATAATCATCCGCTCCCACTTCAAAGCCGCTTACGCGATTCGTCTCTTCGCCTTTGGCCGTCAGCATAATTACTGGCGTTGATTTCACTTGACGAAGCCTAGCGCAAACTTCAATCCCATCTATACCAGGCAGCATCACATCTAATAAGATTAAGTCAAAATCCAAATCCGTCGCCATGCGCAGCGCGGTCTCGCCATCTTCTGCTTCTTCAATAATGTAGCCTTCTTTTTCCAGATACATCCTGAGCAGTCGACGAATTCTTTCCTCATCATCCACAACGAGTATGCTAGCTTTCATTTCCATGTAGCTTCACATCCTTATCTAATTTTGTTCAACTATGTTATACACCCGCATAGGAGTGAAGACCTGCAATGACAAGATTTACCCCAACCAAAGTAAACATAACCACGATAAAACCAATCACCGTTAACCAAGCCGATTTCTTCCCTTGCCAACCTTTGGACAGCCGCAGATGCAGGAAGACGGCATAGAACAACCAAGTGATCAGTGCCCATACTTCTTTGGGGTCCCAGCCCCAGAAACGTCCCCAAGCCTCTTGCGCCCAAATCATGGCAAAGATCAGTGCCCCGAGTGTAAAGATCGGATAGCCAATGGCAATTGCCCTGTAACTGATTTCATCTAAATCTTCGGCATCCATTCCTTTCACAACAGGTCCGATAGCAGCACCCAACGGCTTGCGCGCTACCAACCGAGCAAGTGCATAGAGGATTAATCCACCGAGTACGGACCAAATGACCGTGTTCAGCTTACGTCCGGCACTTGCCCCTTCCATCCAGGACGGCGCTGCGAACAATGGTTCATTCATGCCAAGGAATGGCTTCATTGAAACAACGTCCATGCCGTGAGGTTTCACGATTGGCGGCAGTACGTATGTTTCGTTCTGCGTATTCGTTTGTTGCTGCCCTTGTGCATCTGTGACAACCACTTGTTTGGAGAAGACAGCCTTATACCCCGAACCGTTAAATGTAAAAATAGAGGCAATAAAGGCAATGAGCATCAAGATGAAAAAGAGCGTCAGCTCCAAACCTCTTTGTTCGCGCTTATCGACTTTCGTCGTTCCTTTGTAATCGACTGCACGCATGAGATACATTAATCCACCGGCAAAACCAACACCGAAGAACGCTTCCCCTGCTGCTGCGGTCGTAACGTGAATTTTCAACCAATAGCTTTGCAAGGCCGGAATTAATGGCTGAACTTCACTTGGAAATACCGAAGCATAAGCAATAATGATAAAGCCAATCGGCAATGCGAACACGCCAAGCACCGGAGTGCGATAAATCAGATAAACAATCAAGAAAGCAAACATAATCATCATGCCCAAGAAAGTCATGAACTCGTACATATTAGAAGTTGGAATATGACTGCCTTCCACCCATCTTGTAAAAAAGAAAGTCACATGACAGGCAAAGCCTGCAACGGAGGTTAGAAAAGCGACAAACCCCCATCTCTTCGTATGTTGTTCCGGATCGCGATTACTCCATTTCCTGCCTGTAATGGAAAGAACGAAAAGCAAAAATGCGGCCAGGTAAACGAAAAAAGCGATAAGTAAAAAGGTGCTGCTGACTGAATTTACATTCACCCTTGGTTCCCTCCTGTATCTAGTGATTTTGGTGATACATCCATATCGTTCTTCTTAAGGGCGGCTGCAACTTCATTGCGCAAACCAAACCAGTTTTTATTCGTATGTCCGCCTAAAGTTAATTTGCCTTGATCTATTCGAATCCAGATCCGTCTATGCTGCCAGTAAAAGCCCATAATAACGCCGATCATAAAGATCGCAGAGCCAACCCAGATATACGGCATCGCTTTATCCACACGAATATTCAAATAAGTCGTGTAATTCGCGAATTGCACACCTTCCATGCTGCCTACCGCAAGCTTCAACTTCTGGCTGATAGCCCCGTTAATGGTGTCTTGAGAGAAAGACTCCTTATCCACTTGCCGTGGGAAATACATATAGGGTTCACCGTTGGCAGAAAGTCCCGGACCTGTGATGCTAAAAATAAATGCAGGCGCTTTCGGTTCATTCGATAAACTAATTGGCTGACCCTTTTCTAACCCGAATTCTGGAAAATAGCCTTTTAACTTCAACGTATAAGGCCCTGCCTGATATTCTTCCTTCGGGTTGTTCATAGGCAGATCAAAACTTCCGTAAGATTCACCGGTCGCCGGATTGCTTAACGTAGGTTTTACAGAAATGAGCAGCGGCGTCGATTTGTAATCAAATTGATACGCTTGCAGTCCCTTGTAGTCCAGAGGATGATTCACAAGAATGTTCGATTTATGTACTTCTTCAAGTACGGGCTCTTTGCCTGACTCATCGCAATTCGCTGAGCAATGATAAAGCACCGCCTGTGTTTCATACGTTTTTGGAACAATCTGTCCTTTGGCCTTGATGCTCTCAGGCAGATCTTTATCATCATAGAGTTCCAAGGTGAATTTCTCATTTTTGATAAAATAAGACGTATGCGGAATCTGTTTCGTTTCGCCCTCCAGAATGCCCATGTATTGATCCATATGCCATCCTGGGATACTTCTCATAAGGACGCCAATCAGGAAAATGATGAGGCCAATATGGTTAATATAGGGCCCCCAACGGCTAAAACGATATTTCTCTGCCAGCAGAGCCGTTCCATCTTTGCCTTTATGTATGCGATAGCTCTTTTTGCGTAAAATCGTGCCCAGCTTGCTTGTCCAAGCTTCCTCATCCGTTCCGGCAGGCAGCTCCGTCGTAAGCGTGACTTTTTGTCTTGTCAAGAAATTCAGATGCTTGCGGATTTGCTGCTTGGATAATGCTTTGTATAGCGGAAGCACACGGTCCAAGCTGCAAATAACAAGCGATGTCCCGATCATGAACAGCAAGGTAATGAACCACCATGAGTTAAACGTATGAGAAAAGCCAAGCACGTGATAGATGGTACCTAGAGTACCGTAATTTTCTGAGTAATATTGGGCAGGATCCATATCCAGAAACGTATTTTCTTGCGGAAAAATGGTGCCTACCGCCGAAGCGACAACCGTGAAGAAAATGATCCATACCGCTATTTTAACCGAGGAAAAGAAATTCCAGACTTTATCCAATATCGAAGGATTCGATTTCTGCGAGCGGCGAGCCATGCCATCATACCGCATTTCCAGTATATCTCTGCCATCTATATCAATCAGCGGATTTCCACATGATTCACAGAGTGTAGTTCCTGTAGGATTCTGATGCCCACAATCGCATTTGGTGTTGTAAAACAACATGTTGACCTCCTGAAAACTTCAAGCATTTATTGATTTTACGGCTTGTTAACCAACTGTCCCAGCGTTTCATCGATGAAAGCTTCTGTCATCTGACCGATTTTCTTGACGACAATTTTCCCGTCTGCGCCTATAAAGAAAGTTGTTGGATAATCCATGACACCATACTGCTTGCGCACTACTTCCTTGGCATCCAGCAGTACAGGCAGACTCAATTTGTATTGATCCATAAAGCCTTGAACCGTCACTTTATTTTTGTCGACATTCACCTCTAGGAAGACAACGCCTTGTTTGCTCCATTTGTCATACTGCCTCTGAAGGGCAGGCATTTCCTCTTTACAAGGCGGACAAAAAGTGCCCCAGAAATTAATCAGCACCGGTTTCCCTTTGTAATCCGATAATTGATGTGTTTCTCCTTCTAGCCCGACTAATGAAAAGTTTGTCGCTTTATCGCCTTGTTGCGGATACTTCTTGCTATCCGAGGCGGACAAATTCGTAATAATGGTAAATACGCCAATAATAAGCACGATTGCAAATATCGCAATCTGTACCCATTTCTTTCTTGCACCCACAATGTATCACCTTCGCTTTTTCGACAATAGTAGTCGTTTATCACACAGTATTACCTTTATTATAACGAAAAGAAGGCCAATTCTTATTGGCCTTTTTGAACGTTATGTGTCGTGAGAGCCTCGTTCCTAAGCTCTTCAACCTCTTTGGGCGTCAAGTGGCGGTACTTCGCTCTCGGCAGACCTGTTAAGAAGATTGGACCAAATTTGATTCGTTTTAATTTAATAACCGGAAAAGAAATCGCTTCGAACATCCGTCTGACTTGTCGATTCCTGCCCTCATAGATCGTAATGGTGATGATGGATTCATTTTTCTCCATATTCACATCCGCATATTCGACTTCAGCAGGCGCCGTCATCCCGTCTTCTAACTGTATGCCCGTTTTTAGCTTTTCTAATAACGTGCCGTGCGGAACACCTTTTACAGTTGCTTGATAAGTCTTAGGCACGTGATGCTTGGGATGCGTAAGCAAATGGGCAAATTCACCGTCATTCGTTAATAGCAGTAAGCCTTCCGTATCATAATCCAATCGTCCGACCGGATAAACGCGTTCTCTGATCCCAGGCAAGTAGTCCGTAACAACTTTACGTCCTTCCGGGTCCGTCGCACTTGTAATAACACCCTTCGGCTTATTCAAGATGACGTAGATTTTCTTCTGTTGTCCGATAGCTCGTCCATCTACTCTGATTTCGTCTTCAGCCGAGTTCACTTTCACGCCAAGCGTCGTAACGACTTCGCCGTTCACTTGAACCCGTCCCGCTGTAATAATTTCTTCACATTTCCGTCGGGAAGCAATTCCCGCTTCAGCCAATACTTTTTGCAGTCTTTCCATAATCCGCTTTCACCTCAAGCTAATGATAACGGAGTTGCCTGCAAATCTCAAGAGCGAAGGTGCTTGAAATCCTAAACAAAGACAAGATAACAGATCACGATGGAGGCAATGAAACCTACTAGATCAGAAATCAGCCCCACCTTTAATGCATAGCTGGCTTTGCGAATACCGATAGCGCCGAAATAAACCGTAATGACATACAGCGTCGTGTCTGTACTCCCTTGCACCGTTGAAGCAATTCGTCCTATCATGGAATCTGGGCCAAACTGCTCGATAAGATCCGTTGTAAAAGCCAGCGAACCCGCTCCGGTTATGGGCCGAAGGATGGCTAAAGGCAATACTTCCGTTGGCACCCCTATCTTGTCAAAGATGGGATGCATCCAGCCGAGCAATAGATCCATAGCTCCTGAAGCTCGAAAAACGGAGATAGCTACCATCATGCCGACGAGATGTGGAATGATTTTGATTGCCGTATCGAAGCCTTCTTTGGCGCCATCTACGAAAGATTCATAAACAGGAATTTTTTTATAGGCGGCATATAGCGGAATGAAGACAATCATGATCGGAATAGCCCATGCTGAGATGAGCGAGACGAGGGCATACATGGGAAATCATCCTTTCAATGGCGGGATGGGCGAGCGCGATCTGCGGTACCAACGATCCACAACGATGGCTGCTGCCGTTGAAATGATTGTAGCAATCAGCGTTGTACCAACGATTTCCGCGGGATTGACAGAGTTGTAATTCATACGAATCGCGATCAGTGTTGTTGGAATGAGCGTAACACTTGACGTATTCAAAGCCAGCAGCGTACACATCGCTGTACTCGCTGTATCTTTATCCGGATTTAGCTTCTGCAGTTCCTGCATCGCTTTAATACCCATCGGCGTTGCGGCGTTGCCAAGTCCCAGAATGTTGGCGCTCATGTTGGACATGATGTATCCGAGTGCAGGATGATTCTTGGGAACGCTGGGAAATAAGAAGCGGATCGCCGGCTGCAGCAGTCTCGCGAGCTTGCTTAAAATGCCAGCATCTTCCGCAATCCGCATCATGCCCATCCAAAAAACTAGTACGCTAATAAGTCCAAAACACACCGTCACTCCGCTCTTCGCCCCTTCAAACGCCGCTTGCGTCACGGCTTCCACATTGCCATTCAGCGCTGCAACGACGAAGCCACCAACGATAAACAACAACCAAATCCAATTCACCATAGATTTGCCCTCCTAATCGGCCCACTCGGATTCAGATATCATAAATAACTCGCGGACTAGCATTCTTAGCACATACCCATAGTGCGAGAGCAGTGTTGCTTGATATGGCTCACTTTTTTGAAAAGAGAAGGTGGATTGACTGTCAACTTGCAGGAGCGGACTCGTTTTGTCATAAATCGGAATCGTTTGAATCAGATTATTTTTAAGCAAGTACTGAATGGTTCCACGTTCGCCCAATCGATAGGAAGTCGTCGCCGGGTCAGCCAATGTTACCTTGCGCGTCAACAACTGGGCTTCTCCTTCAGCTAACGGATAAGAGAAGGTTCTTCCCACAACGCCTGTTGAACCCTCAACAGCGTCTCCTTTGTTCACAAGGGTTAACAGCGGGAAATACGTAAAGCCATATTGGAGCAATCGTCCATGATCGCCCCAATCATCCGGATCATTCAGCGTAACGACAGCAAGCTGATGCCCGTTGCGTGATGCAGAAGAAACCAGACAGCGCTTTGCAAGCTTCGTATAGCCTGTTTTCACACCATCAGCGCCCTCAAACAGGCTCAGCATTTTATTTTTATTGAGCCAGGAGTAATCCCAAGCTTCATTCGGGTTCGGCACTTTTTTTAGCTTCGTGGAAACAATATCTTGAAATACGTTGTTTTTCAAAGCGTATGCGGTTAGCTTAGCCATATCATTGGGACTTGAGCGATGACCTTCCCCTTCATCCAAACCAGAAGGATTCGTGAAATGCGAGTGGTCCATCCCGAGCATTTTCGCTTTCTCATTCATTAGATAGACGAAGCCGTCCACACTGCCTCCGATATGTTCTGCGATTGCTGTCGCCGCATCGTTCCCCGACCTTAGCATTAAGCCATAGAGCATATCATGGAGGCGCATTTCCTCGCCAAGCTTCAAATAGATGGAGGAGCCTTCCTTGCCAAAAGCTGTTTTGGTTACCTTTACTTTATCGTTCAAATTCCCTTGTTCAATAGAGATAATAGCGGTCATAATTTTCGTTAAACTAGCAATGCGCATAGGCGTGTCCCCTTTTTGGCTATAAAGAATACGACCAGACTCGACATCAATTAGGGAAGCGCCAACCGCATTCGTGTGAATGCCTGGCGGTGCTGCATCCACTTGTGCCAGCGGTGCAAGCAGTAAACTAAGCAGCATACTGCACATTAGGATGAAACGGACTTTAATCTTCATGGTTATCCCCCTACACAAAAGAACTTGTACCCCAGCTTACGCAAAACTTTGTACAAGTATATGCTGCCGGATTGGGGATATGTCCTAAATAGTGAATCAAAACGACACATCCTATAAAGGGAATCCTGTTAAGGGAACTCAAGTGCGCTATTTTGATAAATATCAGTGATGCGAGGGTCATAGCGGGACTACAGGGTCTTATTTCCACGAAAAGCGCTGAATTCCCCCGTAAACAGCAAAATAACGTACTCTAGTTCCCTCAACCTCGCCAAAATGACACTTTTGGCTAGAATAGCGGATTGACGTTCCCTTATTTCCGTGCGAGGCAACTTAGATATCATTTAACCTCCTCCTCCTTCTCGACCACTAATTGGCAGCCTAGCTCGAATCCCCATAACCACAACAAAAAAAGCTGTCCACAAAGGACAGCTTCAACATAGGCCGATCACTACACGATGAAATTTTGATTTTCGATATTTGTTACATTGTTCGCTCCATTTGCGCCAAGCGTGCTCGCAGCAGGCTTCGCAGTCAACCCTTTGATCATGCTTTGGATTCTGTCCACCACTTGCGGTGCGGAGTCGATTAGACGCTCGAGGATGTGCGTTTGATTATCAAGCGGCACAACCTTGACGCCATTTTTGCCGACGACAAGAAAAGCAATTGGTGTAATGGATACCCCGCCGCCGCTACCGCCACCAAATGGCAGGGAGACCTTGGCATTCAGCGCATCGCTTTTGCTGATTGAACCTCCTTCGATTTCTATTTCGGAATCGGTTACGAACTCGCTGCCGCCTGCCGCGAAACCAAATCCTACCTTAGAAATCGGCATGATGACACTGCCATCCGGCGTTTCTACCGGGTCTCCAACAATTGTGTTCACGTCAACCATTTCTTTGATATTTTCCATGGCGACTTTCATGAGGCCTTGAATCGGATGTTCGGACATGTTTGTATTCCTCCTTAGCGATTTTAGCCAGACAAGCTGGCATCGGAAACGCAAGCGTTAAAGACCAAAACTGGTTCTTTTTTAGAATGCCCTTAGTGGAATAGCGTTATGTACCGTTCAAGAAGCCGTTTTGACTCTGGATCTGGACTTCAAAACAATTTGAATCCATATGCGAAGACCACCCTTTACTTTCGCCGCGCGCACCAACAGGCGAATTCCAGCTAACACAGCAAACCAGACGCGGATACGTCCTGCGAAGCGAAATTCAGTTGAAAACTGCTTTTGATTATATTGCGGAATGACATCAATACGCGGTTTCGCCACTAACTTCACATAGCGAATCCCAAAGCCCAGCAACGACGATTTGATCCCCCAAATCGCTCCAGTTGTGATGGCTGTTTCCGGTGCGTCGCCCACTCCAACACGTGTGATCCACTTGAGTTCCGTACACTCCACTTTGGCTAGTGTCATCTTCATCCATTCATACATGTTCAAGGTATGCATCAGAACCACTTTCGCTTCTTTGTAAAAAGCAATGACTTTATCTTTCGTAATATGATCCTTTTTCGCATCTTTTAATTCGGCCTTTTTGTCGTTCACAACTTCCGACTTAATCATGATTCCCTGTGTAAAGCCTTTGAATTGAATAATTGGAATCACATATCGATAGCGTACAAGCCCAAACAAAGCTCGCATCTCGACGGACAGCGTATCATTATCCTTTACCCTTGAGAAATAAAATTCCCCTCGTATAAAACTGACTAGGACAGCGATAATCGCCACAGTGACCACAAGCAGTGCAAGCCCTATCCACAACAAGGTGATATTCCTCCTCAGCAAAAAAACTCCACTGGCAAGAAGAAGTCTTCTCGCCAATGGAGTTAGTATGAGCTAAATAAGGAAATGAAATGCATTTCCGCCTGACCTTATTCGTGTCCGTCATGTCCGTCATGTCCGTCATGTCCGTCATTCACATCTTCAAGGGTTAATTGTTTCTGATCGCCACCCAAGCGATCAAACAGCATGCGGGTCTCTTCTTCCAAATCAAAATTCCCTTGAAAACTCGTTGAATCCGGCAATTCCAGAATGGAGCCAAGCCCAAAATATTCAAGAAATTGTTTCGAAGTCCCATAGAGAATCGGTCTGCCTACCGCATCAGCTCGTCCAACTTCTGCAATTAGATCTTTGCCGGTCAAGGTTGCCAATGCGCGATCACATTTGACACCGCGGATTTCCTCAATCTCAACGCGTGTAATCGGTTGCTTATAGGCAACAATCGAAAGGGTTTCCAGCGCTGCCTGGGAGAGGGATGAGCGTGATGGTGTGTAAGCCAACCGTTCAAAATACGGGGCATGCTCCGCCAAAGTCGTCAATTGATACGCCCCAGCTACCTCCACGATCTGAATGCCGCGTCCCTTCCGTTTGAATTCGGTTCTCATATCTTTGAGCAGATCGCGAATCAAATAAAGGTCTAATTCCATGACTTCTGCCAACTGCTTCGCATCCAAGCCTTCGTCACCAGAAGCAAAGAGCAGTCCTTCAATAATTGATTTCATCTGCGGTAAATTGAGTGTCAATGTCAGAAACCTCCTCTCTCGATTGGATAACGATATCTTCAAACAGCTTGTGCTGATGGCAAACGACTTTCTTCATTTTCATTAATTCTAGAATCGCCAAGAACGTAACAACAATTTCTTCCCGAGTCCTATCGTAATCAAATAATTTGGAAAATAGCAATTTACCGCCTCGTACCTTGAGTAAATCGATGACTTCACGAATCCGGTCTTTCACGGATATCTCATCCCGACGAATGCGTGCAACCACATTCCGATTGGCTAATTTGCGCAAAGTCCGCTGAAAAGCGAACAGCAGATCCGCTACATCCAATCCTTCAACAGGATTCTCTTGACTATGCGGCAGGAAAGAAGTTAAATCCTCAGGTTCACGCGTGTAAACTAAGCTGCGCTCCACCTCTTTGTCCCTCAGCATGTCAGCAATCGACTTGTACTTCCTGTATTCAATCAGTTTGGCAACCAGTTCAGCTCGCGGATCAAGTTCGTCTTCCATATCATCAAAATATTCATCAAATTCAATTACAGGCGGCTTAGGCAGCAGCATTTTACTCTTAATGGAGAGCAGCGTCGCAGCCATAACTAGAAATTCACTCGTAATTTCCAGTTCCAATTCCTGCATCGCTTGTACATAGCCTAAGTATTGATCTGTAATCTCTTTGATCGGAATATTATAAATGTCGAGTTCATTTTTATCGATCAAGTGCAGCAATAGATCAAGGGGGCCTTCAAAAGCTTCTAACTTATAGGTGACTTTCATCTCTGTTCCCCCTTGTCATAGTGAAAATACTTGCATTATAAACTGCGCGGCAAAAGGATAGACATGCCCAAGCAGCCATTGGCCCATCGGTGTAACCAGAAGAACGATAACGAGAATAAGTGCATAACGTTGATTTCTTGGGAACCAGCCTTGCCTATTGGCAGGCAAAAAACCTTTTATAATATACCAGCCATCTAACGGATACAGGGGCAACAAATGGATGAAACAAATCATGATATTGACAATGACGCCATACTGCAAATAGACTCGCCATTGTTCCACGGTTATCGACTCCGCCGTTCCACCCGCTAAGGCAGGTAGAAAGAAATTGAGCCACCAGAAGAACAAAGCGAGCAGCAAATTGGTAAAAGGACCCGCTGCATATACCAAGGCGTTGGATAGCCTAGGTTTTCTTGGGAAACGAGCAGCGTCTATGGGTATTTTCTTTGACCAACCGTAAGGTCCGAATACGATCATCGCCAATCCCAAGGCATCCAAATGTGCCAAGGGATTGAGTGAGAACCGTTTGCTGTCCCGAGCTGTTCGATCTCCGAGCAGCCAAGCTGCACCTGCGTGCGCAGCATCATGCAGCGTCATCGCAATCAGAAAGGCGAGCAGTCGGGGCAGCAGCGTTTCCAAATGATAATAAGAAAGCATTAGGAAGTGAATTGCTTCGTCAAATTAGCCATTTCAATCGCAGTTACAGCCGCTTCCCAGCCTTTATTTCCAGCTTTCGTTCCCGCGCGCTCAACAGCTTGCTCGATGGAGTCCGTTGTCAATACGCCAAAGATCGTTGGAACGCCAGTTTTCAAGTTAATGGCAGAAACACCTTTCGCTACTTCGCTGCACACATAATCAAAGTGAGGCGTTGACCCCCGAATGACAGCGCCTAGGGTTATTACCGCATCGTATTTGCCGCTTTCAGCCATTTTTTGCGCGATAAGCGGTAGTTCGAACGCTCCTGGTACCCAGGCGATATCAATCTCATCTTCCAACACGCCGTGACGCTTCAAAGCGTCCTGTGCGCCGCCAAGCAACTTGGATGTGATGAACTCATTGAAACGACCTACAACAATCCCATATTTCAAGTTTTGCGAAATTAAATGTCCTTCATAAATGTTAGCCATGATTATAGTCTCCCTCTCTTATCAAACCGTGTAGTATGAACCCATGCAACCTCTATGCTTAAATGCCGCTGCCCGAGTCATGAAAACTCAGCATGTGACCAAGCTTTGATTTCTTTGTTTGCAAATAACTCAAATTATCTGCTTTGCTGTCCATTTGGATGGCTACCCGCTCCACGACTTCTAGACCATAACCTTCCAGACCTTTGATCTTGCGTGGATTGTTCGTCAATAAACGAAGCTGCGTGATGCCCAAATCCTTCAGAATTTGCGCCCCAATCCCGTAATCACGAAGATCTGGAGCAAATCCAAGTTTAATATTCGCTTCTACCGTATCAAATCCCTGCTCTTGCAAGGCATAAGCCTTCAATTTATTGATTAAACCGATTCCGCGACCTTCCTGTCGCATATATAATAATACACCATTGCCCTCTTCATCAATCTGTTTTAGAGCTGCATCCAATTGCGGACCGCAATCACAGCGATGAGAATGGAATACATCTCCCGTTAAGCACTCGGAATGTACACGAACCAAGGTTGGTTTGGAAGGATCGATCGTTCCTTTGACCAATGCCACGTGCTCTTTGTTGTCCAATTGGTTGGTATAGGCAATGGCCTTAAACGTGCCGAAATCCGTTGGCAGCTTAATTTCGACTTCGCGTTCAACCAATTTTTCCTGTTTATTGCGATAATGGATTAAATCCTGAATTGTAATAATACGCAACTCATGTTTGGCGGCAATCTCCATCAAATCAGGTACACGCGCCATCGTGCCGTCTTCTTTGATGACTTCACAGATGACAGCGGCAGGATAGGAATTGCACATAATCGCTAGATCAACAGCAGCTTCTGTATGGCCTGTTCGACGAAGAACGCCGCCTTTTTTGGCAATCAAAGGAAAAATATGACCTGGTCTGCGGAAATCCTGAGGTTTCGTCTTAGGATCAATCAAACCCATGATTGTTCTCGAACGCTCATGAGCCGATATGCCCGTGCTTGTATCGCTATGGTCAACAGAAACCGTAAACGCTGTGCCGTGGTAATCGGTATTCTTGGCTACCATCGGAGGCAAATCCAGTTCTTGTGCCCGTTCTTCCGTAATCGGCACGCACACGAGTCCGCGTCCTTCTTTAATCATGAAATTAATCACTTCCGGTGTTGTTTTATCCGCAAGTGCAATAAAATCACCTTCATTCTCACGATCCTCATCATCGACAACAATGATGACCTTGCCCAGCTTGAGATCCTCCAGAGCTTCTTCAATACGGTTGAAGTTGATTTCTGTCATATTCACCTCTCCTATCCTTACTCTCTTTGCTGTTGCAGCTTACATAAAACCATTGTCAGCCAGAAAGCTGGCTGTTAGCTTGCTTGGCTTGTGGCTATTTCCATCTGCTGCGTCAGAAGGACCGAATTTGAGCAGACGCTCCATATATTTGCCAAGTACGTCACATTCCATGTTGATCGTATCTCCGGCTTTTTTGTCATGCAGGACCGTTTGCGCAAGAGTATGCGGAATGATGGATACCGCAACTTCACGTTCATTCACATCGACTACCGTGAGGCTTATACCGTCAATCGTGATGGAACCGCCAGTAATGATATAGCGAAAAATGTGTTTATTGTCCGGTTCGAACCGATAAACAACCGCATTTTCTTCGGGAATGCGAGAAACAATCGTTGCTGTGGCGTCCACGTGTCCCTGCACGATGTGACCGCCAAAACGTCCGTTGGCAGCCATCGCTCGCTCCAGATTCACGCGTGTGCCGCTCTGCAGCTTGCGTAAATTCGTCTTGCGATACGTTTCTGGCATGACGTCTACTGAGAAGGAGTCACTGTCGAAGGAAATGACCGTCAGACAAACCCCGTTAACCGAAATGCTGTCGCCCAGGTGAACATCTTCCAGCACTTTCTTCGCGCCAATCGTTAAAACCATCGCTTGCCCTTGACTATGAATGCGGCGCATGTGGCCGATTTCTTCAATTATGCCGGTAAACATGACAGCCCTCCATTCGTTAGCTCGGATATATCGGATAGCCGCTGATGCTGATATCCGGACCGAACTGCTCGACCTTCACCCGGTCGAGCGTAATTGCTTCTTCCATCTTCGCGAAGCCCCCGAAGTGGATGTTCATCGGTGCTGCATGGCCTCCACCGATCAGTTTCGGCGCGAACATCAGCACCAGCTTGTCGATCAGGCGCTGCTCAAGCATGGCGCCGTTCAATTGACCTCCACCCTCTAGGAGGATGGAGCCAATCTCCCGCTCGCCGAGCTGGCGCATGGCGAGCAGGAGATCCACCCGCGGGCCATCCCCGCAGGTGAGGACCGTGACGCCGCGCGCTTCCAGCGCGGCACGCCGCTCCGCGGGCGCCTGTGCGCTCGCGAGCAGGATCGTCGGCTGACGATCCTGCTCTGTGAGCACGCGGGCGCCCAGCGGGACTCGCAGCTGCGAGTCCGCGACGATCCGCACCGGCTGCACAGCCGGTACGTCCCCGCGCGCGCTCAGCAGCGGATCATCGGCGATGACGGTGTCAACGCCGATCATAATCCCCTGATGCCGATGGCGCAGGGTATGAACATAAGCGCGCGACGCGGGCGATGTAATCCACTTGCTGTCGCCTGTCTTCGAAGCAATGCGACCATCGAGTGTGCTCGCCGTCTTCATCGTCACATACGGCATCCGTGTGACGATAAACTTATTGAAAGCCTCATTCATCCCCGAGGCTTCCTCAGCGAGCAAACCAACACTGACCTCGATGCCTTTGGCTTGCAGCTTGGCGATCCCCGTGCCGGCAACCAGCGGGTTAGGGTCCGTCGTTGCAACCACAACCCGGCTTACGCCCGCTTCGATGAGACGATCGCTGCAGGGCGGCGTCTTGCCATAATGGCTGCAGGGCTCAAGCGTGACATACGCCGTGCTTCCCCTTGCATCCTCGCCTGCCATTTGCAAGGCAAGAACTTCGGCGTGTCCGTGGCCGCGCTGCAAGTGCGCTCCCATTCCCACAATACGTCCCTCTTTCACCAGGACGCACCCGACAACCGGATTGATGCCTGTTTGACCCAGGGCGCTTGCCGCCATTTGCAAAGCAAGTTTCATGTAAGCTTCGTCATTCAGTATTTGCACACTGTTCACCGCCCTTACCCTCAAGCCTGATTATGAATGCAAAAAGACCCCTCCGTATATCGGGAAGGGGCCAGAGATTGTCGAGATAACACGAAGAAGCTTCTGCTAATACGTACTTGCTGCATTTTTGATCAAACCAAACAAGAACGACTAATCTGTTTAAGTAGACAGACTTGCCGAATTTTTGTTTACGTGAAAAAATGTACAAGTACGCACAGCGAATGTTAGATTCGCGTTTTCCTTCTCCCATCCAGACTATACTGTCGGTTCCGGAATTGCACCGGATCAGCCGTAGCGAAGCTGTATGTCAGGTACCGCTAGCTTCAAAACGGGTCACGGACTTATCGATAGCACGAACCATGTTCATGCCTCGAATCACCGCCGGTGTGGAATTTCACCACGCCCCGAAGGTTTTGCATACATATGAAAGTAACTAACAACTAAGAATTAGCTAAAAATTACTTTGGTAATGAAAAATTTATCACTCACACATGGAAAAAGCAAGGGCTTTTTTATCTAACATTCTTCTAACAATCAAGTGTTGGTTCCTTTTTGGCTAGTTCAACGCGATTGCGGCCCAGACTTTTCGCCTGATAGAGCGCTTTATCTGCAAGCCCAAACAGCTTATCTGTAACAGAGGTTGTTTCCGGAAAAGAAGCTACGCCAATCGATACGGTGATATGCTTGCCGCCAGGGCCTGCTGTCTCTTCCAGCGTTTTCCTGAGCATCTCAGCTCTTGTCAGAGCGGATTGCAAAGACGTACCCGGCAGCAAGATAACGAATTCTTCTCCCCCATATCGAAAACAAACGCCGCTTTTACCTAATGATTTCTGCAAACTTTCCGCAAGGAATTGCAGCATGTTATCTCCGAATTCATGCCCATAGCTGTCATTCACATGCTTGAAATTATCAATATCCAGCACAAGGATACTGAACCGTTTTTCCTGTGAAAAGAGATTAGTCATGAACAGTTCCAACGTTCGGCGGTTATATAGCCCTGTTAAGGGGTCCGTTTGGGCGTCATGGGACAAATCGTCGAATTCCGTTCGCAAATGACTGACAGCCAAACTGAATGCCTTATGCAGCTTATTAGCTTCATACATCCAGGAATGAATACGCGGAGGCTCTTCATGTTCAAGGTTATTCGTTGACAGCTTTGCCGCGTAATTAGCCAGTCTCACAAGAGGCTCTGACATTTTGCGAATTAAGGTGTAGATGACAAGCATAAAAGCGAGTAGAATCGGGATAACAACGATCAATACCTGCATAACGAGTTGACGCGTTGCTTTCAATACAATATTTGCAGGGGTTTGCGCAACAATGCCCCAGCGAGATTCCTTCATATAGGTAAAGCTGGCTAGCATATCGACACCCTTCGTATTCGTAAGCCTTTGGACACCACTTTTCCCTTCCAATAGATGAGCTACTACTGGATTTTCCACCACCTTTTCACCTATGCGAGATGGTTCTGGATGATAAATCAGAGTTCCTTCCGAACTTACAACGAAGAAATACGACCCGTCTTCCCCCCTCATTTTATCCCCTAATATCGTATTGAACATGTTGGTTTCATGCAAATGTATCGTGCCACCAAGCGCGCCTATAAATTCGCCATATTCATTAAATAGTGGCTGTATGATTGATACCGATAAGTAATTGGTAGTTGTGAAATAGGGCTCCGAGATGATTGGACGCTGCTGTATGAACAGTTTGTCGATGTCAGGTCCGATTTTTTTGCCGATCAAATCTTTATTATAAGGGGACGTCTGCGTAATGATGCCTGCGCGGTTCACCAGAGTGACTGTGTTCAAACTGGAATGATTATGGCGAAAAAGCTCAAGCTGCTCAAACATATCAGGTCTGTTCAGATCCTTCTGAAGATAGGCCCCCGTTACCTTGAGACCTTGTTTCAATCCAAGAAACAAACCATCTACCGTTTCCGCTACTTTGTCCGCATATATTTTATTCAACTCAAACGTCATTCGGATTAACGATTTTTTCTCATTATGATAACTAATCGCAATACTTACGCTTAATGTTGTAATCACAGATATAAATACAAAGGCATTGACCAGATGCCTAAGTTTAAAATCTCCACGACGTACCATATCTCCCCTCCTACTAACAATTTCACGTTCCTCTATATTTTCTATAAGAAATGTTAGTAAAATTACGTTAAAATTATCGAGGAGAATGTTAATTTTCATCACACTTCTGTCATAATATGGGTAAACGCTTAATTGCAGCAAAAAACCATAGCCTGAGGCTATGTCATCAATTCAATGTACCTCGAGGTGAACCTAAACTCCCTAACGAACTCAATACGATTTATTTGGTCAAAATCATTCATTCTGAAAATCTAATGAATGCCAGATGCTCTATTTCAAGAAAACGATCGCCTTTCCGCCTAAAATCTGCTTGATAGCGCCAACTCAGTTCATTAAATCTCCACCGCAGCCATTTTCTCGTCTATAAGCATCATACTGTTCATTAGATGCCCTTTGGGACCGAAAACCTTCAAAGCAAAGAAGTCTATGGTGGAAGCCAATAAATTAATTGCAGCAAAAAAACCTCAATCTCCGGAAACCGGAGGTCGAGGTTCTTCCTAATCAAGTATGTAGCAATTACACTTCTACTACTTCTACTTTTTCCATAAGATCTTTGCCTTTGAAAGCATCGACTAATTCCATTCCTTTGGAGACTTTACCGAAAACAGTATGTCCTCCATCCAGATGCGGTTGTGGTTGGTAGGCAATGTAGAATTGGCTTCCACCAGTGTTTCTGCCTGCATGAGCCATCGCCAGGGAACCGCGCTCATGTTTGTTAGGATTGATTTCACAGTTGATTTGGTAACCAGGTCCACCTGTTCCTGTTCCTGTTGGGCAACCACCTTGTGCTACGAATCCTGGAATTACGCGATGAAAAACAAGTCCGTTGTAGAAACCGGAGTTTGCTAATTTTTCAAAGTTGGCAACTGTGTTTGGAGCGTCATTTTCGAAAAGATCGATAACGACTTCGCCGCCGCCTGCTAGTTTAATTTTTGCTTGTTTGGCCATTTGTGGTCCACTCCTTTAGACAATAATATCTTATTCTACTATGAAACCTTTTATTTCACAAATTTACTAACTTGTTTCATTCTCGCTGGAATGATGTCGTTGCCGATGATGTTGTCGAAGGACTCTCGTTTAACTACGATATCACTTTGCCCATCTTTGACGAAAACGACTCCCGGACGTCGAATCCGATTGTAGTTGCTCGCCATTGCATAGTTATAGGCCCCTGTACATGAAACAGCCAGAACATCGCCTGCCTTCACTTTCGGAAGGTTCAGATCCCAAATTAGCATATCGCCGCTTTCACAGCATTTGCCTGCAATGGATACGACTTCTTCCGCTTGTTCCTTGGCACGGTTGGCTAACATCGCTTCATACTCGGACTCATACAGCGCCGGGCGCGGGTTATCCGTCATGCCGCCATCTACCGCCACGTACTTGCGTACTCCTGGAATATCCTTGGTCGTGCCGACCGTGTATAATGTTGTCCCTGCATCACCCACAATGCTGCGACCTGGTTCAACCCAAATTTCTGGCAATGGGTACTCATTGCTGCCGAAATTTTGTTTAATCGCATCGGTGATCGCTTCTACGTAAACAGCAACCGGAAGCGGCGTATGACCATCCACATAGCGAATGCCAAAGCCGCCGCCAAGATTGATGACTTTGAACGTGACGCCCGTTTCTTGCCGAACATGAACAGCGAAAGCAGCCATTTTCTCAGCTGCCATGCGGAAACCTTCCACTTCGAAAATTTGCGAACCAATATGGGAATGAATCCCTAAGAGATCCAAATTGCTCAAAGAGTCCGCTTCTTTGATCGCTTCGAACGCTGAGCCATTGCCTAAATCAAAACCAAATTTGGAATCGGTTTGACCTGTTGAGATATATTCATGTGTATGAGCTTCCACACCTGGCGTAATTCGCAGCAAAACTTTTACCTTCTGGCGTTTATCTCCGGCGATTGCATTCAGCAATTGAAGTTCAATAAAATTATCTACCACGAAACAACCGATCTTCGCATCAATCGCCATTTCGATTTCATCCACCGTTTTGTTGTTGCCATGGAAGTGAATCCGTTCAGCAGGAAATCCTGCTTGCAGCGCCGTGTACAACTCGCCGTCGGAAACTACATCCAACGACATGCCTTCTTCTTCCACAATACGGCACATCGCCATGACGCAGAACGCTTTGCTGGCATACGCCACTTGGAATTTCAAACCGGATGCTTGAAAAGCTTCAACGAATTCTCGGCAACGCTGACGTATCAGCGCTTCATCAAATACATATAAAGGCGTGCCATATTCAGCAACCAAATGGGTTGCATCGACACCGCCGATTTCGAGGTGGCCTTGATCATTTATTTTACTTGTACCATGTAAATACATAGCTTGATATCCCTCTCTCCCGGAACCATTTCTTGCCATTATCCGCGCAAGCGGCAATGCGCATTACTTCTTAAAGTACCATAGGGAAAGCTCATTTGACAATACACTCTTCGACATAAAAAGAAAAAGGGCACAACTGCCTAGGCCCCTTTTCTTGGACTACTTCTTAGGCTGACGAGTACCGTCGTTCGGCTTCGTAATGCTTAATCGCGTTTTCCCGGCCAAGACTGGACGGCGAACTAGAATGGAGAAAAAGCTCTTGGCATTAAACGGTATGAATGGCCACATATAAGGCGCATCATACGATTTGCGGGTTGCGAGCAGGATTAGCCATAGCGTAGATCCTACAACAAAACCCGGCACATGGAAGATCGCTACAACGATGAGAAGCGCTAGCCTGACAATGCGATTAGCAAGCCCTAATTCATAACTTGGTGTTGCAAACATCCCAATCGAGGCAAGCGCCAAATAGAGAATGACCTCATTGATGAACAAGCCGGTCTTGACCGCAATATCACCAACCAAGATAGCCGCCACCAAGCCCATTGCAGTTGCAAGCGGCGTCGGGGTATGTACGGCAGCCATCCGCATCAAATCGATCCCGATATCGGCAAGTAGAAACTGGACCAATAGCGGCAAAGTCCCTTCTTTCTGCGGGCCGAGGAATTCAAGTCCCGCCGGTTTGAGCGATGGATCCATCACCATCATAAACCAGAGCGGCAGCAAAAAGATCGAGGCCATTATGCCTACAAAACGGACCCATCTTAGATAGGTACCGATAAACGGCGTTTGCCGGTATTCCTCCGCATGCTGCACATGATGAAAGAACGTTGTCGGCAATATCATCACACTCGGTGAAGTATCTACAAATACGCAAACATGCCCTTCCAGCAAATGCGCAGCGACAACGTCTGGACGCTCCGAATAACGCACCATCGGATAAGGATTCCATCCTTTGTTCACGATAGCTTCTTCCAATTGTTTCTCCGCAAGCGGCAGACCATCGATCTCGACAGCTTTAAATTTATCCTTGACGGCTTGAACTAAATCCGCGTTAGCGATGTCATTGATGTAGCCAATGCAAACATCGGTCTTCGTCCGTTTGCCGATTTGCATGATTTCAAGTTTGAATCTTTCGTCCCGAATTCTTCGTCTTACCAACGTAACATTGATGAGCAATGTTTCTACGAAGCCATCGCGAGAACCGCGGACCACACGTTCCAAATCAGGCTCTGCAATCGAGCGAACGGGAAAGTTTTTGGCATCTACCGTGATCGCAGCGCTCTCGCCTTCAATGAAGAAGGCCGTCCCTCCCATTAAGACCTGCCCTACAACCTCGGACATTTTTTTATAGGACTTAACTTGAATATGCGGGATCAGCTTTTCTATAAAAGCTTCGAGCGTATGATGAGATACGGCTTCTTTGTCCGCATAGGTAAGTCTCGTAATAATATCCGTAAGCACCGTATCTTTGGCAAAACCATTGCAATAAAAGATGCCGACCCTCTTGGAGCCGAAAACCATTTCACGTAAAATAAGATCAAAGCTCCGATTCAAGCCAACACGCTCTTCTAACACTCTTTGGATTTCCCGTAAGCTGCGAGGAATGTCTTCTTGAATTTTGTAGGCTTTCTCCTGAGGCGTCATGTCAGTGACTGGATTATAGGGAGAGAGATTTCCTTCCTCATCAATGGCCAGCTTATCCGACGACTGCGCCTTATCCGATTGATCTTGCTTATCATTCGACTCTTCTTTGTCCGAGCTGTTTCCTCTTTTTACGATCAACTTCACTTGATGCGCCTCACTTTCACACTTTAATAAAATAACCACTCAAACAACGAGCCGAACACTTTGCCAAATATCATCGCCATCAGGAATATAATCATATAAGAACCCATGCCAACTCGTTTGGCCAAAATAGGCAGCACATTGATAATTTCTGTTAAAGCCGCTGCCAGCATCCCTACAAAACAGCCAGCAAATAAGCCCACGAAGGCTGTGCTCATCGGGAAAAGCGGAAGCTTGATTTCACTGAAATCCAACCAGGTGAATATGAGCGAACCCCATACAACCGCCGCTTCATAGCTGCGGATGTTGGAGAAAGAGCGTGTGATCTGCGCGAGCCGCGGAATGATATCCAGTACGACCAGGAAAGCAACCATCCCACTTCCAACCGCGATCCCCCCTGCTAACCCGATGAAGGCGGTCAAGAGCACTTCCCCAAGAAGCGTAATCACTTCGTTTCTCCTTCCTCATGGATTTTCACGTATTCCTCTGTAATCACATAATGGTTAATATTTTCTTGGTACATGAACATTTCCACTTCGAGCGGACTTGGTTCTTCGTTGAATTTCTTTTTGAAAAGATGATTAAAGAAAATAACCATGCCCACCCCAATACCGAGCGAATAAGGAATTTGTAAAATAAGCGGATGCTCAACTTTCTTGCCAGTCATCAGTTCATAAATCCGTTGATGGACGACGAGCATGGAAACATCGGCGTGAAAATTCATGATGGCCAGTCCTGAGCCAATGAACAACAACAACCAGACCAGTCCGATCAAAACAGGGCTTGCCTTTTTATTGTCCGAATAGATTTCAAGGAGCACGTGAGGTTCACCGAAATGTTCAATTTGCAGCTCAGGGAACAAGTTCTTCACTTTGCGGACAATCAGCATCATATCAATCAAGACCCTGTTGCCATCCTCATGCTGCGGTTTGTGAATAATCAATCCATTCAATGCATCTTCATATTCCGGCTCAACGATAATCTGTGCGATTTGATTCAGTTTCACAACATTCCCTTTGCGCACACTGGCTTTTCGGCGAAGCCTGATATAGAGATATGGAGCTCCATTCTGGACCATAGTCTCACTCCCTTTGGGCATCCAGGTATAGGAGTAGTATGCAAAATCTTTCCTTCCCATAAACACGCTGCTCAATGGTAAATTCTCCAGGAATAAAGAAGCCAATCATTAGGCATAGTAACTATGAATAACGATCACTTATTCCATATAAAGAAGGTGATAACATGGCAAAACTCGCATTAACGCTAGTTATTATTGGTGCGTTGAATTGGCTTTTGGTTGGGCTCTTCGAATGGGATTTAGTATCTGCTTTGCTCGGTGGGGATTCGCATAGAGAATCTTCTGGATTAAGTCGCGTCATCTACACGATTGTTGGCTTATGCGGCATTTACTGCGTAAGATTTTATGGTGATGACAGACGAGCTGTCCGCTAATGAAAAGGGTATATACCAAAAAACCGCTCTCCATGGGAGAACGGTTTTTTGCTCGTTACTGGGCAATTTGATCCTTGATCGATTGCAAAATTTTCTTTTCTAGACGGGAGACCTGCACTTGGGAAATACCTAACCTGCTGGCCACCTCTGACTGCGTTTGATCACGGAAATAACGGAGGTACACAATAAGCCGTTCCCGTTCGGAAAGCGTTCCAATCGCTTCATTCAGAGCTAGCTTTTCAAACCATTTTTCACCAGAGTCATCGGAGATTTGATCCATTAACGTAATGGGATCGCCATCATTCTCAAAGACTGTCTCATGAATCGAGGAAAGCGGTTTGTTCGCTTCTTGCGCGAAAACAACTTCCTCCGGCGTAATCATTAGCTCTTCCGCCACTTCTTTAATCGTAGGAAGTCGTCCAAGACGCTTGGACAGCTCATCCTTCGTCTTGCGAATTTTATTAGCCAGCTCCTTCAGCGAGCGGCTGACCTTGAGCGTCCCGTCATCACGCAGGAAGCGCTGTATTTCGCCGATGATCATCGGCACGGCATACGTTGAGAACTTCACATCATAAGAAAGATCGAATTTATCAACGGACTTGAGCAGCCCGATGCAACCGATCTGGAACAAGTCTTCGGCTTCGTAACCACGGTTCAAAAAGCGTTGAACCACGGACCAGACCAAGCGGATATTGCAGCTGACGAGTGTTTCTCTAGCGAGTCCATCTCCGGATTGGCTGAGTGCGATTAACCGTTTGACTTCCGAATCGTCTAAATAACTATGAGAAGCATGCTTCAGATCGACATCCATAGATCAAACCCCTAATTGTATAAAGCTTTTTTAGATTCAATTCGCTTCAACATGTTTATTTTGGTTCCGATTCCGACGGCCGTCACAACTTCCACTTCGTCCATGAAATTTTCCATAATCGTGAATCCCATCCCAGAACGTTCCAGCTCTGGTTTGGATGTATACAGAGGCTCTTTGGCCTGTTCTAAATCCGCAATGCCTGAACCTTGATCCTCAATGGTAATTCGCACCACATCATCATCAATTTGCGTAGTAATTGTAATGACGCCATCCGTTTGATTATTGTAACCATGAATGATGGAGTTCGTTACGGCCTCAGACACGACGGTTTTGATATCGGTTAACTCATTGAGCGTAGGATCCAGTTGAGAGACAAAAGCAGCAACAGCAACACGGGCAAAAGCTTCATTCTCGGAACGGCTGGCAAACTGCAGCGACATAAAGTTATGTTCACTCATAGCGCAACCTCCAGACTGGACATTGCATTGCGCTCGTTGTCTTGAATCGAAACAATCTTGAACATTCCTGAAAGTTCGAACAAGCGGTAAACGGCAGGAGCGACATCACAGACGACCATTTTACCGCCTTTACCCGTAATTTGCTTGTAACGACCGAGAATAACACCTAGACCTGAGCTATCCATGAAAGAAAGATCCTTCAAACTAAGAATCAGATGCAGCGTGTGCTCTTTGGCAATCGCTTCCTCCATCCTAGCCTTCACACTATCTGCTGTGTGATGATCCAGCTCGCCCTTCAGTCTAACAATCAGCGCCCTTCGGCCTTGCTCAAATTCAATTTGCAGGCTCAACCTGTTCACTCCTCTCAGCTGAGAGACTTTGAACTGTTCAAGAATCTTTATTCCTTGAGTAAGTTCAGAAATCCCTATATTAGGTCATGAAACATAAGTTTCTACAGCTGAGAGTGAATATCCTGCCCCCCGACAAAACTAGAAGAAAACTGCTAAAAGTAGAACAAAACTGCGATTATTCGCTAAAAGTCGTTGTTAATTCGTTGTTAGTTCGTTGTTAGTTCGTCGTGAACATCTGCGCGGTTGTCCGCTTAAATAACATCCACCATGAGGCTTTATCTACGGCAACCGGCGACTCTAATGGGTACTCCGACAGCACATTGTCACCATTGTAGACAATAATTCGGCCTATCGGTTGTCCCATCGTAATAGGCGCTTTGATATTGGAATCCAATTGCAGCTCATGTCGAATGCTTTCGGTTGGTGTGCCCTTTTTCATTAAAATGCTATAATTCTGCTTGGCCACAAGCGGAACTGTCGAAATCTGCCCTTTATTTATCTTGAAATCCCCTAAGCTGTCACCCGATTTAAACAACGGATAGTTCGTATATTGGGCAAAAGCATAATCAAAAAGCTTGGTCACTTCGGCATTACGCGTTTTGGTATTCGGCTCGCCGAGCACAACTGCTACGACACGTAAATTATCCCGTTTCGCAGTTGCCGACAGGCAGAACTTCGCTTCGCTTGTATAGCCTGTTTTCAAGCCATCCGCTCCGCTATAGAATCGAACAAGCTTATTCGTATTCACCAGCCAGAATGGATTAGCCGATTCTTTGCGCAAATAATCCTGATAAGCACCGGTAAATTTCGTAATCCCCTCATGTTTAAGCAATTCACGTGACATGACGGCGATATCGTTCGCAGTTGTATAGTGATTTGCCACGGGCAAGCCGTTGCAGTTGGAGAAATGCGTGTTTTTCATCCCTAACTGCTGCGCCCGCTCATTCATCATTTGCACGAAATTTTCTTCCGAGCCGGCAATTTTCTCTGCCATAGCAACCGAAGCATCATTGCCAGATGCCATCGCGATCCCTTTGAGCATCTCTTGAACAGTCATTTCCTCGCCTGGCTCCAGAAAGATCTGTGAGCCACCCATCGAAGCGGCATATTCACTGACGCCAACTTTCTCGTCCATCTTGATATTGCCCTTATCGATGGCTTCCATGATCAGAAGCATCGTCATGATCTTCGTAATACTTGCTGGCGGCAGCTTGGTATCTTTATTTTTCTCAGCGATAACCGTACCTGTGTCGGCATCCATTAAAACAGCAGATTGGGCATTCGGTGTCAAATCAACCGTAGGTGCCTTCTTCTCTTCGGCAAAAGCCGCCGGCACGAGAAGCATCAAACAGAGTTGAAAACAGATAAAACTAATTAGCCCTTTTTTACGCATAGCAATTGTACCCCTCCTGTGATAGATGAAGTGAAAGCCTGACACTTGCAGCTTGAATGACTGCTAATCAGTCTTGACGATTTCACCTCAAAATATTCCAAGACAAGGAAAATAAAGATGATCTTGCTCTTAACGCCGCTGCTTACAGCGTTAAAGGCAGAGAAAGTGCAGCGCGAGCGGCTTTTCAGATCGGTTAAGGTTGAATTTCAACCTTACTGTGGCATCTGCCGCCTTTGTGTCCGCTTTAACGCTGTAAAACAGCGTTAAAGGCAGAGAAAGCCCAGCGCGAGCGGCTTTTC
>NZ_BMHE01000020.1 GCF_014640555.1 Paenibacillus marchantiophytorum | reverse complement strand
ACTGCATAACGCCAATACAATTCGTTAGATTTTAAAAGTAGCCATTTTCTCGTCTATAAGCATCAATCAGTTCGTTAGAGTGTGACAGATTGATTGTGGAGGCGGCTCCCCGAGGTGCAGCTTTACTCAGTGCGACTCCCCGGCGCGCAGCTTTACCCAGCGCTCCCCCCAGTGCTCCGCTTCGCCAAGTGTCTTTCTCATGAAGCGAAAGGCCGTGAGCGAACCTCTTACGAACTCCAAAGAGCCTATTTGATCAAAAAGAGGCATTAAAAAAATCTAGCGAATTCCAAAGTCGCTATACCAAACAAATGATCACAATTCCGCCCAAATCCGACTACATAACGCCAATACAATTCGTTAGATTTCAAAAGTAGCCATTTTCTCGTCTATAAGCATCAATCAGTTCGTTAGAGTGTGACAGATTGATTGTGGAGGCGGCTCCCCGAGGTGCAGCTTTACCCTGTGCAGCTTCCCGGCGCGCAGCTTTACTAATGGCAGCGCCCCCAGCGCTCCCCCAGTGCTCCGCTTCGCCAAGTGTCTTTTCCATGAAGCGAAAGGCCGTGAGCCAGCCTCTTACGAACTCCATAGAGCTTATTTGATCAAAAAGGGTCTTTTCGCGAAATGGTGGACAAAAGTTGAGATAGAGATGGATTGAAAAGGAGGGAATACTCGCTGAATTAATTGCGGATAATGTCGAAAAAACAGCTTTCTTGTAAGTGAATTGTAAGAATTCAATCCTACAATAGAACTATGTTCGCAGTTATTGTTTCCCAATTGAACACTATTTTTAAGGAGGGAGGACCCTTAGTCAGAGGCTAGGCCTTTTCACTCGAGAGGAAGTAAGAAGTATCTAGTATTTTGAGAAGGAAGTATAAGGTTGTCGTGATTGAATTTGAGGAAAAGAGGAATAATCGTTGAACAAAGTGTATCATCGCATGCTGACTTCATTTGCAACTACTTCTACTCTGATGCGAAAACGTTGGAAGGCCGGGCTAGCCAGGCTATTAATCGCTGCGCTGCTGCTGCAGTGCTTGCCTCTTATAGGCGGGGGGCTGAGCACAGCACAGGCAAATGGGACAGTAACGGAACAAACTTACGGGAGCGGAGCTGGCAGATTCACGGTTCAGTCGAATACCTACGCGCCCGCTAGTAAACTAACGGATTATACGTGGAGCCGAGTAACACTTAATTTATCGCCTGATGCTAGACAGGCTGCTTCGATGATCTATGACGAACAAGCCGGTAATGTGGTGATGTTCGGTGGTCAGGGCAATAGCGGCCTCTTGGATGACACCTGGATCTGGGATGGAAGCGAAAAAAAATGGCAGGAAATGTTGAATCGCTCTCCGAAACCACTGAAACGCAAAGGTGCGGTAATGGCGTTTGACGCTGTAAGCCAGAAGGTTCTTTTGTTTGGTGGAGAAGGTCAGTCAGGTGTACTAGGTGATACGTGGCTTTGGGATGGTATTGATGCCAAATGGGAACAAGTCACGGGGCTTGCGGCTTCTCCTTCCGCTCGTGGTGGAGCGCAGCTAGCCTTCGACGGCGAACATCTTGTCCTGTTCGGTGGTTATACGGGCAGCGGAAATTCGAAGACGCCGCTCGGCGATACGTGGATATGGGATGGTGCGGCCTGGGCTGAGGCTCAGCCAACGGTTTCTCCGCCTGCTGCGTATAGCGGACAGATGGCTTATGATGGCCATAGGGCGGTGCTTTACGGAGGCGATTCCGGTGCTATCACCGCCTCATATGAAAGTACAAGCACACATGAGATAAAATCCATCACTCACGATGACAGCTCGCCACTTCTGTGGAAATGGGATCGCGATGCACAGACTTGGACTTCCACAGACGGCCCTGAATCGTACGGTCGTTGGGGTCAAAGTATGGCTTATGATGGACGTCGCGTTGTATTCTTTAGTGGTGAACGGGATTATATTCATATGTATTATCCTGTACTGGTAGACAATTTGAAATTGCCTTCCACCACGTATCCCACCATGGCTGGCAGTATGGCTTATGGATGGACGGGCAGTGCGTGGGAAAAATTGCCGCGGACGGTATCCATGGAAACAGCCTATCAAAGCGACACCGATGGAACAGGAAAGGTGTTTTCGGTCCAACGAGTTCCGAATCAGCTGCCTTTTCCGATCAGTTACGCGAATATGGCGTTTGATGGCAAAAACTTCGTCGTGTTTGGTGGAAACAGAAGCGAAATCAAAATTATGGATAAGGTTTTTGGTTCCGTTGTTGGTTCAATGCCAGCCGGCAATATGAAAGAAACCTGGGTGTTTGGCTATACACCTCCTTCAGCGCCTGGTATCAAGATGACAGTTGATCCTATTCTCAACTTTGACCCCCAGCATACCCATGATACGGTCAGTGTGATCTCGAATGTGTATGATGACGGGACTCGAACAGTCAAATCGCGAGGTGTGGAATATCGGCTATTCACTGAGACAGGTGATGCTGCTTGGATCCAAGTCCCTTATACGAAAACAGGAACAGAACCAGAGGAAACTAGCTCATTTACTGTTCAACTGGAAGGCTTGACCTGGCACCAAAAGTATGAGGTTCGCGGTTATGCTGTCAATGAAATCGGCAGAGGCTATACGGACACGAAGTCTTTTGAGATGAAAAACGATCCGAATATGAAAGAGCCAGATGTCGACTATGATCGCGTTGGCGCATCGGTCCTTCATGTGAAGGATAAAAAGCGGTTGGTCGCAGTCGGAACGGGTGTCCCCAACTTGCTGCGGAAGCCTCTGGACAACATTCATTATTTCCTGCAAAGCCAGAGTGGTACGCAATATAAGCTTAATTACAACGTTCTCAATGAACGCCAACTGGAACTGACATGGAAGGATGAATTGCCGCCAGGCAAATATGATGTACATCTGGAACATGATTTCTACAACGATTATGTCTTTCCCGAAGGGCTGTTGATTACAGCGCTTGATTTCTACAAGCCGCGCAGTTTCGCGAGAGTAGAAGTGCCAAGTTCATCGGCCAGCAATGAAGTGAACAGCTTGGTGCTGCAAGGACCGTTTACTGAGGATCCATCGGCGGCAAATGTCTACGTGCTTAATGATACGTCTGAGCCTGTAATGATTAATGATTCGGTCATGTTCAAAGGCAGCCGACTAGTCGTAGACAAAACAACGGCTAAGGCCACGATCAGCGGAGAAGGCCGCCTGTATGTGAACGGTGGCGGCGCGTTGGGATCGAATTTATCTTATACGCTGCAGGATGGGCCGTTCACGATCTCATCGGACAACTTCTCCCTTGCACTCCGTACTTCAGAAGCGACGGATTATCTAAATATCGATATGCCTGTGAAGGCAAGCTCATTTATATTTACCAAAGATGGGTTGCGTCTGACCGGTAATCTTCAAATCGGCATGCAGGTAGGGGATCAGAAAGTTTCCGATTCCGTATCTGTAGAAGCTTTGAATTATCGTAATAACCGTTTCGATTTGTCTGGAACTTTTGTGATGAACAAGAGCTTTAAGGTGGGGCCGTTTCAGGTCAAAGACTCCAAGTTTGTCGTGGACAGCCGCATTCCTTATATGAGCGTTCGTGGCACAGGCAGTTTACCGGATACCGACCTTAGCTTCGATCTATCGATGAAGACCAAGCAAGGACGTCTTGACGGCGTTAATTTCGGTATGTATCAGAAAGTGAAACTTGCATCGACAGGTCTTCAAGTCAATTATTTATTCGGTAACGTGGAAAAGCTGGCGGAAAAAACGCAAGTTCCTCAGAAATTCAACGTCACAGGTTCAGTAAATGACGTCATTGTGCCGGAACTTAAGCACCCGCAAGTCAATTACAAGTTCAATCTGCTTGGCACTGATTCGGTGGATATGGATGTGTCCTCCTATGGATTTAACGCCAGTGGAATCGAGTATTATTATTGGCTGCCTGTGAAGAACATGAACATACAAACGGTAGTTAACCCGACCGCAGCTGGCATCAAAGGCTTTACGGCTCCAGGTTTTGCTGCAAAGGGCGATATCAATGTCTTTGATGTTGTCAAGGGAGCAATTGGTACCTATTCCTTCAATAAAAAAGGTTTTGACGGAGTAATTAAAGGTACGGTCTATGTGCCTAAAGGTATTCCGCGTATCGGTGGCGCGACAGTAAACAACGTTGCCCTCACCGTAAATGAAAAGGGCATATCTGGCACTTTCAGACATAATGGAGTTGGTGCCAATCTGAAGTATACCTTCAACAACAACACCATCTTGTTTGAGGTCGAAGCGGAGCCGCCACCGAAGAAGTGGTGGGAAAAAGGTCTTGATTTCATAAACAATGTATCGGACTTTATGGACGCGGCCGAGCCTTGGCTGGACATTGCGGAAGAACTGTTTCTGATGAAGCCTGCTTCCAAGCAGGAGGTCAGCATCGCTGCTTCGAATCCGCTCAAGCGAGTGTTTGATTTGAAGCCGATAAGCTTGTCCTTCCAGCCGGATGAATCAGCGCAAAAGGATGGCAAAGCGCGAATTGTTGACGGACAATTAACGACGATTGATCGGACTCCGATGATCTCAACGGAGGCGACGAGCGGCACGTCAACGACAAGTTTTGCATTAGATCGTTCGTACGAAGCACTTATTGCCTTATCAGGCGATCAGCGAGCTGCTGTGTTGAAAGGTGCTCCTCCTGGTCAACAGTACGAGCAAACGGTGCGATCGGAGATGTTCTATGACGCAGAGAACGCTACGACTTTCATGCGTGCAACGTTGAATGCTGGGAACTTGAAGCTCGCCACAAACGGCAGCAGCCATATTAGCATCAATGAACTTGTGTTTGCGAACGAATCATTGAAGCTTGCGGAGCTTGTTGGCCACTGGACAAAAGCGCCTGAGCGTTCGGTCACCTCGCTGGTGATGAAGGAACGCGGTTCTTACGTGCTTAGGGTTGGCGAGGCGCAGGGCGAAGTGATTGTGTATAAGCCGGACGGTCGACCTTACAGTCTGCAAACGAACGCTAGTAAGCCTGATTGGAACGCCTTCCGCGATGGAAACGGCCAATTATATGTTTTATTGGATGCGGTGGAAGCAGGCACTTGGATGATCAGTGCTGGCACGAGTCCAACGGCGGCGCTGAACAGCGTATCTCCTGAGACTACGATCAGCGATGTTAGACAGTGGGGTCAATCCCAAGCGTATCCAAACGTCTTTGAGATGAGCGGAACGGACAATGGTCAGGCCATCGTAGAAATTTATGGGGCAGATGCACAGACGAAGCTGTATCAGCCAAGCGGTGAACTTTATACGCTGCAGCTCAATCCGAATCAGCCTGGCATGAACGCCATTTATGACGAAGGGCAGCACAAGCTGACGATCCTGCTCAATGAGGTTGAATTGAAAGGGCAGTGGAAAGCAGTGGCTCGTAGCTATACGAGTGTTGTCGCGTATAAGTCCACCAGAAAATTCAAGTCGATCAAGCCTCTTCTAATGGAAGGTCGATTCTCGAAGTTCTTCCAACTGCCGCAGAAGGGCGATTATATGCTGGCTGTCAGCGGCGGTGATGCGAACACAATCATCACGGCTCCTGATGGAACGCCATATAAGCTGAACTTTGAAACGCCAAACGGCAATGCCTATTTGCAACCGGCATCAGATCGGATGGCAACACTAAACCCGCCAGGAGATCCGCTTGATCAAACGAAGATTGATACGCCAACTCCTGCGCTGGATGGACGAGATATGCTTTATGTGTCATTGCTTGGTGTGTCTGCTGGCAAATGGACGATTCAAAGCACGAAAAAGGTTGATGTGCAAATCCAGAAACTTATTGCGCAGTCAGCTATGAAAGCGTCCGTATCTCCTGTATCGGGTGTCGAAAACCGGATACAAGTGACGTGGTCACTGGAAAATACGGCGCCTGATACGACTGTTACGGTCAGTCTTACCGACAGTGCGGATCAAACGATCGGAGAAGTCATCGCCGAAGGGTTATCAACTGCAGGTCAAACAACGATTGATCTACCAGCTTCCATGCAGCCTGGGACTTATTATTTGTCCGTGGCAAGTGCCGGCGCGAACATAGTGCCAGTGTACGCAGTAGCTGAAACGACAGTTGAGGTAACCGCTCCGTATACCCTGAATACGCCTGCGCAGCCTGAAGTGATCTCTACAGGCAACGGGGAAGTATCACTTCGCTTCGCTTCTCTTGCTGGCGATGTGACGGCGTACCGGATTTGGGCTCGCCAAGCTGATAAAGGCCAAGCGGCTGTTCCTGTATGGGAAATGGTTCCGGTGCCAGGGAATTTGCAGCAAGCAATCGTTACTGGCTTGACGGCAGGAGCTTCCTATACCTTCGCGGTATCGGCAGTGGGGCAAGAGCAAGGACGATTGGCCGTAAGCCCTCAGTCCGCAAGCGTGACAGCTGAACTTCCTGTTCCACAACAGGCAAATTTAACGCTAAAGCTAGATGCAGGAGCCCAGGCTGTCACTGAAAGCGAATATACGGCTTATGACGGAAATAAGGAAAAACTGCTGTTAACAGCAGCAGAGCAAGCATCCTTGCAGGTAACTGCGGATCAAGCTGCAACCCTTACCCTGTCTGTAAATGGTCAGCAAGTAGATACTCAGCAAGTATCCGCAGGCGGAACTTACGCGTTCGCGCTACAGGATCTGCTGCATGTGAGCGTGCTGAAAGAGCGGGAATACAATCTGTTGATTGAAGCTATTAATGAACGCGGAGATCGCAGTCTTGTTTACCGCAAGTTGTTTGTTGATCGGACAGGGCCGATGCTGATAGCGTCCGGCGGCAATGATGCGCAAGGCAAGCCGATTTCGTTGAACGGAACGGTGACAGACGACAGCAAAGTGTATATCACGGGTCAAACAGACGCTGGCGCTAAGCTGGTTATCAATGGCACGAACGTTCCGCTTAGTGTTGAAGGACGTTTTGTCTATTATGTTCCGCTTGTTTGGGGGGCGCAGACGGACCGAAATCAAGTGACGTTGACGGCAACCGATCAAATTGGCAATAAAACGGAGTATGGCTTTGAGGTGCTGCGAGGGATTGTTGGAACACTGCCGACGTATCCTAGCGATCTTGCGACTCTTGCGACTGGGAACGCGAAGATGAGTGCGCCTTACGTTTTCGGACAGACGGCTTATCAAGCTTCGGCTTACGCTGACAAGGTGCGCGTATACGCAGTGCCGATGGATGCCTCCTCGGTCGTGAAGGTAGATGGACAAACACTCCAGGATACAGGTTATGTGGACGTGGCTGTGCCTGCTGCTGGAAGAACCGTGGCTGTAAGTGTTCATCCAACCGCTGGCGCTGACAAGCAGTATAGTCTGCAAGTGGGCGGAACCGGATCCAATGTAGCTTTGTTAAACACATTGAAACTGAATAACGCTACAGCAGCGCAAGCAGGTGAAGTACTGCCTGCCCAAACGTTCACGGGAGCAGAAGATTCCTATGCTGTTTATGTGGATAACACAATCAACAGCGTTACTTTGACACCTGGCGCTCTTATGGCGGGATCCAGCATTCAAGTGAAAGGACAGTCCGTTCAAAGCGGTCTAGCTTCCCAGACGATTCAGCTGCAAGTCGGCGAAAATCAAATTCCTGTGACGGTTAGTTCACCAGACAGAGCGGAAACGCGCAGCTATCAAGTCCGTGTAATGCGGGAACAAAGCGGCAATGCCCAGCTTCAGAGCTTGGGGCTGGCTACTGATGGAGCGCAGCTGGTGTCGGCCTTTAAGCCCACTACTATGAGCTATCAGGTACTTGTTCCTTACGCGACAGCAGCGTTCAAGCTGCTTCCTGTAGCTGAGCAGTCTGATGCCGTAATTCGTTTGGATGGCCAAGCGGTAACGAACGGGAATATCGTATCGATTCCTTTGGCAAAAGATGCCCAAACGTATGCGATTGAGGTCCGCGCGCAGGACGGCACTACGCTCACTTACAGTGTGTCTGTGCTGCGACAACAGACATTGCCTGTTCAACCGCCTTTGCTGGCGAGCTTGGAGGTAAGTACTGTTCTCGATAGTGAGTTCAATCCATACAAGCTTAACTATGGTTCCAAAGGAAAGACAACGAACAATAGTGTATTGGTAATAGCAAAGGCCAATGATCCGCTGGCTATTGTAACAATAGATGGCGTTTCCTTGAAAGGTGGCGGCAGCTTTGGGCCGAACCTCAATCTTGGAGAGAATACCATTCTCGTAAGTGTTGAATCGGTAGATTTGAAGTCATCACAAATGTACGCTATTGGTGTAGTTCGTTTAGATGATTCCAGCGAGCCGCCTCCGAAAGTACGTGATACGACGATAACTGGCAGCAATGGGGGTTGGACGTTCCAAACGTCAATCGTTCGGACCACTTCGACGGATGGGAAGATCCTTGATACGGTGAGACTCAATGAATTGAATGCGCGCACGATCTTGGAGAAAGCTGAGCAGAACAAGGATAAAGTTGCACGCATTTATGTCACTGACCTGCCGGATGCACCTGCAGATGAGCGGATTGTAAGTTTGAGCGCTGAATCTCTGAAACTGCTTGCGGATGGCGCTATGTCGCTTGAGCTTATGCTGCCAGACGCCAAATTGGTTTTATCTGCGGAGTCTCTGCAGCAGATGAGCCGTGATGGGAAAGACGCTTATTTCCGAGTGGTTCCGATTCGAGCGGCTGAAGAGCGCAGCGAGGTTGCATCACGGGTGAAAGCGGCTGAGCTGGTGCTAAAAGCAGCAGGAGGGCAACCTATCGCTGTTATCGGTCAACCAGTTAAGATTGAGACGAATTACACAGGCTACAAGACTGAGATTTTATTCCCGCTGGATAACTTGAAACTGCCAGCCAATAAGGCTGCCGCTAAACGAATGTTAGCAGAACTCGCGGTGTATATTGAACATAGCGACGGTGACAAGGAACTTGCGCAAGGAGAAATCCGGTATGACGCCGAAGGCAAAGCCGGTATTGCCATTCAAGTGAGCAAGTTCAGTACGTTCACGATCATTCAAAAGAATGCGCAACAGGTGCTGAAACCTTACTTGTCCGGTTACCCGGATGGCACATTCCGACCATCACAAGCGATTACGCGTGCGGAACTAGCAACTATTCTGCATCGTGTTGGTGTGGAAGGTGCTGAAGGTACCGGCCTTGCAGCAGGCTATCCAGATGTTGCCCAAGGACATTGGGCGATGGAAGCTATCGCTCATATGCAGCGATCAGGCGTGATGCTTGGCGATAACAATGGCTTGTTCCGCCCCGAAGATTCAGTGACTCGCGGGGAAATAGCCAGTATTGCAGCAAGACTAGCTGGAACTGCTGCGGATGGATCTGCACAGACCGGTGATTATAGCGATACTCAGGGGCATTGGGCTGCGGAAGCCATCCGACAAGCGTCGAAAATGGGTATTCTGCAAGGTTACCCAGATGGCACGTTCCAACCTGATAACCGACTGAATCGCGCTGAAGCGGTGCAAGTGCTGAACCGATTGTTTGGACGACCGACGGCCGTTGTACAGGCTTCCAGTTGGCCAGACGTTCACCAAGATCATTGGGCACTCAAGGAAATTGAGTCGGCTTCCGGCAGTGTAGAATTGCTGCCAGGTGGCCGTGTCAAAATAGTGCCAAACCATGAATAAGCGTTAATTGCAGAGGGGCTGTCTCTCAGGGTCACATGACCATGAGAGCAGCCCCTCTTTTTGCTGCTGCCATATCGCCTGCGAACCATAAAAAATGTCTATTTATTTCGAAAGAAAAGTCAACTTTAAGAAAAGCAATGTTGATATAGTAGTAGACAGGATCAGAAGAAACTTGGGAACAGGTCAATGAGGAGGGCTCAGGGTGATATGGGAGCGTTTGGGCGTATTAACGGATGAAGTGTCTGCCCACTTCGAAGAGGCGTTGGACTGGGCAGCTGAACAGGGCTTGAAGCATGTTGAAATTCGCGTAATCAACGGACAGAATGCAGCCGATTTGGATAACGAGCAAGTAAGTGAAATTAGGCGTCAGGTTGAGGCGCGGGGATTGTTCATCTCAGCAATTGCTTCGCCATTGTTTAAGTGTGCGCTGGATCCTTCAAGGCAAGTTGCCGCAGGGGATACTTTTGGTCAAAGGGAAGAAAGCGTGCAGTCGCATTTTGCTAAATTAGACCGGGTTATCACGATTGCGAAAATGCTTGGTACAACGAGAATTCGTATCTTTTCATTTTGGCGGGAAGCGGACCCTGCCTTGCATAGAGATGAAATCGTTCGTTATATGCAGCAGGCGGCAGTGGTGGCAGAGGTCCAGGGTGTTCAGCTTTTACTGGAGAATGAGCCAGCATGCAACGGGGGTTATGCGGAAGAAGTGGCGGCGATTGTCCGTGCGGTTGCATCGCCTGCTCTTCGTGGTTTATGGGATCCGGGCAATGAGGCCTACGGCGGTCTGGAGGCATTTCCAGCTGGATACGCTGCTATGAAGGATGTGCTTGCGCATGTTCATCTCAAGGATGCCTATATCCGTGAAGACGGACAGCCTCATTGTGTTCCGCTAGGTTCAGGCAATGTGCCCGTGATTGCTCAATTGAAAGCGCTGCTCGCAGACGATTATAACGGACTTTTTACGATCGAGACACATTATGTGCCAGTCGGGGGCAATCAGATGATGGGTACCTTGATGTCACTCCAAGCACTTCGTGTTCTAATGAGCGAGGTGTAGCCCGTGACGAAATGGAGATTCGGAATTATAGGCTGCGGCTCAGTCGCAGATTTCCATATCGAGGCGATCCGCCAGATGGAGGAAGCTGAGCTTACATGCGTGTCGAGCCGCAACGAAGCGAAAGCGCAAAAAAATGCCGAACAAGAGAGTTGTGCCTGGACGACGGACTATCATGAGCTGCTGAGCCGTGCGGATGTCGATATCGTCTGTGTGACGACCTCCAGCGGCAGTCATGCCCGCATTGGACTTGATGTGCTGAATGCCGGCAAGCATCTCATCATCGAAAAGCCCATTGCGATGAATTCGCAAGAGGCAATGGAACTCGTACGTACAGCAAAAGAACGCGGTGTTATTCTCTCCGTCATCTCGCAGAGGCGATTTGAAGCGCAGAATCAGGCGATAAAGCGCGTGCTTGATGAGGGAGGCTTAGGCAAGCTGCTTTTGGCAGAATTGTCGATTCCGTTCTTTCGTTCCCAAGCTTATTATGAAAGCGCTGATTGGCGCGGCACCCGTAAGGAAGATGGCGGCGTTTTGATGAATCAAGGCATTCATGGGCTGGATCTATTGTTGTGGTTTGCAGGAGAGATTCAGAGCGTATTCGGCAAAATAGCAACACAAACGCATCAAATGGAAGCAGAGGATCTGGGACTTGCTTTGCTGCAATTCAAGAATGGCGCATTCGGAACGATCATGGCATCTACCAGCATTCAGCCTGGATTCCCAGCAACCATGAATCTGTACGGAGACAAGGGGACAATCAAGTTGGAAGGATCTACCATTGTCCATTGGTCGGTGCCGGGCTGGAGTGAGCCCAGTTGGACACAAAGCCATATGTATGGCGGCATCTCAGATCCGCGAAGCATTGTTTCTGATTTCCATCAAAGTCAATTCATTGATGTGATCGCAGCGATTGAAACCGGGGGAGAACCGTTGGTAACCGGGGAAGATGGCTGGAAGGCGCTGCAGTTGGTTGAAATGATCTATGAGAGTGCGGCAATAGGCGCGCAGATACAAAACGGGGTGGGAACATAATGAGTAAGCAACAGCAGGGTACGAAGCACGTCGTGGACGCATTGAAGGTACTGGTCTATTCAGATCGTTATGTCATGGGAGCTGCAGCAGGAACTGACGTTGCCGCGAAAATCAAAGAGCTGCTGCTGGTCAAACCATCGATTCGGATGATTTTTGCTGCTGCACCTTCACAGAATGAACTGCTAGGCCATTTGGTGGCAGACAACACGATTGAATGGTCGCGTATCACAGCTTTTCATATGGATGAATATATCGGATTACCGAAAAATAGTGCGCAAACCTTTAGCCATTTTTTGAACAAAAGCCTCTTTGAACGCGTAAATCCGGGCATTGTTTATTTGATTGACAGCTCGAATTCGAGCGCGGCAGAATGCCTTCGCTACAGCGAACTTATTCAGGAAGCTCCCATTGATATCGTCTGTCTGGGCATCGGGGAGAATGGACATATTGCTTTTAATGATCCGCCAGTAGCTGATTTCAATGATCCTTTGCTGATCAAAAGAGTTGAACTGGACGACGCATGCCGTCAGCAGCAGGTAAATGATGGTTGTTTCCCTTCTTTTGCAGATGTCCCAACGCATGCCTTAACCCTTACGATTCCTGCTCTTCTCGCTGGCGCTCATTTATTTTGTATCGTTCCGGGCAGGACGAAGCATCAAGCGGTTAGGCGAACATTGGATGGATCTATCTCCACGGAATGTCCTTCGACGATACTAAGGAACCACTCAGACTGCACCTTATATGTGGATCGTGACGCTTATGGACCTGTCTAAGACGCAAGTGAAGGCCATCGATTATGCGACAGAGCAGCCCGTTGTGATGGATATCGAGAACGGATTCATCCAGTCAATAGAGCCAGTCCTTCTGCAGGAGCATGAGAAATCCGAGCTGGCGATAGTCGCACCAGGCTTGATCGACTTGCAAATTAATGGCTATGCAGGCTGTGATTTCAACCAAGGTTCGATGCCTGAAGATCTGGTCGGCAATGTGATCCGAATGCTCTGGCGAGAAGGTGTGACAACCAGCTATCCAACGCTGATAACGAACAGCGATGAAGCTATTACGCAGGGTCTGGAAGCGATAGCTCGCGCCTGTGAGGAAGACCCGGTTGCTGCTGCCGGCATCGCAGGCATTCATCTGGAGGGTCCCTTCATTTCTCCGCATGACGGCGCAAGAGGGGCGCATAGCCTAAGGTATATCAAGGCTCCGGAATGGGAGTTGTTCTGCCGTTGGCAGGAAGCTGCCGGAGGAAGAATTCGCCTTCTCACCCTGTCCCCGGAATGGCCGGGGAGCGGTGATTTTATCCTTCGGTGCTCGGAAAGCGGCGTTACGGTGTCGATCGGACATACGTCTGCAGCATCGGAACAAATTCAGGAAGCAGTCGCGTGTGGAGCGCGCATGTCTACCCACTTGGGGAATGGTGCACAGCTATCCCTGCCGCGTCATCCCAATTACATCTGGGAGCAGCTTGCACAGGAGTCTTTGTGGAGCTGCCTGATCGCTGACGGCTTTCACTTGCCTGATCAAATCTTAAAGGTCGTGCTTAAAGTAAAAGGAGACAAGGCTGTGCTTGTCAGTGACGCGGTTTCTATCAGCGGATTGGCGCCAGGCGCGTACACGTCTCATATCGGTGGTAACGTTGTGCTTACCCCTGAGGGTAGGCTGCATATGGCAGAGAATG
Organism: Paenibacillus marchantiophytorum; assembly: GCF_014640555.1. Lineage (GTDB taxonomy): Bacteria > Bacillota > Bacilli > Paenibacillales > NBRC-103111 > Paenibacillus_E > Paenibacillus_E marchantiophytorum. The sequence goes on along the minus strand of NZ_BMHE01000020.1, from coordinate 109,095 downwards.
AGCAATTGCTGGCTGGTTCCGCGCAAATGCAGCTTTGGGGAATTGAGCACCTGTTGAATCGGGGGATCGCAAGCTTGGCTGACGCATGGAATATGGCCTCTCTCGGACCCGCGAGTTGTATGAACTTATCATCAGCGGCAGGTTTGTCGCCCGGCGCGCCTGCTGACTTCGTCTTGTTCAGTAAAGAAGGAAGCCGTCTTCGCGTGGAACAAACGTTTAAATCAGGTGAATGTGTATTCAAGCGGAATTCACTTCATCACTAGGAGGAGCTATCTTTGAAATTTGCGGCATTTAGCGGTGTTTTTATTGCACACAGCATTCAAGAAGCTATGAAGTTGACCCAAAAGCTGGGCATGGATGGGATCGAGATTGCTGCTCGCGAGCCACATCTCTCACCCACAACGAGTGCTCCGCGGATCAAGGGAATCAAGGCGCTAGCAGCGGATTTGGGTCTGGAAATCCCGGTGCTTGCCGGCTATATGGGCGGCTTCTCGACAGCGAGCGATCAAGAGTGTGAGCAAGCATTTGACGATTTTAATCGTTTGTTGGACATGGGCGGAGAACTGGGATCATCGATGATTCGAGTAGCACCGGGAGGGCCGAATGCTTTCTTAGCGCACGACTACCATTATGCCAAAGCGGCTCACTGGCTGAATAAATGCGCCGAGGCGGCTCAAGAATATCAAATAAAACTCGTGCTGGAAATTCACAATCAGTCGCTTGTAGAAACCGTAGACAGCAGCTTGAAACTGCTGCATCTGATCGAACATGACCATGTCGGGATGATTCATGATGCGGGTAATATGTATATTACGGAGACGGATTATGGCAGGGATTCCATCGTGAATCTGGGCAAGCATTTGTTCCATGTCCATGTCAAAGATGAGATTCGTGTGGCGGAGGTTGGAGCACCGGGCACTTTCCTTAACCTGACGCATCGCGGAGAAGAGGGTTTTCTGCAAAGTCGCTTGGGCGAAGGGGCAGCCGATCATCAGCCCATGTTCGATGCGCTCAAAGAAGTCGGTTATAACGGATGGATAACCTTGGAATGTCATGCGCCGTATCCTGCCTACGAGCGGCTTGCGCATGATTTTCAAATAGTCAAAAAAATGTTGTCTTGGGAACATGCATAACATATGCTTGGGTAGTCAATCAGCTCGGGGAAGGTGGTCGGAATATGGATAAAGGGAATGGCATGTCCTATTTGCAAAGCAAGTCCCAATTGAATCAGGATTTTCCTTTCAAAATATTTCGCTACTCCAGTCAGCTATTTAAGCAGCCTATGCATATTCACGATTACGTTCAAATCGCTTATGTGCTTAATGGCGTCTGCAATCACCAGTTGCGCGGTAAATCATTGACCGTAAGCCGAGGTGACGTCTTCCTTATTGCTCCGGGCCTTGAGCACAGTTTCCGTGCTATCGAAGACAAAGAGTTTGAATTGGTGCTAATTGATTTTCTGCCTTTTCTTATAGCTGAACAATTAAAACCTTTTTCAGGTACCTTAGGGCCGCTGCTGTACCCTTCTGAGGACAACGTCGAGGGCGCAGCAATCCCACAACCGTGGCTGCATATTGGGAAAAACAAGCAAATATTGTTCGAGCATCTCCTGCAAGATATGCAAGATGAGTTTGAGCATAGGGAGCTCGGCTATCAATATGCGATCCGGATAACGCTGGCCAAGCTGCTCATCTTATTCGATCGTGAGTGTCGCAAGGCCAAACGAAAACCGGCTAAACAACCGACACTCGTCGAGCAGCAGCCGATTGATGAAGTGAAACGTTATATCAATGACAACTATAGTCAAGACATCCCACTCGAGCATGGAGCTTTTCTAGCCAATATGGCACCGGCTTATTTCAGTCATGTATTCAAGAAGGAAACGGGGCAGACGTTTATTGATTTCGTCAATGAAGTTCGTATCGAGCGGGCTATGGAGCTAATACGCCGAGATGCGCACTCGATTACGCAGATTGGTTTTCAGGTTGGTTTCCATCATTTGAGCCATTTTATTCGCACCTTTAAGAAGCGAACCGGGATCACGCCGACCGAGTATAAGAAAACATTTCGTAATTTCCCATAAATCTGATTAGAATAGAGGTCTTTACATATGAGCCATCAACAATTGAAAATTGGCATTATTGGACAAGGACGCAGTGGTCGCGATATCCATGGAAATTTGCTGGCCCAAATTACGGATTACTACAAGATTGTCGCCGTTGCTGATGCCATCCCTGAGCGTCAAGCACTCGCCCGCCAAGAATATGGCTGTGCCGCTTACTCCACGTGGGAGGAAATGGTAGAACGAGAGGAGCTCGATCTGGTTGTTAATGCCTCTGTGAGCCACCATCATTTCTCGATTTCCCTTGCCTTGCTGAATCGGGGATTCCACGTGCTTTGCGAAAAGCCGCTTGCCAAAACTGCCGAAGAAGTGGACCAATTAATAGAAGCTTCTGAGCGAAATGGGAAAATATTGGCTGTCTTTCAACAATCCCGTTACCAGCCAGCCTTTGTGCAAATTCGCAAAGTGATGGAGTCGGGCGTCTTAGGAAGGATTGTGCAGATTAATTTCACGTTGAACAACTTCGCCCGCAGGTGGGATTGGCAAACACTGCAAAGCAACAATGGCGGAAGCTTAATGAATACGGGGCCTCATCCCCTGGATCAAGCGCTGCAATTGTTTGGGACGGACACCATGCCGCTCATCACGTGTATCATGGATCGGGCCAACACTTTCGGAGATGCGGAAGATTATGTGAAGTTGATCATGCGTGGAGCGGGGCGTCCGACGATTGATCTGGAAATCTCTTCGACGTGTGCGTACCCGCGTGAAACCTTTCACATCCAAGGCACGAATGGCGGGTTGAAAGGAACAGGCCAGGAACTGGAATGGAAATACTTTGTTCCGGAGGAAGCGCCGGAGCAGAAGCTTATTAAGGAGCCGCTGGTGAATGCGAACGGTCTGCCTGCTTATTGCAGCGAAACACTGACTTGGCATTCGGACAGCTGGAATCTTGTGCTTGCCGAAGACCGCGATACGATGAGCCATATGACGGAGCAATTGTACCTCATGCTCCATCGGACGCTGACACAAGGGGCTCATCTTGAAATTACACCGCAGCAGGTACGCCAGCAGTTGTTGGTCATCGAAGAGTGTCAAAAACAAAATCCACACATTTATTTGACGTAAATGAACAGCCTCTTAACCGAAACCTCGGTTAAGAGGCTTTTTTTAAAAGGAATGATCGTGGCGTTACCCAGCGGCCTCGCGAGAGATAAGGGAACCTCAATCAGCTATTATAGCAAAAAGTGTGCATATCGCGAGAGGGGGGAACTACAGGTCGCTATTTTGCCGTTTCATGGGAATTTTCAACGTTTTCGTGGAAATAAGACCCTGTATTTCCGCTATAACCCACGCATCCCTACTTTTTGCCTAATTAGCGTCCTCTAGTTCCCTTACAAGGTTTTGCCGCTAAGAGGAGACTGATCTATCAGGGCGGCGTGTTATGTGCGATACTGGCTGCGCTTTTGTTGGGGGCGGCGTTCTTCGGACTTCGCTATCCGCAAGCTGTGCTTGGGGGGGGGGGACGGTTTGGATTGGCCGCATGCAGGTGGGGATTCTCGATGCAGTGGCATTAGTTAGCTATAATTGGGGGCTTGGATTAGCCGATACATCTATCGTTATTGCCGCAACTTCTTTATTTGCAGTGGTTACCTTGCTCTGGGGTGTGGGGAAATAGCCTCACTACGGTCCCTCAGAGGAGACGTTCTCTCCCCTGCTAATATTTGCGAGAAAGAGCAACGAGTCGTCTGACGCCTTCCCGCAATTGGTCCTCATTGACGAAGGAATAGCTTAAACGAATCCAAGAACGCATTTCTCTAAGCGGATCACAGATTAGTCCGGGTACAAAGGAAATCGATTGCCGGATACTTTCGTTCAAGAATTCTTCCATCGGTATGCTCTCGGGCAGCTTTAACCATAGATTAAAACCGCCTTTTGGACTGATCCAAGTCCATCCAGTGCCAGCTAATTCCTGCTCCACAATTTCTTTTCTTATTTGAAGCGCGATACGCAGTTTATCCAAATGTGTTCTTATTCGCTCGGAGTCGAAGTAATGCAAGAAAATTTTCTGGTTAACCAGAGGGGTGCCATTATCAGCCAATGATTTTGCGGTAGTGAGTGGTTTGATGACTGAAGGACGCCCCATGACAGCACAAATACGGAGTCCGGGCGCTACATATTTGCTGAAGCTGCGAAGATACACAACCCAACCATCGGTGTCATAAGAGAAAATAGGCTCAGGAGGCGGCTGGTCAAAATACATTTCGTGAATCGCATCATCTTCAATCAGTAAACAGCGATAACGTTCAGCCAGTTCGACTAATTGCTTGCGTTGAGCAGCGGGAACCGTGAACCCTGTTGGATTATGGAAAGTAGGATTCATATAGAAAATGCGAGGTCGGTACTGTTTCATCAGCATTTCAATGTTGGCCAAATCATAGCCGTCAGGGTGAATATCCACCGAGATGAATCGCGCTCCCTGTTGCCGGAATATGTCAAGCGCTGCGCTGTAGGTGGGTCTTTCTACCAAAATATGATCCATCGACCTGACATAGACCCTGCAGATTAAGTCAATCGCCTGCTGCCCGCCTGTTGTTATCAATAGATCGCTCTCAGTCAATTCAATGCGATGGTGCTGCTTCATATAGCTGCAAAGAAACGCACGAAGTTCCTCATCGCCTTGAGCAGTGGAGTAGGTGCCCATTAATTTCGGATAAATGTCGAAAACTTTCTTCACATATTCAGATAGAAACAGATTGGGCAGCAAATTGGGATCGATCAGCGATTGCGAGAATTGATAGATAACCGGTATCTGCTGAATTTCGGACAAAGCGTTGCTCAAAAAGCCGGAAGAAGGGACAGGGCTTCTGTCAGTCTGCTCGGGCAGGTCAGATTCCATAAAGCCAGGGTGTACATAGTAACCTGATTTCTCTTTGACATACACTTTCTCATGTTCCTTCAGAAGTTGGTAGGCCCGGAAAACCGTTAACCGGTGGATTTGGAGCTCCTGGGCGAGCATTCGAATCGAAGGCAGCTTGTCATGAGCTTTCAACTCTCCGCGCTCGATTCGGGCAACGATATGGGCGTAGGCTTGTTTAAAAAGCAATTTGTTTGTATCTGTCCAAGATTGTGTATGTAGTATCATCACGCGTTCTCCCTTTCTGTTTTTATTATATAGCAAAAGCGAATGATCTGTTCTGTCATCTTGCATCTGTTCTATTCGAGGCCTTGTATAATACAGAGCAAAAGGGGGAGCATCCATGATCATTATTAATTACTTGCTTATATGTCTTATTTTTGGCACGACGTTTTTGGCGATAAAAGTGGGGGTCGACGCCTCGGCGCCACCATTCTTCTCAGCGGGAATCCGCTTCTTTCTGGCAGGTCTTCTATTGTTCCTATGGATGGTGTGGAGGAAGAAAGCCAGCTTTAAACTTCTCCTGCACAAAGAAATGCTGCTTACCGGCATCGGATTGACATTTGGTACATTTGCAACCTTGTATTGGGCGGAGCAATATGTTTCTTCCGGGATCGCTGCCGTATTATCGGCTACAGCACCCATGATGATCTTAGTGCTGCAAATGCTAGTATGGCGTCAAAGAGCGAATGCTAACGCTATTGTCGGTTGTCTTCTTGGGTTTGTTGGCATCATTCTACTCGTGCTTCCGCAGCTAACCGTAACTGCTGATATCATGTGGTTACTAGGTTGTTGCGCTATTATATTGGGGCAAATTTTCTATGGGGGTGGCGCTCTCTATGCGAAAAAAGTCATTCAACAATTCCCGCAAGCATCGCCTATCGCACTTAATGCCGTCCAGATGATCTATGGCGGCTTATTGCTTCTCGCATTGGCTTTATGTACGGAGCATATAGATGTCAGAGGCATGTTAACGCCTCGAGCCATCGGATCGCTTCTATATTTAATCATAATCGGTTCCATGGTGGGGCATAGTCTGTTCTATTGGCTTGTCGCCAAAACGAACCCGATCTTTCCGGCCACATGGCTTTATATTTCGCCAACCATCGCCCTCACATGCGGGGTATTGTTTTATGGAGAAAGGATCACGTGGGTTTCGGCAGTTGGCGTAATCATCATTATAGCTGGAACGATTTATGCCAACTCGGATAATTTAAAGCTGCATTCTCCTGGATGGCGTGTTCTTTTATCCAAAATTCGCAATCCATAAGAAATAAAGCAAGTATTACTATGGTAAGCTATGGTTGTGAAGCCGTGTCGTTCTATTGACAAACAAACAATATTTGGTTAGCATCAGTGTTGTAATACGGACAATTGTCCGTAAAAAAAGTTAGACAAGAGAGAGCACAATAAACAAAGGATGCTCGAATCGGATGGAGGGAATTAGATGTCATCAGAAAAAACGATTGCAGCAGACGCCCCATTTTCTATGCGCAGCATATTAGGGCCGCTGGTCGCAATTGTCGTTGGGATTTTCATGGTCATTTTGGATGGAACAGCGGTAAACGTTGCTCTTCCTAAGCTGCAGGAAGAATTTAATCTCTTGAATTTGTCCTTGGTGCAATGGACCGTGATTGGCTATGCGCTGGCTCAAGCGGCGGTTATTCCATTAGCGGGCTGGCTCTCAGACAGATTTGGCGCCAAGAAAATCTTCTTGATCTCGGTAGGTCTTTTCACAATCGGTTCTGGTTTATGTGCGCTGGCTAATACAGTTGAAATGCTGATTACTTACCGTATCATCCAGGGTCTGGGTGGCGGTGTTGTTGTACCTATTGCCATGGCGTTCATCTATCGCCTGTCGCCACCAGGAAAAGTTGGGGCCGTGATGGGGATGATGGGGATTCCAATTTTGCTGGGACCAGCTCTTGGACCCGTCGTTGCAGGTTGGTTAGTTGAATATCACAGCTGGCAGTGGATCTTTCTGATTAATTTGCCTATCGGTGTCATCGGTATTATCCTTGGCATTCGTACCTTGCCGAATATCCAGCGGCAATCTGTTGCCTCCTTGGATTTACTTGGCATGCTGCTGGGGCCAGTTGCCTTTGCAGCGCTAGTATACGGCGTTTCTAATGGTGGTATTGACCCGATTACTGGGAAATCCACTTGGATGGATGCAGATACCCTGATCGGCTCAGGAATCGGAATTGTGGCGCTCATCTTATTCGTTATTGTGGAATTGAGACGTGAGAATCCGCTTCTCGAGCTGCGCGTTTTTCGCTCAGGGAATTTTACCAAAGGGATCATCGTGCAATGGATCTCTCAAATTGCGATGTTCGGAACGATGTTCCTTGTTCCGCTGTATTTACAACAAGCCCATGGCTATAGTCCATTGAAAACAGGACTTATCATGCTTCCGCAAGCGCTGGCTTCCGGATTATTCATGCCAATTGGCGGTAAATTGTCCGATCGTTTCGGCGCGCGTCCGCTAGTTTTAGCTGGGATGGCTCTTACAACGATTTCAGCCTTGTTACTGTCCAATATTTCCGGCGATTCAGGCGTAGGTGCTGTAATCCTGCCGCTTACCTTGCTAGGAGCTGGAATGGGACTGTTTATGATGCCGCTCAATAACCATTTGATCCAATCGGCGCCGCAGAATTTGGTGGGACGTGTAACGTCTCTCACGAATGCCGCGCAGCAAGTTATGATGTCCTTCGCAATCGCCATTCTAATGACGATCTTCACAACCAAGATGAAGAATCTTATGGTTGAATCAGGTAAACAAAAGCCTGATTTAGATTTGTATGCTTCTTCTTTCGGATATACATTCTTAATTCTGCTTGGCATCGCAGTTCTCGGTGGTCTGCTTGGACTTATGCTTCGCAAGCCTAAGAGAGCAGAGGGCGAGTCCACAGAAGGTGCCGAAATCCCAATTATGGTGGGTCATTAATCAGACATTGTTTTTCAAAGAGGAAAAGCCCGGTTCATGGGGAACCGGGCTTTTTTTTGCCAGCATTGTTAATTATTGATCTTGAGATTTGCTGCTGGAGGATTGATTTTCTTGAAATGCCTCCGCCGCTTCTTCTGCGGAAAATTCCGTATCCTCTTGACCTGGAACAGGTAATTTGTTTAACTCCGTTGATTGCGCTTCTGCCTTCGTTGCCTGATGATCTGAATTGGGCATGTGAACACCTCCTTTAGTAAAATAACAACAAGGAATAGTTTTCCACATTACCAAGTTTTTATTCAGACAACGTTATTCATGACGTTAAATTCTTTTGCAATAAGCAATAATTATCATATCCACAAGAAAGAAAGATATGGTATAATTCTCGCGTATTAAATTCTCTAATAGAGAATCTATCAAGTAACTGTGAAGCGTTAGACCTATACATATAACCAATTAACACGATCTGGGCTTACAACCATAAACCGTTGTAAGTCTATTTTATTGCAAGTGAAGGGGCTACAGACTGTGAATAATAAGACAGTAATTACAGGTTTTGGACTCAAACTACCTAAAATCCAAAACGTTGAGCAATTCGAAAAAGTGCTTAGAAATGGTACTAATACACAATCGATTGTCACTGGAATAGGCCCCAAAAAAGAAAGTATGGTTTGTGGAATTATTGAAGATGAACTGGAAGAAGCCAAGGAAAAAAAACTGCGAGGATATCCAAGAGCGGCGCTGCTTGGTATCGCTGCGACCAAAGAGGCAGTTGAACATGCAAGAATCGCGAGTCCTAAAGCTAGAGTAGCCGTTATTATGGGGACTTCGACCGCGAGTCTTCCTGAAGTTGAACAAGGTTCTTATCTGTATAGAAATAATCAATACAATAAAATAAGTGCTTTCAATGCAGGAATGACCAACATCCATAGTCTTTCTTCGGGGATAGCCAATTATTTTGGCGTGGGGGATGGCAATCTTGTATTTACATTAACCAACGGCTGTGCGTCGGGGTCAGATGCGATATTTTTAGGGAAAACTTTATTAGAAAATGGTATTGTTGATATATGCATTGTCGGCGCAGCTGAGACACCTATTTGTGATTCAGCCATTGCAAGTTTTGCCAAGCAGCGAGCAATTAAATTCAATGCCAATATCGGAGAAACAGGCAATCCATTTTCCAAAAATAGTAATTCATTTGTCATTTCGGAAGGGGCTGCGGTTATTGTTTTGGAAACGGAGCAGCATGCAGACCAACAAAGCAAAACCAAGTATGGCTATATTACAGGCGCAGCGGCGAATAATGACGGTGTAAATATTCATCAAATGGACGAAGATGGGGAGCGATTATACCAAACCTTGGATCAGGCTGTGGGAACTAAAATCATTTCCTATACAAGCAGTTTAGCACTGGGACTGAATTTGCAAGATGCCAATGAAGCCAAAAATCATCTCAAAAAGCTGGGAACTTCTGCGCCAATCACATCTATAAAAGGGATGATCGGTCATGCTTTCGCTGTCTCAGGGGTTGTGCAGCTAATTTCATCTTTATTAAGTTTAAGAGATCAGTTTATTCCTGCAACAACAAATAGTGATTTCATCGGGTATGAGCACCTGAACATTGTCAAAGAGACTACATTTTGTGACGTTCAAAATATCGCAATTACTTCTCATGGCTACGGCGGAAATAATAATACAATTGTGGTATCGAAAGTAGGTTAAGGTATGAATTTTATCCTTATGGCAGCAATGTCCTTGGTACCGCTGTTCTTGGGAATGTCCTGTAAATTGCTGTTTAAAACAAAATTAACAAACGCCATGTTAGTATTCATGATTTTTGTGAGTTTATGGCAATTGGATGTCAGTGTTTTATATAGTGTCGACATACTAAATAAAGATGTCATATTTTTTCTTTTTAAACTTTTTCGAATAGGTTCAATTATGCTTCCTCCGGCTTTTTTATATGTGGGATATGTCATACTGAAATATCTGAGCAAAGAAGAAGCGAAATGGATGAACTGGATTATTAATAAATATACCCTATTCGCTTATGCAACTTGGTCTTTACTCATTTATTTGATTAATTGGACCGATCACGGTCTATTAGGCTTAAAGAATATTGAAGGTTTTGGCAGCACGGTTACCGTTCTCTACCCAGTTTACGGAGACTTGAGTTCCTTATTTGTCAACCACATCAAACTACTGATTGTCAGTATTCTATTAACCTTGATTTCGAGCAGAAAAGTGACGGATAAATATGTGAAAAATTTCCTGACTTTATTCAGTCTAACGTTCCTATTGACGTATATGATTGGCGTATTAAATCTACAAGCAGGAACATTTATTTATTCAAGTCAAATTGCTGTGATGATTTTCTCCATTTTTATCTTCTTTATTTTTGTGCATTTGAGCACCAAGATGATTAGAGAAACGACCCAGATACTAAAAAGGAAAGAAAAAGAAGAACAAGTTGAAATAACGACCTCGGGGTTAATTCATGAGATCAGTAATCCTTTGACGATAATGAAAGGGTATTCAGATCTTTTGTCACGGAATGAGCAGTTGGATGTTCAGGCCAAAGGAATGGTTAGTCAAATTAAAATAGCCGGTACCCATATGAACAGTATCATCAAAAATTATAATCAATTCATTAAAAGTGGTAAGATTAATCCAGAAGATGCCGATGTCATGGAAATTATTAAAGAATCGCTTGTATTAACGTCTATTAAAATTAAAGAAAAGAACGTATTCATTGATGTGAATGAACAAAAAAGTCGGATTGTGAAAATAGATAAAGATAAAATGAGACAAGTGTTCATTAATCTAATCAACAACAGCATAGAAGCAATGGATGAAAAAGAGCAGAAAACAATCAAAATTACGATCTATGCCAGCAACAATGCCATGAATATTGTGTTTACAGATACGGGATCAGGAATCCCTAAGAATGAATGGGATCGAATATTTGCGCCCTTCCATACAACCAAAGAAGCAGGTATGGGCTTGGGATTGTCCATTTCTCAGCGTATTCTTAATTCTCACGGCGGATATATTGAAATCGTAAAGAGTGATGAAAAGGGAACTGAAATTAAAGTCACGATACCTTTGATCGACTACGAACAAATCATGGATGTAGCCAGATAGTTGACTCGAGTTGAATAGGGTGTAAAGAGCTTGGAATCCGTTTCGACACCGGATTCCTTTTTGTTATGTTTATCTAACTCAGCAAGTTTAGGTTTCCTTCTTCTAGGGAAGGGAGAACAAATTTATGATCGATAGGCGACGACATGACGATTAGAATCGTATAGGTTCCGTATTTATCACATTGATTTCCGAACTCCTCAAGAGATCGCGTAGAGTCGGATATGACTTTCAATAAGTAGTTGTGTTCCCCGCTAATCCGGTAACATTCGACAACATCGGGAGACGAGCGGCAGAATTCAAGGAAAGCAGTACAATTTCTTGAATGAAAAAGTATATAGGCTGAAGCGTGTTTTCCTATTTTTTCAGGGGAGACAATCGTGCGGTATTCGCTGATGATCCCTTTTTCCTCCATGCGTCGAACTCGTTCTGTTACTGCGGGTTGTGATAAAGCGACACACTTTCCTAGTTCCGTCATAGAAATTCTCGCTTGATTTTGAAGGTGAAAAAGGATTTGTTTGTCAATCTGGTCCATCACATTCGACTCCTTTAAATTTAAGGTTTTCCTTGCAAACTACCTTGTCTTTCATCGTTAAACCGTATATTTCAATTCATTTCTTTATGTAATGAGTATAACTAATTTTATATAATAAACTTACAATAGTAAAGTGATTATCACTTTAACTATCCCGAAAGGATGAAGTATATGAGTAAGTTATATTCAAACCGAATGAATTCAGAATTTCCACCAGGTCGCATTGACGAGGTAATCGATCAAACGCTTGCTGACAAGCGGTTGGTCGGCGCTGTCATTCAAATAGCGTTAGACGGGGTACTGGTTTATAGCCGAGCTGCTGGTTATGCCGATCGAGAGATGAACCGGCTCATGCAAGAAGATGCGTTATTCCGACTTGCCTCGGTTACGAAGCCTATCGTTTCAACGGCGGCCCTGGTTCTAGTTGCGCAAGGTCGCTTACAGTTGGACGACCGCGTTGATCGTTGGCTTCCAGCGTTTCAGCCACTTTTGCCGAACGGCGAATCTGCGATTATGACAATTCGCCACTTAATGACGCACACCGCCGGTCTGACTTACCGATTTTTTCAAGAAGAGAATGGTCCTTATGAGCGAGCTGGCGTATCGGATGGAATGGACAATTCTGGAGTTACCCTGGACGAGAACCTGCGTCGTATAGCCTCTGTACCGCTTCTCTATACACCAGGAACCGAGTGGAAATATTCCATTGCGACAGATGTGCTGGGAGCGGTAATAGCCAAAGTTGCAGAGACATCGCTCAGCGAGGCTATACACTCGCTGGTGACAAAGCCGCTTGGCTTGAGCGACACTAGTTTTCTCGCAGTTGACCCAGAACGGCTTACCAGAGCGTACACCAATGATGTGCCAGAGCCGCGGATTATAGATGACCCAGATAGAGTCGCTTTCTTGGAGAACACGGCGGGCTTCACGCTTGCTCCTGGCCGGGCAATTGACAGATCTGCCTACCCTTCTGGTGGAGCGGGCATGGTCGGCAGCGCCGGAGATTTCTTGCTACTGTTGGAAACATTGCGCAAGGGCGGAGCCCCTCTGCTGCCTGAGTATCTGGTTAGCGAACTAGCAACCAACCAGATCGGTGATCTGCCAATGGCCTTTTGGCCGGGCCGAGGTTTCGGGCTAGGCATTACGGTGCTCAAGGATCCAGTCGCTGCTGACACTCGGGAATCCCCGGGTACATGGCGCATGGGGGGGACCTATGGCCATTCGTGGTTCGTCGATCCTAAGCAGCGGCTCAGCGTAGTGGCGTTCACCAACACGGCACTGGAAGGAATGTCAGGTCAGTTTACTGTTGACCTTTGTGAAGCTGTTTATGACAGCATAAAAAACTAAAGAGGTGTTTCTGAAATGAGCTCACATACAGCTTCTGCCACACAGAGTATCTCCAACAGCAGCTCTTCAGGCCGTCTTCCATGGGCTGGGTTGCTCGCCCTTGCAATGACAGGGTTTATCTGTATTCTAACCGAAACGATTCCATCCGGCTTATTGCTCCAGATAGGTGAAGGGCTTGGAGTCTCGGAGGCACTTGCAGGTCAACTAGTCACCCTGTATGCCCTTGGTTCGCTAGTGGCTGCAATTCCACTGACCACTGCGACGCGCGGGTGGCGTCGTCGTCCGCTGCTTCTCATGTGCATCGTTGGTTTTCTCGTATTCAACACGATCACCACACTTTCTGCCAACTATACACTGACGCTCGCAGCCCGTTTCTTCGCGGGCGTCTCCGCTGGTATCCTATGGGGAATGATAGCAGGCTATGCCCGGCGTATGGTACCGGAGTCGCTTAAAGGACGAGCGATGGCATTGGCAATGGTCGGCACGCCGCTAGCCTTGGCGCTTGGTGTTCCTGCTGGAACACTTCTTGGTTCCGTTATTGGCTGGCGCCTTGTCTTAGGGTTGATGTCACTGCTGTCTCTTCTATTGATTGCCTGGGTGCTGTGGAAGCTGCCGGATTATCCCGGAGAGGCCGCAAACAAACGGCTCCCTCTCCGAAGGGTTTTCGTTATCCCAGGAGTTCGACCGGTACTGTTTGTCGTTCTGACTTGGGTGCTGGCACACAACATCTTATACACCTATATTGCGCCGTATCTTGTCCAGGCTGGGTTTAATCAACGTGTGGACTTGGTCTTGCTTATTTTTGGCGTTACAGCGTTTGCGGGTATTTGGGTTATCGGGGTTTGGATCGACCGCAGCCTGCGGCCATTGGTTTTGATCAGCCTCGCGGCATTTTCCTTGGCGTCCTTCCTATTAGCAATTGGCAGCAGTCAGCCACTTGTCATCTATCTCGTGGTTACTGTCTGGGGGCTGACGTTCGGGGGCGCAGCGACTTTGCTGCAGACAGCAGTAGCCGAAGCTGCTGGGGAGAGTGCAGATGTGGCCCAATCTATGCTGGTAACAGCGTGGAACCTTGCCATTGGCGGCGGGGGAGTGATAGGCGGTATACTTATCGAAACACTTGGCGTCGGTTCTTTCCCATGGGTATTGTTTATTCTACTACTCCTTGCGCTGCTAGCAGCGTTGCGTGCTAGAGATCACGGATTTCCCGGAAAAAAGGAATAACGTCTAAATGGTAATGGAAAATTTCACTTGGGAGCGCTGCGTAGTTTGAGATAATGGATTATGTTAAAATGGTCAAAAAGGCTAAGGATGGATGCAATGCATAGCAGTTCGCAAATCATGGGAATTCCAGTACCCAAAATAACAATGCAAAATACCGTCGATTTAATTGATCAAGTCATTACGGTGAAGCAAGCGGAGCTTTTTCATGTGGTAACCCTTAATCCGGAAATCACGATGTCCTGTCAACATGACACACGTCTGCGAGCCGTCATCGACGAGGCAGGCCACTTAACGGCAGATGGTGCGGGGATTGTGATGGTCTCCCGACTGAAAGGTAATCCGCTTCCTGAACGTGTGACAGGGTGTGATCTTCTCATCCATTTATTGGAGCGGGGAACCCAAAGGAATTGGTCCGTTTATCTATTGGGCGCGGATGAGCGAACGAGTGAAAAGGCGCAGGAAGTGATCAGCAAGAAATACCCCAACGTATCCGTTGTGGGCAGGCAGCATGGCTTTTTTGAGCAAAAGGATGAGCCGCGCATTGTTGCTGAAATTGCCGCCTTAAGTCCAGATATTCTAGTCGTTGCGCTTGGAGCTCCGAAAGCTGAATTCTGGATTCACAAATATAAAAATACACTGAATGCGAAGGTTGCTATGGGAGTTGGGGGAAGTCTGGATGTCATTGCGGGGACTGTAAAAAGAGCACCCGCTATTTGGCAGAAGTTAAACATAGAATGGCTGTATCGATTAATCAATCAACCTTCTAGATGGCGAAGACAATTAATTCTGCCCCGCTTCGCAGTGCGAGCCTTATTGTTCAAAGAGCGAAAACTCGAATAGAAGACTCAGGAGTGAAGCATGAACAAACGAATATTGCAGGAAGCCGATGCGAAGTTGTACCAAGAAGTACGCTTGAGCTCGCTGACCACGAATGGGCAATACGCAGATGAACATTTAATGGCGCTAATGCTGTAAAACAAAAGAGGCTGTCTCCGAAGGTTGAAAACCTAGGGAGCAGCCTCTTTTGTTTTGGCGATAAAACCTACCTCTAAACGCGCTCGCTCATCTTTGAATGGCCTCGATTGAGGTTTTCTCAAAATATAAGAGTTTATATGTTTTGGAGTGAACGCGGAGTTACTCCAGCTGCCCTGTGCGAACAGTGGGAGGGAACTACAGTCCGCTATTCTAGCCAAAAGTACCCATATCGCGGGGGTGAGGGAACTACAGTCCGTTATTTTGCTGTTATATGGGGATTTTCAACGTTTTCGTGGAAATAAGACCCTGTAGTTCCGCTATTACCCACGCATCCCTACTTTTTGCCTAATTAGCGTCCTCTAGTTCCCTTACAAGGTTTTGCCGCTAAGAAAAGACTGATCTATCAGGGCGGAGAAGCCGTTTTTCTTTATACTTCGTTCTAGTAAGCTAAAGCGAACAGACCATGAATGTGGGACAAGTAGCGAACGTTACTTGCTTCTTTCATAAGCGAAGCCGGTAAGCCTTTGAGCTTCGTGTTGTTTCCGCCGATTGTACCAATGCCGTCTTTACGGCCTAAGCTGCCCAATGTTCCAGAGAATACAGGAACGAACTTATCCATGACGCCGCCTTTAATTTGAACCGCAAGGTTGTAGCCAATCGTTTCACCCATCTGCCAAGCCAATTGTGCGGTTGGCGGATAAGGTCTTTCACTGCCTTCAGGGAATACTACCGCGCAGTCGCCTGCTAGGAAGATATCGGAATGGGAAGTTGATTGCAGGGTGGATGTAACCGTTGCACGGCCACGATCTTCTGCGATTCCACAGCTTCCAACGACTTGATTGCCTTTTACGCCGCCAGTCCAAATGATCGTGTTGGACTCGATGGTTTGACCGCTCTTCAGAGCAACCGTAGTTTTGGTAGCTTCTGTAATCGCTACGCCTGTCAAGAAAGTAACACCGCGCTTCTCAAGGCTCGTTACCGCGCGCTCAATCAAGACTGGAGGGAATACAGGAAGGATGGCTGGGCCAGCTTCTACACAGTAGATGGAAACATCGCTGAAATCGATGCCTTTGCTGCGGCAAACTTCAGGAAGCTTATCAGCGAATTCGCCTACAAGCTCAACGCCCGTTAGACCGCCGCCGCCAACAACGATCGTTGCATCTGCTTTGTTGCCGGAAGCCTTGTAAGCGTCCAGACGAGCTTCAACATGCTCACGAATGCGGTTAGCATCTGCCGCGGATTTGAGGATCATGCTGTTCTCTTCGAGACCTGGGATACCGAAGTAGTTGGTTTCGCTGCCCAGAGCAACAACGAGCGTATCGTACTTGTGAACAGCGCCGCTGCTTGTAAGTACTTGTTTGTCATTAGGTTTGATTTCTTTGATTGTGTCGACAACAACATTGACATCTTTGTCGCCAAGCAATTTTTGAAGAGGAAGCGCAACCGCTTGTTCTTTGATTGTGCCACCCGCCAAGCGGTGCAATTCAGTAATAATTTGGTGTGTTGAATAACGGTTGATGATCGTTATGTTGGCTTCTCCAGCCGTCAAATGTTTACGTGCCGTCAAAGCGGTAAGCAGACCGCCATAACCGCCGCCAAGAATAAGTATTTGTTTAGCCATCATTATCCATCCCTTACCCGTATTAGTTTTTGCGTTCGGAGAGCACGTTCAAGAATGCTTGAGCAAAACGAAGAGTCTTCTGCACTTCAGGATCTTTCAACATTTTTAGCATACCAAAAAGACCGATTGTTGTTCCTGCTTCAGCTTGTGAACGTTCACCAGCTTCAATCGCTGCCGATGCGATGTCTTTCGCTTTGTCCTGAACAGGTTTGATGAATTCACCAAGACCTTGAGCAAAATCATTAATCAATACTTTGTCAGTAGCTACGCTTTGTGCGAAATCGTAGGCTTTTGTTAACACGCTCATCATTTCTACCATTTTGGGCAGGTTATCCACCAGCACTGTCAAAGATTGCTGCACCTCAGGCTTTAGCAATTGGTCGAGTACGTCTAATGATTTGGGTTCAGCAGCAAGTGTTGCTGCTACTTCTTGAACAGCAGATGTCTGTGACATATGAAAAATCCTCCTTTGCGGGTTAAAATAATCGGGTACTGTCACAATGTGTAAAAGCCGATACGATCTTTTACAATCGTTGTAACATTTTTCACATAGTAAAATGTTCATCAACATCGACACAATTGGATTTAAACCGTATCTAGATATTCTACACCTTTTGACAAAAAATTTAAAAAGAAAATATTGCAAATTCGTGAACATGAAACTAATATTTGTTTGTACGCTAATCTGAGATGTAAATAGGGTGTTAAAAGATAGCGAGTAGGAGATGTTATCAATAGGAGGGAAGTCCATTTGGAAGTATTTATTATTATTCTTATGCTGCTCGTTCTAATCGGAGTGTCCAATGTCGTACATCGCTTCGTGCCCTTCATACCTATTCCACTGATCCAGATTGCGCTGGGCGCCTCTCTGGTGATGGTACCTCTCGGTATTCACTTGCATTTGGAGCCAGAATTGTTTTTCATCTTATTCATCGCTCCGCTTCTGTACAATGATGGCAAACATACGCCGCGGGATGAACTGTGGAGATTGCGAGCTCCTATATTGCTGTTGGCTGTGGGCTTGGTTTTCATTACTGTGCTCGTCGTTGGGTACAGTGTCCACTGGATGATACCTTCGATCCCGCTCGCGGCTGCTTTCGGATTAGCCGCTATCCTGTCTCCGACGGATGCAGTAGCAGTCGGTTCCTTGGCTGGCCGTATCCATTTGCCGCGCAGCTTGAAACGGCTGCTCGAAGGGGAAGCTCTGATGAACGATGCTTCGGGTTTAGTTGCCTTTAAGTTCGCCATTGCGGCGGCGGTCACAGGTGTTTTTTCCTTTCCCAAGGCAAGTTTAAGCTTCTTCGTTATTTCTATCGGTGGTTTGATTATAGGAGCCTTGGTTGCATTCCTCATCATCGGTCTAAGACAGCTGCTGCGCCGGGCAGGTCTTGAGGATGAAACGATGCATATGCTGCTGCAAATTCTGACGCCATTCCTGCTCTATTTGATTGCTGAGGAGCTAGGGGTGTCGGGGATTCTCGCCGCGGTAGCAGGCGGATTGGTACATGCCATCGAGAATGAACGCATGGCGTTTACGATGCCCAATCTCAAAAACGTCTCCAATCCGACATGGTCGGTCATTTTGTTTGTTCTGAATGGATTGGTGTTCGTCCTTCTCGGGCTGCAGATCCCAGGCGTATCCAACACAATCCTCATTGACCCGACCTTCAATAATTACAGAGTTATCGGTTATGCCATTCTTATTTATGCGATGTTACTGGTTCTTCGGTTTGGCTGGACGTTCCTATTCTCTAGAGGAGGACGTTGGTTTGGGAACCAAAGCAAGGAAGTGCCTAGTCTGCGAATTCTGATGCTAACCGCCATATCGGGCGTACGTGGCGCAGTCACCTTGGCCGGTGCCTTTTCGATTCCGCTATTGCTGCAAAATGGCGAGCCGTTTCCGCAAAGAGATCTCATCCTATTCCTGGCGTCATCCGTTATTCTGTTATCTTTGCTGACAGCCAGCATCGTGCTGCCGCTACTGGCGAAGAAGAAAAGTACGGCCGATGATGCGGAGAAGGAACGCATCGAGCGAGAGTGGCAGATCGAGGTTATGACTGCCGCTGTGAAGGCTCTTCAGGGGTCGAGCAATGAGAAGAATGAGTTCGCGGTTACTACGGTGATCAGCGATTACAAGATTATGATGCAGCAGCTCGGTCAAAAGGACAGCAAAGTAAAACGCCTGCCGCGATACCAGCAGGAACAAGCAGGCATGCGTCTCATGGCGCTAGGGATTGAACGCAAATATGTGAACGATCAACTGGAAAGCGGTCAGGTGAGTCGTGATCAGGCGAATTATTATTTGCAAATGCTGGAGCAAGTAGAACTTATTTTGGCCAACAAGCTGGATCTGGGTAAAGCTATTATGAAGACCCTATGGCGGCGTCTCAAAATGCTGCTAATCATACGCAAGCCAAGCATAGCCAATGGTTTCATTGAGCCGGACATGGCAGCGCTGCGCACGCTCAAAATGCAATGCAGCCAAGCCGTCGTTGATGAGTTCTCCAGACGCTGTACCATTCAAAGCGATGAAGCCACCGAAGGCGTGCTGGACTATTATCAGCAGATGCTCGAAAGGCTTCGCAGATTCACAATGGGGTCGCGGCGCAAAGACAGGTCCTTCGAGGACTGCCGGCGCGAGCTTCACTGGATTGCGATTCAGGCGGAGCGCGATGCGGTGCAGGTATTCTTCGAGCGCGGAGATATCACACGTGATTTGGCCGCCTTGCTTCGCCGAGTGATCCGCAACAGAGAAGCGTCGCTCTATGAACTTGAGGAAATTGGTTGATCGGATTGAATCAAGGAGCCGTCTGAACCATTGCGAACATGGGGAGGAGGGCTCTTTACTTTGAAGATCCGCGGCGAGAAGCGGTATAACCTGGCTGCGAAGCAGCCAATCAAGCTGCCGAATACGTTTAGAATAAGATCATCGACATCAAAACTTCCGATAGCGAAAACAACCTGCAAGATTTCCAAGCTCAAACTTAGGGCCAAAGCGCGCATAAACACGCCAAGGAATGAAATTCTTTGCTTTTTGGCTAGGTAAACCAGGAAAATACCATAAGGAATGAATAAGGCAATGTTCCCATACAAATTGATTATGTTATGGCTGGAGACCATCTGCACATTACTCGATATGGATTGAAATGGAGTGAAATTTGCTCTGTGCAAACGCTCCTTGATAAAAGAAAGATCACCCAAATTCCTTTGAAGCTGATGCCATAAAAAGTTGAAATCAATCGCTTGGAATTTAAATAAAATAATTTTAAAAACCGCATAGAGATATAAGGCAAATATTGCAGGCGCGATAACATCATCTTTTAATTGGTGGCGTTTCATTTGGTTACCTCGCCAGACACCGTAACGATAACGCCGTCGATATTATTGCCTGACAGCTCATAATGACGGTTCTTCGGCACTCCAATAGTTGTATTTTTGGAAATAGGATAATAAGTTATCGTATAGGACTTGCCGGAAATCTTCGCTGAATACGTCTTCTGTTCCTTGAGGAAGTCCAGATATTGTTCCAAAGTTAAATTCTTTTGCTGCATGATCATACTGTGCGGCAGACCCACATAACGAAAGTGCCATGGCTCATACTGAATGCCAGTGATATCTGTTTTATCTTTGGGATACCGCAAAATGAATCCATAGATGCCCGCATTTTTTTTTAACCATTTCCCTTCAGGGGCTTGATTCATCTCCATCTGCGTAGAGCCAATATCAAGCGCTAGTCCCAGGTTGTGTTCGCTGTATCCCGCTGGAAGTGCATAATCAGCCCCCATTTCTTTATAAAGCTGACTCTGCTCTTTATTGTCACGATAACCGCTATTGATGATAAAATGGTTAATCCCATCTTTGTCTGCGGCCGCGAGCATCGTGGAAAAGGCTTGTACAACATTCTGCGACAAGCGAATCGAACTATCCAGCAATCCGAACCCTTTGATCAATTCTTTATGCTGAAATAAGTTGACCACATCGGATTTCATCCCCGCCGGGTGTACGGGATACTCTTTATTAATCAACACCAGATTTCCTTGATAGATTTGGTCTTTGCCTACTTTTATCGGTAGATCGTCCTTTTGGGGAGTCGCTTCATTCGTCTGAACATTTGCTACTTCAATAGGATTATTATTGACTTCATCTGGCTGTTGATAAAAGGTTTCAAAACCAAGCAATAGAACAATAACAAGCCAAAATACCCACTTCTTCATTTCGTTGTTTCCTCCTTCACCTTGCTTGCTTTCAGGATAAGGAAAACAGTTTAAGAAAGAAGTGGGGCAAAAATAAAATTTTTCTTAAATTTGGCGATTCACAGAGGCAATCGCACTTCGAACAGTGTACGAATGACATTGCTTTGGACCGAAATCTTTCCGTTATGCTGCTCAACAATATTTTTTGCGATGAATAAGCCCAGACCCGTACTCCCGCCTTGATGGCTTCGCGCTTGGTCCCCGGTATAGAACATATCAAAGAGATGTGGCAGATCTTCCTCTGGAATGCTGTCGCCATAATTAATGACTTGTACGACCACGTCTTCTGCGTCTAGTTGGCAATGGATATCGACGAATTGGCCGTCTTTTCCATAACGATTGGCATTCGTCAGTAGGTTTTCGAAGACGCGTGCCAACAACTCGCCATCCGCTAGGATTTCCAAATGCGGAAGGACATCTATGCGGGCAATCAGCTGATTTTTCTCAAAGACCGGGAATAATTCTTCCTGCAATTGGATGAGGAGTTCGCTTAAATCAATTGGCTTTTTTTCAAGTGTAAGCATGCCATAGTTCATCCGGGTGATTTCAAACAGCTCATCAATCAGCTTCTCCAGCCGCTGGGACTTGGTATAAGCAATCGTCGTATAATGTTTGATTTGTTCCTTCGTCAATTGATCATCTTGAAGTATAATATCCAAATAGCCTAGAACAGACGTCAACGGCGTGCGCAAATCGTGAGCCAGATTCAAGACCAGCTGGTCTTTGCTGCTTTCCGCAAAATCGCCACGTTCTACCGCCTTTTGCAGCTTCTCGCTGGCCATATTGATGTCTTCGCCAATCGCCTTAAACTCGTCATTCGAGGAAATGTGAACCCGACTTTGGAAATCCCCATTGGCCAGACGATGTATGCCTGTGGATATCTCTTGAAAGTAGGTTGCATACGGCTTCGTGAGGAAAAAGAAAAACAAGATGGCCAGTGGAATAAACACAATCAGGAAGAAGTTGAAATCCCCAAATTTGTAAATCATATGGCGAAATTTGGCTAAGGGATCTTCGTATCGAACGCCCGTGTAGTAAAGTTGAAGCACCTTATACAGGATGAAGGTCATAGTTCCGGACAGCGCCATGCTGAGACCTAATAGGAGAATCATTTTGGAGCGGAAACTGCGAAGCATGTTAGCCATGGAATGAATATCCCACCCCCCAAACCGTTTTGATTAACTTGTTCTTGTTGGTGTCTTCACCAAGTTTTTTGCGCAGGGTACGGATATGCACCATAACTGTGTTGCCACTTTCATAGTAGGCTTCCCCCCAGACCCCCTGGAAAATATGCTCTGCACTAAAAACTTTCTTAGGATGACTGGCTAACAGATAAAGAATATCAAACTCTTTGGGTGTTAATTCAACCTGTTTCCCATAGAGAATAACGGTTCGTTGGTCGGGATCCATCGTTAAGCCGGCTGATTCCAAGACGGATTTAAGGCCAGACGCTGGTTGATTCAAACGCGTAGATCGGCGTAATTGCGCATTCACCCTAGCAACCAATTCCATTGGGTTGAACGGTTTGGTCATGTAATCGTCCGCGCCCATGACCAATCCAGTAATTTTATCCAAATCAGAGGATTTGGCACTTAAGAAAATGATCGGCATATGATACTGCTCGCGAATTTGGCGAGTCACTTCATACCCATCCATTTTGGGCATCATAATATCTAAAATCGCCAAATCAATCGCTTGCGATTGAATCGCATGAAGAGCCTCTTTCCCATCATAAACTTGGATAAGTTGGTAGCCCTCTTTCTCTAAATGCAAAGCGATCAGATCTGCAATTTCCTTCTCATCATCCGCGATCAAAATCGTGGTTCGTTTCATCCATTCCAGCTCCTATAATAAAGTAACCTAAACGACTAGTGTAAGCCGTGCATCCTTATATTAACCGATTCATCCTCTTAAGCTCTACTTTTAAGCTTGAATGATCTCAGAAACAAGAAGCTAAAAGAAACAAGAAACTCAAAAGAAACTAGAAACTAGAAAAGAAACAGGAGATTAGGTAAAAGATATGGCTACATTTTTTTTGATCATCATTTATTTGGCATTCATCAGCTTGGGGCTGCCTGATTCCTTGTTAGGAGCAGCTTGGCCCGTTATGCAAGTGGATTTTGGGGCACCGCTGGAGACGGCAGGACTGCTTTCTATGACCATAGCAGCTGGCACCATTGTCTCCAGTTTGTTGAGCGGAACAGTCCTTCAGCGATTCGGAACGGGGAAAGTCACCCTGGTCAGTTGTGTAATGACTGCTGGTGCCTTGCTAGGGTTCTCATTATCACCATCACTTCTTTGGTTAATGCTATGTGCCATCCCGCTCGGATTAGGTGCAGGTTCCGTAGATGCAGGCCTTAATAATTATGTTGCAGCTCATTACAAAGCGCATCACATGAGTTGGCTGCATTGTTTCTGGGGAGTCGGGGCTACGCTTGGCCCCATGATTATGGCCCAGTATATCTCGGGGCAAAACGCATGGAGACAAGGATACCTAACGGTTGCAGGAATCCAGATTCTATTGGTTATTATCTTGTTTTTCACATTGCCCTTATGGGATCGGGTTGCCAAAATAAGTAAAGCTGCTTCAGCGCAAGCGGATGGCGATATAGCAATAGGCGCTGAGGATGCAGCTTCCAAACCAATTAAACCTTTGCACATAAAGGGAGTCAAGTTCGCTCTGTTATCCTTTTTGTTTTATAGCGGGGTGGAGGCAACGGTGGGGCTGTGGGGAAGCAGCTTTCTCGTTAACAGCAAGGAATTACCGGCCTCCACAGCGGCGCAATGGGTATCCCTCTTCTATGCTGGCATTACAATCGGTAGATTTATTACCGGATTTATTACGTTCAAACTTAGCAATCTTACTCTCATTCGCAGTGGTCAAGTGACAGCATTAGCCGGCGCAGCACTGCTATTCCTTCCTTTGCCGACAGAATTCTCGCTTGCAGGCTTGATGATTGTAGGCTTAGGTTTGGCACCGATATTTCCATGTATGCTGCATGAGACTCCTGAACGTTTTGGAAAAAAACACGCCCAGACCATCATGGGCTACCAAATGGCTGTCGCCTACACGGGCAGCACGTTCATGCCTCCGTTTCTCGGCTTGCTGGCTTCTTTTGCGACAATCGGGATATTCCCTTATTTTATCGGCCTCTCAGCCGTGGCAATGCTCTTGTTTTCGGAGCGGTTGAATGTGTTTCTGGGGAGAGGAAAGCGCGGGGAAAGATTAACTGTCTTTTGAAATAAAAAAGAGCCGTACGACGAATTCGCACAACTCCTTCAAAATTAAACACTGATATCGAGATTTCCACCTAAATTTGGTTGCACACTACGTGTCATCATTTGAACCATTTGTTGTGCTTGTTCAGTTGATTGATCTTTAGCCAGTTTCAGCACACTTAATCCAACAGCTTGGCCTAAATTGTTCTGCGCTAAAGACATTGAGAGAGCAGGAATGTCCATGAGGTTCCTCCTTCGAATGGATTATCTTACATGTTATCTATCGGATAGTCCTTTTGTATTCATTAGCACAAAGCAGGAAATGGTGATGTTGAAAAGGGACGACGATCTTCAGAAGACGCTATTTGGGCTGTTTTTGCCCATATAGCGCCTCTACGATTCCTTGGCAGCTAGATGGTGAAGTTAGATTGATGGTTGGGAGAACACTGAGAGTAGGTGCAAGGGAAAGTAGCAGAAATACGCGGACTGTGCGGCAGCACGTCCAATGTCTAAGGGGCGCTTCACGTTGTTGATTGGATAAATCCAATCAAACAGCCGTATAGGCGCTTAATTTCGCATCTACGTTGGATTTATCCAATAGTATCTGATAAAAAACGCCATATAGGCTGCACATTTGAGGATTCCAATGTATAAATCCAATCCAACAGCCCGATGGGCTGCCAAATTCACGATTACATTGGATAAATCCAATGTAATGATATTCCTCCTGTTAGTTTGGTGCAGAATGGAAGTTAGCTAGTTTAGACAGATGGTTGGAAGAAAGGTGAGAGTAGATGCAAGGGAAAGTAGCTGAAATACCCGGACTGTGCGGCGGCACGTCTGGTAATTGGTAGTTGATTGGAGTAACTAGTTAATTGGCACAGTCGGGCTTTGAATAAAAGAGTAACTATCATCAGTCTTTACGAGCGGATGCAACAAGCAAGAACAAGACAAAGATCAGCAACCATATCCCTTGTACCATATGTACCATCGCCTTTTACTGTAGTCAGTCCATCATAACAAGAATGCCAATTAATTTCTGTCTGATTTTTAACAAAAAATGTCGAAAATACTCGTTAAATTGAAGTTTTTTTCTGAAAGTTGTAGTGATTTTTCAACGAAAGCGCCATGCAAGAGGTGTTCTCCTAGGCTCCAGTGATGAGATGTGTGAATTACGCATATTTTGAATGTAGCAGGTATGGTTCCATCCATTCACTAATCAGGGGGTGCTTTCATGGAAACAGGGAAGAATGTAAGAAAAGTGATCGCATACGGCGTAGGCGGAGCAGCCATAATTCTTATAGCTTTAACTGCATTTAGCACGGTGGAGAACGGCCATGTTGGATTCAGAAAAACATTGGGAAGTGTTAGCCCCACTGTACTTGAGCCAGGGCCTCATTGGAAATGGCCGTTTATTTCAAACATTGTAGAAGTCAATACGCAAGTGGCGAAGTCAGAATCTGATGCAGCGGCGTCATCCAAAGATTTGCAACCTGTCCATAGTCATGTAGCTGTTAACTTTACTATCCCAAAAGGACTAGCGTACAAGTTGCTTCATGACGTAGGTTTAGACTTCGACGCCAAAGTAATCAGTCCTCACGTGCAGGAGATATTTAAGGAAGTTACCGCTAAGTACAGTGCAGAGGAGTTAATCTCAAAACGTGAACGAGTTGCCTTAGAGACTAACGAGTTGCTGAAGAAATCGCTGGAGGCCTATAACATTCAAGTAGGGGATATTTCCATTGTTAATTTCACATTCTCCGATGCCTTCAACCAATCGATAGAGCAGAAACAAATCGCCGCTCAAAATGCAATGAAAGCTCAGAACGATTTGGATAAAGCAAAGATCGATGCACAACAAAATGTAGTTAAAGCAGAAGCAGACGCTACTGCCGCGAAAGCTAAAGCGGATGCTGATCTATATGTAGCGCAACAAAAGGCAAAGGGTAACTTGGAGTTAGCGAAGTCAATTACTGCGGAGTTGGTAGATTATAAATTCCTTGAAACGTGGAAAGGCGATGTTCCTGATGCTTGGGGCAATGGTTCGTTAATCAACATGCTGCCGAGTAAAACTCCGGTGCCTGCTGAAGCTGCTAAGAAGTAATCTTTTAAGCGGGCGGGCGGGGAATTGATGACCTATGGATGAGGGAGGCGATGAAGCCTCCCTGCTTATCTCGCCAAACCTACCGATGTTCAACCAAATCAATTGCGCCTAGAACAACATGGGCAAGACCAAAGCCGAGGACGCCGATTCCAACAAGTTTATACTTGCTGCTTAGCAGTGTAGCACCTGAAGCAGAAACCACAGTTCCAAGAACAGTAGGAATCAACCCTTCACGCATATACAACACTCCTTTGGGTTTTGTTTGGTGAGACATCTTAGTGTGCTTCAAAAACGAATGAATAAACATGAAAATCCTTGCTTTTTTCATTTTATGGTGTTAATATAAATTTCAACGTTACTTATATTTAGTAAGTGAATTTTATAAGATTGAACCTTCAGGGCAGGGTGCAATTCCCTACCGGCGGTGAGGATACGAATGCGTATCTCAAGCCCGCGACTCCCAGCTTAATCGGCTGGGACTGACTTGGTGGAATTCCAGGGCCGACGGTGAAAGTCCGGATGGGAGAAGGTGAAGGACAACTTGTTAAACGCAGTCGTTTAACAAGTCTGTTTGTCGATGCCCCCGCAGATGAATTCGCGGGGGCCTTATTTCTTTCTGAAAGGTTCAATTCAAAACATTCCTCAGGAGGTTTTTGAATTGGAAAATGCATGGAAGCTGGAAAGTAAGCGCGTGAATGGATTGACTTCGCGCACGAGCGCCATCAACGGAATTTGGTACGTTGCACTTGGCGCTGCCTTGTGGGGGGCGGATCCTTTATTTCGCATCCTGTTGTTGAAAAGTTTTACCTCTGCACAAATTGTATTTATTGAACATTTGCTCCTGGCTTGTTATGCGCTGCCGGTATTAATCAAATACCGCAAGACCTTAACCGGCAAATTAACGCTCGGCGTGATTGGTGCGCTGCTCTTCATCTCTTGGGGGGGGTCGGCGATTGCCACCGTATTGTTTACCGCGGCCTTCTCTCACGGCAGTGCCAATGCTGTCCTGCTATTGCAGAAATTGCAGCCTTTGTTTGCGATCATTTTAGCTCGCGTGATGCTGAAAGAGACGCTGCCAGCCAAATTTTTCACCTATATCGGGATTGCGCTATTGGGCACGTATTTGTTGACATTCGGTCTTGCTTCACCGCAAATGGGCTTGAAGGATTTGGGAACAATAAGCTGCTTGTTTTCAATATTGGCAGCTGTTTTATGGGGCGGGTCTACCGTTATGGGGAAATTCCTGCTGCAAAAAAACATAGATTTCCCTGTCGTGACCGCGCTCCGGTTCCTGTTAGCCATCCCCTTGCTGTCCGTTATTCTTCTGGCAAGCGGCGATGTTTGGAAGGTTACTGGATCCGGCAGTGAACTGACGATGATCGCGGTAAACTTGCTGTTCCAAGCCTTTTTCCCTGGCTTGCTCAGCATGCTGTTATATTATAAAGGGTTGTCATCGACTAAAGCGTTCTTTGCAACACTGGCCGAACTCGCATTTCCAGCCATGGGTGTATGCTTGAATTGGATCGTTTTTGGTCAAAAGCTGACGATGGGGCAGCTAGCTGGCTTCATCCTTATCTGGTTAACCCTGTGGTTAATGAGTCGAAGTCAAAGGAATGTTTCCGTTTAATTTAGCAATAAAATAATAACTGCTCCCGTCTGGTCTTCAACGACTTCATGAGAGCAGTTTTTTTGTGTGCATGGAGCTAGATTCATCTGCTCGCGATTGTTATGCTATAATGAACCGGATTAACAGCAGGAGATGATAACTGGATGGCGCTGCGCAAGATGTATCGGAATTATTTGCAAAATAATTTGTTTATGAGGCTGCTGCTGCTCTTTTCCATGATTACGGTCGTAACGATTATTTCGTTTTCTTATTTTATGTACTATTCGATGTCGCAAGCGGCGATCAATCGCGAGTTGGATATACAGAAGAAAGCGCTGACGAACGTTAACAATTATTTGGGTGGAAAATATGATTCAGCCCAGTCGATCCTGTTTGGCCTCTACCGGGATAGTTCGCTGGCCTCGGGTGTATCTTTTATGCTGCAGCATCCTTTTCAAGAGTATGTGCAGCACAGTTTGGAACAGTATAATCTGGGCGGCAACAGCATGTGGAATGATGGGCTGCAATATTTTAAAAATCAGGTGGAAGATAACGAAGATATCCATAATTTGCTGTTATATAGCGAGGATCAGCAGACTTTATATGCACTGGGGCAAAATGGGCAGATGAAATTCGTTCCCACCAATCGCGCCCGCTCTTATATCCCGGATGTGATGGCTCTCGAAAGCAAGAGTGTGGAACTGCCGAATATTTGGGTGCGCGAAGCGATCGGTCAATGGGATCAGAACCTATATGCGATCCGAACGCCGATCACGGACAAGCTAACGCTGAAGACGATCGGCCAGCAGGTCGTTTATTTTAGCACGGATGGGATTTGGAAGATTTTGCAGAACGATAAGGATGAGCTGAAAGGGATCATTCTTGTCTTGGCCCCGGACGGCGGTGTGCTGTTCGATTCTTCGAATCAGTACGTTGGGAAGCCCTATCCTCACATGGATCAGATCAATGCGTTGTATGAGAACCGTGGTTCCAGCCAAGGCGACTATGTGACGAAGCTTACGCAAAGCAAAGGGAATTTCAGCACTGTCAGCATCATCCCCCGCAAAGAGCTGGATGCCTCTTCGAAGAAAATCGGCAGTACGATTCTCCTCATCAGCGCGATATGCATCTTCTTCGCCATCCTGATTCCGTTCCTGGTGGTGATGAGTGTCGCCAAGCGGACCAATCAAATCATCCGATTCACGCGAAAGGTGAAGCAAGGCGACCTGAGCGTGCGGATACCCGATGTGCGCGAGGATGAGATCGGGCAAATTTCAAGGAGCTTTAACGAGATGATTGAGGAATTGAACCTTTATATTGATCGGGTTTATAAGGCGAATATCAAACAAAAGCAGACAGAACTGACGGCGCTGCAAGCTAGGGTCAATCCTCATTTCCTGTACAATACGCTGGAAGTGATTCGGATGCGGGCAATCTCGCAAGGCGCACATGACGTTGGGGAAATGATCTACAGCCTATCGGCGCTGTTCCGAAGTTTTGTCCAACAGAAGAAAATCTACACGCTCAAAAATGAGTTGGAAGCCTGTCGCCTGTACCTGGAACTTTTCCAAATTCGGTATAAGGATAAATTTACGTATGCTATGGATTGGGACAGGCGGCTCGGGTCTGTGCGTGTGATGAAAATGTCGCTGCAGCCGATAATTGAGAATTACATTGTGCATGGTTTGCGAAGCGAAAGCTCGGATAATCAGCTTCACATCCGGGTGAAGCAGGTAGAGGCGTTTCTACATGTGCAGGTAGAAGACAATGGCAACGGGATTTCGCCGCAGCGGCTCAATGAATTGGCGTTATTTCTGCAAGATGAGGAATTGGAAGGGGAGTCTTTCGGGTTGCGAAGCATTAATCAACGGCTTAAACTGCTGTACGGCAGTGAGTACGGCGTGAAATTACATAGCCAACCAGGCCAAGGAACGATCATTGATATCTGGTTGCCGATGGACGGTGGAGCGGGGGTGGACGATGTTTAGGGTTTTTCTTGCGGACGATGAACCTTTCATTATCGAAGGGTTGTATGACATTATTGATTGGGCGGAAGTGGGATTGGAAATTGTGGGGCATGCCAGCAATGGACAGAAGGCTTTGGACGCTTTGCAGGAAACATCCGTCGATATTTTGGTGACCGACATCTCCATGCCGATCATGAATGGGCTGGATTTGATTCGGAACGCAAGGTCGGTTCACCCGGAATTGAAAGTGATCGTGCTCAGTGGATTCGATGAGTTTTCTTATTTGAAAGAGGGCATGCAGCTAGGCATCGAAAATTACTTGCTCAAGCCCATTAACATTCAAGAACTCAAGGCTTCGCTGCAAAATACCGTTGAGAAGCTGAATACGATGAACGAGACTCAGCTGGTTCAGGCCTACAGCAAGCAAATTCTGAAGGACAACACGCTGCATCGTTGGTTGACGCATCAGATTGCGCCGCTGGAGTTCTACGAACGTGCAGAACTTCTAGGCATCAACTTAGCGTGCGCCTATATGGTAGCAGCCGTTCTGCGAATGCCTATCGATGCAGATAAGGGCTTGGAATTTATCGCTGCCCGGCTGGATGCTCACCAATGGGTGACCGTCTTCCTCGATTTGGACGGAGATATCGTGCTGCTTGCGTCCATGGATCAGATGGAAGAGGGGAAAAAAGAACTGACGGCACTGCTTCAGCAGCTGTATGCCGCGCTTCAAGACCAAACGGTGCGCATCTCGATGGGGACACTCGGGCACCTGCCGGATCAGGTCGCGCAAAGCTATGAAGCCGCCAAAAAAGCACAGGAGTATTTCTGGATTTACCCTGAGCTGCCCTTGATTGATTATCAGGAGTTGGCCATGCACCAAGACAATCCGAAGGTGGATTTCTCGATCATTGATTGGCCGGCCTATGCGAAGCTTATTATTGCCAAAGATATAGAAAACCTGCGTGCTTGCATTCGTAGCGACTTCAAGCGAATTCAAGCTTTGCCGGGAATTACGCCGCACGATTTTCAGAATATCGCCTTCGAGATGGTCATTCATTTCAAGCTGGAAATCAAAGCAATCCGCCATACAGAAGAACTGGAGGCCTATCATCTTGCCTTTGACCAGATTCGCGCGGCGGTCGCGCTGGAAGAACTGGAAGCTGCCATTCTGGAGATTGCCGAGACGACAATTGGCTTCTTGATTTCGGACGTTCGAAGTCCGATTGTGCAGCAGGTGTTGAAATATGTTCAACAGTCCTATGCGGAGGAGCTCTCGCTCAAAATGCTGGGCGCTCACTACCACATCCATCCTGTTTACTTAGGGCAATTGTTTCACAAAGAGATTAATGAGTCATTCACGGAGTATATGAATCGTTTCCGGGTTGAGAAGGCCAAAGAACTGCTCAAGACAACGCATGCGAAGGTTCATCAGATTGCCAAAGAGGTAGGCTACTCCGAATTGGGTTATTTTTATAAACAATTCAAAAAGTATGTCGGTATCTCGCCGACGGATTATCGTGGATTGCTCTAGGGAAAACTTAGAAGCAGTCTTTTTTTTGCGCGAAAATGATATGATAGCGTTTTTTTCTTTATTTTAGACAGGGTTCATTTAGTTTATCGTCTATTTGTAATTGCTTTCATGCGGTACTGTAAATGTAGCCCCTACGGGCGTAGACAAACGAGTATTCACTAGGGAGGATTCAAAAAATGAGCAAGATGAAAAAAAACTTGGTCACTACATTAGGATTGACGTTAGCTGTTTCCATGACGCTTAGCGCTTGCGGCAGCAAAGAGGCCGGCGATGCAAAAGGAAATGCGGCAGCGAATAAACCCGTTGAATTAATTTGGTATACGATCGGAACGCCACAGAAAGATGTGGATCGCGTTATGGCTGAAGTCAGCAAGTACACCGCGGAGAAAATCGGTGTTACGGTGAAAATGAATATGACGGATTGGGGCGATTACGCTCAAAAAATGCAAGTTATGACCGCTTCAGGCACACCTATGGACATTATGTTCACGTCTTCATGGGCATTTGATTATGTGCAAAATGCGCGTAAAGGCGCTTTCAAGCCGATTGACGAGCTGCTGCAAAAAAATGGACAGGGTATTGTCAAAGCATTGGACCCTGCTTTCCTAAACGGTTCCAAAGTAGATGGACATAACTACGGAGTTCCAGCGAATAAAGAGCTGCCAGCACAAGACGTATGGCGTTTCAACAAAAACTTGGCTGACAAATATAACCTTAGCTTGGATAACGTGAAATCACTGGAAAGCTTAGAGCCGCTGCTATCAGCGATTAAAGCCAAAGAGCCGAACATTTACGGACTGGCTGTTGATAAAAACTACATGCCTTATGTGCCATATGACTACATCATTGAGAAAATGCCAATGGCTGTTAGCGTAGACAGCAAAGATTTGAAAGTTGTTAACATTCTGGATACGCCAGAAATGAAACAAGCTTTGAAAACAATGAATAAATACTACAAAGCTGGCTACGTTCCAACGGAAGCGTCCACGCTGACATCGTTGAATGACGTACAAGTGACTGGCAAGTGGTTCTCCGATAAAGCGACAAATCAACCTTTCGCGGACAACCTTTGGTCAGCAAGCTATGGGTACCCGGTCGTATCCAAACCAGCAAGCCCAGCTTTAATTTATAACTGGTCCGTTATGGGCTCCATGCAAGCGATCTCGGCCAACTCCAAATATCCGGAAAAAGCGATGGAATTCCTGAACCTGCTCAACACAGATCCTGTACTTCGCAACATGGTCGATTCCGGTATTGAAGGCGAGCACTACAAAAAAGTCGACAACGACAAAATGGAAAACTTACCGGCATCCAAAAACTATGATATGCCGACTTTCTCCCTTGGTAATGTGTTGTTAACCTACAAAGATGTCAAAGATCCTGCGAACAAATGGGAAGAGTTCAAGAAATTTAACGATACAGGCGTACCTGCTCCGCTGCTTGGCTTTAACTTCGATCCTACCAAAGTAATCAACGAAATCGCCGCTGTACAGAACGTGAAAGAAGAGTTCTGGGCAACACTCATGACGGGTACCGTTGATCCAGACAAATACATTCCGCTGGCAAACGAGAAATTCAAAGCAGCCGGATTGGATAAAATTATGACAGAAGCACAAAGCCAAATTGATGCTTGGAAAACAGCTAATAAAAAATAGAGGCAAGTTTAAGGATGAGGTGAATGTTCTGCATTCACCTGATCTTTGTCTTGTCATCAGCGAAGGGGTGATTGTATGAACAGAATAGGAACTTTTTTCAAAGATGTTAAACAAAGCAGAGTGCTGCTGCTCATGGCATTACCGGCAACACTTTGGTTCCTGTTCTTCTCTTATTTACCGATGGCAGGCATGGTGATTGCTTTCAAGCAGTACCGTTACAGCCGTGATGGTTTTTGGGCAAGTATTGTGGAGAGCAAGTGGGTTGGCTTACAGAACTTCAAATTTCTTTTTAGTACGAATGACGCTTATATCATTACGCGCAACACCTTGCTATACAATATTGTGTTCATTATTGCAGGTCTGGTGCTGTCCGTTGGACTTGCCATTGTGTTATCCGAAATTACGAATAAAAAGCTTGCTAAGCTTTATCAAACAGGTATGTTCATGCCCTACTTCTTATCATGGGTCATCGTTGGCTATTTCGTATTCAGTTTCCTAAGTGTGGATAAAGGAATGCTTAATCATATACTTCCCTGGTTTGGCGTGGATCCGATTCGTTGGTACAACGACAAGACGTATTGGCCGCTTATCATTGTTCTCGTTTACCTCTGGAAATCAGTCGGTTACAGCAGTGTTGTGTATTTGGCGGCGATCATGGGGATCGATAAATCGCTTTATGAAGCAGCCATGATTGACGGCGCGAGCAAATGGCAGCAAATCCGCAACATTACCTTCCCCATGTTAAAACCATTAATGACAATTCTGACGCTGCTGGCGATCGGACGAATTTTTTATGCTGACTTTGGTTTGTTCCTGCAAGTGCCTAGAGATTCAGGGACGTTATACCCCGTAACAAATGTTATCGATACGTACGTATACCGCGGCCTTAAATCTACAGGAGAAATCGGCATGAGTACAGCGGCTGGATTGTATCAGTCTGTGATCGGCTTCACTCTCGTGATGACTTCGAACTATGTCGTTAGAAAATTTGATAAAGACAATGCACTCTTTTAACCTAGGATTGTGGAAAGGAGGAACTGGCTATGAATGCTGTCAAAGCGATGAAAAAACAAGATTTTCATAAATTACCGCCCTTGTTGAATGTGTTCGCTCATGTGGCCGCGGGTCTTTTTACCATTGCCTGTGTGTTCCCGTTTCTGTTTGTGACGATTATTTCGTTCACCGATGAGAAATCGCTGAATACGAACGGATATCGCATCATCCCGGAGAAATGGAGCCTGGAAGCGTACCGGTATCTCTTCAAAGCTGGCGATCAACTGCTGATGTCCTATGGGGTCACGATCCTTGTGACGGTCGTAGGTACGCTTGTCAGCTTGATTCTCACCGCTACGTTCGCCTATGCGATTTCCCGGAAAAGCTTTAAATTCCGTAATTTCTTTGGCTTCTTCGCCTTTTTTACGATGCTTTTCAACGGTGGATTAGTGCCGACTTATATTGTCATGACACAATTGCTCGGGCTCAAGGATTCCCTGTGGGCTTTGGTTCTGCCATTAGCGGGCAACGCCTTCTATATCATGATTATGCGTACTTTTTTTGTTACATCCGTACCGGATGCTATTATTGAATCCGGCAAAATTGACGGAGCCGGCGAATTCGGTATCTTCGTCAGGCTCGTGCTGCCGCTATCCCTGCCAGGGCTGGCGACGATCGGGTTATTCAGTACCTTGGGGTACTGGAATGATTGGTTCAATGCGCTGCTGTACATCGACACGCCGAATTTGGTGCCGCTGCAATCGATGCTGATGCGGATTGAGAACAGTATGCAGTTTCTGCTCCAGAACACGAGCAACCCGTCGGTTGGCATAGGCTTGCTGCAATCGCTGCCGCAGGATACTTCGCGGATGGCTATGGTTGTGCTTGCGACTGGACCGATTATTTTCGCCTATCCGTTCTTCCAGCGCTACTTTATTCAAGGCTTGACGATCGGTGCTGTAAAAGAGTAAGTGCTGTAACCAACTTCGTGGACTATAGAGATGTGGAGGATTTACCATGGAACAATTCAGACTGCCGAAAATTCCGATGCCCAAGCTGGAACTGCCACAAGCCATTCAAGATGTCTTGTTGGAAGCTGAAGAAAAGCTGGCGCATCGCCCTAAACTTTTGCAATTATTTAAAAATTGTTTTCCCAATACATTAGAAACGACAACTAAGTTGATGCCAGATGGCACCACTTTCGTAATCACGGGAGATATTCCGGCGTCCTGGCTGCGTGATTCTGTCGAACAGGTCATGCATTACGTGCCTTTTGCCAAAGAAGATACGGATCTTCAGCGCATCATTAGCGGTTTAATTAAGCGTCATATTCAGTACATCCACATCGATCCGTATGCGAATGCGTTTAATGAGTCGGCCAATGACTGGCATTGGAACAAGGCAGATCAAACGGAGATGTCGCCATGGGTATGGGAGCGTAAATTTGAGCTCGATTCCTTGTGCTTCTCGATGCGCTTGGCTTATGCGTATTGGAAGGAAACCGAATTGACGGATATTTTTGATGCTGGCTTTAAAGCAGCGATGGTTAAGATTTATGAGTTGTTCCTAACCGAACAGCATCACTTCGAACAGTCGCCTTATCGGTTTACCCGCAATAACGGGATACCGACCGATTCTCTGCGCAATAATGGTTTGGGAATGCCGGTGAATTATACGGGGATGGTGTGGTCAGGCTTTCGTTCCAGCGATGATGCGTGTGACTTTCACTACAACATTCCAGCGAATATGTTCGCGGTAGTTGCCCTGCGCCATATGCAAGAATTCGCGGAATGGGTGTTCCGGGATATGGATTTCCTGGCACAACTCAAAGCTCTGGAAGCGGACATTGATCATGGGATTCAATTGTATGGGATTTATCGTCATCCGACATTTGGTCCTATTTATGCCTATGAAACTGACGGCTTCGGCAATTACTGCCTCATGGATGATGCAGGGACTCCGGGTCTGATGTCGATTCCCTACTTAGGCTATGTGGCCGCGGACGACCCTATTTATCAAAACACAAGGCGCTTTGCGCTTAGCAAAGAGAACCCGTTTTATTTCGAAGGCAAGGTAGCTCGAGGAATCGGCAGTCCGCATACGCCGGACGACTACATTTGGCATATGGCTCTGTCCATGCAAGGCATTACGGCATCGACGGCGGAAGAGAAGCTGGCGATGATAGCGATGCTGGAAGCGACAGATGCCGATACAGGATTCATGCATGAAGGTTTTCACGTCGATGATCCAACGATTTTCACGCGCAAATGGTTTGCATGGTCGAACAGCCTGTTCTCTCAGTTAGTTTATCAAGCGATGAAGGATGGTCTTCTATGAGTCGTCCTGTCCTTATATTCCATGAACCCGGATTCCCGAGCAGCTCATTTAGCGATGTGCATATCGAGCAATTGACGGCGCAAGGGGCGGTTGTGGTAGGTGCCCATGCACTTGGAGAGGCACTGCGAGCAGCAGTTGGCGGATGTTTCGTCAATTTGCATGCGCCGTATTTCCCGAAAGAGGCGTGGCCTGATATTCTGGCGTTCTTGCAGCGCGGCGGCGGCCTGCTGAGTATTGGCGGCGCAGCCTTCAAGCGCCCTGTCCGCTGGGAAGACGAGAATTGGCAGGTGGAATCTGAGCAGACTGGCTACCACCAGCAGCTGCATATTCATGAAATTCTGCGAGTTGAAGGTACACCAATCCGTTCCTATAGCGCATTAAAAACTTTACCGCTGCTGCAAGGGGAAGAATCCTTATTCGCGCTTGCTGATACTTGGAATATGGTGCCGCATACGACGCGTGACAGTGATTTGCCTCATCAGATGGGCGCGGCGGGTACGATGAGCACGCAGATTTATCCCTTGCTGAAGAGCATCGGCAAGACAGGCCGCGAAGTAGCGGCTCCTGTCGTCCTATGGGAGAACTCGCGCGGTGTGTTTATCGGTTCGCGGTGGATGTTCGTCAATGTGCCGCTGAGTCCCTCGTTCTGGAGCGAAGGCGGTGCGCAGAGCTTGGTCCAATGGGCGAGATTCTGTGCGAGCGGTGTGACGGAGCTGTGGATTAAGCCGAATTATGCCAGTTATGAACCTGGCGAGCACGCGATGCTGACGATTCAGACACAACTTATCGGGGATCAAGATAGCGCTAAGGCGTGGACACTGGATCTTCGTGTCGAGCATGAGAAGGGTACACAAGATGCTTGGACTCATCGTCTAACCGTTCAAGTCAACAAAGAATTCAATGTGGTGCGCATTCCGGTACCGCTTGATATACAGCAAGGATTATATCGGGTAACGTGCAAGGCAGCCTCAGAGGATGGCGAGCTGCGTAATCTCCGCCAAGGATTCTGGGGGCATGATGCGGGACTGCTCGCAGAGGGACAGCCAATCACTTGCGGACGCGATTATTTCATCAAGGATGGTCGTCCGCTGCCCGTGGTTGGCATGACGTACATGACGTCCGACGTGGCTCGCAAATTCCTATTCCTGCCTAATAGCGATGTCTGGGATCGGGATATGGCCCAAATGGCCAAAGCAGGCATCAACTGGATTCGTACGGGCATTTGGACCGCCTACCGTAATATCATGCAGGTGGATGGCCATGCTTCAGAAGAAGTATTGAGAGCCATCGACGCCTTCCTCCTGACGGCCAAAAAACATCAGCTGCAGGTGACGTTTACCTTCTTCTCCTTCACACCCGAAACTTGGGAAGGGGTTAATCCCTATCTCGATCCGCAAAGTGTGGAAGCTCAGAAGCGGTTTATCCGCTCCATCGTTTCCCGACATCAGGCAACGACTCATGTGGATTGGGATCTGATCAACGAGCCATCGATGTTCGATCCAGCTCAGATTTTCTCGGATGGCCCTCGTTCCAGTCGGGATAAGTATGAGAAAGAAGCTTTCATCACGTGGCTCAAGCAGCGTCATGAGAGCATCGAACTGCTGCAAGAACGCTGGAATATGACGCCTGTGCAGCTTCCGACTTATGAAGCTGCGGCGATTCCAGAGGCGGCTGACATCAATTTCGACGTGCAGGATATGCACCGGGCGAAAAAGGGGACACGCTGGCTGGATTACTGCTTATTCTCCATGGAGATGCATAACCAGTGGGCCAAACAGCTGTATGACACAATCAAAGAAATCGTGCCTGAACATCTCGTAGTAGTTGGTCAGGATGAAGCGCTTGGCGCGCAGCGGCCTTCACCGCTTTTCTACGAAGAAGCGGTGGATTACACAACTGTCCATTCGTGGTGGTTGAACGATAACCTCGTTTGGGATGGCATCTTTGCCAAAACAGCGAATAAACCGAATGTCATTCAAGAGACTGGCATTATGTATGTAGAAACCCCGGATGGACGTGCTAAGCGTTCGGAGATCGAGCTGCGCAGCATGTTGGAGCGCAAATATGCCTACGCCTTCGCAACCGGAGGCGCGGGAGCTATTCATTGGATTTGGAACACCAATTTCTATATGGATAACGCGAACGAGTCGCATATCGGAGCGCTTCGTGCCGATGGCACGGAGAAGCCGGAAGCGGATGTTTCGTATGAATTCGGCCGCTTTATGGCCGAGATCAGAGATTTATTCCAGGAGCGGGAGCTGGAAGATATCGTGGCTGTATTCCCTTATTCCAACGATTTCTCCAACCGAAAATTGGCGTTCGATGCCACGACGTCCATGACTCGCGTGCTGTCGTATGAGTTGAAGCTGCCGTTCCGCGCGGCTTCGGAGTATCATTTGGAGGCGCTGGAGCAGCAGCCGGCGAAGCTGATTATGCTCCCAAGCGCGCATAATTTGGATGAACAAGCATGGAATAAGCTGATAGATATAGTAAAGCGCACAGGTGCGACATTATTGGCAACAGGTCCAATCAGTCTGGACGCGTACTGGAAGCAAATGCCGCGACTCCAGGGTGAGCTGGGTGAAGCTGAACTTCACAATGTACGTCGTGAAGAGATGCTTGAGCTGGATGGTACTTCGCTTCATGTCTCCTATGGTCGGCGCCGAATTGCTGAAACGTTAAAAGAGGTGCGGCTTGGAAGTTTGGAAGCGAAGTCAGGCGTTGCTGGGGATCGTGTTGTCGATCTTCCTTTGGGCAATGGCCGATTGATTTGGAGTCCGCTGCCAGTGGAACTAAACGACCGAATGGACACGGTAGCGGCACTTTACCGATATGCGGTGAATGCCGCGGGTTGCAGCAGCGGATTGCAGTGGATTCAAGGCGATATCGCTGGGGTTTACGGAAGGAAGCTGAGGTTCAAGGGCGGTTTCTTGTATGTATTTGTCTCCGAATTTGCCTGGGATGTCACGGTTAAAGTTCGGGACACCGATAGTGAGACGACATATGCTTTTACCCTGGAGAAAGAGCGTTCTGTGCTCTTTGCCGCAGATAGACGAGGGCAAGTTATTTCCATTTACCGCCCAGATGAAGTCCATATTGAGAGGAGCTAACCCATGAGTACCAAGCGAACGGCTCATATCATTTCCCATACCCATTGGGATCGGGAGTGGTATTTACCTTATGAGAAGCACCATGTGCGTCTAGTTAAACTCGTAGATACTTTATTAGATAAAATGGATCAAGATGCGAATTATCGCAGTTTCTTCCTGGACGGTCAGACGATTATTCTGGAGGATTACTTGCAGGTCAGACCCGAGCAGAAGGATCGCCTAAGCAAATTCATTCGGGATGGCCGCATTCTCATCGGACCTTGGTATATTTTGCAGGATGCCTTCTTGACGAGCGGGGAAGCCAATGTCCGCAATATGCAGATTGGACATCAAGATGCGAAAGCCTATGGCGATGTGTCGAAAATCGGCTATTTTCCCGACACGTTCGGCTTAGTCGGTCAGACGCCGCAATTGATGCAGCAGTCGGGCATCACGAATGCCTTGTTCGGCCGAGGCGTGAAGCCAACGGGATTCAATAATACGGTCTCCGACGGTGATTTTGAATCCTCCTTCTCGGAGCTGATTTGGGAGGGGCCTGATGGCTCCCAGGTGCTGGGCATTCTATTCGCCAACTGGTATTCCAACGGTAATGAGATCCCGGTTGACAAGGAAGAGGCACAAGCATATTGGGAACGCAAACTGGCGGACGCTGAGAAATACGCTTCCACAGGCGAACTGCTCTTCATGAACGGCTGCGATCATCAACCTGTTCAGTTGGATCTGCCGGAAGCGATTCAAGCTGCGAGTGAGCTTTTCCCGGACACAACCTTTGTTCATTCGAATTTTAACGATTACTTGGCGGCAGTTCAGCGTTCAGGCAAGCAGGAACTTTCGACGGTCAAAGGCGAGCTGCGCAGCCAGCGGACGGACGGATGGTCAACGCTTGTCAATACGGCTTCGGCGCGCGTGTATTTGAAACAGATGAATCAGCTTGGACAAGCGATGTTGGAGAAAGTGGCAGAGCCGCTGGCGGCTTTCGCCCATGTCCTCAAAGTCGGGGAGAAGTACCCGCATCATCTATTCACTTATGCTTGGAAAACCTTGATGCAAAACCATCCGCATGACAGCATCTGCGGCTGCTCCGTGGACGAAGTACACCGTGAAATGGTCACGCGTTTCGATAAGAGCCGTCATGTTGCTGAAGCCATTGTAGATGACAGCAAGCAAGCCATTGCGGATATGATCGATACGTCCGACTTTACGCTCGCAGGCGAAGGTGCTCTGCCCGTAGTCGTGTTCAATACGTCGGGTTGGGAACGCTCGGGGGTTGTAAGTATCGAGATCGATGCTTTACGCCTCTATTTCCGAGATGGGTATACGCTGGAAGAAGCAAGCGCTTTTGTCAAAGCGGCGGATATCACAGGACGAGTACTCGTGGATGCGACTTCGCAGCCTCTGCCATGCACGGTCGAGGATCTTGGCCTGCAATTCGGATATGATTTGCCGGACGACAAGTTCCGTCAGCCGTATATGTGCCGGAAAGTAAGATTGACTTTCGAAGCAGGCAACGTGCCGGCATTAGGATTGAAGACTTACGCATGGGTGAAGAGGGAAGCTGAATGGGCTGATTCCTCGTTGTTCGCAGGTGAGCGGGCAATGGAAAATGCTGCGATCAAGATTGAAATAACAGATAACGGTTCATTCACGTTGACGGATAAGAAGAGCGGCCGCACGTACCGGGATTTGGGTGTATACGAGAATACCGGAGATATCGGCAACGAGTATATGTTCCGCCAACCGGATGGCGAAAAGCCGCTGACGACGAGCGGATTACAAGCACAAATCCGTGTGCTTCAAGATACGGCCTACCAAGCTTCCGTCGAAATTGTCCATGACTGGGAAATTCCTGCCTCAGGCGACGACATGCTGGAGATTGAACAACGTGACTTGGTTTACTACCCGCATCGCCAAGCGCAGCGTTCAACGCGCATGATTCCGATGCGCATCCGCACGGTGGTTAGCTTGAGTCGCGCCGGACAAGGGGTTGAGATCGAGTCATCCTTCAACAATCAGGCGAAGGATCATCGTCTGCGGATGTTATTCCCAACCGATCTGACTGCGCAAACGCATCATGTCGATTCGATGTTTGAAGTTGTGCAGCGGGATAATACGCCGGCTGCAGAGTGGGAGAACCCAAGCAATACCCAGCATCAACAGGCATTCGTTGATGTCAGCGAAGCGGGAGCGGGCTTGGTCGTTGCCAATCTCGGATTGAACGAATACGAAGTTCTGCGCGATGGGCGGAATACGATCGCCGTTACGCTTCTGCGTGCGGTTGGCGAACTCGGCGATTGGGGCTTGTTCCCGACTCCGGAGGCTCAGTGTCTGGGGGAACATACGGTTCGCTTGGCGATCTTCCCGCACACTGGTGATGGCGCACAATATGAAGCTTATACGGCTGCGTACCAATTCCAGATTCCTTGGACATTGGCACAAACCGGCATCCATTATGGTCGAATCGCTGCGACATATGCTCCTTTCCAATGGCAGGGTGAAGGGCTAGCCTTCTCCTCAATGAAAATGAATGAAGCATCAGGCGATTTGCTGCTTCGTTGGTACAACTTGCGTTCACAGCATGCGGAGGTTAAGGTCCGCACGCAACTTCCGCAGCGAAATTTCTATAAGAGTACGATCTTGGAAACACAAGGTGAGCGTTTGGCCGTAGAGGCAGACGACGGCTTGACGCTGCCAGTGGGTCCCTGTGAGATCGTAACGATTGGGATTCAGCGGTAGTCATTATCAGCTTGCAAAGACATGAGTAGCTTAGGCTATGGTCTTTGCGGGCTTTTTTTGTTTTTTAAGGGAGAGGCGGATGTTTCTCTCATATTTGTTTGGCTGTTGCGCTAACGAACTCCATTGTGTGTATAGCTAGAAAATTGGCTGCTTTTTTACTCTAAGAAACTGAATCGGCGTTATTGAGTAGCATAGGGGCGAATTGGTGAGCAATTACATAGCATAGCGACTCTGGAGCTCGTAAGAATTTAATTCGAAGCATTTTAACCCGAATAAGCTTGGATTGATTATCCGCAACGCGTGGGAGAAGTGCTGCAAAATCGCTATCGGATTGAACGCTTCCTTGGGATGGGCAGCTATAGATTGACGTACTTGTGCCGAGATCTGGCGAGCTCGCGGGAGATTGTGCTGAAGCATATGGGGGTGCACAAGCTTTAATCAGAGATTTGGACGCTGTTTTGAGGCTGTGAGCAACAAAAAAAGCCGCTTTCGCGGCTTGGGATTAACTTGAGCCATGATGTCTATTTGTATAATAACGCTGCCCTTGCTGATGACTATATGAGGAGTAGTTGTCAGATGAGGAGTGGCAGCGATTCGGATAGACGTTATGATAACTGCTGCTGTGGCGGCGATTCGGTCCGTGTTTGGCATGCCAGAAGGCTTCGCTGGTTTCAGGCGATTATTCTTCAATCTGCTGCAATCGCGCAAGAATCCGCCGCTTTTTATACAACATTTTTGCGGCTTCGCCCACATCCTTGAGGGT
This sequence comes from Paenibacillus marchantiophytorum, assembly GCF_014640555.1. Lineage (GTDB taxonomy): Bacteria > Bacillota > Bacilli > Paenibacillales > NBRC-103111 > Paenibacillus_E > Paenibacillus_E marchantiophytorum. The sequence continues at coordinate 66,055 of NZ_BMHE01000020.1, read as the reverse complement.
ACCGCGGTTGATCCATGCCCCGAATAGGATGCCGGCGATTGGAACTAGCTGGAAAAGTTTTTTCCAGCCCCAGTTATCGCGATAAGTCATGAACACCTCGCGCCAGCCCTGGAGTTGAGAGATCATCTGGGTGTTCTTCTTATCGATTGCCGCATAATCGGCCAACTCATCGAGGATGGCCTTTTTGCCAACGATATCGGAGGAAGAGAATTGCAGGCATTTGATTGTGAAAATGCGTTCCTGCTTGTCGTTGGGATCATATCCGTAGCAGATCGCCAGCTCTTGGATGGTTTTCAAAGACAAGCCGAGGATGGCTGGAATATCGATCGCGAGCGTGAGGATTCCGCCAATTCCTGTTGTCGCGCCTTGGAGCGTGGCAAATTTGGTACTGCTTTGGATGATTTCATCTGCGGTTTGATCCAGGATGGACAGCGGGAGCAATCGCACTTTGTTTACGGTCAAATCCTCCGTTTCAAAACCTTCATGACGCAGTCGCACTTTCTCGATATGTTTCAAGGTGCCTTTCTCCGAAATCAGATAGCGGCCTCCGGCTTGCAAATAATTTCCGATTTCGTCCAATGCCTCGCCCATTTTCTTGTTCAAAAATTTTGGTGTCAAGCGGTCCAGTACCTGAAAAGGAATCCGTCCGATTTTTTCCCAAAACCAAAGATCTTTTTGCTCAGCTTCCCAAGCCTCTATGTCGTGGAGGGCTTGCCTAAGCTCGTTATATGTTTCCAGTCGATTCAACGGTATAGGGTCATTCATGATAGTTACAACTCCTTTGAGTTTGTATACGTTTCAATCCACATTTGGATGCAATTTCAGGGAATCCTAGTCAAAAGCAGCTAGCCTTACACTATGATAAGTGATGGTATATAAGGTATCATCCAAAGTTGTTGTGAAGATCAATACGGATATTTTCCAATAGGCAGTTGCAAGGCGGAGAAGCGCGTGGTCTGAGATCATAGGCGCTTCTTTTTGCGCATAAGAGTCTGGTGTCTAAGGGCTCTTATTTCTTTACGAACTCAATAACCTGTATTTGATCAAAATGGTTGGTTTTGAAAATCTAATGAATTCTAGACACGTTACTCCCTGCAAATGATCACCTTTTCCGCCTAATAGCTACTCCATAACGATAATCCAGTTCATTAGATCGCCAGAGTAGCCATTTTCTCGACTTTAAGCATGATACAGTTCGTTAGAATGACAGAATGATGAGGAGGAGTCTCGGAAGTGCTCAGTTAGGCAACAACGCAGGAAGTAAAAATACACCCCAAAATGTCAATATACAGGTATGTCGCTCCCTTTCTATTCAACCTAAGATAAGAGGTGGGAACATCCTTTTGTCTTCCAACAGTGTCACGGAAATTCCCGGAAAAGGAGCGGCACATTATGTCTGATCATCATGTTCTTCAAGCTTTTCGTTTAAATTATTTAAAGTCGAATAATAAAAATGATAATCGCGTGGAACTGATCGTGGAACATATGCTGAGCAACTATCAAAAGAACATCACCATTGAAGATATGAGCAAAATGGTCCTTCTGAGCACGTCCTCATTGCGAAGATTATTCAAACAGCAAACCGGGAAGTCACCGAGTGAATTTTTGACGGAGTTAAAAATGGTCATTGCCGCCAAGCGAATTCTGGAAACGGATGAACGCATTTCCGAAATCGGCAACTACGTTGATGAAGTCTTATCGCTAACTGGGACGAGGCCGGTTCATTCCTCCGAATGCTGTGCCGGCGAGTGAATCCTATTCCGAAGTCTGCATTTGGGAGCCAACGAGTGATGGCGTGGTTCGCTGAGCCGGGAATAAAGTAAGCTGAACGAAAGGGAACTACAGTGCGCTAATGTGGCAAAAAGCGGCATTATTTCTAGGGTAAGGGAACTATGATACGCTATTATGCTATTTGCGGGGGAAATTCAGCGCATTTCGTGGAAATAAGGCACTGTAGTTCCGCTACTACCCTGGCAACCCTGCTATTTGCCTAAATAGAGTACCATAGTTCCCTGACAGGACTCCCTTAACGGGATTTTCTCCTCATGAGGACTCGCCTTAATGGGATTCCCTCCCTAACAGGATTCCCTTCTCATCAGGAATCCCTTAACAGGATCCCCCCACTCCGAAGAGGCTCATCTCTCAGGGCGGCGAAGCCAACTGCCTCAGCGGAGCGATCCATCTTTCGCAGTGGCGAAGAAATGACCAATTCTCCTGAACAAAAGACAATTGCCCTCTATTTAAAGCGTTTACAATTAGGGGGTGACCAAATCGCAGTCACAAACCAACAATTCAAGGGGGACTGTTATGAGGAGAAGGTTTCTGTCTATGAAGTGGGTTGTCCATGTATTGGCCGCTTGGTTGATCGTGCTAGGAGGAACTCACGCTGCCTCAACAGCTGAAGCGGCAGAGCAAGTGCTTGTCAATGCGAATCAATGGAAGGATACGTCAGGAAATCCGATTCAAGCTCATGCGGGAGGCGTGATCAAGGAGGGTAATTATTACTACTGGATCGGTGTAGAAAGGAATATGGACACGGATTGGACTTTTAAGCAAATCAATATGTATCGTTCAATGGATTTGAAAAATTGGGAGTTTTTGAATACCATTTTAACGCAGAATTCGAGTCCGGATTTGAATTGGTGCAAAATTGAAAGGCCCAAAATCGTGTATAATGCCTCAACGAGCCAATACGTCATGTGGATGCACTATGAAGAAGGCGACAATTACAATTTGGCGCAGGCGGCTGTTGCCGTAAGCTCCACGATCGATGGGAATTATACGTTTCTATCCCACGCTAGGCCGCTGAATACGCATATGTCACGGGATGCGACGCTGTTCAAAGATGATGACGGTACCGCCTATTTCATCTCTTCGGCTAAGGGCAATGCGGATTTGAATGTGTACCGCCTGACATCCGACTACCTCGGCATTGACACGCTGGTAGCCACGTTGTGGCCGGGCAGCTATCGCGAAGCTCCTGCGATGGTCAAGCGCGACGGCTATTATTATCTGCTGACTTCAGGTGCAACTGGATGGAGCTATAACCAAGCCAAATATGCCTATTCAACGAATATCACCAGCGGCTGGTCAAGTCTTATGAATATCGGCAGTCCGTCCACCTATGAAAGCCAAGGGAATTACATTGTCCCTGTGACCGGAACGAACGAAACGAGCTACTTGTATATGACGGATCGGCATGCGGGAGCATTCGGAGATCATTTTAACTATGGCAAGTATGTGTGGCATGAACTGCAATTCAATAGTCAAACCAATGTCTCCATGAGCTGGTATCCCAAAATTTCGATTAACACCGCTACCGGAGATATTCATAAAGGGAATCAAAATGTGGATACGGGACTCGTCATCAAGAAAGATTTTGGCCCCGATAACACCTATCTAAGCATTAGCTATGACGGGGAATACCCATATATGAGCACGGCAATCAGCGCGGAATCTACCTGGATCAAAGAGGATGTGGATGGGACCTACTTCCGCCTCAAGCATAAGCGAACAGGCAAGTACTTGCATAATGATCCAGCGGTCGACAACAAGATGAGTCTGATCGATCCCCAATGGACGGGGGCGAATGTGCAGTGGAAGCTGGTGGATGCCGGTGGCGGGTATTACAGGCTGCAGCACAAAAGTTCAGGCCAATGGTTAAGGGCTTACCCGTATGGAGCTGGCCTTGGATTGGTCGACACGACGAATACAGGCAATCATACGAAGTGGCTGCTGCAATGAAGATCGCAGGGCAAGGACAAGAGAGTCTCTATGGAGGCTCTCTTTGCATAGAAGTCGATGCAGATGGCAGTGCACTATTTTGCTATAATAGGTTAAGAATCGGAGGGGGAAGTCATGTTCAACTGGTTGTTTATCAAGCGAAGCAGTGTGCAGCACAAAATGCTAATTTCCTTCCTTGCCTTGGTTGTACTGCCGCTAGGTGTGTTCAGTTATTTTTCGTTAACGATAACAAGAAATACAATTGAAGAGCAGGCCGGAGCAGCCAAGCTGAAATCACTGGGACTTATTTCTGAGAAGCTGGGCATTATGGCTTCCGATTTGAATGCGATCTCGACTATTTATTTCTCCAACGAAGAACTGAGGTCATTATTGCAGAGTCCCGCTGGTGATCGGGCGTATCAGGAGCGTCTGCAGCAGCAGTTTCTAACGAAACTTATTGTGACTTATCGGTATGCTTATACATGGCTTGAGTATTATACCTCGATCTTCGGATTCAATGGTGTTGAACTTCATACCTTCTATAATGGACCGAAATTTGGTATCGGCTCGTTAAGAAACTATCCCTGGTTTCAACAAGTCGAGCAACAAAATGGCGGAATCATCTGGGATTCAAACCCAGCGCCGACCCTTGCGGCTACGGTGAATGAGGAGCATTATGTATCAGCGATTCGGCTGCTCAAAGATTTTGAAAATAATTCTACGCTAGGTCTATTAATGATCAATGTTGGTGAAAGCTTTCTATATAAACAGTATGCGGCTGCGGCAACTGCGGATGAGCAGATGCTTATTTTTGATAATAAAGGCATTGTTATTTCGGCGGCGGATAAAAGCAAGCTGGGCAGTCCGATTCGGAATGACTCTTATTTTTCCAATTTTGCCGGTATAGCAGGTCATTTTAATGTGAAAATTGCTGGGAAGCCTATGTTAGTTACCTACCACAAGGTGGAAAGTACGGACTGGACGATCGTTTCTTACACGCCTCTGGACACGCTGCTCCAGAATGTAAATAAATCCAAATGGCTTACATTGATTGTGCTCGCTGTTCTGCTGCTCTTATCTGTTCTCGTTTCTTATGTTATCGCAAGTCGGTTGTCCGTACCCATCCGGCGTTTGTATACCAGCATGAAGCGTGTCGAGATGGGGGATTTAAGCGAACGCTCGGAAATTCAGAGCAAGGATGAAATTGGCGAATTGGCGAATAAGTTCAACTCGATGGTCGGACGGATCGAGGAACTCCGGGATCAGGTCATTGTAGAGCAGGATTTAAAACGGAAAACTGAAATGCAGAATCTGCAGTCTCAGATTAATACGCATTTTTTATATAATACGCTGGCTTCCATTCGCTCCATGCTCGTGACGGAACCGATAGAGAAAATTGATCACGTGATCGTTTCCATGGTGAAGCTGCTGAGGAAAACGCTCTCAGATGAGCGAGAATATATAACGATTGCTGAGGAAATAGACAATCTGCATAATTATGTTAACATTCAAATGGCTCGTCAATATGATAAGCTGCAAGTTTTTTTTCATATCGATGAGCAGATAGGTGCTTACCGGACGTTGAAATTGCTGCTGCAGCCGATCGTGGAAAATGCCATTTTTCATGGCATCGAGCCTAAGGAGGGACCGGGAGAGATTCGGGTCCAAGGCTGGATGGAGAATGAGGAAATTAAACTGTTAATCTCCGATAACGGTGTCGGTATTGCCTTAGTTTCAACAGATGGCGGCTCTTTGACCGATACAGTGTTGCAAACAGCAGGCGGGATGGGGCTGCGCAATGTGCAAAGCCGAATGAGAACACATTTTGGGACTAATTATGGGTTGGAAGTCATTCAGTCGAATGAGCAAGGAACGAGCATTTTATTAAGTTGGCCGGTTTTTATTCGAATAGAGGAGCTGAAACAGCGTTGAACATTATTATCGTCGATGATGAAGCTCAAATCCGGCGATGGTTTGAGATTCTCGTGCAGAAAATAGAGATTCCCGTTCATCTGATTGCGTCATGCAGCAATGGGAAAGAGGCATTAGAGGTATGCAGGAACATGGACGTCCATGTAGTGATTACGGATATCAAAATGCCCGTCATGGATGGGATTGCCTTCATCACGCAGTTGAAAACAGAGCGGCCTTCGATTCAATGTTTGATTTTAAGCTCATATAGCGAATTTCACTACGCTTCGGAAGCGATGAAAGCCGGGGCCAGTGAATATTTGTTGAAAGCGGAGGTCACGGTAGAGGAGATCAGCAAAGCTTTGCGAAAAGCGAAGGCAGAGATCGAAAGGGAGCGGGATCGCAACCAGGAAGTAAGCAGCTTAAAAAGCACGATTCATATGAATCAGTATGCGCTGCGGTCGCTATATTTCGGCGATTTGTTGCGTGGCAAGCGTATTGCCGCCGAAGAATTTGAGGAGAAGATGGAGACGCTGCGGATTCCACTCAAAAGCAGGCATCTGATGGTGATGGCCATTCGCTGCGACGATCCGATAGAAGCCAGGAATCAAGCTAAAATACGTGATTCCGATCTCTTGGATTCGGCGGTGATCAATATTATTGATGAGACGCTGCTGACTGAGGCGAATAGCGGCTGCTGTTTTGTTTTTGACAAAGAGACTTATGTGGCTGTATTCAATTGCGCGCTTTTGGGAGAAAAATCACTCCGTGAAATGACCTTGCAGTATGCGCATCGGATCTCCGGATGCTTGCAGAATCTGCTGGGTATATCTGTGTCAGTAGGGATCAGCATGCCTTCGCTCAATATCGCGTCTATGGGGCAGCAGCTTGAAGAAGCAAGTGAAGTGCTGAATCATAAGCGATTCTATGCGCGCAAAAGTATTTCTTGGTTCTCGGATGAACCGAGCACGTCAACGGCAAGAAATTATACGCTGCTGCCAACCTGTCTCGAAAAGGTGTCCGTACAATTGGACCGTGACCAATTTGCTGCGGCTCTCCATGATATTGGCGAAGTGATGGAGGCGATTGGCATTGAACTGCAATTTACCGAAAAAGAAGTCAAAGCTTTCTGCATGGAAGCCGTGTTTCTGCTGCAGCGAACACTTCGCAGAATAAGAACAACGGCTGGGCTGGCTTTTCACGCGCGTGAAACGGATATCTGGCATGAGGAGATTGCTCATTTGCCGACATTTGAGCGCGTCAGCGCGTGGCTGTTGGCAAGGGCAGGTCATGTGCTGGCGGAAGCTGAGACGTTGCAGCATCCATACAGCGATACGATTCGCAAAGTGTGCGATTTCGTGCGGAAGCATTATGCCGAGGGTGTCTCCTTGCAGGAGGCAGCGGATTATGTTCATTTGAACCGCAACTACCTTAGCGAGCTGTTCAAAAAAGAAACCGGGAACAGCTATAATGATTATTTGACCCAAGTGCGGATCAACAAGGTGAAAGAGCTGATTCTCGATGGCGAGACCCAAATCGGACGTCTTTCCGAGAAAGTTGGCTATCCGGATGGAAGCTATTTATCCAAAGTATTCAAGAAAGTGACAGGCATGACACCGCTGGAGTTTAAGCGCAAAAAAGTGTGAAGATTTCCGAGAGTGGAACAATAGACAGAAAATCCAGATTTTTTATTGCTAATAAAAGACCAAAGGTGCCGAAAATATGAACAAAATTTTCGGCACCCTTTTTATATAATGAAGTCATCGGCACACGATAAGCAAGCCGTACCAATGAGAATAGAGGCGGGGGATCACATGAAAGTTTGGAATAAAATGGCCATGAGTGCTGCAGCATTAAGCTTACTGACAGCGCTAACAGCTTGTGGATCAAGTACGAATTCTACACCATCAGGCGGCTCTGGTTCCGCAGAACCCAAAAGCACAACGGATGCGTCGAAGAATGCAAAACCTGTAGAAATTTCATTCGCCAACTGGATTTCTGTTGAGGACGGAACCAAAGAGGCTTATAACCAAATGATCGCTGATTTTGAGAAGAGCCATCCGAATATTAAAGTGAAATCCATCGGGATTCCATTCGCCCAGTTCAAGGACCAAGTGCTGGTCAGTTCCGCCGGCGGTAATCCGCCAGATGTTTCGATGTCCAATCAGAACTTCACGCCGGCCTTCGTTGGGGCCAAATTGGCCGCTCCTGCACAGGACGTGCTCGGCGCGGATATCGTTAATGACATCGTGGACGGCAGCAAGGCGGGAGTCACCTTCAGCGGCAAAGTCATGGCGATGCCTTGGGCACCGCATCCGAGCGCACTGTTTTGGAACAAAACACTGTTCAAAAAAGCTGGTTTAGACCCGGAAAAGCCGCCAACCACATGGGATGAAATGATCCAGTATGCGAAGAAAATTGCGGCGCTCGGGAAAGATGAGAAAGGTAATCCTGTTTATGGGATCGGCGAAACGGGAGCTTCGGATTCCTACACAGGCAATATGCTGCTGCGAATGACGTATTCCTACGGCGGGAAATTCGTGGATGATCAAGGGACTATCATTTATGATCAAGGCACGGCATTGAAAGATTCTTTGAGCTATATGAAGGATCTAATTAATAACAAGATCTCGCCGAAAGGTGCTGCGATGGCTGAACTTCGTCCGATGTTCGCCACGGGCGCGCTGGGCATGATTATCGATGGTGATTTTGGCCGCACGAACTTCCGCAATATGAGCGGCAAAGGGGCGGAATTCGATAAAGAATGGGGCGTAGCCACCGTTCCGACGGGGAAAACAGGACGCAGCGAGACTTTCTTCACGGAGCATCAACTCGTTGTTTCCGCAGAAGGCAAACATAAAGCGGAGTCCGCCGAATTAGTGAAATATTTGGTATCCAAAGAAGCGATGGCCATCTATCACAAGCTCAATGGCGTGATGTCGTCGCGCAAATCGGTCTCTGCCCTGCCGGAAATGAATGAAGACAATTATTCCAAAGTGTTCAACGCGCAAATGAAAACAGCATCACCAGTTCCGGCGACGAATCCTAAGTTTGATAACGCCATGAAAAGCTCCACAGATATGATCGTTATCGTCACAGAGGGTGGAAAAAGCCCCGATGAAGCGATTGCAACTGTCATGCCGAAAATCAAAGAATTGTACAAGAAATAACGCTCAAGTGAAGGCGGGAGTGCCTCGACCCTTTCGCCTTTCCCTTTTAGACCTATTCGGATGGGGTGAGAAAAATTGAATCTAAGGCTAACCCGCCAACATAAAAACTTCGCATTCGCAGCGATTTTGCTGCTGCCTTCTATCATTTTATTAGCTTTAACGATCATCAGTCCGCTAATTAAATCAGTCCTCATGAGCTTCACCGATTATTCACTGCTCTCGTCGGAACAAAATTGGAATAACTTCGCCAACTATACGGAACTGCTGCAATCCTCGGAATTTTATCATTCCTTGCGCGTTACATTAGTTTACGTTCTGATAACTGTGACGATCGATTTGCTTCTCGGTATGGCGCTGGCTGTGGTATTGAATCGGGATATCCGATTCCGCACTTTTTATCGCAGTATTATTATGATTCCTTGGGCAATTCCGACCATCGTAACCGCGCTTATTTTTCTTTGGATTTATCAAAGCGATTATGGGGTTCTCAACTATTCTTTGGTTCATCTGGGCCTTATTGACGATAATATCAATTGGCTGCAAAGTACGCGTTTCGCGCTTCCCTCTATTATCGTAGTCGCCATATTCCGCCAGACACCGCTTGTAGCGGTCATGCTTCTGGCAGGCTTGCAGGGTATTTCAGCCAGCTTGTATGAGGCTGCTCGCATCGACGGCGCGAGTGGATGGAAATTGTTCACCCAAATCACCTTGCCCATGTTGAAACCTGTGATTAGCAGCGTTTCGCTCATTATGATTGTGAATAATTTTCAGATGTTCACTTTATTCTTCACCCTTACCAATGGAGGACCGGCGGGCAGCACGAGCTCACTTGCCATTCTCACTTATATAACGGCATTTTCAAGATATGAAATGGGGAAAGCTTCGGCAATCGGTGTCATTTGGCTTGTGCTGTTGTTCGTCTTTTCCATCATTTTCACCCGCATCATGAATCGGGACGACAGATAGGAGGGATTTTACATGCCTATGGCAAAAGCAATGCCGCTAACAAGCCTTTCAAGTAAGCGCAACCAAAAACCTCGCAGACGCGAGGGCTGGAGCTACGTTTTTCTGGGGATCATCCTGATCTTTCTGTTGTTCCCTGTGTACTGGATTCTGGTGACGTCCCTGCATACGAATAGCGAATTATTGCAGCTTCCGCCCAAATGGTTTCCTGTGCATATGACCTTGGCCAGCTATATAGAAATTTTACGTTCGTCTGTTTTTCTGACCTTCTACAAGAACACCATATTCGTCGCCGTTGGAGCGACCGTGCTCTGCATTTTCGTCTCGATATTTGCTGGGTACGCGCTCTCACGGTTCAAATTCAAAGGGAGCAATTTATTGACGCTGCTTTTCCTGTCCGCTCAAATGTTCCCGACAGTCACCTTGGTTATTGGCCTCTATTCGCAATATCAGGCTTTGCATCTATTGAATACGTTGTATGTTCTGATTCTAGCATCAACTTCGACTTCGCTGCCTTTCAGTATCATGCTGATGCGGACTTTCTTTAATGGCATCTCCAAGGATTTGGAGGAAGCAGCGGAAATCGATGGGGCTTCTCGGTTCAAAACGTTGTTTACGATTATTGTCCCTCTTTCGAAACCGGGGATTATGGCGATTGCGATTTACACGTTTTTGATTGCGTGGGATGACTTCTTATTCGGGTTAACGCTGGTTAGTGATATTGGCAAAAGAACGCTCAGCCCTGGATTGTCGCTGACCTTCCTGGGCGAATATTCGGCCAATTGGTCAGGAGCTACGGCGGCTGCGGCAGCTGCAACGATCCCGCTGCTCATTGCTTTTATGTTCCTGCAGCGATACATGGTTGAAGGTTTGACCGCGGGTGGCGTCAAGGAGTAGAGATTTAGAGAGAAATCAGGAGGGATAACTTATGTCACAGCAGCAACGTCCGAATGTCATTGTATTTTTTACAGATCAGCAGCGCTGGGATACATCCGGTTTGCATGGCAATCCACTCGGATTGATGCCCAATTTTGATCGGATGGCGATGCATGGTGCTCATCTAACGCAGTCTTTTACCTGCCAACCGGTGTGTGGTCCGGCAAGATCGTGCCTGCAATCCGGCAAATATGCAACAACAACTGGTTGTTTTGCCAACGGTATTCCGCTGCCGGCGGATACGAAGACGATGGCGCATTATTTCAATGAAGCCGGTTATGAGACAGGCTATATCGGGAAGTGGCATTTGGCTGGCGAGGAGCCAGTGCCTGTGGACAAACGCGGAGGGTACAAGGAATGGCTGGCAGCGGATGTGTTGGAATTCAGCTCGGACAGCTATGATACCGTGTTGTACAACAACGAGAATAAGGCTGTTAAGCTGCCAGGCTATCGGGTAGATGCGATGACGGATGCGGCTATTCGCTATATCGATCGTCATCAAGAGGATCCGTTTTTCCTCTTTGTATCATTCCTTGAGCCGCATCATCAGAACCATCGCGATGATTATCCGGCTCCGGACGGTTACCAAGAACGGTATACCGGAGCTTGGATCCCGCCAGATCTCGCCGCCCTTGGGGGATCAACCTTTCAACATATCGCTGGTTATTATGGGATGGTGAAACGGCTTGATGAAGCGCTCGGCCGAGTGCTTGACGCCTTGAAATCACTGCAGCTTGACGAGAATACGATTGTCCTCTTCACATCGGATCACGGCAACCATTTCAAAACGCGAAATGGGGAATACAAGCGGTCTGGGCATGATGCCTCGATCCGCGTGCCAACAGCGATTACAGGTCCGGGATTCTTTGGCGGGCGGCAGATTCGGGAACTAGTCAGTTTAATTGACCTGCCGCCAACTTTATTGGACGCTGCGGGAATTCCCGTTCCTGAAGATATGCAGGGGCGTTCCATCCTTCCGCTGGTGAAGGGGATAGCAGAAGGATGGCCTGAGGAAGTATTTGTACAAATTAGTGAAACGCAAGTGGGCCGCGTAGTTAGAACGAGAAGATGGAAATATGGCGTAACCGCACCAGACAAAGATGGTTTTGCGGAACCTGGCTCCAATCATTATGTTGAATCCTACTTATATGACTTGCAATCGGACCCTTATGAACTAACAAATTTAATCGGCATAGCCTCTCATCGCGCAGTATGTGATGTCATGCAAACCAGATTGCTTAACCGCATGCAGCAAGCTGGAGAAACGATGATCCCGACGATTGAGGCTGCGCCTGTTGTTATGGCAGGTCAGAGACAAGTGAAGCATCATGAAGTGATGAGTTAAGGATACATAGGGAACCTTAGCTGACTGTCAATCTGGCCATTCTAATAGACAATCGTTCGCACAGCTATTGGAAGCTGCTCTCCTAGGTCAACCTTTGGAGACAGCTTCTTTCCTTATTGTTTCTTGCATAGACATGATTTCTACACTATAATGTGCTTTATTAAATTGCATTTAAAGGAGTCATGGGTATGAGTACAGCCAATCGGGGAGTAAATATTGGTCCTCCTCGTTTTAAAATAGCCGTTCACGCCATTGTGTGGTTAGCGAAAAGCGGCAGCATTTTGTCCAGTGCAACGATAGCCAATCAAGTGGATTCGCATGCCACCTTTATGCGCAGAGTGATGCAAGCGTTGGCTGACGCCGGCATTGTGGAGTCCAAAGGAGGCCGCGAGGGCGGGTATATGCTGCAAAAGCCTGCTGAGCAAATTACGCTAGGTGACATCTACACCGCAGTTAAGTTGGGAGCGGCAGAGCCTGAAATGGAAGTGGACTGCGGTGAAGCGGGCGAATTGCTGGATGCGGAATTAGAGAAAATTCTCTTGGAGGCCGAGCAGCAAACGATTGAATATTTGAAGCATTTTACTATAACGAGTGTTATGAATCGGGTGGATTTCTTCACCGTTTAAATTTTTTGGCGATGCCACTATTCAAACCTGTGGAAAGCGTCTATAATGTGCTTATCAAAGTTGCAGTTTAACTGCGCTTTTCTTTTGATTTAATATGTGCCTTCTGCAAGCGCCGAATAAGAGGAGGGAGCCTCCGGCCATCAGCAATTAACAAAAAATTAGATGTAGGGAGAGATCGCAATGACTATCGTTTCTATTGTTTTGCAAATTCTACTGGGGCTCATGTTTTTGATGGCAGGAGTTGGGAAGATAGCGGGCTCCAAAATGCATATCGAAGGCTTCAAAAAGTGGGGACTGCCGCAATGGTTTCGGGTTGTTACCGGGATTATTGAATTCGTTGGTGCTGCTGCAGTCATTATCGGTATTTGGGAACCAAGTTGGGCAGCGGCAGGAGCACTTGTCCTCGGTATCACATCAATCGGCGGTATTTTGATTCACCTCAAAGAGAAAGATTCCTTTAAAGATACATTTATGATTGTGTTGCTCGCTATCTTCTCTTTCATAGTTTTCTTCATCCGCTTATCGGACTTAGCAGATTTTCCTGGGTTTAACTAATTGTAGTTTCGGTGGCGGAGAAGTAGGTAGCTCAACGCAATGATTACACACGGAAAGTCCTTCGGTAAGCCGAAGGGCTTATTTGCATGTGCTGTGAGAATACGCGGCTGAAATAGAAGGCATTTTGAAAGCCGCATTGTTCGGCGATGGCATCCAGTGTTTTGGTGGTTTCAATGAGCAGCAAGCGGGCTCGGGACAAACGGACACGGGTTAAATACTTCACGGGAGATATGCCGAAAGTGACTTGAAACCTGCGGGTGAGCTGGGAAGCGCCAATGCCTAAGGTCACAGCGAGTTCCTGCAATGACAGTCCGTGTTCAAGAGCATGAGATTCCAAATAAGCGGCAGCGCGGTTCATTAAAGGATCAAGGGAACTGGCTGGTTTGCGATCTGCTTTCACCCGCTCTTGGTGGACCATGAACAGCAAGTCCTGCAGTAGATGCTGTGCGTCCGCAAGTTCTTGCCCACTGTTATCCTCGTCCTGCCATTCCTGCAAATAACGAAAAGATGAGCTGAGTCTGCCGACATCCTTCATGCGTACTTTACTCGGAAGCTGACAGGGGCCTTCAACTATAAATTCGGCGAAATGAAAGGAGATTCGCTCCAATGCATGTCGCTTGAAGGTTTGACCCGGAGGGCAAAAAACGAGCTCGCCAAACTCGGCTGCCTGCTCACCTTGACTGTCATCTGCGAATGAAAAGTTGAACCGTCCCGAATCGGCGGCAAGCATGCACCAACCTGAATAGGTATCCTCCGCAAGCGAAAATTGCTCGCGCTCTTTCCCAAAATAGTAGCGTTTAAGGGTTATATTCCAACTCATAGAATCGCCTCCAATTCGTGCAAAAAAGTATATGAAATAGTATAACCCAGTGCATGGATAAAAGGAATAAGTGGCTTTATTATTAGGTTATAACCAAGCCGATCACATGAGTGAAACGGCAAAAAAACAAATGGAGGATGATTTATTATGAAACAGAACTCCTTGAATATTTTGACGGAAGAGCAATTGCAAACATATAACGAGCAGGGGTATATCGTATTGCGAGGCGTGTTTTCAGAGCAAGAAGCGAAAGTGATTCAATCCGAATGCGACCAACTGCTAACGTTAGAAGCCTATACGAATAAGTTTAATATTCGAGCAGGGCACAAATCCTATGCGGATGGCCGAGTGGCTATCGAGCGTTTGGATCCCGTTCATGATATTTCCGCCGTATTTGCGGATCTCGTGAAAGATGAACGCATTTTGGCTCCGCTCCGTGACATCTATTTGGACGAACCGACGCTTTTCAAGGATAAATTAATCTTCAAACTGCCAGGAGCGAATGGCTATTCCATGCATCAAGATGCCTCCTGGTGGCAAGGATTCCCGATCGAGGGTTTGATTTCCGTTATGGTAGCGATTGATGGAGCTACAACGGTTAACGGCGGGCTTGAATTGTTTCCAGGCTATCATGAAAGATTGCGCTCTACACCGGGCGAACTGCGGAATATGAATGCGGAAGAAATTGCCGAGATTGATCTCGGTACCGGAGTTATTGTAGAAACAAATCCGGGGGATATCATTATTTTCCACTCGTTTACACCGCACCAAAGTGGAGCCAACGTGTCGGATGTCAGCCGCAAACAGCTTTACTTAACATATTCGCCAAGCAAGAATGGCGATTTGTACAAAGCCCACTACCAGCACTACCAACGCTATAATCTGAAAGGCAAGGATACAACGCAGTTTCATTTGTTGTAGGTGCGCGGTCCTAAGGCTGTCCTAAGACGATTTGACTTGTCTATTCAAACGCAGAGCATACAATTGTGAGAACCTAGCCGCTGGCTAGGTTTTTCGTATGGAATAATAGAAAGTATAAGTTTTTGCGTGGAAATAAGGGATTCTCCCTTTTTAGTTTTTTGGTACATTTAGAGTATGAAACAGGACATCCTTTAAGGGAACTACAGTACGCTATAATTCTGAAAACCGCCATATTCCACGCCAGAGGGAACTACGATCCGCTATTTCACCATTTCCCAGTTGGAATCGGCAGGTTCCGCTTAAATAGCGGTTCTCAGTTCCCTTTCAGGCTACGTTTACCCCAGTTCCTGCCATATAGAGGATCATAGTTCCTTTTCACACGACGCTCTCTGTCATTGCAAAGCCCAAAGGGAACAAGGATCTGCTAGTTTGCTGAAAACAGCTATGAAGACGCACATCTCTTTGAGCGGCAAAGCCACTTTTCTTATTTCTGTGGCAATTGAACATGAGCAGCTATCTTTAGCCTGCGAAGAGGAGCCGCCGTAAAAAAACGGAAAGCAAATGTAGCTTTTCAGCCGTAAATCCATTAGAATAAAGTTGTATAGTGAAACTTGATTTCATCTAATGAAACTAACAATGAGGTGGTGACACTATGTCCTATGCTATTTTGGGCATCGATCACGTGCAGCTCGCTGCGCCTGAGGGTTGTGAACAAGTGGCGAGAGAATTCTTCGCTGATTTGTTAGGCTGGAAGGAAATTGCCAAGCCAGAAAGTTTGAAAAGCCGGGGTGGCGTTTGGTTCGCGTGCGGCACGCATCAACTGCATGTAGGTGTGCAGAAGGACTTCATGCCCGCGGCCAAAGCCCACCCTGCTTTTGCCGTAATGCATCTAGCAGCACTTCGAGAGCATTTAGTTGCGCATAACCTGACAGTAGTCGATGATGCAGTTAGAGCTGATGAAGGCATTCAACGTTTTTATCTTCATGATCCGTTTGGAAATCGTTTGGAGTTTCTGGAATATGGGCAGCATTCATAAAACAGGGAGCGTGTTAACGATGGAGAATACAGAACGTTTTTCGAATCGGGTAGATGTATATGTGAAATATCGCCCGACCTATCCATTGGCAATGATGGATTATTTGTACACAGTTGTTGGTTTGCAAGCGGGGAGCAGGGTTGCGGATGTCGGAGCAGGAACAGGCATTTTCTCGAGTCTTCTACTGGAACGCGGCAGTCTTGTTACAGCGGTTGAGCCGAATCAGGCTATGCGCTCTGCTGCCATTCAATCACTGGCTAATCAGCTGAATTTTCAAGCGGTGTCTGGATCGGCGGAAGCAACAGGGCTGCCGGATCAGTCTGTTGATTTTATCGTTTGCGCGCAGTCTTTTCATTGGTTTGACCGTGCAGCGACGCAGGCTGAGTTTCGCCGGATTTTAAAACCAGGCGGTCAAGTTATCCTTATCTGGAACGCACGCTTAACGAGCGGCACACCGTTTCTCGCATCCTACGAGCACTTGCTTCAAACATTCGGAACCGACTATGAGCAAGTGAAGCACAAAAATGTGTCTCCGGAACAGTTAGCGTTGTTTTTCAAGCAGGACGCTATGCACCAAGCACAGTTCAAGATGAGTCAAGCGCTGGACGCCGCGGCGCTGGAAGGCAGACTGCTATCATCGTCCTATAGTCCCTTGCCAGGGCATGCAAATTATGAACCGATGATCGCCGAGTTGAAGCTGATATATGAGCGGACGAATCAAGATGGTGTTGTGCATTTTGACTATGAGACGCTTGTTTATTGGGGCGAGGTTTAGATTTAGATCAACACGATTCATTCTTCCCAAAACTCATATAACATGATATATTATTTACATTGTATGATATAACATTTGTTGGGGCATAGGGGGTGGGGCGCATGTCAACAGATTCAAGACCCATTTATGAGCGGATCTATGAAACGTTAAGAGAAGAAATATTACAAGGGAAATACAATATTGGAGACCGTGTTCCTTCAGAGAAGGAACTGGCTGATGAATATAATGTGAGCCGTATCACGAGCAAGAAAGCGCTGGAGATGCTGGCGGAAGTTGGTCTGATCGTGCGGAAGCCGGGGAGAGGCTCGTTTGTCGCGGAAGAAGGCGCAGCTGTGACAGAGATGGCTTCGACCGACGAGAGAGCGAGACATACGCTGATTGGTTTGGTTATGACGGATTTTGGCAACACATTCGGGACAGCAATGATTTATGGCATGGAACGCGCATCTGCCGAGCATGAAAGCTTTCTCGTGCTGCGCCGCTCATTTGGCGTGCCAGAGAATGAAGAAAAGGCGATTCGCACATTTATGGATTTAGGTGTGGATGGGATTATCGTGCTTCCTGCGCAAGGGGAGTTCTATAATGCTGAAATTTTGAAATTAGTCATTCAACAATTTCCTTTAGTGTTGGTGGACCGGCATCTCAAAGGGGTTGCGGCGGCTTCGATTAGCACCGATAACATCAGCGCTGCGCGTACGGGTGTGGATTATTTACTGGATTTGGGTCATAAACAGATTTGTTTACTCACGCCTCCGCCAATAGATACGACGGCGGTTGAAGATCGTATTGAAGGCTTCGTTCGTGCGCATGCGGAACGTGGCGTGATCGTGGATCGTTCACTATGGCTGGATGAAATTACCTCCACGCTTCCGAATTCCTTTCATCAGCCTAATATCGATCAGGATATTCGAATGATCGTGGATCATTTACGCAACCATCCGCAGATTACGGCCTTATTTGCCATTGAGTACAATATAGCGCTGTTGGCCAAAGCTGCCGTGGAGCAGATGGGACTGCAGATCCCAGCGGATATATCGATTATTTGTTTTGATAGTCCGCCAACTACATTAGGGAGCGGCTACCGTTTTACGCACTTGATTCAAAATGAAGAAGAAATCGGCAAGCTGGCCGTTGAGAATGTATTGAAGCTCAAACGCGGCGAAAAGGTCGCTAACAAGACTAGCTTAGACGCCAAGCTGATCATTGGGGATTCCACGGGGCCGGCCAAATGAGAAGGCCCACAATGTTTATTAACAAAAGAGACTGCTAATCTAGCAGTCTCTTTCTTTTTGGTTGATATATTATTTAAATTAAATGGTATGTAAATAATATAATAAATACATATTGACATAATGTTTGTTCATCCCCTATAATCATAAATGTAAGCGTTTTTTTATTGTACATTTTAAGGAGATGAATCACCCGATGACGCAAACAACACGGTTACCTGAATCGATGTGTAATCTCATTGATTTTGTAAATGACGAGTTGCTGAAAATGGAACGGCCTAAGCTGGCAGCGATGTTTCGCGAATGTTTCACGAATACGTATCAGACAACGGTTCAACGCGAAGAGGATGGTTCGACATTTGTGATCACAGGGGATATTCCTGCGATGTGGCTTCGCGATTCGTCCGCACAGGTTCGGACGTACCTGCTCCTTGCAGATAAGGATGCTGAATTTGCTGATATGATTGCGGGCGTTATTGAGCGGCAAATTGCCTATATCGCTTTGGATCCTTATGCGAACGCATTTAACAAAGGACCGAACGGTGCTGGGCATCAGCAGGATCACACTCAGATGAATCCATGGATTTGGGAGCGGAAGTATGAGATTGATTCCCTATGTTATCCGATCCAACTCAGCTACTTGCACTGGAAAGCGACAGGTAGAACAGCTCAATTCAGCAATGAGTATCGCTCAGTTGTTCTTGCGATTCTGCAATTGTGGAAAGTAGAACAGGAGCATGAAGCACAGTCGCCATACCGTTTCCAAAGATCCGATTGTCCGTCGACAGATACATTGACAAGAGCGGGCTTGGGCAGTCCTGTCCGTTATACCGGCATGACGTGGTCGGGCTTCCGTCCCAGTGATGACGCCTGCACATATGGCTATTTGATTCCATCCAATATGTTTGCGGTTGTGGTGCTTGGTTATATCGCGGAAATTGCCGAGCATGTTTGGCAAGACGCGGAAGTGCAGAGAGAAGCATTGAATCTGGCAGCGGAGATTAATAAGGGCATTGCAACTTACGGGATAACGGAGCATCCGAAATTTGGTTCTATTTATGCTTATGAAGCAGATGGTTTTGGCAACGTTCATCTGATGGATGATGCCAATGTGCCCAGCTTGCTCTCGATTCCTTATCTGGGGTACGCAGCAGAATCCGATCCTATGTATCAGCGGACAAGAAACTTTATTCTAAGTGAAGAAAATCCCTGTTTTTATGCGGGAAAAGAGGCTCAAGGTGTCGGTAGCCCCCACACGCCGGATAGCTACATCTGGCCAATTGCCCTTGCTGTGCAGGGCTTGACGGCTTCCGCACAGGAAGAGAAGCTGCGCATTCTGGATGTTTTGGCGGCCACAGACGGTGGCACCGGACTGATGCATGAGGGCTTCCATGCTGACGATGCAGGGCAATTCACACGACCTTGGTTCTCCTGGGCGAACTCGATGTTCAGTGAATTGGTGCTGGATGTATGCGGGCTCTCCTTGAAGAAATTTCTTTAATCCGCATGGTTATAGTAGGGGGAATCCCCTTGTAACATAGCAATTCATGACTACTTTTTTACATATAAAAGGGAGGAAAGATCATGAAAAAATGGATGACCGTCATAACCGCCGTTTCACTTTCGCTAAGTTTGGCAGCATGTACGACCAAAACTCCAACAGATCAGACTAATACAACGAAGCAGCCAGAGAGCACGACAGCGCCAACGGCTGCTGCTGCCAAAAAGGCCCCAGTTGAAATCACGTTTTGGGGTGATTGGGGAGGCGAAGGCGAGAAGCAGTTCGTGATGATGGCGGATGCCTTCAACAAATCCCAAGACAGAATTAAAGTGAAATATGTGCTGCAAGAAGATATGATCACGAAGTTTTTGACGGCAGCGACCTCAGGCGGTTCGCCGGATATCATGTTTTGGGACAGATGGCGGACCTCGTTGTATGCTTCCAAGAATGTGCTTCAGCCCATCGATGAGTATGTGAAGAAAGACGGCATCAACCGGGGAGATTATTACGAAGAAGCGTTGAAAGAGCTTTCTTCCGGCGACAAATTGTATGGACTTCCTTTGACTGTTGACGCACGCGCACTTTTTTATAATAAGAAATTATTTGCCGAAAAAGGATTGCAGCCGCCCAAAACGTGGGACGAATTGGAAAATGCAGCTAAACAGCTAACGATCTGGGAAGGCGATAAGCTGGTTCGTTCGGGCATGAGCATGAATGATAACGGCTTGTATAATATGTGGCTGCAGCAAGCTGGCGGCTCGATGATGACCAGTGATTTGAAGAAAACCAATTTCAACACAGATCAAGGGAAGCAAGTGCTGGATTTCTGGGATAAGTTAATCAATAAGGATAAAGTCTACAAGGTTGGTTTTGAAAAAGGTCTCGGCGAAGGCACCGATGCATTCGTAACAGGGAAAGTCGCGATGACCTACACGGGTCCATGGATGCTGTCCACATATAAGAAATATGGAAAAGATCTTGATTTCGGGGTTGTCCCTCCTCCAACAGGTCCAAGCGGTGGCAAAGGAAGCGTGATGGGCGGCTTCGGACTCGTAATTCCGACCGGTTCCAAACACAAAGACGAGGCGTGGGAGTTTGAGAAGTGGTGGTTGGCTAACAAAGACAACGCGCTGCTCTGGGCCAAAACAAGCTTGAATTTGCCAGGCTTCAAACCAGCATTGCAAGATCCATTCTTCAAGGACGATCCGCTCTGGAAGCCGTTCATGGATACGCTGGACTTCGCGAAGATTCGCCCGCAGCATCCCGGTTATTCCGTTATGGAAGTCGATGGCCTGATGCCCAATCTTGAGCTGTTCATTCAGGGCAAACAAGATGCGGCGACGGCACTGAAGAAGGGGCAGGAACAAGGAGACAAATTGCTCGAGCAGAACGCATCCGGCAAGTAATTGGACATCATTGGGGAAGGCGATCCTTCCCCTTTTTTGGCAAGGAGGGTACCTATGGCATCGATAACCAAACTCAGTCGTCATCAAGCAAGAATGGGCTACTTTTTTATTACACCTACCCTGTTGTTATTCGTGATTTTTACGGTTATTCCGGTCATCATGGCGTTTTATTTAAGTTTTACGAATTATGACATTGTGAGCAAGAATGATTTTGTTGGCTTGGATAACTACAAGCGCTTGGTAGATGACAACATCTTTTGGACGACTCTGAAAAATGTGCTGTATTACTCGGTGCTTTATATCCCTTTGAATATCGCAATTTCCTTATCGCTGGCGGTTTTGTTTATGCGCAAACGCATCGGCGTTAAGCTTTTTCGGACAGCCGGCTATTTACCAACGCTGACATCTGGGGTAGCAGCTGCAACCGTGTGGATTTGGCTGCTGAATCCAGAGTTCGGCTTGGTCAACGATATCCTCAGCAAGTTCGGTATTGCCGGCCCTTCCTGGCTGGCTGAAATGCCCTATGCGATGATCTCTATCGTTTTCGTAACCCTCTGGCAATCCGTAGGCGCCAATATGGTGATTTACTTAGCTGGTTTGAACGGCGTTCCCGAGCATCTGTATGAATCGGCTAAGCTCGACGGCGCTAACGGATGGCAATCTTTCCGTTATATTACTTGGCCTGTGCTCAGGCCGACGACCTTTTTTGTCAGCACGATGGCGATTATCGGGGCGCTCCAACTCTTCGATCAGGCCTTTGTTTTGACGAAGGGCGGCCCAGCCAATTCCACGAAAACGACTGTTTATCATATCTACACGCAGGGCTTCGGGCAACTACAGATGGGGTATGCGGATGCGATGGCTTTTGCCCTTTCGCTGATCATCCTAGTGTTTTCATTGATCAATATGAAGCTAAACAAAGAAGAAGATTCCATGATTTAGGAGGGGTGGAGCGTGAAACAAAGCTATTGGCAGAGAACCATTTTGTATATCATTTCCATCGCTGTTTGTATGGTCATGGTTGTTCCTTTTGTTTGGAGTTTAATTACCTCGATACGCCCGGATGAAGAGATATTTCTATTGCCGATCCAGTGGATTCCGTCCAGTGTGACGATGGACCATTACCGCAAAGCGTTTGAAACCGTGCCGTTTGGCTTGTATTTCTGGAATTCCTTCTACCTGGCATTCATGGGTGTTTTATTCAATCTATTGCTCGGCTCCTTGAGCGGATATGCCTTTGCAAAGCTGCAATTTCCGGGTAGAGATACGCTGTTCAAAATTCTGCTGGCTGCCTTGATGATTCCCGGCGTTGTAACATTAATTCCGCAATTTTTTGTGCTGAAACATATGCCGTTCCTGGGCGGAAATGATTGGTTGGGCACTGGCGGAAATGGCTTGCTGAATTCTTTCTGGGCCATCATTTTACCTGGTGCATCGGGTTCATTTGCGGTATTTTTTATGCGGCAGTTTTTCGTGTCGCTGCCTAGTGATTTGCAGGAAGTTTCACGTATTGAAGGTAGCGGTGAGTTTCGGATCTACTGGAATATCTACATTCCTTTGGCGAAACCGGCACTTGCGACGCTGGGCATCTTTACTTTTCAGGCAGGCTGGAACAGCTTTCTAGGGCCGCTCATTATGCTTAATGATCCCGCCAAGAAAACCATTCAGTTGGGCCTAGCAGCTTTTGCCTATAACAAACAAGTTGATTTCGGACCGTTGATGGCAGGCGCTTTAATTGCGGTAGTCCCGATCTTGATTCTGTTTCTTTTGTTGCAAAAATACTTTGTGCAAGGGATCGCTTTTACAGGGACCAAAGGGTAAGTTGGATGTCAGATTTTCAGGTGAACCATGTTACAAATTCAACTTATCAGAGCAATAGCTATCACGGTAATTGGAATCGGAGTCCTACTAGGAGTAATTGGGGGAGTGGAGAAAATGGCGAATGAACAGAAAGTAACGGAGGCAAAAGTGAGCCAAGAGCACGGAAAAGGTTCCTGGGAGCAGAGAGCAGAATTGGCGCAGGCAGGGCTTATCGAGCACTATTGGAACAGCAAATTGAACTTATTCAATAACTTATCGCCCTGCAATGACTTGTGCAATGAGAAGTTTCATTACTGGTGGCAGGCGCATGGCGTAGATACCTTGGTTGATGCGTATGTACGAACGGGCAGCAGTGAGACCAAAGGCTATATATCTAGTATGTATCAAGGCATGCTGGATCGTAATGCAGGGGTTTGGCCTAATGAATTTTATGACGATATGGAATGGTTGGCACTAGCTTGGCTTAGGGCTTTCGAAGCAACGGGCGAGGAGAAATATAAGGAAGCAGCGCTTATTCTCTGGGCAGATATTCAAACCGGTTGGAATGAGCTGCAAGGTGGAGGCATTGCATGGCGCAAGCCGCAGCTTGATTACAAAAATACGCCAGCCAATTCTCCGGCCGTCATTCTTGCCGCTAGGCTGTATCAAAAATTCGGCCATGAGGAAGATTTGGCATGGGCCCAGAAAATCTATGATTGGCAGAAGGCCCATCTCGTTGATCCAGACACAGGCTTCGTCTGGGATGGGCTGAATCGTGAAGGCGACGGCCGCATTGATAAGGCCTGGGAATTCTCATACTGCCAAGGGGTTTATATTGGCGCAGGGGTTGAACTTTATCGCGTGACGGGTGATAAAAGGTATTTGACGGATGCTGCCAGAACAGCGCAAGCGGCGCAGGAAAGGCTGGCAAGCCCGATCACAGGCATGCTGCCTAGTGAGAGCAATGGAGACGGCGGGTTGTTCAAAGGCATATTCATCCGATACTTGGCGGAGCTGGTGTTGGTTGACCCCAGTCAGGCGGCGGCACGGGAGCTGCTGGAAACCAATGCTCAAACTCTCTGGCATGCAGGAAGGGACGAACAGCGCCAGCTATTTAGCAAGTCTTGGACGACTGCGCCCGACCCAGCGGAGGATTTAAGCGTCAATCTGAGCGGAGTTATGCTAATGGAGCAGATGGCGCTTCTGGAAAAGCGAGGTTTGCTGCATTCGGGAAGCAAATAGGCTGTTAACGAGCCATGAATTGATGGGATTGAACTGATCTGATTGGAAAAATCCGATGAAATCATCCAAACCAGGTCTCTGGAGTCAATTACATTGGATAAATCCAATGAAAGCATCCAAATCAGGTCTTTGGAGTCAATTACATTGGATAAATCCAATGAAAGCCTCCAAATCAGGTATGTGGAGTCGATTTCATTGGATAAATCCAATGGAAGCATCCAAACCAGGTCTTTGGAGTCGATTACATTGGATAAATCCAATAAAAGCATCCAAATCAGGTCTCTGGAGTCGATTACATTGGATAAATCCAATGGAAGTTCAGCCTCCCAGCCGAAATGAAAGCGAGGCAGATTCTCAAGCCGCCAAATCGACCAGGTGCGTGCTTGGAGATCTGCCCAATACGAAAGGAGTACTGCTAAGATGTATGCAGTTGCATATGCAGATCAAATTCAATCCACATTAAGCAGACTGTACTGGAATACAGAAACACAGTTGATGAACCAGTGGGATGACAGCTTGACCAATCCCAGAGTAGACGAAAACTACTATTATTGGTGGCAAGCTCATGCCGTAGATGTGTGTCTGGATGGCCTTGGCATGGCTGTGAGCCTATGACATTTTGGGTGATTTCCAATACCGGGAAAGCGCGACCGATTTATGGGCAGACATCCGTGGCGGTTGGAATGACCACATGGGCGGAGGTATCGCTTGGCGAAAAGACCAGCTTGATTACAAGAATACGCCGGCCAATGCGCCTGCGGCGATCCTGGCTGCGCGTTTATTTCAGCGCTTTGGCGATGCGGAAGACTTGGCTTGGGCGCAGAAAATTTTCGCTTGGAATAAAGCGGTTTTGCGCGATCCCGGCGACGGGTTCATCTGGGAAGGCAGCAATCGTCTTGGCGATCAGCAGATCGACAAAGATTGGCAGTTCACCTATTGTCAGGGGGTATATCTTGGGGCTTCCCTGGAATTATTCGCTTGCACGGCCGACCAGTCCTACCTAATGGATGCGCGTCAAACAGCTGAGCCCGTCGTGATTCGATTATGTGATCCGGGAGCGGCGTTATGTTATTGGAGGCGTATGCACGACTTACAAACGACAAGGATGAACTTGAATCGGAAAGGGGGTGAAATCGCAATAAATGTAAGCGAATTCATTGTTATTAACGAAATTCATTTTATACGTGAAGGAGATGTTTGGTGTGAAACTAGTTCAAAAAGCGACAGCAAAATGGCTGGCGGCAAGCCTCGCGACAGTTCTCATGGTGACAGCATGGGGAGGCGATCAACGTGCTGCTGCTTTTACCACATCCAATGCTGATGCAGCGATGAGTTCATTCGTGAATGTCTTTTATGATGCATCGGCTAAGTATTTTTACACAAACAGTGATCATCAGATCCAAGCGGCGCATGCCTATGGTCCGAATGGCGGGCTGTACACGGATTTCTGGTGGGAAGCCCAGTTGTGGGAGACGGTCATGGATGCGTATCAACGCACGGGAAGCAGCACTTACCGCACGATGATCGACGATATCTATACAGGCTTCAATGCGAAATATGCGAATATGGTGGATAACCAATTCAATGATGATCTCGGCTGGTGGGCACTTGCCTGCTTGCGTGCCTATGAACTTACGGGAACGCAGGAATATTTGAACCGAGGTTCCTTTCTCTTTGATCATGTTTACGCCAGTTGGGATACGACTTACTACGGAGGCGGAATCTGGTGGCGAGCGGACGCTATGAATCCAGCAACCAACGCTAGCTCGCAGAAAAATATGGCTACCAATGCCCCGATGGTCATGGCGGCTATAAAATTGAAGAATGCTTATAATAACAGCAATTACCTAACCAAAGCGCAACAAATATATAGCTGGATTCAAAGCAAGTTGATTAACGGCAGCAAAGTGAATGACCATGTGGAAGGTACTGGCGCAGGAACCGTGAAAGATTGGGATTTTACTTACAATTATGGCACTTATCTAGGTGCTGCCACAGCACTTTATCAGGCGACAGGAACCAGCAGTTACCTAACCGATGCGAATAATGCAGCGAATTATGTCATCAACAAAATGACCTCTGCCACGACACTCCTCTATGAAGGTGAAAATGACGCTCCAGGGTTCAAAATGATCTTTGCACGAAATCTCAATCAACTCCGCGTACAAGCGAATCAAACGCAGTACCTCACTTTTTTACAGCAAAATGCGACGCAAGCCTGGAATCATCGACGAACCTCAGATGGCATTATTGGCAGTGATTGGACGGCGCCTACAGGTTCATCATATGTTCAAAGCTTGGCGGCGGCAGCTGGAACGTCGATTCTGCAGTTCGTGCCAGCTGATAATTTTACGGGGAATATAGCAGGAAATGGCCTATATGAAGCGGAAAATGCGAGACGCACGTTGGTCAGCGCCGCAGGTATGGTCAACGAAAGTTTACAAACGGGCTTTAATGGCCGTGGCTATGTGGCCGGGTGGAATACGAATGGCACTTCGCTTAATTTCTATGTGAACCAGAACGCCGCTGGCAGTAAAACCATCACATTCCGCTATGCAGCCGCCGCTGGCAATGCGGGCCGTTATGTCAAAGTCAATGGTGCCGTTGTCACGAACAATTTGACCTTCACAGGCACATCCAACTGGAGCACGTGGAACACAGTTTCTGTGACAGTAGCTCTGCAAGCAGGTTCGAATACGATTGAGCTTGGCTATGATACGTCCAAAGGCAACAACAACTATTTGAATCTGGATCAAATGTACGGTCTATAACTACCTCCCGCTATTTCTGCTGATTTCTACCTAACAGCGACTTTACTCGGAATTAGTGGGAGATTTACACAGTCATTGGTGGGCGCCACTCCACGTCGACTTCAGAAGGCATGTCGAAGGAAAGCTTTGATTTTCACACGGAGAAAATGTATATATCGGGGCGAGCGAATGTTCAAGAAAAAGCGCTTATGACCGCGGTAGCACAAAACATAAAAAAGATCGCCAGCCAGCTTGCAAAGCGTGCAAGTTAAGGGGCGATCTTTTTTTGTTAACTCCTTTTGGTCCTGATCCCTAAGCTTAGCTGAGCCTTTTCCAATCGTCATCTATATGTTCACTTCTCATCATTATTATGGTTTTCGTAAAAACGGTGAATTAATTAGAATACCGATGATGTTCAGCTCCTGCTAATTCCGATAAGGTGAAGGTATAAAGGAGTGAGAGTTCACCGATATGAATGTAAACAAGCAGCCTAGACATCGATTCAACCCAAAAGATGTTGAGATGGAGCAAGAGGATGGGTGGTCTGAGAAAGTTATTATTATTGTAAGCGGACTCAGATATATTCTGCAGGAAAGGCGTGTAGGGACATCATGAAAACAACGAATGGAACGACTGTTCAAACAGCACCGGCTCCTAAGCTGATAGTAGCTAGAAAAGGCAGGAAACTGAAGGACCGCTTGTGGAGAGAGCGATACTTATTCCTACTCCTAATGCCAGGACTGCTTTATTTCATCATATACCGGTATGTCCCTATGCTAGGAAATATCATTGCTTTCCAGGATTATAGTCCATTCCGCGGGTTCTTGAACAGTGATTGGGTAGGATTGAAGCATTTCAAGACGATATTTAGCGATCAGGAAGTTATCCGTGTATTGTGGAACACACTTTTATTGTCTCTTTTACAAATTGCATTCGCGTTTCCAGTTCCAATTATTCTGGCGATTATGCTCAATGAGATCAAGAATGAGCAGTTTAAGCGCATCGTTCAATCCATTATTTATTTACCTCATTTCTTATCCTGGGTTGTCGTCATCGGAATTGTAACCATATTCCTCAAGACGGAGGGAATGGTTAATCGGATTCTAGACCCGTTGTTCGGCATGGAGCCGATTTCATTTCTCCAGCAACCAGGATGGTTCATGCCTTTGATCATTTTGGAGGTCATCTGGAAAGAGGCCGGTTGGGGAACGATCATATTTCTGGCTACGTTATCGGGTATTAATCCAGCTTTATACGAAGCGGCAGTCGTGGATGGAGCAAACCGATGGCGTCAGATTTGGCATATTACGTTACCAGCCTTACGCAGCACCATCATTATCTTGTTCATCCTCCGTCTTGGCACTGTGTTGGATTCAGGCTTCGAGCAGGTATTCCTGATGTTAAATCCATTCACGATGGATGTTGGGAATGTATTGGATACTTTCGTTTATTTTAAAGGTATTCAAAAGGCAGATTTTAGCTTTGGTACGGCGGTTGGCTTATTCAAGAGTGTAATTGGATTAATTCTAATCCTAGTTGCAAATCGTGTTGCCAAAAAGTTTGGAGACGAGGGAGTTTTTTAACCTACAAGAAAGTCTATGTCTTGCTCCAATCGCTTTACTTATATAATAAGGTAGGTGTCCATCTATGTATAAACAGAAATCGATGTCTGGAGGGTCGGCAGATATCATCAATATCGTTGCGCTGAGCCTGTTAGCCCTGATTATGCTTTTTCCCTTTTACTACATCTTCGTAGTCTCCTTTGTTTCCTATCAAGAATACGCGCTTAGCGAGCTCATCTTATGGCCGGAGAAGTGGGTTACAGATGCGTACGCATACATTCTTGAATCCAAAGCGTTTATTCACTCGATCGGTGTAACCATTTACATCACCGTAATTGGGAGCCTTGTCAATTTAATTTTGACTGCAACGATGGCCTATGCGATCACTCGAAATATTTGGGGAGAAAAAGTATACTTGTTTTTAGTACTGTTCACCTTCATATTCAATGCAGGTATGATTCCAACTTATTTGATGCTTCAAGCTACGGGTCTCATTAATAGTTATTGGGCGCTCATTATTCCCGGTGCCATCAATTCGTTTAACCTTATTGTCATGCGCCAGTTCTTCCTTAACATTCCGAGTGAACTGAATGAATCGGCATTCATTGATGGTGCCAACGATATGCAGATTTTCACGAAAATCGTAGTCCCCTTATCCAAGCCAGCGTTCGCCACGTTCGGATTGTTCTACGCGGTAGCCCATTGGAACACGTATTTCACGGCTATCTTATATCTGAATGATCCAGCCAAATGGACAGTACAAGTAATTCTGAGGCAAATAGTGGTTCTGGGCGACCCGACGAATTCCCTAGGCTCAGCGGCTCGAGATGCTGCTAGATCAGGCCAACTTCCTCCCGCAGAGACGATTGGAATGGCAGCCATTTTATTAGCGACCTTGCCAATCTTAATCGTATATCCCTTTCTGCAAAAGCATTTTGCGAAAGGGGTGATGCTTGGTTCTGTGAAAGGTTAAAGGTGTCTAGCAATCACAATGTAAGGGTGTCATAAAGAAGAGTTGACAACGAATATGAGGAGGATTTACTTAAATGAAAAAATTACTAGCGTTAGGACTTACCGTGAGTTTAGCTTCAAGCTTGGCCGCATGCACATCGGGCACGAAGGAGCAGCCTGAATCAAGCGCTGCGACAACATCTTCAACCCCGTCAGCCAATACGACGACAACCAAGAAAATTACGGTTACTTCTATCGAGGGCACATGGTCGCCTCAAATTCCGGGTGCGACTGGCGACGGTTTGAAGAAAATCAACGAGAAGTTCAATGTGGCATACAAGCCGCAGTATGTCCCTTTCGATGAATATGGAAGCAAATTACCGGTCGTTATGGCTGCTGGGGATTTGGCTGATGTCATCGGAATGGAGAGCGCAGATGCGAATTTTTTCAAATGGGCGAAGCAAGGTGCGTTCCTTCCATTGAATGAATATATCGACAAGTATCCTTCTTTGAAATTGGTTCCCAAAAGTGTGTGGGATGCTGTTACCGTAGACGGGAAAATTTATGCAATTCCGCAATATTTCCCTGCGAAATATGGAAAAAAACCCATTATTCGTAAAGACTGGCTAGATAATCTCGGTCTTAAGATGCCAACCAACTATGATGAATTAAAGAAAGTGGCAATCGCGTTTACGAAGGATGACCCGGACAAGAATGGGAAAAACGATACTTATGGCTTTGGATTGTCTAAGCAGATCGTATATGGTGCCCAAATGGGTGCTGCGTGGGATTCGGGATGGTATAACAAAAACGAGCAAGGTCAATTAATTCCAGGAATTATATCGGAAGGGTTCAAGCAGCAGACGCAATTTCTTGCTGACTTGTACAAAGAGGGAGCGATTCACAAGGATTGGGCAATCTCTAAGAATGTCGACATCCGTAAAGACTTCTATGCTGGGAAATACGGGATTTGGTATGAGCAGCCTATTGGGACTCCTGAAGATCTCCTCAAGAGTATGAAAGAATTGATGCCCACAGCTGAGCTTTCCGTTATTCCAGCTTTCAAACAAGCGGATGGTGGACAAGGCTTTATGGCACTTTCCGGATACTATACGCTGACCATGTTGAATGCTAAGATAAAGAGCGATCCCGATAAAATTAATCGGATTCTGCAAATGCAAGACTACTTCCGCACGTTCATACCTGTTGACAATCGTAACCCTCAGAATGCTGAGTTCGACTGGGCAAACGGAGGGGTAGGCGTAGGGTATAAGATGGTGGATGGACTTCCGTTAATCGACATTTCAACCGTGGAACAGCGGCCTACAGGTTATTTTAGTGGTGTAAGTGGTTGGGCACCAAAC
Source organism: Paenibacillus marchantiophytorum (assembly GCF_014640555.1). Taxonomy (GTDB): domain Bacteria; phylum Bacillota; class Bacilli; order Paenibacillales; family NBRC-103111; genus Paenibacillus_E; species Paenibacillus_E marchantiophytorum. Next base: position 35,469 of record NZ_BMHE01000020.1, on the reverse strand, counting down.
GATGAAGCCAATGAAGCTGGAAAAGTGTTGACTAATCCATTTGCCAAGAGCTTCGTGAATTCATCTGTTGAATTGTTAAAGAATACTAAATTTTATATTAATCCTATAGACCGCATTTATTCAGAGGTTTTCGCGGCCAAGGGAGCAGAGTTGAGCTTGATTACTCAGGAATGGCAAACGAAGATGATCGTAGGGCAGGAGCCGATTTCCAACTGGAGTAAGATGGTCGACGAATATATGAAAAAGGGTGGTAAAGAAATGATCGATGATGTCAATAAGGTGTTACTGACGTCTGGGATCAAGGGCGAGTGGAAATAAGCTCATCTCATTAAAGCACGCAATGAACCGTCCGATGATCAGATCGGACGGTTTTTGGACGATGCTGCGTTATACAGAGAAAGCTTACTGTTGTTCATTCCTGCGAAATTCACTGGGCGTGAAGCCTGTGGATTTCTTGAACATTCGGTTAAAGGAGTTAATGTTCTGGTAGCCTACGAACTGTGCAGCATCTTGAATACGAATGTCTGGATTAAGCAGCAGCTTCTTCGCTTTATCGATTCGAACTGAATTGACATAATCAACAAAGTTATTGCCCGTCTTTTCTTTGAAATACGTAGACAAGTAACTGCGAGTGATATGCAGCTTATCTGCCATGATATCCAAGGTGATATCCTTCTCATAGTTATTCTCAAGATACTCATAAACGTAGTGAATAATGTGGTCTCGCTTATCTTTGAGTTCTCTGACAAGCAGGGCTGATCTCTTGATAACGGAGGACAAAAGTGTGTCTAGTTGCTCATAAGTATGACAGTTCTGCAATTCAGTGAAAGTCTGGCGGAGAAACGTGTGGTCGATATTACGCTGTTGAAGATTTCTTTGTGTATGAAGCAAGATGTATTCAGCGAATTGATGGACACTTTGAGTGCTCTCATTACTTTTTCTTATTCTAGCGAGCACCCGTCTCACCAATTGGAGAACAACAACATCATTCCCGTTGTATAGATTGGCATCTAGTTCCTCTTCTTGCGCTTGTGTTAATCGAATATCCGCAGCTTGCAGCTCAGTTTCCACGATAATCTGAGTTTCATCATCGAACTTCCTCTTTTTAAGCTGTTCAAGCCCACTCTGATACGCGTCATTCCAATCCTCGCTACCACCTGAAGCCGTGATCGTAAGGAAGCAATATTCCCTTTCTGCTTCCATCATGTGATTAATTTGTTTAAGTGTGTGATTGATATTCGGATCTGTGATTTCTGTGAAAATAATAGACAGGATTTGATCATTTTCCATCTGGAAGGTCAAGGAGTCCGAAAAAGTCTCCACAATAATCCGATTGATATATTCTCTGATAAACACTGTGGCGCGTTCCTCATCTACCTCCAAACGATACAGATTAGCTTTGTAATTGACTTTAAACAATACCAGAACAAAGGGGCGATCCGATGGAAGCCAAGGTGTACTATCCCCTTGCTGATGACGTATCTTCTTTAATACATTGGAATAAGCGTAGTACCGCAGCAGAGACTCTTTCTCTGACATATCCTGATGCATATCCTGGTTAGTTTTGAGAATGTCACTTATTTTGTGATGGATGATATTAAATTCATTAATTCCACTCTCCCAAGGTGGATGGCTATTCCACTTCTGAATACCTTCAATAATCCGCTTAACAGGTGTGTTGAGTCGAACGCTAAGCAGGAAGGAAGCAATCAAGCTAATAGCAATGGTGAGAATGAGCAACAACACAAATGAGAAATTCCAACGCACCTGACTCGAGATTGTGTTATCTGGAACCACATGAATATAAGTTAGTCCGCTCGCGCCTTTTTTATAGAAGTAGTAGATATTATCCTTAATCATATAACCTGAATGATATTTGAATTTGGGTAATGAGACTTGATTGGCGCCTGGAGAATGATACATGGGTTGATCAGCTTCATTTATGATATAAAACTGGTCGTCGAGGGTCTGATGCAGTTGGGCGTAAATGGTGTCTGCCTCGACCATAGCGATTAAATAAAAGTTCGGAAGCTGTTCATTCTTGACGACAATGGGCAGTAACGTCCGTTCACCCATTCGTCCTGTAGAATCGGACTCAGCAAACGAAGAAGCAGGAAATACTTGAAATTTATACGGTAAAGCATATTGATCGTTCCAGAAAGAGGCGTTGTAATCCTTGCTATTGTAATAGCGATCGAACATGGTGTTGACATCAGTCCCACGGCTTTTTTCAAGCGTATAGCCAGAATTCTGATACATTAATAATATATTTTCCAAGTATAATTGTCGATTGGACATCACTAATCGAAGCTTCTGCATCGTAGAAAGCGCGTTCAAATAATTAATGGACGGATTTTGCACTTCCTCTAGTTCTAGTGAAATGGCTAGCACGGAACTATGAATGACAGCTATTAGATTCTCATAGTTTTCGGTTGTTTTTTGCAAGCTGAGTGTATTATATTTAATGATCTCATCTTTAATCCCCCCCCTGTAGTAGACGACGGAAAATAAAATAAACGAAACCAATAGAGCAATTATGATTAGAAAACTGAGGAATAATCGGATGAATAAAGAGGAGGTTTTCTCTTTGAGCCTAAGTTTGAACAATGCTTTTAATGGGAATTTATGATTGGGCATATGCCTCACCTGCCTTAAGACTGAATAAAATCAGATATTTTCTTTCGATATTCACCTGATCGTTCCATACACGATTTGAATGTCGATTCGGGTTGGTTAGATCTTCACGGTGTATTTTCTCGCCAGCATTGACGGCCCATATTTGAACATGGTGGGTAGGCATGAAAGTCTCCTTCATTCATCATATATTTTTCATTTAAACATGAATAGCAACAGTTTGATATCATCATATCATTTACTTTTTCACATATTGTTAGCTTTTAAGCTTTGGTAAGGCCTTCATGGATGTTCCATTAGTATACATGCTTACGAAACGCTTGTCGTAAATGGTTTCACGCAAATACGAGATTGCAAGCATCCGTGAATTTTTGCACACGCTTACATCGATATGTTCACTACTTCACCAATTTATGATTTTCGTAAAAACGATGAAGTAACTAGAATAACGACGATATTCAGTTCCCAATAAATTAGATATGGTGAGTGCATGAGAGGGGGGTATTTTTTTCTGGTCGTATCCAGCGGTATGTTGTAATCCAGTTAATGTTTAGTAGGTGTATATTACTTTATTGAAAAGGGGTTAGTTAACTGATGAAACTTAAGTGGCAGTCAAACTTGCAGCTTCTCTTATCCTTTCTCATGGTTCTCTCCATTTCCAACGGTTTGTTGGGCAGTCAGGAAGTTCAAGCAGTTGAGGCAAGTAATGTCAGTGATATAAGCGTATTTAGTCAGACTTATTCTGTCGCTCCGACAACGGAAAACTTAGTGGTAAATCCAGGCTTTGAATCCGGAGATACAGGTTGGGAATTTTGGGATGGTGCCTCCTCCGTTGTCAGTAACAATGCCAACAGTGGTACAAACAGTGTAGTGGTAAGTGCCGGAAATACAGGATTTGCTCAGAATATTACCACGGGTGTTGCAGAGAATGAAACCTACTATTTTGAAGTCTATGGAAAGGTCGATAGCGGTCAAGATGGTCGCATTTTTGTTACTTGCCGTGATTCAAATAATCAGGATCTCTATACAACTTCAATGAGTAATTTCGTAATTGCATCGACAGACTATAAGCTGCGATCTGCAATCTTCACTGCACCGCCGGGTACAGTGAAGATTCAAATCTGGACATGGACAAATCTTCCAACTGGTAATTATTATTTGGATGATTTTGTGCTAAGAAAACATAGCGGTCCAACACCAACTGATAATCCATACCCGGCCCCTCCTGTGCTGCCGCCAGCCGAACATCCACGTCTGTTCGTTAGGGCAACTGATCTGGATGAGATCCGCAGCCGCCTAGCGCATGCAGAAGTAAAGGATGCTTGGGAACATATGCTGGATGCTGCTGGACAAAGCTTTACCGGAGAACTTCCAGCTCCAAGTTCCAAAGAAAAAAATAATCAGGACAATGTTATTATGAAGACGATCCAAGCTAAGGCTTTGTTGTATTTACTGCAAGCAGACGAAACAAGTGGCCAGCAGGCCGTCAGCATGATGACTAATTATTTGAACACTGTCGTCTTCCCACGTCACGATTATCGTCCGATTGGTGAAGCTCTTACATTGGGTTCCATTGTATATGACTGGTGTTACCCGCTGATGACCGCATCACAGCGATTGCATTTCATTCAGCGCTTTGAGACTATAGCCGAAGGTATGGAGATTGGCTATCCTGCGATTGGACAGGGTGCTGTAGTTGGACATGGCAGCGAAGCGCAACTGATGCGTGATCAGTTAAGTGTTGGTATTGCGGTTTATGACGAGAATCCAGCTATATATAACCTAGTAGCTGGGCGGTTCTTCGCTGAGTATGTGGAGCCGCGTAATTATGTATACGCTTCTAATGCTCAGCATCAGGGTGATTCCTACGGACCTTATCGTTATCAATGGGATGTGTTTGCCTCATGGATATTCAAGCGGATGGGTGCTGGTGACGTATTTAATTCCGATCAAGGGAAGACCCCCTATGAATGGATCTATGCGCGTCGTCCCGATGGGCAGCTCATGCGTAACGGTGACACGTTTCAATCACAAAGGCCATTCGGCGAATATTGGTCTGAGCCTATGCCGAACATGCTGCCTGCCAGCTACTATCATGATCCTTTTTTGAAGAATGAATTTCTGAGGCAAAATAGTTACAACAAATCAGCCAAGGATGATCTGTGGGTTATATTATTTGATGACCCTCAGTTGGGGACAATGAATGAACAAACGCTTCCGCTCACCAAATATTTTCCCGAGCCTTCTGGCCAGATGACGGCTCGTACGAGTTGGACAGGAGGTATACAGTCTTCTACCGTCGTTGCGACGATGAAGGTTGGCACCACCTTGTTCACGAACCACCAGCATATGGATTCTGGACAGTTCCAACTGTATTACAAAGGTGGTTTGGCCATTGATTCGGGCATTTATGATGGTACGATGGGGGGATACTTTGGTTCCCACGATCTTAATTACAATAAACGCACGATTGCGCATAATACGATGTTAGTCTATGACCCTAACGAAACTTTTCCAGCTGGTTCGAATGATGGCGGTCAGCGTTTCTTATATGAAGAACCTGCTACGATGCAAGAATTGCTTAATCCCACGAATAATTATGAAGTTGCTGACGTCGTCAAACATCAGTTCGGTCCGGATGCAGTTACACCAGATTATAGTTACATAAAGGGAGACCTTACTAAAGCGTATACGTCCAAGATGGAGGATTTCAAACGTTCTTTTGTATTTCTTAACCTGAAGAATGATGATCATCCTGCTGCGTTGGTTGTATTCGATAAGGTAACTTCTGCTGATGCCAACTTCAAGAAAACTTGGTTGCTGCACAGCGAGAACGAACCTGACATATCAGGCGATACAGTCACCCTTGAACGCACAGAGAAAGGTTATAATGGCAAATTGGTCAATCGCACCTTACTGCCGGCTAGCAATAATGCTGAAATCACCAAGATTGGCGGAACAGATAAAGAATTTATCGTCAATGGTGTCAATTATCCGCAAGCACCCTGGTCTGAGGATAGCACAGAAGCGGGTGCCTGGCGTGTGGAAGTTTCTCCGAAGGCTAACGCCGAAACAGATGTATTCTTGAATGTCATGCAGGTGATGGATGCAGTGGATGGTCCTCAGCCGCTGGCTACGGAATCAATCGTTTCGAATGAGATGGTTGGTGTGAAAATTGAAGATCGAGCTGTGCTTTTTTCCAAAAGTGGTGTTGATATAACCAACACAGCCAGCTTTGAACTGCCAGTATCGAACAAGGATGTCCGAGTATTGGTGACTGACCTAAGCACTGGCTATTGGACGGTAACTAAAGCTGGGGAAACGACTTCAGTCGAATATGAAGTAACGCCTGATGAGGGTACGTTATATTTTGCTGCTACTGCCGGAGGTACGTATATCTTACAGCATTCTCCAACAAGAACTTTATCCGTACCAGTAGCGCTTGTAACATTACCGGTACAAGCTGAGAAGGATGCCGTAGTTATGCAAGTTAATGGCGTTGATTTCGCTTTTCATTCAGAACTGGCCTTAAGTGATGGTCAGGTAATTATTCCTTATGAACGGCTGGCTGCTGAGCTTGGTCTGACAACCAATCTGCAAGGATCGACTTTGACAATGAGTCGCCGAGGAACAACGGTTGAGATGACCATTTCTAGCAATGTGATCACCATCAATGGTCAATCCGCAACGCTGCCAACACCGGTAACCCTTAGAAATGGAGTCGTTTATATTCCACTTGAGGTCGCCTCTATAGCCAATTGGGCGGTGGTCAAGTGGGATGAATACTCCCTGAAAGCGAAAGTATTTTCGGTTCTACCGGTGACCGAATATAAAGTAGTCGAGATCGATTCCAGTACGACCGCAGATGTTGCTTTACAAGCAGCTGATGGAGATCTGAATACCGTATGGACCGATCGTGTACCGGGCGCCTACTTGGTCTATGATCTCGGTGAAACTCGGAAGTTCGATCATATCGATCTCGCCTGGCTCAATGGGCTGGATCGTTACTATCAATACCAGCTGTTGACATCACCGGATGGCAGCAATTGGACATCCAGATATGCAGGGGAGAGTTTAGGAAGCAATGATACCTATGAAGCAATGTATTTTGCCCCTGTATCTGCTAGATTCGTTAAGCTAATTGGGAACGGATATCGCTCAGATCTGGGAGGAAGCGGTGAAGTATCGCTCAAAGAGATGCGCATTGCTACGCCGTATTACAAGGTTGAAGCTGTACGGTCCTCTAGAGGCAAGGGAGAAGAGGCCATTGACGGCACTTTGGGAACGATGTGGACGGCCGAAGATAAGGGTTCATGGATCGAATTTGATCTGGGTGCATCCTACACGGTGGCCGGACTGGGCAGTTCTTGGTACGTAGGAGAAGAGCATTTATTCGAAGTGTGGGTCTCAGATGATCAGAAGCAATGGACGACTGTATTCCAAGGCAGCAACAGCGGAACCACGAGAGGCATGGAGGATATCTTCTTTACACCGATCGGAGCAAGGTATGTTCGGGTAGTTGGGAAAGGTGATTGGAATTCAATATGGGAAGCAGTCTTGTATAAACCCGGGGTATCGAATAATGCGAACTTAAGTGGCTTAAATGTCGATAGTGGAGCCCTTAACGAGGATTTTGCCACAGGAACGAAAAGCTACACACAAAATGTTGCTAACCTTGTGACAAGTATAAAGGTCACGCCAAATTTGGAGGATACCTCGGCAAGGGTCAAAGTAAACGGTATAGCAGTTGCGAGCGGTCAGGCGAGCCAACCGATCTCACTTGGTGTAGGGTTGAATACCATTGAGGTGGTAGTTACTGCGGAGGACAATACGATGAATACCTATACCATTAAGGTAACCCGTATGGCAGGTCATACCTCGGATGGCGAAGTGTCATCAGGCGTGTTGGCAAGTAAAGATACGAATTTATCCCAAATGAACCTTGTAGCCGATGGGAAGACGCTGGGACTATCTCCAGCGTTTTCACCGGACATTGTTCAATATACAGGGGAGACGGATGCGGAATGGATAGAGCTTCAACTAGCTGCCACAGATTCGAAAGCGGTTGTAAAGCTGAAAGATGAAACGATTGGCTCTGTAAAAAGAGTGCCATTACTAATCGGAGACAATAAATTGATTGTTTCCGTTAAAGCTGAGGATGGGTCCACGAAGACCTATACGCTAAGCATTAAACGTATTGCGGCTAAAGACCCTTCAATTCCGACCTTGGCATGTTCGATTACGGATATCGAACATCACTGGGCTAAGCTTGATATATGTAAAGCAGCGGCGCTTGGAATTGTCGAAGGTGTATCTGTAAATAACTATGATCCTGACGGACAGGTAACACGAACAGCGTTTATTGTCATGCTGCTGAAGACCCTTCAACTATCTACAGCTAAAGAATCAGCTTTATCTTCATTCACTGACAGCAGCAGCATTCCGGAGTGGGGACGATCTGCTATCCATACAGCAGCAGCTATGGGATGGATCGAAGGATATTCGGATGGGACATTCCGTCCACAAGAGCGTATTAACCGATTAGAAATGGCGGTTATAATCTCAAGAGCAATGAAATTGGAGAAGGGCACTACCCAACAGGCTATTGCTGATGATAACCAGATTCCAGGCTGGGCAAAATCCTATGTAGAGGCTGTCTATGAACATGGACTTCTAGAGGGAGCGGCAGGTAACCAGTTTGTTCCTTATGGCGTAACAACTAGAGCTGAATCCGCTGTGATCATGCTAAGGATTTGGAATAAACTTCACTAATGAACTATGCATACATGACTAATGAAGTAATGTTGGCGTACGGTAGAGGTGCATGAGGATCTGCTGTACTTCATCTAGAGGGAGATACGAATGAAAGTAAATGTACAAGATAACAACATATTGCCTCCGTTTTCTTCTGAAAATTGGCAATCGTGGACACCAAGACAGGAAATAGCTCCGATATTTGATAAAAGGTTAGAATGTAACGAGACGTTGCTGATCATATCATCAGAGGACTCTTTTCAAGCTTATGGGGCTTGGTATTGTGAAATACATGGTGTTCTTGATGGTACTTCATATGAAATCATGGCTGACTATGAAACGAAGCAGGTCGATTATGAATCCGTATCTGTAAATGTAATTGTGACGTGGATGGATCAATCAGGCAAATGGTTAGGTAGAGGGTATATAGATACGTACGAAATTACGGACGACGGCCTTACAAGACTAAAGCAAAGAATGGATCCGCCAGCAGGCTCGAGGTCAGTGAAGATTGAACTTGAATTTCGTTGGTCCCAAGGCGGCTCGGTTACTTTCAGGCAAGTATCACTTCGTCCAGTTGAGGCAGCTAGGTCACGTAAGGTTAAGCTGGTGACCACCTATGTGAATCCAAATGGTGATCATAGATCAGATCTTTCCGCTAATTTACAGGAGCTGCTAAATACACTTGAGCTTGCAGGACACGAACAACCAGATCTGGTTTGTTTATCTGAGACCTTGTATGATCGTTCCTCTGGCTATAGTGTCGAAGAGATCGCACAAACTCTGAATGGTGAAGTTGTGAAGGCTATTTGCCAAAAAGCGAAAGAGATCCAATCTTATGTCGTATTTAATCTTTATGAAAAAGATGGTTTTTGTTTGTATAATACAAGCCTATTAATTGATCGCAGCGGAGAAATTGTTGGTCTTTATCGCAAGGTTCATCTTCCCCTGTTTGAAGCTCAAGACGGTATAACACCGGGAAGTGATTATCCCGTTTTTACTACGGATTTCGGAATAATAGGCCTATTGATTTGTTGGGATCAGAGTTTTGTAGAGTCTGCGCGGTGCCTTCGGATGAAGGGTGCGGAAATTCTCTGTATTTCTACGGCAGGTGAATCGAAGATCCAACAGATCGCTCGAGCCGTTGATAATGGCATGTATGTGGTAGTTGCTGGAATTAATGGTGATATGGTAGATGATGGAACCGGCAAATGGGTCTGTAACCCTAGGAGTAAGCCTAGTCGAATTATTAACCCTAATGGAGACATTTTAGGTGAAATCGGTCCAGATGATTCTAAAGTGTTAGGGGTAGAAATCAATTTAAATGCCAAATTTATGGAGTATTGGATGTCGGTAGGGCCAACTTTTGGTGAAAAACGCAGCTTGTTCGCTCGTGAAAGAAGACCGGATACTTATAGTTAATGGAGTAAGGTGAAGTGAAAATGGAGGCTGCTCACCAGGTTTTCAACCTTTGGAGACAGCCTCTTTGCATTATGCTTCACTCGATAGCACCGGTATGCCGCAGATTGAATTTTACGTGCACGTTGATTTTTGCTTCTTTGAACATGAGATGCCACTTGTCTTTGGTTAGCTTTGCGTTTCTGATGTGAGAGCGATAAACCTCACCGAACCCAACAGCATCCGATTCATTCGTCTGCAAACTAGTCAGGAAGGCTTCTATTTCCTTCTTGAGTTTCTTTTCGATTTCTTGCTGCAGCGCAGCAATGGCTTCGGCCTTGTCAAGTGGATAGGGGACGGAGATTTCTTGTAGATCGCCAAGGATGGACACTGATAATGCAAACTCTGGCTTTTTCGTGTCAAGAAGCTTAATGGAACTGCTGCTTCGCGCATTGGCAAAGACAAGCTTGACCTCTGTATCTGGATGTTCCAAATACTGCGCTAACTTTTCGGTGCCAACAATCAGCTCGTAGTATCCCGCCTTCTTGGTATTGCAAATTACTTTAAGCAGGAATCCTTGTCGTGGCGAAGCTTCATGGACCATGCGGTCATCATGAAATAAAGCGAGGCCCTTGATATAAACCTCGTTTCCCCTTCGTTTCAGCAGAGGTATAACGGGATCTTTGCCTACACTGTAATAATCACGCAGAAAATCTTGCAGAGTTGGGGAAGGGAGTTCCTCCCGCTCTGAATTTTGTTTTAAATTTTCATAAAGGTACATGCCAATATTAGAAATTTCCCGATAGCGATGGGTTAAAATGTGTGAAGCTTCATCATCGCTTACGCATAGGTAAATCATATCGCCAAGGGTGGGGTCACGGGATAACGTATCAACCATATCGATGATCCCTTTGGAGGCAAGTTTTTTGCCGTACATGACGACTCGCACCTGCCCGCCAACCAAATTTTTGCTCAGCTCTCGATTCGAAGAAATGCGCGAACCTTTACTGGTAAAAGCTGTACTAGCTACGACCTGCGTCTTTTCTCGGGCGCTTGGATCGATTTTTTGCAAAACTGAGGTTGTCAGTATGCGTTCGTTCTCCAGAGCGTCATACCCGATAATAATGCCGAGTGCCAAGTTTTCCAAAATGGATGGTTTGACACATCCCGAGAACAAAACGGTTGTGCTCAACAACATAGTTAGACAAAAGCGTTTTCTCACGTATTTCACTCCTCGTAAATCATCCTAGCGAAGAAGGGCTCTTTTCTTAATGGCATGCACGGTTTTCACCAGTAGAAAAAGAAGGGGGGGATAGTACAAGATCACATAGGTCGACACGGAGTTCATGAGGGAATTCATCTTGTATACTTGTCCATGTTTATGGAACAGAAAGGAGGAAGCGAAGAGAAGGACACAGAACACGGCTAGCGACCGCTTTTGATTTATTTGAAAAACACGCTTCATTCCGCGTAAAATGACCCATGTGAATAGCATCAAATTGCATACAAGAATCAGCATCCAAATTGGAATAGCAATGTATTCGAAGCGTTCAAGGAACGGAAAACGGATAATTTTCAAAAAGCTGAAAGTAGCCCAAATCGTTTTTGGCATCTGATTTTGACTGTAGTACACGATCGAGATGGTCATAACGAACAAATAAAACAGGTTGCTTAAAAGTACGCCGATTTGTGCGTAGCGATTCGTATTTTGCGGGTCGCGAATAAACGGGTACAGAAAGAAGATGATCTCGAACCCAGCGACCGTCAGCGGCATCTTGCTCGCTCCTTCTAACACCTGAGAGGGGGTAGCTTCCATGATCGGCAGCAAAAAACTCCAATGGGCATGCTGCACCGCCGCATAAAAAAATAGGGTGGTTACGATCCAACCTGCAAAACCAAACAGACACACGCCAATAATTACTCGAATTCCGCCAGTCACCCCATAGGCGATTAGCATGATAAGTAGCAGCATAAGGAGCCATGTCGGGAAATCGGAGAAGATCCACGACTGCACAGTTTCGATATACGTATGGGAGATCGTTAAGACGTAGAATGCGAAATAGGTCATAAAGGCGAGGCTTAGAAGCCGTCCTACCCATTTTCCGAATAGGGCATAATGAATGCCAAACAAGTCCGCGGAATCATAATGCGCCAGCGTGCGAATCATCAACCATATGGAAAGATGTGTAAGCAAACCGGCTAAGATGACCGAGATCCAGGCATCATGGCCCGATGATTTAAAAATAACGCGCTGGAATCCCAGTACACCTACGCCCAATTGAGCCTTACTTATGACAAAGACAAGTAAGAAAGCTTGAAATAGTAGTCCTTTCCTCGGTTTATCCGAGATTTCCATTGGCTATCACCCGTCTACTCGTCAATGTCTTTTTTCTGCTTCGCTTGTTCCTTATTGAATCTTTGCTTATTCGGCATGCGGGTAAAGGTAGAACGTCCGGAGAGCATTGGAAAAGGAAGTCGGAAAACGGTATCCATCAGGTCCCGCCATCGTGGTGGAAAGATCGGGTGCAAATACGGATGTCCCAGACTTGTTTGACGTAAAAGATGGATGATCAACAAACTAATCGTGAACACGATGCCGATACCACCCCAAATCCCCGCTGTAATAATCATCGGAAAACGAACGAAACGGATACTGATGCCCATTAAATAAATCGGTGTTGTAAATGATGATAGAGCAGCCAAGGCAACAATCATAATCAGAATATTGCTTGTGAAACCCGCCTGAACGGCCGCTTGTCCAATAACAATACCGCCTACGATACCCATCGTTTGCCCTACTTTAGTAGGCAGTCTAGCCCCTGCTTCCCTCAGTAATTCAATCGTAATCTCCAGAAATAACGATTCAAACAAAGGCGGAAAGGGTACTTTGGAACGCGACTGGGCTAATGGAACGAGCAGACTCGGCGGAATGACCTCATAATGGAAGGTTAAAGCTGCCACATAAGCGGGTGTCATAAGGATCGAGATGAAGATAGCTAGAAACCTCAATCCTCGGATGAATACGGCAATATTCCAATGCAGGTAATGATCTTCCGGTGATTTGAAAAAATCAAGGAAGGTGCTCGGTCCTACGATGGCAAAATTGCTGCCGTTGACAAGGAGAACTACTTTACCCTCCAATAAGCTAAAGCCCACTCGATCAGGTCGTTCGGTTAAGATCAATTGCGGGAAGATCGACATGGAATTATCTTCAATAAACTGAACCAGCAGGGAACTTCCGATGACTCCGTCTATTTCGAGGTCTGTGATTCGTTGGCGCAGCGTATTGACCGTCTGCTCCTCTGCTACATCGCTCAAGTACAGCAATTGCACCTGTGTCTTCGTTTTTACGCCAATTTCCAACGATTCATTACATAGGTTTTCATTGGCGATATAACTGCGAACAATCCCCAAATTCGTCTCGATGGATTCGGTGAAGCCAATTTGCGGCCCGATCACATTCGTTTCGATTTCGGCGATGGATGGTGTGCGTTCCGGTGGTTTAGCGGTATTAACCAGTATGGCATCGGAATATCCAGCTTTGTAAACCACGGTCCAACCGCGAAGCAGCGAGGTAATGGCTTGTTCCATTTCACACGTGAGGACAGTCAGACCCACAGGAATTAATGGACAGAGGTCTTCCATCGTGAATGGTTCCAGCTTGATGTGCTGCAGCGCGCTGAGCAGTTGACTGTTAACGAGATTGGGGTCAGCTAAATTCCCGAAATAAATGATAGTTAGGTCATCTTTGGCGTGCTTAACAATAAGATCTGCACAATTAAGCTGCAGCTTCGTTAGTGTTTCTTCGAAAATATCAACAGAACCCGGTAATTTCATTCCTACCACCTTTATCCTTAGTATCCATTTACTATTGATATTTTATGCATGGATGTATAGAGTCAGGGCTGTGGCGGGCACTTGGTCATATTGCTTAAATAAAGACTAGTCGTTATGATAAGAAAAATAGAAATTGAAGAAGAGTGGAGGAGGAAGATGAGTGGCTCAGTGGAGTAGGCGATTGCATGCATTGGAGCTAAAAACGAAGCTGACGCTGCTGCTTCTTATCATCGCCGTCATACCGCTTGCGTTTTTGGGAACGTTCTCTTATCGGAAGGCATCCAGTGAAATTCAGATTAAAGCCTGTGAAATTATTTTGGAAAACTTATCGCAAGTAAACTACAGTTTAACCTATTTCGTGAAAGATATTGAGCAATTATCCATGTATATTTACAGCAATAGAGACATTCAGAAGATTTTGGCGAAGCCCTCAGACCGCAGCATGCAAGAGAAATACCAGGATGAACAGACGGTAAATCAAATATTAAAAAGCTTTCTAGGTTTCAAGGTATGGGATATCGAATTGTATGTGCTTGGAGAAAATGGTGATCGATATTTTACCGGGGATTTACTGCCCAATGTGTATCGTGACTATAATCCGAATTGGGGGCTTATCCGCAAAGCAAGGATGGCCGGAGGCAGTGTTGTCTGGGATACGAATTACTCGCTGAAAAAGATGGAGGATTACGGTGCGGTGCTTAGCTCTGGGCGCCAGTTGAAGCAGGTCGGATCGGGCTTGCCGCTGGGGTATTTTGTTGTCAATATTATGGAGCCTGCGCTCGCCTATAAGTACGATAAGGCTCATCAATATCCAGGTGGAGAGGTTTATTTGCTTGATAGCAATGGGTATATAATCTCCAGCTTGCCTTATAAACAGCAGGTTGGGACTCGCCTTGACAAGCCTTATATGACGGAAGTGCTGCAAGGAAAGAAAGGCTTTTTCCGCAACCAAGTAAAGGACAGCCAATCCGATAACATGGTGATTTATGACACCTCAGACACTTCGGGCTTCAAGCTTGTAAGCGTGATTCCCGTCAATGCTTTGACGCAAGAGAGTTCAAGTATTCGCAATTTGACGATATTCATTGTTTTGTCCGGGATGTTGATTTCCTATTGTCTTGCTTATTTACTAGCTGAATATATTACTCGTCCGCTTCGCAAGCTTAGGTTATTGATGAAGGATGTGGAGAAAGGGAATCTGGATGTGGTGTTTACTTCGAAATATCAGGATGAGGTTGGACATTTAGGCTTGAGTTTTAATAAAATGCTGCAGCGGATCAAACATTTGATCGATCAAATTTATGCGAAGCAATTGAAGGTGCAGGAGGCGGAGCTCAAAGCGATCCAAGCACAGTTTACTCCGCACTTTCTGTACAATGCGCTAGATTCGATTAATTGGATGGCGCGCATCCACCGAATAGAAACGATCAGTAATACGGCTGTCGCTTTGGGCGAGCTACTGCGTTTCAGTATTAACCGAGGTCATCCTATTATCCAAATTCGCGAAGATCTCAAGCAAATTCATAACTATTTGAAAATCCAGGAGGTCAGATACCGGGACAAAATTGAAGTGCAGCTGCACATTCATGAGGATATTCTTGATCTGTACGTTCCTAAGCTATTGATTCAACCGATTGTGGAAAATGCAATCAGCCATGGGCTTGAGATGAAGAAAGGCTCTGGTTTTCTGAAGATTGAGGGGAAGCGTGTGGACAATTGGGTGCAAATCATCGTGGAGGATAATGGGGTAGGCATTGCCCAGTGGAAGCTGGCGACGTTAGCTGAGGATGATAGCTATATCTCTGATCGTGAAGGGAAGACGGGTATCGGACTGAGCAACTTGAGACGACGCCTTGCGCTGCACTTTGGATCTTCCTATCAGCTTGGCATTGAAAGTGAAGTTGGGGTGGGTACAAAGGTGCTTCTGCGTATTCCCGTCATTACTCATCCGTCGGAGGTAGATACGTATGTATAGAATCGTTATTGCGGATGACGAATGGCTGATTCGTGAGGGTTTGAAACAAACCGTAGATTGGGCAGACATCGGCTGCAGCATTGTGGCAGAAGCGGCTAACGGGGAAGAGGCTTTGCAGGTTGTGCTGGAACATAAGCCTGACATTCTGATTACCGATATTCGGATGCCAGGGATGGATGGGCTGAGCCTGGTCGCTCAGGCGCGCAGTTTGCTGCCGCAATTAATGGTTATTTTCTTGACGGGCTTCGATGACTTCTCTTATGCGCAGCAGGCCATTAAATTGCAGGCTTCTGATTTCGTGCTGAAGCCAACGAACCCCGATGAGTTGATCAAGGTCGTCGCTCGTGTGTGCGAACAAATAGGCAAAAGCAGAGATCATGCTGCAACGCTGCAGAATCTCCATGAACAATTGGAGCAAGGTCAGGTCTTAATTATGCAGAAATTGCTGCATGATCAGATGCTTGGGATTGCGGATGATGCATCCTCCATAATGCTGGAGGAACTGCTGCGTGGCTGTCAGTTGGAGAAGGAAGGTTTTCGCGTTGTGCTTACTGAAGTTGATGCGAGACTACTCAATAACCCGCCAGGCATGTCCCTGTGGCATAAAGTGGTTGGGTTAATGGAAAGCCGCAGCTTGAATAGAGCGATACAATTCGATGAGAGTCGGATAGCGTTTATCATGCTCAATGGTTCAGGCGACATCATTCTGCATCTACGGCAGATCGCGGCTGCGTACGAAGGCAATTTTGAATTGAGTTTTGGCGTAAGCCTGACATATCACAAGCAAGAACATATGCGCACGGCGTTTCGTGAAGCTTCGGTTGCGCTGCGGAATAAAAGGCCCGGAGCGGAGCAAACTATCAGTGAATTCGGTGACATTCTGCAGTGGACAGGGCAAGCTGCACTTCCTAACGCGGACAATTTCCGGCAGATTGAAGCCTACATTCAAAGTCGATTTGCCGAGGATATTTCGTTAAGCAAGCTGGCTGCCCTGCTTCATATGAGTGAAGCTCACTTCAGTCGCTTGTTTCGCAAACGCGTCGGAACGAGCTTCATTGACTATGTGACGCAAATTAGGATGGAGCAAGCCAAACAGCTACTAGGTCTTCCTGATGCTAGGATCAACGAGGTTTCGGTATCTGTCGGCTATCAGGATGCCAGATATTTCAGTCAAATTTTTCGGAAATATACCGGGAAAACACCGACCGAATTTCGCAATGGTCGCGGATACAATTAGCTTGAATGGCACATATATGTAAGTAAAACGTACATTGAAAAAGAAGCCCACCGTGTTTGAAGGTGGGCTTTTCTATGGTCATCCAAATGAATTCGGTTACAAAGTGATCATTTTTTTAAACAATTAGGAAATTTCGTCGCATTGTGTAGTTAAAGCGTAATCCGTATAGTTAAATCATAAGGAATTGTTAATAAACCTTACATCAAACGGAGGTCGACAAAATGAGAAAAACGTGGATCACAGGGGTATCAGCAACCGTACTTTTAGCTTCAATCGTAAGTGGATGTGGGACAAGCACAACAGGCGGTGCAAGTTCAGCTTCAAGCTCCCCGTCTGCCAAAGACGCAGGAACGACGAAGGCAACCGCGGCACCTGCTGGTAAGGGCAAGTTGACACTTTATTCACCGAATGCCGCTGAAATTAATAATCCGATTATTAAAGAATTTCAGGACAGAACAGGGATTGAAGTACAGCTAATTACAGGAGGAACCGGCGATCTGCTCAAGCGCGTTCAGGCAGAAACGCAGAATCCGTTAGGCGATGTGTTCTGGGCAGGCGGCGCGGACTCGCTTGAGGCTTACAAACAATTCTTTGAGCCTTATACAACCAAGGAAATCGACAATATTCTACCGGCCTATGTGGATGTTACTAACGTATGGACACCTTTTAATGCTTTGCCAATGGTCATTACGTATAATAAAGAGCTTGTCAGCGAGAATGATCTTCCTAAATCATGGAAGGATTTGCTTGACCCTAAGTGGAAAGGCAAAATCGCTTACGCCGATCCTGCTAAATCAGGTTCCTCCTATACACAGTTGATCACGATGTTAACCGCTTTTGGCCGAGATGACGGCAAAGGCTGGGATTATGTGAAAAAGCTGAACGCCAATTTGGATGGCAAGCTCCTCTCTAGCTCAAGCCTCGTACAGCGCGGGGTGCCTGACAAAGAATTTGCCCTCGGGATCACATTGGAAGATGCCGCCATTCGCTATATTGAAGGCGGATCGAAGATCGGGGTGCTGTATCCTTCGGAAGGAACATCAGCAGTACCAGATGCAGCAGCCATTATCAAAGGGAGCAAAAATTTAAGTCAAGCCAAGCAATTCATTGATTTCCTTGTCAGCAAAGATGTGCAAGAGTTGATTCAAAAAGAATTCAAACGCCGTTCCGTGCGTAAGGATGTTGCTCCTGTAGAAGGACTGCCGCAAACCAAAGATATCAAGCTTGTGAACTACGACTTTATCTGGTCTGCAGCGAACAAGAATGAAGTGATCAAAAGATTCTCCAAAATTACAACAGGGCAAGAATAATCAGCAGAAGGGAGAATCCCTATATGAATCGAGTCGTATTTGACCATGTAACCAAATATTTTGGCGAGAGCAAAGCCGTTAATGATGCCCATTTTACGATTCAGGATGGTGAATTTTTCACCTTATTGGGGCCGAGTGGATGCGGGAAAACAACGCTGCTGCGAACGATAGCCGGATTTTACCGGCAAGAAGAAGGCGACATTTATTTCGGGGATAGGCTCATTAACGATATTCCTACCCATGAGCGCAATATTGGGATGGTTTTTCAAAATTATGCGATTTTCCCGCATATGAGCGTCTTTGATAACGTTGCATATGGCTTGAAGGCCCGCAATGTGGGGAAAGCGGAGATTGAGCAGCGCGTCATGGAAGCGTTGGAGATGGTGGAACTTACGCATCTGCGTGATCGCATTCCTTCTAATATGAGCGGCGGGCAGCAGCAGCGTATCGCATTGGCAAGGGCAGTCGTTATTCGCCCTTCCCTGCTGCTCATGGATGAGCCGCTGTCCAACCTCGATGCCAAGCTTCGCGTGAAGATGCGTACGGATATTCGGAAGCTGCAGAAAGAGCTGAATATTACGACCATCTACGTGACCCATGACCAGGAGGAAGCGCTGGCTGTTTCCGACCGTATCGCGGTTCTCAGTGAAGGCCGCGTCCAGCAAATAGCTACGCCGCAAGATATCTATTTGTTCCCGCAGAACCGATTTGTCGCCAATTTCATCGGAACATCCAATTTTCTGGATGCCAGCTGCGAAGTGGCCAAGGGAGCAGCAGAGGAGATTGTGGTGACGCTGCTGAATCAAAAGACCAATTTGCATTTGGCTAAGCCGTACTCCGGTAAGGCACTCTTCTCTATTCGCCCTGAACTTGTGAAACTCAGCGTCTTTCCTTCACCAGACTACACCTATGAGGGTACGGTTGAGACGGTTACGTTCTTAGGAGAGAAGGTCAGCTATACGATAAAGCTGATCAATGGACAGGTCATTGAGGCACACCAACATTTGGCGGTTAGCCGTAAAATGTTGCAAGAAAACGATATGGTTTACATTGATCTTCAGCTTGAGCAATCGGTCATGTACAACGGCTCTGGCGAGGAGGTGGTGTATCGTGCAGTCGAGTCTTGGTCGTAAGTCACCGCCCACTACCTTACAACGATTATTGCTAATCAAGTGGGATTTCTGGACAGTCGTCACACTGCTCGTTTACGTGTTTATGTTTGCTTTTATTATTTATCCGCTTTTTTCGCTGTTGATGAATAGCTTTCTGAGCGAGGATGGGCAAGTTACGATCCAGAATTACATTTTGTTTATGAAACTGAAATATTATCGCAGCGCACTCATCAATAGTTTCATGGTCTCATCTGTTGCGACGGTGTTCGCCATTCTAATTGGCGTACCGCTCGCTTATATCACAAGCCGATACGCCATTAAATTCAAGGGTCTGCTGCAAATTATGGTCATTACCTCGCTGTTGTCGCCACCTTTTATCGGGGCATACTCTTGGATTTTGCTGACAGGCAATAATGGCTATATTACACGGTTCATTCATAGCTTAGGGATTAATATTCCTTCGATTTATGGTTGGCATGGCATTGTGATTGTGTTCGCCCTGCAATTCTATCCACACATCTTCCTATATGTGTCAGGAGCGCTGAAGACGATTGACACGTCGCTGGAAGAAGCTTCTGAAAGTTTGGGGATGAATAGCTGGCAGCGGCTTCGCACCATCACGCTGCCGCTTATTTTCCCCACCTTGTCCGCCGGAGCACTGATGGTATTCATGGCTTCCTTCGCTGATTTCGGCACACCGATGCTGCTGGGACAAGGCTTTAAGGTGCTGCCGATCCTTGCTTACGAGCAATTCATCAGTGAAATGGGCGGAAATCCAGCGATGGCGAGCACACTCAGTATCATATTGATCTTGTGTTCGACGCTAATCCTGTTCTTTCAGCGGTACTTTGTATCCCGCAAAAACTTTTCTATGACAGGCATGAGAACGCCAAAAGTCAAAGAGTTGAAGCCAGTTCTTAAATGGGTATTTACGATTCTTGCTTTTATTCCAGCATGTATTTCGATCCTCCCACAGATTACCGTAATTATTACTTCGTTTATTAAAACGAAAGGGCCGGTTTTCCAGAGCGGCTTTAGCCTTGGGAGCTATAGAGAAGTGCTGTTTCGGGTTCCGCGGGCAATTATTAACACGTATTCGTATTCCATTTTATCCATCATCATTATGGTCGTTGCCGGTATGTTGATCGCCTACATCCTGGTGCGCCGCAAGTCCAAAGTGACAGCGTTTCTGGATGGAATTATCATGATTCCTTACGTTATGCCAGGGACTGTTCTGGGAATTAGTCTAATCATTGCTTTCAACAAGCCGCCAATCGTGCTTACAGGGACATGGTTTATATTGGTTATTGCTTATGTAGTACGCAAAATTCCCTATACCATTAGATCCAGCACGGCGATCTTGCATCAGCTGGATCACAGCGTTGAAGAGGCTTCCATCAGTTTAGGCGTTCCGCCGATGAAAACATTTTTTAAAACAACAGGCAGGCTTATGGCGCCTGGAGTCCTATCTGGAGCTATTCTCAGCTGGATTACGACGATCAATGAATTAAGTTCTACGCTAGTGCTCTACTATGGAGCGACAGCAACGATCTCTGTAACGATTTATAGCGAAGTTATTACATCGAATTTTGGAACGGGCGCAGCGCTTGCCTCCATTCTTACGATGACGACTTTGATTTCCCTCATTATTGCTAGCAAACTCTCCGGTGGTAAGGGATTATCACTGTAAAAGGATCTTGATTTTGGCTTTTGCTAAACTCCTTATATACTAAAGGTAGCGAATAAAGTCAGGATCCGTTAGGGGAGTAAGCAATGAACAGGAACGCCGTTGTATGGATCGTGTTAATCATGTTGGTGTTGGCAAGTCTTGCGGTTTATTCGACCTACTTCTCCCAAGTGCGCAGCTTTCCTGAACAGCGAAGTTCGGAGGTTGAGCAGTTGGAATGCTGGGTATACAACAAAACCTGGGAGCCATTCCTTTCACAGTTCCAGAATGAACATCCACAGGTAGATGTGAAAGTTCGTGTATTCCGTTCTTATGAAGACTTGTATGATGAACTTCTAACTTCCTTGTCAGCCAATACCGCACCTGATCTTGTTGAGCTGAATAGTTCCTATGGCGTAGCGGAATTAGCACAGATGGGCGCTCTACAGCCCAAATCCGTCTATATGGCAGCAGCGGTTGAAGCTGCTTCTGATGAGATTGATCCTTCTTTTTCGACGTCCTTCAGTTATAAAGGGAAGGAATGGGCTGTTCCTATCGGAGTGTCAGTTCCTGTCCTTTTTTATAACCGAGATTTGGTTAATCGGATGGGTTCCGCGCAGCAGCTTGCCTTTAACAGCTTGGCTGACCTGGGATCAACCATCGAAGAATGGACGGCAGCAGGTTCAAAAGATTGGCAGCAAGAGCTGGCCATGGATAAAGATTTACCCTCGCTCTTCTTGAATTTGTGGTTGGGTGCTAGGGGGGAGACACGAACAGAACGCTTATCCGAACTGCTTCATATGTGGAAAGGATTAGTCTATGATTCGAAGGTTATGAAGCCGCTTCAGCATAATCTAGCTGCCAGCGATTTTATTACGGGCAAGACATTATTTTACGCTGCAGGTAGTGAGAATGTGGAATGGTTTGATCGCTATATTGCAGGGAAATTTGCTTATGGACTGCTTCCGCTGCCAGGCACGACGAATCACAAGTTTGTTCCTAAGTTAACAGCCTTTGCTGTCCTAGCAGGTGAATATAAAAGCAAGCATGCGGCTCAGATGATTCAGTTCTTGATCGCCAAAGACAATCAAAAAAAGATGCTGGGACTGACTGGTTATTTGCCAGTGCTTCAAAGCGTGCTGGAGGAACTTCGTAAAGATGCAGCGCTGCCTGATAAATACAATCAGCTTCTGGCTAAGCCTTTATCATTCGCCAATTGGCAACCAAGTTCGCAAGATCGTCCTCGCGCTCGAATGATCTCAGACATACTCGGACGGATAGAAGGTGATCCGGCTGCCGAGGAGAGTGAGGCAATTGAACAGTTGCTTCCTTATATGCCTTGAAAATGGAATTGAAAAACGGAGGTTTCGTTATGCAAATGGAATGGATATCCATACAAGGTACCGCCGCATGGAATGAAGATGCAATCGTAATTAACGAATCACAAGGCTTGTACGCCGTCATCGATGGTGCGACCTCACTAGTTCCATTCCGTGGTCCGAACCTGGAAACAGGAGGCCGGCTGGCTGCGCAATTATTGAAGCATTTTCTTGAATCTCAGGCGGTTTCAAGTGATGCAAGCTTGGAACAGCTGCTCAAGCAAGCTAATGAGAGACTCCGCCAAGAGATGGCGGACAGCGGCATTAATCTTGCTGCCAAGGAACAGTTATGGACGGCTGGCATAGCGCTCATTCGGGTAACGGAAACCCATATTGAATATGTTCAAACGGGTGATTGCATGATTTATGCGAAGTACGCAGATGGCTCCGTGCGAAGCGTAACGCGAGATCATGTGGCACACATTGATCATGAGTCGAAGCTGCTGTGGGAACAAGGCATTGCTGCCGGCATCCAGAAGAAAGACGAACTGCTGGCTAGGGTGAAACCGCGCATTGCGGCGAATAAAGAGAAGATGAATACGCAGATCGGCTATTCCGTCATGAACGGCGACCCGGCGGCCGAACTGTACTTCGAAAGCGGGAAGCTGAACCGGATTATGCTGGAGAGTCTGTTTCTCGTCACAGACGGGCTGTTTCTGCCTGAAGGTTTGGCAAGAAGCGGCAGCAGACAAATAGAGGAAGAGATGGTTGAGCGTATCGCGGCAGGCGGCCTGCAAAGCTATGCAGATTGGCTCATTGAAGTGGAAAAGGGTGATCCGGAATGCATACGGTTCCCAAGATTCAAAATGTCCGATGATAAGAGCGGGATTTGGCTGCGCTTGCATGCCTAGTCTCTCCCTAGCCTTAAAAAACGCCTTTCAACTTGCATGCTTTGCAAGCTGGAGGGCGTTTTATCTATGTACATATAAGAATTTATATGTTTTTGGGTTGAGCGAAGCTTACTCTTATTTATTGACATCACCACTAACTTCTTTGCTTTGGAGGTTTTCGATCTCAAAGGGCATCTAATGAACGGTATGATGCTTAAAGACGAGAAAATGGCTGCTTTGGGGATTTAATGAACGGAGTTGGCGCTACCCGGCACTTTATTGGCGAAATGGTGATCCTTTGCTTGAAATAGCGCATCTGGGATTCATTAGATTTTCAGAATGAGTGATTATGGCCGAATAAATGGTATTGAGTTCGTAAGGGGGCTTGGGCTAGCCTCAAGGTTCATTGACTTGGTGACCTAGCCGCAGGCTAGATTTTAATATAAGAGTTTATATGTTTTGGAGTGAGCGTGGAGTTACTCCAGCCGCCTTGTGCGAACAGAGGGAGGGAACAACAGTCCGCTATTCTAGCCAAAAGTATCCATATCGCGGGGGTGCGGGAACAACAGTCCGCTATTTTGCTGTTTCAAGGCAAATTCAGCATTTTTCTTGGAAATAAGACCCTGTAGTTCCGCTAATACCATAGCATCCCTGCTATTTGCCTATATAGCGTCCTCTAGTTCCCTTAACAGGTTTTGTCGCTACTTAGAGGCTGATCCTCTCAGGGCGGCGAAGTCGTTTTTCTTATCTGTGGCATCAAGCGTGAGGCTAGGTTTCTCCTAAACCCAAATTAACTTTGTACTAGCAAAGGAATACATAGTACAATCGAAAAAGCGCAAAAAACGTGATTCCGTTGAAAGAATACCGCCGCATGAGCGGGCTTACCGGTATTTGATAACTTTGTTTTATCGTAAAGGGGTTGCAAGGATTGATGTTCAACGTGCGTGCGGATGTTCTCGCTGGTTTAACGGCGACACTCGCGCTTATTCCGGACTCTCTTGCTTTTTCCTTCATAGCTGGCGTGAATCCGATGGTAGGCATGCTGCTTATTGTGACATTTGGCAACGTAGTAGCGCTCATTCCTATGGCTTGCTTTAATCGCTGTGATGCTGATGGTTTGCTACGAAATTTTCGACTGGAAATATGTAGGGGACATGCGTAGAATGCCCAAAAGTGATGGTCTTATTATGATTGCGACAGCAGCCATATCTGTCATAACGCGCGATTTGGCCAAAGGGGTAGCGGTAGGCGTTGCTATTCATGTCGATGTATTGCTTTATCGCAGCCGCAAACGGTTGAATATGGGTAATTCGATCTCCTAGGAGGAATCCAGATGAAATTACAACTTGATACCCCGCTATGCCAGCAATTCGGCATTCGTTATCCGATTTTTCTGGCGGGCATGGCCGGCGGTCCGTCGACTGTCCGTTTGACGAGCGCAGTATCCAATGCGGGTGGATTAGGGACGCTTGGAGCGGCTTATATGAAGCCGGATGCCATTCGAGCAGCCATTCGTGAGGTTCGCGAGCAAACAGCCGCGCCGTTTGGCGTTAATCTGTTTAGCCTTCAGATGCACGATGATAAGAGGAGAATTGAAGCGGCTAGACATGCTATGATTCCGATAAGGAAAGAACTGGGCCTTACGGAACTTACAACGGGGGATATTCAGTCAGCGAACGATTTTGATGAGCAAATCCAGGTTCTATTGGAAGAAAAGGTGCCAGTGATCAGCACCGCATTTGGGCTGCTTCCTGAATCGTATATGAGGCAGGCCAAATCCGCTGGGCTAATGGTGGTATCGATGGTGACGACGGTTCAAGAAGCGCTTATGGCACAGGAAGCTGGTTGTGACGCGGTTGTGGCTCAAGGCAGTGAAGCGGGCGGACATCGGGGAACATTTGATATGACCACTCATCCAATGGGGGCGAATATCGGTACATTTGCTTTGGTGCCTCAAATCGTAGACAAGCTAACTATTCCAGTTATTGCGGCTGGCGGGATTATGGACGGAAGAGGGCTTGTTGCGGCATTAGCACTTGGCGCGCAAGGCGTGCAGATGGGGACGCGCTTCCTGACGGCAAGCGAATGCGGCGCTAATCCAGCCTATAAGCGGGCATTGCTGGCAAGTACGGAAGAAAGCACAGTACTTACGAAGGCTTTCTCTGGACGCCCGGCTCGCGGAATTCAGAATGCGTTTATCCGCCAATGGGCGGAGGGCGGAACAGAACCGCTCCCTTTTCCAACCCAGAATACGCTCACACGCGAGATTCGCAATGCGGCCGCGCAGCAAGAAAACGCGGAATATATGTCGTTGTGGGCTGGGCAAGGGACGCGGCTGTTGACGCCTGACCAATCGGCAGCAGAGATTGTAGTTGAAGTGATTCAACAAGCGAAGGCTATTGTTGGATCCTCTCGTGATTCGTAGCAGCCTTTTAGAAGCTATCGAAACTTACAAACTCGCCAACCGGCTTGCGATAACCGCGAGGTCTGCGTTTGACCGTATCTTCTTTACCTAGCGCAACCAGCAGGACTGGCACATAGTTGGCAGGAACATTCAAAGTTTGGCTCAACAATGCGGGATCGAAGCCGATCATCGGGCAGGTATCCCAACCCTTCTCTTTGGCTGCGAGCATGAACAATTGAGCGGAAAGACTGGCGTTGCGAATCGCTTCATCCCGCATAAAAGCTTGGCCGCGATCTTCATAAAACTGTGTCACGGATTCCACGGTCATATCATATTCCTGCTTGCTGAATACCCCGAGCTGCAGGAAGCCTTCATTTATTTTGGCAACGTCTTGATAGGCATTCAGATTACCTAAGACAACAATAACCGCAGAAGCGGATTGTACTTTGTACTGTTTATAAGCGGCGTTATAAACCGCGTCTTTGGTTGTGGGATCTTTCACTACAATATAATGAGTATGCTGCAGATTAAAGGCGGATGGAGCGAATTTAACGGTATTAAAAATATCGTTGAGTTCTTCATTCGAGATTTCGATATCAGGCAGAAATTTATTGGCGGAACGACGTTCTTTCACTACGGATGCAAAATCAGTCATAAGGTCACACTCCTATTTATCTTTAAATTAAGATTCTTTAATAATGGGAAAATCATAAGCTTTATTTCACGCAAAGTCAATGATTCATTTGTAGAATTGTGATGATTCTTGGCGAAATATAGGAGTGAGTCTGTTTGGCTTTACGTGGAAATTCTGTGTTGACAAAATGAACTGTTCAACATATATTAGTTGTACATACAAAATACAGAATGGTAAATAATAATCCTGTCCCATGCACATATTAATTTTAGATAGGAGTAATCGCCTTGGATGAAGATTTCTTGCACACTTGTCTCTTTTTCACAACGAATCGATTAAGCAGATTGATTACCAAGATGGCCGAAGAGGAATTCGCGCCAACGGGCTTAACGCCGATGTATGGCTATTTGATTCGACTAGTGAACAACACGCCCGGAATCTCCCAAAAGGAATTAGCGGAGAAATTATCTATTGCAGCATCTACGTTAACGCGTTTCATTGATAAGTTGGAAGGCAAACAGTTAGTAGAACGTAAAGTACAAGGTAAAACAGTGCTCGTATACCCAACTCCCAAAGGGACGGAACTTGAAACCGAAATTCGCAAAGCCTCGAAGCGCCTGCATCAACGGTATTGCGAGATCCTCGGCGAGGAAACAGCGGTGTTATTGTCTCAAAACTTGGAGATAACCAGTGATCAACTGGAGAAATAAATTTGTATTGTTGCTAATTCTTTTGTTGTATGTACAACTAAAATAAAGGAGATCTTTCAAATGAACCAAATGCAGACGGGGACCAGGTCGCCCAAACTATTTTATGGCTGGGTGGTCGTATTGATCACTTTTGTGACTTTGCTAGTTGCCGCGGGCATCAGGGCGATGCCAAGTATTTTAATGCTTCCTTTCGAAAAAGAGTTTGGCTGGTCGCGTGGCGGTATTTCGGGTGTTATTTCTGTCGGGATCTTCCTGTATGGCCTTGTTGGTCCTTTTTCTGCGGCTTTATTAGCGAAATTCGGGATTCGAAGAATCATGATGATCTCCCTGATCGTTCTGGCAAGCAGTCTTTCCATTACGCCGCTCATGACGCACTTATGGCAATTTCAAATTCTGTGGGGTGTCGTTGCAGGGCTTGGAACGGGGATGATGGCCAATGTGCTAGGCGTTACTGTATCGAATCTGTGGTTTGTAAAACGCAAAGGATTGGTAGTTGGGATGCTGACAGCCAGCGCTGCTACAGGACAGCTTCTATTCTTGCCGCTGCTGGCCAAAATTATCGTGGATATCGGGTGGCGATATGCGATTTATACCTCCGTAGCTGCTATTCTTGTTCTTGTTGTTGTGGTCGCCATATGGATGCGGAATCATCCTTATGATCTGGGAATCGCCGCTTACGGCTCCGATGAAGTTGCCAAACCGGATGTGTTCAAAGGCAATATTTTCATAACACCGATTCAGACCTTAATTTCCGCATTGAAAAATAAAACATTTTTGCTGCTCGCGGGGACCTTTTTCTTTTGTGGATTTTCGACCAACGGCTTAATCGGAACACATTTGATTCCGGCTTGCGGCGATTATGGGATTCCTGAAATTATGGCAGCCGGATTACTGGCGATGATGGGTTTGTTTGATTTAATCGGCACTACGCTTTCCGGATGGTTGTCAGATCGGTTCGACAATCGCTGGCTGCTATTCTGGTATTACAGCTTGCGCGGACTTTCGCTGTTGTTTTTGCCTTTTGCCTTAGAGTCAGGTCCTACATCTTTAATTATTTTCTCCGTCTTCTATGGGTTGGATTGGATTGCAACGGTTCCTCCTACGGTCAAACTAGCCTCGAAAGAGTTCGGCAGAGAAAAGGCGGGGATGATTTTTGGCTGGGTCGTCGTGGCTCATCAGGTGGGTGCTTCTGTCGCAGCCTATAGCGGCGGTGTTGTTCGTGAATGGCTGGGCAGTTATACGCTGCCATTCCTTAGCGCAGGGCTCATATGCCTGATTGCCGCATTGATGGCGATCCGGATTGCCAGAAAATCGGCAACGGCTGCTGCCTGAGTTAAGAGTGCGCCAAGCAAGCCGATTGGACCCGGTGAGCGCTGTCAGTGACTTTGAGCGAAGTTGACTAAGGAACTCAATAACGCTTATTTGACCTAAAATCATTGAATTTGGAAAATAATGAATTCCAGAAGCGTTATTTCACGTAAAAGATCACGATTCCAGCAATATTCTGCTTCATAAGGACGATTCAGTTCGTTTGATTTTCAAAGAGGCCATTTTCGGGTCTATAAGCATCATACAGTTCGTTAGCGAATGTCAGTTTGATTTTGAGGCGACTAGGTAGTGATTGATGGCTAAGCAACCTGAGTAACACCGCTTGTGCACTTAGATCAGGTGGTGTTTTCTTGGGTTTAGTGAGGCTTAACCCGGTGGTGAGTGGCACCATTGCAGCAGATAAGCACGTTCCGTGGTCTTACCTCTTCCCACCTATTGATAACACGTGTTAATATGTTTCTATGAGGAGTGAAGTTAACATGCAAAAACGAGTTACAAGCTTTGATGTCGCTCGTAAGGCCGGCGTCTCGCGAGGCGTGGTTTCCGCCGTTTTGAACCAAACGGCAGGCATTCGCGTGAGTGAAGAAACGCGGGCTGCTGTCTTGCAGGCGATTGAGGAGCTGGGCTACCGCGTCGATGTCCAAGCGAGGGGGATGCGGCTCGGACGGAGTCAGTGTTTTGCTGCATTTGGCAACATGGATAATCCACTATTCCTTCAGATGCTTCAAGGTTTTCAAAAGCATTGCACACAAGCTGGCTATCATGTCTTGCTGTATGGAACGGATCAAGATGAGGCGGCTCGCTATGAACTGCTCGAAATGTTTCGAGAACGCCGTATCGACGGGATCGTGTCCAAAGATGCGACGCAGTACGCGGATGAAGCTTGGGCTCAGGCGATCCAGGAGAACAAAATTCCGTATATCAGCGTTGACGGTTATGCCGAGAATGAAGCTGTTTGTTCGGTACTCATGGATTACAAAGCAAGCATGAAAATCGCTTTAGACCATATTTGGCAAAAAACATCCTCTTCTCCAATCTACATGGAAGTATATAGCGGTCCCGCATATTCGCTGAATTGGGGGGATCGTCAGCGCCGATTAGGCTACGAAGAATGGATGATAGAACATGGACTGAATCCGACAACGATGAATAGGATGAGAAATGATCGGGAACCTAATCGGAGCGAATGGGTGTCCATTTTACGTGAAATGGAACTGCCAGCCGCTGTAGTGTGCAATTGGTCTTACGGTGCTAGACGTATCTATGAAGCCTGTCATGAATTACATTTGCGGATTGGCAAAGACGTTTATGTAATGGCGGCGGATAATACGGAACAAGTCAACGCATACATGATACCACCGCTCAGCGCAGTAGAAGTTCCGTACAGACAAATGGGGGAGCTTGCTGCACAAAGGCTGCTGCAATACGTGACCGGTGACGTTTCTCTTGCAGATACCACGACAATTCGTGTGCCTTGCCGCCTGGAAATTCGTGAAAACTAGGTGATAGAACAATGAGGTTAAGGCCTCATCCTAAATGATAACACGTTATATCAAAGAATGATTTGGAGGAAAAGAGATGCTCTGGACTTATGAGAAGATTGCCAAACGCGTCGAGGAGCTTCAACCTTACCGCTATCGTGATGCGGTTCAACTGAATGAATTCCGATTCGCTCTGGATGCAGATGGACATATTGGAGAGTACCCTTCTGAGCAAGGGGAGTGGGGAACGATTCGGCTTGGCGATACTTGGCGAGGCTATGACCAATACGCCTGGTTAGCGGCATCTGTGCAGATTCCAGCCCATTGGTCGGGGAAAAAAGTGCTCGGTCTTTTTGATTTCGGCACGACGGGGGGCGGACATAATAGCGGTTTCGAATCGCTGCTTTTTGTGAATGGTCAGCCCTTCCAAGGGGTGGACAGCAATCATCAGGAGGTTTTTCTACCCGAGGCGTTGGCTGGAGAAGAGCTGGATCTTTCGTTTCGGCTATGGTCTGGCCTAGGAGGTTATCAGCAAAAGCCAGACCCTTTGGAGCATTGGTTGCACACAGCACAGCTATGCTGGTTGGATGAGGAAACCGATGATTTGTATTTTACTGCGAAGGCAGTCATTGACACGATTCGCTTGCTGTCTGAACATCAACCTGAAAAGCATAGTTTACTCTCTATAGTTGATAGAGCTTTTCTTCAATTAGACTGGTCACGGCCTGGATCATCAACATTTTATTCGTCTATCTGCGCAGCCAGAGCGATTATGCGAGAAGGGTTGGAGAAGCAGCAGAAAACAAGTCCCGTTGTTATTCAATGTATCGGTCATACGCACATTGACGTAGCTTGGTTGTGGCGGCTTGCGCATACGAGAGAGAAAGCAGCCCGCTCATTCTCCACGGTATT
Source organism: Paenibacillus marchantiophytorum (assembly GCF_014640555.1). GTDB lineage: Bacteria > Bacillota > Bacilli > Paenibacillales > NBRC-103111 > Paenibacillus_E > Paenibacillus_E marchantiophytorum. The sequence goes on along the minus strand of NZ_BMHE01000020.1, from coordinate 4,867 downwards.
GAGACTGATGGAGCAGTTTCCCGACTATGTTTTCCTGCAAACCCAGCCTCAGCTATATGCCTACATCAAAGAGGATTATCCGGATATTTATGCACAAATGAAGGAAAGAATCGCGGAAGGACGCTGGGAAGCCGGCGGTGCGATGTGGCTGGAGGCGGATTGCAATTTATCCTCGGGGGAGTCTCTGGTGCGTCAAATTTTGTATGGAACTCGCTTTTTAAAAGAGGAATTCGGCGTCGAGTGCACGTATTTGTGGCTGCCGGATGTGTTTGGCTACAGCTGGGCGCTGCCGCAGATATTGAAGAAGAGCGGCATCACGATGTTTATGACGACGAAAATCAGCTGGAATCAGTACAACCGAATGCCGCACGACACATTTCGTTGGCGGGGCATCGACGGATCTGAGGTGCTGACGCACTTCATCACGACGCCTGATCCAGGAGGAGGTGAAGGTGCCTTTTACTATACGTATAATGGGGCAATTACCCCTTACTCAGTGAATGGAATCTGGGAAGGCTATCGCGATAAGAACTTGAATCACAACTTGCTGCTGGCTTATGGCTACGGTGACGGTGGAGGCGGTGTGAATCGCGAGATGCTTGAGATGAGGCGGCGGTTAGATGAGCTGCCAGGTCTGCCGCAGGTGACAACGGGGCGTGCAGATGCCTTTTTCGCCGAGTTAGAGAAAACCGTAGAAGCGTCCGATGCTTATGTGCATACGTGGGATGGCGAATTGTATCTAGAGCTGCACCGCGGCACCTATACGAGTCAAGCTTACAACAAACGGATGAATCGCAAACTGGAGCTGTTGTATCGGGAAACGGAGTGGCTTCAGGCGATGACAGCCTTGCAAGCCGGTTCTCCAATCGCAGAGCAGCAGCCCATTGAGAGGCTGCAAGCAGGCTGGAAAATCATTTTACGCAATCAGTTCCACGACATAATCCCAGGTTCATCCATTCGCCAAGTCTACGAAGACAGCTGGGTGGAATATCACGAGGCTGAACAAATTGCGCGAGATGTTCGTGCGTTATCATGGGCGAACAATGGCGAAGATTCCTGTATTACTGTGCTGAACAGCTCGCCTTGGACACGAACTGATCTTGTGGAAATAAGTGCGGCGAGCGATAAGGACGTCTGGGCAACGTCGACTGGCGATCGGTGCGATGCGCAGCGGACAGAGAATGGCTGGCTTGTGTTGACACCGGAACTGCCGGCGATGGGATATTTGACGCTGACTGCCGCTGAAGCTTGGAGTGGTGCATCCCAAGATGAAGTTTTTCAGCCGATAATGAACGGTTTGGAGACTCCTTTCTATGTGCTGAATTGGGATGACAACGGTAGTTTGACTCGTTTGTATGACAAGCAGGCTCAGCGGGAAGTACTGGCGAGCGGCGAGCGGGGCAACGAATTGCAAGTGTTCGAAGATAAGCCAAAAGGGCGGCATGAGGCGTGGGACATTGACATTTTCTATACAGAAAAGAAAAGGGTTGTAGAAGACTGCCGCAGTATCGAGCTCATCGAATCAGGCCCGTTGCGAGCTACCATTGCGTTCACCTGGGGATATGGCGACTCGACGATTGAGCAGCAGATGAGGCTCTATGCGCATTCACGGCGCATTGATTTTGAGACACGCATAGACTGGCACGAACAGCGGCAATTGTTGAAGGTGGCTTTTCCCGTAGTAGTCCGCTCGACGGAAGCGACTTATGATATTCAATTCGGCAATGTGAAGCGGCCAACGCACTGGAATACGAGCTGGGACTATGCGCGTTTCGAAACGGTCGGGCATCAGTGGGCCGATTTGTCAGAGCGGGATTATGGCGTAAGCCTGCTGAATGATTGCAAATACGGCTATGATATCAAGGACTATGTCATGCGGCTCACACTTATTAAATCAGCGATGGTTCCTGACCCCATAGCGGATCAAGGGGAGCATGTATTTACGTATTCGTTGCTTCCACATCTGGGTGACTGGTATGCCGGTGGAACTGTTCAGGAAGCTTGGGCATTGAATAATCCGCTTACGAGCATGGTCGGCAGATCTTCCCAAGAAAGCTTTTCTCTGCTGCGCTTATCGCTGCCGAATGTCATGGTTGATGCGGTAAAATGGGCAGAGGATGGGCACGGCTTGATTGTTCGTGTTCACGAATATGCCGGAGCGCGAGGCACTCTTTCGGTGGAAACCGGATTCCCTGTATCATCTTGGCAGGAAACCGATTTAAGAGAACAGCCGATCGGCGACGTCATGACAGGGACGATTACTTGTGAGATTATGCCTTATGAGATTAAAACCTGGCTTATTGATTGAGTTATCTAGGCGTCTAATCCCAGGGGATGAATAGGCAAGCTACTTATTCCCTGCAATCTCATGCATCCATTATGGTGGGGTCCCAAACCTTTGTAAGCAACTAAAGGAGCTATGCGCACACAAGCCGCTTGGCTCCTTTTTCATGTAAACAATTGAATCTGTCCCACACATCGATGTTATTTTCGTGAATAAAACGGTTGCAATATTTGGTTGATGCTTTTATTATAAAAGTATGGATTAATGAATAAACTTATCGATTTATATTATTGTTAATTTAAAGGAGCAGCTGCCCTATGACAAACCGCCTTACAATTAATGCTGACAGGATAAAAGGTACTATTAATCGCAACATTTACGGGCATTTTTCCGAACATCTCGGACGCTGTATATATGAAGGTTTATGGGTTGGGGAAGATTCCCCCATTCCTAACACGAAAGGCATTCGCAATGATGTCGTCGCGGCGTTAAAACAGATGAAAATACCTGTTCTCCGCTGGCCGGGTGGCTGCTTTGCCGATGAATATCATTGGAAAGACGGAATTGGTCCTCGCGAGCAACGAAAGCGGATGATTAACACACACTGGGGTGGTGTGGTGGAGAATAATCATTTTGGTACTCATGAATTCTTGATGTTGTGTGAGATGCTGGAGTGTGAACCTTACATCAATGGAAATGTGGGGAGCGGGACGGTTCAGGAAATGTCCGAGTGGGTGGAGTATATGACATTCGAAGGCGTTTCCCCGATGGCCGAACTTCGTGAATTGAACGGGAGAGCGGAGCCGTGGAAGGTTAAATATTTTGGTGTAGGGAATGAAAACTGGGGATGCGGCGGCAATATGCGTCCTGAATACTATGCGGATCTATATCGCCAATTCCAGACGTATGTGCGTAATTATGGCGATAACCGCATACACAAAATTGCTTGCGGACCAAACAGTGATGATTATCATTGGATGGAAACTTTGATGAAGCAAGCCCATCGCTTTATGGATTCAACGACGCTGCATTATTACACAATTACAGGCGACTCTTGGCAAGAAAAAGGGGCGGCAACCGGCTTCCCGGAACAATTGTGGGCCCGTACGATGAAGAAAGCGCTCTATATGGAAGAGCTGCTCGTGAAGCATTCCGCCATCATGGATCAATATGATCCCGAGAAACGGATCGGTCTGCTCGTCGATGAATGGGGGACTTGGTTTGATGTAGAGCCAGGAACGAATCCAGGCTTTCTCTATCAACAAAATACGATTCGTGATGCGCTCGTCGCGGGTATTACCCTTCATTTGTTCAACCAGCATTGCGATCGGGTGCAGATGGCAAACCTTGCTCAGTTAGTCAATGTGCTGCAGGCTGTGATTTTGACGGAAGGCGAGAAGATGCTGCTGACGCCGACTTATCATGTTTTCAACATGTTCAAAGTTCATCAGGATGCACAACTGCTCGATATCCATTTGACAACCAAAGAATTAAAGAGCGATATCGATGATGCGATTCCGCAAATTTCAAGTTCAGCTTCCATCGACGCTTCTGGTAAAATTCATATCAGCTTGTGTAATTTGGATCACCTGGCCAGCGCAAAAGTTGATCTCGATCTTCGTGGCTTGACGAATGAGAATGTTCGTGTGAGTGGGACCACGTTAACCGCTGATTCAGTAGATGGTCACAATACATTTGAGAATCCGGATCGGGTAGCGCCTGCGCCTTTCACCTCGTTTGCATGGGATGGCAAGCTGCTAAAAGTAGACCTGTCTCCAATGTCGGTAACCGTACTTGAACTAATGACGGATTAATTGCGATGAATCAAAGCGATCGGTCTTGCAAAGGTTGTCGCGAAGAATACAAGATTACGGAAGCGCAAATCGATAGGATGCTAAGCTCACCTATGTTTCAAGGCGATAGCTGTGTTCCAGAAAGCGTCTACCTGGAGCGATTGCGAATGTGTAGCGCGTGTCCTAAGCTGCTCGGCGGCACAACTTGCTCGTTCTGTGGGTGCATCGTGCGAGTCGCAGCGAAACTCAAGGAGAAAAATTGCCCATTTCCCGGGGCTAGTAGATGGAACAGATTCTGATTCGATGAGAAGAGGCATCCCTGAAGGCTGAAAACCTTGAGTGGGGCCTCTTTTTTGTGGTTCGATTTCGAAAATAGGGCAGCTGAAAGAGTTGAAAATGCTTAATTGTCCCAATTGCTCATGTTTTGGGTGAATAAGCAAGATAGGCGGGGCCATGTCCACATGATCGGGCTAACGAACTTCAACATGCTTATACGCGCCAAAATAGCCTTTTTTTTGGTCTAATGAACTCAATTGGCGTTATACAGCAAAATCAGGGCATAATGAAGGCAAATTGTTGTCAATAACGCATCTGGAGTTCATAACAATTTCAAATTGCTTCATTTTGAGCAAATAAGGCTTGTTGAGTTCGTAAGGTTGAGGAGCATCGAACCGATCCGACTGATCCAACCCAACCCAACCCAACCCAACCCAACCCAACCCAACCCAACCCAACCCAACCCAACCCAACCCAACCCAACCCAACCCAACCCAACCCAACCCAACCCAAC
>NZ_BMHE01000019.1 GCF_014640555.1 Paenibacillus marchantiophytorum | reverse complement strand
TAAATATAAACCTTATTATAAATTTTTTTGAATTTCCTCCTAGTCGGCATGTGCTCCGTAAAGGTGAATCAGCCGCTAAGGAGCACAATGCCTTATCATGTCATATATTTTGCAAAGCTTCTGGGAGATTTCAGCTCTTTTAGTGGAAATAAGACCCTGTAGTTCCGCCTAATCCTCAAGTACCCTGCTTTTTGCCGAAATAGCGAACTATAGTTCCCTCCCTGTATTTGTCGCCTTTAAGAGGACCCTCTCTCAGGCTGGCGAAGCCGTTTTTCCTATGTCAGGGGATCACACCGTTATAATCAAATATTCCGGCTCCTTAAATTGACTTTCCCAAGCATTTCCTACACAATGATGAAGGAATACGCTGATTCTTGGCCTATTTCTAACGTCGGATTGAGATCCAAAGGAGACCTTTATGAAAACAACTTCACATATGGTAGAAAAAGAAATCGATGACAGAGCCGTGCTCGTCAGTCTAATCACGCAGAAGCAGAAGAAAAATGAACTGCTTGCCGAATATTCCTTGCAGGAATTGGTCAAGTTAGCTGAAACCGCAGGCGTTCTGGTACTCGAGACGATGACGCAGAACAAAGAAACGAAGGACGCCAAATGGTTTATCGGCAAAGGGAAAGTAGAAGAGCTAAAGCTTCGTCTTGAGGAGCTTGGCGGCAATACGGCTATCTTCGACCAGGAATTGTCGGGGGCACAAGTGCGGAATTTGGAAGCTGCGCTAGATGTCAAAATTATTGACCGGACGCAACTAATTCTGGATATTTTCGCACAGCGCGCGAAAACAAGAGAAGGGATCATCCAGGTTGAACTAGCCCAACTGAGTTACTTGCTTCCTCGATTGTCTGGTCAAGGGAAGAACCTCTCGCGACTAGGAGGAGGTATCGGGACCAGGGGTCCTGGTGAATCCAAGCTGGAAACGGATCGCAGGCATATTCGTGGGCGTATTGACGAATTGAAAGCGCAGTTGGAAGAAGTGGTTCGCCACCGCACATTACATCGGGAACGCCGCAAGAAGAGCGGTGTGTTTCAAGTTGCCTTGGTTGGCTATACGAACGCAGGGAAATCAACTTTATTGAAACAATTGACGCAAGCCGACGTCTATATTGAGAATCAGCTGTTCGCCACGCTGGACCCGACATCCCGGACGATGGAACTGCCAAGCGGCAAAGAAATTGTTTTGACCGATACCGTAGGCTTTATTCAGAATTTGCCGCATGATCTGGTTGCTTCATTCCGCGCTACATTGGAAGAAGCGAATGAGGCTGATTTGATTCTGCACGTAGTGGACAGCTCAACAGAAATGCGCGGCGAGCAAATGCGAGTTGTGGCCGAGGTCCTGGAAGAACTTGGCGCGCATCAGAAAGAACAATTGACGATTTTCAATAAAATAGATATGTGTTCGCAAGATGATGTGGAGATGCTCTCAACGGAAGGCGAATTTCTGAAAATCAGTGCGTATAACGCGGAAGATTTGGAACGTTTGCGCAATATCATTCAAGAGAAGCTTATGGGCGAAAGCAGAGAGTTTCGCATTCCGGCGGATAAAGGGGATATTATTTCCTTGATGTATCGGATTGGCGATGTGCTCGAAACGGATGTCGATGGGGAAGACATGGTGTTCAAAGTTCGTGTAAATACGGATGATTATGTCAAAGTAGCCTATCAATTAGTGGCCTACGACCTGCAAGCGCAGCAAGAGTTACAAGATCATGAGGGAGAGAGTTACTAATCATGCAATTCGGGGATAAAGTCATGGGATTAATGGAAAGCGCCGAGCGCACCGTGGAAGGTGCTTTCCGTCAGATTGAGAAGATCATTGATTTGAATCAATGGAAAGTGATTCGCGCTTTTCAGGAGCATAAAGTAAGTGATTATCATTTTGCTTCATCGACTGGTTATGGGTATAATGATCGCGGTCGCGAAGTACTGGATCTTGTGTATGCGGATGCGATGGGAGCAGAAGCAGCGCTAGTTCGTCCTCATTTTGTATCAGGTACTCATACAATTGGCACTGCGTTGTTTGGTGTTCTGCGACCAAGCGAACATCTACTTTACATCACAGGGAAGCCCTATGACACATTGCACAAAGTCATCGGTAAACCTGGTGATGGGACAGGTTCATTGCAGGACTTCGGCATCGGATACAGCGAAGTCGCTTTAACGGAAGATGGCGCTCCCGATTGGAGCGCCATCGCTTCTGCTATTCAACCGAACACCAAGGTGATCGGCATCCAGCGTTCGCGCGGCTATTCGTGGCGCCCGTCGTTCACGATCGAACAGATTGGCGAAATGGTCCGCTTCGTCAAAGAAATCAACCCAGCCCTTATCGTGTTCGTCGATAATTGCTATGGGGAATTCACCGAGCTGCAGGAGCCGACGCAAGTTGGCGTCGACCTCATGGCGGGCTCGCTCATCAAGAATCCCGGCGGCGGCATCGCCCCTTCCGGCGGCTATATTGCCGGGCGGCGCGACCTTGTCGAGCTCGCCGCCTACCGCTTGACCGCCCCCGGAATCGGGGGCGAGGTCGGTGCCATGCTCGGCGCGACGCGCGCGATGTTTCAAGGGCTTTTCCTTGCCCCTCATTTGGTGGGGCAAGCGGTCAAGGGCTCTGTCTTCGCATCTGCGGTGTTCGAAGAGCTGGGCTTCGAGAGCCATCCGCGGTGGCAGACGCCGCGGACGGACCTGATCCAAGCGATCCGCTTCACGTCCGCGGATCACTTAATCACGTTCGTGCAGGGCATCCAGAAGGCGGCTGCGGTGGATTCGCACGTGGTTCCTGAACCATGGGATATGCCCGGTTATGAGCATCCTGTTATTATGGCGGCAGGAACATTCATCCAAGGGGGCAGCTTGGAATTGTCCGCAGATGCGCCGATTCGAGAGCCGTATATCGCGTATATGCAGGGTGGGCTCACCTATTCCCACTGCAAATTAGGGGTAATGACTGCCATCCAGCATATGGAAGAAAAGGGATTGTTGTGAAAATAAAGACTGTGAACAAACCTAACACTCCTTGACACATTTTTGTTAGAAAGGTACAATAAGGTTGAGGTACTTTATTTATCAGGAGTGATTAGCATGAGTGATGACATACGTAGAAATATGGCGTTATTCCCCATTGGAATCGTCATGAAGCTGACTGATTTAACCGCGAGACAAATTCGCTATTATGAGCAACACGAACTTATTATTCCGGCCCGAACAGCTGGTAATCAACGCCTCTATTCCTTTAATGATGTTGAACGACTTCTTGAAATTAAAGACTTGATTGAAAAAGGTGTAAATATCGCCGGCATCAAGCAGGTACTCATTCCGGTGGACAAAGATTCCGAAGACGCAACCATTTTGAACGAGCACACAGAAGTTAAGCGTAAAGAATTAACTGACTCCCAACTGCACAAAATGTTGAAGCAGCAGTTGATTGGCGGGGGTAAGCGCCCTGATCAGGTTTCTCTGATTCAAGGTCAACTTTCCCGGTTTTATAAATAACTTCACGTAAGCGCTTGTAAAATTGAGAGGAGACTGAACCGTGACTTACAACAACAACTACTCAAGAGAAGATATTCTGCGTATTGCCAAGGAAGAGAATGTTCGTTTCATTCGCCTTCAATTCACCGATTTGATGGGCAGCATCAAGAACGTTGAAATCCCTTTTAGCCAACTTGAGAAAGCACTCGATAATAAAATGATGTTTGATGGTTCATCCATTGAAGGCTATGTTCGTATTGAAGAATCGGATATGTACTTATACCCGGATCTGGATACATGGGTTATTTTCCCATGGGTAACGGAGAGCAAAGTAGCTCGCTTGATCTGTGATATTTATATGCCGGATGGCAATCCATTCGCTGGAGATCCGCGGGCTATTCTCAAAAATGCGCTGAAACAAGCCGAAGAAATGGGCTATACAGCGATGAACGTTGGACCAGAGCCGGAATTTTTCCTGTTCAAAACCGATGACAAAGGCAATCCGACAACAGAACTGAATGACCAAGGCGGATACTTCGACTTGGCTCCGATGGATCTCGGCGAAAACTGTCGCCGCGATATCGTTTTGACGTTGGAAGAAATGGGCTTTGAAATTGAAGCTTCTCACCATGAAGTTGCGCCTGGTCAACACGAAATCGATTTCAAATATGCCGATGCCATCAAAGCGGCTGACCAAATCCAAACATTCAAATTAGTTGTAAAAACCGTAGCAAGACAGCATGGACTTCATGCGACATTCATGCCAAAACCATTGTTCGGCATGAACGGTTCAGGTATGCACTGTCACCAATCGCTGTTCAAAGGTGATGTAAACGTATTTTACGAAGAGAGCGACAAGTTAGGTTTGAGCACTGTCGCAAGACAGTATATGGCAGGCGTACTCCGTCATGCACGCTCTTTTGCGGCGATTACGAATCCGACTGTTAACTCCTATAAACGTCTAGTTCCTGGCTATGAAGCGCCTTGCTATGTAGCCTGGTCTGCAAGCAACCGCAGCCCTATGATTCGTATTCCAGCATCCCGTGGATTAAGCACGCGCGTGGAAGTGCGCAACCCGGATCCTGCTGCGAATCCTTACTTGGCGCTCGCTGTTATGCTTGCTGCTGGTTTGGACGGCATTAAGAACAAAATGCAGCTGCCTCCTCCAACTGACCGCAACATCTACGTGATGTCGGAAGAAGAGAGAGAAAGCCAAGGCATCCCTAGCTTGCCGCTCAACCTGAAACAAGCGTTGGACGAGCTGCTTCGTGATGATGTGATTTGTGACACACTTGGCGAGCATGCTTTGGCTCACTTCTATGAGCTCAAAGAAATCGAGTGGGATATGTATAGAACGCAAGTTCACCAATGGGAAAGAGACCAGTATCTGTCCCTTTACTAGAATTGAAACCCTTGACGCCGTTAGCGTTGAGGGTTTTTTTCAATTTTAATTGAATAAAGGAAAGCCCTCAAAAAAGAATGAGGGCCCTAAATAGGTTAGATAGGTGGACTTAAAGTAGAAATATAAGTTAAGTCCTGCTGAAGAATTCGCTGATCGGTTATCAGGTTTCCGAATGCATCAATGCCGAATATAGACATAACTGCGCTCGTTGAGTTTAAAACACTGATTTGAACTTCATAGGCAACGTTTCCCGAAATAACAAATTCACGAACATCAAAAGAATTAGCAAGCACGATATAAGAGGATACATAGTCCGTATGAAATACCGTTGAGTTCACAGAAGCAAAGATTTGAACCGTTATAATCGCTGTGTTATGGGTATCTATATTTCTTGTGTTTACTACAATGTTAGCGGCTCCTGTATTCGTGTTCGTAATTACACCAGTTGTAAAGGGCATGTCCAACTCACCTCCCTTCCTTATTTTCTATTACTATATTCTTCTAGAAAATAAGTGTGAGGGTACTGGTTTAGTAGCGTATATATTATTTAATAGGACGATGAGAGCACTATTTTATTTTCCGAACGAAATGATGTAGGATAGGAGAATCCCTTCAGAATTAGGAGTTTCCTAATTGGATGGGCCTTTGCACACGAAGGAGAGACATATAGGGATGGACGATTTCACGAGAAATTTGGAGAAATATGCGGAGCTTGTCGTTAAAATTGGTGTGAACCTGAATAAAGGGCAGGATTTGTTGGTCGAGTCTCCGCTAGAATCTTTAGAATTAACAAGGCTTATTGTGAAGAAAGCCTATGAAGCTGGAGCGAATTACGTGCACGTTCATTGGCAGGATGATGTGATTACGCGCAGTAAATTTGAGCTTGCTCATGAAGAGGCGCTGGATTATTATCCCACTTGGTATACGGAAATGCTGGAGCGATTCGTCGAAAATGGCGGGGCCTTGCTGAACATTAAGGTGCCAGATCCAGATCTATACGCAGGTATCGAGGCTAGTCTAATCTCCAGGGCATCTAAAGCTGCGGCTACCGCTCGTACGAAGTATCAACAATATGTCCGAACGAGTACGTTTAGTTGGTGCCTTATTAAAGCGCCGACAGTTGCCTGGGCATCCAAGGTGTATGCGGAACTGCCAGAAGAGCAGCGGGTAGAGGCGATGTGGGATGCTATTTTTCAAATGAACCGGGTGTATGAAGAGGATCCCGTAGCTGCTTGGCGCGTTCACATTGAACAGTTGAAGCGTGTTCGGAAAGTGTTGAATGAGAAACAATACAAGACCCTGCGTTATCGCGCGGCGGGCACCGATTTGGAGGTGGATTTGCCTGCGCATCACATTTGGTTAGGCGGCGATAAAGCGAACGCCAGTGGCATCCGTTTTGTGGCTAATATGCCAACGGAAGAAGTCTTTACAATGCCGGATAGAACAGGTGTTCGCGGTACCGTATCAAGTACAAAACCCTTGAATGTCAATGGGGCTTTGGTGGATCGCTTTTCGTTCCGTTTTGAAGAGGGCAAGGTCGTTGATTATCAAGCGGAAATAGGTTATGAACATTTGGCTCGGTTGCTGGAAATGGACGAAGGCGCCCGCTATTTGGGTGAAGTTGCCCTAGTGCCTTACGGTTCACCGATTTCTAACATGAATCGAATTTTTTATAATACAGGTATCGATGAGAATGCTTCCTGTCATCTTGCTCTAGGGAGTTGTTACCCGATTAATATGCAGGATGGCGCCTCTTTGTCAACGGATGAATTAAAAGCACGAGGCGGCAATACGAGTTTGATTCATGTTGATTTTATGATTGGGACCTCAGATCTGGAGATTGATGGTTATTTGGAAGATGGAACGGTTGAAGCTATTTTTCGTGGCGGGAACTGGGCACTTGTATTTTAGTTGGAAGAATAGGCTAGGAAACAAAAAAACCGAGGGAGACAATCTCCGCTCGGTTTCTTTGTTAAAATATAAGAGTTTATATGTTTTGGAGTGAGCGCGGAGTTACTCCAGCCGCCCTGTGCGAACAGAGGGAGGGAACTACAGTCCGCTATTCTAGCCCAAAGTATCCATATCGCGGGGGTGAGGGAACTACAATCCGCTATTTTGCTGTTTCAAGGCAATTTCAGCGTTTTTCTTGGAAATAAGACCCTGTAGTTCCGCTAATACCCTAGCATCCCTGCTAATTGCCTATATAGCGTCCTCTAGTTCCCTTAACAGGTTTTGTCGCGACTAAGAGACTGATCTCTCAGGGCGGCGAAGCCGCTTTTCTTTATTCTAGGATGGTTGACTACATATCCCGGAACAAGCCGATGACACGTCCTAAAATCGTCACATGCTTGAGGAGAATCGGCTGTAAGGCGGAATTCTCAGGTTGTAGGCGAATATGATCACGCTCTTTGTAGAAACGCTTCACTGTGGCTTCATCGTCTTCTGTCATGGCAACTACGATGTCCCCGTTGTTCGCCGTTTGTTGCTGTTTCACAATGACATAATCGCCATTATGAATGCCAGCTTCAATCATGCTGTCTCCCATAACGCTAAGCATAAATACGTTATTATCTTTGACCATGCTCACGGGAAGCGGGAAGTAGTCTTCGATATTCTCAGTTGCTGTAATAGGAACACCGGCGGTTACTTTACCAACTAAGGGAACACGCGCGACTGAAATGGCAAAGTGAGTTTCTGCGCCATCGAGGCCCAGAATTTCGATAGCACGAGGTTTGGTAGGATCTCGACGAATTAAACCTTTCTTCTCAAGACGCTCCAAATGGCCATGTACCGTAGAACTGGAAGCTAGTCCAACAGCTTCGCCGATTTCTCTGACGGAAGGTGGATACCCCTTATCTTTCACTTCGTTCTTAATGAAGTCCAATATAGCTTGTTGACGCTGCGAAATCTTGCTCAATAGTTATCACTCCAATACTGGGAATCATTACCCAAAGTATAACATAGAACCCGAGTTCGTACAAACATAAGTTCGAGAAAATGGGTTGACTCAAACATTTGTTCGTGTTATTCTAATACCAGAACAAATGTTTGGGGGATGATTACTCATGTATATGGCTTATACCAACACAACCAACTCACACTCACTTCATAGATCCGCTAACACATCCAAAGGGATGACTTTAACTTCTGGTTATACAAAAGCTATTGTTCGTTTTGTTCTGTTAGCAATTATTCTTGGAACCGTGTTCTCATTTGGTGCAATTGTGCAGGCCTATGCGGGGGATCCGGCTGCAACGACAACGAGTACTTCACAAACCAAGCAAGTTGTCATCAGTGAAGTTTCCCAAATAGTAGTAACAGAGAAAATAGTTATTCAACGTGGAGACACGATTTGGCAGATTGCTTCCTTACATAAAAAGAATGGAGAAAACATTCGTTCGTATATCGATAAAATCAAAACAATTAATCATTTGACTACGAGTTCATTGCAAGAAGGACAGGTGCTGATCCTGCCTGGTTCTTAAAGCGATTGATTTCATGCTCACTAACTAGTTGAGACGAGGACATGTTCCTACGTCTCTTTTCGTTGTTTCCTTGACATTACTGAACGGGGATGGCAAAGTAATATTCATATTGAATTTTTGCTAGGGAGGATCTTTATGAGCGACGAAATGGATAAAAACATCGAACGTATTAACGAGCTTGCACGCAAAGCCAAAACAGTGGGCTTAACAGATGCGGAAATCGATGAGCGAAATGAATTAAGAAAGAAATATATCGAGGCTTTTCGAGGCAATCTTAAAGTTCAACTTGATTCGATCAAGTTTACGGACGAAGAGTAATTGCTTGTTCATATAGAAACAACATTCAAAAGGGGATATGAATGATGGGGTTGAAAGCTGTACTTTTTGATTTGGATGACACTTTGTTATGGGATGATCGCAGTGTGCAAGAAGCATTCGATGCGACGTGTGCGGAAGCTGCCAAGCATGTGGCTGTGAATCCCGTAGAACTAGAAGCTTCTGTTCGTAAAGAAGCGCGCGCTTTATATGAAACATTTGATACGTTTCCATTCACCAAGATGATTGGTATTAATCCTTTTGAAGGGTTATGGGCTAATTTTACGCAAGGCGAGAATGAGAACTTTCGTAAATTGGAGAAGCTGGCGCCAGGATACCGGACGGAATCTTGGACAAGGGGTCTTCGTGCACTTGGAATCGAAGATCGTGAGCTGGGTTATAAATTGGGGGAATTGTTTCCTGCGGAACGACGCAGCCGCCCTTTGGTCTATGAAGAGACATTCCAAGTTCTAGAGGCATTGAAAGGAAACTATCAATTGCTGCTTTTAACAAACGGCTCTCCGGACTTGCAAAAGGAGAAATTAGCTGGCGTACCGACTATTGCCGCTTATTTCGATCATATCGTGATATCTGGCGAGTTTGGCGAAGGCAAACCTGCGAATTCCATTTTCAATCATGCCTTGGGATTGCTCGGCATTCAGGCAGAAGAAGGAATTATGATCGGGGACAAGCTGACTACGGATATTCTAGGCTCAGGCAGCGTTGGAATGCGCAACATTTGGATTAACCACCATGGCCTTCAAAGCGGTGACGAGATAGTTCCTGTACATGAAGTTACACGACTTCAAGATATTTTACCGATTATTGCGAACGGTTAAGAGATAAACACACATAAGCCCAACGGTTTATTGGACGCTAGGTCCTTAGCCGTTGGGCTTATTTCATTAATATGAATTACGCTTTGATAAATTCAGGGTCATCGATGTTGTACGCAACCCAGCCATCTTTCTCGATGAAGAGGCGCACCGCGACGATTTCACGGTTGTCCATTAAGGTAAAGAAGTGGTTCGTATTCTCAGGAACGGAAATGACGTCACCAGGCTCAAGTTCAACGTCGAAATAACCAACTTCGCTTTCGGATTTAATAATGAAAATGCCTTTGCCGGACACGATGCCGCGAATTTCATCTTCGGTATGTGTATGGACTTGTTCGAATTTCTTCAGAAGCTCTTCGATATTCGGGGATGCATCGGATAGTGCGATAACATCCCAAATTTCGTAGCCGCGTCTAGCGGCCAAGTCGCGAATTTCTTCTTCATACGTGCTGATGATTTGTGCTTTCTCTTCATCATTCAGGATGAATTTCTCACGAAGCGCTTCAGGAAGTTTGTTTGGATCCCAGTGTTCGTAGATAACTTGTTGACTATCCAAGAAGGCTTTAACTTCTGCTTCGCCTTCAATTCGTTCATTGGTATTGCGAATTCTTATTTGTGCCATGCTGCATCCCTCTTTCTAAGTAAATATACTATGTATTATAGTGGAAATGAGGAAGGCTGTCGATGGATGAAGAAAAGTTTTTCCGATAAATCCTATAGGGAATTAAGATGATTCATAATCTTTTCATAGAAGCCGTATTCTGTTACACTAAATCTTAACATAAATTGTCGTTTTTATTTCGTATACGGTTTAGGATAAGTTGAAAGGGAGTCATGTAATGTCGAAAACGCCGATTCAAGAGCAGCTAAAGAAAAAGATTATGATCCTCGATGGTGCCATGGGTACGATGATTCAGCAAGAGAACTTAACAGCTGAGGATTTCGGAAGCGATGATCTAGATGGATGTAATGAAATTCTTTGTGTTACACGTCCAGATGTTATCCGCAAAATTCATGAAGCTTACTTCGCCGCTGGCGCTGATATGATAGAAACGAACACGTTCGGAACCACAAGTGTCGTACTTGCCGAATATGATTTGCAGGACCGTCATCGCGAACTAAATCTTGCTGCAGCCAAGCTGGCGATTGAAGCAGCTAATAAATACTCAACACCGGAGTGGCCGCGCTATGTTGTTGGCGCTATGGGGCCAACCACCAAAACCTTATCGGTTACCGGCGGTGTAACTTTCGAAGAACTCGAAGACAGCTATTATGAGCAAGCATTAGCCTTGGTTGAGGCTGGTGTAGATGCTATTCTATTGGAAACTTCGCAAGATACGCTGAACGTGAAAGCAGGAAGTATTGGCATTCGCAGAGCTTATGAGAAAACAGGCATTGAGCTGCCGATTATGATATCAGGCACGATTGAACCGATGGGAACTACATTGGCAGGGCAAAATATCGAATCATTCTATATTTCGCTCGAGCATTTAAAACCGATTTCCATGGGACTCAACTGTGCAACAGGTCCTGAGTTCATGAGGGATCATATTCGTTCGTTGTCGGATATAGCGGATACGGCTATCAGTTGTTACCCGAATGCAGGCTTGCCCGATGAGAACGGTCACTATCATGAATCGCCTGAGTCTCTAGCCAAGAAGATGGCCGGCTTTGCCGAACAAGGTTGGTTGAACATCGCAGGTGGTTGTTGCGGTACTACGCCAGATCATATTCGAGCTATGGCAGAAACGCTTAGTCAATACAAGCCAAGATTGCAGTACGGAACGCATTTACCAGCTGTGTCGGGTATTGAAACTTTATTCATTGAGCCTGAGAACCGCCCCATCATGGTTGGTGAACGGACGAATATTTCGGGTTCGCGGAAATTCAAACGCTTGATTAAAGAAGGCAAGTTCGAAGAAGGTTCGGAGATCGCGCGGAATCAAGTGAAGAACGGCGCTCATGTGATCGATATTAACTTGCAGGATACAGACATCGACGAAGCTTATGCCGTTGAAGAATTTATGCAGCAAGTTGTGAAAAAAGTCAAAGTTCCGTTGATGATTGACTCGACGTATGACCATATTATTGAACTTGGCCTCAAATATTCGCAGGGGAAAGCGATTATTAACTCGATTAACCTGGAGGACGGGGAAACGAAGTTTGAAGGGATTTTACCGCTGATTAAACGGTACGGTGCCGCGGTTGTTTGTATCCTGATCGACGAGCGGGGGCAGGCTGTTTCGCGTGAAGCGAAGATTGAAGTAGCCACGCGTTCCTATGAGCTTCTGACCGGGAAATATGGCATGAATCCGGAAGATATTATCTTCGATCCCAATATGTTCCCTGTCGGCTCGGGAGATCCGCAATATATTGGCTCTGCGGTGGAAACGATTGAAGGGATCAAGATGATTAAAGAGAAATATCCAAAGGCCAAAACGATTCTTGGCTTAAGCAACATTTCCTTCGGGTTGCCGGATGCGGGCCGTGAAGTATTGAACTCGGTTTATTTGTACCATTGTACGAAGGCCGGCCTTGACTATGCGATCGTGAATACGGAGAAACTCGAACGTTACGCTTCGATTCCCGATACAGAACGCCAATTGGCTGAAGAACTCATTTATAATACAACAGATGAAAGCCTAGCCCAATTTGTTGCGCATTTCCGTGAGAAAAAGGTGGAAAAGAAAGAGAAAATTTCGAATCTGTCCCTTGAAGAAAGACTTGGTTCTTATGTCGTAGAAGGAACGAAGGAAGGACTGATTCCGGATTTAGAAATCGCGCTGCAAACCTACTCGCCGCTTGAGGTCATTAATGGACCTCTCATGAAGGGGATGGAGCAAGTTGGACGCCTTTTCAATAACAATGAGTTGATCGTGGCTGAGGTTCTGCAAAGTGCCGAAGTTATGAAGGCATCCGTAACCTATCTGGAACCATTTATGGAGAAATCGGAGTCAGCGGTCAAAGGGAAAATCATTTTGGCTACGGTGAAAGGCGATGTGCATGATATTGGGAAAAATCTCGTTGAGATTATTCTCTCGAACAATGGCTATAAAATAATAAACCTCGGTATCAAAGTACCGCCGGATCAAATTATCGAAGCTTACCGCAGAGAGCTGCCGGATGCAATTGGTTTGTCAGGTCTATTGGTCAAATCCGCTCAGCAAATGGTCATTACCGCTCAGGATCTACGCACAGCTGGTGTTGATGTACCGATTCTGGTTGGTGGAGCCGCGCTTACGCGCAAGTTCACTAAAACACGCATCCAACCGGAGTATGAAGGTGTCGTACTCTATGCGAAAGATGCGATGGATGGTCTCGACATTGCTAACCGGCTCAGCGATCCTGAACAACGCAAACGACTTATTCAGGAACTCAGAGAGAGTCTGGAATCCGATGTCATGGACACCGGGAAGAAAGAAGAAGCTATGCCACAGCTAACTCGCGTGAGTTCTTCGGCTGTTTCCAAGGATTTGCCGGTGAATGTTCCACAGGATACAGAGCGCCATATTTTAAGAGATTACCCCATCAGTCATCTGATGCCTTATGTGAATATGCAGATGCTTCTAGGGCATCACCTAGGTCTGAAAGGCAAGGTTGAACAGTTACTGGGCGACAAAAATGCGAAGGCTATGCAGTTGAAAGATACGGTGGATTCCATTTTGTATGCAGCTCAGAAAGATGGGATTATCAAAGCTCATGGCATGTACCGTTTCTTCCCTGCACAGTCGAGCGGAAATGACGTCATTATCTATGACCCGCAGGATCACAGCAAGGTGCTAGAAACGTTTACGTTCCCGCGTCAGGATAAGGAGCCATACCTGTGTTTGTCTGATTATTTGAAGTCGGTAGAGAGTGGCCAAATGGATTACGTTGGCTTCTTGTTAGTCACAGCAGGACATGATATTAATGAATTGGCCAAAGAATGGCGCGATAACGGAGACTATTTGAAATCCCATGCCCTCCAAGCGACAGCTTTGGAAGTGGCGGAAGGTTTCGCGGAGCGAATTCATCATATTATGCGGGATGTACTTGGGATTGCAGATCGCGCAGATATGACGATGCAGGAACGATTCGGCGCCAAATATGTCGGTCAACGCTTCTCCTTTGGATACCCGGCATGCCCGAATCTGGAAGATCAAGCGAAGTTGTTCCATCTTCTGAAGCCAGAAGATATCGGCGTTGAGCTGACAGAGTCGTTCATGATGGAGCCGGAAGCATCCGTATCAGCAATTGTATTCGGTCATAAAGAAGCACGTTACTTTAACGTAGGTTAAGGAGTTTAGATTGTGGAATTGTATTTTCTAGGGACTGGGGCAGGTATGCCCTCCAAGCAGCGGAATGTTACTTCAATTGCGCTCAATCTGCTGGATGAACGCGGCACTTATTGGCTTTTTGATTGTGGTGAGGGGACGCAGCAGCAAATTTTGAATTCACCGGTGAAATTGGGTCGTACGGAGATGCTCTTCATTTCTCACTTGCATGGCGATCATCTCTATGGTTTACCCGGATTGTTGTCGAGCCGTTCCTATTTGGGCGGGGATACACCACTTACCCTTTATGGGCCACCAGGACTGAAACGTTTTGTGGAGACGGCCCTTGAAGTGAGCGGTGCGCATTTGACTTATTCGCTGAACATTGTTGAGATCGACCAAGAAGGCGTCATTTTCGAAGATCCAAGCTTCATCGTTGAAACAGCGCGGTTGGAACACCGCATTGAATGTTTTGGTTTTCGGATTATTGAGAAAGATCAGCCAGGCAAGCTGATGCACGATAAGCTTGCTGCACTAGGTATTCCAGCGGGCCCTGTGTATGGACAATTGAAACAAGGCCTGACTGTTCAGTTGGAAGACGGCCGTACGCTGCATGGAGCTGATTATTTAGGAGCTCCCATACCTGGGCGAATCGTTGTCATCCTTGGTGACACGCGTTATTGCCAAGGGGCTGAGTACTTAGCCCGCGGCGCGGATGTGTTGGTGCATGAGGCGACTTTCGCCATGGATAAGCAGGAACTCGCGTACTCCTTCGATCATGCGACGTCGCATGATGCAGCCAAGATTGCTCGCGATGCCGGAGCGGGTGCGTTGATCCTTACGCATATCAGCTCGCGCTATCAAGGAGATGCTGTGACTGAGCTGTTGCAAGAAGCGCAGCAGCTTCATGCGAACAGCTATGTAGCCAAAGATTTCTGGAACTTTGAAATACCGCGTAAAGCATTTTTGAATGAAATGTAGTTATTTAATCCTGGAATCCTCATAAACTTACTATAAGCCCGTAAAACCGAGGTGAAGGTATGGGGATCACATGGGCAGAAGTGCTGCTATCCATCTTTATGTCCTCGATTTTTTACATTATGATCAGAGAAATCAGCCACGCTTACAGAGATTCTGAATGAAAAGTTGGGATGAATCATCCGCCTGCCCCTTGCTACTATGGGGTGGGCTAGTTTTGTTTGCTTGACAACAATTCGACTATATACGGATTAGTCTTTCATCTGATAAAATTAATATAATCGTTTAATAAAAGGGGGTGGACATGACGTATTATGTTTACAGACGGGCTGTAATGGAAATATTGCTAGTCGTGTTTGTAAGTATTTTATTCAGTATTCTTGGTTGGAATTACCATGCAGAAGCCGCTGAAATCCCTGTTTCTCAAGGTAAATCTGCGTTCGCATCCAGTGTAACCAGTGCTACCTACAGTGCCGACCAAGCGGTAGATGGATTTATTCAAACCAAATGGACCGCCAGCAGCTTGCAATTGCCTCAATGGCTGACGGTTGATCTTGCTCAGAATGTCCATGTTAAACGTGTGGAGACAGTGTTCGAGCACGCGGCTAGTTCCTATCAATATACCATTGAAACGTCAGCAGATGGAATAAATTGGAGCTTATTTGCCGATCAATCATCGAATTCCAACATTAGTTTTCCGTATTACTCAGATTCGGGAGATGTTCAGGCGCGTTTTGTCCGAATGCAAGTACTTGGTGTAGGTACGCCTGGCGATGGAGCAAGCATTTATGATTTTCGTGTATATACATCCAATGAGCCGCTCATGCTGTTATCTTTAAATAAAACAACAGCAGCTTACAGCAGTTTTTCCTCCGCATTAGGTTCATCCAAGGCCGTAGATGGACTGCTGCCGACCCGCTGGGCACCAAGCAATGTGTCTTTGCCGCAATGGCTGGTAGTGGATCTTGGACAACTGCTTAATGTGCAGCGGTTTGAAACGACGTATGAGAAACAAGATGAAGTGTACGGGTATAAGATTGATTTTTCTGTGGATGGTCTGACGTGGTATACCTTTACAGATCGCACGAGCAATACGCAGCGTGGGGAGCCGCGGTATGTGGATGCAGGAAATGTGACTGCCCGTTATTTTCGCTTAACGACGACGAGTGTAGGGACAGCAGGCACTTATGCGAATGTCTCCGAATTTCAAATTTATGGGCCTGACGGCGGGACGACGCCTGGGAACCAACAAATTTTAAACAGCATAGCGCTTGATCGTACGGCGTATTCCGTGCAAACGGGGCAAACATCCACAACTCGATTGACGGGGACGTATAGCAACAACAATTCACAAAGTATCACTTCAGGGGCAATCTATTCGATCAGCAATACGGCGATTGCGACGGTTAACACAAGTGGCGTCATCACTGGTGTTTCAGCGGGAACTACGAATGTAGCAGTTTCTTATATGGGGAAAACGACGACATCCACAGTGACAGTTTCAACAACGTTAGCCAATCTGAATCGTATTGCGTTTGATACTTACTCTTATTCCATGCAGATTGGCGCATACCGCTATCCCTATGTGACGGCTTATCTGAATGATGGCAGTACACAGACGATATCCAGCGGCATTACGTTCGTCAGTTCCAATCCGTCGGTGGCCACCGTTAATAGCAGTGGCTCGATAACGGCAGTGACATCAGGATCGGCAACCATTACCGCAAGCTATGGAAGTTTCACGGCTTCAGCTACCGTTTATGTGACCACCGCGGTTAGCCGAATTGAAGCCGATGCCAGTTATGTGAATATGGAACTGAATGCTACCAAATATGTCGTTATTCATGCTTACGATGCGAACAATACCAACACGAATGTGACTTCAAGCGCCAGCTTCGTCAGCTCCAATCCCTCCGTTGTTTATGCCAGTTCAAGTGGTTACCTTTCTGCTTCATCGGCAGGTACGGCGACAATTACAGTTACTTACAGCGGCATATCAACGACGATATATGTAACGGTAGGTGCGCTGGATTCTTCAGCTCCGACCTGGAACTACGGTTCCAGCGTGACGTCTTCTGAAGTCACTTCTTCATCGACTAAATTAACTTGGACATCGGCGACAGATAATGTTGGTATAACATCATATCGTGTTTACAACGGTTCGAATGTAGTGACAACGGTAAGTGGAAGTGAGTTATCGGCTACGATTACCGGGTTAACAGAAGGACAGGATTATCAGTTTAAAGTGGAAGCGGGGGATCTTGCGAATAATTGGTCTACAACAGGACCATCCGTTAATGTTAGTTTGAAAAGTGCTGCTATCGCACCGCTTGCTAATACAGCGGGAGCTGCATTAAGCAGTAACCTGGTACGCGAGAATTCGCCGGAAGGCGGACTTCTATCTCGAGTTACGGTGGATGCGGATCGTTTAACTATAGCCTTCCAATCGCTGAACTCGAATCCGGCAACCCTGCTAACCTTGCATGTACAAGATTACAAAGATACGACGGTGATTCAGTTTCCAACAAGCTCTTTTAACAATTTGCAAGTAAGCGATAAAAATTCAGTCATTCGGGTTGAACTGGATGCGAACAGCCTTTCCATTCCACTGCTCTTTCTGAAAAATCATGCTGTCGAAGGAGATGGATTCATTCGTGTGCTTATCCGGCATGACGCAGGTCCATTAGCTGCCCAAGTGAGCCAAAAAATGATGGAACTCAATGCGAATCTTCTTCTCACTAATCCTATTGAATTCGAAATTAGTGTCAATGGAAGTGATTTGAACGGTTGGGACGGCAACTACGTTGAACGTACATTGGCATTGCCTGGCACTTCCTACGCAGCCAATGCGACTGCAGTCCGAATTGATGCGACAACGGGGGAATCGTCTTTCGTACCTTCGCAATTAATGAATGCAGGCGGCAGCTGGAGCATGCTTGTGAAGGATCAGAATGGTGGGATATATACAGCCATCAGTGCAGCTAAATCTTTTGCCGACATGGCGGCACATTGGGCCAAAGTGGATGTGGAGAAGCTTGCTTCCAAGGGAATCATCAGCGGTGTAAGCGGAGATAAATTTGATCCTGAAAAAGAAATTTCACGCGCTGAATTCGCTGCTTTGCTGATTCGCTCCCAAGGTATGAAGGTTGACAACTCCGAGCCATCAGCAGATTCTGCCTTCAAGGATATTCTCAAGGGAGACTGGTATGCTGGTTTAGTCAATACGGCAGCGAAAGCTGGACTCATACAAGGCTATGATGATAGGACTTTCCGTCCATCCGAGCATGTTTCCCGCGAGCAGATGGCAGCAATGGTGAATCGAACGATTCAGCGTGCAGGTCAATCAGCGGTAAGCGCTTCCGCTGAAGCCGTGCTAACCCCATTTAAAGATCATGATATGATTAAGGATTGGGCTCGTGAAGCAATGGCATTTGCTCTGGAGAATGGGCTCGTTCAAGGGGTAACCGCAACTAAACTGGACCCGCATGCGAATGCGACCAGAGCTCAAGCGGCAGTCATGCTGAATAGACTTCTGGTCTATATGCATTTTATTAATTAATCCGCAGACCGCATTCGTTGTAAAGACGAATGACGGTCTGTTTACATTTGGGCAAAGAAACAAAATAAAATATTAACAACCCGAAAATAAACACTTAATAAACCTCTGTTAACCTTGAAGGAGTGAGACTCCAGTTGAAAGGTGTGAGGAAGTTGAGTGGATTACTTCTGAATACAGCGCCCCGGCAAACGAATCTATCGGTCATGCTAGCAAGCAATACAAATGACATTGAACAAGCTCTGCGATTGAGGTATCAGGTTTTCGTAGAAGAAGAGAACAACATGCTGCTGCACAATGAGGATGGGCTCGAAAGAGATGTGTATGATGCTTATTGCGACCATCTGATCGTTAAAGATCTGGACATGGATAAAGTGATAGGCACGTACCGTTTGCTGCCTGGGGATCGCGCTTTGACAGGCATTGGGTTTTATTCAGAGACGGAATTTGATTTGACTTCTTATACGACTTATAAAAAACAATCGCTTGAACTAGGACGAAGCTGCATAGCGCCTGAATATCGTGGAGGAAGGGCAATTCAGCTGCTATGGGAAGGCATTGCCGGATATATTGCAGAGCGAAATTATAGCCATCTAATTGGATGCGCGAGCGTACATGTTCACCAGATCGAGGAACTCAATTTGATCTACTCCTTACTTTTACAAAAACAAATGATTACAGATCGATACGGAATTAAACCACTCGCGACTCATCTCATTCAAGGCATAGCGCAAATTCCAATTGACAGTCATGATAAGGATATTTTTCGCAAACTGCCTCCTCTGATGAAAGGCTATCAATGGCTTGGTGCTGAAATTGGCGGAGAACCGGCGTATGATGCGTTATTCAAAACCGTAGACTTCTTCATCGTTCTGCAAAAAGATCGGATCACTAAGCGTTATAAGCGGCACTTTTTAGCGGAATAAGCAGTAGGGAGGATTGTACGTTGTACGAATGGATTGGACGATTGACCTCAAATGAACGAAATCTTGCTCGCATTGAAAAAGGTTTGCGCATGTTTCCGGATAGGTTGATGGCAGATAGTTGTACAGTCCTGTCGCTGATCCTGTATGCAGCTGTAGGCACGACCTTTCTGAGACGAATGAAGTCAAATTTGAGCGATCTTTTGGGAGAAATGCCTGGCGATTCTTACACAAGAATTACAAGGAAATATTTGCAAAATGTTGTGTTTACCTTGTACGAAATTTTGTTCCGTTCGGATCAGCTGCAAGCAAATTCGAAGGCCTTTCTAAGTGTTCAGGGGGAGGAGCATCTAGAGGAAGCTTATCGTCTTGCGATGGGGAAGGGAATGGTCGTTTACACGCCGCATATCGGGAACTTTTTCTTCTATTATTGGTATTTGAGTCAGAAATTTGACTGTCTGACCGTTGCCTCTGCCGGCAGTCCGGAACTCAAACCTTTGTATGGAAAGTTCGCAGCTTTGGGTTGCAAAGGATTGGATTATGACAGCGTGCCGCAGCTTGAAATGTACCGAACGCTCAGAAGGCACGTGCTCCGTGGCGGCGTTGTGTTCATCCTCGGTGACTTCTGGCGGCCGAACTTTTCCTTAACCAGGCTGTTCGGCAAGCTGACGAGGAGCCCGGAAGGCGCAGCTATGCTAGCTCTGGAGCTTCAAGTGCCTGTGGTTCCATTCTACGGCTATCGGATGAAGGGATTCCATCATCGTCTTGTGTTTGGTACTCCGATTGAATTATATAAGCAATTTGAGCATTCAGGACGTAAAGAACGTGCCGCGGCTAACGTCGTTCTGAATTCTTTTATCGAACAGGTCATTCGTGAACAACCAGCCTCTTGGTTTTATTGGTTTAATGTGCATGAACGCTGGGAAAACGCGGGTGCACACAAATTAGATTTCACCGATTTGCAAGACAGCAAGCCTTTGACGACAGCGGAAGCGGGTTAGCACATATTGATCCAAAGGACTGGTGATGAGTAAATGGATACAGGAAGTCACTTATTATTCGGTGTCACCCTTGCAGGATTAGCCTGTTTGGAACCGGCGATTGTACAAGATCCTGCTTTGGCGCATGCCGTACTTGCGGGTACGCTAATTGGTTCACATGCCCCGGATTTCGATACGCTGGCTCGCCTGAGAGGCTATGCAACGTATTTGCGTGTTCATCGGGGATTCACGCATTCACTGCCAGCCTTGTTCATCTGGCCGGCACTGATCAGCCTTCCGCTAGCGGCGATGTTTGGCGTTTGGGAGCATCTGTTTAGCTTATATGCTTGGATCTTAGCGGCTGTTGTCCTTCATGTTGCGCTCGATTTATTTAACGTTTACGGGGTTCAATGCTTGCGCCCATTCTCGAAGAAATGGTTTCATCTGGATACGCTTAGTCTGTATGAACCTTTCTTATTTGGACTTCATAGTGCAGGGCTTCTGATTTGGTTATTCGTTTGGGGAGGTGCTGGAGGTGCTCACATTGGGGAGATGTTTGCCCTCATATACGCGGTTAGCTTCTTCTATATCGCGATTAGAGCTGCGCAGCGCAAGAGAAATATTCAGTTAGTTCAGAGTAAACTTAACCTGGCCGAAGGTACTTGTCATTTAATTCCGAGCCTTAACTGGTTCCAGTGGCAATTCGTCATCGAGGGGGATCATCAATACTACTTGGGTGAGATTCGTGATGGGAATGTGATTCTTGAGAAAGAGTATAGTAGTTCTAATTACTCACATGAATCTACACATCCCATTGTGAAGGCGACAATGACGACGGATGGAGTCAGAGCTTTTCTGCACTTTGCGCAGCGTATCCATGTCAGTTGGAGCGAGAAGAATGGCGGCTACGAAGTGCAGTGGCGCGATGTGCGTTTCTGGTATAGACAAAAGCTGTCATTCGGCGTCAACGTACTGCTGGACCGCGATATGAACGTTGTCAGCGACACGTTAGGTTGGGATAAGAAGGCGTGGGATCCGCCATATGTTTAAATGGAAAATAAGTCTAGCTCCTTCGGGAGCTGGGCTTTTTTGCTATTTGAGTTTGTCATTTTTTATAAAGGTTATTTCGCTTCTCTTGACGAAAATATGGTACAATAGTCCTATATTCAAAAACGGGAGTAAGCCTATATGAAAAAAAGAGAACCACGTGAAGAAGGTTTTACACTCATCGAGGTTTTGGCGGCCGTGGTGATTTTGTCGGTAGCCTCCATGGCCATGATGGCGTTCTTCGTTAATGCGATGTCGTATAACAAAGGGAATCAGAATAAGACCGTTATGGTGAACTTGGCTCGCAATGCATTGTTTTATATGGAGAAACAGAATTTTAACAATGTAGAAAATTATTTTAAGAAAGATATCGAATTTGAGGGCGCAAATCCTGTGATCTCTCTAAAAGATTGTGCATTCGTGCAGGAGTCTGGGTTTCTGAGCTGTACATCTCCAGACAAACAAAAATATTTAAATGATTTTGCGGGAATAGGTCATGTGCTGCGTCCCAGTGTGAATGAGAGAGATTATGAGATAACCGTAACGTACCAGCAGAAAAGTGAAAAGAATGACCCTAAGGTTAATATGAGTCAGTATTTAATTCCAATTAAGGTGAGTATCATGCAGCTTGGTGCTGCCCAAGGCTCGAGGGAACAAATCTTTGTAGAAGGATATGTAATTAATGAAAAAATTCGCTGACCTGTATAAAAAAGAAGATGGATTCTCTCTTATCGAGCTAATTGCTTCATTATCTATCTTATCTTTGGTGATGGGCTCCATCTATGGCGTTATAACGTTTGGCTTCACCTCCTACAATAAAGTCACTGTCGAGAACTCTTTACGGGACGAAGCAGATATATTAATGTCATCCGTGATGACGGAGTTATATACTTTTGGTCCAGAATACGTTTCGAATATTGCAAACGAAAATGGCATTGAACTTACAAGAACAGCACCGCTTCACAATGAAATCATCCCCAAAAAGCAAATTAAAATCAATCAGTCAGCACTGTTTATTGCTAATTCAACCGCGTCTAATGGTACGGGGAAAATAGATCATTTAAAATCCATTCTATTGGATGGATCTTCCATTCAGCTTGATTGTGGCAATGCAAGCGCGTGCCGAGATGGTTTAATTAAAGTCACATTAGTTTTAGAACAAGAGGATAAGAAGCAAATCAAACATCAACTCAAGTTGGAAAGCAGATTCGGATTTTGAGGGAGACAAGCAATGAGACATTGTAAAGAAGAAAAAGGATCTGCTCTTTTAATCGTCTTATTCATGATTATCGTGTTTACGTTACTAGGTCTTGCTGTGTTAAGCGCAAGTATTGGGGGGGCGACAAGAAGTCAAACCAAGTTAAAGGATGTACAGAGCTTACATCTGGCTGAAAAGGCGCTGAACGAGGCTGTTGCAAGGATTAAGGCAACGTTGGATGACAAAGATGATATTGATCCAGATAAAATTGGGGAACAATTAACTGAAATGTTTCCGGCGCTAACAGAAAATGAGGTCGAGACCGAATTTCTCATTAAACCAATTACAGAAGTGAGTCTAGATACTTCATCGGGTACTCCACAAATTAAAATTATCGTCACAGCCAATATCGACGGTGTAAAGAGAAAGTTGGAACAGAATGTTGGCATCAATGTGTTCCCTGATGTGCTTAATTACGCAGCAGGCTCAGAAGGAGATTTAATTCTGAACGGGTCGCCTTATTTCCGCGGAGGTGATTTGTACGCGGGGAAGAAACTGAAGATCAAAAATCAAGCTGAGTACATCTATAACAATGAAAATGGTTTTAAGAGTCTAGCCAATGTTGGCAGGTATTCACAGTTAGAAGGGAGAGCGTTTGTGCAATCTCTCGATAACTTTGTTTACTGTAATAGCAAAGTTACTCCTTATTGTGGTGATACACCGAGTCAAGCAGATTTCATAAGTATCAATGAAACAACGGATAAAGGGATGACGACGATCCCTCGTGTTCTGGGCATTGACAAAGATCAGGTCGAACTAAAATCAAAGGATGATTTCGTTGAACTTAATATGGATGAGTCCTTCATTGATAAAGTAACGGAGTCTTTGAGCGGCAATAATTTTGAACGCTTAGATATCAGTAAAGAATATAAAAAAGGTAGCCTGAGCTTTAAAGATTATTTGAAAGCCAGAACTGACAAGCTGCAGCATCCCGTGATAGAAGAACTGGCTACTTATACCGAAGAGCAGCGGAAAGTGTATCTGAATCAAAGAGAAAAAGATATCAAGTTTATTAATGAGAGAGAGCTGCCGCAACAATCTTATCTGTATAACGGTAATTTTAAGATGGGCAGCGGGGAAGAGATCAAGCAATTAGTATTTTCAGAGGAAGCCAAATCTACTAGAGTTCCAGTGACGCCAGGAGCCAATTATTACACGAGTTATTGGTTTATTATTAACGGAAATCTGGAGATAGAAAACACGGATACCTATCCGCTGAAAGTTAAGGGCAATATTCTCGTTACTGGCGATGTAAATATTAAAGGCAATGTTCAGATGGATGCTACCATATTTTCATTAGGAAGTACGAACATTTTAGATGCGAGTATCACAGGTTTGCCTGATCTGAAAGGTGATCCCAAAGAGTTAGTTCTATTATCAAAGGGTGAAATCCTTATTTCTCGTGTCAACTCATTTAAACCTTTGCCGATGGGTGGTTATGATCCTGATAAAGTGACGAATGATTCGATCACACGACTTGATGCTTTCTTTTACACGGATTCTTATGCGGAGCTATATGGTGTAGGCTCAGTATTTTGGATTAGAGGCGGTTTTTTTGCTAAAAATGATCTCACAATCAATGCGGTAAGAGGGAACACAATTGAATCCGCTGATTTAACCGCATTGCTGGTACCTCCAGGGCAAGAAAATTTAAATGAAAAGCAGTCCAGATTTATTATTGAATATAATAAAGACATTTTTACGCATCAGTTATCCTCGCTGCCTCGTGTTAAAGGTATTAACTTGTATAGAGGCAAAAAAGTGTTAGTTAAATAAAAAGAGGCTGTCCTGCAAGTCATATAAATGACTTGCAGGCAGCCTCTTTTATTTAATAGCGATTGTCAAACTGTTTAATCACGATAACTCTGACGGTATCTAAGATCGTTGGGTCATCTTTGTAGGTCAGTGTTACGGTTGTAGTGCCAGGCTTGAATCCTTGAACAAGACCGTTACCACTTACTGTGGCAATCGAAGGGTCATCACTTTTCCATTCCAAACGTCCCTTGAGTTCATCTCTCCATTTAATTGGGGATATGACTGTTTGTGGCCAAAGATCGTAGGAGCTTGTATTGGTATTCAAAATTAAACGAATAGGGCCATCTGGAAGTGCAACGTTGGTCAAGTTCTGAGTGATCGTCACATTTCTTATATCTTCTTTGCCCCCCACTAAAACTTTGACTTTGATCGTTCCCTTGCTTGTACCTGTTAACGTAACATCTTGCGTTGTATTCTTGTCTAGGGTTGCCTGTCCAGTTTCTTGAATAATGAACCATTGAAATCCAGTGTGGATAGCATCAGGTCTTTGGATAATAGCTGTTAAAGCAACCGACGAATCTTTGTCAATGAATATTGACGCATTCGTATCTGCTGCATCCAGTTTATCCTTTCTTTCAATGTTAACTAATCTTACCGGGTTTTCTACAAGAACTGTAAAGTTTTTTTCGTACAATTTACCTTTGTATGTTACCGTGACTGTGCCTGTAATTGCTCCCACTTTTAGGGCGGTAATGGTGCCATCTGCTTGCAGACGCACAATGTTTTGACTCTCTTCCGATGTTTTCCAACGTATTTCCTGCAACTCAGGGTTTAGAAAGTTATTACTAACATCAAGTTTAGAAGGTTCGTCACCTAAGTAGATTGTAGTGGTGCTGTTAGTGTTAATAGCTGGCAGGATAACGTCGATTTTGGATTCTGCTGTTAGCGAGCCTGAATGAACTCGGACTAGCGATGTTCCTGCTGCTAAGGCTTTTATTGTCGAATATCCTTCGGGAATGCTTGCATTTAATCCTGTAGTTGTAATGGATACTTTGGACGTATCTGTAGATAACCAATTTAAAGATGTGTTCGTCGCATAACCTGGTGAATACGCCGCATGTAGTGTAATTTGATCGCCAACCTCAAGCTTCTTATCGCCATCAAGCGCTAAGCTCGTAATTGGCGCAACTACGCTTACTGTGTAGGTTTGTGTATATTGTTTGGGTTTATCCGTATTGATAATTAAAGTAACGGTAATCTGCCCAGGATAGCGACCTTGTAAAACACCAATATCTGTGTTGTTACTAGTGAATTTGGCGATTGCTTCATTCGAAGAAATCCATTGAATCGACGTGATCTTTTCGCTATCGCTTGCTTTAACAAGCAAGGATTGAAGATGGATGATTTCATTGACATTGACCGTTGATGGGCCAGTAATATTGAGTCCTGGGATAATAACGGATACCGTTGATACGGCAGACAATCCGCTGCCATCTTTGGATGTTGCTGTGATTTTGGCGACGCCGGCTGCTTTGCCAGTCACTACGCCTGTGTTATCGACAGTTACGATAGATGGGGTATCGGAGACCCATGTGAAATCCGTATCACGAACATAGCTGGAATCGGTTGGCGCATATTTAGGAATCAATTTGGTCGTGTCATCTTTGGCAATTGTCACATTATCCAATTTCAAAGTAGTTAATTTCGTAAATGCCGTGATCAGTCGATTTGTAAAAAGGATGGATTGATCTGAAACGGTACTATAATCTTTGAACGTCAAGGTTGCATCAGAAAGGGCATAATCGCCATTGGCCAATGGCTTAACGATGATATTGAAAGATTTGGGATCCGCGATAAATTTATTACCGGCTTGGCGGTAAGGGATGTTCGTGATATTACCTTCAATGGTATAGCCGACCGCAGCGTCTTTCGTTTTAGTAAAACCTTCTGGCAATGAAATAATTTCAAGGTTTGCGGGCAAGGTTTCTTTGTAATGTATGTTTTGAATAGTAAGGTCATCAACGTTAAAAGCTGCATTGTAATCCATTGCGATCGGGCTTACTACATAGTTAATGGTCACTGGCGTGTTCTTCTCTACGCGATCATTGGATAATGTCCGAGTAGGATTGAGTCCTGTAGATTTAATGACTTTAACAAGGACTTCTTTCGTTTCCAAGGCGCCACTTTGATCGGCAGTCGTAACTGAAATGGTCAGATCGCCACCACGGTTAGCTAATGGATTGGGGAATGGTCTAGTAACTGTCTCACCTTTCGGTTTTTCCAGCCCTGTAAGGACGGTGTCCACACGATCGGTGCCATCTGCATTTTTGTACTTTAACTTGATTGACGAAACCGTCGTTTTATCAGAAAGATCTAGATCATCTGCTTTGAAACTGACCGAAATATCGCTGTTGGCAGACATATAATTTTTGCTGCTGCTCGAAAAGGGGACGGGCGCTAATATTTCCAAGGTTGGCTTATGATTCGAACCAATGAAAGCACGGTACATCGTGTTGACGAATAGCTTCTGCTCCCAATCGGGGAAGGAACTATTTCTTGTTGTATTAACAAAATTATGTCCTGTGCCCGAATACGTCACATTTCCTTTGGAGTAGGTATAATAATGATTCCAGCTATCTTCTACATCGCGAGCGCTGCCATTGATGTTATACCATGGAATGACTTTGGGATCGTTAAGATCCAGCCTGAAGTATTGATCATGTGTAGTTGCCACTTGCGGCGTTTCTTCGCTGATATAGAAGGGGAATTCTGTAAGTAATCCTTCATTAATTTTTACCGTTGAGGTTGACGTATTGGGTGCATTGAGCCCCATGTTAGTCATAGGTCCGATTTGTCCAGTATCCGTTTGGAACTTAGTGATCCATGTTTGATTGCCTTGATAAACCGTATCATGCGTGAACATAACGCCTTGCCCTGTTGCAATATAAGCTTTGACGGCGTCTGCAGCCGTATCAGAGATTTTGGCCGTGCCATTATAAGAATCATTAAAGCCAAAGATCAGCATGTCATATTTACTGTTTAAAGTTTTGAATTCGGTTGAATTAAATGTGCTGAAATCAATCACTTTAATGGCAATCTCGTAGTCAGTTGAGTGTAAATAATTTTGTCGCAAGTTAGCTTCCAACAGCAAGCTGCTTGTTTGGTTGGCTGATTGCGAGTCGGGAATTACTTGAAGTACCTGAATGGTTGGAGATTGATCCTTATATCGAAAAACACCAGAAGCAGAATCTTTCAATTTACCAACACTCGTTTGATCCACCAACTCAAGTCTCCAGTAGTATAAGCCTGAATAACCTTTGGGAAGAGGGAAGCTAATTGTATTGCCAGTCAGTGATGTGACGGGAACCGATTGTACAAGATTTTTGGCGTCAAATTTAAGCACGCTGTCGATCCCGAGATAAAGATTGGCAACAAGATTGCGTTGACTCAAATTTCTTACATTGGAAACATCAAATGTGTAGGTAAGCGTGTCTCCTGCTTTGTACTTCTTCTCCCGGTTAGCGCTAAGCGTGAAATCGTCCGGTCTGCTCGTAATATTCAATTGCGGCCTGACATTTGAAATCTCTACTAAATTCGTTTTGGCCACAAAAGCGCTGACTGTGTCAATATCCGTTTTGTTGATGAATATGACGTTGCTCTTAGGCGTCGTTTGAAAAGGTTTAAACAAGGTATACAAATTCCCGCGAAGACTTGTCCAGTTGTTGTTGCTGTTCAGGTAACCTTGATAAAGAGCCCCGCGGTTTTGCGTTGAATCACTATATACGATAACTGGAAGCCCTTTGTTTATGTACTTTTCAGTAATTTCCGTCGCTTTAAGAGGCGTAATATCATTCTCTTCATATCGCGTATTGTGATTACTGCCGGTTTCTGAAGTGGGATTGAATAAACTTCTACCGAAATAGATAGCATCGTATTTCCCGTCAAGCTCATCTCGCAGAGCTACGAATTTCTTAATGCTCATCGTCTCTAATTGAAAGGCAGAGTTCGTGCTTAGCAAAGACGAGAGATCAGAAACGACAGAATTAGCCTCACCGC
This sequence comes from Paenibacillus marchantiophytorum, assembly GCF_014640555.1. Lineage (GTDB taxonomy): Bacteria > Bacillota > Bacilli > Paenibacillales > NBRC-103111 > Paenibacillus_E > Paenibacillus_E marchantiophytorum. The sequence continues at coordinate 104,890 of NZ_BMHE01000019.1, read as the reverse complement.
TGGCAGGTTTCTCTAGATCTTTGATCTCGAGAATTTTTAACGGCTTCGTAAAGTCAAAGGAAGTGAATTGAAATTTGGTGGCGGTACTCATTTCGGTTTTGGCAGACGTGATCGTTGAAGATAGGTCTGGAGCGGAAACGTAACTGTTAAATTTGGATTTAAAAGAAACGGTTGCGTCCGCGTTCGTGATCTTAACGAATTTCTCGCTCGCTCCGACACTCGTCGCTGTTGCTATGAGAGCTGAACTGCTGCTCGAACCTGCTGTTACATAGCGGTTGTTAGCTCTCGATTTCAAAGCTACAGCTCCGTCCGTTTGCTCGATCATCTCGAAGAGTTCGCCAGACCAAACCTTGTCTGCGTTGGCTTTCAGTTCGGTAGCGCCGGAAGAACCAGCGGTTATGTACTTATCGGTTGCTACGGATTTTAAGGCAATTGTACGGCTATCACCAGAAGCGGCTAACACAGGGCTAGGCGCAATACCCGCAAACCCGAACAAAGATGCTGCCAATGAAGCGATCAGTACGAGACTGATCTTAGTTTGTTTGGTTCGTATCATTTTCTTTCCTCCTATGAAGTATGAATGTCTGTATCTTGCTTATGAGACTATTTTACTACTTATGACTATAAGAAAGATACAGTTTGTGAATATTTTATCGAAAAAAATTAGGAAAAAAATACTAGGCATTCTGTGTTTTTTTTCAGAGGAAATTAGATGACAGTTGGAGAATCTGTAAAGAAAGACCTTGTCACACCTGATGTTTATAAGATTTTACAAATTTTATTTTTAGCTATACCATTATTTATTTACATGCTGTATAATGAAATCTATTGTGATTTGAGGTGGGTATTAAGTCCTACCTAATTGGTTTGCAAGTCCTAGCTTATTTTCTCGAAAATGATTAGTGCGATGGAGTTGATCTAGAATGGCTCTGGTAAGAAAAAGATTAGGAGACTTGCTCGTAGAGAGCGGAATTATTTCTGAAGCTCAACTCCAGGAAGCTCTGAAAGAACAGAGTAAAACGAAACAAAAGCTTGGAGATCTGTTAATCACGCAAGGTTACATTACTGAGCAGCAATTAATTGAAGTATTGGAATTTCAACTGGGTATTCCACACGTAAGTTTGTTCAAATATCAGATAGATCCTGAAATCACTAAAATTATTCCTGAAAGCATGGCACGTCGTTATCAAGCGATTCCTCTTCATAAAGAAGGTGGAAAGCTGATGGTTGCGATGGCCGATCCACTTGATTATTTTGCAATAGAAGAAATGCGTATGAGTACGGGGTACCGCATCGAACCGGCGATTACCACCAGAGATGAATTGCAGCGTGCAATCGCGCGTCATTATGGTCTTCAGGATTCGATGAGCCAGATGATGACCGACATGCCAACAACTGATGATATTAAGGAAACTGAAATTACGGATGAGGATTCGCCAATTGTACGATTGGTTAATCAGATGATTCAACAGGCCGTCCAACTGAAAGTTTCGGATATTCATGTGGATCCAGGCGAAACGAACTTGGTCATCCGATACAGGGTTGACGGTCATCTGCGGACGGAGCGGGTTATCCCCAAGCAAATGCAAGGATTTATTACGGCTCGTTTGAAAATTATGGCGAAGCTGAATATTGCAGAACGCAGATTGCCTCAAGATGGTCGCATTAAAATGCAAGTGGATTACAAACATGTCGATATTCGTGTATCTTCGTTGCCGACGATTCATGGCGAGAAGATCGTATTACGTCTGCTAGATTTGTCTACAGGTGTAAAACCGATTGATCAGTTAGGTCTTGGCGGACGTAATTTGAACGTATTCCGGGAAATGATTGAGCAGCCCTATGGGATCTTATTGATCACAGGACCGACGGGAAGCGGTAAGACGACGACGTTATATTCTGCACTGAGTCATTTGAATCAAGAAAACGCCAATATTATTACGATTGAAGACCCTGTAGAGTACCAACTTGAAGGGATTAATCAGGTCCATGTGAATCCGACGATTGGCCTTACCTTTGCGGCGGGACTTCGCTCTATTTTGCGTCAAGATCCTAACATTGTCATGGTCGGGGAGATCAGGGACGCGGATACCGCAGAGATTGCAATTCGAGCTTCTTTAACTGGACACTTGGTGCTTTCTACCTTGCATACCAATGATTCCGTCAGTACGATTACCAGGTTTAGAGATATGGGAATTGAACCTTACTTGATCGCCTCGTCCCTTATTGGTGTTGTGGCACAGCGATTGGTGCGTAGAATCTGTCATGAATGTAAAACGGCGTATGCACCAACGGAGCAGGAACAATTTTTCATGCAAAGCAAAGGCATACAAGTTGAGAAGTTGCATAAAGGGATAGGGTGCGGCGCTTGTAACAGAACGGGTTACCGGGGAAGGGTGGCTATTCACGAAATTTTAGTTGTCAATGATAAAATGAGACAGCTTATCAGTGATATGGCCTCTGTCCAAGAGATGCGCGAAGCCGCCCATGAACAAGGGTTAATCCAACTTATGGATGATGGCATTGATAAAGTCATACAGGGAATTACCACCTTACAAGAAGTAATCAGAGAAACGGTCGCTCATTAAAGTGGAAGGAGGTAGAGAAATGTCTGATTCGCTAGAACGCATGGTAAGTTTATTGAAACAGGCGCATGAATCCAAAGCATCAGATTTGCATCTATCCGTTGGATCACCTCCGATTCTTCGCGTGCATGGAAGCTTACAACAAGTTGGCAGCGAAGTTTTACAAGCGGTAGATACAAGATCTATGGCGGAGGCTATTCTCAGTCCAGATCAGATTGAGCGGTTCAACCAGGCTGGAGAACTGGATTTCTCCTATGAGTTGGAAGGATATTCGAGGTATCGGATCAATGCTTATCGTCAAAGAGGCAGGGTAAGCGTAGCGATTCGTACGATACCAGCCCAAATTCCGACGTTGGAGCAGCTGCAGTTGCCAACGATAATAAGTTCACTTGCCTTGAAGCCGCAAGGACTTGTCTTGGTAACCGGACCTACAGGAAGCGGGAAATCTTCGACCTTGGCGGCAATGATTGACTACATCAATCGCAAAGAGAAGAAGCGCATCGTCACCTTAGAAGATCCAATTGAGTTCTTACATACACATGCATCTTCCATTATTGATCAGCGTGAAGTGGGAAGTGATACCAAGAGCTTCTCCAATGGATTAAGAGCAGCACTTCGCCAAGATCCAGATGTCATCCTAGTTGGCGAGATGCGTGATCTTGAAACCATTTCGGCTGCAGTAACGGCGGCTGAAACCGGACACTTGGTTTTTGCAACGCTGCATACAACCGACGCGCCGCAAACGATTGATCGTATCATTGACGCTTTCCCCGCCCATCAGCAAGGTCAAATTCGCGTCCAACTGGCAGCGGTCCTTGTGGCTGTCATCTCGCAGCGACTTTTGCCTAAACCAGGCGGGCAAGGCCGCACTTGCGCAACGGAAATCATGGTTAACACGCCAGCGGTAGGCAATTTGATTCGAACCGAGAAGATTCACCAAATCAAAAGTGTGATGCTCACCGGCAAAAATCAAGGCATGCATACACTGGATATGTCCATTAAGGAACAGATGCAGATGGGACTAATCGATCCAATCACAGCAAGAGCATATCTGGCTGAAGGTGGTGGCATGTAATGGCAGAGTTTCTCTACGAGGTAAGAGGTAGTGGAGGAAAGCTGTTAAAGGGGAAAATATCTGCTTCGGATAAACCAGCTGCGGTCGATGATCTTAGGCGAAAAGGGTATGTGGTCCTTTCTTTGAAAGAGGAGCAGTTCAAAGCTTTAAGACAGGATATTTACATTGGCAATCCAGTTAAAATGATTCATTTCATTATTTACTGCCGTCAATTCGCTACATTAATTCGAGCTGGAGTTAATATCGTCGAAGCAACGAGTATTTTGGCTGCGCAGACGGAGAGTAAAGCTTTGAGGAATGCTCTTGTCCATGTTGCATCTAGTATTTCCAAAGGCGTCTCATTCTCACAGTCAATTTCGGAGCATAAGCGGATATTTCCCCCAATGTTTATCAACATGGTTCGGGCTGGGGAAGAGACTGGGGATCTGGAAGGGACATTGGAGCGGCTAGCCAAATTTTTTGAGAAAGAGCATGTGACGAGAGAGAAGATTAAGTCAGCCATGACTTACCCCGCTACGGTTGGAGGGCTTTCCATTGTGGCAGTGATTTATTTGTTAAAGTCAGTGGTTCCTCAATTTGTCAGCACTTTTGAGTCATTGCATGCTGAGCTTCCTTTGATTACTAGAATAGTTCTAAAATTGAGCAACAGCATTCAACATCAGTGGGTTACTTGGATCTTTAGTTTGCTGGCCATTATTGTCATTTATCAAGTGGCCAAACGTAATGAAAAAGGTGCTTACATCATTGATTATTTGAAATTGAAAATACCTATTTTTGGTAAATTGAAACAAAAAGGCGCTATTGCCTTAATGACGAGGACGCTTTCGTCCCTCTACTCCAGTGCAGTTCCAGTTCTTCAATCCTTGGCCATCGTCGAAGAGGTTGTAGACAATAAAGTCATCGGTGGTTTTATTAAAAAATCAGCAGATTCATTAAGGCAAGGGAACCCGTTGTCTGAACCGTTGAAGCAAGCCTGGGTGTTCCCGCCATTGGTAACGCAGATGATTTCCATTGGTGAAGAGACAGGCGCTTTGGATCAGATGTTGGAGAAAATTGCTGATTTTTATGAGATGGATGTAGAGAATACGGTGGATCGGTTGAAGTCGCTGCTGGAACCATTGTTGCTTGTTGTCCTATCAGGACTTGTTGGTGGAATTGTTGCAGCCATTATGCTGCCGATGTTTAGCATGTATTCGAATCTAAGTTAAACTAACTATTTGGAGGTTACTAGTATGATATTGAAAATGATGAATCGCCTAAAAAAAGAAGAGAAGGGCTTTACGCTGATTGAGTTGCTTGCTGTTATTGTTATCTTGGCTGTTATTGCGGCGATTGCTGTTCCTTATATTTTGGGGGTTATTACTAAGTCAAAAGATGACGCAGATGCTGCATTCTTCCATCAGGTTTATGAAGCATCTAGATTGTACATAACTTCTGAAAAGGCTGGTTCAGCACCTGCAACTGTTAAGGTATTAACGGATTTAGTCGGAGGAAAATATTTAGAAGCTGGTCTTGTTATGCCTAGTACAAAAGATGCTATAACAGCAGGTAAACTTGAGTACAATACGTCAACAGGTGCCATTATTAATATTGTTCTCACTACATCAGTTGATACTTATACAATTACACCGGTAAATGATGTTGTTGTTGGTAAAGGTAAAAAAACCGCTGCAGCTACGGATTATTTATCAGAATCATAAAATATTTTTTCGAAAAAGGAATCGGTTCATTCCGATTCCTTTTTAAAATAGAATTTATTAGTTTTTGAGTACCTGCCTACGATACGCAGAGTAAGGAAGAAAACGGAGCAAATTAGCACGCTTGGTGGTCTGGATTTAAGGAGTTCTCCCCACGACGTGTTCAAGAGCAGAAATGGAAGAGTGGAGCAGGGTCTTGTCTGAGGACGTATTTCAAGTCTACCATCGACATGTCTAAGAGACATGTCGATATTTGGGAGAGTGAAGCTTGCTCAGAATTTAAATGTTGGAGATTGACTCCAGTCTCTAGCCTTGGGTTGCAGGCCCCCCCTTCCCGATGGAGTGGTTCAATGAGATGAGAACGAGTTAGCTGTGAACGTACGTATCTGTTCGAATGGCTGCTGGTTTGGAGGTATAAACAAGCTATTTGGCAGAATGAGATCCTCTAGCTTTGCAATCGTGCGGAGATAAGGGAAAGTCAAGCCGCGATTGTAGGAAAATGTGTCATGATAGCGAGTTTGAGGGAACTACAGTACGCTATAATTCTGAAAAGCGCCATATTCCATGCCAGAGGGAACTACGATCCGCTATTTCACTATTTTCCGGTTGGAATCAGCAGGTTCCGCTTAAATAGCGGATCTCAGTTCCCGTTCATGCTACGTTTACCCCAGTTCCCGCCATATAGAGGATCATAGTTCCTTTTCACACGACGCTCTCTGTCATTGTAAAGCCCAAAGGGAACTAGGATCCGCTAGTTTGTTGAAAACTGTTATGAAGACACTCATCTCATAGGGCAACTAAGCCGTTTTTCACAAAATCAAAGAAAGCGACCCTCAAACATGACGATTCTAATCGTAATTTATGTCTTCATCGTTGGTCTTGTCCTTGGTTCGTTCTTCAACGTAGTCGCGCTGCGCGTGCCGGCCAAACAGTCCATTATCAGACCGCCTTCCGCATGTCCTAAGTGTGAAACACAGCTGAAATCAAGAGATTTGCTGCCTGTAATCAGCTACCTTTGGACAAGAGGAAAGTGCCGCTACTGTGCCTCCAAAGTTTCCTTGCTCTATCCATTAGGGGAACTAGTAACCGGACTATTATTTGTATGGGTTTACTTGCATGTAGGTTTTCATCCAGAAGCTATCCTTGCATTGCTGCTTGTAAGTTTATTAATCATAATTACAGTTTCTGATTTAACATCAATGCTGATTCCGAACAAAATCTTACTCTTTTTCTTGCCTTTTCTTGCGGGATTGCGTTTTGTTTTCCCAGGAGAACAGACTTGGTGGAGTTACGCACTGGGTGCTGTTATTGGTTGTGGGCTCATTGTCCTAATTTCGATCCTTTCACGCGGCGGTATGGGGATGGGGGATGCCAAACTCCTTCTAGTTTGCGGCTTAGTGCTAGGACTAGCTCATATTGTTGTGGCATTTATTTTAGCATGTCTGATAGGAACTCTGATTGGCGGGTTGCTGCTGATGTTAAAAATCATTAAACGAAAACAACCGATTCCATTTGGCCCCTATTTGGCTTTGGGCATTTTGATTTCATATGGTTATGGATCGGATCTGATAAAGATGTACGTAACATTACTCGGATAGCAGGATGTGATAGGCATGTTTGGACTAGGATTGAAGCGAATTGGGATAACGGTTGATTCCACGGGCGTCCGTTATGTGACGGTAAAGAGAAAGAAGTCATGGGAGATCGGATCGAGTGGCTTCCTGCCGATACCGCCAGGTATCATTGTAGAAGATCAAATTGTGAATCCGGAATCTTTGAGTCTTCAAGTGAAACAATGGGTAAAATCCGAAAAATTAAGGGGAGCTTCGGCAACGATAGCAATCCCAACTTCGCAAATTATTATTCGTAAAATGAGAATTCCCAGCATCAAAGCGCAGGAACTCCGTCAGCTTGTTGAACTTGAGGTAGAAACGGCGCTGCGTTTGCCTTTTGAAGATCCTGTCTATGATTTCATTAAAGTCAGTCATGACGATGAGAGTACGTTAGTGCTCGTTTTTGCCGCACCTAAGAAATTGATCATGAATTATGTGAAAATTTTTGAGGATGCCGGCATCCATGTGAAAGCTGCTGAAATCTCTGCCACAGCATTGGCAAGGGCGATTGCTGCACAGCATGAAGAGTATTTTGAAGAAACGATGTTAGTATCCCTTGATCAAGGTTCAATTGAAGTGTACATGCTGCAAAATGGAAATCCTATTTTTATGCGTACAATCACCCTTGTTGAACACGAACATACTACGCAAGAGGAACTCACGTCGGATCAAATAGGAGAAATTATTGCAGAAATTTCAAGAATGCTTAGTTTCTATCAATATAGTATTCAAGAAAGTTCGAGCCGTATCTCACATATTATCGTTACAGGAGCTAATATAGGGAGAGTGCAGCTGCATCGAGAACTTCAGCAATCGTTATCCGAAATACGGGTAGAAACGGTTGATTTTGACGTCTTTACGAATGGTCGCTCCAAAGATTTCAATGCCAATGCCTACCGCATCGCGGTCGGTGTATCGATGATGACCAAACGAAGTGCCCTTATCAATTTATTGCCGCATAGGAAGACAGAGACCAAGATCAAGCTGCTCCTGCTTGTTATCTTTTTGGCAGCTTGGATTGGCTGTATGGCGCTAAGCGGCGTAACTTATTTTAATAACAAAAAAGCAATAACGCAAAATACAACAAAGATTGCCGCACTGAATCAGGAGAGATCAGCAGCAGAAGCCAAATTGATTAAAAAGCCGGAGGCGCAAGGCGATCCAGCATCATTCATTGCCACTACCAAAGCAAATCGCAAAGATGTCGTTGCCATTGTGAACGATCTGAAGAAACCGCTGCCTGTCGATGCGCAACTCAGTGCAATTGCTTATGCTTCAGAGTCTCAGATAACATTAACCGTTCTCTTTGCCAAGATGGAAGATTCCGCCCGTTACTTGTACGATCTCAGAAGATTGCCATTTGGTGAGAATACATTGCTTCAATCGATTGCTGAAACAACAACTTCAAATACGTATGGGAACGTACCAATCGCCAACACGGATACGACGAGAACTATAGAAGCGCCGAACACGGAAGTCGTGAATCCAATTTTGCCTACTCCCATTGCTGCACCGAAGCAGTATACAGTCAATTACACAGTTTCATTTAAGAAAGATATAGCTGCAAAACCAGCAACGGAAACGAAAGGGGCGGATAAAGCGAATGTCCAACAAAAATAATACGCAGACATTGCTGTTATTCGGAGCTGCCTTGTTGTTTCTCGGTCTTTTCGCTTTTTATTACTTTTTGCAAATGCCATCTTCCGATAAGGTTAAAGCGCAGGAAAGTGAACTAGCAACACTGAATAAACAAGTCCAGTTGCTCAACAAAAAAGTGAGTGAAAAGCAGAATGCGGTCATAGGCCCGTCCATGAAGGAAGTGCAAGCGGCATTGCCTTTATGGGATAATACGGAGCAAATCACACTGGATTTGAACAAAATTAAAAAAGATACTGATGTAAGTTTTAATTCAATTACGTATTCGATCAGCGAGAAGAGTTCACAACAGCAAACAGATGCGGCGAAGAAAACGGCCTACCCGAATGTGCGAGAGGTAAAAGTTACCACATCCGTAGCGGGAACTTTTAAAGAGATCTCAGATGCTATTACCCAATTGCAGGCTCTGCCTCGATTAATTAAGGTAGATACGGTTAATTACGGCAGTTTGCCAAAGGATTTGACACGCAAAATTACGATTAATCTCACCTTTACGGCTTTCTTCGACCCCTCCTATAAAGCGAAGGTAGATAAAGTGGAAACGCCGTATTAAAAGAAGAGAACACTTCAACCCATGCTGATATGGGATGGAGTGTTCTTTTTTTAAAGTGATTTACCGAATTCTCCTGCAAACAGAAGCTCATTAATCGGGCGTCTTGTTGACGGCGCTTCACGTTCCTGGAATTTCTCTGACAATGCGTCTACCGGTCCACGGTGACCAATGGCGATGACAGCATGAATGTCATAATCTTCAGGAATTTGCAGAGCTTCCCGAGCTTGATCGCGATGGAATCCGCCCATTGCATGTGTAACTAAACCTTGATTGTTAGCTTCCAGAGCCAGATATCCCCATGCTGTGCCAGCATCGAACTGATGGCTGGGATTGCTATCGCCTCTTGATGTTTTGGTGTAGGAGATAACTAGTGTAAGAACGGGAGCTTTCTCACACCATTCGCGATTGGCCGGCATGATAAAGTCATAGAATTTGGCTTTTTCTTCTTCTGTTCTTGCAATTATGAAACGCCATGGCTGCAAATTGCTGCCGGATGGAGCCCATCTTGCTGCTTCGAATAAGCTTAGGAGTACATCTTCGGTTACTTCTTGATCCGTAAATGAGCGTGGTGACCACCGGGTAAGGAACTGTGGATTGATTTCGTGATCAGGCTGGCGATTGCTTTCGATTTCGGTCGGTAAAGAAGTTGTCACTATGAATTCCTCCTCATTTGTGTAATCTTCCTAATTTTAACTGAAATCAACGTGGATTACGAATTTTTGAAATATACCTTGTAAAGTATGGGTTTTATCAATTGTGGCAAAACTAGTTTGTAGGAAACTGAGGTCCAAGATGAGGTGCGGAAACTATGAATTTTACTAGTCATGATGTCATTATAATTGAAAGAGCTTTACGAACAGCGATGAAGTATGAAGCAGAAGAACTGCGTTCAAGAGATTATCAAGAGGTTTTGCTTAAAATGCAAGAGAGTGCCAATCATGCCCTCCACGTTGACACGCATCTGGCCAGTGCAGATCTAGACGGTGTTCGCTATGATTACGATGATTCCTCTGATCTGATGTAGACATACGAACGTATATTCTGTGAAATAGAAGAAACGAAATGAGTAAGGAGATTCGCCATACCCGCGCGCGATCCCAAGATTTTTCATATTAAGCCCTTTCTCGTAAAGGGGCTTTTTTATTTTGTATTAGACGTATATAATAGGGGAACAATCGTTCTATACGGAGTTGAAGATATGATAAGAAAAAAATCTCTTTCGGATTTAATAAACGGATTAAAAAGTAATGAAAATATAGTAAATTGGCACGAAGTTGAACCCACAGAAGCAAAAACAAGACCCATGCCCGAAAGCGTAGACGCCAGGATACAAGCAGCCTTGGCTAAAAGAGGTATTGAACAGTTATACATTCACCAGCATACTGCATATGAAACTATCCGTAAGTGCGAAAATGTCGTAGCTGTAACGCCGACTGCTTCGGGCAAGACGTTATGTTATAACCTTCCTGTTCTACAGGCAATCGCCGAAGACGACGCCAGCCGTGCGCTTTACTTGTTCCCAACGAAGGCCCTGGCGCAAGATCAAAAAAGCGAATTAAACGAAATCATTAATGAAATGGGTATCGACATAAAAAGCTTTACCTACGACGGAGATACTTCTCCAGCCATTCGGCAAATAGTGAAGAACGTCGGCCATATCGTTATTACGAACCCGGATATGCTGCATTCAGCCATTCTGCCACATCATACGAAATGGGTAAGCTTATTTAGTAATCTTAAATATATAGTCATTGATGAACTGCATACGTACAGGGGTGTATTCGGCAGCCATGTAGCAAACGTAATCCGTAGGCTGCAGCGTATTTGCAAATTTTACGGCAGCGATCCGCTTTTTATCTGTACGTCTGCTACGATTGCGAACCCTCAGGAACTGGCCGAACAGCTTACAGGTAAACCTATGCGACTGATTGACAACAACGGCGCGCCAAGGGGGAGGAAGCACTTTGCTTTTTATAACCCGCCTATAGTAAATAAGCCGCTAAATCTTCGGAAAAGCGCGACGGTAGAAGTAAACCAGCTTGCTAAAGAATTCCTAACGAATAACGTACAGACAATCGTTTTTGCCCGCAGTCGGGTAAGGGTAGAGTTAATACTAAGTCACTTACAAGAAATCGTGAAAAATGAATTAGGGACTAAGTCCATAAGGGGCTACCGGGGCGGCTACTTACCGAATCAGCGGAGGGAAATTGAACGGGGCTTACGAAACGGGGAAATACTGGGGGTAGTAAGTACGAATGCCTTAGAACTTGGTGTAGATATTGGGCAGTTGCAAGTCTGCATTATGTCAGGGTATCCTGGCAGCGTCGCCAGCACCTGGCAGCAAGCAGGCCGGGCTGGTAGACGGCATGGGGAAGCCCTAGTAGTTATGGTAGCCAGCAATACTCCTATAGACCAGTATGTAGTCCAAAATCCTGAATATTTTTTCGAGCGTTCCCCGGAATCTGCGAGAATTAACCCTGAAAATTTGTTAATCCTGGTAGATCATTTGCGTTGTGCAGCGTATGAACTTCCCGTAAAAATCGGGGAAGAATTTGGCCCGTTGGAGATAACTGATATACTGGAATACCTGGTAGAAGAAAGGGTGCTTACTCAAGCTGGCGATTCGTTTTACTGGGCAAATCAATCTTTCCCCGCCCATGAAGTAAGTCTGCGATCCGCAGCGCAGGAAAACGTAGTAATTGTCGACCAATCGGACATAGCAAACGTAAAAATTATCGGCGAGATGGACAGATTTAGCGCTATGACCCTTTTACATGACGAAGCAATCTACTTGCATGAAGGCGTACAGTTTCAAGTCGAAAAGTTAGACTGGGAACATAAGAAAGCATACGTACGGGAAGTCGATGTAGAATATTACACCGATGCGAACCTGGCAGTTAAGCTAAAAGTCTTATCTACTGACCTAACGAAAAAAAGGCGAACAACGTCGTTAAATCATGGCGACGTAGCCGTAAATGTTATGGCAACGATGTTTAAAAAAATCCGTTTGACGAGTTTCGAAAATATCGGATACGGGCCAATTAAGCTTCCCGAAGAAGAACTGCATACCAGTGCGACCTGGGTAGAAATAACTGAGATTGACCCCACATTAGAAACAAAAACGCTAGAGCAACTATTAATGGGAATATCCAATGTGATAAGGCATATCGTACCCATTCATGTAATGTGTGACCGCAGCGACATTCATGTAGTTTCCCAAATAAGGGCCGAACATTCACAGCTGCCTACTATCTTTATATACGACCATTACCCCGGCGGTATTGGATTAGCGGAAGACGTATATAAGCGATTCGACGAAATAAAAGAAGCGGCCAGGAACTTAATTCAAAAATGTCCATGTGAGGACGGCTGTCCTTCATGTATTGGAACTGAAATAGAAGGGAGGGACGCAAAGAGAAAATCCCTTCTTTTACTGGAGGGGTTATAAATGCGTGGTTCTGTACGATCCTTAATTAAAATTCGGTTAAGGACTAACGAAAACATATGCTCTTGTCCTGTGTGCGATCCGATGGACATTCGGGTCGTTCCGCAGGTAAGGGCGGTGCATAATAAGCTGCCGTTTGTGTTTTTCTATGACCGCTATCCAGGCGGTGCCCGATGAGCGGGCTCCGCGAAAGGCTGGGCCGCCTGAAAGGCCCGACGGCGGCGCAGGTAACACCTCCGCCGCTGCCTCCGGCAGACGGCGAGTGGGCGCAGATCGGCGCCCATGTCCACACGAGCCCGGCGGGCTCGTTCATCATGCGGCGCCGTTTGTACGGCGCGGACAGCACGCACGGCAAATATCGGCTGCGGGAGCTGTCCGATGTTGCGCAGCAGCTGTCCTGCTTTCACGACCATGACGCCGTCGTCCGGCACGAAGATCTGCTGTTCTTCGATACCGAGACGACCGGACTCGGCGTCGGTGCAGGCAACGTGCCGTTCATGGTCGGCATCGGCTATTACACAGGGGAGTCTTTCACTGTGGAACAGCTTCTGATTCGCAATCCTGCGGAAGAGCAGGCGATGCTCATTTATTTGCAAACGCTGCTCGAACGCTTTACGCATATTGTTTCCTATAATGGACGCACATTTGACTGGCCGATTCTGAAGAATCGTTACGTCCTGAATCGTCTTCAATTGGACGATGCTGATCTGCTGCAATTAGATCTTCTGTATCCCTCACGCAGTATATGGCGCAATACACTGCCATCCTGTCGTTTGAGCAAGGTCGAAGAAAGCAGACTGGGCTTTGAGCGAGTGGACGATGTGCCAGGTTCCATGGCGCCTACGTTATATTTTCAATATTTGGCGGAGAAAAATCCAGCAATCCTTGAAGGTGTTTTTATTCATAATGAGCATGATATCGTAACGATGGCAGCGCTAGCTACTCATTTTGGCAATTTGTTAACTGATGATACGGAACATGCTGCGGTTATGGATCATTCCGAACTTGAAGAGCTGTTTCGAACAGGCCAATGGCTGGACAAAATGAACCGCACAGCGAAAGCCCAATCTTACTTTGATGCTTTATTTCACAAGTTAATGAGCGGCGCTAGTCAGGCCAACTCCACAGAGCAAGAAAACGCTCTTTTGCAATTGGCTGCCTTTTATAAGAAAAATGGGCAATATCAGCTTGCGGTAGATTTGTGGATACGGTGGATCGAGATCAGAAACGCAAGTATTGCTCTGCAAATAGATGCATATCTGGAGTTAGCTATGTATTATGAGCATCGGGAGAGAAACATCCAGCAGGCCATATATTATGCGGAAGAGGCATGGGCCAAACTGTGGCGCCGCCGCTCCCTGCATCGCGGAGACAAAAAGCAAAATGAGGTTGAAGAAGCATTGGAGAAACGCATCCGACGTTTGAAAGCTAAGCTGAGCAAGACAGCTTCCCCGCAATCCACGCGCAAAGCCAAACCGATCTATGTCAGCGAAGGGTTAATTTAATCATCGAAATGAGGGTCAGCCCCTCTTCGGCGTTGTTTACTTTGTCCTAGATTTGGATATACAAAGAAGAAAACAGCAAGGAGGGAATGCCATGCCTGAACTTCCGGAGATGGAGACATATCGACAACAATTGTCGCGTTTGATTCTAGGGAACGTGATAACCGGCGTAGAGGTGGAGCGTCCTAAATCCTTGAATGTGGATCCTGATCTGTTTATCCATAAGCTAGTTGGCAATCAATTTGTTGGACTAGATCGCAGAGCCAAACATTTGGTATTTCATCTGGGATCAGGTGAAGTTTTGGTCTTGCATTTAATGTTGGGCGGTTGGATGTTTTATGGCTCAGAAGCCGAAAAGCCTGAACGAACTACACAAGTTGTGATTCGCTTTGGGATGCGGAATTTATATTTTATAGGTTTGCGCTTAGGTTACTTGCATCTGCACGCATTATCAGAAGCAGAGAAGCTTTTTGCGAAGCTTGGACCAGAACCCTTAGCACCGAATTTTACTTTTGGAGAGTTCCAAAAAGTGTTGAAAAGCAAAAGAAGCAATCTCAAAGTTTCATTGGTCGATCAAGCTTTTCTTTCCGGAATCGGAAATTGTTATTCGGATGAAATTTGTTTTTATGCGGGCCTATTACCGCTTCGTAAGCTGCCGTCATTAACCGAAGAGGAGCAACATCGACTGTTTGTAGCGATGAGGTCCGTCCTGCTCGAAGCTATTCAGTTCGGTGGTTATATTGACGAGCCCTTATTCGTAGGAGACCGTCTAACGGGGCAGTTTGATGCCAAATGTCGTGTCTATGATCGAGAAGGGGAGTCTTGTGTACGCTGCGGTCATGCTCTGATTAAGACCGAAGTTTCAAGTCGCAAATGCTTTTATTGCGTGAATTGTCAATCATGACAAAGCAAACAAAATTTATTGGCGCTCATGTCAGCACACGCAAAGGGTATTCAGGTGCGGCCAAAATGGCTCTCTCGATCCAGGCGAGTGCTTTTCAATATTTTCCAATGAATCCGCGGCGGCTCTCAACGAAGCAAGTGAACGTTCATGATGCGCAAGCTTGCGCGCAATTATGTCAGGAAAATGGCCTAGTATCGATTGGTCATGCGCCTTACCCGCTTAATCCGGCAGCTGATGAAGTCGAACGCGATTTGATGGTAAGTATTTTAAAAAGTGGCCTAGAAATCACTGATGCTTGTGGTTCAGTTGGTTTGGTGGTGCATTTTGGGAAATATATTGGAAAAGACCCGTTACAAGGTTATAAAAATATAATACAATGTTTGAATAGTGCGACTCAGGGTTATGAGGGTTCAGCGGTGATTTTACTGGAGAATCAAGCAGGAGAAGGTTCGCAGCTTGGATTGACAATGGAAGAGATGGTTCAGGTGCGCAAGCTTTGTGAGCATCCGGACAAGGTCGGTTTTTGCTTGGATACTTGCCATGCTTTTGCAAGTGGTCTTTGGCAGGGGCATAATTGGAGGGATTTGGAGTCAAAGGGCTTGCAGCTTGATTATCTTCCACATCTCAAAGCCGTTCATCTCAATGATTCGCTTCATCCTTATGGGTCAAAACGAGATCGTCATGCCAATATTGGAAGTGGATTTATTGGTCTGGCTCATTTCAAAGAGTTCCTTGAGTCCCCATACCTTAACCATATGCCCATTGTGCTAGAGACAGCTTCCGGAACGGACGGGACCCATTTAAAGGAGATTGCTCTCGTGAAATCGTTGATCCAGGATCCGTAATGGGCACTCAACATGAACAGGAAAGGAAATAAGATCATGATTCATGTATACTTAGATGACTTGCGCCCTTGTCCCCAAGGATTTTCTTTAGCCAGGAACGTCCTTGAGTGTCAATTATTATTGGATGAGTTTGAAGTAGACATTTTATCGCTAGATCATGACTTAGGCTGGACATCGGCACAAACGGGCATGGATGTTGTTATTTGGCTTCTCCAGAAGCGTAAATTTCCACGAACCATTTATATTCATACCTCTAGTCCTTCCGCATGTACCGCTATGTTTCAAATGCTTTATACAGCCAAACCGGAGGGGATGGGCTTATACCCGAACCGTATCCCGGATGAAGTGCTTATACAAATATCTCAAGGGACGTATAGGCAGGATCAGGAATAAGAAAGGATCTTACTGTTATATGATACATTTATCTAATATTCACTTTATACGTGGCGAACGTCATATTCTTAATGATGTTAGCTTGCACATTGCACAAGGTGAACACTGGGTATTACTAGGACGCAACGGTTCGGGCAAAACGACCTTGCTGGAGATGATGAATGGATACGAATTCCCAAGCCGGGGGACGGTAGATGTACTGGGAAATCGCTATGGGCAATGCGACGTGAGGGAAGTACGCAAGAAGATTGGTTATATCTCGCAATCCTTATTCGAGAAAATGAACTTAAATGATCCTGTTCTTGAGGTAGTCGCTACGGGTGAATATGCCTTTTTGCGTTTTTATCAGGAAATTCCGCAAGAAGTGAAAGATCGAGCGCTAGTGATGCTGGAACGTGTTCGTATCCCGCATTTGGCTGATCAGCCACTGGGCAGTTTATCGCAAGGGGAGCGCAAAAAAGTCATGTTGGCTCGTTCTCTTATGATGAAACCTTCCATTTTGATCATGGATGAACCCGCGGCTGGATTGGATTTGTATGAGAGAGAGCGTTTCTTGAGGGATGTTAATGATTTAAGCAAGCAGAATATTACCGTCGTTTACGTGACTCATCATATTGAAGAAATTATCCCCTTATTTACGCATGTTGCTATTATTGAACAAGGTGAATTGATTGCGGCTGGACGTAAAGAAGATGTATTGACCCCAACCAATATTCAGAAGGCTTTTGACGTGCAAATCGCTTTGGAATGGTATCAAGATCGGCCTTGGATCAAAGTTATTGATTAGAAATTGCAGTTTACATAAAGGATGCGGCTATGACACAAACAACTACCTATATTGGCACCTCGAATCATGGGTTCGCCCAATATGCGCAAGACGAAATTCGTAAAATATTCCCGATGACCAAGTTTTATTTGCTGGTGCCTACCGAAGTGTTTTTGTTTGAAATACCTGCGGGTGCAGAAGAGTCACTAACAGCACTGAAAGAGCAGGAACCCATGTTTCTTCGGCATGTTCAACCTGTCGATCAGGTGTGGGAATTAAGCCGCACAGATGCGGACATTGAAAATCTGAAAGAGTGGCTTAGGGAAGCGTATCGTGCCGGGCTCATAGGTTCCGGTCAGAAAATTGCGACTCAAGTTCGCAAAGAAGAGCGTGCTAATGTACCTTATGCACCTTTTACAATTAAAGCTGCTTTGGATGACATTATTGTCGGCGAGATTCAATCAGAGCCTGTGGTACGTTATTCGGATTTCATCATTTCCGTGTATATCAGTGCTGCCAAAGTGTTCGTTGGGCTCTCCAAGCCTGCGGATAATTTGTCTGACTGGTCTGGTGGCGCTATTCGTTTTATGAAAGAAGAAGATCAAATTTCCCGAGCAAAATTTAAACTGCTTGAAGCTGAACAACGATTCGGCATTGATTTTAGTGTGGCAAGAACAGCGCTAGATATTGGAGCAGCTCCTGGGGGTTGGACATCGTTATTGTTAGAACGCGGTTTGCGTGTCACGGCGATTGATCCAGCTGCTATGAGTCCGCGGCTTCTTGGCAATCCCAATTTGAAGATTTACAAGAAGAATGCAGGGGATGTCAAGCTTAAAGACAATGAGTTTGATTTACTTGTTTGTGATATGAGTTGGGACCCACGCCAGATGGGGCGTCTGGTCGCTGATTTGTTGTACTCCTTGCAGAGCGGCGGAACAGCGATTATAACGGTTAAATTGATGCATAAGAAGCCGTTCCAAACGGTGAAGGATATTTTACGCATATTGGAACCGTCGCTTTTTCTGATTAAAGCCAAACAGCTTTTTCACAATCGAGAAGAATTTACACTATACTTACAAAAGACGTAGAATTAGGAAAAATAGGTAGATATTTATAGGAAGCCCTCTTATAATCAAGGTAAATCTTACCTGATAGGGGGCTTTTATCTATTGTGACAAGCCATAAAAATTTGCTGGGTACATGCTTAGAGGGGCGGTATCAATTAGAGGCCTTGCTTGGACAAGGCGGAATGAGTCATGTGTATCTGGCCGAAGATTTGAAACTCAAAGGAAAGAAATGGGCTGTGAAAGAATGCTTTTCCATGGAAGAAGATAGGACGAATTTTCTGGAAGAAGCTGAGATGCTGGCGCAACTTCAACATCCACAGCTGCCGCAATTAGTCGATTATTTTATGACAGAGGCAGGGCAAGGCTTCTTGGTTATGGACTATATACAAGGACCTACTTTGCAAGACTTATTCGAAGAAAAGGGCAGGGTCTTGCCTGTTTCCCAAATTGTGCATATCGCGTTTCAGCTTTGTCATTTGTTTCATTATTTACACTCGTTTCAGCCGCGGCCAATTATTTTCCGAGATCTCAAGCCCTCCAATGTCATGCTGAATGAACACGGTCAAGTTCGATTAATTGATTTTGGCGTAGCCCGCCATTTCCATCATGAGAAGCAGTCGGATACGGTGCAAATGGGTACACTCGGTTTCGCTGCTCCGGAGCAATTTCTAGGCGTTCAAACGGATGCACGCTCAGATTTATTTACCCTAGGCGCGATGCTCTACTATTTATTCTCAGGTGGGCAATTTGCCTATCTTACTCAGAAACCTCTTGAACTTCTATGTCCTGACTTACCGGAAGTGATAACCTCAACAGTTGGACTTCTACTTCAGGAACAACCTCACAATCGCTGCCAATCCGCAATGGAAGTGAAAATGAGACTTCGAACCTATTCTCCGAATACCACGATTCTTACACCAAATCCTGCGAAAAATGACGTTGCAGACCAGACAGCGATCCCTGAAAAATTAATTATTATCGGCAGTTTATTTGCCGGTGTCGGTTCGACATTTGCAGCAATTTCGCTTTCCAGGCTCTTGCATACCCTGCGAATCCCGAACGCCTTGGTAGAGCATCCCGTTATCGAACCAGACCTTTACATGCTCCTCTATGGAGATACCCAGGCGCCAAAAGGGTATCAATTCAGCCACAGCTTAGTGAAGGATCAACAGGCACCGACTTCAACTGAGTGGACCGATGGTTATTCGACCTGGGTTCCCATTCATCCGGATGGCCTAGCGGACACTTGGCAATCTGCAGACTCCTTTAAACTCTTACACACAATTAAAAAGCCGATCGTCATTTGGGACGTATCGACTCATTGGGAAGAAGCTTCCGTTCAAGAATTATGTCACAGTGCGGATGAAATTATAGTCGTTCTTGATGGTTCTCCCGGAAAATGCAATCGTCCTCGTTCTCGATTCTTGTTGGAGAAATTTGAGACCTATCAGAAGAGGGGAAAAAGGGTTCACTTTGTAGCAAACGGGAATTTACCTCGCAAAGTTAGTCAGGAATGGGTTGAAAGCCTACCGATTGCTCCTCTATGTACGATACCTGATCTCCCGCGTGATGAAGTTCGGCATCAGGTTTGGAAAGGGCAGTTCATCCAAGACCAACCTGAGATAGTAGACGAGCTCAACCGCGCGCTAGCTCCTTTGCTTACTCACATTGTACCACCGGCTATTTTACACAAAGAAAAAGCAGTGAATCCTTCCAAATCTTGGTTTTCCAAATTCAAAAAGCACGGTTAGCATCCTTATTTAGCTGATAAATCGACCAAGCCAATACGGTAGCAAAGCAAGACCACAATAAGTAAGGAACTAACAGCCATGCTGCTAATTTGGAGTAGGGTATCGTAGCAATTATTAAGAAGAAGGTGGTAATTGCTACGATAGCTGTATCGATAAAGGCAAGACGTCGATCTTTTAATTTAAATTCAAAAAAGGTGAATGCCTGATTAGCTAAATAGTTGATGAGCAAAATAAGTACATAGCCCGTTGCAGCTTCTTGAAAACCATCCGTTTTGGTATAGACGATGGCTACTGAGGCAGAGATTAGCGCATAAAGAATCCCCCAAGCTATTCCAAACAACTTCGCAGGTGGATTCCAACTCGGTTTTTTCAATGTACTGTAGTAAGCAAGATCAGTTGGGAAGAGGACACCTGAAATGGAAAAAAGCGCATAAGTAATGAGGAATACGACGATAAACGTAAACATTGCAACACCTCCATATGAATGTATCAAGCTTGTATTACTATATTACACACGTGTCCCAAGTTATAACCATTAGCACAATAAGTGTGATATGATGGTTCATATTTTGAATTTTTCATGCAAATTGGGGGTATTAAAGATGGAACAACGCTTTGCCAGAGAATCTCGCTGCTTCAAGACTTCGCGTATTTTCCCAACAGATGTAAATAATCACAATACGTTGTTCGGTGGTAAGCTGATGTCCTACATTGATGACATTGCGTCGATTGCCGCCCACAAGCATTGCCGCAGGTCCGTTGTAACGGCCTCTACAGACTCCGTAGACTTTCTGTCACCCATTCATACTTCCGATTCTGTCTGCTTGGAGTCTTTCGTCACATGGACCGGGACAAGCTCGATGGAGGTTTTCGTGAAGGTTGTCACAGAGGACTTGAAAACAGGAGCTAGAAAAATTGCCGCGACATCCTTCTTAACATTCGTTGCTTTGGACGATAATAAGGTGCCCGTTGAAGTGCCTCAAGTGGTTCCCGAAACGGAAGAAGAAACGAAATTACATGAGTCGGCACCACAGAGAGCAGAAATGAGACGCATGCGAAGAGTCGAGAGCAAGAAATTAGCTGGTTTTTTTAAGGTAAATTACCCTTGGGAATAAAAAGATTGTCTTTTTTGTCACATGTGGTATAATTTGGGTACATATTTTTCGGACAAGCGGAAGCACCGCTGATCGTGGAGACTCGTTCTCTTCCATCAGCGGTGCTTTTTTGTTTTCCGGAGCTTGAAGGAGGGTGGTATATGACAACTGAAACAATTAAGCGTATCGCCATTGTGCTTATGATTACAGGCCTGCTCTTAATTGGCAGCGGGATGTATACCAAGCTCACATCCTAATAGAGGGAGGGAATTATGAATAAAATGCAACTGTACATATTGGACGATGATACTGAATATGCCGATAGGCTCGCAGCTTTCATACGATGTTCGGAGTTCGCTGATCGATGGCAAGTGAAGTTATTTTCCAAGCCGGAATTTATCCTAGATGTGATGGAAAGTCAGCAGTTGGATGGAGTGCTATTAATGTCAGAGACATACTACCCCATAATGATTCATCGGAACACGAGTTTATGCAAAATGGTTTTAAGTGAAACGATTGCGAATTCCAGTGACGTTGAAACGAAAGTACCATTTCTCTATCGGTTTCAGTCGCTGCAACAAATGCTTTCGCGTCTTCAAGCATTTTACGCTGAGATGAGCCAAACTTGTGTGGGAGCTCTCACCAATCGAACAAAGGTGCTTTCTTTCTATAGCAGCAGCGGCAGCAGTGGGAAATCGATAACTGCTCTGCACTTAGCCAAGCAACTTTCTTTACGAGGCGAAAGGGTATTCTATTTAAGTCTTGAGTCCATAAGCGCGGCTTCACTATGGTTGAATGGTGATTCGGGCGGATTTTCTCAACTGCTCTATTATCTGAAATCGACACCAGACTCACTAGCCCCGAAACTGCAATTATACAAATCACATGATGCCAGATTGCGCTTTGATTATTTAATAGCGAATGATCAGATTAGGGAAATGTACGAAATGAGCGGTGAGCATGCCAAGTTGCTCGTTGAGGCATTAATCGCTCTTGATGCCTATGATTTTATCCTCATTGATTTGGAATCATCGATCTATCCTAGAATCTTGAAAAGTTTAGAGTTAAGTGATTACATTCTGTGGTTAGTGCGGGATGATTTGAATGATTTTTTCAAAACGAAGGCTCTGTATAAGCAGCTGGGTTTGAAGTCAAATGTGCATTTTGTAATGAATAAATATACAGGTTCTCAAATGAATGATTTGCAAGCCTTGGATAAGAAGCTGACATGTAAATTGCCTTACATTCCTGAATGGAAATCTTTAAGTTCGCCTGAACAGGTGTGGCAATCTGCTATTTTTTCGGGTCAGGTGTACGAAATGTTTTTAGTCATCCTTGGTCGCAGTTATTCGCAGTCCGCTTCCCACTTAGAAGGAGCTGCTGCTTCATGAATCAGGAGGTTTTCCTTGCATTAAAGCAGGAAGTTAAAGAGCGGTTAGATTTATCAAGTACAGTCAGTGACGCCAAGTTAGTAGAGCTTATAGAGGACTCCGTATTCAGCGCTGCGGTTAAGATTAGCTGGACATCCAATGAGATGCAGCTTGCGGTCAAACGAATTTTTGATTCTTTTCGAGGATTGGATGTGCTTCAACCGCTTGTTGATGATCCTTCTGTAACGGAAATCATGGTCAATGGTCATAAGAACATTTTTTTTGAGAGAAAAGGGGCTGTTGAAAGATACCCTGTTGTGTTAGAGAGCGAAGAAAAATTAGAAGATTTAATTCAAATGATTGTTTCCAAAGTGAATCGTATCGTCAATCAATCAACTCCCATTGTTGATGCACGCTTACAGAATGGATCCAGAGTAAATATCGTACTGCCTCCAGCTTCTTTAAGTGGTCCAACTTTGACCATTCGTAAGTTTCCGGAGAAACCGCTGCTCATGGAAGATTTAATTCAAATGGGCAGCATCTCGCAAGAAGCGGCTAGTGTTTTGCAAGTTTTAGTTGAGTCAGGTTACAACATATTTGTTGGAGGGGGAACAGGATCTGGTAAAACGACATTTCTCAATGCGCTGAGTGCCTGGATACCTTCTCATGAGCGGATTATTACGATTGAAGACTCTGCCGAATTGCAGATTCTAACGGTGCCCAATTTGGTGCGGATGGAAACCAGAAATGCAAATACGGAAGGAAAGGGAGAAATCACAATACGTGACCTGATTCGTTCGTCGCTTCGTATGCGGCCTAATCGGATAATTGTAGGGGAGGTCCGGGGGGCTGAAGCATTAGATATGCTGGCTGCGATGAATACGGGACATGATGGAAGTCTCAGTTCAGGGCATTCCAATACATCCTTAGACATGTTAAGTCGTCTTGAGACAATGGTGCTCAGCAGTGCGCCGCTCCCTGTAGAAGTTATCCGCAAACAAATCGCTTCAGCGCTCGATATTTTAGTTCATATTAGCCGCATTCGTGATCGTTCTCGCAGAGTGACTGAGATCCATGAAGTTTTGGGGCTGGCAAATGGCGAGATTCAGCTTCATCCTTTATTCCTCTTTGAAGAAAAGGGTGAAACATCAGATGGGAAAGTGGTTGGCGAACTTGTCTTTACAGGCAACAAATTAACGAATAGGCATAAAACCCAAATGGCCGGAAAGAAATTGCCGGAGTGGATCACCTATCAGAATGAGAGCAAGTCAATATGAGAATTATTCTGATACTTATTATTGTTGCTATTCTGAGCTGGCTATTCCTCGGTTACCTCGAACGAAGAAAGCAAATCGTGAAATCTGAATCTTCCCGTGTGAATACTCCCATAGCCCCCATAAATCAATTAATTGATTATACGTACTATCAATTAACGTCCAAAGAAAAAGTGTATGCCATCTTGATGATGGCACTGCCAACGTTTGTCATCGGCTATATTTTTTACAAAAGCTTTATTCTCGCCACAGCGCTTTCGGTTACTGGCTTCCTATTTCCACGAGTTCGCAAGCAGCAACTGATTCAAATACGTAAAAATAAGCTATATGTGCAGTTTAAACAAGCGCTTGGCTGTCTGTCTTCCTCAATGACAGTCGGTAAGTCGATAGAAACGGCATTCGGAGAGGCGTTAGAGGATCTGCGGCTGCTTTATCCCGACCCTGCTTGTTTTATTGTAGTGGAGTTCAGTATTATTTGTCGCAAAGTTGAAAATGGCGAGCCACTGGAAGTCGCATTGAAAAATTTTGCCGATCGAAGTGATTTAGAAGATGTAAGAAGCTTCATGGATGTATTTATGACATGCAAACGAACGGGAGGCAATTTGGTAGAGGTTATGAAACGAACGGCGACAGTCATTGGGGAGAAGCTTGAGATTTCACAAGATATATCGGTCATGATTGCCCAGAAACGTTTTGAGTCAAGGGTACTGCTTTTTGCTCCAATTGCTATTGTTGCCGTTTTGGCCTTCTCATCGCCTGAATATATGGTGCCATTGTATAGCGGAAGTGGAATTGTGATCATGACGGTTAGTCTAGTGCTGTTAGGTGCTTGCTTTCTATTAACTCAAAAAATCATGAATATTAAGGTGTAACATGTGGATGATATGGTTGCTTATCGTACAAATTTGCACGTGTTTACTCATCTATTTATGGGGAAGTTGGCGTTATGTCAAACAACTTAAGGAAATACAATATCCCTATCGGTTGAAGTTACTACTACCTTACAGTTATTTTCTCATAGATACCCTGCGTGTCATGGAAAAATGGCCTGACATTACAGCGAAATTACATCATAGACTAATTGCTTTACATGGGCGAAGCCTATCTGCACAAGGCAGTAAATGGTTAATGACAGAGATGATTTCAGCTAGTACGTTAATCTGTATGACATTTACTTTACTTTCAGTTCTAGCGGGCAAAGATGCGTCTTTGTTGGGTTTTGGTTATTTGCTATCCGCTATAATCCCTGTGTTAATGGTTCGTGATTTGGACGTGAAAATTCGCAAAAAACGGCAAATGATCATTCTTGAATTGCCTGAGGTTCTAAGTACGATTGTATTGCTCGTAAACGCTGGAGAAACGGTTCACCGCGCTTGGGTACGCTGCGTGGAGGCAAGGCCTCAAGAAAGTGATACACCGCTTTATAAGGAACTAGCCCAAGCAGTCCATGAGCTAGAGATGAATGTATCGTTCACGAAAGTTATGGAGGATTTTAGCAAGCGATGTGCGCTTCATGAAGTTTCCTTATTCACATCAACACTGCTGTTGAATCATAAACGAGGAGGGCATGAATTTGTCCTATCGCTCCAATCCCTCTCGTTAGATCTTTGGCAGCGCAGGAAATCAGTTTCGAGAACATTAGGTGAAGAAGCTTCATCAAAGCTGGTCTTTCCCATGGTGCTTATATTCTTAATTGTTATGGTGATCGTTGCAGCGCCTGCCTTACTCATGATGAAACAATATTAGGAGGAACATAGATGGAAACAATCAGCAGGAGATTCAAAAGCTTTTGGGAAGATGAAGAAGGGCTGGGGACATTGGAAATTTTATTGATTGTAGCTGTGTTAGTGGCGATAGCAATTATTTTTAGAAAATGGATAGTCTCGTGGTTTCAAAAGCTTATTGGAGACGCAAATACTGACTTAAAGGATAACAGTGCTGTTGCTCCCTGTGCGCCAAGTCCAACGACTAGTTGTGCGCCTTAGTTCAAGGCATCGAAGCCTGATTTCGAGTGAGCGCGGGAGTTTCACCTTGGAAGCAGCACTCGTCTTTCCTTTCATTTTACTATGCACAATCACGCTTCTATTTGTAGGTATTTACATGTACCAGCGAGTATATATCCAACAGACGGCAATAACGATCGCAGAGCGGCTTGCATTTACTTGGGATAACAGTCACAAAGATATTCTCACAGGCAATTATGCTCCAAACGAGACGGATGGGCTTTACTGGAGGCTGACACAAGACAAGATATCAGATTTATTCGGATTGTTAGTCGGTGGAGGTACTACACAAATAGCAATACCTGCTACGGATAGTAGCAATCTTGTAGAACGAAAACTCGCTAAATCTGCTGTGATCCTGCCACAGGGCATCACCGGGACGGCCAAATTTACAAATTACGCCTTAGATAGACAGGTTGAGGTGCAGTTAAATAAGCCATTCTTGATACCTGTATTTATTGAAAAATGGTTCGATGCGGAGACTACATCCGGAAAAGGGATTTCACATGTTGTGGAGCCAATCGAGCTAATACGTTTAACGGATATTACACGAACTTATTTTAAAGCTATTAAAGGAAGAATTTCTCCGCAAAAGGCGAGGGAAGCTCTGGTTGAACCGGATCGCTCCGACCTATCAGGGCCCTCAGTAACCATTCAGTCTGAACGTCAAGCCGCTGCTTATTTGAGATCGCTGGTAGGGGGCAAGGAAGTTGTGCTAACGACTCTATCTGGTAAGAGCAGGACTGTAGATGCCTTGGATGCTCGAGGGATAGGACATCAAGCTTTTTATAGTATGACAGAGTTTCAACTGCGCATGGAACAATTGCCCAAGGATATTGAACTGATTGAACAAGGTACGCAAATTCAAGGCGTGGTTTGGCATTTTTTCAAAAAGGGGGCTAATGGTAAGGGGATACCATCTAGTTCATTTCGAAAAGAATTGGAAAGTAAAGGCATAGTGATTGTCATTCATAACTAGTAAGGGGGGAGTTTTTGAGAAGACTCTTTTATTCAGAGGATGGAGCCGTAACCGTCTATTTAATTCTGATTATTGTTCCTATCTTTTTGTTTCAAGCGGTACTCATTGATTTTGCGCGTATCAAATTAGCAGAGAGGGAGAGTGAATCGGCGGTGAAAGCAGCGACACGTTCTGTGATGTCATCGTTTGATCAAGAGATCCAGACGTTAGGACTTTATGGTTTAGGGATATCTCAACCGGAAAGTGAAGAACTATTTCGGCAAGTATTTACGGCTAATTTGTCGTCTGCAGCTGCGAAAGGTTCCTTTCATTATGTCGATACACGCCCTGTTGATCAAAGTATGCAAGTTACTCCTGTCTATTCTTTAGCTAGTCATAACATCTTCCAGAGGCAAGTGCTTGAAGATATGAAAATCAAGGCCCCTATTGAATATACACTGGAGATTACAGACAAGTTCCGCAAAAGTGGAACTAAAGCTCCGTTTCAGTTAGGGTCGCAATTTGCGAAACAAGCGGCTGAGCTGGAAAAACTCATTGAACAGCGGGAAGCTGCGCTGGATGATGCTTGGCAGAGCAGCGAAGAGCTAGTTAAGAAGGCTTCAACTTATCATCTTTATTATCAATCACGAATGACGGAATTAGATCGCTTGGCTGGTCAAATTGGCATACATACGATTGATGAAGTAAGAGAAGAGATAATGAATGTGAAACTTCAGCTCCAATCGCTCCATGCATCAAAAAGTGAACTTGGGGAGCAACTGCAAATTCTTAATCAAAAATTAAATGACCTAGAAACGTTATTGAAATTAATAATGGAGTATACCGCCCTTTTAATGGCAACAAAGCTGGAAGTGTCGGCGAATGAACTTACAGTGCGGCAGTTGCAACAAACAATTGAATCTGATCTTAGGATAGCTAAACAGCGAAACGATGAGATACGTACCAAAATAAATGAGGAGCATACTGTTGTTGGAGCAGCGAATGAAGTGAATGAGGTGTTTCAGAATATTCCGATCATCGGAGATGATTACTTTTATAAATTTCAAACTTCGGTAGCTAGTATTGCTGCACTATTCGCGGCGTTTCAAGAACTCATTTCTTCGATTTATCTATATTCGCCTGACCAAACGGTTAAAGCAAATTCGGCCAATGATGCTTTCTTTAAAGCATCAACAGATTTTTATGGTGAACAAAGTTTGTTAGAAAAGAAGAGGATTGACAGAAACGTTTCCATTGCTTCGAGTAAGAAGAAACAACAAAGTCAAATTCAAGCAGTTTTGGACCAAGCGAAAGAAGCAATTGGGGGATGTTCGTTAACGGGGGATGATGCCTTTATGTACAACCGTCTTCAAGGTACGGGTGAACAGCCTGGAGGCACAGTGGGATATTATCAAAAATATCGGGAAGCAAACGCACAAAATGCAATAGTTGGCAGCGAAATTGCTTATGACCTTGAGAAATCTGAACCTGTGAGCTTAAAGGCAATGGGGATGTTGGAGGCTTTTAATAACGCAGCTGAGAAACTGAGGGACGAGCTCTACGTGAATGAATATGCCTTAACCAAATTTAATTCCCGTACGTATGGGCTAGAGTTGGATGCGGCAGGAAACGCGGAAATTTCCAATGAGCTGGTTGATCCTGGCTCGCATCCTTTGGCAAATCAAGAAGTGGAATATTTATTGTATGGATTTTCTTCATGCAAGGCGAATATCGCCTCAGCTTATGCGGAAATGTTCGCTTTCCGCATGGCGATTCGCGCGGTAGAAGCACTTTTGGATCCAAAAAAAGAACTGCTAAATGTGGGTTCTCCGATGCTTGTGCTTCTTGTAGCTGCTGTGGAAGGAGCACTAAAGGCTTTTCAGGATATGACGAAGCTTACGAAAGGAGAAGCCGTGGAACTATCAGCAAAAATAACTAAATCTGCTCTAAGTCTGACATATAAAGATTATTTGCGCATTTTTCTACTTTTGCATAGCTCAAACTCCAAACTGATGTCTAGATTGCAGGCTCTGATTGAACTAAACACAGGCAAGGATTTATTGAACGAAATAACCTATGTACAGGGAAATGCGGCTAGTGAAATTAAACTTTGGTTCATTCCACAAATGATGAAGGCCATAGATGGGACGGGATTATTAGGCTGCAAAGTACAGGGTAACCGCTGTCGGTTTACACAAACAGCCGCCGCTTCGTACTGAAGAAATGAGGGGATTATATTGATGCGATTTTTTTGCAAAGAGCAGAGAGGCAGCATTGTTTTGGAAGCCTCCTTGGTGCTGCCTTTCTTTTTGGCTTTTGTGGTTGGGATGGTCATTTGTATCCAGATTGCTTTATTGGAACTGGCTTTGCAAACAGGGGTGGCCGAAGCCACTAAAACCTTTGCAGGCCAGTTATACCCACTTCGACTCCTGATGTTGGAAGCTAAAACAAAATATGATCAAAGCTCAAGTGGCGAGATGCTTAATTCAGCTATTGAACGTGTGAAGTCAGCCAGATCTCAGGTTATGAACACTGAAGACTTGGCGGAGGAGTACGCGGCGTATATTCCCGACTCCCTCATGGAGTTAGTACGCTGGGAAAAAGAAAAGCGTGAGTTTGGGGAGAGCAAAGCTGGAGCTGAGCTGAGCGATCTCTACGAAAACCAAATTTTAGAGCGAATGTATGCGGCGTTTACACCTATTGTTTATGCCTTTTGTGATCGTAGAACCATCCGAAAAGATAGTTTCAAGGTTTCATCTATGACCTTGCCAAGCATGGAAAGCGGAGGGGATGCTTTTATTGGAATAGAAGCTCAAATTACGTATAAGCTTCCGCTGCCTTTTATGAGTCACACAATCACTTTGAGAAAGAAAGCTTATGAGCGAGCCTGGGTAGGTGTTTAACGTGGAGGAAACCATCATTCATTTACTGTTTTTCATAGTAATCGCAATCGCGTTGATATCGGATGTGAGGTGCGCCATAATTCCAAATAAGTTGACTATAGGCGGAACGATTATTGGCTTGGGATTCCACGCTGCAACAGCCGGCTGGAGCGGGTTTGTCTTTGCTCTAATTGGTGCAGGGATAGGTTTCATGATGTTGTTTATCCTTTATATGCTTGGTGCGTTAGGTGCTGGCGACGTAAAACTCTTTACGGCAATAGGGGCAATTATGGGGGGCATGTTCGTTCTGCAATTGACCGTATTTGCGATATTGTGCGCTGGTGCGATTGGTCTTGGTTTACTTTGTATTCAAAAGCGAATGTTAGCTACAGGAAATAAGTTAGCTGGCTGGTTATTTACAATAATAGTTTGCCAAGAATTGGACAGCCTATTTTCTTTGAAACGCCAGAGCAACACCAAGTTTCCTTTTATGTATGCTGTTGCGCCTAGCACAGTATTCACTTGGTATTATTCGTTTTTATAAGGAAGGTGAATCATGGCGCAGGAAGTTTTTGGACTTAGGTATGAGTTTGTATACCGGCATGGTCATTATATGAAACTGTACAATGATGCTGGCCTTAACACGAATGATTTGTCATCGCTGCAAGTCAAAATGCTTGAAACCAATAAAATTCCCAATCTCTTGCCATTGGAGATACAAGAATTAGATTTTGATATCAGTTTGTACTACAATCTTTCGGCGAAACGGATGTTAGCTCATATTTTGAAGGTTGAAGGGCTGACAAAGCAGCAATTTGCTCAGTGCCTGTTTTCTATTGTTAGTACTTTGGAAACAAGCAAAAACTATATGTTGGTTGAATCGGGGTTTGTTCTCCATAAGAATTTCATTTTTATTGGAAGTGACTGGTCAAATGTTAGTCTGACTTATGTGCCTTTAAAAACTCTAAGTGAAGAAACCCCTTTCATCTCTTCGCTTGAGATGTTAATGAGCCAGCTTTTATTATTTGTAAAGGAGGAAGAAAGGGAAGCAGTAAAGGCAGTTTTGGATCATCGTGAATTGCAATCTCAACTAAGTTTACAAACCTACAAGGAACTTTTACTGATGTTGATGGGAAATAAAAACATTCATTGCGATGCTGCTTCCACAGTGCAAACACCAATAAAAGAAGTAGAACCAATCCAAAATTTGCCTAAACCACATTCACATGATTTGGGTTCTTCTTGGCAAACGTTACGTGCTGCCCAGGAAGAAGCATGGTCGAAGCTTGAAGAACAAGAAAAGGAACAAGCTGCGGGATCAACACTCACTTTGAAGTCAATCAATCCCAAAACGAATCTTGCTGCGATTGGCCTATTGTTCTTATTGTGTGCATTTCTATGGCAAAATTACATGACGGATCTGTCCAACAGCACATTGCAAATGACATGCGGTGTTACCATTTTATTAATTGATGGTTGGTTTGTATTGCGATATCTTGGGTACCCGAGTTTTAAACGTGTGGGTATGTTGCAGCCAGTGCTGAACAGGGCTGCTTCCAAACAGGCTAATCCCACTATCTCTTCTCAGTTATTGGAACCTGAGCCTGAACAAGAGGTGGATCCCTTAGATGCACAAAGTTATTATCGGAATTTACCAGGGCACACAGCGCTGTTGGCTTACAAGCAGCCAGATCAAACCGTATTTCTTGGGGATTCAAAGCTGCAGCCGCAGGGGCCGCGAATCGAAGAGTCCATCAATGGCCAAGTTAAAGTGATTTTAATTCCTGGCGAACATTTTACAATAGGAAGAGGTGGGGCCAATGTTAAAGTTGACTATGCTGTGGAAGTAGCGGGTGTTTCCCGGAGCCACGCAGAAATTACGAAAACAGATCAGGGCTATGAGATTCAAGATACGGGATCAACCAATGGGACTTATTTAAATGGAGAAGCGCTCGTGACCTATCAATCCTATCCATTGAAGGATGGAGATGAAATTAGAATTGTCAAAGTAGAGATGGCATTTCGTATTTAGCCTATTTAGAGGCATTAATCCGTATTTTTCTTGTGAATGCGCTTACGAGGGCAATTTAACTACTTCCTGTCTGGCAGAAGCAGTGTTATAATAAGAAGTCGCGAATCGTTGCGATTATTTTCTAACAGACAGGGGTTTGTGTTTACGAGATGAGTCTTTTAACAATTGAAGATTTAAGCCACAGTTTCGGTGATCGTACATTATTCAAAAATGTATCCTTCCGATTGCTAGCCGGTGAACGTGTTGGTATTGTTGGAGCGAATGGCGTGGGGAAGTCCACGTTGATGAATATATTGACTGGAAAGCTTTTGAAGGATACAGGAAAAGTAGAATGGACTCCGCGGGTACATTATGGTTATCTGGATCAGCATTCCGTTTTGACACCAGGTAGAACGATTCGGGATATTTTACGTGACGCTTTTTTGCCGCTTTTTGAGGCGGAGAAAGAAATGATGAGCATCACTGAGAAGATGGGAGATGCCTCGCCAGACGAGCTTGAAGTACTCTTGGAGCAAATGGGTGAAATCCAAGAGCGACTTGAGATTGGCGGCTTCTATCTGTTGGATGTGAAAATTGAAGAAATGGGTAACGGACTTGGCCTTAATGCGATTGGCCTTGATCGTGATGTTACCTCCCTCAGCGGGGGACAACGTACAAAGGTTCTTTTGGCAAAACTTCTCTTAGAGAAGCCGACAGTACTTCTTTTAGATGAGCCTACCAACTATTTGGATGTCGAACATATTGAATGGTTGAAAATGTATCTGAAAGATTATCCATTTGCCTTTATGTTGATTTCACATGACACGGAATTTATGAATGAAGTTGTCAATGTGGTCTATCATTTGGAATTTACTAAACTAACTAGATATACAGCGAATTATGAGAAATTCCTGGATATGGCTGAAATGAATAAAACACAGCACATTGATGCGTATGAAAAGCAGCAGGAGTTTATCAAAAAGCAAGAAGATTTCATCGCGCGCAACAAAGCGCGGGCATCAACTTCTACACGAGCTAAGAGTCGTGAGAAGCAATTGGATAAGATTGAACGAATTGAGCGCCCAGAGACAGCTATGAAGCCAACCTTTGTGTTCAAAGAATCACGTTCAAGCAGCAGGGTCGTTTTTGAGGCGGAAAAACTGCAAATCGGTTATGATCGCCCCTTGTTGCCAGAGATGAATGTGACCATTGAACGTGGCGAGAAGATTGCCATTGTCGGATGCAATGGGGTAGGTAAATCTACGCTACTCAAAACTATTTTAGGTAAAATTGAGCCATTCACTGGCAAAACATTTCGTGGTGATTATTTGAGCCCTGCTTATTTTGAGCAAGAGGTTAAAGCACCGAATATGACACCGATTGATGACGTCTGGAATGAGTTCTCATCGATGACGCAGAATGAGGTTCGAGGGGCGCTTGCGCGGGTCGGACTCAAAAATGAGCACATTACTCGTGCAATGAGCAAGCTTAGCGGTGGTGAGCAAGCCAAAGTACGTCTTTGTAAATTGTTGATGCGAGAAAGCAACTGGCTGCTGTTCGATGAGCCGACAAACCATTTGGATGTCGTGGCCAAAGAAGAGCTGCAGCGCGCTTTAAAAGAATATAAAGGCACTGTTTTATTAGTTTGCCATGAGCCTGAATTCTATGAAGGCTGGGTAACCAGAGTTTGGGATGTTGAAGAATGGTCTGCTAAAGTAACTAATTAAATTCATAGGGGGAATTGATTCATGTTAACTCACGTTGTATTTTTTAAGTTGAAAGACCGCAGTCCGGAAGCCGTAGAAATAACGAAAAATGTACTCACCAATATGGAAGGCAAAATTGAAGTGCTGAGACATCTTGAAGTCGGAACCGATATCCTTCACTTGGAACGTTCTTATGATATTGCGTTAATCACGAAGTTCGACTCCCTCGAGGATTTAAAGTCTTATGATACGCATCCAGTTCATGAAGCAGTGAAGGCTCATATGAAGACAGTTCTTGATGGCACTTCAATTTGTGTCGATTTTGTAAGCTAATTGAGTTTGAAAAACATAAGGGAACAGTGTAGTATCCTTAGAAGAGCTGCACTGTTTTTGTGTGTTTATAGGGCAGTAATTAATTTATAGAAAAGGGAGGAATCCCAAGTGAAGACCAAATTTGATCAAACATATATGACAGATATCCTCGAGCTGCTGCTGCGGACTCCAAGTCCGACAGGTTATACACACCATATTATGCAAAAAGTTCAACAAGAAGTTGGCAAACTCGGGTATGAGCTTACATATACAAATAAAGGCTGCGGTATTGTCACCATTCCTGGTACGAGCCAGGATCGTGTGATCGGAATATCTTCGCATGTGGATACACTTGGAGCTATGGTTCGATCGATCAAAGATAATGGCACTTTGAAAATCACCTCATTAGGCGGTTTTATGATGGGGGCTATTGAAAATGAGTACGTTCAGATTCATACCCGCGATGAGCAGGCCTACGATGGGACTATTCTGACATCACGTCCATCTGTTCACGTTTATGAGGATGCGAGAGAATTTAAACGGGATGAAGCGAATATGGAAGTTCGTATCGATGAACTCGTGACATCCAAGAAAGAAGTACAGGCTTTGGGTATCCGTGTTGGAGATTACATCTCTTTCGATCCACGCGTGCAAATCAAACCAAATGGCTTCGTAAAGTCGCGTCATTTGGATGATAAAGCTAGTGTTGCTTCCATATTTGGTTTGCTGAAATGGATAAAAGAAGCAGCCGTGAAACCACGGTTTACCATAAAGCTGTTTTTCTCTAATTATGAAGAGGTTGGGCATGGTTCGGCTTTCATTCCTGAGGATATCACTGATTTTATCGCGGTTGATATGGGCGCGCTGGGTGATGATTTGAGCGGCAGTGAACGAGATGTTTCGATTTGTGCCAAAGACTCTTCAGGTCCTTACGATTATCAGATGACTTCGAAAATGATTGAGCTTGCTGAGAAGCTTGAAATTGGCTATGCCGTCGATATATATCCAAGATACGGCTCAGACGCATCCGCTGCGCTTAGAGGCGGACGCGATATTCGCGCCGCGTTGATAGGACCGGGCGTTCATGCGTCACACAGCATGGAACGCACGCATATGGATGCTGTAGTGAACACAGCAGCTCTGCTTGCAGCCTACATCATGGAGCCGGTAGAAGCATGAATATACTAAGTGCAGTCAACATAACCAAAACATTTGGCGAAAAAGTGTTGTTCGACGACATCTCGTTTACGGTGAACGAGAAGCAGCGCATCGGTCTTATTGGCGTGAACGGCACAGGCAAATCCACGCTGCTCAAGCTGCTGGCGGGGCTCGAAACGGCGGATCGCGGCAAACTCGTGCACGCGAACCATTTCCGAGTGGAATACTTGCCGCAGAACCCAGAGTTCGATCCGAACTCTACGGTTCTTGAGCAAGTGTTCCACGGTGACACACCGCTCATGAAGACGCTTCGCGACTATGAGCTTGCACTTGCCGAGTTGGAGCTGGACGCTGCCAACGAGAAGAAACAATCGCGATTGTTCGCAGCACAGTCGCGCATGGATGAACAGGGTGCTTGGGAAGCCAGCACCCTGGCCAAAACTGTGCTGATGAAGCTAGGCATCAGCCAGTTCGACAAGCCCGTCGGCCAGCTCTCCGGCGGTCAGCGCAAACGCGTCGCCATGGCTCGCGTGCTTATTCAGCCCGCCGATCTGCTCATCCTGGATGAGCCGACGAACCATATCGACAACGAGACCGCTATCTGGCTCGAGGAATTCCTCGGCAAGTGGCGCGGCGCCTTGCTGCTCGTTACCCATGACCGGTACTTCCTGGAGCGGGTAACGAACCGCATGCTGGAACTGGATCGGGGCAAGATCTACAGCTACGAGGGCAACTATGAGTCGTTCCTCGAGAAGAAAGCAGAGCGGATGGAGTCCGAAGCATCCAGCGAAGACAAGCGGCAGAATTTACTCCGCCGCGAGCTCGCCTGGCTCCGTCGCGGCGCGAAGGCGCGCACGACCAAACAGAAGGCGCGGATACATCGCGCCGAAGATTTGCGGGACCACAAGGTGGATGGTCCCGGCGAGAAGATGGACATGGCGCTGGCTGGCAGCCGCCTTGGCAAGAAGGTGATGGAGCTGGAAGCCATCACCAAAGCTTTCGAGAGCGGGAAGCCGCTGCTGAGCGGCTTCAGCTACATCGTGATGCCCAGAGACCGTCTAGGCATCATCGGACCGAACGGCAGCGGCAAATCGACGCTGCTGAACATGCTCGCTGGGCGCATCCAGCCGGACAGCGGCACGATCGAGACGGGAACGACCGTGAAGCTTGCTTACTACACGCAAGAGAACGTCGAGATGGACGAGAAAATGCGCGTTATCGAGTACATCAAGGAAGCTGCGGAGGTCATTCGCACGTCTGATGGGGAGTCGATTTCTGCTTCCCAGATGCTCGAACGCTTTTTATTCTCGCCTACTTTGCAGTGGTCCCCCATCGGCAAACTCTCCGGTGGCGAGCGGCGCAGACTGTATTTGCTCCGTACACTAATGGGCGAACCGAATGTGCTGCTGCTTGATGAACCGACGAATGACTTGGATATCCAAACCTTGACCATACTGGAAGATTATCTGGATCAATTCCCAGGTGCCGTCATTACGGTATCCCATGATCGTTACTTTTTGGATCGCACGGTTTCGCATCTATTCGCATTCGACGGCAACGGCCGTATTGAGCCTTACATCGGCAATTACTCCGACTATTTGGAGGAGAAGCGCGAAGAGGAAGAAGCGGAACAGGCGCGCAAAGAAATCATTCGCAATGCAAGTGCGGCGAAATCAGCGCCGTCAGCAGCCAATACGACTCCAACAACAAGCAATTCTTCCTCATCGAACCGTCCTAAGAAGCTCTCCTTCAAAGAACAGAAGGAATGGGACGAAATCGAAGGGACGATTGCCGCTTTGGAAGATAAAGCAGCGAGCTTGAAGCAACAAATCGAATCAGCCGGCAGCGATTTTGACCGGGTGCGTGATTTGTATGAACAAGAGCAGCAAACCACGGCTGATCTGGAAGCAGCGATGGAAAGATGGACTTATTTATCCGAGTTAGTTGAAGAAATAGAACGCAAGTAATTGTTTAATCTTCGATTTAAGACCCCTATCTATGATATGATAGAACAAACTACTATAAAGGCAGGTATGTATTCCACATGATTAATGTTAATAACGTGACGCTTCGCTACGGCAAGAGAGCCCTATTCGAAGACGCCAATATTAAATTTACCCCAGGCAACTGTTATGGTCTGATCGGCGCAAACGGTGCAGGGAAATCTACTTTCCTCAAAATTCTTTCCGGTGAAATCGAGCCGAATACAGGTGAAGTCAGCATTACGCCAGGCGAGCGTATGGCTGTTCTGAAACAGAATCATTATGAGTTTGATGAAATTGAAGTTTTGAAAACAGTAGTAATGGGTCACTCGCGGTTATTTAAAATCATGGAAGAGAAAGATGCGCTGTATGCCAAAGATGACTTTTCCGAAGAAGATGGCATGAGAGCCGCTGAACTTGAAGGAGAATTTCAGGATTTAGATGGCTGGCAAGCAGAATCAGATGCCGCTGAGCTTCTAATCGGACTGGGTATTCCTACAAGCCTTCATGATACGAAAATGAAAGACGTTGATGGCAATGAGAAAGTGCGTGTCCTCTTGGCGCAAGCTTTGTTCGGTAATCCGAATATTCTTCTCCTCGATGAGCCTACCAACCATTTGAACTTGGAATCGATTCGTTGGCTGGAGCACTTCTTGTCCCGCTTCGAAGGCACTGTTATCGTGGTATCCCATGATCGTCACTTCCTGAACCAAGTATGTACGCATATCGCAGATATTGATTTTGGTAAAATTCAAATGTACGTCGGTAACTATGACTGGTGGTACGAATCCAGCCAATTGGCGCTTCGATTGACGAGAGATGCCAACAAGAAAACCGATGAGAAACGCAAAGAGTTGGAAGCTTTTATCGCACGTTTCAGCGCGAACGCATCCAAGTCCAAACAAGCAACGTCCCGTAAGAAACAACTCGAGAAGCTTACACTTGAAGATATTCGTCCTTCGAGCCGTAAGTACCCGTTCATCCACTTCAAAGGTGAGCGTGAAGCCGGTAAACAACTGCTTGCCGTTGAGAGTTTGTCCAAAACGATTGATGGCGTGAAAGTGTTGAATAACTTGACGTTTACGATTAACAAAGGGGACAAAATTGCCTTTGTAGGCCCGGATGGGATTGCCAAAACGACGCTTTTCAAAATCCTCATGGGTGAAATGGAAGCGGATGAAGGCACATTTACATGGGGGGTTACCACTTCCCAAGCGTATTTCCCTAAGGACAGCCAAGATTACTTCAACTCGGAACTGAACTTGGTAGACTGGCTGCGTCAATACTCCAAAGATCCAGACGAATCGTTCATTCGCG
Organism: Paenibacillus marchantiophytorum; assembly: GCF_014640555.1. GTDB lineage: Bacteria > Bacillota > Bacilli > Paenibacillales > NBRC-103111 > Paenibacillus_E > Paenibacillus_E marchantiophytorum. Next base: position 66,971 of record NZ_BMHE01000019.1, on the reverse strand, counting down.
GATTCTTGGGCCGTATGTTATTCTCAGGGGAAGAAGCCTTGAAGAAAACAAATGTCCTATCCGGAGGAGAAAAAGTTCGCTGTATGTTCTCCAAAATGATGCTAAGCGGCGCCAATGTGCTTATTCTCGATGAGCCTACGAACCATTTGGATTTGGAGTCCATCACAGCACTTAATAACGGACTTGTCGATTTTGATGGCACGATGCTGTTTGTGTCTCATGACCATCAGTTCATCCAAACGATCGCTACTCGCGTAATGGAAATTACGCCAAAAGGTCTTATCGACAAAATGCTTACGTATGATGAGTATCTGGAAAGTGAAGATGTCAAGAAACAACGCGAAACGCAATACGCGTAAGCCAATAAAAAAGCGCCCTGATGTGAAACTCTCAGGGCGCTTTTGACGCATGCAAAGCGTGATTTAGCTGCCGCCAGTACGACGACGTTGATTGTTGACTTTTTTGGTCATTTGACTTTTACCGCTTTGATTGCCATTTCCAGCTGCTTTCGGGTTGGCTCTAGCCTCAGCTTGATCGGCTTTCTTTTGGGCGAGCTTTTGTTTGATTGCATCAGCTAGACTGACTTTTTTGGGACCTTGTTGTTCTTCTTGTTGATCTTGTGGCTTGTCTGACATAGGAACACCTTCTTTACGTGGTATGTTCTAAGTATAATCGAATCAGCGAAAAGATGAAAGAAGGTGCCCAGATGTTTGATCCAACGATCTATGACAATATCAAAGTCGTGTTGGAAGGAGCCGTTTATGATCTCGATTTGGATGGTCATATTTTAATTACAAGGCGGGAAGATCTTGTTGATTTGTCTTCCATGTCACGCACTTATGCGATTGAATTTGCCAGAAAAGTGGATAAGCCCAGCAAAGCGGAAATAAATTTGAAGGTTCATTTAAGCGATTTGGCGGCTGAAATTTTAGAAAACCCAACAGCCAAGCCTGGCTGTACGTTAACCATCAAGCTGTTTACCAAAGTGAATGATCCGACCTTGGCGTGCAAGCAAATTGAAGAGGAACTAGGTTTGATCTGGGAGCATCGCCCGCAAATCACCCAGTTGATTTCATACAAATATGGAAACCAAGCGAGTTATTACAGCAATCAAATTACATTGTCTTTTGGTCGTAAAGTGGATGAAAGCCAGATCGATGATTTCCCGGACCTGATTAACTATGCGGCTGACAGTCTGTTTTGGTTGGATGAAAGAGAGGATTAAGATGCAAGATTTGACCCAGCAGGCGTTATTGAACCGAGTCAACAACCTTGATGATGGCGCTTTTGCTGTATTTCTGTATACACCATTCTGCGGTACTTGCAAAATTACGGAGCGAATGCTAGAAATTATTATGACGATGCAGCCTGCTTTGCCGCTTGTCAAAAGCAATATCAATTTTCTTCCGCAAATCAGCCGTGAGTGGCAAATTACTAGTGTTCCGTGTATAGTCATTTTAGAAGCAGGGAAAGAGAAAGAAATGATGTATCGCATGCAGTCGGTAGATGAGTTGTACCGCAGATTATTGCCATTATTGAAAGCATAACGAACGAATGAAAGGGATGGATAACGATGAGTAGTTTTCAAATAGGAGATCGAGTGACCGCGGAATACAAAACAGGAACTTATTTTGGTGAAGTTGTGGAATTGACGACAAGTATGAAAGCGGCTGTCCGTATCCTGGCTGTAAAGGAACATCCAACACAGGGAGATTTGCATAATCCGATGGATCCAAACGTGCCTTTTTTCCATCAGCGCAGAGCACTGGCTAACCAAGAGATTGCTTTGATGCCAATTTCAACGATTCGTCTATATGCGGGGAACGTGCCTGAGTATCAAGATTCTCTGAAGAGAGCGTTATCGGCGCAAATCAGTAAGCTGTCGGACATGGAAGCATGGTCGCGACGCTCTCTGCAGGAGCTTGATCAGCTGCAAAAGGACTATTTTCCTGAAAAAAATTAGGAAACTTCCAGATATAATTTCGTGCCATCGTTATATTTGAAAATAGCCACATCGCCAATGATCTCGATCATCGAGATCATTTTTAATTTCTTGCGAAATTCAAAATGAAGCTCAAACTCTTTCAGTTTACTCGACAGCATCTCTATGTGGGAATGGCGATGTGTGAAATTATGAACCGGGATGGATTTGTTTTTGAATCTAATATGAATTGCTTGCATGTTAAGCCCTCCTTCACGTTTTCCCGGAGGAAAACTGACCTAGTAAGCATTCGTTCTTACTTCCGGTCTACATAGTAAGCATACATTTCAAATGTTAGATATGTTTGAGACAAACTATTAAAAAAGTTTTAGCAACTTATTATATGTAAAGGAACGCCCAAAGTGGGCTAGTTCCACAAAGATTAATTACAAGATTTACAAGGGAAAAGTCTGATGCGGATAATAATGGCAAAGGGAATTCGGATAATGACGAATCGTCCGATGACTGGATTGAATACTCGCAATCGAAGGAAAGTGTTGTGAGCACTCACGATACAGCCTGTAAACGTTCCAGCTAATGACTGGACGACGACGATACGCCCCACATTTTTGTGAGCGATTTCGCGAATCGTATGACGTTTATGGTGTGGAATACATTTGGTTGATTTTAATGTACGTTCCATTGGTTTCAACTCCTTTTTCCAAGATAATATATAAATATGTCTTTCCTCTGAAAAGGATTGGACTTTCCAGTTGCGAGGAAAGTTAACGACACTTATAATAAATAAGATTGTATTGAACTAGTTCTGGAGGTTAGCATAATGACGACTGGTAAACCAATTCGCATAGGAATTATTGGCTCAGGAAATATAGGCAATGTACATATGGAAGTATTGAAAAAAGTGCCCGAGGCACAAATCACGGCTGTTACAGATGCCTATTTGCCGCTTGCCGAAGCAAGAGCCAAAGAACACGGTATTGAACGCGTGTATTACAGTACAGAGAAGCTGTTGGCGGATCCTTCTATCGATGCTGTGGTGATTGCTGTATCAAATGAATGGCATGCTCCAATTGCGGTACAAGCTTTGGAAGCTGGCAAACATGTGATGCTGGAGAAGCCGATGGCATTGAATCTTGCATCAGCCAAACAGATTGTGGAAGCCGAGCGCAAAGCAGGCAAGATATTGATGATACCTCACCAACTGCGTTGGGATACGTTATCCATGGCTGTGAAACAGCAGGCGGAAAAAGGGGCGCTTGGTCATATTTATCATGCAAAAGCTGGTTGGTTGAGAAGAAAAGGGATTCCAGGCTGGGGAACTTGGTTTACCCAGATGGATAAATCAGGCGGCGGACCGCTGATCGATCTTGGTGTCCATATGCTGGATTTATCGCTGTATTTAATGGGCAATCCCAAGCCAGTTTCCGTCTATGGAGCGACTTATGCGGAATTCGGTCCTCGCAAAAAGGGCATTGGCTCCTGGGGAGCGCCGAATTGGGCAGGTCATTACGATGTAGAAGATTTAGCAACCGCTTTGATCAAATTAGATAACGGAGCTACTTTGTCGCTTGACGTTAGCTGGGCAGCGCTTATTGAAACAGATAGCCAGCCTTATGTGCAGCTTCTCGGAACCGAGGGCGGGGCTTCCATTCGCGGAACAAAAGGCAAGCTTTTTGCAGAAATGTTTGATCGTGAAGCTGACGTTGAACTTACAGTCCCGGAGCTTGACGAAGGTCCGCGCGTCAGAATGGCCCGGCATTTCCTATCGTGCATTGAAAGCGGCTTACAGCCGATTACGTCAGTTATGACTGGCTATACGAACAATTTAATACTGGATGCGATTTACCGTTCTTCGCAGACCGGCAATGAAGTGAAACTGGACTGGAACATCGAGTAGATAGGAGCTGCAGCAAGTGAACTGGGAGTTATTTAGCATCATTGGAACAATTGCATTCGCGGTGAGTGGAGCCATTGTTGCGATGGAAGAGGAATATGATATATTAGGCGTTTATGTTCTCGGTCTGGTGACAGCTTTTGGCGGAGGGATTATCCGCAACTTATTAATTGGCAAGCCGATCGTTCTTCTATGGGAGCAGGGGTTGTATTTCCAGATTGCCTTGTTCGCAATGACACTTGTTTTCTTTATGCCTGTTCGATATATCAAAATGTGGAAAACGTGGGAAGCTTTTTTCGATGCCATCGGGCTTGCTGCATTCTCCATTCAAGGTGCTATCTACGCAACGAATATGGGGCATCCGCTCAGCGCGATTATCGTAGCTGCCGTGCTCACAGGGATTGGCGGAGGCATGATCCGGGATGTTCTGGCAGGCCGCAAACCGCTCGTTCTCAAGGATGAGATTTATGCTGTTTGGGGAATGCTCGCGGGTGCATTAGTCGGGCTTGGCTGGATGCAAGGAACTTGGCAGCTTGCCGTACTCTTTGTTCTAATCGTAACCTTACGAATGCTCTCTGTCTTCTACAAATGGAAGCTGCCAAAGCGTTCATTGCGAAATGCATTACCTGAAGGAACGCGTAGGTCGGAGTTCTAAATTAGTTTGAATCAAAGCTAGGAAGGAGGGGGTTCATCTGGAAGCATCATTGTCCACCATGCACAAGATTTCTGCAGAGGTGATTGCCGCGCGCATCACTTCGGTGAAGGAGCTGCTCCAAACGGAGCTGGACCTCTATGAAGTATCCAAAGATGTCGAAACGGGCGAACATTATCTCCATTATGCTTATATGCACCGCGACTTTTCGAGTACAGGGGAACCGGAATCCTTTCATTATTTGCTGCCTATTGTGAATGATGACGTTATTGGGATGATTGTTGGCGAACAGGGCTATGCGTATCCGGAGCATTGGCGCAGCTCTTTTCTGCGTAACGGTCCAGAAGGATTTTATATCTGGTTTGATCCTTCTCACGAACTGCAGGCATCAGAAGATGAAGCGATAGCTGCTGATTTAATGCAGAAGCTGCGATCCTTCAAAGAAAACGGCGTGACAGATCCGGAAGCGGTTCGTAAATTGCTTGAAGAAATTGATCAAACACGCAAAAAGGAAGAGTAATCAACCGAATATCGTTATCCAAAAGCTTGCATGGCCTCAAAAAGGCAGCAGGCTTTTTTTCTTTGGTAAAAATCAGGTTAAATGTCCATATTAACGTTATGTCAGTTGATCTGGAAGGGGGGAATGTGGGAATCATGCCGATAGATTCGTATGAATTTGCTAATCTGGATGCGCGGGAAGATCTCCTAGAAGATCTACGCAGCCTCGAGTCGCGTATGAAGGACGAGTTAGGTTATGAAGTTGCTCTGATTGCGTATACCCAGGAGATCAAAGAAACGGCCAAGGCTTGATGTTCGTTAGAAAGAGGGGTTCTTATGAGGAAAAAGCTATTCAAATTCGTCGCATCCGCGGTGCTCATCGGTTTAGTAACAGGCTGCGGGGCAGCTAGTCCGCACAATCAGGCTGGAGCAAGCTCCTCCAATCCCCATGCTGGAAGCTGGGACACGAGTCTTAGAAATAATGAAAATGCCTCACTTGGCGCTAAAAGTGTGAACCAATCTCCTCAGCCTTCCATGAAGGTGGCTACAATCGATAACATTAAAGCACACACGAACACACATCTGACGATGAACCGCGATTTGGCGGATCAAGTTATCCAAGCAGCGCATCTAGGCTCAACAGCCATTGCCCTTACGGACAACAACATCTATGTAGCCGTTGATATGGGCGGTATGCAGGCGATGAGCGCCGATGATGGCGTTAAAATGTTGAGCAAAACCAATGATCCCGAGATTGGAGCAGGTTTATTCGGTTCCGGAGCAGGTTCACAGTTGGATTGGCTATCTGCCAAGCCATTGCCTGCCGAAAGTTCGAATGCCATTAAGCATTTGCTGACGCGGATTTATCCGGACGCCAACATTTTTATTTCTACGAACCCGCATTATGTGAATCGGATGCTGTTTTATGACGGTCAACAACGCAGCAATAAACGAATGGACCCTTTTTTGAATGAGTTTAATACGATGGTTCAATATACGTTTCCAACCTATTCGACAGGACAGAAAAACATATTGCCTTAACAAACTACAAGGTCTCCCCCAGCTGATGGCTGGGGGTTTTAGCATTCTAGGCAGAAGGCTTGACAAGCTAACCTTTCCTGATAAATAGTAAGAGGAACAACAGAAAGTTTCAGGAGAGGACTATGAATCATGCTAAGGACAGCGGGAGTACCCGAAATCATACATGAGCAATTGGAACAAATGATACAAAGCAGAAGTTCAATTCCTGACGAGGACGAACGTAAACTGATTGGTTCAGCCGCATTTGAAGTACCTAATGAAGATATTTTAGCCGATGCTTTGATTGCGCTCTTTCTGAACAAAAATGTGCTGCTCAAGGGTCCTACCGGGTCAGGTAAAACAAAGCTTGCAGAGCATGTGTCCGCACTTTTTGAACAACCGATGCACGCTGTGAACTGTTCAACAGATTTGGATGCCGAAGCTTTACTCGGATTTAAGACGCTTGCGCACGACGAACAGGGGAAAGCGCATATCGTATTTATCCCAGGGCCAATTATGAAGGCGATGACCAAAGGCCACTTTTTGTACATAGATGAGATTAACATGGCTAAACCAGAAACGTTATCCTTGATTAACGGGGTACTGGATTACCGGCGATCGATAACAAATCCGTTTACAGGAGAAGTCGTTACCGCCCACCCTGACTTCAGGGTCGTTGCAGCTATTAACGAAGGGTATATGGGAACCGTGCCGCTCAACGAGGCTCTCAAAAATCGCTTTATTACGATTGATGTTCCCTATTTGCAGGGAGATGCTTTATATCATCTGCTTAAAAGCAAATCTGTTCTGCAAGATGAGAAGCAGTTGAAAACCTTTGTGCAGCTTTCGGCCGATTTATTGACGCTCATTGAGATGGGGCAGCTTCCTGATGAAGCGGGCTCTATTCGAGCCCTGTTGGATGCTTGTGATTTGACAGCGTACATTCCTCCCTTGCGGGCAGTTGCTCGGGCAATTGCAGATAAATTGGAGGATGAAAGGGAACGTGCTGCCGTCATTAATGCGGCGGAAACGTTATTCTAAGCCTATGTTCGTAGGGAAATTGAGTTTGTTAGACGATAAAGTGGACGCCATGCTGCAGATGCAGCTTGTAGATTTGGCGAGGATGTTTACCAAGCGTAAAGAGGTTGAGGTGGAATCAGCTTTCCATGCGGATTATGAGGAAGAAGCCGCGCGTATCAAGGTGAGTCAATTTTGGTGGGACTATCCGCCGATCGATAAAGCTGCTGGCATGAAAAGCGATGTTTACTTGCGCGGGATTGGCAGTGCATGGTTTACAGGAGCCGAGGCTGTCCAAGCGTATTTACAATTCTGCCAGCAATCGAAGTATCCTAAACTCGCGAACAGTCTCTTCGCACTATGTGAAGACATGCGCTTGGAGCGTATTTGCCGAGCTCGGCGACCGGGAACTGCGCGCGTTTTTGCTCATCGGCATCGGATTCTATGCGCTTATTTTCAGCATAAGTTGAAGTCGCATTTGAACAAAAGCGAGTTCGCTGACGCTGTTGTGCTATTTACTTATGGCTGGTTTACAGGAGTAGACTGGAAATTCGCTGAGGCAGATGAAGTGAGCACTCGAATGGTCCAGTTATTTCCTTTGCTAGAGCAAATGGAAGAAGCTGAACATACGGCAGAGGTTGCAGCTTGCTGCGAGGCGATGTTGGACTCGCTGAGTGTTTGGGTGGACCGTGACGCTGTGGCTGCCTACTTCTGGACACAGCGCGGCAGCGGCGTGGCGGAGCCGCTGCCTGCGGGCTACAAAGGCGAGCTCAAGCGCGCGAAGCGGCTCGCCAATGAGGATGTGCTCCCCGAGTTGGAGGGGGAGCGTCAATTACCGGGCCAGGAGCGTCTGCCGACCTGGCACCGCGAGACCAGTGACCGCAGCCCTGGGCTGCTGCGGTTCGAGCTGGAGCGCGGCTCACGCACCGCCGCGCAAGGGTCTGCGCCCCGCGAGGGCGATGCCGCCGACCAGGCGCTCGCCATCGCCCAGGGGCGATCGCTGCGCGCCCAGCGCACCGGCGCCGCCTCCGGCCGGCGCGAGAGCCTTGCCGTGCCCGCTGCCGCGGGGCACGGGGCGGGCGCTGTCGCCGCGTACGCGACGGCGACGTGGCTTGCGCCAGGGCGGCCCACTGCTGCGCAGGAGGCCGCCTACAGGCGCCTGAGCGAGCGCGCAGCGCCGCTCGCGAAGCCTTTGCAGCGTGCGATCCGGCGCACGCTGGAGCAGAAGCGGATCGCCCCGCGCGGCGATCGCTTATTCGGGCGGCTCGACAAGCGGCTGACGCGAGCCTTCACGCAAGAGATGCCGCGCCTCTTCTACAAGAAGCGCGCGCCGGTTCCGCAGCTCGACGCAGCGTTCTCGCTGCTCGTCGACTGCTCCGCGTCCATGTACGACAAAATGGACGAAACCAAGCTAGGTCTCGTGCTGTTTCACGAGACGCTGCACACCCTGCGAATCCCGCATGAAATCGTGGGCTTCTGGGAGGACGCGGACCGTGTTACCGACAAGGAGGCGCCGAACCTGTTCCAGGTAGCCGTTGACTTCTCCTCTTCGCTCACGTCCGGCAGCGGAGCAGCTCTGATGCAGTTGGAGCCGCAGCAGGACAATCGCGACGGCTTCGCAATCCGTCAGATGACCGAGCGGCTGCTGCGCCGCACAGAGCGGCAGCGCATCCTCATTGTCTTCTCGGATGGGGAGCCTTCGGCAGCCAATTACAACGATATCGGCATTCTCGATACCTATGAGGCCGTGATGAATGCGAGGCGCCTAGGCATTGAAGTCATTAGTATTTTTCTGGCGAGTGGGGTTATTCATGAAACACAGCGGATTATGATGCGAAATATGTATGGACGCAGCAGCATTGTCGTTCCGCATGTCGATGAGCTGCATGAGCAAATAGTGCCGGTTTTGCGTAAACTTCTGCTGAAATCTATCTTTTAATGTCGAAATCCATTACAATAGATCAGGGTATTTTATGAATGATAGGGAGAAGTACCCTGTATCTCTGAGTTGTTCGTTTTTTTCTACATATATAGCGCGTCTTTGTTAGAAGATCTGAGATTGGGCAAAATGAAAGGGGAAATGTTCGTCATGTACGGAGCTCCGTTATCGAATAAAGCTAAGAAAATCATGCTATTAGGTTCAGGAGAACTAGGCAAAGAAGTGGTGATTGAAGCACAGCGCCTCGGCATTGAGACGATCGCTGTCGACCGCTACGCGAATGCCCCAGCCATGCAGGTTGCACATCGCAGTCATGTGATTAATATGCTTGATGGAGAGCAGTTGAGAGCATTAATCGAGCAAGAACGACCTGATCTTATCGTCCCGGAAATTGAAGCGATCGCAACACCTATTCTTGTTGAACTTGAGAAGGAAGGCTATCGTGTTATCCCCACGGCAACGGCATCCCGCTTGACCATGGACCGTGAAGGGATTCGTCGTCTAGCTTCCGAAACGCTGGAACTGCGAACAGCCAAATATGCTTTCGCCAACAGTTTGGAAGAACTCCATGCGGCTGTTGCAGAAATCGGCACACCTTGTGTGATCAAACCAATCATGAGCTCTTCCGGCAAAGGACAAAGCGTCTGTCGAACTCCCGAACAGATTGAGCAATCGTGGAACATCGCCATGGAAGGCGGACGTGCCAAGAGCGCTCGCGTGATTGTGGAAGAATTCATTCATTTCGAATCGGAAATTACACTGCTGACCGTTCGTTCTGTTTCAGGAACAACCTATTGTGAACCTATTGGCCATATCCAAAAAGAGGGAGATTACATTGAGTCTTGGCAGCCTCATGCCATGACCGAGCAACAAATTCTAGATGCTCAGCATATGGCTAAAACCATTACCGATGCCCTCGGTGGTTATGGCATTTATGGGGTTGAATTATTTTTAACCCAAGATGGTGTTTATTTCAGCGAAGTTTCGCCTCGACCGCATGATACGGGGATGGTCACAATGGCAACGCAGGATTTGAGTGAATTTGCGCTGCATGCCAGAGCGATTCTTGGTTTGCCTATTACAGGAATTCGCTTGTTGACACCAGGAGCCAGCTATACGCTCAAAGCAGATCGTGAGCAGGTGGCCTATACGATCAGCGGACTCGAAGAAGCGTTATCCGTTCCGAATACGCAAGTTCGTGTATTTGGCAAGCCGGAAACGAAAGTGGGCCGTCGAATGGCCGTTGCACTGAGCAGTGGCAGTACAGTGGAAGAAGCGCGCAGCCTTGCTAAGCAAGCAGCTGGGAAGTTGACTTTGAACTACGAATAGTAGCACCCTAGTAACATCAGGAGGAACATACTGTGGAAGCCAAACCAGCAAGACTCTCCAGAACAATATTGACGGAAATTATTTTACCGGCAGATACGAATTATCATAATACTGTATTTGGCGGCCGTGTGATGCAATATATCGATAAGGTTGCCACGATTGCTTCCATGCGCCACTGTCGCAGAGCTGTCGTTACAGCCTCCAGTGACAGCTTGGATTTCTTTGCCCCGGTTAAACTGGGGGAAGCGATTCAGCTTGAGGCCTTCGTTACGTGGACACATCGCAGCTCTATGGAAGTATTCGTGAAAGTGGAATCGGAGAATTTGCTGACAGGTGAGAAAAAGCGCACGGCGACTTCCTATTTGACCTTCGTCGCCTTGGATGAGCATGGACAGCCTTGTCCAGTGCCTGAGATCATCCCTGAGACGGATGAAGAAAAACGTCTGTTTGAGACAGCGGAAACAAGGTTTGCTGCTCGTAAGCTTCGCAAAGAGGAACGGAATGCGAATTTGTAAGGACTGCCATACCAAGAGGGATCGTAGATCCTTGACATCAAAAAGCCCGGAAGCGAAGGATTCCCTTCGTTCCGGGCTTTCTTGCAGTTATTACTTCGCGCCGCCTTCAGCTAGGATGGTTTCCCAGATAGCGCCTTTGCCATAAAGCTCTTTGTTCACTTTATCCCAACCGCCAAGGTATTCAATGTTGAACAAACCGGCAGGTTTCGTATAGTTTTTCTCATATAGCTTAGCTACCTCTGGAAGTACGGAACGGAAGCCTTTGTCTGCGAATACTTTTTGAGCATCAGGTGTATACAGGTAATCTAGGAATGCTTGAACGACTTCACGATTTCCGTGTTTATCTACATATTTATCAATAAGAGCTACTGGATTTTCAATGGATGTCGTGTACTGCGGGATGATTTCTACATATTTTTTACCGGATTGAATACGAGCGACTAGTTCATTTTCATAAGTGATGATGGCATCGCCTACACCTTTATCGAAGGTTGTAAGAGAGTCAGCACCGCTTTTATCCAATACTTTAATGTTTTTATAAATTTTAGCTAGCAGATCCTTGGCTGCGGCAGGGTCTTGTTTTCCAGCGGCTTCGGAAGCTTTCAAACCTGCGCCATACACGGCATTGATATCCCATTTGGCTCCGCCGGATGTGCTTGGGTTTGGAATCAGCACTTCAACGCCTGGTTTTGTTAAATCAGCCCAGTCTTTAATGCCTTTCGGATTTCCTTCACGTACGCCAATTGCAGCGATCGAGCCAGTGATGAAGCCTTTGTATTTATTGTTTTTCCAATCGTGGGTGATTAAGCCTTTTTCCACGATTTTTTGGATGTCGCCTTCTAGAGAGAGAGGGGCAATGTCGGCTTCAAAACCTTGGATAATCGCGGTTGCTTGCGAACCTGATGCGACATAGGATTCTTGGAATTCTACGGTTTGGCCGGTTTTCTTTTTCCACTCTTCTTTAAATTTAGGAATGATTTGATCGAATGAATCTTTCACAATGGAATAAGCACCTAGTGTGATGGTGACTTTACCGCCATCTGCTTTGGGTGTCGTGCTTGCTGCTGCTGATGGAGATGGGGTACTTCCTGTTTTGGTGCTTGTGCCTGAGCCGCAAGCTGTAAGGGCAATGCTCGCTGTAAATAATGTTGCTGTGATTAAACCTAAAGATTTGAAATTTTTCATCGTGATAACTCCCCTTCTAATTTATATGATTTGATTATATAAAAACAGGCAGCGGATCTTGTTTCGCCTGATTTTCAATGACTTTGTTCTCCGTTTTGGTGAAGACAGAAATCTGATGGATAAGAATATTGACTTCATCGCCAGGTTGATAAATCTTTTCTTTCACAGATTGATAAGCAAATAGTTTGAGGGAACCGGTATCAATCTCCAAATACCATGAATCTCCGCGGAAATGAATATGAGTTACTGTTCCTTTTTCTCCGGCAGTTGCCAAATGGCTTACGTCACCGGAGCGGACTTCGATGGATTCGGGACGAATCATGACATTAACATCAGGCAGCCAATGGCCATCTTGCTGTACTTCTTGCAAATAAGGGAAGCCAATGAGAGGGGTATATTGCGAGATAATGTTGGATTCACCGATAAAGGAAGCTACGAAGGAAGAAGCAGGCTTCGTGTAGATTTCCCATGGGCTGCCTTGTTGTTCGATTTTGCCGCCCTGAACGAGAATGATCTCGTCAGCAACTTCGATCGCTTCATCCTGATCATGGGTAACGAACAACGTCGTTACTTTAAATTCATCGATAAGATTGCGCAGCCAGACGCGCAGCTCTTTGCGGATTTTGGCATCAATCGCGGCGAACGGTTCATCGAGCAGGAGCAGTTGAGGTTCAGGCGCAAGCGCTCTGGCAAAAGCAACGCGTTGACGCTGTCCACCGGAAAGCTGATGCGGATATTTGCGCTCACTGCCAGCAAGACCCATAAGTTTTAGCAAATAAGTGACCCGATCTTGGATGAAATCTTTTGGTTTTTTCAGAACTTTAAGCCCATACGCTACATTATCAAAGACGGTCATATGCTTGAAAAGCGCATAGCTCTGAAAAACAAAACCAATACCTCGTTCTTGAACGGGAAGATGAGTGGCAAGTTTGCCATCGAAATAGATATCGCCAGCGGTAGGAGCCTCAAGACCGGATAACATGCGAAGAATGGACGTTTTACCGCCGCCGCTTGGCCCGATCAAGCCGACAAGATGGCCTTTGGTAACGCTGAAATTAACATCTTTGATCGCATGAAATTGTCCGAAATGTTTGTTTAAGTTTTTGACCTCGATGTGCATAGGAATGCTCCTCCTTATTGATTCCGCAAGTGCTCGCTTCTTCTTTTTAACCATTCAAGTGTCAGTAGAATTGAAATGGAGATGAGTCCCAGAACGAATGCCAAGCTGTTGGCTGCAACGAGCTGAAATTGTTCAGCATCTTGATAGACGAGCGTTGTAGCAGTTTGCGTTTGATTGATAATGTTGCCGGATACGACCAGTATGGAACCGAACTCGCCCAGCGATCTTGCGACGGTAAGAATGAGCCCGTAGAGAACGCCCCAGCGGATACCTGGCCATGTGATTTGAATGAATGTACGCCAAGGACCAGCGCCTAATGTGGCAGAAGCTTCTTCGGATTGGGTACCGATTTCTTCAAGTAAAGGCACAACTTCTCGAACCATTAAAGGGAAAGTGATAAACATCGTGGCCAGAACCATGCCGGGAATGGCATATACTATTTTCATATGATGATCTTCCATAAAAGCGCCTAATGCCGTATTCGGTCCGAAGATTAAAATAACCATTAAACCGACAATGATAGGTGAGACGGCAAAAGGTAAATCTATGATTGCGTTAATGATGGGCTTTAACCATCGGGCAATCCAAGAGCCGCGAACGATGGCTAAGGAAACGTATACGCCTACTATGGTATTAAGAATGGTGACGATGACGACGATAATAGCTGAGATTTTCAAAGCGTGCAAAGCTTCTGGCCGCTTGAGCGAATCAAAAAAGGCTTGAAAGCCATCTTCAAATGCGCCAAAGGTAATTCCCAGAAACGGAAGTATAATGAGTAGTAAAATAACGAGAAATGAGATGGTGATTAAAACTTTTCTCATGCCAGTCGCCCCTTTCCGCGTGTCAATACATTGATCAGCCATAGAATCAGGACAGACAATGTAAGGAGTACGATCGAAATGGCGGCTGCGCCTTCGGGATTGAAGTTCTGTGTTTCACCGTATATATAGACCGAGGCGACCATTGTTTTACCCGGTAAATTACCGGAAATTAAGGAAATGGCCCCAAACTCGGCTAACGATCGTGAAAATGCGAGCATACTGCCGGCGATAATACCGGGGAAAATGGCAGGGAATACAATTCGCAGGAACGTGTAGAACTTACCTGCACCCAGCGTAAAGCTTGCTTGTTCTTCAGCAGGATCGAGCTGTTCCAATAGCGGCTGAACGGTTCGGATAACGAATGGGAATGTCACGAAGACAAGTCCGATGACAACAGCTGTCTGATTATAAAGCAGCTTGATGCCAAAATGATCCAGCCAAACACCTAGTGGACTTGAAGGTCCTAGTAGGGTAAGGAACATTAACCCAGCGACGGAAGTTGGCAGCGAGAAGGGAAGATCAACCATGCTGTTCAGAATGCTTTTGCCTCGGAATGTATATCTGACAAGGACATAAGCAATGATGGTTCCAATAATCGCTTCAATAATAGTAGAGATAATACTGAGCTTAACTGTAAGCAAAATCGATTTCCAGGCTAACGGTCCTGTAACTTCTTTCCAAAATGGATCCCATCCTAATGAAAATCCTTTCATATAAATGGATCCAATCGGGATAAGCAGAAGTGCAATCAGATAGCCAATAAGCACAGATCGAACCGTAGCTTTAAATACCTTATTTCCCACGTTACACCACCTATTGTCATTAATCATACCTTTTTACTCGGAATAGTAAATTGAATATACCAGTCGTTGGACTTATTTGTCAATACATCAACCGACTTTTTATTCAAGAAATTAAAATTTTCAATCCATTTTCATTCTATAAGATGAAGTGATTCGGTTTTGGAAAATTATCGTTGACGAGTGGAATTCACGATGATAGTATAAGACTCAACCTATATCCAAGTAAACGGGTATGAATTATTATTTAGTGAAAGAATCGACCAGATGACTGGAAATTCCCGTCTTGCCAGCGATGTTGGGCACGGACTGGGAGTCTTCTCGTTAATTAACGAATAGTCAATAATCCAAATAAGGGGTGCGGTCATGAGCAGTAAACTTGGAGGAATTCATCTCAATATACGCAATGTCAATAAAGCATTTGGATCTACTCATGTATTGTCCGGCATTGATTTGAACATCAGACAAGGAGAGTTTGTTGCTATTGTCGGCCGCAGCGGCTGCGGGAAGAGCACGCTGCTTCGTTTGATCGCAGGACTAGACGAAGCTTCAAGTGGTGCTATTCTGCTCGATGCCCAATCGCTTCAGGGTGTTCATGAAGACACCAGGGTGTTATTTCAGGAACATCGATTGCTCCCATGGAAAAAGAATATCGATAACGTCCGGATTGGTGTTAAGTCTGGTGATAAGGAAATTGCTTATCGTGCTTTGCAGCAGGTTGGCCTTGAACATAAGCAAGATGATTGGCCTTCCGTGCTGTCTGGCGGTCAAAGACAGAGAGTAGCCCTAGCTCGCGCATTGGCTGGCAATCCAAGGCTATTGCTGCTGGATGAACCGTTAGGCGCGTTAGATGCCTTGACACGGATCGAAATGCAGCAGCTCATCGAACAACTCTGGCTAGATCAGCAATTTACTGTTTTGTTAGTCACACATGATGTGAGTGAGGCCGTTGCACTGGCGGATCGCGTAATCATTATTGAAGAAGGGAAAATAGGGTTGGATTTGAAAATATCACTGGCTAGGCCAAGAGAACATGATAGCGGTTTCGCTTATTTTGAGAAAACGATCTTGGACCGCTTGTTAGTTAAGAAACCGTATGAACAAGCGAGAATATCAGCTGTAGAAGCATTTTCAATTTAAAGTTTCACAGCCAAGTAGAATTCATGGTCTTTCCGTGGGTACACTGTTGCTGAAATAAGGAGGATATTAGATGAAAGAAATCCCAATGGCTTACGTAAAAGCGAATCAAACCGGTATTGTGGTTGGTGTATTGCTCGCATTTGCTTTTCAACTGCCTTGGTTGGTGGCCTTGCTGTGGGCAGTTCAGGTTGCGGGACTGATTGGGGGTGGGAAGTGGAATCTGTTTGTCACGATTTCGAATCCATTTCTATTGACGAAGGGCAAGGAAACACAAGCAGCGGAGTTAACGAAGTTTAACAATGCCTTGGCAGTTATCTTCCTTACCGTCTCATTGGCAGCATTTGCGCTAGGGTGGAATATTGCAGGGTATATCTTCACAGGTTTCCTCCTTTTAGCCGCGGGAGCTGCGCTTCTGGGCTACTGCATTGGCTGCACGATTTATTACCAGTACAAAATTAGATTCCGATAATCATTTTCATAAGTCAGCCGGAAGATGATCTTGCAAGGCTCTCACTTGTGCAGAAGCAAGTTGGGAGTCTTTTCACGTACAGAATTTTTTGCCGGGAATATGTTAAAAATAGGATTGACACCTCTGCCTTGGGGATGCTAATATGGGTATAACAATTAATTCATACTAAATTTATCGGAATTATATGCAATCACGAAAGGGAGTTAACATCATGGAGCACGCAATCACAATTAAAAGCGAAGACGTCGAATTGGCCGCAACGCTGCATTACCCGACGAATCAAACAGTCCCTGCCAAAGCAGACTGTCAACGTTGGCCGCTTATCATCATCTGTCACGGTTTTATTGGGAGCCGGATAGGGGTGGATCGGCTGTTTGTGAAAGCTGCTCGTGAGTTTAGCTCGCAAGGATATTTGGTCCTGCGTTTTGATTATGGCGGATGCGGGGAAAGCACAGGCGATTATGGCGCGGGCGGACTTGATGTGCTTATCGAGCAAACACGAAGTGTCATTGATTATGCACTGACCATTGATTGTGTGGATCTAAGCCGGGTTATTCTGGTCGGTCACAGCTTAGGCGGTGCAACTGCCGTGCTGACTGCAGCTAAGGATAGCCGAATCAAAACGCTTGTCCTCTGGTCAGCTGTAGCTCACCCACACAACGATATTGTAAGAATCGTAGGCAAAAGTGACTACGAGAAACTGCCGCTTGGAGGAGCAATTGATCATCATGGCTACTTGCTGACAAGTCGATTCTTTGATTCGTTGTCGCAGCATCAACCCTTCGAGCAGCTGCGCAAATTTAATGGTGATGTTCTGGTCATGCATGGAACAGCGGATGATACGGTCCCCGTCGATTACGCGCCGTTATATCAGAAAATGTTCTGGCTGAGAAATGAAGGTCAATGCGAAATTGATTTGATTTTTCAAGCGGATCATACGTACTCAACGAACGGTTCAACCAAGGAGCTATTTGAAAAAACAGGGAATTGGTTAACCTTCCTTCACAAACAAAAAAATGATTGGAACGACTGGACGATATAAAAGAAGCGGAGGAATTGAGATGGCGAAACCATTGGAGTTAGATGATGTTTGGGTGGACAGAATAAAGCAAATGTTAAATGGGTTAGAATATGGCTCCGTTCAAATTGTGGTTCATGATGGGAAGATTGCCCAAATTGATAAGACAGAAAGAAAGCGATTTGATGCGTCATCTCAACAGTCATCACAGCTCCAGGCAGTGAAGGCAGTCAAGCAAACAAGTAAAGGATAGACCTCGCGAAAGCAATTATAATAAATTATAGGAACAGCCCTCTTTCTTCGGAAAGGGGGCTGTTTTCATGAAAAAGAAACGGTATACTGAAAGGGAAAGCGCAAACAAACATCGTGTGCGTGTACGATGATAGGAGTTGGATCAAGCATGCAGAAGCAATATTTCCATTGGAACGATACACAGATGAACAAACACTATGTCTATGAATGGTTGCCGGATGAGGCGAATGCTATAAAAGCAATTGTGCAAATTGCACATGGGATGTCAGAGACTGCTGCCAGGTATGAAAGATTAGCAGAAACATTGACAGAGCAAGGTTATGCCGTTTATGCGAATGATCATCTCGGTCACGGATTAACGGCTGGAGTACCCGGGAACGTCGGCAAATTTGGCAAGGATTGCTTTCACAGCATGGCAGCCAATATGGGGGGAATCACGGAACAAATCCGGCTTCGCCATGCTAAGGATATTCCATTGTATGTATTGGGGCACAGCATGGGTTCTTTTCTGACGCAGTCTTACATGGTTACTTATGTAAATGAGAATCCGGAGCACGTTCAAGGCATCCTTTTGTCTGGGACTAACGGCAAGGAAGGGCCTGTTCTGCAAGTCGGCATACTTGTGGCAAGCCTAGAAGCGGCTATTCGCGGCGATCATCATCGCAGCAAGCTGCTGACTAATTTATCCTTCGGAGCTTTCAATAAAAGATTCGCTCCGAACCGAACGGAGTCTGACTGGCTTAGCCGTGATGCAGAGGAAGTAGATAGGTATGTGGAAGATCCTTATTGTGGGGTGATCTTCACGTCTGGTTATTTCCGTGACTTCTTTAAAGGATTGAAAGAGATTCATCAGTCCTCTCATGTAAGCCGAATTCGTAAAGATTTGCCGATTTTCGTTTTCTCCGGTGAAGAAGACCCGGTTGGCGGCCATGGAAAAGGGGTTCGTAGATTGCTTGCCATGTACCAGGCCATTGGACTACAGAAGGTCAGCAGCAAGCTGTATCCAGGCGGCAGACATGAAATGTTGAATGAAGTGAATCGGGAAGAAGTGATGACGGATATTAGTGAGTGGCTGAATAGGCAGGTAGCTTCTCTTCGGAGTGGGAAACGATAGTATAATGAAACAACGGTAGCCTAAGGATTGTGTAAATTTACGTTCAAAAGGGAGCCCTTTGATAGGGTTCCCTTTTGAAGTACGGTGATAAATGCCTGCGCATTGTGGATTAAGAAGGAGTATAAGAGAGACTGGCACTAAACGAGAGTTGAGTAATGTCGGCTGCTGATGGATCTGTCTCCGCTAGCGTCCTTACCCGAATACCAATACGATCACCTTCAGCTACGACTAATGAGCCCCCGACATTTCTATTCGTGGCGGTACGGAAACCGGAGGGGTTACCAGGTGTAATAACCGTATTCGGAAATCCGAATCTAACCGAGCTAGTCAGTAGCGTTGTTACGTAGGGCGAAGAACTGTGATCAATCCCATTATTAGGAACAGAAGATGCGAGGAATACTGTAAAATCATATTGAAGACCGAGCGTATTTATTGAAACGACAGAAGCAACCAATAAATCTACACTTATTTGCAGATCTTGAACGGTACCTGCAAAAGGAATTGGGAAAGCAAAACCACCTGCTTCTGGTGGCATCGTTGATTCTCCAAAAGCGTCTATAACTTCAACCGTGTGGCTGCCAAAACCCATTAAAATTGGAGCAGCTGATACGACTGTAGCGCCACTTAGGATGATCCCCGTTGAAAATGGAATTATTCCTCCTGCTGATGGTCCTGCCGGACCTGTAGCTCCAGTAGGACCTGGTATACCTTGGGGTCCCGCTGCTCCTGTTGCTCCCGCAGTTCCCGCTGCTCCTGTTGCTCCCGCAGTTCCCGCTGCTCCTGTTGCTCCTGCTGATCCCGCAGTTCCCGCAGTTCCCGCTGCTCCTGTTTCTCCTGTTGCTCCTGCTGCTCCTGCTGCTCCTGCTGCTCCTGTTGCTCCTGTTGCTCCCGCAGCTCCCGCAGGTCCTACTGCTCCCGCAGGACCTACTGGTCCCGCAGGTCCTGTTGGTCCTGCTAGCCCTGCTGCGCCAATTGCTCCTGCAATTCCTGCCAGCCCTGCAGGCCCAAGTGCCCCTGCGAGTCCCGCAGGTCCCGCTTGACCAATTGCTCCTACAAGTCCTGCCAGCCCCGCAGGTCCAAGCGCTCCAGCAGTTCCCGCAGGTCCAACCGCTGCGATTGCTCCTCCCAGTTCTTGTAACAACTGCGCTCCTGCTGGACCAGGAGGCCCTTGGGGCCCTCGCGGACCTTCGGGTCCAGGTGGCCCTGGTGGACAATTACATCTTCCCATAGTCTCACTCCCTATTATCAAACGTAATGTATCATATTTCAAACATTTAGAATGAACACAGCTAGTACCTATAAACTAAAATTTAGGCTGATAGAGTAGTAAATTAGCTGATTTTCTGCTCGTCTATGTTCTTGTCCATAGCATTATGTCAATTCCTGCATTAGCTAATAAAAGAGAGCAAAGGCAAGGGAGTGATGAGATTGGAGAAGCACCCTTTAGTAGGTATTATGGTAACTAAAAGAAAAAGCAGAAAAAGAATTTTGGGGATTTATCAACGTTATCACAATCTAAACCTGAAACTTTACGTCTTTACACCTGCAGATATACATTGGAAGGAACGACGTATTATTGGACTTAGCCTGAAGAATGGCATCTGGAAGCAAAGTTCGTTTCCTTTTCCTCATGTCGTTTATAACCAATGTTTTAACAAAAAGCTTGTAACTATTCAACGTCTAGAGAAGGCGATTGGTAGAAACAAATGTTTTAATAGTATCAATTTTTTTAATAAATGGCATGTCTATAACCAGTTAAAACAGTCAAATCTTAAAACCTATGTACCAGACACATTTATATATAATGAAGTGAATATATCAGAACTATTAGAGAAATATAAACTGATATTCATTAAACCCTCGTACGGAGCTAAGGGTAAGTCTGTGTATCGGGTTGAACTAACGGATAATGGAGATACTCACATCTCGTTGCATAGCTTGGCTCCAAGATATATTTGCAGAAAAAATGAGGACATTCAGGAAAAATTGGATGTACTCAACCTGAAGAAATACATGGTGCAGCAAGGGATTCGTATGAGTCAATTTGATCATCAGTATTTTGATATCCGCGTCCTTGTTCAAAAAGGTATTCTTGGAGAATGGACGGTTTCCGCCATTACATCTAGATTAGCTTATGAACACTACTTTAACACGAGTATGTGTGAAACTATTTATGATGTTGTTGAAATTCTTCCGCAAATATGTTCGCCAGATAAAATCAATGAGATCCTTCGATCCCTGCATGAGATTAGTATACAGGCCGCACAAGAAACAGAAACTCTGATGGGGTCATTGGGAGAATTGAGTGTAGATTTTGCAATAGACGAACAAAGCAAGTTATGGATTATCGAGCTTAACGGAAAACCCCAAAAAAATATATACAAAGAGCTCAAGTGCTACAGACGTAAAATTTATAGCAGACCGTTGGATTATGCTTATTATCTATCTCAATAACCGATCGACCACCGGCGTTATCCGTTGCTGGCGTACCGGCCGATTATCAACCCGCGGATCGTCTTAATAACCGTGTGATGGTTCGCCAGACCTTGCGGCCAGTAGCCTATTTAGCTTGGAGATCGTATCGTCATCCTTAGACGGTATGAAGTGAACGTCCGCCAGACGGAGTTGCGCTCGCGTGTCGATAACTTGGCCTGATTTTGGAGAAGGGTGGTAAACAAAATGTACGAATACAAGTATGTAGAAACATCGTTAGGTGGATTTTTCTCCTCCGCAAAGCATCGGGAAGCCATTGACGAAAACGCCAAAGAAGGATGGAGGTTAGTGCAGGTTTTACCAACAAACTATAATGGTCATGGTAAACCTATGGCATATGAGATTATTTTTGAACGACTCATTTCAAGATGAGTCGTTTGCTTTTTTTTGAAGAGTGATCGAGGAGTTGCCCGAATTGCCTTGCGCGGAGATGAGAGGGAACTACGGTGCGCTATTCCAGCCAAAAGTGGCATTATAGCAAGGCTGAGGGAACTACAGTCCGTTAATTTGCTGTTTGATGGGATTTTCAGTGTTTTTCGTGAAAATAAGACCCTGTAGTTCCGTTATCACCCAAAAATCCCATATATTTTCATAACTAGCGTATTGGAGTTCCTTTAACAGAATTTGTCACTTGTAAGGAACTCATTCAGCTCATCTCTCAAGCCAAGTAGCCGTTTTTCTCAGGTATGAGTGTGAACCGGCGGGATCAGGCGTTATTTTGGAGTTGCAAGCGAAGACCTTCGCGATCAATTTGTATCCAGTACTCGGCGATGCGTTCGTTATGGACCCGATACACAGCGCTTGCGATCTCAACGATGGTTTGGCCTGTCGGCCGGAAGCCATCAACTTCTCCCGCATGGGTTCCGGTTTGTTTCCAACGGACATAAACACGCTCATCTTGGGCAATCAATTCTTGGATTTCCAACTTAAACGCGCCATAAGCTGCGATCATTTCTCTTACATGATCGGCATAATTGGCTGGTGTGCGGTGGACGGTTGTCTCGTTTTCGGACGTTATTTGATGGGCCAGCACCTGCTCAGACATGTAGGCATTGGCGGCATCTGGCAGCAGACCGGATCGTACGTCGCGGAAAAATAGTTGAACGATTTCTGTAGGTGTCATTGGCTATAAGATCTCCTCTTCGTTGTTTGCATGTTGAGTTTACTGGAAAGAAAGGGGTGATATCAAGCGGGGATCACATAAAAACCCACCTCCGACAGCAAAATCATCCCATCGGGGTGGGTTATGGAAGCTGCTATTTCAGCAGCTGACGGAACTCCTCGGTCAGCAGCGGCACGACCTCGAAGAGATCGCCGACGATGCCGTAATCGGCGACTTTGAAGATCGGCGCCTCGACGTCCTTGTTGATCGCGATGATCACACGCGACGAGCTCATCCCCGCGAGATGCTGGATGGCGCCGCTAATCCCACACGCGATGTAGATCTCCGGCGTCACCACCTTGCCGGTCTGGCCGATTTGCATCGCGTACTCGCAGTAGCCCGCGTCGCAGGCTCCGCGGGAAGCCCCGACAGCGCCGCCCAAGACGGCAGCCAGCTCTTCGAGCGGCTGGAACCCCTCGGCGCTGCGCACGCCCCGTCCGCCGGAGACAACGATCTTGGCTTCTGCCAAGTCGATGGTGCCGGACGTTTTCTTCACGACCTCCCGGACGATGCTGCGCAGGGAGGGAGCGGGATAAGCAACATCGATCACAGAGGCTAGACGCGAAGCGTCAGGCTCGGAAGCTGCGATGTTGTTGGGTCTGATCGTCACGACCCATATGTCATTCGGGTCGGTAAACGCTTTCTTTTCGACGGCTTTGCCTGCATAGAGCGGTCGAGTGAACTGCACGGTGTCGCCGCTGCGCGCAATAGCGGTGACATCTGAGATTTGCCCAGCGGCGAGTCGAGCCGCAACGAGGGGGGCTAGATCTCGGCCAATGGCCGTGTGGCCTAAGTAAATAGCGCCAGGTTGGACCGTGTCCGCAACAGCAAGAAGGGCGCTGGCATAAGCTTCTGAGTTGTAGTGCTCAAGCGCTGAGTTTTCGACCACGTAGATGCTGGAAGCGCCGTAAGCGGCCAGTTCAGTAGCGAGTGTTCCGCTTCCGCTGCCGCCAATCAGAACAGCGGTGATGCTGTCGCCTTCAGCAGCCGATAGCTGGGCCGCACGTAAAGCCTCAAAGGATACTTGACGCAGTTTGCCTCCGCGTGCTTCGGCAACAACGAGAAATGTTTTCGCCATAGGAATAGCCTCCCCTTCTTAAATCACTTTGGATTCGTTGCGCAGTGCTTGCACAAGCTCGGATACCTGCGCGTTCACTTCCCCTTTGAGAATACGCCCCGCTTTGCGCTCCGGGGGCAGAGCAAGTTCGACTCGCGTCGTTTTGGCGACTGCGGAAGCAGCGCCTTCCATATCATCCAACGTTAGATGTTGAAAAGGTTTCTTCTTGGCTTTCATGATGCCGGGAAGGGAAGGGTAGCGCGGTTCATTCAAACCTTGCTGCGCTGTGAATAAGGCGGGCAGCGGCACTTCAATAATTTCAACATCCCCTTCGGCATCGCGGTGGGTTACCGCTTTGCTTGCTTCGATGTCCAGTTTCGTAATAGAGCCAACGTGAGGTAATCCGAGTAAAGAGGCGAGGCGGACGGCGACTTGGCCTGCTCCGTTATCCACGGAGAAATTGCCGCCAAGGATAAGATCATAGGACTGGGTGCGCAAATAGCTGGCTAGAATTTCGGCAACCTCATACTCATCTCCTAGAATACGTTCGTCAGTAATCAGGACAGCTTCGTCGGCACCCATTGCTAGCGCAGTTCGGAGTGCTTCCGCTGTGCGATCTGGGCCAATCGAAAGCAGGGTTACTTTCCCGCCAAGTTCATCACGGATTTGGATAGCTTGCTCTACCGCGTATTCATCATAGGGATTGATTACAAATTTAGCGCCATCCTCTTGCACGCTGCCGCCCTGCAGGACGATTTTCTCCTCGGTATCAAACGTTTGCTTTACTAATACAAAAATGTCCATAGTCAAGCTCCTTCCTGAATATACATGATATAGAGTCCCTTATGGCTCAATGCCTTTCATGAAGAAATCAATCGTGGGGCCGACTTGAGCGGTTAAGGAATATTTCTGACCGGAAATGAGCCAAGAAGTCACCACTTCGTCCATACCGCCAAAAATGAGCAGCCTCACAAGCTTCACATCAAAATCAGGGCGGAAGCTGCCTTCGCGCTTGCCTCTTTCTAATATATTTTCGATCAGGATAATATATCTCTTTAGTGCCAGACCAATCTCTTGGCGAAGGAGCATATCACTCTGGCGAAGCTCGATTTGAGTAAGATAGGCTAGATGAATGTTGTTTTCAAGCTCACTGAAATGAATTTCGCAGACTTTCATCAGTGCTGCTCGGGCTGACATATGCTCACCCACACCTTGATTAAACTTCTCTACAAGTTCGCCTAATTTCTCTTGAAACAGGCTGGTCAAAATATCCTCCTTCTTTTTGAAGTAGAGATAGATCGTTCCGTCCGCGACACCAGCTTCTTTGGCGATGCGAGAAACTTGTGATTTGTGGAACCCGTTCTCGGCAAATACTTTCAGGGCACCTTCGAGAATGGCGTAATACTTGTCTGGTTTTTTGCTACTTGTCAAGGAGATCACCTCGGTGTTAAGATACAAATATCGGTGAATGAATACTCATTCATTTTCGTAATTTCATCATAAAATACGTAGTACGCCTTGTCAACGACTTCTTCAGCTTAACTAAGCAAGTGAGAATTGTAGTGGGCCTACAGCAAACATTGAAGCATTTTTCGACTCTGTGAATAAGAGGATAGGGGATTTGCTTTTTTACGATGCTTGAATGTAAGCGGTTACTTATTGGGCATTGATGCATGCGGAAGTGCAAGTGTGGGTGTTACAAGAGCAAGAGCAAGAGCAAGAGTAAGAGCAGGAGCAAGAACAAGAACGAGAGCAAGCAAATTTGAACGTTTGGGCCTTTTATACGAGATAGAAGTCTCTAAAGACTTCTAAAACACAAATGTCGGGACTAAAAGTTGAATTAGAGGTCCTTAAAGGCTCTTATCCAATGGGAAAAGGGATTCCAGAAGGGATTTTTGCACAGATAGCAGCCTTTAAAGACTCTTATCTTCCCCAAAAACCTGCTAAAAGGCGAAATAGAAGTCTCAAAAGGCTCTTATCGCCCCAATTATCACAACGGCAAGGAGGCTGCTCCATGATAGGTAGCATTATTCAATTCCTTTTGTTTTTAGTGGTTACAGGATGCGCGGTTTACTTGTTCGGCCGGGTTGTGTATCACCGATATTTGTACATCAAGCTTGGGAAATCCGTGCCTTTGAAGAAAGAAGCCAAGGCGCGGCTCAAGGAATTCGCTATTCAGGTGTTTGGTCAAACCAAGCTTCTCAAGGATAAGAAGAGCGGTGTCATGCATATTGTCATCTTCTATGGGTTCATTATTCTGCAATTAGGTGCGCTTGATCTCATTCTGAAAGGATTAATTGGCCATGGGTTACCAATCCCCGGCTATGATTACTTCACATTGATGCAGGAAGTCACGGTAGCTTTGATTCTCCTGGCTATGGGCTACGCCACTTATCGACGGTATGTCGAGAAGCTGAAGCGATTAAAACGCGGTTGGAAACCAAGCATCGTTGTGTTCTTTATTTTCTTCTTGATGCTCTCGGTTGTTGTAAGCGGAGGTTTTGAACGCGTGCGCGAGGGGCTTGCAACTTCGGGATTTGCTCCGATTTCATCTTTATTTGCCGCCATATTCCAAGGCCTGTCCCATACAGGTGCAACGATAGGCTTTTATGCCAGCTGGTGGATGCATGTATTAATTCTATTATCTTTTCTGATTTATGTGCCGCAATCCAAGCATTTTCATATTATTACAGCGCCGATTAATATCCTGCTTCGCCGTACGGAGCCAACTGGCAAGCTGGCGTCTCTGGATTTGGAAGATGAGGATGCGGAATCGTTCGGGGTCGGCAAAATAGAGGACTTCACGCAGAAGCAGATGCTCGATTTCTATTCCTGTGTGGAATGCGGGCGCTGCACGAATGTATGTCCTGCCAATACGACGGGGAAAATGCTGTCGCCGATGCATTTGATTACGAAGCTGCGGGATCATTTGACGGAAAAAGGCGCTGCCATTACATCCAAATCTCCGTGGGTTCCGGCCATTGCTTTTGCCAGCCATAGTGATCACAATCCGCTGGAGGTTGAGCTTATCGGAGGTGTTATTACGGAAGAAGAATTGTGGGCTTGTACGACATGCCGCAATTGCGAGGATCAATGTCCAGTCGGCAATGAACATGTGGATAAAATTATCGATCTGCGTCGACATCTCGTCTTAACGCAAGGCAGCATGCCGCATGACGGCCAGCGTGCGCTGCAAAATATCGAAAGGCAAGGAAACCCGTGGGGAATCAGCCGCAATGATCGCGTGAAATGGGTCAAAGAGGTAGATCCCGAGGATGAATTAGCCATCCGAACGGTCAAAGAGAAACCGGAATTTGACTATTTGTTTTTCTTAGGCTCCATGGGAGCTTATGATAATCGCAGTCGCAAAATTACGCATGCTTTCGTGAAACTAATGAAAGAAGCTGGCATCTCATTTGCCGTATTGGGCAATGAAGAGAAAAATTCCGGCGATACCCCAAGACGTATGGGCAATGAATTCCTTTTCCAACAGCTGTGTGCGGATAATATTGCGACTTTTCAGAAGTATAAGGTGAAGAAAATCGTAACGACGTGCCCGCATACGTATCATACTTTTAAAAATGAATACCCCGAATTCGGTCTCGAGGCTGAAGTTTACCATCACACGGAGCTGTTGGATGTGTGGGTGAAGGAGGGGCGTCTGAAGCCGCTGCATGAAGTTCGAGAGCGCATTACTTACCATGATTCATGTTATTTGGGCCGCTATAACGAGGTTTATGAAGAACCGCGCAGCGTACTTAAAGCGATCCCCGGTGTACAACTGGTTGAACAAGCGCGTTCCCGTGAGAACAGCATGTGCTGCGGTGCAGGCGGTGGGATGATGTGGATGGAAGAAACCGCAGGAACACGCGTGAATGCGGCGCGGACGGAGCAGCTTTTGAGTGTGAATCCGACCGTTATCAGCTCGGCCTGCCCTTATTGTTTGACAATGGTGGAGGATGGAACGAAGCTCAAGGAGGTCGAGGAGCGAGTTAAAGCGCGAGATATCGCTGAAATTCTTGCCTTATCGGTGTTTGGGAAAACCGAAAAACTCATGTAGGAGGATATTTCCATATGACAAAGATCCGTACAGCGGCCGTTATCGGCTCCGGTGTGATGGGCTCCGGCATTGCTGCCCATTTGGCGAATGTAGGCATTCCCGTGTTGTTGCTGGATATGGTTCCGCTTCAACTATTGCCGCAGGAAGCGGCGGCTGGCCTTTCTTTAGAACATCCGAGGGTACGCAACCGACTGGCAGTGAGCGCGATAGATAAGCTCATAAAGACGAATCCGGCACCGCTTTACCGTGAAGATTTCGCTGAGCGCATTACGCCAGGCAATCTGGAAGATGATTTAGCGAAGCTGAGCGGAGTCGACTGGATCATCGAAGTGATTGTTGAGAATTTGCAAGCCAAACAGCAGCTGTTAAGCCGGATAGAAGCGGTCTGGAAGCCTGGCACAATCGTCTCCTCGAATACCTCGGGAATATCGATCAATGCGATGGTTGAACAGTCAAGTACGGAGTTTAAAAAGCATTTCCTGGGCACTCATTTTTTTAATCCGCCACGTTATATGAAATTGCTAGAGGTTATACCTAATCAGCAGACCGATCCTGCTATTGTGGCGTTTATGTCAGATTTTTGTGAGAAGAACTTGGGCAAAGGCGTCGTCAAAGCCAAGGATACACCTAACTTTATTGGGAATCGGATAGGGACTTATGGGCTGCTCGTTACTTTGCGTGAGATGCTTGCAGGTGGTTATTCGGTGGAAGAAGTTGACGCTGTGACAGGTCCTGCAATGGGGCGGCCCAAAAGTGCAACTTTCCGTACACTCGATCTGGTGGGACTGGACACTTTTGTTCACGTGGCGGGCAATGTGTTTGACTTGGTTACGGACCCTGAAGAGAAGGCGATTTTTGATCCACCGGTTATTCTGAAAACGATGGTGGCGAATGGCTGGATTGGGGAGAAGACGGGCCAAGGGTTTTATAAAAAAGTGAAATCTGAGACAGGCAAAGAAATTCAAGCTTTAGATTTAAATACGTTGACGTACTCGGCTAGTCGGAAAATAAGTTCCGGTTCCTTGGAGGCTGCGAAGCAGGCCAAAGGGACGGCCGGCAAGCTCAAGGCTTTGCTGGGGGCTAAGGATCGCTATTCGATGCTGGCGTGGAACATTTTGAAACCCGTGCTGCTCTATTCGGCTGAGAAACTGGAAGAAATTGCGGACTCCATCGTGGAGATTGATAATGCGCTCAAATGGGGCTTTAACTGGGATTTGGGACCATTTGAGACCTGGGATGCGATCGGACTGAAACGCTCTGTAGAGCGAATGGAAGCCGAAGGCAGCGAGGTTCCGGAGTGGGTTAAAGCTTGGATTGCGGCTGGTCATGACAGCTTCTATGAGCATAAGGGAGGGCAGAGTTTTTACTATTTGAAAAATGAGTATCAGGGTGTTGAAGCCAGACCTGAACTTATTTCTTTGGCAGCGCTCAAGCAGCAAAATAAAGTGATCCGCTCCAACAGCGGCGCAAGCTTAATAGATATTGGCGACGGGGTCGCATGTCTGGAGTTTCATTCTCCCAATAATGCGATTGGCGCAGATATTCTGACGATGATTCAGCAAAGTGTTGAGGAAGTACGCAGCAATTATCGCGGCCTCGTTGTAGCGAATGAAGGCAAGAATTTCTGTGTTGGGGCTAATGTGATGCTGCTGTTGATGGAAGCGCAGGATGGCGAATGGGATGAAGTGGATGGCATCATTCGACTGTTCCAAAATTCCATGATGAAACTGAAAAGCTTGGATAAACCTGTAGTTGCGGCTCCTCACAAAATGACGCTCGGCGGAGGTGTAGAGGCTTGTATGCCAGCGGATCAAATCTTGTTCTCGGCGGAAACGTATTATGGGCTCGTCGAGGTAGGGGTTGGCTTAATTCCAGCCGGTGGCGGCTGCAAGGAACTGGCTCTCAGAGCGAGCCAAGCGGTTCGTGATCCTGAGGTTGATCTCCAGCCTTGGATCAATGCGATTTTTGAAACGGTGGCGATGGCGAAAGTGTCGACAAGCGGGCATGACACCAAACGGCTAGGCTATATGCGCGCTCCAGATACCGTTGTTGTGAATCCGGATCACCGAATTTATGAAGCGAAGCAAGCTGTACTTCGTCTTGATGCGGCTGGTTACATCCCGCAAGCCCAAGAGAAAATTCGCGTCGTGGGTGAAAATGGCAAAGCGGTGCTGCAAATAGCTGCGTACACGATGCGGCAAGGTGGATATATCAGTGAGCACGATCAATTGATCGCGAATAAGCTTGCTCATGTTCTGGCTGGCGGCAATGTACCGGCAGGCACGTTGGTTACAGAGCAATATATGCTGGATCTAGAACGTGAGGCATTCTTAAGCCTTTGCGGTGAAATAAAAACACAGCAGCGCATGCAATATATGCTCTCCAAAGGAAAAGCGCTTAGAAACTGATCACTCAACCACTATTCCAATTTGAGGTGAAAGCGATGAAGGAAGCCGTCATTGTATCGATTACGCGCACCGCTGTCGGACGCGCGAAGAAAGGCAGCTTCGCTCAGACGAGGGCGGAGGATCTAGGGAAAGCCGTACTGGAGGAAGCCGTTCGGCGGGTTCCCGGTCTCGACAAGGGGGATGTCGAAGATATAATCATCGGGTGCGCGATGCCCGAAGGCGAGCAAGGGCTGAACTTCGCCCGCACGATGTCTCTCTATGCGGGCTTTCCCGTGACCGTTCCGGCGATTACGGTCAATCGGTTCTGTTCCTCCGGGCTGCAGGCCATCGCTTATGCGGCGGAGCGCATTATGCTGGGCTACGCGGAGGTGATCGTCGCCGGAGGCGTAGAGAGCATGAGCCACGTCCCGATGACGGGCTTCAAGCTCTCGCCGCATCCGGGGCTTGTGGAGAGCATGCCCGAGGTGTACATGGGCATGGGGCACACTGCCGAAGAAGTCGCGCAGCGCTTCGGCATCTCGCGCGAAGCGCAGGATGGCTTCGCAGCGCGCAGCCATCAGAAAGCGGCGGCGGCGATCGCCGCTGGCAAGTTCGTGGATGAGATCGTGCCGGTCAGCACGAGCGTGAAGGGCATCGACGAACGCGGCAAAGCGTTCGAGCGGAAGTTCGTGTTCACCACGGATGAGGGCGTTCGCCCCGATACATCCGTGGAAGGGCTGAGCAAGCTGAAGCCTGCGTTCAGCTTGGGGGGTTCCGTGACGGCGGGCAACGCGTCACAGACGTCCGACGGCGCAGCGGCAGCCGTGCTGATGAGCCGCGAGCGCGCGGAAGCGCTCGGGTTGAAGCCGCTCGCGGCGTTCAGGGCTTTTGCGCTTTCCGGCGTGGAGCCGGAAATTATGGGGGTTGGCCCCGTGAAGGCCATTCCGAAGGCCTTGCACATGGCTGGCATCACGCAGGAACAAGTGAAGCTATTTGAAATTAACGAAGCATTCGCATCGCAATGCGTGCATATTATTCGCGAGTTAGGACTCGACGAAGAGATCGTCAATGTAAACGGAGGCGCCATCGCGCTTGGGCACCCGTTAGGTTGCACAGGGGCTAAGCTTTCTACTAGTTTGATCTATGAACTGCAGCGCCGGGGTGGCGGATTCGGCGTAGTCTCCATGTGCATTGGCGGCGGAATGGGGGCTGCTGGCGTATTCGAGGTTTATCCAGCTTGATTTTCGCCGAAACAGAGGAACCACGTTCCCTCTATCGTGGCAGCGGTAGCCACCCATGTTGATTAGCGGCAATAGAACGAACTGTCGCTATAAATTTACCCTTGTACAATTATTTCAAAGGAGAGATGACGCATGTCTGATAAAGTTGTAGGCGGTAGTTTCGTGATTGCAGATGCCGATTTTCAGTCGATTGTAACTCCCGAGGATTTTACGGAAGAGCATCGGATGATTGCTGAGACCACACGGGATTTTGTTGCAGGTGAGGTATTGCCTAATGATGAGCATCTGGAGAAGCTTGACTATGACTTGACGGTGAAACTGATGCGCAGCGCAGGTGAGCTTGGATTATTAGGTGCGGACGTGCCGGAAATCTACGGGGGACTTGGGCTTGATAAACTGAGTTCGACGGTGATCAGTGAGAACTTGGCTCGCGCGTCCTCTTTTGCCTTGTCCATTGGGGCGCATGTTGGCATTGGAACGCTGCCTATTGTCTTTTTTGGCACACCGGAGCAGAAGAAGAAGTATTTGCCGGATTTAGCGACGGGCGCTAAAATTGCGGCTTATTGCTTAACAGAACCCACCTCAGGTTCAGATGCTTTGGGTGCAAAAACGACGGCGCGTCTCTCTGATGACGGGAAATCCTACATGCTGAATGGGTCCAAATTGTATATTACCAATGCTGGTTTTGCAGACATTTTCATTGTTTATGCCAAAATCAATGGCACTGATTTCTCCGCTTTTATCGTGGAAAAAGGCGATCCAGGCTTCACGATGGGACCTGAAGAGAAGAAGATGGGGATCAAGGGATCGTCGACACGTCCGCTCTTTTTTGAAGATGTGCCTGTGCCTGTCGAGAACTTGCTGGGCGAGATCGGCAAAGGGCATCTGATTGCTTTTAACATTCTCAATATTGGTCGATACAAACTTGCTACCGGCTGTGTTGGAGCGGCCAAGGAAACGCTGGAATTGTCCGTGAAGTATGCCAATACCCGTCAACAGTTCAACACGCCGATCTCACGATTTCCGCTAATCGGTAAAAAGCTGGCTGAAATGAACGTTCAAACCTATATGCTGGAAAGTATGGTTTACCGAACCTCCGGTTTGTTTGATCATATTCTTCAAGATATTGATTATACGAGTCTGGAAGCGGGTAAAATTTCGGCCAAAGGAATTTCTGAATATGCGTTGGAATGTTCAATCAATAAGGTTTTTGCTTCTGAGGTATTGGATTTCGTGGCGGATGAAGGGGTTCAAATTCATGGCGGTTACGGGTTTATCCAAGAATATAAAGTAGAACGGATTTATCGTGATTCTCGCATAAACCGGATTTTCGAAGGGACGAATGAAATTAATCGACTGCTGATTCCTGGCACACTAGTGAAGAAAGCAATGAAAGGCGAGCTGCCTTTGCTGCAAAAGGCGCAAGAGCTCCAAGGTGAACTGCTTTCACTTGTACCAGGTCAAACCTTCGAGGGGACGTTGGCAGAAGAAATTCATCTGGTTGCGATGGCTAAGAAAGTGTTCCTGATGGTTGGCGGGCTGGCTGTGCAGAAGTACGGCATGGCTTTGGAGAAAAATCAGGAAGTGCTGAGCAATCTTGCGGATATGATGATTCAAATATTTGCCGCAGAAAGCGGTTTGCTGCGTACACAGAAGCTGATTGCCAAGTCAGGGGAAGACAAAGCAAAGAATGCGATTCAGATGACGACGATATTCGTTCATGAGGCATTCGACAAAATCGAGGCATATGCGAAGGAAGCGCTTAGTACGATGGAAGAAGGGGATGTGCTGAGGACGCAGCTATCTATTCTGAAGAAGCTTTCCAGGCGCAGCAGTGTGAATACGGTTGGTCTGAAACGGGACATCGCCGCACGTGTTATTCAGGGTGAGAAATTCATCGTATAGTCATCGATGTCAAGAACCTGAAGGGGATGGTTGTTGTATGAGTGGGGCAAAACCTTGGCTGCAGCATTACACAGAAGAAGTGTCGCCGACTTACAAGTATCCTAAACACAATTTGGCTAGGTTGTTAGTGGATTCCGCGGAGTTGTTTCCGAACCGGCCAGCCCTATATTTTATGGGGAAAACACTGATTTACCGGGAAGTTCTGGAAGCGTCCTATCGTTTTGCGAATGTGTTGAAAGGGTTAGGTGTGAATGCGGGAGATCGCGTGTCGATTATGCTGCCGAATTGTCCCTCGGCGATTATTGCCTACTTCGGAACGCTGATGATGGGCGGGATTGTTGTGATGACGAATCCGCTTTATGTAGAGAGAGAGCTGGTTCACCAGCTCTCCGATTCCGGGGCAACGGTCATCGTTACGCTCGATTTATTGTTTGAACGCGTGCAGAAAGCGAAAGGGAAAACGATGATTCGGCACGTGCTCGTTACGTCGATCAAGGATTATTTGCCTTTCCCCAAAAATCTCCTCTATCCGATTAAAATGAAGAAAGACGGCGCCAAGCTGGATGTCAGTTATAGTGAAGGCGTTTACAACTTTAAAAACCTGCTTCGCAAAGCATCGTCCGCTCCCGTTTGCGTGGATGTGGATGCTGATCAGGACATTGCTCTTCTGCAATATACGGGTGGCACGACCGGACTGTCCAAAGGTGTCATGTTGACGCATTCCAACTTGATCGCCAATACGTATCAAACGTGTCATTGGTGTTATCGCATTCGAATGGGGGAGGAAAGGTTTCTCGGTGCTATTCCTTGTTTTCATGTATTTGGGCTTACGGTGCTGCTGAATCAATCCATGCTGCGTGCTGGGATGCTGATACTTATCCCCAAATTCGATATCGATTTGATATTGGATACGATAAACAAGTTGAAACCGACGATTTTCCCCGGTGCTCCTACGATGTATATAGCTTTAATCAACCATAAACGGGTGAAAGAGGTCGATATTTCTTCCATCAATGTTTGTGTAAGCGGTTCAGCGCCACTTCCTCTGGAAATTCAAGAGAAGTTTGAGGAGCTTACTGGCGGCAGATTAATTGAAGGTTACGGACTCACAGAATCGTCCCCAGTCACGCATGCCAATCCTATTTGGGGATATCGGAAGATAGGTTCCATAGGGATTCCACTCCCGGATACAGAGGCGAAGGTTGTTGATGTGAATAGCGGTGAGGAGATGCCTATAGGTGAAATTGGAGAAATTCTCATCAAAGGCCCACAGGTCATGAAAGGTTATTGGCAAAGAGAACAAGAAACAACATTGACGATTCAAGACGGGTGGCTCTACACAGGAGATATGGGGAGGATGGATGAAGACGGTTTCTTCTCCATTGTAGATCGCAAGAAGGATCTGATTATTGCAGGTGGTTACAATATTTATCCGCGCGAGATCGAGGAAGTGCTGTTTGAGCACCCCGCTATCCAGGAAGCCGCGGTAGCAGGTGTGCCTGATGAGTATCGCGGTGAAACGGTGAAAGCTTTTGTCGTTTTGAAAGCTGGGATGTCGTTAACAGACAAGGAACTAGAGTTGTGGTGCAGGGAACGATTGGCCGCTTATAAAGTTCCTCGCAAAGTAGAGTTCCGACAATCGCTGCCCAAGACGATGATTGGCAAAGTGCTGCGGCGACAGCTCTTGGAAGAAGAAAAGAAGGATTGACTTCATGAGGTTGACTTGCGAACATGAGATGGGAAACCGATACTAGGAATGGAGGAAATCCGATGGATGAGTTCAAGGAGCAGATGAATCGAAGATTGCAGCAATTAGCGGCGGCAGCGGAGCCTACCTTTTGGGGGTTTCTTGGCTGTGAGTTCGTGAGTTTGGAAAATCAAGTTGTAACGATTGCATTGGATGCCAAAAGGCACCACTTGAATCCGATTGGCATCGTGCACGGTGGTGTGCTGTCTTCTCTGCTAGATAATGCTATGGGGATTGTTGTCATGATGGCGAGACCGGAAGAGAAGGTAGTAACGACTAATCTCAATGTCCACTTTGTTTCTCCGCTGTATGAAGGCCGGTTATTCGTGACCGCAGAACTTATTCATCAATCGCGCAAAATGCTGACGACGCAAGGTCGTGTCGTTGACCAACAGGGGAATTTGGGAACGATGGGGACGGGGACTTTCCGTGTGATTTGAGAGCGTACCCATGCAGAGAATTATTCGCAAAAGGACCGTCAGGGTCGTTTTCCTTGATGGTTTTTTTGACGTGCGGAGATAAGGGAACCTCGGCCGCTATTCTAGCCAAAATTGTCAATATAGAGAGGGTGGGGGAACTACAGTGCGCTATTTTGGAAAAAACAGTTATTATCGCGAGACAGAAGGAACTGTAGTGCGCTATTTCGCTATTATGATGGGAAATTCAGCGCTTTTCGTGGAAATAAGACCCTGTAGTTCCGCTACTACCCTAGCAGCCCTGCTTTTTCACTATAAAGCGTACCTGAGTTCCCTTTAATAGGACTCGATGCTTTTAAGAGGTCCTTTTCTCAGGGAAGCGAGGCTGTTTTTCTTGTTGGGCAGAGGGAACACCGCCTATCGACCTCCACCACTTTCTAACGATCTGTACCGTCTTTACGGACGAAAATACAGCGTGGGTTTGGATTTAATGAACTGTACTGTCCTTATGGACGAGAATACAGCATGGATATTGATCTAACGAACTAAAACGGCGTCATAGATTAGAAAATTGGTGGAATGATGAGATTTTAATCGAAGTAACGCTTTTAGAATTCGTTACGGCTGCGATTTGATGCTCTTTGATCAAATAAGGGTTAAGTAGTTCGGTAGGGACAAGCTTATAAAAGGTGGCTTGCCATAAGAAAATCATTATGACAAACTAACTTTATGTCATATAACATAACATTTAATTGACGGTTGGTCATAAAATTTTCATATTTACACTATTCATGTCATATATACTAACATAAATCCATTGACTGATCGGGTGTCGTCATCCTATAATCGTTAAAAAGGCATGAGGGGGAGTTACAATGCATCTTACCATTCGTGAGGCATTAGCTATATATCCATTAACGGAAGCGAAGCTGGTTGCAGGGAAGCAAGGAGAGTCCCGAATCGTGAAATCGGTTAATGTCATGGACGCTCCAGATATCGCGGATTGGACCAAATCTGGCGAGATGCTCTTCACGACGGCATTCGCTATGAAGGATAGTCCGCAGGAAACGGTTAACTTACTACGCAAATTGAACGATCGGGGAGCAGCAGGTTTAGGCATCAAACTGGGCAGATTTTGGACGGAACTGCCGCAGGTTGTTGTGGATGAAGCCGATCGGCTGCACTTTCCTATTATTGAAATGCCCTTTCAATTTACATTTTCAGATCAAATGAACGCGCTGTTCAATGCCGAATATAGAAGGAATACGAAATTATTGCAAACTGTACTTGAGAAACAAACCAAGCTGATGCAATTCGGTTTGAAACAGGATAACATGCTCTCCATGTTCCAGTTAATCAGTGGAATTCTAGGCTATCCAATGGCGGTAGTAGGGGCTAGAGGACAAATTCTGTATAATACTAGCAGTTGGAGCCCTGAACATCTAGCGCAAAACTGGCCGCTGAAGCGCAAGTCAGGCTGGGTGTACGCCGGCAAAGACCGCGCTTATCGCGTTGGTCTCCATCAACAGGAGGATGAGCTGTTAGGGCACTTATTGATTATGCCGGACACTGTCCTTCTAGCCAATGTAGAAGAGGGACTGTTTCAGCAAGCGGCTGATATTTTGACCTTTCATATGAGCTATACGTTCCGTTCACACGTTGAAGCATCTGCACAGCGTGATTTGCAGAATATGCTGATGCGCTATTTGGATAAGGGGACGCCGCTAGAGGAATTCATGGAGCAAGCAGAGGCTAGAGGGCTAACGCTCTTTACTGGTCCTTACCAATGTGTGATTAGCAAAAGTAAACCCGATCACGCGGAAGATCAATTGCAAAGCAAATTGAAAAAAATGAAAACGTACATGGAGTCGCATCCCAAATCGAACAATCTGCGAGGCAATCATTTTGTACTCAAGGATCGGCTGTTTTCCATTTATTCGGGTATCCAGTCAGAAGGGTTTCCCGAAGAAGAGCTGGCTCAACTGTTAACCAAGTATGCTGGCGATTCTGGATGCGTGGAAGAAGCAGGTGAAATGTCCTTCTACACTAGCTCTACGAAAGGGAAGCCGATAGCGCTCAGAGAGGCTTATCTCGAATGCATGGAGACGGAACGAATGGGCTCAAAGCTAGGTTTGCCGGATCGTATCCTGCATTATGAAACCATTGAATTTGCCCACCTTTTTCAGCATGTTTCCGCCAGTATGATGGAGGATTATTGTGCCAAAACCTTGCGACCTTTGTTGGAAAAAGATGCGGAGTACTCACAAGAGATGATTCGCACATTGGAAGTTTTCATTCGGAATGATGGTCAAGTGAGCGAGGCAGCCAAGCAATTATTCATACATCGCAATACAGTTACCTACCGGTTAGAAAAAATCAGCGATCTACTGCAAGTAGATTTCAAAAAGGTCAATGACTTATTGAAACTAAAAGCTGTCTTCTTATTCCGTCAATTCCTACATGTCAGACAATAAAATAGAAACCCTGAGCCGCTTTCTTGCAGCGCTCAGGGTTTTCTTTTTTCTAACGTAAAGATGGTGATTTCCGGGCGGCACAGCAGTCGAAATGGAAGGGTCGTTGTACCGATGCCGCGATTGGTATATACACGCATAGATGAATTGGGGACTTCTTGCAGCCCCATTACATAGTTTCTGCCACGAGGTGGAGTAATGACGGCACCTACGAAAGGCAAGCGTATCTGGCCGCCGTGCGTATGACCGGATAATTGCAGATCGATAGCATAGCTGCCGACTTGATCTGCGAAATCCGGACAATGGGAGAGCAGCAAGGTAAACATTTGGGCATTGTAGCCGGTTAACGTTTTCTTAATATCCGGCTTGCCTGTCAGCATATCCTCTACGCCAGCGATCTGAATGGATTGTCCTTTGTAGGTGAGGGTTTGAAAAGCATTTACAAGCGATTGAAACCCGCCGTCCTGGAGAATTGGCAAGGTTAGATTGGGGCCTTTCCATTTGTCGTGGTTGCCGAGCACGGACCATTTGCCAAGCGGAGCTTGCAGGCTGGTTAGAATTTCACTGGTTAAAGCAGCATCTTCAATGACATGCGTATCGAATAAATCGCCAGTAAAACAGAGAATATCCGCTTTTTCCTTGTTGATAAGGGCAACGATATGTTTGAGATTGTTGAGATCGAAGTGATGGCCGATGTGTAAATCGCTGAATTGCAAGAGTTTGAGCCCATGAAAGGCATTAGGTAGTCGATCAAAAGTAAGCGTCATCCGTTTGAATTCCAACCATTTGGGTTCAACATAACCGGAGTAACTGCCGACTAAACCGCAGGATGCCAGCAGGGAGCCTGCAAACACAGCGCCTTTCTTGAGAAAAGAGCGTCTTGAGATCGGGGGTGGTGAATGCATAAGTTCCTCCTGTCCGAATTGCAGGTTCATTTATGAAGATTATACCAGTTCACTAGCCGCTGACGCGAGTTCTGCGATTTGCATATCAGGCTGTGTTACTTTATAATCATTATTATCTATAAAAAATTATCGAATGAAATGGAGTTGTTCATATGTCTACATGGAAAGAATTGACGACTGTTGAAGAGTGGCAGGATATTCTAGAACGCTCCTCTGATAAACCGGCTGTAGTCCTGAAACACAGCACGACATGCCCGGTAAGCGCAAGCGCACTCGACGAGTATGAGCAATATTTGTCAGGTAAACCTAATGGCGAAGTGGATTACTATTTGGTGAAAGTGATTGAATCCCGTCCCGTCTCGAACCAAATTGCTGAGGATCTTGGCATCAAGCATGCCTCTCCGCAAATTCTTTATTTCAAAGATAAAGAATCCGTATGGAATACATCCCATTGGTCAGTTACGAACAAACATATTACCGCTGTTTTAGACTAATCGTCTTCCTGTTGGTGAGAAGCTCTGGAAACTGCCTAGGCGTGACTAGGTAGAATATCAGGGCTTTTTTTTGTGTGTTGGAAGAATTGAACAATGTTTAAAAAGGATTGGCAAGCCGCGGATCCTCCTATATACTTATCTGGGTTATGAACTGCAGGTAATCAACTTCAAGGAGCTCTACAACATGAATGCTATGAATAAAACCAAAGTGCCGATTCCCGTTTTTTTGTTTATCGGTATTGTTGCGATCTCGTTTTCTGCCATTTTCGTGCGCTGGTCAGAAGCGCCAGCTGCTGTTATCGCGATGTATCGGCTGCTGATGACGAACGTGCTGATGCTTCCTTTTCTATGGAACTACCGTGTAGAAATTGCCAAGGTTCGTTGGAGGGATTGGCTGAAAACAGCAATATCCGGCATAGCGCTGGGGCTGCATTTTCTATTCTGGATGGATTCCCTGCGCTTCACAACGGTCGCTAGTTCGACCGCTATTTTAACGTTAGAACCCATTTTTGTTCTGCTTGGGGCCTTTTTGCTGTATGGGCAGCGGACAAGCCGTCATGCATTAATTGCGATGTGCGTTGCGATTGTAGGCGCTGTTTGTATCGGATGGGGAGACTTTCAGTTTTCTGGTATCGCGCTCAAAGGGGATATGTTGTCGTTGATCGGTACGCTTGCGGTAGCACTGCACATGCTATTAGGCAAAAGCATAAGAGAACATATGTCTGCGTTTGTTTACAGCTTTTTCGTTTTCTTATTCGCAGGGCTAGTTCTTGCCGTTACCAATGTGTATAGCGGAGTATCTTTCACGGACTATGCGCCCAAAGAATGGGGGATATTCCTGCTGTTAGCCATTGTTCCTACTGTATTCGGACATTATGTGTTCAATTGGCTTCTGAAATATATGAAGGCATCTTCTGTCTCAATGACTGTTTTGGGGGAGCCGCTTGGCGCGTCCATCCTGGCTTATTTCATACTTGGCGAAACGATTACTACTGTGCAACTGCTTGCGGGCTGTTTATTATTAGTTGGTGTCGGGATGTTTCTGCGCAGCAATGAAAAGAAGTAATTGTTTAAGCCACATAGGCTTGAGTAGAATACTCAAGCTCATGTGGCTTTTGTTTCACCAAGCTATTTGTTCGCGGAAGCGAATTCCGCTTTGATTTTTTGCAGCAACTCTGGGGTGCTGAGCACTTCATAAGCGGTGTTAGCCAGCGCTTTGGCCGCGAAAATCATCGCATTGAGCGCAGGTTCTTGCAACGCTAGATCACGGAACTCCTTCGTGTGGAGCAAGTGCTTCTCATTGACCACTTTCACAAAGGGGTGGATGGTCGGGCATTGGGTGGATACATTACCGAGATCCAGGGAGCCGTGATCCTTGCCGACTTCGATAGCTTGCGGTTCAATGCCCATCGCCAGCAATTGATCATTAAACACCTCGGATAAGGTTTCATTGGTTTGGAGTTCATCATACGAGTATTCATAGAATGAGCTCTTGAGCGTACAGCCGGTTTGCAATGCAGCGCCTTCTGCGCAATGCAGAACTTTCTGCACCAGTTCGTTCGTGTATGCACGCGAGGCGGAACGGACGTAGAATTGGGCAACAGCATAGTCCGGGATGATATTAGGAGCTTTGCCGCCCTCGCTGATAATGCCGTGAATACGAGCATCGGATTTGGTTTGCTGACGCAGTGCGTTAACGCTATTGAATAGCTGCAACACCGCATCCAACGCGTTAATTCCCTCATACGGCTGAGCGGCGGCATGCGCGGAACGTCCGAAGAATTCGTACTGTATCGCATCCATGGCGAGGGATTCCCCCGATTTCTCATACGTATAATAAGGATGCGCCATAAGCGCAATGTCGACATCCTTGAAAAGCCCGGCAGCTGCCATCGGAACTTTGGCTCCTTTGGTCTCCTCGGCAGGTGTGCCATAGACACGGATACTGCCTCCTGTTTCGGCAAGGACCGATTTGAGTCCAATCGCTGCGCCGATACTCATCATACAGATCAAGTGATGGCCGCAAGCATGACCCAAGTCAGGCAAGGCATCATATTCAGCTAAAAAGGCAACGACAGGGCCGGCTTTGCCTGAATCGTAGGTGGCTAGGAAGGAGGTCGGAATATCCAGGATACCTCGCTCGATGTGAAAACCATGATGGTCAAGTTCCTCCGTTAAGCGGGCTGATGCTAGGAATTCTTCATGCCCGAGTTCCGGATTTGCTCCAATAAAACTGGAAACAGCTTTGAAGCGATCAGCGTTATGGTCAATGGTTTGTGCAATAGCAGATTTCATCTAGATGTGCTCCTTTATTGAAAGGTACTTAACTCCATTGTAGTATAAAGAAGCATAAACTACCACTTTGCCACCGGCTGGGTTACAATGGGTGAGCCAATTTGGACTTGCAGTCAGCTGGTTTTCTTTGAAACCATTCAGGGGGAATAAGAGATGATGAAATATGGAGAAGAACATGTAGAACACCGCTTTGCGCTTTCTTTTACGGAGTCGGAGTTGAGAGGCCAGTGGAAAGACGTTTTCCTGGGCATTCATTTGCTTGAGGGCGAGACATGGCCAGAGGATCTGATCGATCCATCCGTTCTCGTTATTTGTAATTTGCAAGGGGAAATTGTGCAAATCGTGCTTCATGACGAAGGCTGTGACTGTGAATTTCAATTCACTTACTCCGAAAAGGCACAAATCGAAACGTATGTCCAACAGGATGTAACCGTTTAAAAAAACTTGTCAAAGACTAGTGAGAGTGTCCCTTCCCAAACTGGGCGCTGACGCATATACTATGGTACGTCTGGCTTTAGGGAGAGGGTAGGAATGGTAAAGACGATCATCAATTATTTGGCATTTGGCGATTCACTAACTGTGGGATTCGGAGCACCGGAAGGTCTTGGGTTCGTATCAATCTATCGGCAGAAGGTAGAGAGATTACTGGACGTTCCTGTTCACTTGCATCACGCTGGCAAGATCGGAGCCACGACCACCGAGCTGCTTGAGGCACTGGGGTCCAACCCAACTATTCAGAAGGACGTTCAGGAAGCGGATATTATAACGATTACGGCAGGCGGGAATGATCTGATTCAAGCCGCTATTCCGTTTTTTTATCAGAACGACCCCATGCTGTTGAAGACAGCTCTGCAAACGTATGAAGCCAACTATAAGAAATTATTGGGTCAAATCGAAGCACTGCGTCAAGGCATCGTGACACCTTGCTATATCGCATTAATAGGGCTATACAACCCATTGCCTCAGATTCCTGATGCTGCTTATTGGGTGCAGCGGTTTAATTTATTTTTGCGTAAACTAGAGCAGCCGCATGTTCGCATCGTGCAAGTGTATGATGCCTTCGTGGGGCAAGACGGGACCTATTTATCTGAGGATGCTATTCATCCTAATGAACATGGGTATGATGCGCTGGCGCAGCAGGTTGAGAAAGCCTTTTCTCTAGACCAACTGCAGCAGCTAATCGTCTAATTACGATGCGATGACATACCCAAAGACGGAGAAGAAGTGACAGGCGCTACCAGCTAACACGAACACATGCCAGATTGCATGATGATAAGGGATGCGCCGCCATACATAGAAGATTGAACCAAACGTATACAACAGTCCGCCGATGACCAGCCATACAATTCCGCCAAACGGCAGATGGACGTATAAAGGCTTAAAGGCAAGCACAATCAGCCATCCCATGAGAATGTAGCAAAGCGTTGAAACGAGGATGAATCGTTTCACATAAAAAATTTTCAGCACAATGCCAACTAGCGCCAAGCCCCAAATGATGCCAAAAAAGGACCAGCCAAGAGGGCCCCTCAGCGTTACGAGGAGATAGGGCGTATAACTGCCGGCGATTAGCAAATAAATGGCTGAATGGTCAAATATCTCGAAAAGATCTTTCCATCGAGGTTGCGTAATGCTATGCAGCAAGGTGGAGCATGTGTATAAGGTGACTAGTGCTGTTCCGAAAATGCTAAAGCTTACAATATGCCATACATTGCCATGTAGACAGGCTTGTAGGATAAGCATGACTAGGGCTACGATGCTTAACAAAACCCCTACACCATGACTGATGGCGTTAGCGCGCTCTTCTTGGATGGAGTATTCCATGTTATTCCTTCTTTCTGCAAGCAATTTCTTATTACCTTATAGAT
This sequence comes from Paenibacillus marchantiophytorum, assembly GCF_014640555.1. Lineage (GTDB taxonomy): Bacteria > Bacillota > Bacilli > Paenibacillales > NBRC-103111 > Paenibacillus_E > Paenibacillus_E marchantiophytorum. The sequence continues at coordinate 23,748 of NZ_BMHE01000019.1, read as the reverse complement.
TGGACGTCGCAACAATGCTTTATCCTTCATTTTGGAGGATTGAATTTTCCGGTAATTAAGTAATGAATAGATAAGGTGGTTGAAACCTAATTGACTCGAGTACGTATATGTACAGATAGCACATGTGATTTAAGCGATGAACTGCTGCAAAGCTACGAAATTGTGAGCGTGCCTCTTTATGTTATTTTTGGTGACCAATCCTATCAGGATGGGGTTTCGATTAAAGCTGATAGATTGTATAAACTTGTAGACCAAACGGGAAAGCTGCCCAAAACGGCAGCGCCTTCACCGGCTGATTTTGTACGAGCTTTTGCGCCAATTATTGGCAGCGGTGATGAGATTGTGTATATCGGACTTTCCTCGGAGCTTTCCTCCACGGTTCAAAATGCAGCTATTGCAGCTGCCAATTATCCCGATGGAAAAGTAACCGTGATCGATTCTAGGAATCTATCAACGGGAATCGGTCTGCTAGCATTGAAAGCGGCTCAAGCCGCTAGAGATGGCCAAAGCAGTAAGGAAATCACGGAAATGGTTATGTCCTTAACCGCCAAAATCGAAGTGGAATTCATTATCGATACGTTAGAATATTTGCATAAAGGCGGAAGGTGTTCAAGTGTTCAGCATTTTTTGGGAAGTCTGCTGAAAATCAGGCCTATCGTGAAAGTGATTGACGGAGCCATGACCTTGACGGATAAAGTAAGGGGCAAACGAGAGAAAGCGCTAGATCAGCTTTTGAATAATGCATTGAAGCACAAAGACAACATGAACACGGATTTCCTGTTCGTTACACATTCGTCGGCAGCGGATGAAGCGGCTTACGTCAAACAACAGATTGAACAACATACAAGGGTGAAGCAAGTATTTATTACGGATACAGGCTGTGTGGTATCGAGTCATTGCGGCCCGCGTACAGTTGGCATTGTATTCGCCAAAAACTAAGAAATGAGTGGACACATCATGACGACAATCAAGATTATCACTGACAGCAGTTGCGACCTCCCAAGAATGATCATAGAGGAGCACGGGATTAATGTCGTTCCACTATCTGTGCACTTTGGAGAGGAGTGCATGTCCCCGCAGATGGAACTCTGCGACTTTTATGCAAGAATGAAGGTAGAGAGTGTCTTGCCTAAGACATCAAGCCCATCTCCGCTTCATTTCTTTGCCAATTATGAGACAGCCGATGTTGGTCAGGATATTCTTGTTATTAGTCTTTCTTCTGCGCTTAGCAGCACGTATCATCATGCGCTTATGGGCAAGGAGCTTTTGCTGGAAGCAGGCTATAAAGGCCAGATTGAAGTGATCGATTCAAGAACGGCTTCGCTGGGCTTAGGTGTCTTGGTGTACAAAGCGGCTAAAATGGCAGAAGCGCACGTCCCTTTTGCAGAAATTGTCGAAAAAATTAAATGTTCTATTGCAACATCCGGCACTTATTTCTTTTTGGATACATTGGAAAATGTCATTAAAGGCGGAAGACTAGATCGTGTTCGCGGGGCTGTAGCCTCTGTTTTGAACATTAAACTGCTCATGAAAGCTAGCGAGGAAGGCTCTGTTGAAATCATCGAGAAGATTCGTGGCACCCAGCAGGCGCTGAAGCGTATGATCTCCAAAGTAGGCGAATCTGTTCACGATTTCGAGAAAGATGTGATTGCTGTTGCTCATAGCAATTGCGAGGAGCGGGCGCGTGAAGTGTTAGGCCAACTGCTAGAGAAATATCCGTTCCGCACGGTGCTGTTCTCAAACATGGGAACTGTGATCGGTACCTACGCGGGCGAAGGTGGCGTGTTGATCGCTTATTAAAAGAAGCAAAAAGAGCAGCTGCTCAAAGGAATTAGATCCTTTGGCAGCTGCTTTTTGCGTTATGGATAGACAACAGGTGAATAGACGGGTGTAGGATAAGGATCGATCAGGACAGGAGTTGCACTCCATCCTGAATTGCCAGGTCCTTGAACAATGGTAAAGCCATTGGCATTGCCAAAATAGCTGCCTCTGCCCAGGCCCGTGGCTGTCACGTTGTTGAAGGTGACGGAGCCTCCGTTAGCTCTATTCTCAATCGCGTAAGTGCCAGTTCCGATAATTTGATCTCGATTGAAAGTAATATTGCTAATGTTTGAGCCAATAAAGTGAATCGCTTCATAATTGCTGTCGATGATTTTGTTGTCTTCCACAAGAATGGTTCCATTCAAAGGCTGATCCAGCGCGAAGAACCAGAGCGCGCCTGTGCCAAAATTCCAACCATTGTAGTAGTCTCTGGAACCGCTCCGAATGATGGTGTTGCGCGATATGTGGGTGATGCCGCTGACAGGCGTAACCGGAGAGAAGCGATTTCCGACATGAATGCCGCCGCCTTCTGCCTGCTGATCAGCAACATAATTGTCGGTGACATCATTGTTGGTACCGCCATATAAGGCGATGCCATTAGCGAGAACGGGCAACTCTACACGATTGAATGTGAAAGCGTTGTTCGCATTAGGGATGGCGTTGCCGCTTGAATCGCTCCACATGGCCAGAGCGTCATCGCCTGTATTGCGGAAGATGGATTGGGTAACAGATGAGTTCGTCACACCTTTGTGGAAATTAATTCCATCCGCATTCTGATTGCGAATGCGTACGCCGCTGATTTTCAAATTATCGAACGGTCCGTCCAGCCACATCCCGCACTTGGTATGCTCGATCCAAAGATTGCTGATCGTGGAATTCGTTAAAGCTCCGCCGATGCCATTAATTTGATCATTGTCAATCCGCGTCATGACTTCACCGAAAATAGCAAAATCGGAGAGATGGACGTTCGTGCTCGGATTCGGCGCATAGTTGCCATAGAAGCCTTCACTATTCCCAGTTGAACTTGTGAAATGGAATTTAGTGTACCAGATACCTGCCCCGCGAATCGTTACGTTGTTAACAAGAATTTGCGTGTTGATGGTATAGATGCCAGGCGGCACCCATAGAACCTTGCCTTGGGCGGAAGCGGTGTTTACCGCATTTTGTGTTGCGGCCGTTGCATCGACAGCGCCTGTAGGATCTGCGCCAAAATCTGCTGTTAAGGATAAGGAGCCGGCTGGTTGAGTCGCTGCTGGTGCAACTTGTTCGAAATCCATCAAGTCAATCGTATACGATCCGGCATTGTTGCCAGAGTCCACTTGAACTTTGACTTTGGTTCCTGGTGTCATTTGGCTGACCAACCGGTTCACTTCATCATAGAAATGATGGGGGCGTACATCGACAGGATTGTTATTAAACGGATAACCGCCGTAGATCCAGCCATATTTGGACGTAAGCGTTAAATCGGATTGTTTCACGCCATTGATGTATAAGGCAAGTGGTGCTGTAATGCCCGTGCCGGCTGCGTTGTCAGGGATGCTGTAACGCATCACGATTGAATTCGCATTTTGGGGGACTGTGAATTCTACATATTGTCCTTGAGCGCTTAGCGTTACTGCTTTGCGTCCCGATGCTTCGCCAGCCAAGCTAGGATAGGAGCGATCAGGTCCGATGATGGTGCCATTGGTGACTGCATCTTCGGCTTGAACTTCTGCGTATGGCAGCGCAGGCCCCGCGGTGGAAACTCCAATGGCAGTATTGAAAGTATTATTCGTTTCTTTTACCTCAGCTATGGTATTAGCCGGGTCGACGGTTGCTGTGACCGGTGTTGATCCATTCACAGCCGTCCAAGATCCTGATAAGCTGACAGTACCCACAGCTCCTGCTGCAAGTCCGCCGGATAAGCTGCCGTTCAGCGTGGTTGAACCAATGACTGCGCGAGCGGCAATAGCGCCATTCGCTGGATCGGCCCCTTGGTTTTTCACGGTTACTGTGAAACTTACCGCATTGCCAGGCTGCGGATTGCTTGGCGACCAGCTCACATTTTGCACAATTAGATCAGGTCCTGGCAGTGGGGCAATCGTTAAAGATTTGGCATAGGAATTATTGTTTTCATTCCATTCATTGATCGTGTTATCTGGATCGACAACAGCAACGATGGTGTACGACCCCGAAGAGGATGGCCAAGGGCTTGATGCCGCTATTGTCGTTTTCCCATTGATGGCGATACTCGTCGAAGCTGTGCCGCTGGCAATTTCATTGCCATTTATACGGAATGAAACTTTGTGTGGCACGTTGGCGGTAGCGGCTGTACCCGAATTCGTTACTTCTGCTTGAAAAGTCACATTCGCCCCCTCTGTAAGGGTGCCGCTTGGCGTCCAGCCTATATTCGTTACCGTGAGATCCGGTTTCTGAGCGCTGGAAGCGCTAACGGTAATTTGATCCAGGTTAATATTGGCCCCGTCTCCTGCATCATATTTGTAGGCGATCGTATTGCTGCCAGCCGTTACATACACGGTTTCCGTTTTGGTCAGCCAAGTATCCCAACTGCTAGTTGTAGGCAGGGTACTCTGTGTAATCTTCGTGCCATTGACATACAGCGATATGCTGGAGGCGGCAAATCCATTGCCGTAACGCAGGGCTACATCCATATAGCCGGCTGAGGCTGCGTTCACGTTGAAGGTGGTGGCTGCGCCTTGTGTCCAATAGCCCTCAACAAACCCTGTCCCAAGGTAACCGGTATGATTCGTCGTAACGGCTGCGCTGCCGCTTAATACTGCGTTTTCTGCTTGATAAATGGTTGATGTGCCAGGAGATGGCGTTGGTGTAGGTGTGGGCGTAGGAGTTACCGCGTCACCGTACACTTCAAATTCAGCGAGTTGGGCGGCTGGCCAGGCGGTATTGGCCGTGAAATTGAGTTTGACATATCGAACACTCGCAGCGTTAAACACGATTGTCACAGTGTTGGCACTACTGACATCAAATGTATACGTTTGCGATGCTTTTAATGTGGAATAAGTCACATCATCGGCGCTTCCCAAGAGGGAGATCGTTTGATTGCGACTCCCCCAGCTTGCGGGCAGCCTGAGGGTCACTTGGTTGACCGAGGCTGCGCTGCCTAAATCAACGCGAAGCCACTGAGGGAAAGCATTATTGGCGCTTTCCCAATACGTTGAAGGATTTCCGTCATTCGTGTTGCCTGCCGCATACGTTTGATTATAGCTGCTGGCACTCATAACCTTGCCCGCCGCCAGATTCGTAGCAGCGGCAGTGAAGCTCGCATAGAGCGGCAGTATGGCTAGAACTAGAATGACCATACAAAACCATTTGGCTGTTTTGTTCGAACTCATAAAACGTTTTCCACTCAACATTCATTCCTCCTCAAATTATCCATATCGAACTTCTTAACTCGAGAACCAACCAGTCAGCCAAATCACCTCCTCTCAATCAGTAAAACTAAGGGATTAATTCCAGTAATTATTTAATTGTAGGGGCCATACATCATGAACTCAATGCACGGTACTACGCATTCGGTGTGTTTTATTACGGTATATGAAACCAGATTAAGTGCAGAAAAACGAAACAAGCTGACGCCGGATAAGTTCCGGCGTCAGCTTGTTATTAGTAATGAGGTGAATCCATATCTGCTTTGTCTGAGCGTAGACACCAGAAGACTAGGCAGGAGCCTGCGTCGTAACGATCTCCTGGTCTTCAATAGATACGAGTGGGGAGAGCTCGCCTGGAGCCATCAACCAAAGTTCGTGCAGGGCCCGCGTACAGCCGACGTATAGCAGCTTGGCATCCATCAAGGTCGTTTCGTAGTGCCCAGCCGTAACATCCATCAGCAGAACGGCATCGAATTCCAATCCCTTGGTGAGATAGATAGGGAGGACGGATATGCCGCCGCGATAGACACGCTGTTTGGAAGTAATGAGATTCGTTTCGATACCGGCTTCGGTCAAAGCCTCATGCAGCTCCAACGCGTGCTTCTCGGTACGGGCAACAACAGCTATGGTACTTGAGCTGCCTTGTTTCAGTGTAGCAATCGCACGTTGAAGCAGCGGTAGTCGACCTTTGAGATCCGTCTGCAAGACATGAACCTTGTTGCCGCTGCGGAAAACCGGTACGGCAAGGAGCGGATTTTCAACGCCGCGCTGCAGGACAGTATTGGCAAATTGGATAATTTCCATCGTAGAACGATAGCTGCGTTCTAGTTCGAAATATGCGGTTGCATCTTCCGAAAATAAACTGGCAAACTCCTTCCAGTCGGAAATGCCTTGATAGGCATGAATCCCTTGTGATAAATCGCCAAGGATTGTAAAGGAGCTATTTCTAGTATAACTATCAAGCACGGCAACCTGGAAAGGTGAGAAGTCCTGTGCTTCGTCAATGACAACATGGTCAAATAACCGATCAGAGGGGATGCCGTACAAGCGTGTATGGATATAAAGGAGTGGAGCAAGATCTTCCAACTGCACTTCTTTTTTCTTGAAGTTTTTGAGGGATGCGGTGATAATCGACGCTGGTATCTGCGCTAGCAAATCAGCGGGAAGGCTATCTGGACGGCCCTTGTCTGAAAACAACACTTTATAGAAGGTAAAGGCAGAATGCTCAGGCCAACTCGTCAAATAGGTACGCAGCTTTTGACTTGATTTCTTTTTGAGTTCTTTCTTCTTGCTTTGCTCCCAAATCTTATCAAGCTGCATGTCCATCCACCGTTTGATACGGGCAACGACCCGTTCACGTCGTTTGACAAGCGGATAGTGTTTGTTTTCAACAAAAAACCACTCGCGAATAGAGGCAATCGGCAGCTTGGCACCGTCCCAAGGGCTGAAATCCGCCGTAGGCACGTAAGAAGCTTCGAATTTGGTCAGACAATCATCCAAGTATATCTTGAATGCCATAGATCCTTTGAATCTGCCGGGCGCATGGTCGTCAACTGGGGGCCTCTTGCTTCCTAAGGAGAACCAAGTTTGCAGGGTTAATGCCTGATCAGCCATCGTGACTTCGTGATCCAGCACATCAAGCGCCCAATCCGTGAAAGTGCTTTGTTGAATATTTCCCACACCCAATTCCGGCAGTACACCGGAAATATAATCAAGAAACATGGAGTTTGGCGCAAAAATAATCATCCGCTCCGCGCGCACTTGTTCCCGGTATTGATAAAGGAGGAAGGCAAGGCGATGAAGGGCAACGGTTGTTTTACCGCTTCCGGCAACTCCTTGAATGATTAATGCCGTATTTTTGGCGGCACGTATAATACGATCTTGCTCTGCTTGAATCGTGGAAACGATATCACGCAGCTTGTTATCTTTATTTTCACCCAATCGATAAAGCAGGAACTCATCACCAACAGATAGAGAGTCCTCTGTGCGATCATACGTGTCCACGACCCGCTGCAAAATTTGTTTGCGAACAACGAGGTTTCGTTTCAAATAAACGAGGCCTTCAATGAGGCCATCCGGGGAATCATACGATGCGGCATCGAGTCCGCCAGTAAATGAATAGAATAGGCTTGCCACGGGCGCACGCCAATCGATGACGAGCAGTTGACCATTGCGTTCGTCTTCGACGCCGGATTTGCCAATGTAGAGTGGATTGGCCTCAGCCATGCCGTTCTCCTGGAAATCAAGACGGCCGAAATACGGTTCGTCTATCGCCTTCGTCAAATTGTGGCGGCCATTCTCCCGAGCGACCTCCAAAGCTTGTTCCGTTAAATCCGGTCCATAATAAACAGGCGTGCTTCGAAGCCGTGCAAGTTGTTTATCAATTTCGGTATTCGTTTGCTCAAGACGCTGCAATTCTTCTTGATAGGCACTTTGAGTCTTTGTGTCCAAGATCAGTTACCTCCTAAGATCAGATGTTGTTTATGAACGAATGATTTTCGAAATAAACAGGTAAACAATATATCATACCTGTCAGTATATGGGAAGCTAAACCGATCCTCACGACATTTGGGTGTCAGTGGCAAACAATGGTATACTTGGACTTGTAGTTATTATGTATAAAGGAGAAGAGAATATGTCCCTATATGATATCGAGGTTGAAACGATTAACGGTGAGAAGAAGTCGCTTTCTGCATATAAAGGCAAGGTGCTGCTGGTTGTGAATACGGCGAGTGCTTGTGGACTGACTCCTCATTACAAAGGCTTGCAAAGTTTGTACGAGCAGTTCGAAGATAAAGGTTTGGTTGTACTCGGATTCCCCTGCAATCAATTTGCTGGTCAAGAGCCAGGTACGAATGAAGAAATTCAAAGCTTCTGCGAGCTCAACTATAGCGTAACTTTTCCGCTGTTTGCCAAATTGGATGTCAAAGGTGAAAACGCACATCCTTTGTACACCTATTTGCTACGCCATACCCCAGAGCCTTATCGTACAGGGGAAATCGAGTGGAATTTCGTCAAATTCTTAATTGATGCGAATGGCAACGTTGTTAAACAGTACGGCGCACGGACAGAGCCGTCTGAAATTACCCCGGATATTGAGGCTTTGTTGGCTTAGGCCAAAAAGATAGTTGCATCTAGATAGGTTGCTCGTTATAATCAGGTTAATTATGACATGAAGGAGTCGAATCATATGACAACTCGTAATCGGTTCGTACAATTTCATTATTTTGATAGGCGTTAGCACATACCTGGAAAGATCAGGGTGGGCTAACGCATTTCGCGTTGGCCTCCCTGCGGGATAGCAATTCGCGCAGGACCATAGGTCCGGCGCGTTTTTTTATCTCGTTGAGAAGGGGAAGGTGCGAAGATGCAAAATGAACGTCAAAACCAAAGAAGCTGGGAAGAGGAATTAACACACTTTAGCTCCATGGGAAATGAATCGGCTGTGGTACTCCTTGTAACTCCTTTTTCGGGTAGGTCCGAAGCCTTACTTGCTATCATTGAAGAACTGAGATTGGCAGACATTCAACTTCAAACGGCTAACGGCAGGGATGAGGACTGGAAACAAACAGCTGAGCAACAGGGGATTTGTTTCGTTCTGGAAGTTGGCAGCGCCGAGCCGTGGACAAACCTCGTGCATGTATGGGACAGTGAAGAGCAAGAACAATCTCTTATACCGCTGGATCAGGCCATTTATCGGATAGAAAAAAGATATCCGCCAGCTGACTTTACATAAACCAATAATTTTACCAAATTCAATGAAAAGTAGAGTGAACATATGGGAACTCGATATGGATTTATATATGCACATCCGGATGATGAGACTTTTCTTAGCGCTGCTGTTATTCGCGAACTTGCAGATCAGGGGGAAGCTCCTGCCTTATTGCTGGCAACTCGTGGCGACGCAGGCCGACAAGGCCTGGAGCGGGCCAAAAATCGCACGGAATTAGCGCGGCTGCGTGAAGAAGAAATGAAAGTAGCAGCCGGGATACTGGGCATTGCTCATACTGAGTATTTGGGTTGGCCGGATGGTCAATTGGCAACGATTGATTTCCCTGCATTAGTCGCTGGTGTTATTGCTTTTATTCAGAAGCATGAACTGGCGTATCTGTTTACATTCTCTGAGGATGGCGGGAATGGTCATCCGGATCATGTGACGATTTCCAAAGCCACGACAGCGGCTGTGCTGAGCGGCGAATGTCCGAGCGTGCGCAAACTTTACTATACGGCTTCAGCTTCGCTGATAGCGAGCGGTCATACACCCTCCATTCGCGTAGATACGGAGCGTTGGTGGACGATGAAAGCAGCTGCGCTAAGAGCGCATGCGACGCAGTATATCGCGATCGAGAAATTGTTCGGAGATCTGGCAAATTTCCCGGAAAATCATCGCTGGGAGGCCTTTGTCCTCGGTTGGCAGGATGGCGTGATGTGGCCTAAGCCCAAAATTTAAAAGTTAATATATCCGACCCCCACAAGTGAGGAAGGCGCTGCGAATGCTATATCTGTAGATATAGCAAGCTGGTAGGTGCCTAGGAAGGTGTGGACGAATGACACTTTGCAATTGCGAACAATGCGGTCAAGTTTTCATAACGAGTTACCAGAAACGCTGTAACAATTGCTTTCAGTTGCAAATAGCCGAATCGCACAAAGTGAAGGATTTCATGCGAAATCATCCACGAGCTACCTTGATTGAGGTATATCACCAAACAGGCGTCTCGTTGAAGACGATCAAAGAATTAATAAGGGCATAAGGGTATGCCTACGAATAGCATGGGCAAAGAGGTCTGTCTCGAAAGTAGTTTTATCTACTTTGGAAATAGACCTCTTTGCGTTAGCGGCGTACCTTCAAGGAACGATTTGCAAAAACATCCAGTAAAAGTTCATCCTTCACAGGATCTTGAAGATCCCAAGCTGTTGCGAAGCGCACTTGATGGGAAACGCCAACGATTTCATAGGTCTGAACCAGATGCTGCCTGGCAGATCCAATGATGAGTGAATGCAGGCGAAGCTGTTTCTTTTGGCCGAGATCACCAAGTCTATGTTGAATCGGCTTGGAGATTTGGCCGACACCATCGGTGACCATCACGAAGTCGGCGTCTTGAAACTGCGGCTGGTGCTGGACGATGTCCATGCCGCGGTCTAAGGGGGCGTCGAAATTCGTGCCGCCACCGAAGGCTAGCTGTGCTAGTCCATAGAAACGGTCCCAATCGGGACGTTTGTAAGACAGCACATGCTCAATGAGTTCGCCCTTCGCTCCGAATAGGAGCAGAACGAAATCCCGCCGCTCAAGAAGCGCGAAGGAGGCGAAGGTCGCCGTGAACAGCTGCGCCAGCCGCAGCTTGCTGCCGCGCATGGAATGCGAGGTATCGAGCATGCAGATGACCGGGCCTTTCTGCGGTTCCGTAATCGAGCCCGTATAATTGTAGGTCATAAGCTTGTTTTCCATCCATTTGAATAGAAAATAAGGCTCGAAATCATCGTCCGCGAGCAAACTCGCTTCACTTGGAAGCAAATGCGCGATATCGCCAGATTGGCGCAGATCATCGTATGATTCCGGCACGAAGGGGGAGCGCATCTTCTTGCGCTGTACGCGCAGGTGGTGGACATTGCGTCCGACTTCCTGCAGGAAGGCTACCAAATCCTTGCTGCGCTTGAGCTTCTCGATCCACTGCACGTACTGCTCGAACGTCTGTCGACGCAGCTTGCCAAGCTCGCTGCCCCAGCGCCGGTTCGCGAGCCGCTGACTCGCTTGCACGAGCTCGTGGACGTTGAAGCTGTCTGCCTCTTCGAGGGACAGCGTCTCCTTCAAAGCTCGACCGAGCCAGTCGCCGAGCTCGTCCTCGATCTGCTTCATGGCGGCGAGCTCGCGCGCGCTCATGCGGTCCAGCTGCCGCTGTCGGCGGTCGAGTTCCTCTTCCGCCTTGCGCAGCTTGGCTTTCAGCTTGTCGCGCTTCATGAACTCGGTGCGCATTTCGTCTTGCAGCGCGGCAATCCGCTGCTTCAACGCGCGAATCTCCTCCGCCACCAGCGGGCGCGAATCAACGGCTTCTTGCTTGTCTTCGACAGCACGTTTGCCTCGCTGCAGCGTGTAGCCGACTAGACGCAGCTTCTCGATCTGCTTCTCAGATAGCCGCTCGCTGACGTTGTTTTCGTCCTGTCCGCTTTGCTGCTGCTTTTTCTCCAGGCCAATGCCGCTTTCTTTTTGTTCTTTTTGGCGTTTCTTCACTTCTTTCTCGTAGGACTCCGTCAGCCACATCAGCGCCTTTAGCGCAGTTTTGAAAGAAGCATTTACCTGTCCGATGGTGCGTGGATGGATGGATACATAGAAATACTGCTTGCGCAGCGTCAGAATCATCCAGCGGTGAAAGGACGTTTCCTCTGCGGTGCCATCGATGTCAGGCTTCGTTAAATAAAAGCACATAAAGAAGTCGGCAAACAACTCCAACGTATACCAGGGGGCTTGGCGTACGGCTTCACGCATCCATTCTTGGGCAACTCGCGATGAATGAACATAGCCATCGAACACATATCTGTCAACTCGTGTACAGCGAATGATCATAGGAGTAACCTCTTATAGCGTATAGTCGTAAACGATACCTGGTATCTCACGGTCAAAAAGGGTGCGATATAAGCCTTGAATAGTTTGTAATATACGTTCGCCTTGAATCCGCAAATGAGTGAACTTCACGGCATATTGATCAGGATGCTGCAGGAAAATGGACTGCGACGCTATCCATTCCGGCAATTTTTTCTCTTTTTCCTGCCAGGAAACCAGTCTGCCGCGAAGACTCCGTGCGGTTTCTTCGAGTTCTGTTCGACATTCCTCTGTCGTAGCCTTCAAACGCTCTGCGGCATCTTTGTTTAGAGCGCCGCCAATCTCTTTTTTGAATTGGAAGGCATGCAGCTCGTCTTCTTTGTCCAACCACTTTTTCACAGTTAAATTGTACGTAAGAAGCGGGAGTTCCTGCTCCATTTCTCGTTTCAACATGTCCTGAAACAACGTATCGAAGATCGTTCTGATGTCAACCAAATCTTCTGGGAAATCCCAAAGCAGATGAGGGGTCAGCACCGTATCCCAAACGTTGACGGCAGAGCGTCCGTGTATGGCCGCTGAAATTTTCCAGGTGTGGCCAATCTTATGCCAGCGACGATCTGAAAGCACGTATTCTTGTTCTTCAAGGGCCGTTTTCAATTGGAACAGCATATAGATGAGCGATTCCGGCAATTGGACATCAGCCGCTTGTTGATTTACCTGCTTGACCATGTCGGTCGCTAACAAAGCCGGTACTGGTGTGGTAGGAGCTTGAAACATCAGCTCGAAACTGGATATTTGCTTGACGTACTCCACTTCGAAGCGGAACAGAAAGCGATCATACAAAGCGGCTAATTGCTCGTTATCTTCTGGCAATTCATTGGAGGCGGCCATTAAGAAGAGCAGCGGGGAGATCTGCTTGTGACGGCCATTGAAGAAGATCCGTTCATTCAAGACCGACAGAAGCGAGTTCAGGATGGCGCTGTTGGCTTTGAATATTTCATCCAAGAAAGCGAATCGAGCACTTGGCAAATAACCTTCGGTAAGTCGAATATATTCGTCGTTTTTTAACTTTTGCAAGGAAACAGGACCGAATAGTTCATCCGGCGTTGTGAAGCGCGTCAACAAATAATCGAAATAGGGCTCTTGGCCAAATAGGTCTGCCGCGGCGCGTGCTAATTGTGATTTGGCTGAGCCCGGAGGTCCTACCAACAGAAGATGTTCTCCGCTCATAATAGCCAGGAGCAAGACACGGATAAGCTCTTCGCGTTCCATGAACCTTTTTTCGAGATGTCCCATAGCTTCCCTAAGTTTGTTCTGTATAACGATGGGTTCTTTCATCATTGTTGTCCCCCTTGGCGTAGTCAAGTCCGTATGTTTCATTGTACCAAACTGCCGCGTAAACTTCGAATATGCTACAATAGAGGCGAGAATTTATATAAAGGAGCGATGATCATGCGGATTGGCGTTATTTCAGATACCCATTTATCAGCGAGGGTCCCCAAGCTGCCAGATGAACTTATACGCGGTTTACAGGGTGTAGATCTGATTATTCATGCAGGGGATTGGGTTAGTGACCATGTCATTGATTTAGTTGAAGCGATAGCACCTTGTGAATCTGTGGCAGGAAATAATGATGGTCCAGAGATCATCGATCGATATGGGTTGAGGAAGATACTATCGCTTGGCGGATATCGAATAGGACTCATTCACGGAGATGGATTTCGCAAAACGACCGAAGAGCGAGCGCGAGAAGCCTTCCTAACTGAGCGGCCGGATGTCGTTATTTTCGGGCACTCCCATATTCCTTATAAGCAAACCATCGACGGCATATTGATGTTTAATCCTGGTTCTCCAACGGACAAAAGGAGACAGCCGAATTACTCGTACGGCATACTCGAGTTAAGTGAGACGATACATGCCGAACATTTCTATTATGAGAGCAAAGTTTAAGGGGGCTACCCTCATAAACTTTGCTTTTTTTGTATAAGTTGGATAGCCTCTGCTGCCAACGTATAGGTTGGTGACAGCTCCAAGGCAGTTTGGTAGGCCTGGACAGCCTTTTGGTTGTTTTCCAGACTCTCCCAGCACAAACCTATATAGTACCAAGCATGAAAACTTCCGGCACCTTTTAAGGTCAAATGTTGTCCCGTAGATTCCCCGATTGATAAACAATGATAGAATACATCCAATGCGCTAGAAGTCCACTTTTTCAAGTAAAAAATGACCCCTTTATAGAAATGAAGATCAACATAATCAGGGTAAAGCGCAATGGCTTTATCGATCCCCGGCCACGCGCCATCTATGCTTCCAGTGCTGAAGAGGATGGCATATTTTAATTTGTACAGGAGAGAAGGCGGCATCAAGCCGCTTTGAATGAAACGTACGATAGACAAATTCACATACTCGAAAGCTTTGTCGTACTGCTGAACTCTGTAATACTCACTTGCGATGTGATATTCAACCCAGGGGTTGGAAGATGCTTGATTCGCTTCTTGATTCAGCAGCGCCATGTTGCGTTGATATTTTTTCTTGTGAGCAGTTATGGCAGGCATGTAGCCCCGATGGAGCAGCTTTAAGGGAATATGGCCCATGAGGTCGGATAATTGCTCCTTGGGGAAGATTTCTTCCACATTGAGTGTCTCATGAATGGGATATTGAAATCGCAGGCCAAGATGATTGCGGAAAAAACGTGGATGAGCAATATGAAATGCTTCGTCTTCATTTGGATGATCGCCAATATAATTAATTAGATGCACAGTAAGAATAGCAGCTTGTTCTTGGTTGAGCTGTGTGAGCAGCGCAAAGTCATGAAGAGGTTCAAACTCTTCATCTGCGTCCAGATAGAGTATCCAATCTCCTTTGGCTTGGGCTAGACCGAAGTTGCGAGCTTCAGCAAAATGGTTGTTCCATGTATAGTCAAATACTTTGGCACCAAACGATTCGCATATTTCTTTGGTGCGATCTGTAGAACCCGTATCTACAATGATCATTTCGGTAACCCAATCCTTCACGCTTTGGAGACAGGATGCAAGCTGCGCTTCTTCATCTTTCACGATCATACAAAGTGAAATCGTCGGTTGGTTCATTAGAGATCACCTCCGGTTATCCCTTGCTCGTGCAGGTTGGATGCAGGGACTTAGTGCCATAGATATGCAGCCAAGAGCAATAACATGAAAGAAGGGATTGTAGATGGAGTCATGTCCTTTATGCGAAGCCCCCAAAAGTGTGCCGTATCATAGTTACCCCAACTTTACGCTTGTTAGGTGCAGCGAATGTGATTTGATTTACCGGAAGCAGCTTTCAAGTATTCAGACAGAGCAGTTAATTCGTGAGATCTATGATGCCGAGTGGGTAGCTATGAGGGATCGATATGCGATTGATACCTTGCGAGAGCATGCTTCTTTCGGTGTACTGCTGCTGGATATGTTTTCACGTCAAAAGGGGAAACTGCTCGAAATTGGTTCAGGAACTGGTGAATTTCTATGGTTGGCTCGCGATGCGGGCTGGCAGGTGACGGGCATCGAGCCATCTGCGGTCGCCTGCGAATATGCCAAAGAACGTTATGATTTAAATCTGCGGAATGAGCTCTGGACGGAATCCCTTCTTGAACAGGGAGAAACGTTCGACGCGATTGTTTTCTGGCATGTGCTTGAACACATCTCGGACCCCAAAAGCTTTCTGAAACAAGTGAAAGAAAGGCTTAATCCTGAGGGAAAAGTGCTATTTAGCGTGCCTAACCAGCATTCGCTAACCAATGCGATGCTGGGGACTTCTTCCCCGCTGTTGATGGAAGTTGATCATTTATTTCACTATGGAAAAGAGCATCTGGAGCTGCTTCTGAGCCAGTGTGATTATGAGCTCGTTTCTTTATTCTCCCGAGAAGAGCCTTCTCGGCTTGAACGAGATTTGCAGCTAAATCCACTGATTCAAAGTCATCTCGCCAATATGAAGGAAATGAATAAAATTAAAATGATGATTAGTCTTCAGTCTGGGTGGCATGGCCATGAAATTTTTGGCGTTGCAGGGCATCGCCATGAGTAAATTGACCTTGTCGATGATTGTAAAAAACGAAAGCCAACGCTATCTCGTCCATGCTCTGAGCAAACATCGGGACTGGATTGATGAGGCGGTTATTATTGATGATGGCAGTACAGACGACACGGTAGCGATATGTCAGGAACTGCTCTCCGGGATTCCGCTGCATGTGATACAAAATACCGAATCCCGCTTCTCTAATGAGGTTCAGCTGCGCAAACAGCAATGGGAGGCCACGATTCAGAGCAATCCGGAATGGATTCTCAACTTGGATGCAGATGAGATCATGGACGATCAATTTGCTAATCAAGTAAGGCCTTTAATCGATCATTGTGAGCAGGATGCGATTTATTTTCGCCTGTACGATATGTGGAATGAGACCAGCTACCGGGAAGATGCCTATTGGAGTGCTCATCATACGTATCGGCCCTTCCTACTGCGATATAAGCCGAACTTCGGTTATTTATGGCGGGAAACGCCTCAGCATTGCGGACGATTCCCAGCAACGATCCAAATGTTCACTTACCTATGTCATGCGGCGAGAGTCAAACATTACGGTTGGGCGAAGCCGGAAGACCGAAAAGCAAAGTATGAACGATATATGAAACTTGATCCAAACGCGCAGTATGGATGGAAAGAACAATATGAATCGATTCTCGATGTCGATCCCCAACTTGTGAAATGGGAGGAATAGCCCGTTGATAACGATAAGCCTCTGTATGATCGTCAAGAATGAAGAGCAATCTCTTGCCCGTTGTTTGCAATCCATTCGAGATATTGTTGATGAAATCATCATTGTCGATACCGGTTCCACAGATCGGACCAAGGAGACAGCCGCCGCATTCGGTGCATTAATCTTTGATTTGGCATGGAATGATAATTTCGGAGAAGCCCGGAATTTCGCTTTCTCGAAAGCGAACATGGATTATATTCTTTGGCTGGATGCGGACGATGAGGTCGTGGAAGAGGACCGTTTGAAGTTTGTGGAACTAAAGCGAACCTTGGAAAGTTCGGTTGACAGCGTCATGATGCACTATTATCTAGGGTTTAACGCTGACAATCAGGTGACGACCAGTCTCAGGCGCAACCGGTTAGTTCGGCGTGCCTGCGGCTTTCGTTGGGAAGGCCCTGTGCATGAGGTTTTGCTGGTGAGCGGGAACATCATTCATTCCGACATCGCCATTACGCATAAAAAAGATAAACCTTATACAGACCGCAATCTGAGAATATATCGGCAGCGCGCGGCGGCTAATGAATCTTTCACTCCACGCGATTTATATTATTTCGCCAATGAACTGAAAGATCATGACTGTAAGGAAGAAGCAATTGACTATTATGAACGTTTTCTTGCTACGAAGCTTGGGTGGAGTGAGGATTGTTTCGCTGCTTGTTTGAAAATGGGGGACTGCTACGCCAAATTGGAGAATCGTAAGCTGCAAATTCGATCGTTGCTAAGGACGCTTCTGTATGGTAAACCAAGAGCGGAAATGTGTTGTCGGTTAGGTGCTTTGTTCCTGGAAGAGCAGCGCCTGGATTTGGCGGTGCATTGGTTTCATTCAGCCACAACATTAGGAGAACCCAAGGGATACGCTGGCGTTGTTGATTACTCGGCATGGACATGGCTGCCGCATTTGCAGCTCTGTTTGTGCTACGACCGACTGGGAGATACCTCAAAGGCACAACTCCACAATGAAATTGCGGCTGTATACAATCCTGCTCATCCGAGTATTGTGCACAATCAAGCTTATTTTGCCACGATCAGGCGAGAGGAGCGATTGATATGAGTTCGCTTAAACGAGTATTGATCAGCAGTCCTGTCCGACAAACGGCGGACATTCTTTCGCCTTTTTTACGTTCTCTCGCCGACATGGAGAAAATGACCGTTGAGGTAAGCTATTTGTTCATTGATGATAATGTGGATGACCTTGCGAGCCAATTGCTATGTCAATTTCAAATCGAGCAAGGCGGTACAGAGATCCAGCATGAAGCGGACCACGCCCATGTGTATGCGAAAGATGAAATCACGCATTATTGGCAAGAAGATGCGATATGGAAAGTAGCGCGAATGAAAGATACGATCATCGAATACGCCTTGGAACATCAGTTTGATTATTTGTTTCTAATCGATTCTGATTTGGTTTTGCATCCACATACCTTAGAGCAAATCTTGCTTGCGGATAAAGATATCATCGCAAATATTTACTGGACGAAGTGGCAGCCGGATACTTGTGAGATGCCTCAGGTGTGGATAAGCGACCAATATACGTTGTACCGCAAAGAAAGAAAAGAGGCATTAACAGATCAAGAATCGGCTATCCGCATGTGGGAGTTTCTACATCAATTGCGCGTGCCGGGCATCTACGAAGTAGGAGGACTGGGAGCTTGTACCCTAATTAGCAGCAAAGCCTTACAAGCGGGCGTTCGTTTCGCTGAAATACCCAATTTGTCCTTCTGGGGAGAAGACAGACATTTCTGTATCCGGGCACGCGCATTAGGGTTCACGCTTCATGTGGACACCCATTACCCTGCTTATCATATCTATCGTGCGGCAGATCTGGCCGGCGTTGATGCATTTCGGCAAAGCTATCAGGAATTGAAGGCCAGTGACCGGAAAATCACAATCAGCTTATGCATCATCGTAAAAAATGAACAGCAAGCCCTTCCCATTTGTCTGCATAGCGTAAGAGGTATTCCCGACGAAATTATCATTGTGGATACAGGGTCAACGGATCGCACCAAAGAAATAGCCGCCTCATACACAGATCATGTCTATGATTTTCCGTGGGTTGACGATTTTGCTGCAGCTCGAAATTTTGCTTTCTCCAAAGCAACGCAGCAGTATGTTTTGTGGCTCGATGCAGATGACACACTCACTGAGAAAGATCGCGGGCTCTTTCTATCGTTAATTGGCGGTCTGGAACCGGCGGTTGATCGTGTCACGATGGCGTATCATTTAAACTTCGATGAGAATCACAATGTGACACACAGCTTGAGGCGTAATCGATTGGTGCGTCGAGCATGCCAATTTCAGTGGATCGGTGCTGTTCATGAATATTTGGCTGCTAGCGGTTCCGTTTATCATAGTGAAGTTGCTATCACCCATCGCAAAGACAAAGCGCATACGGACCGCAATTTGCGAATTTATAGGAAGCGAATAGAAGATGGCCACCTCTTTACGCCACGCGATCACTATTATTTCGCCAATGAATTGCGGGAACATAGATGCTTTGAGGAAGCCATTACGTACTACGAACTCTTTTTAGAGGGAGAAGGTTGGCAAGAAGATAAAATAGCTGCTTCCTTACATTTAGGTGAGTGTTACAGTCATTTGGGCCAGAGAGAGGAGCAGTTGCTCGCGTTATTTGGAACATTTGAATATGACCTGCCACGCGCGGATTGCTGCTGCCGAATTGGAGCGGTTTACCTAAATGAACTTGATTATCATCAAGCGATTTATTGGTATGAGCAAGCGACGAAATCCACGAAACCAACCGAAGTGATGGGGATTTTTGATCATTCTTCTTGGACCTGGCTGCCTCACGTACAGCTGTGCCTATGCTATGACCGTGTCGGAAATCTGGACAAAGCGAAATTCCATCATGATATTGCTTTTTCATATAACCCCACACATCCTTCTATCCTCCACAATAAAAGATATTTAGAACAAACCGGAAAGTTCTAGTTTTCAAAATAGTAGTTCGAAAAAACAGGCCATCCTGCATATACTTCCAAGTATCATCTGGCGTAAGGAGGAATGAAGTTGTCACAAGCGAATATCCCCAATATTACCCCCATCATTTCAATTACAATTGGTGGAGCTGTTAATTTATTATTGGCATCTATTGCTTTGGAAGAGCTCGCTCTCGCACATATTGTCAATGCGGAAGCCGAGAAAATTCAATATGTTTTGGGAACGTTAACACCATTAGCTCCGCCAGTAGCGCCTACAATCTCAAATTTATTGTTAATAAATGAAAGTGTGAGAAAAACATTGCAGGATGTCATTAAGAAAGAAATGCTTTTACAATTCAAGATGGATTCCATTATGGAGCATTTCCCTAATACACTTGGCTAAAATTAGTTGAAAATATGATTAAAGCCCTGACGGGCTTTTTTTATTTTCCAAAAAGAGGTTTTGCAACATGTTTTACTACAAATTTCATATACATATTTAAACGGCGTACGGATAATTGCATGAGAATTTCCCATTTTATTAGCACTGGAGTTGAAAGATATGTCCATGCCGAACATACCTGATATTAAGCCGGAGATTATTCTCAAACGAAAAGAAGTCATCAACTTATTGCTGACCTCTATTGCTTTGGAGGAAATCGGTCTTTCTCACATCATCAATGCCGAAGCGGAAAAGCTTCAACATGTACTTAAAGATCAATGTTTGACCTTTCATGAAGCCTTGCAAATCAATTCCAGTATAGATCGAATGATGCGCAATGTGATTAGTAATCAAATGCTGCTTAGTTTTAAATTATCCGATATCATTCGTTTGGAAGAAAAAGAGGAACATGACGATTGCATGATGGAAGACTGTGAAGAATAGACAAATGGATTCGTATGAAAGGAGAATTAGAGGTGAGCAGCTATGATCTGCATCTATCTAAGCAAAAACTAACCTATTTAACAACGATGAAGCAATTCGTACATGCGATAGCTACAGAAGAGGAATCTATTGCTAAACTCCTAAGAGCGGAATCCAGCAAAACTACGGCCTTTCTTGGCACTGATCAGAGTTTCCCTTCGAATCCAACTACACTAGAAATCGTAAAGTACAATCAAGGCGTGATTCGATTCCTTGACTCCATGATTATGACGCAGTGGCTCATGCTTAAAAAAATAAGCGCCATGTCAACTATTCAAATGTTTCAAACCGAACGTCCGCTATCAGAGGAATCAGATTCAGAAAATAATTCAGAACTGGATAACTGGGAGTATGAAAACTTCGACTATTGAGCTTGCCATGCTAGATCAGGCGGCTTCCGTTTCCGAGATGATCCTTGTGATTCTACAGTTAATTAACGGTTTATTGCTTAGGTATCCTCAGGCTGATGAAAGGGAACGATTCCTGCTCTCCCAGAGTATTTGCGAATTGTTCAGCTCAATGTCAGAAGTCCATCGATTTCATCAACGTAAGTATCTGAAGCTCTCACAGCTTATAGATAAAAAGGGTATTGTCGAATTCGTTTATTTTAATGAAATTAAAATGTATAGCGATATAATAAGCAAACGGATTACATTAATAGCTCGGGCCTCATTGGATGAAGCATTCCGTCAATTTCAAGTGAATGTACTTAATGATTTACAGTTTATCGACAATCGATTAGCAGCTGAGGAATTGAATACGAATTTAAATGCCAGCGTAAGCAAGAAAAAAGGCAGAGCAAACGTCAAGGCTGCTCCGCCTTTATTGTTAACCAATCGAGATAAACGGACATAATAGAGAGACCTTTTGGTTAGATTTTCTAACCTGAAGGTCTTTTTGTTGATTGTAAAATAGGCCTGGAAACTTTCACCAAAACAACCTTCTCGAATACTTTATAACTATCGAATGGAGGCTGATGTAATGTCACAAGCGAATATACCAAATATATCACCTAATATCTCGGTTACGCGAGACCAAGCAATTAATTTGCTGCTATCTTCGATCGCGATGGAGGAACTAGGTTTAAGCCATATTCTCAATGCTGAAGGGGAAAAGATTCAATATGTCTTAGGCACACTTCCTGGTTTATCTGGCCCCCCGGCAACGATCAGTGATTTATTATTAATAAACGATAGTGTAAAAAGTACGATTAACACGGTAGCTAAAAAGGAGTTTTTACTTCAATCCAAATTGGATAGTATCCTTACTTTGCCTATTTCTGTAGGTCCGCAAGGACCGGTTGGACCAACTGGTGCAACTGGCGGGCCTGCACTTGGGCCAACGGGAGCGACAGGTGATCCAGGAGCAACGGGAGCAACCGGAGCAACGGGAACAGCGGGAACAGCAGGGGTTGCTGGAGCAACTGGAGCAACAGGAACAGCGGGAACAGCAGGGGTTGCTGGAGCAACGGGAGCAACAGGAACAGCGGGAACAGCAGGGGTTGCTGGAGCAACCGGAGCAACGGGAACAGCGGGAACAGCAGGAGTTGCTGGAGCAACCGGAGCAACAGGAACAGCGGGAACAGCAGGGGTTGCTGGAGCAACCGGAGCAACGGGAACAGCAGGGGTAGCTGGAGCGACAGGGGCAACAGGGGTAGTTGGAGCGACAGGAGCAACAGGAGCAACAGGAGTAGTTGGAGCGACAGGGGCAACAGGGGTAGCTGGAGCTACAGGAGCAACAGGAGTAGTTGGAGCTACAGGGGCAACAGGGGTAGCTGGAGCTACAGGAGCAACAGGAGCAACAGGGGTTGCCGGAGCGACAGGAGCAACAGGGGTAGCTGGAGCGACAGGAACAACAGGCTTAGATGGATCTGGACCCATAATTCCTTATGCATCTGGACTGCCAGTTGCTTTGACGACAATTGTTGGCGGTTTAGTTGGAACTACCAGTATGGTTGGTTTCGGGAGTTCAGCAACAGGCATTTCAATTGTCGGTGGCGTTATTGATTTAACCGGTGCGGCAGGAACCTTATTAAACTTTGCATTTTCAATGCCTCGTGCAGGCACAATTACCTCACTTAGCGCCTTTTTTAGTACGACAGTTGGACTTTCCTTAGTGGGCTCGACGCTTTCGATCACAGCTCAATTATTTAGTTCATCTACGCCAAATAATTTGTTTACAGCTGTACCAGGAGCTACTGTTACATTGGCACCTCCAATGACGGGTATTCTTGCGCTTGGAACGGTTAGTAATGGGATTGCAACTGGATTGGCGATTCCAGTAACTGCACAAACAAGGCTTATCCTCGTATTCTCTGCAACCGCGACTGGTCTATCCCTCATTAACACGGTTGCTGGCTATGCAAGTGCTGGAGTTGCAATGGTTTAGGATAACGTCATAATCTTGCCAATATTAAGGGGGTTGACTTGAAAAAAAGTCAGCTCTCTTCGTATTTTTAATCGGAACAGTAGTCAATCAAATTCATGGTGAATTGGAGGTTATTTTGTATGTCCCAACCAGATATCCCTAATATCACCCCGATAATCTCAGTAACTAGAGATGAGGCCATAAATTTATTACTTACATCTATTGCATTAGAAGAGTTGGGTTTAAGTCATATTCTGAATGCTGAAGGTGAGAAGTTACAATACGTACTAGGAACATTGCCGGGAGTAACATCACCACCGATTGCTACGATAAGTGATCTTTTATTAGTAAATGACAGCATACGAGATACGATTACAGCTGTTAGTAAAGAAGAATATCTCTTGCAATCCAAACTGGAAACAGTTTTGTCGGCACCTACTTTAATTGGCCCAACGGGTCCTACAGGTCCGACTGGACCATTTGGTGGACCTTCTGGTCCGACAGGAGTCACGGGAGTGACGGGGGCAACGGGAGTAGCGGGAGCCACGGGAGTAACGGGTGCGACGGGAGTAACGGGAGTAACGGGCGATCCAGGAGTAACGGGAGCGACGGGAGCGACGGGAGCAACTGGAGTCACGAGTGCGACGGGAGCAACGGGAGCAACGGGAGTCACGGGTGCGACGGGAGCAACTGGAGTCACGGGAGTCACGGGAGCAACTGGAGTCACGGGAGTGACGGGGGCAACGGGAGCCACGGGAGTGACGGGGGCTACGGGAGCTACGGGGGCAACGGGAGTAACGGGTGCGACGGGAGCCACGGGAGTGACGGGGGCTACGGGGGCAACGGGCGTTGCGGGGGCAACGGGCGTCACGGGAGTCACGGGAGCCACGGGAGTAGCGGGAGCAATGGGAACTACGGGAACTACGGGAACAACGGGAGTTGCGGGAGCGACGGGGGCTACGGGAGCCACGGGAGTAACGGGTGCGACTGGAACTACGGGAGTAACG
>NZ_BMHE01000018.1 GCF_014640555.1 Paenibacillus marchantiophytorum | reverse complement strand
GCCTTGCAACAACTCGTTGATTTGATCAATGAAGTAGCCACACAGGCAAGTAAAAAGCTCTCAAAATTGATTAAAAGTCAACTCCAACAATGGATCGCCGGTTTGCCCAGTTATCTTAAGGCTTACCTGCCCATTTCAAGCTGCGAAGTTTGAGTTAAGAGGAACAGATTGAATTTATTCATTACGCAGAACGATAGCTCAATAAAACAGAGGTAGTCTAGGACTTTATTGTTTCGTCCTAGGCTACCTCTGTTTTATTTATAGGGGTCAGTCTAAATTTTTTTCAACGAACAAGATGACCAAAGGGAAACAATTCGAGTAAGCCTTTAGGCTTAGTGTGAAGAGGGGATAGGCGACATTGGATGTACGCTGTCTCTACTCATCAGATTAGCAAGCTATACTCCCGCACATTGGATTTACACCCGAACATATTCTTGCTGCAGAGTATGCAACGGCCATTCCTTAATTTGCATCAATCCAGGGCCTCCATGCTCGGTAATAACAATCCAACGATTCGACAGCCACTGTGTAACCATTGTTTCGGCTAGAGCTAACTCTAAGAAAAGGATGGCTGAATAATTGAAATAATTGATGATCAAATCCATCAGAAAATCTCTTTTTAGCAAACTGAATATATTCAGTAATATATTCAGCAATATAATAAGCAATATATTAAGTAATATATTAATTAACATATTAGTTAAGTAATATATTTAATGTAAAAAAAAGGTTGTAATATGTATTTTGAGATTATATTATTGGATTTAAACATGCCTTGTATCAGATAGTACTAAGAATTTACTGTTAGTGTACGTAAGATGTAGAAATTTAAAAAGAAAATGTTAAATACGATTATTAGTACTAAATCTTATAGACCGAAGGAGCAAGTATGAAAATAAAAAAAACAATGAATAACATAGTACTTGTTAACGAAAAAATGATAATCGTACCAGAAGTTTTAGATTTTACAGATACTTTATTACAAAAGGGGAATTCATTAAATACAGTAAGGAGTTATTTAAGAGACCTAAAAGCATTTTATGAGTGGTTAGCTATTGCCGGAAACAATTTTTACGATGTCACACCAAGGGACCTGAAAAATTTTATTAAGTTTATTGATACAAGGCATTTTCGAGGAAAAGTATCTCCTGCCACATTATCACGCTATATGGCAACACTGAGCTCATTTTATAAGCATCATGAGTTGATGGGATGGAATGTAGAGAATCCAGTACTAAAAATACAAACCGAATGGAAGCATCCCGAATCAAATAAGAGTTATTTAAAGCATATAACAAACCCTTTGACAAGAAATGTAAGGAATTATTTTAAACGAAAGAAAAAAAAGAAAATAGATAAGAAGCGTCTAACTGCGGAACAAGCACTAGGGTTTTACAATAGCATCGATTTAGCTTGGAATGATGATACTGATTTGCTAATTCGTAATAAATTAATATTTAAAGTATTGTATGAAACTGGGATGAGAATTGGTGAACTACTTCATTTGCAGCTAGATGATGTGGAGTATCCACAACCTAATAAAAAAACAGGGAATATTTATCTAATTGATCGAGAAGAGGTAGATGAAGAAAGGCAACTTAAAACAGGAGAGCGTACAATTCCTGTTACGACAGGTCTTCTAAAAGAAGTAGATGACTACATCATGAGTATTCGACCTCAAAAGGAGGATATAAAGTATATATTTGTCTCGCATCATGGCAAAACAGAGGGCTGTCCAATAAGTAGAAATGCAGTAGAAGATTTTTTCTCATTGGTTTCGTTCAATTCTAAAGTAAAATGCACACCGCATGCATTACGACATACTCATGCTTCAAACTTGGCAGATATGGGACTAGATATTTTAGTAATAAAAGATCGTCTTGGCCATGCAAGTATTGAAACAACTACGAAATATTCGAAACCTTCGCTAGAAACGCAAATCTTGTCATATGAACGGTATCTGAATGCACGAAAGGATGTTATTTAACTGAGTAATATAGTTCAATTTCTTGATATGGATAGTGATTCATGGGTACTAAAGGCAAATGAGGATCTACCAGATTATGTATTTAATTTTGACTTTTTGCCAAACGGATGGATTAAGGATGAGGTTAAGAGATATACAAGAGATTCATTAGAAATTGGAAACCTTAAAGTCTCAACTTTACATAGATACAATTATAGTCTAAGGCATTTTTTCAATTATTTGGACGAGAACGAAATTATTATGGAAACCTTTGCAGATATTACACCTAGAATTGTTGAAAAGTTTATATTTTTTCTCCTTATGGAAGTAGAGAAACCATCAACAAGAGCAGTTATTCTATCCGCCTTAAAGCATCTTATAAACTATGGGCAGGTATTTGAATTAAAGGGCTACCCTCAAGTTCAATTATTTGATCGCACAGAGTTTAGAATGTTACAGACTGAAGATACATTAAAAAGTATGATTATCCCTGATCAAGTAATGGAACAAATTAAAGGTGGAATCGAACAGTTACTTCAAGAAAATGATTATGAATTGGTTCTTCTGGCATGCTTGTTAACTATTTGTATGTATACAGGGGTAAGAATATCTGAAGCTCTAATGCTTAAAGAAAATAGTATCTCCAAAGATTTTTTTGGTAAACCACTGCTTGAGGTTATCAGTGAGAAAAATGAAACAGAACGGTATATTGCAGTACGTAAGGAAGTAGTCGATGTAATTGAAAGATTAAAGGATCACACATCTGTATATCGCGAAGAATTAAAAACAGATCGATTATTTGTGCGCCCTTTACAAAGACGCAAAAGAACGGATCATTTGCAACAATATTACGCTAGAACCTGGTTAAAAAATAAATTCGTAAAAAAATTTAATATATGTCATATGCATGGGGAACTTTACGATCTGCACTATCATCAATTCCGTCATACACTTGCCACGGATATGCTTGCAAATGGTATGAGTCCTTTCGAGATTAAGGAATACCTTGGGCATGAATCTCTCCACTCTACAAGGCTATATGCAAAGGTTCGAAATAATAAGCTAATTCAATCTTATAAAAAATTGGGTTTTATAGGTATGATTGTAGATAAAGTAGAACTCGTTTCAGGTGAGAAAGATATTAAGCTAGATACAAAAACAAGATTAATGGCACAATTACCGGATGGAGTATGTGCACGTCCCATTAAAGAAAAGGTGGTAAATTGTAAACAGCCTAATGCATGTTTGTTTTGTCCAAAATTTGTTACAACTCCAGAATTCATTGAGATTCACCAGGACCATTTACGAAGAATTCGTGAAGATAAGAGTAAATATAAAGAAGATCACTTTATTGGCACTGACTATCTGATTAATGAGACTGAAGAAGCATTAGTCGATATTATTTCACGTTTGGAGAGGTTGGTTGGTATTGATGAGTGAAGAAAAGCAAAATTTAGTTGTGGATTATCATCCAGACAAAAGTGATGAGAACTTTCGATGTGGAAATAGTTACTTCCTAGATGATGTGTGGGATTTTAAAGGCTTTATTAATGCACCTCACTGGAATGATGCAAAATTCAGATTAGATTTTACAGGTTTTAATAAATGGCCTTATCTTCAAAAGACTATAAAGTTTTATATTGTGAGTGAATTACTTACAGTAGGTCTAAATTCAGTCAAAAGAAAACTTGCAGCATTTAACCAATTACGAAAGTTTATCGAGAAAAACGTGTATGTAGTTTCCTTTAAAGATTTCTCCCGCCAAGTATTAATTCTTTATTACGATTATTTGCTTGAGGCAACCAGCGAACGGGACGGATCACTTTTAAATGGGCAAACAATTAAAAAATCAGCTCAAGTAGTAAAAGAGTTGCTTATTAGAGGTGGGGTCAGAGATTGGGAAGTTTATCATAACACATCTTATGTTGCAGCTATCTATCAGGAAAAAATTATTCAAAGCCCGCGTATTAAAGAAGATACGAAGTTCGGTAAATCAGATAAAGTATTACCCGAAGAAGAGCTTGTTGAAAAAATTATTGAGTTGGCTCAAGAAGAAGAAGAAGTTCTTACGGGGGCAAGTATCATTTTACAAAGCCAACTTGGGATAAGGATCAGCGAAGCAGTTACAATTAAAGAAGGATGTTTGATTGTTATTGGTGGTGAAATGCAGATTGAATATACAACAAGTAAAACCAAAAAGGAAGCTACTAAAGTATTACGGCCAGCTAATGAATTGGTTGTAACGGCAATTAAACGCTTAGAAGAGTATACAAAAACTCTAAGGGAAAAATCGGGGATGCCGTATTTTTTTTTAGATCAAGATAACGAGAAAAAAGTCGTTATTGCATCATTTAGCAATTGGACAAAGAATCGTATTAAGCCATTTATTGCAAAGCATGATATACGAGATAATACAGGAAAACTCCTCAATTTATCCAGTCATTATTTTAGACATATTTTTGCTACGTATGCCTTAAAAAAAGGAATGCCGATTTACGATGTAGCTGAGATGTTGAATCATGAATCAATTCAAATGACAGAAACGTACAGTCATCTAGAAGAACATTTGAAAAAGGTGATGGTAGATGTACTATCAGGGGATATGCCTGTATCTGGAACGAATAAGGTAGTTTTAGAGGCTATTGAAAGCGAAGAAAATCCTTTCAAAGGGAAAACAACAGATCAAATTGAAAAGATGCGTAAGGCAATGAAAATTGAGATTTTACCTCATGGCTTATGTCTCCATCATCCTCTTCGGGGAGAGCCCTGTGCTCAAGATGGAGTGTGTTTAGGTTGTAATAATTTTTTAGCCCCAAGCAACATGCTCGACCAATATGAATCTCGTTTAGTTAGAATCAATAGAGAACTTAATTCAACTACTGAAGATGATAAAAATATATACACGTCCAAATTACGATATCAGGCAGGGAGATTGGAGCATTATATAAAGGATCTAAAATCCAAAACAGTAAATCAACAAATGTTTAAAGTTAGGCAAGAAGCGGCGGTGACAGTTGAATGATTGAGAATAAATTGAATTTAGCTGAGCTTAACAGATCTCGAACGACTGAGAAGGTAAAGAATGCCTTACAAACGCTTAAACGAGGTAGTAAGCAATTCACCTTGGTTGATGTAGCAGAGAAGGCTGAAATTAGCCGTAGAACGCTTTACAATCGCCCTGACCTAATGGAAGAAGTGCGAGAAGCTATCACAATCAAGAAAGAAAAATTAAGTCCCCAGGAATTTGAGAAGAAACCCAAAGCGACCCAAGAAATCCGATATACAAAACTAAGGGAGCAAAACAAAACATTAATTGAGGAACAAAAACTACTGCTAGAACAAAATGTTATACTGACTCAGAGAATTACTGAATTGGAACAAAGACAAGTGGCTCTCTTGGAAACCATACATAGCATTAGGCTAGATAAGGTAGTCAATTTAAGTGAAAAGAGATTCATCTAGGAATTGAACCCAAATAGCCTGCGCGGAAACAGACTATTAGGGAGCTTCAATATAGAAAAAAGCTTAATCAGGACATTAGTTAGGCCTGATTAAGCTTTTTTTGCTTAAATAGATAGGGGTGTTAAATACCTGATTACGCAGAGTTACAATATTCCCGAAGCGATGTCTTTGAATTTATCATAGCCTTTTTAAGAAGAAGCTTATTTAGCATCATACGCATTTAGGACGTCCTCAATCAACCTTTTAACGGTTACTACTTCCCTAAGATGACGGCTTTGGAGCAAATGAGTTAAGAAATCAATTAACTTATCCTTTTCTATTTGTTCTTTTGATTGTAATCCATTGTATGAATTAAACAAATCACTTGGACGAATTTCTAAAGCATCTACGATTCGCTCAAGTGTATCTAAGGATATATTTTTCTGTCCACGTTCTATTGCACCTACGTAAGATTGAGGTTGTTGTACTTTCTCACCTAATTGCTCTTGAGTAAGCCCTCTATTTTTTCGAAAAACCCTTATTCTTGCACCGACATGAACTGATAACTTAAGCAAGAGGTCACCACCTTCTTTATCAGCTTAAGTAAGTGGACACCTAAGTTAAATATACCTATAACATATATAACCAATTGATTTTAGATGTTATAAGATCTATATTTAAAGAGAAATATATTAATAAATAAAATAAGGGGCAGATAGCATGAATTTACTACCAAATCAGATTGTTATTGAAAATGTACTTCAATGTAAGATGCGTGGCAAAGTAGCATATCAAAGTCATTTTCCTGCATCAGTTGGGATACAACTTATTTATGTAAAACCCTATGACTTGCCTTCAGGAAAAGGATATCAACGCCCAGTAGATTCAAAAAGGTGCGAGGATTTCGCAGACTATTTATCAAAGGGTGAGGATGCTCTTTTTACTCCTACATTATTAAATGCTGCCTCGAATTGGGAGTTTGCTTGTTACGACCGACAGCGTCCATCTTATGGTCGACTATTCTGTAAAGGAAAGGCCTCTCTAATGGATGGCCAACATCGAATGGGAGGCATAGAAAAGTACACGCGTGTAACAAACTCTGATTTAAATGTTCCGTTTCTGGCGTTTCATTCATTGGATGAGGATGAGGAAGTTAAACTATTCGATACAATAAACACGAAAGCTAAGGGAATAGGCCCTTCACTTAGCAAATTTTTACGGAGAGACTCAGATGACATTAGTTGGGTCGCTACAGAGCTCATGGTGCGTAAGGAAAGTCCATTCTATAATATTGGAAGTATAATTGGAAAACGTAGTAAAGGGCGCCATATAACGCTCCAGAACGTTTATAGAACACTTCATCTACTTACAGCAGACTATCGAATATCTAGCTTATCAAAAGAAGAGAAGTTAGCAGTCGCTATGATTTACTATGATACAATTAGACAAATGTATAATTCAGAATGGTCAGACTATAAGGAGTTTCGACTAACGCATATTGTCTGTCTGGATGCTCTTTCTATAGCTGGTAACCATGTGCTGTTAAAATGTATGGCAGAGGGCAAGAAACACGTCGATCTGACGGCTATTAAGAGGTATGTTAGAAGATTGTCGTTGGATTGGTCTTCACAGGGTCCACTTAAGTACTTAAAAGGCATGAGTGGATCTAGAACTTTAGCTACAGACTTAAAGGAACAAATGCTCACCGCATAATGTGGAGCATTTGTTCCTTTTTTATTTGAGTAGAAGATATTTATTGTGACTATTCTTTGTAAAAACTAACATTTAATTATAGCAATTTTTGTCGATTGTTAAATATTACCTTAAGTATTATAATTAATAATAAAATGGTGTATTTTTGAAATGTATAGATGATATAAAAAGCATATAAGACTTAATGTGTTTGAAATTTATCAATTAAATTATCTACATAAAATGGAGTATTCATATGAGTGACGTTAAGTCAAAGAAAAGCCAAGCCGATCAATTCAGAAAAGAACAAAAATATGAATCAGCGCTTCCAATTTATCAAGAACTTTGGCAAGAAGATATTGAAATTAAGAATCCTTGGATTGGATGGGGATATGCCTTTTGCCTAGAAAAAACTAATAAAATTTATTCTGCCATTGAGATTAGTAACGAAGTTAAAATTTTAAAGAATGACTTACAAGTAAATAATGACTTGTTACTACGAAATTTAAATAGAGCAATATCTGAGTTTTATTATGTAAAAAGTATTACAGATGAAAAGAAGTTTCTTCGAACAGCGGAGATAGTAGTATCAAACTATAGTCAAGGTAATGCTTATTCAATTTATAACAAGATAGTTATGAAAGTTATGGAATACTATAAAAAAAATAATCGATATTTAGAAGTTTTAAATTGGAGCAATAAGTTAGAAGCCGAAAAATTAAGCGATAAACCTGGGATTAATAGTAACCCAAATGTTAAATTGACTGAATACGCATCTGAGAAAGAAACTTATTTGCGTTATAAAATAGAAGCTTTATATGAAGAAGGTCATTACGAAAATTGCCTTGCGTTAGCTGAATACTTTTTTAACCAAATCCATAAATACCATTATAATAATGATTTTCATGTAAAGAGAGATGTTGCTCAATGTCATATTGCTATGGGTAATGTGCAGTTAGGCATTAATCAATTAAAGGAATTACTTTTAAAGAAAAGAGAATATTATCTTCAAACTGATATTGCTAAAATTTACTATAATATGGGTGATCTAGAGGAGGTTGTGAAATTTACTTTAGATGCAGCACTTAATTTTGGTGACCATGATAAAAAAGTTAATCTTTATTTATTGATGGCTAAATCTTTTTTAGAATTGAATAAAATGGATGAATCCAAAATTCATACAGAGTTTGTTTATCAAATTCGAATGAATGAGGGATGGAATATCGATAATGAATTGCTTTCATTATTAAGTTTACATAATATCGACAGAAGTAAAAAAGGAGATTTAAAACAAATAGAGAGAAATATAAAACAGTTGTGGGAGAAATTAAAAGCTTCATCACAAGTCGTACTAACAGGGACGATCACTAAAATACTACCTGAAGGAAATAAAGGGTTTATAAAAGCGGATAACGGAAAATCGTATTTCTTTTATAAGAAAGATTTTAAGGCTAAGCATTTAGTGCTTGAAGTAAATATCAGAGTTAGTTTTTGGTTACAGGAAAGTTTCGATCAAAAAAAAAATCAAAGCTCAGAGATTGCTATCAATATTAAAGCAATTAGTTAACAAAATTGAATAGGGACTAACTTTATAAAAAATACATTGAAAGTAGGTAATATATTGTCGACAAAAAAATATTATTCGGTTAAAAAGGGAAGACTTACTGGAATATTTGAAACATGGGATAAATGTAAAGCCCAAATCGATGGTTACAGTGGTGCAGAATATAAAAGCTTTGCATCCTTAATTGATGCAAAAAAATATTTAAAAGAAGATGATAATCTACTTATAGTTCCTACGGACTTAAATAATCAAGACAATGACTTGAAGAGAAATGTAATTGTGGCATATGTTGATGGCAGCTACTCAGAGAATTTAAAAATATTTTCATATGCGTGTGTGTTTTTAGATGGCAAGGAAACAACAATTTCAGGAACCGGCAATAATAAAGATAACATTAGTATGAGAAACGTTGCAGGTGAATTATTAGGTGCAATGGAAGCAATCAAATGGGCAATTAAAGAAAAATACGAAGAAATTATTATTCATTATGATTATGAAGGAATTGAAAAATGGGCAAATGGATTGTGGAAAGCAAATAAAGAAGGAACCCAATATTATAAAAATTTTATTATTGAAAATAGAAATATTATAAAAATATCATTTAAAAAAGTTAAGGCACATTCAGGAGATAAATACAATGAAATAGTTGATTCATTAGCTAAGAATGCAATAGAAAATGCTGAAAGTATAAAAAGTGACAGAGAGTTAACTCAGAGTGACCCTGTTGATTTAGCTTTGTTTAACAAGATAATGTATAAAAAAGAAAAAGCTAAAAATCTTATTTTATTTAAAGTTTCAAATTACGAAATTACAGAAAGTAAACTTAAAAAATTGGCAAAAGAATTATGGGTAAAATCAGGAAAAGATGTAACACAAATAAATACATCTAAAGTTAGCTTTAATTTAGATGAGATGAAAATACACTGTGAATTAATAGATAAAAGTGGAGAAGTAAGTAATTTTTATTTATCTATTTTATAAAACTCTAAAGGAGATATTAAATTTGAAAAATCTTAATTTAAACAGGGATAAACTACGTCCAACTATAATAAAATATTTAGATTTACATGGGATAAGTGCAATGGTATCAGATATTAACGAAGTTAGCGGGCCTCGTAGAAGAGTTACTATTACTCCTGAAGTGTCTAGTTCGTTTTATATTGACTTTCACTATTTAAATAAAGGTACTACAACTATTGATATTACTGGTGGCAGTCAACGTGAAATAAAAGAGCAAATTTCTCAGTTCTTGATTGAAGATCCAGACTGTGCTATTGGAGATATTCATTCAAAGAGTAAGTATTTTGTGGCTCCTAATATTAAC
Organism: Paenibacillus marchantiophytorum; assembly: GCF_014640555.1. Classification (GTDB taxonomy): domain Bacteria; phylum Bacillota; class Bacilli; order Paenibacillales; family NBRC-103111; genus Paenibacillus_E; species Paenibacillus_E marchantiophytorum. Next base: position 125,127 of record NZ_BMHE01000018.1, on the reverse strand, counting down.
TATGAAGATTTCAAAGTTATTTTAGAATTAATACAGAGCGAAAATACAAAGGGATATAGCTCTGAAATAAGACACTCAAACGAAATCCACAGATTTAAAGGAAATTACAATGAAGATCTTGTAATACATTATTATAAAACGACTAATAAAGTGATGATTCAGGGAAGGCCATTGCTTTTATTTAATGTTACTGTGTCGTATTTAACCGAATTAATTGATTTAGACGAACTTTCATCTGTGTTTAATGATTACTATGAAGTAAAAATTGAAAAAAGTAATATTGAGCATCTTTATATATCATATTTCCCCGATTGTCATGATAAGCATTCAATTAAAATAAAAAAGGTTCTACATCAAGCGATTTACAACCTACAACTTGAAGGCGATATGTTTGATTATTCATATTTGGCGTTTCCTGCATTTAAAGCTCTAGAAGGCCATTTAAAGGCCAATTTAGAAATTCATGGGATAAAGATGGAAAATAATAGGTTTACTATGTTTAAACCAGAGGGTAATATGGGTAAGTATATATTAGACCCACAATTCCAACACTTAGTGAGTAACAAAAAAAATCATCTGGAAGATGCTTATAATTATTTTAATCGAAATAGGCATTCTTTGTTTCATTGGGCAGATCCAAGCGAGGCAATTGATCAAACAAGAATAATTGAAAATATAGGTGAAGCCAAGTCACTAATAATAAATACTTTTCATATTATAAACGAATATTATATAATATAAACAATGACTTTGAAGGGAGTGGATGAACATGAAAAATTATGATGTATTAGAAATTGACAATAATGAATATAAGTTCTTTGTTATTTCTACATCGTATGAAACTCCCTTATCCTATTTAACTTCAATAAATCAAGAGTTATTACCTAATTATTCTTGTAAAGTTATATTTGATTTTTTATTGTGTTCTGGTAATTCTTCTGATCGGTTTTATGAAGCGTATTTTGATGGTCATGAGGTAAAAAAATCATCGTTTAAAAACTTGAAAGTTGAAAAAAAAGATGATTTAAGAAAAATTTCAAGCGCCTATCTAATGGAGCACAAAGATTATTTGAACAATTCAGTGTTGAGTTCTATTCAAATAAATATGTTATCAAGAGGAATCAGTATTTAAACACAGAATTCAGACTCAAATTAGCGGCTCTGTTAATCTTTTGTATAAACTCTTTGAAAAGACTTCTCTCCTCGGGGAGAAGTCTTTTCCTTGTACGCCCAGCATGGGGAAATGAACTCTAAGATGAAAGTCCCGAACGTGGGCTGGCGAGCAGCCTACGGTAGCCAAGGGCAATTGTATTTGCTGTTAAACAGAATCTAAAGGAAGCCGGATTCAAATGCACGAGAAAAAGTAGGTACAAGAATTGGGTTTGAGGCGATTTAGTCGGATGAGTCTCCTAGATAAAATGAAATCCGAAGGCGCCAAAGGCTAAGTCTGTAGACCCCTGGGTAACTTCTGGAGTGGAGTTGACTGTGTAACGGTAAAAACCTACAAGTTTAACTAAAACATTATTGAGAAGCCGTGAAGAGCTAACTCAGTTAAAGACGTTTTGAATAACCAGTGGAGTATAAAGAACAGTAGAATTACTTGAGCTTTAAAATGATCTTTCTTAAATTTAAATGAGCGTATTACGTTGATTTTTTTAACGATTGGAGTTATAGTTACAAACTTGATGGAGCTACTTTGTAAAGATTACTGAACCTTGAAAATTTAATAAAATAAACTGCCGATTAATTTTGTAAAATAAAGATTTCACAGGAAAAGTAATTTATTGCTGAAAAGATGCATCATGACTCAGATTATACATAGTTCGCCAGTCATAATTGCCATTCTAAATGTAGAAAGGACTGAACAAACACATGGCTTTCCAAAAAAGAGATAACAATAGTGAAGATCGCGGCGATCGCAAATTTGCTCCTCGTGGCAAAGGCGGTAAAGGCAAACGTCGTAAGGTTTGTTACTTCACAGTTAACAAAATTAAACACATTGACTATAAAGACATTGAGACTCTTAAGAAGTTCATCAGCGAGCGCGGGAAGATTCTTCCTAGACGTGTAACTGGTACTTCCGCTAAGTACCAACGTGCATTGACGATCGCTATCAAGCGTTCCCGTACAATCGCATTGTTGCCTTACACAACAGAATAGTCTATACCACGAACAGTCGGGAAACCGGCTGTTTTTGCTTTTTGTAAGAATTTCAGATCAGGAAAAACATGAAGCGTCTGAGACTTTTTTAATAGCAGGGAAAGAATAGTATGAGTATCAACAAAGGGCTGCCGAAACTATACACCAGAATAGGTCCAGTTTTGGTTATTTTTCTACTTCGAGAAAAATTAATGCCACGCTAGTAGTGATAAATGATCTTAAATTACTTCTGTTATTCAGCGATTATCGGAATATTATATATTGTAAATAAAATTGGTATAGACAAGTGAGAAAAATGAAAACACCCCCTCCAGAACTCATTGGTTAACCCAACTGGGTTTTGCCAACTGATTATTCTAGAGGGGGCGCTCATTCCGAATTTACTTTGGATTACATCTTGAAAGTAACCATGAAGCGATTAATGATTGCTGCGACTTCAGCACGCGATGCCTCACCCGTTGGATCAAGGATGTCGTTACCTTTGCCGGAAAGCAAATTGTTGCTTATAGACCATTTCATCGCATCAACTGCCCACGTAGAGATTTTTTTCGCATCCGTGAAAGTCTCTAATGACTGGTTCGCGCTGACATTCAGTTTGTTTGCTTTTGCATAATTGAAAAGGATCTGTGCAAGTTGTTCCCGAGTAACAGATTGATTTGGGGCAAAACGGGTTTGATCAATCCCATTCACGATGTTATTCTGGTTGGCCCAAGCGATCGCATCGCTGTAATAGTCATTTGCATTCACATCTTCGAAACGATTAGCCCCTGCTTCTGGTTTGCCGGCTAAGCGGTGTATTACCGTGACCAGCATGCCGCGAGTCATTGTTGTGTCAGGGCTAAACGTATTTGCAGCGGTTCCACTGAACAACGAATGTTCCACAACGTAGTTGATGGATGAAGCCGCCCAGTGATTCGAAATATCATTAAAAGTAGGTCTAGCAGGCTTCGTTGGCTCGGTCGGTTTTTCAGGTTGTTCCGGAATTTTCTCGAAGGTCACAACAACTTGATCGGTAGATTTCAGACCCGTCAATTGCGTGAGCGCTCCCTTAGATACTCCATTAATTGTAACATCTTTAACCTGGTAACCTTTATCAGGCGTTATCGTAGCATTGCCATTGGAATCGGCAACTACCGTCCCTCCGACACCGGTTACGGATACATTCGGCTTGCTGGAGCTGCTTCCTCCTGACGAACCGCTAGAAGGGTAAGCTTTTACGATAAAAGTATACCGTTTATCCTTGCTTTGGTCGCCGCGCGATACCGTTGCAGTCAGTGTGACATTCGCATCCCCCGAGCCGGAAGATGGGCGTGTAATGATCGCGTTATTCTTGTCGATGCGAATGATATTCTCGTTGCTGCTTTTCCATGCGATCTGAGTGCCATGCTGCCCTACGGAAGGGAGCGGAACGTTAGCGACAATCGCACTCGTGTCGCCAAGCGTTGAAGATACAGTCGCAATCGTATCGTTGATAGCTTGCTCGTCGCTGAGCGCAGCGACATTAACAAAGATCGGGTTGGAATAAAACCATAAGCCTGTATAGTTGCGGTCATTAATATTGTTAAAGCGTTCTTCGTTCTGTTCCGGCGTTACGCTGCCGCTATAATCAAATGACTGATCCTGCAGCGGCTCGCCATTAGTGGTGAAGCCTGCAACGTCTGTACCAAGGTTCGTGCCGCGCAGACGATAATAACGGTTTTTATCCGCAGGCACCTTGTAGGAAATCGTGTAATATCCCTCGGCATCCGGCTGGCCCCAATCGTTTTTCGTAAAACGTTTAACGACTTTCGTCGTGGCATTTGTTGTATTGCTAGCATATTGACCTACATCGAGCTTGCCGGTCACTTCTCCGGAGATCAGATCGACATGATCGACTTTGACATCATTCGTGACCGAAGTATTATGAGGGCTAATTGACGCATAGTTGTTGTGTTCCGGGCTCTTGAAGCGAATACTGATCGTTGTCAGATCCCCTTCGGTCACTTGCAGGTTCCCGCCCATATCAGCCTGACTGCCATCCCCGGTTGCCTTAAAATCAAGCGCATCGATAAGATCGCCATAAACGGCAAAGGACTTCCCTGAGCGCATACCTTCTACAACATCTTTAAAGGTATTGCCCTCGACCCAAGTGATATTCCGCGAGTACTCGCTAGGCCAATAGCCGCTGGAATAATTCCGATTGCTGCTCACCTTAAAATGAAAGTCGGAATTGGTGAAATTCCAGAAGCGGCGGCCTTCGCCTAACAAAGCATCCCACATGCCGCCGATCTTGCCGACCATGACGTCGGCTCCGCCGTAGATGTCAGCTAATTCCGATCTGTTCTTGCCGGCTGCCATCTGGTTACCTGGCAACCCTTCCATGCCAAACACAATGTCAGGAGCAGCATCGTTCATCTTGCGAATGTTCTCGATTGTGACAACACCCGAGCTGTCGCCGTTATGTCTGGACGGATGGTTAAGCAACACATAGCTCTCCGGATATTTCTTTCCCAGCCATTCAATAGCTTCTAGGGTTTTAGATTTATCAGGTTTCAACTCATTCTTTGTTGGCCTTGCTCCCCAAAGAGTGGCCTCATTGGCGTGAAACATCCCTGGAGTTGTATCGTAGCTATACAACCACTCGAATTGGTGAATCGCATCGACGGGCACTTCATTACTATTGGAATCAATAATGCCGACAGAACCGTGATCCAAACCCATCATATCCCATTCGAAGCCGGAGAAAATGAGTTTGCCTTTATATTTGCCGGCAGCTTGGAGCGCTTTAAGCTTGTCCTGTTGATCTTTAATCGCTTCCCAACGTGCAGTGGCCTTGTTGTTGCCATCCGGGTCTCTCGGCGAATCGCGTAGATGGTCGGCAAGCGCGATGTAATCGAATGGATTGCCGTACGTCAGCGAAGTGACCGATTCTGCAGACTTCTTATCGAGATCCTCTCGAAACGCAGCATCAAGCACATTTTCCAATTTCATAAAGGATTCTGACGCATCAGCCGACTGTACGGTATGGGTGTGGTACTCACCGGACATCCATCTCCCGGTTGAATTGGCGGATGGCGTGTTGTCGGCTGCAGACGCCGTCACCAAGCTCTGAGCTAGTGTTAAAAAAGCGAACGAGGTGCAAATGAAAGGCTTCAGTTTGCTGTTCATAATGTTGTAATTCCCTCCAATGCAGTATGGTATCGATACAAGTATAGAGGTGAACTGTAAATTTACATGCTGAATTGTTGAAGTGTTTTGTAAAAAAACTACAACTAACAGGATAATCCGAGGGATACTTTGTCATGCAGTTGAAAATGGAGCGGGGAACTGATTTCCCACTGGCCGTCTTCGGAGCGGATAACATAATGGAATTCCCTTCCTTGAAATTGCACATTAACAACCTCACCCTGAATACCTGACTGATGGGAAGGGGTCAATTGAAATTGATCGGGGCGAACTGGATATAAACCAGTCGCTCTAAAGTAGTCAGCTACTTGTTTGCCATGCCACTGGACGGTTCCATCAGAACTTATCGGTGCAAACAAGTCGTTATGCCAGCGGCCACGGACCAAATTGGCTTTGGAAACAAATTTGGCAACAAACTCCGTTTGCGGTCGCAAATAAATGTCTTGTGGAGTACCGATCTGCTCAATTTGTCCGTCCTTCATGACGACGATTCGATCTGCCATGGCCAGAGCCTCGCCCTGATCATGGGTCACGTAAACAACAGCAGTTCCGGTCTGCCTGTGGATGGATTGAATCTCACGACGCATATCCATGCGCAGCATGGCATCCAAACTGCTGAGCGGTTCGTCCATCAACAGCAGGGAAGGTTCAGAAGCAATCGCTCTAGCCAGAGCGACCCGCTGCTTTTGGCCGCCAGACAGCTCATGAGGCATACGTAAAGCGTGCTGTGACAAGCCGACCATCTGAAGTACTTCGGTAATACGATCCTGCTCCCTGCTTTTAATAGAAGCTGGCGTCTCTTTATGATGACGGATCGGAAACCGGACATGCTCAGTGACATTCAGGTGCGGCCACAAGGCGAAGGCCTGGAAGACCATGCCGATTCTTCTTTTTTCCGGAGGAAGACTAAAGCCTGGCTTCGCTACCGTAGTATGATTCATCTGGATTTCTCCAGTTGTAGGCTGTTCAAATCCGGCAAGCATGCGCAGCAGGGTTGTTTTACCGCAGCCGGATGGACCTAGAATGGCAACGAATTCGCCTTCGGCGATCGATAAATTTAATAATTTCAGCGCTTGAAAGCTTCCGAATTTTTTACTAACGTTGGTGATTTGAATGCTCATGGCTGCTGAACTCCTTTTTTGGATTGAAACTTTTCAAACAGATGAAGAATGAACATGCCTAGAACGATTAAGATGACAATTAAACTGGATAGCGCCGTTGAATACAGAGTATTACCAGCCTGCTCAAAGCTGAATATCGTAACACCGATCGTCTGAGAGCCGGTCGACCATAGCAGTGCGGATACGGTTAGTTCCGTGAAAGCTGTCAAAAAGACCAGAAACGCTCCGCTTAACAGTCCCGGAAGCAGTAGCGGTAGTAGGATGGATGTCCATTTCCGCCAAAAACCAGCGCCGAAAATATGTGCGGCCTCTTCCATGGAGGCATCGATTTGCATAAAAGCTGTAATGCTTGCGCGGACCTGCAAAATAAGAAATCGGCAGACATAAGCAATAAATAAAATACGAATGGACCCATAAACGCCGGGATTCCAGCCAGGTATCGGTTCCATCCATGCGAATATCATGGACAAGGCAAATACGATTCCAGGCAATGTATAAGGAAGGGCGACAGCTAGCTCTGTCGTTTTGGTTATCCACGAAGGCTTGCGTACGCGAACATAAGCAATCAGGGATCCGAGTACTAAGCAAACGACCAAGGTTGTCGCAGAAAGCATGAAGCTGTTTGTAATGGATTGCCATACTTTCGGATTCTCAAGCAGGATGTAATGATAATTGGCAAGCGTCAAATTGACGGATTTAAAAGGAAGCCCATAGGCTTTCTTTAAGGAGATCGCAACCATGGAGCTTAACGGCACCACAGTAATCAAAGCGAGAAACGCCCAGATGGTCGTGGTTATCCATGATCTGTGCTTTCCAAGCAAGTGGCGTGGACTGTTATCGATCATAACGGTATCCACTGCTTTGATTTTTTTGACGGAAAGCCATTGCAGAAGTGTACCAATGACGGCGATAATGCCCAGCATAACGGATAAAGCGGCTGCCCTTGCAAAAGCGGAAGGACCAAAACCGATAATTTCCTCATAAATCAATGTGCTTAATACGGATATATTTTTGGGAATGCCGAGGAAGGCTGGAATTCCGAAATTATCTAACGAAGCCAGGAATACTAGCAGTCCACCAGCGGTTAAACCAGGTAAAGACAAGGGGAGGGTGACCAGATAAAATGTTTTCCATCTTCCGGCGCCGCTTGCTCTTGTTGCCCATTCTAGATCCCGAGGAATTTTTCTGAGCACATCAACCGTCAATAAATAAACAAGCGGGAAATGATGAATACCCATTACGAAAATAATGCCGCCGTAGCTGTACATGCTCCATGGTTTAGCATCAGGATTAAAAAGGTGCAGAAGATTAGCTACAATTCCTTGCGTGCCCATGAAGGAAGACCAAGATAAGGTTAAGACGTAAGAAGGCAGTATAAAGGAAAGCAAAATAGCCATATGAAGTAGTTTCTTATGTTTAAGATCGGTATAAGCCATGAACCAAGCCGACAAGACGCCTAGGACAATGGATAACAGGGAGGAGCCAGCAACGATAACGAATGTGTCTTTGAGCGTTTTCCACAGTCTGTCCTGCTGCAGCATTTCCATATAATGCGTTAAGGTTAGACCAGCTCCGCTTTGCATGCTTAAATAGATTAATTTAGCAATGGGTATGATAAAGAACACAACAAGCAAGATGACGGTTAACAGAATAGCGGCTCTTTTCATAAAAAAGGGGAGGAGTGCAGGTTTGATCCCGACTTCCTCCCTCGCAATCTGAATTTTCTTTGAATCGATCATTGTTTATGTGCTCCGCTTCTTATTGTCCGAATAACTGAGTAAACTGTTTCTTGTCTGCGTCACGAGCTTCTGTCAGTTTGGTTATGTCAGAGGAGATTACTTTGAGTTCGGAGATGCTTTTGAGACCTTTTGGAGCCGGAACACCTTCACGAATGGGGGTGTAGCCGATATCGGAAGCTAATTTTTGGCCATCTTCGGATAATACGAAGTCGACAAAAGCTTGCGCTGCTTTTTCATTGGCTGCATTTTTCATGATGCCGATAGGCTCTGTAATAACCGGGACACCCTCTGTAGGGTAGATCAAATCAACCGCAGAACCCTTGGCTTTCTCACGGGCTACCAGATAGTCAACGACCATGCTGTACGATTTTTCTCCAGCGGCTACAGCATTAAGCACAGCTCCGTTTCCTTTGACAACGGAAATATTGTTCGCTTTTAAGCCTTTATAATAGTCCCAACCGAATCCGTCTGTGCGAGTCAATACGCCTAAATTATAAGCAGCAGCACCGGAGTAGATCGGGCTTGGCATGATAGCTGCATCTTTGCTCTCCGCAGAGGAAAGTACTTTCCAAGAGGTTGGTATTGTCTTTACTTTTTGTGTATTAATCGCAAGAACGGTTGCCATAACTTTCGTTCCCGCATACATACCCTCTGGATCAACCAGATTTTTTGGAATTTTCGCTAATTCCGGTGATTTATAAGAGGCTAGCAGACTTTGTTTCTTTAAACCTTCAAAGGTTACAGAATCAGCGAGTAAAAGCACATCGGCTTGCACTTTGCCGGCCTGATTCTCGGCCTGGATTTTCGCCGTTACTTCTTCCGTTCCAGAACGGAAGTTTTCTACTTTCACATCGGGATATTTCTTATTGAATGCGGCGATTAGCTTCGTTACATCATCTTCGGGTTGGGAGGTATAGAACGTCAGCTTCCCTGAAACTTTCGCTGCTGTTGCTTGCGGAGTCGCCTGAGCTCCTTGGGAAGGAGATGGTTGAGCCGTTTTTGCACCGCAGCCGCTTACTACGAGTAGTACTGCCAAGCTAGCTATGATAGATCCTTTTTTCATCAACATGGTTCTCTCCCTAAATATCTTTTATTTTTAGTATATAAAGCATTTGTCAGAAGGCTGTTAACTGTGGATTCCTAGTTTGTAAACATGACGTGAGGGAATCTCCGGCAGTTGAGGATCCACACCGTTCGTAGAGGTTTTCTTTTCTTGTACCTATTTGTGGTATAATTGACACCATAGTCTTTGTTGGGTGGGGAGAGATGACGGTTGCTGAATAGGGAAAAGGATGTAGACCTAGCCAGACGGGCCAAAGTCATTGAATGGCTCAAGACAGAAGTCGTAGATCATGTAGCACAGCTGCTCAAAGGGATTTGGGAAGGCAGCCAGGTGAAAATTGTAGATGGTCTAGCCAGTTTAATCTCGAGCAGCTATATTTTGGGACGAAGACTAGGCATTTCCTATCGCAGTTTAGACGAAGCTATCGTTGAGAAAATGAAGAAGCACCGCCAAGAGGGCCATCAACTTGAGGATTGGTACGGCGACATTTCATCGCTTGAAGAACATTTACGTAAGAGGTGAGCCCGGTTGGGGAATCGAAATTGGCAAAGCATCATATGGAGCGCAGTGACGGTTGTTTCATTGCTATCTTTAATGACGCCTTTTATTATTTTCACATTTAGTTTTTTAATCATTCCAGTTCTAATGTTGTACGTGAAATCAAGCACGAGACGGTTCGTTATCAGTTATGTCGTTAGCTTGCTCGTCGTTTATTTATTAACCCAGTGGCATGGCATTACGCTGATCTCATTATCGTTGTTTCTGCTGCCGCCAGTTCTTGTCATGGGTAACTTATATAAACGCAAAGCAGCTGCAAGATCGGTGCTGACAGCCGGTATTATTACGATTCTGGCTGAATCGCTTATGAGTCTCCTGATCGGGTTCTCGCTAGGATTTAATCCGGTTGCCAAATTCAAGACGTTCATGATGGATAGCATTGCTAGTATGCCAGCAAGCATTCAAGAAGTATTGCCTAAGGACCAAGACTGGTATGTAAGTTTCATTGTGCAAGTAATCCCTCTGTATTTGATTTTTGTAGCTCTGTTCTACACCTTTGTCACCCATGGGATTACCCGGTGGTTGCTCAATAAGACAGGGGAAGGAATTCCCGGACTGCGCCCAATGCGCGAGTGGATGCTGCAGAAATCGCTTGTCTGGATCTACCTGGTTGTGTTTGTTTTAGACTTATTTACGGATCCGAATTCCAACTCTTTGATTTCCACTTTGTTGATGAATGCGATGCCGCTGCTTATGTTGGCTTTCACGATTCAAGCGATTTGCTTTTTATTCTTTGTCGCGCACGCCAACAAGTGGAAACCGATTTTGCCGATTGTGGGAATACTTATCGTTTGTTTCATGCCTCCACTTTTTATCGTATACAGCTTATTAGGGGTATTTGATGTTGCGTTTCCAATCCGTGAACGGTTCAAGAAAAATTTATAGGATTAGGAGCTAGTTTCGAATGCCGAAGTTCCTTTTAAAGCGATGGCACGGTCAACACATCGTGTGGATTTTTGTACTGCTCATCGTCATGACAGCGACTATTTATATGTTCAAATGGTGGTTGGGCCTTACAGCCTTTCTAGTTTGCGGGATCATGGCGTACTTTACGCTGCAAGCAGAGACGGCTTTTCGTAGAGAGCTGAACACATACGTCGGGACGATCACACATCGAGTGAAAAAAGCAGGCAATGAAGTGATGAGCGGCCTTCCTATCGGAATTATTTTATATAATGAAGAGAAGCGCATTGAGTGGCATAACCCTTTTGTGGCTAAAATGCTGGAGCAGGATTCGGTCATCGGAGAGTCGCTATACGACTATTTGCCTGACTTGAAAAGCAAAAAGGAAAAGACCGACAAGCTCGAGATGTCCATCGGCAAGTTTATCTATCAAGTATGGATTAAGCCTGAAGAGCGGCTGCTGTATTTCCGGGAAATAACGGAGCAAGCGAATTTGGCGAAGAAATACGAAGATGAGAAAACAGCGATTGGCATCGTAATGATGGATAATCTGGAAGAATCGACACAAGGATTGGATGATCAGACGCGCAGTATTATGCTCGCTAAGGTAACTGGTGAGATTACGGAGTGGGCGCAGAAGCACCAAGTTTATTTGCGCCGAACGTCCTCCGATCGTTTCCTGATTCTGCTCGACCAGAAGGCACTGCGTTCTCTGGAGCAGACGCGTTTTGAGATTTTGGATGATGTGCGCGATTTGACGATTGAAAATAAACTGCCGATGACACTAAGTATCGGGATTGCCTCAGGCACCGAACAGCTCATGGAGCTTGGACAAATGGCTCAAATGGGTCTGGATATGTCACTGGGCCGCGGCGGCGATCAAGTGACGGTTAAGGTTGGACAGCGGCTGTCGTTCTATGGCGGTCGAACGAATGCCGTGGAGAAAAGGACACGCGTCAGGGCGAGGGTCATCTCGCATGCGCTGCGCGATCTGATGAAAGATAGTGACAAGGTGATCATTATGGGTCACCGGTTTCCGGATATGGACTGCATTGGGGCATCCATTGGTGTCTTAAAAGCGGTGCAGGTTGTAGGCAAAGAAGGCTACATCGTGCTGGAGGGCGTCAATCCGTCCATCCAGAAAGTGATGGAGACGATTGCCGCGGATGAGCGGCTGCATCGTTGGTTCATCACACCGGAGCAGGCTATGCAGATTACGACCCAGCGCTCTCTGGCGGTAGTCGTAGATACGCATAAAGCATCGATGGTTGCCGAGCCCAAGCTGCTGCAGCAGACGCACAGGGTCGTGGTGGTCGATCACCATCGCCGCAGTGAGGAGTTCATCCATGACGCAACGCTCGTCTATATGGAGCCCTACGCGTCGTCTACGTGCGAGTTAGTAACGGAACTGCTCCAGTACATTAACGAGAAGTTGACGATGGAAGTGCTGGAGGCGACGGCGCTGCTCGCAGGTATCGTGGTCGATACGAAGAGTTTCAGTCTCCGCACAGGGGCCAGAACCTTCGAAGCCGCTTCGTATCTACGCCGCAACGGCGCGGATTCGGCGCTCATTCAGCGACTATTGAAGGAAGATCTCGATTCCTATCTCGAACGCGCGGAAGTCATTAAACATACAGAAACGATCTATGAACACGTCGCGCTGGCTGTTGCGGAGTCAAATCATAAATATTCTCAGTTGATGATTGCGCAAGTTGCTGATACATTGTTGAATATGACGAATATTATGGCTTCCTTTGTCATTGCGGAACGACCAGATGGATTAATTGGCATTAGCGCCAGATCATTAGGGCAAATGAATGTCCAATTGGTCATGGAGCGTCTGGGCGGTGGGGGCCATTTAACGAATGCGGCTACTCAGATTGATGGCACCATAGAAGATGCAACGAGCCGATTGAAGAAAGTATTAGCGGATATAGAAGAAGAGGAGGGACTTTTCGAATGAAAGTAATTTTTCTGAAAGACGTGAAGAGCCAAGGTAAAAAAGGTGAAGTGAAAGAGGTATCTGAGGGTTACGCACAGAATTTCCTGATCGCCCAAGGACTTGCAGCTCCTGCAACAAACGGCTCTGTGAAGGTGCTTGATAACCAGAAGAAAGCCGAGCAGCGCCGCAAGGATCAAGAGAAAGCAGACGCACAAGCATTAGGCGAGAAGCTAGGCGAAATGACCGTTCAAATCAAAGCCAAAGCTGGCGAAGGCGGGCGATTGTTCGGAGCGATTCCTAGCAAGCAAATTGCTGAAGTTCTGGAAAAACAATATAAAATCGTGATTGATAAACGTAAAATTGTTTTGGAAGATCCGATTCGTACGCTAGGCGTAACGAAAGTTCCCGTTAAACTGCACAGTGAAGTAACAGCTAGCTTGAACGTACAAGTGACGGAAGAGAAGTAAGAAAAGATAGATGGATAGATAAGAGTCCCTAAGGGGGCTCTTATCTATTGTCAGCCAAATATCCAGCAAGATATGATAGAATAAGAGAGTTAGACGAACATTGAAATGAAAGGCGGGTATAACAGCATGAGCGGAGATAATATGTTTGTGGATCGTGTACCCCCTCAAAATATAGAGGCTGAGCAGGCGGTACTCGGTGCTATTTTGATAAATGGCGATGCTTTGATTACAGCCATGGAGCGGATCTCCAGCGATGACTTCTATCGTGGGACGCATCAACGTATCTTCGAAGCGATTGTCGAGCTTGCTGAAGATCAGGAGCCTGTCGATCTCATTACGCTCACAGCGCTTCTTCAAAACAAGCAGCAGTTGGAAGAGATTGGCGGCGTAACCTATCTGTCGGAGCTGGCAAATGCCGTGCCAACGGCCGCCAACATTGACTATTACGCTGCGATTGTGGAAGAAAAGTCGATGCTTCGCCGGCTTATCCGCACGGCGACGCAGATCGTCTCCAACGGCTATGCCAATGAAGACGATGTAGGATCCATGCTCAGCGAGGCTGAATCCAAAATCCTTGAGATTTCGCAGCGCCGCAGCTCCAACGGATTCGTCGTCATTCGCGATGTGCTGATGGAAGTTTTCGAAAAGGTTGAGCTGCTCTACTCCAATAAGGGGAGCTCAACCGGGATTCCTTCGGGGTTTATTGATCTCGATAAGATGACATCCGGCTTTCAGCGTTCTGACCTTGTCATCCTGGCCGCTCGTCCTTCCGTAGGGAAAACCGCGTTTGCGCTAAATGTAGCGCAGAACGTCGGGGTCCGGGCGAAGGAAACCGTCGCGATCTTCTCTCTGGAGATGGGCGCCGCACAGCTCGTACAGCGTATGATCTGCGCGGAAGCCAACGTCGACGCCAACCGTATGCGGACGGGTTACCTGGAAGGCGACGATTGGGAGAAGCTGACGATGGCGATTGGCGCTTTGTCCGAAGCGAACATCTATATCGATGATTCACCATCGATTACTGTCGCGGACATTCGCGCCAAATGCCGACGTCTGCAGCAGGAGAAGGGGCTCGGCATGATCCTCATCGACTACCTGCAGCTGATTGCCGGCCGCGGCAAAGGCGACAACCGTCAGCAGGAGGTCTCTGAGATCTCCCGTACGCTCAAGCAAATTGCGCGTGAGCTCAACGTACCGGTCATCGCGCTCTCGCAGCTGAGCCGGGGTGTAGAGCAGCGGCAGGACAAGCGCCCGATGATGTCTGACCTTAGGGAATCGGGTTCCATCGAGCAAGATGCCGACATCGTCGCGTTCCTATACCGTGACGATTACTACGACAAAGAATCCGAGAAGAAGAACATTATCGAGATTATTATTGCCAAACAGCGTAACGGGCCGGTAGGCACCGTGGAGCTGGCTTTCTTGAAGCAGTTCAATAAATTCGTGAATATGGATCGAAGTCATCAGGAAGCAGCAGCCGGTCAGTACTGACGGCTGTTTTTTCTTTCACATTTTCCTCACAGATTCGCAGAGTGAATCGCTTAGTATGTGCAATATCCGAACAATTATACAGGCGCCTGTGGAATCGTTCGTTTTTCATTGACTTTGCTTGGGGGGACTGCTACACTAGAGACGGTGAAAAAAACCTTGTCGAATGCCTGCTTTCCAGCAGGGCAAGTTCGAAGTAAGGTCGTTTTTCATGCCGAAAGGTAGGTCCACTCCTGCAGATCACTGCCGAAGAGACCTGGTGTTCCTTCGGTGAGTAAGCCTTTGACCCGCGATGAGCGGTGTGCAGGGGGATTTGCATCGCCAGAGGGAAGTATGATGGACGCTGAATGCTTTAGCGCTTTAATGAAGTCCAACTTTTCTCTGTGGAATTACAGCCAACAAGGCTCATTATGGGTGACTCGTCACCGTACGGAGGTAAGTGCATATGTCAACGGTTGTTGTTGTCGGTACGCAATGGGGAGATGAAGGAAAAGGGAAAATCACGGATTTCTTAGCGGAATCTGCTGAGGTTGTTGCTCGTTACCAAGGTGGTAACAATGCAGGCCATACGATTATCATTAGCGGCAAGAAATATAAGCTAACAATGGTTCCTTCCGGTATTTTTTACAAAGATAAAGCATGTGTAATTGGGAATGGGATGGTTATCAACCCAGCTGCACTCATTGAAGAAATTAATTACATTCATGATAATGGTTTTACGACGACGAATTTGAATATCAGTGATCGCGCGCATGTCATTATGCCGTATCATCTGGTGCTTGACGGTCTGGAAGAAGATCGCAAAGGCGACAGCAAAATTGGTACGACTCGCAAAGGGATCGGACCTTGTTATATGGATAAAGCAGCACGTAACGGAATTCGTATCGCTGATTTGATGGATGCAGAAGAGTTTGAGTTGAAACTTAGACGCATTGTTGCTGAGAAAAATGTGCTGATCGAGCAAGTCTACGGTTCCACGGGTCTTGATGTTGAGCCTATTCTCAAAGAATACTTGGCATTCGCAGAAGTCCTTCGCCCTTATGTGAAGGATACATCCGTGATTCTGAATCAATACATTGATCAAGGCCGCAGAGTGCTATTCGAAGGCGCACAAGGCGTTATGTTGGACATCGACCAAGGTACATACCCGTATGTAACTTCTTCGAACCCAACGGCAGGCGGCGTCTGTATCGGTTCCGGTGTAGGACCAACGAAGATCCACAACATCATCGGTGTGGCAAAAGCTTACACAACTCGTGTTGGCGATGGCCCGTTCCCTACAGAACTTGATAATGAAATCGGTGCTTGGATTCGTGAAAAAGGCTTTGAATATGGTACGGTTACAGGGCGTCCGCGCCGTGTAGGCTGGTTCGACAGTGTTGTTGTTCGTCATGCAAGACGCGTTAGCGGAATCACGGGTCTTTCCTTGAACTCCATCGACGTGTTGACAGGGCTTGAAACTGTGAAAATTTGCACAGGTTACATGTACCGCGGCGAATTGATTGAGCATTACCCTGCTAGCTTGAAAGCTATCTCCGAGTGTGAAGCGGTATACGAAGAGCTGCCAGGTTGGACAGAAGACGTATCCGAAGCGCGTACGCTGGGAGATCTGCCTGAGAATGCGAGACATTATGTGGAGCGCGTATCCCAGTTGACAGGTATTCCAATCGCGATTTTCTCGGTTGGCCGTAATCGTGAGCAAACGAACTTGGTTCGTCCAATCTACGCATAAAATGAACAGAGAAGCGTTCTATTGCGCTTAATAAACAAAATCCTCTAGACTGCTGCGGCAGCTTAGAGGATTTCTTTTGTATATAGGGATTTAATGGCAATGATTTCGTCAATACTGGGGAGGAGGATCATGATTATGTGCCAGGAGTGATACAAAGGAATGAAATTAGTAGCGTGGTTGAGCAAAATCGTCATTGGAACCGTCCTTATTACATCCATAACGATGTTTACGACATGGTATGTTGTGAATATGTACGTGGAAGATATATTTCGACAATATCAGATTCCAGCCTTAGGTAAAAAGATTCAATTTAGTGAATTTGCTGCAAGATTGGGAGGCGAGCTGAATATAGTTATGCGTAGAGACGGGGGGAAGCAAGCTGCTCCAGTGGATGTACCCACCGATGCGAAGCCTGTTCCCAGTCCCAGCCCGTCAGGAAGCCAGCCTAGCGACGCTAAAAGCACACCCGGCACAGCAGTGGGAGCAAGTCCGTCTCCTGGCAAAGAGGATGCCCTGGCCGTGATGGGGCGTGTGCATAGCGATGCCAACGAGAAGAAAGAGTTGGTCATGTCGACCGAAGATTTCGCCAAGAAGAAAGAAGCCCTCTCCAGCGAGGATAAGATGAAAATATTTTCGCTTGTGGTCGCTAAGCTTCCGCAAACGGAAGTCCAACATCTATCTGCGATCTTGGAGGACGGAATTACCGCGGATGAGTTGGATCAGGTGAATGCTACGCTCAAGAAGTATTTAAGCGAGAAGGAGCAGAAGCAGCTAAGCGACATTCTTGGCAAGTATTAAGGGTGTACTAGTGCAGTTGGCCGCCATATTTCAAAATGGTATCTTCCGCTTGACGGTAGCGTGATTTCTCAACACTTACGGATAACCCATAGGTGGGCTCAGCGGAGGAAAGTTCCGCGGATTGCAGGTAGCTGTCTGCTTGAGAGTCTGCCTCCGTGGTGAAGCGGATATCGAGAACACCCTGCGAGCGAAGAACTTCAGCTGTCTTTTCCAAATGGTAGCGATCTGAGAATGTAGCTTCTAGATTAATTTCCATAACGGAAGTGCCCCTTTCTGTTTTCCAGAATTTTCGTCAAAAATAGGTAACATGTGCAGAAATCAATTGGATTTATGAACAAAAAAGTGACTCTTTAGCGTCTTCTTTTGGTGGTGGACACGAATCTATCACATGGATATCGAGTATTTTGTTGAAATAGGCAGAGAAAGTGTGTTAAATTTAACAAAAGGAAGACATCCTTAATGGATATTATGTCTAATCAAGGTTTATTTATGTATCTGTGGATGCAAAACCGTTCAAAGGGAGAAGATCATGACAGGTTTCAGGGGTATGCGCTTTGTGAAGGATCTCATCAAGAGATTTACACCTCAGCGAGAAAGCTTGACCGGAAATGAATCAGTATCAGACAAGCAGCTGGAAGAAGTAACACCAACACCAACGACGCTAACGGTAATGAAACGACATAAATGGTCTCTTGCATTGGGAGTTAGTGCAATTGCTCTAACAGGGGTAATTACATTTACTGGACATCAATATGTAGAAGCGGGCATGAATGACGTCTATCATGTTATGTTGGATGGCAAAGAAGTTGGTATCGTAAGCGATAATAAGATCATCGATGACTATAAGCAGCAAAGACCTATAGCAGTTCAGAAAGATTTTCCAGAAGTGCATGTTGTACTTGAAACAAATGGAGTCACCTACACGTCTGAAAGGGCTTACAATGTGAAAACAGATGATGAAGGCGTTTTGGCGTCTTTGAATCAACTGTTGATACCCCAACCGGTCGGGGTCGCATTGAAAGTGGACGGGAAGACGATGGCTATTGTTAAGGATAAGCAAACGGCTGATCTGATTCTTGATCAAGTAAGCGCGCCTTTCGCGCCCAAAGCCAAGGAAAACGCGAAAGTTGCTGCCCTGTCAGCGAGTATGGGCGAGGATATTGCTACGGCCCCATCTGAGCTGCAGAAGGTAGAGTTTGTTCAGCAGGTGGATCAGGTCGAAGTGTCGATTGATCCCAAGGATTTGGCTAAGCCCGAAGATGTGGTCAAGAAACTGCAAACCGGTGATGTTCAGCCAGCGAAGTATACGGTTGTCGAAGGCGATTGCGTCTCTTGCATCGCGAAGAAATTAGGTATTACGAAGCAATTCATTTATGATAAAAATCCTGGACTTCAGGATGATAAATTGAAGATAGGCAATCAGTTGGACGTGACGGTGTTGAAGCCGCCGCTTTCGGTCAAAACAACAGAAAGTATTGTGAAGAATCAGGAGATTCAATACGATACAGAGTACGTGAAAGACGATTCGCAACGCGTCGGGGTCGTAGAACCGATTTCGCCAGGCAAGAACGGGCTGAAGAAGGTTACAATTCAAGTGACGAAGGTCGATGGTTTATTGACCGAAGAAAAGCTCGTGGATGAAGAGATCATCGACAAACCGGTCACAGCCAAAGTGAAAAAAGGCACCAAAGTGGTTCAAGGCGAAGGCACTGGCAAATTTGCATGGCCTGTCGTTTCCCCTAGTATTTCGAGTACATTCGGCGTACGTTGGGGCAAACTCCACAAAGGGATTGATATAACGGGCAATAAGAACATTATGGCTGCTGATAATGGCAAAGTCATCGAAACCGGCTACAAATCCGATTACGGCAATTATGTTATCATTAATCATTTGAATGGCTACGAGACGTTATATGGTCATATGAGCAAGGTTACAACTACCGAGGGCACCATCGTTGAGAAAGGTGACAAAATCGGTATTATGGGAAGTACAGGCGATTCCACAGGCGTCCACTTGCATTTGGAAATTCATAAGAACGGCAGTTTGGAGAATCCATTAAAGTATCTAAATCGCTAAGAATACATAGGGGCAAGGTCAAACCGGACAACTCGGGAGGCCTTGTCTCTTTTTAGTAAAATATATGATAAAATAAGTGGTAGTATGCACGCATGTCCCAGAAGGACAGCGAAGAAGTTTGATCCTTGAGTAGGCGGTGGTAGGTTTGTTTGGCAAAATTCTCGTGGTGGATGACGAACAACCGATTGCAGATATTTTGAAGTTTAATTTGGAAAAAGAGGGCTATCAGGTTATTTGTGCCTATGATGGTGGAAGTGCGGTAGAGCTTGCGTTCTCAGAGCAGCCAGATCTAATCCTATTGGATCTTATGCTGCCTGTGAAGGACGGCATGGATGTGTGCCGGGAAGTACGCTCAAAGCTGAATACACCTATCATTATGCTGACAGCTAAAGATACAGAACTGGATAAAGTGCTTGGCCTAGAGATGGGCGCTGACGACTATGTGACCAAGCCATTCGGGACGCGGGAACTGCTTGCCCGTGTGAAGGCGCACCTGCGCAGACAGACCAAAGCACAGTCGGCGCCGAGCGAGTCGGACACGCAGCGCAATGGGATGCGGATTCATGCGCTTTTCATCGATAACGACATGTACATGGTGTATAAGGATGGCACGCCGCTCGATCTGACCCATCGGGAGTTCGAGTTGATCCAATACTTGGCCAAGAATTCGGGCAAAGTGATGACGCGCGAGCACCTGCTGCAAGCGGTGTGGGGCTTTGAATATTTCGGCGACGTGCGGACGGTGGATGTAACGATTCGTCGGCTGCGTGAGAAGCTGGAGACGGACCCGAGCCGTCCGGAGTATATTATGACGCGCCGGGGTCTCGGCTACTTAATGCGCAGCCCTAAGGCCGGAGGCTTCTAAGCATGAAGGGCATTCGCTTCTTTCAATCCATTCAGGCGAAGCTGATTATTATTTATGTCCTGCTCATTCTGATTGCGATGCAACTGATCGGCGTTTATTTCTATAAGACGGTCGAGACCTATTTCAAGAATGATTTCTTGGCTTCGCGCAACAGTCAGGTGACGCTGCTCGCCGGCTTCGTAGGGTCTTACCTCACCGGCGATCAAGACAGCAAGAATGTGGCCGAGGGTAAGAAGACCTATGCGGATTTGAACGAGTTCGTCAGCAATTTATTCTCGATTAATAACGCAGAGATTCAAATTATAGATGCGAACGGGAACGTTATCAGCACATCGGTTGCCAATCATTTGAAGCAAAAGAATACACAGCCGGAGGTTATCCGAGCGCTGCAAGGGATTAAGGATAACCAACGGATCTTCACGGACGAGGATGGTTATCGCAAAGTGATCATTGCCAAGCCTGTAGGCAGTGGTGTGCGCGTTTTGGGAGCCGTTTACATTATTGCGTCCATGGAGGACGTATATAAGACGATCCGTTCTATTAACCGTATCCTGATCTCAGGCACATTGATTGCCTTGGGACTGACAGCGATTCTTGGCGTGCTGTTGACCAGTACGATTACGAATCCGATCAAAGAAATTACGAAGCAAGCAACCGCTGTTGCCGAAGGGAAATTCGATCAGCAGCTCAAGATACAAGGGACAGACGAGATTGGTCAGCTGGGCCACACCTTCAATTTCATGATGAACCGGCTCAAAGAGGCGCTCACCTTGAATGAGGAGGAGAAGGAGAAGCTGGCTTCGATCTTGACGAATATGAATGACGGCATCATCGCGACGGATGATCGGGGTCAGATTATCGTGCTGAATCGCAGGGCGAAGCAGATCCTGCAAACCGAAGAGGAATCAACACTCGGTCATGACATCTCCGAGGTGCTGGGTATTCCGATGGAGACGATCCGGGGCTTCATTCAGGGGCAGGTCAATACGACGCTGCTGGATATTGAATTGCCCGATGAGGATGATCAGCTGTCGGTGCGGATCATCTTCACGCCGATTCATCGGCGTGGCGAAGGGCAGAACGGGATCATTGCTGTGCTCCAGGATGTAACGGATCAGGAGAAGCTGGAGCAGGCTAGGCGAGAGTTCGTCGCGAACGTGTCGCATGAACTGCGGACGCCGCTGACGACGATCAAGAGCTATCTGGAGGCGTTAGACGACGGTGCTATTGAGGAGCCGCAGCTAGCCTCGCGCTTCATTAGCGTGACGCGCAGCGAGACGGAGCGGATGATCCGGTTGGTGACAGATCTGCTGCATCTGTCGCGGCTTGATTCCAAGCAATCGATGATGAGCAAATCCACTACGTTAGTGAGTGAGATGCTGGAAGAGGTGGCGGATCGCTTCTCCTTTCAGCTGCAGCAGCGGAAAATTCAGATTGTGATTCAAGTGGAGCAGGGCGTCACCAGTTTGCGGTTGGACCGGGACAAGATTGACCAAGTCCTCGATAATCTGGTGTCCAACGCGATTAAATATACAGGCGATGAAGGGGCTATCCGTCTGGAAGCGAGGAAGC
The DNA here is from genome assembly GCF_014640555.1 of Paenibacillus marchantiophytorum. Taxonomy (GTDB): domain Bacteria; phylum Bacillota; class Bacilli; order Paenibacillales; family NBRC-103111; genus Paenibacillus_E; species Paenibacillus_E marchantiophytorum. The sequence continues at coordinate 103,477 of NZ_BMHE01000018.1, read as the reverse complement.
TCGAGAAGGATGTCCTGGAGATCTCTGTGCAGGATAATGGAATCGGGATTCCGAAGAAGGATTTATCTCGTATTTTTGATCGGTTTTACCGTGTGGATAAAGCACGTTCCCGCAATATGGGGGGGACAGGGCTCGGATTGTCTATTGCCCGGGAAATAGTAAAAGCGCATGGCGGCTCCATCAATTTGGAATCCGAATTGGGACATGGAACCCGTGTTGTGTTCACGCTGCCGATTCAACAAGAAGAGGAGGATGAGCTATGATTGAGAGTCTCAAATCGATCTTCCTTGTCGTTCTGATTGGGTCTAGTTTATATCAAAGCTTTCTGCTTGCCTCTTATAATCCTCCCAAAATTGAACCGATCCAGCAAAGCAATTATGTGCAGACCGAAACACTTGGCAAGCAGGCGGAGCTGCAGGATATGTTATTTCCCGATCAAATTATCGTGCATTTGGGTAATCAGCAGCACTCTGTTCTGTATCCAAGCAATTATTACTACACCCGATTGCTGGACAATATTAAACAGCGGAGCTTCAAGGGCTTCCGTAAAACCTCCATGTATTTGGTAAACGTCAACTGGGAAGAGGTTCGCTCGAAGCAGCAGGGGGTGGAGATCCGTTTTCGCAATGGCATTCCGTTCACGGTGCTTCAGCAATTGCTTCGCATTGAAGGCGAACTTCCCCCTGATAATGATAAGGTGACGCGCATTTGGATTTACTCCAAGGGCAATAACGAGGATGTGCGTGCGTTCTTTTTCACGGATTCTCCGGGTGTGGGATATGAGGTTATCGGGGCCGATTTTACAAGTAAAGACGTTGAGAATTTTGCAGCTTTCGGAGATTTAACGAACCTCTATAGAACGACCAACGGTGGAGATTACTATCTTCCGCTTAAACCTTTGCGGCTTCCGAACTATACCTTTACTTACAGCTTATTAACGGCAGATCAGTTGAAACAAAGCTTTTTCGTTGATCCGGGCATTACCCGCTATCTCAAAGAGCGCGATGGTTCCGAGATTTATACGGACAGCAAACGCGGTTTTCAGTTGAATCGAGATCTGCGATGGATGACATATTCCGATCCGGTTGCACCGGTGGAGAGCAAAAGCGAAGTGTTGGTAAACTTGCTGGCTGGCGTTAAGTTCATCAATCAGCATATCGGCTGGGATGGCAAATATGTCGTGTCTCAGACGCCGGAGAAGCAGCTGCTCGACAATCAGACATTCACCTTCCGTCAGTTCTATGAATCTTTGCCGATTCTTACGGCGCAGCCCGATGGTTTCGGAACGATGAAGATGCAGGTGCAAAAAGGGATTATATCCGGTTTCGAACGGTCGATGGTGATTCCGGATCTCAAGACAGCGCAGCGACGCGATGCGGAGTTAATCTCCGGCGAAGCTTTGGAAGAACGGCTGCAGTATTATCAGCGGAAGGCCAGTATCGTTTCCATTTTCCCAGCCTATCGGCCTGTTGTCTCAGATAAGACGGTTACACTAACGGCCTCATGGGCGTTGGAGCTGCGCGATGGCACGTATGATTTCATTGAATAAGGGGTTACTCAAGGAAAGAGAGGTGCGATCATGAATTGGAGCCGGGCTAAATCCATTTTGATTTGTTCTTTTTTGCTGCTGAATATGATACTTGGCTTCCAATTATGGTCCACCAATCGTTCCAATCAGATTGAGGTTGCATTAGATACATCTGGGACTGTAGAAGAGCTGAATCGAGCGCTCCGCAGCAAGAATATTCGCTTAACCGACGAGCTGCCGACGGATATTGTCAAGTTGAAGGTCATTACGGTGAAGTATGACGATAGTATCAAGCCGAGTGAACAGAAGCCATTGAAAACACCGATTATCATGAGCAATCTGCTTGGCAAAGGGGCGAGTAGAGAAGTACAAGCCCAATCGGAGATTCCCAATTTCAATCTCTATCAACTGGATTCTATCATGAGCAGAAAAGTGAATGAAAATTGGATATATGTGTTCACACAGTTGTATGACAAGCTTCCGCTCTTCGATGTGAAAGTAGAATTGAATGAGAAAAATGGAGAAATTACCAGTTACCGTCAAGCCTACGTTGAAGTAGAATCAGGAGTAGAACAGACGGAGCAGAAGCTGATCCCCGCGCAATTGGCGGTGCGCAGCTTAGTGGACAATTATTTGAGCGAAGGTTCGATTATTACAGAGGTTCGGTTAGGCTATCACGGTCAGCCGTATAATTCACAAACACAGCCGATGTTTCCGCATTGGCGGATAACGGTCGATAACAAAGATATTTATTATTTGCAAGCTTTCAATGGGGCTGTCGAGTCGCCGCCGAAAGGGTCGGAATTAACACCATTTGGTCAGCCTGCCGAGGGCGAGAAGGTTGAGAATAAGGATAATCCGGATAACAAAAGCAAGGACGAGAAGAAATAAGACAGCGAGAGCTATCGCCGGAGCGGTTAACTGAATGGCAAGCATAGAGGAGCAGGGAATATGGGAATGAGATTTACGGTGCTGTCGAGCGGTTCGACGGGCAATGCGACGGTAGTCGATAATGGGGAGACCAAGGTATTGGTCGATGTGGGTTTTAGCGCCAAGAAGATGGAGCTGTTGATGAAGGAGCGGGAGCTCGCGGCTAGCAGCATAGATGCCATCGTGGTTACTCACGAACATTCCGATCATATTAAAGGACTGGGTGCTTTTGCCCGCAAATACGATTTGCCCATCTATGCCAATGAGAAGACGTGGGAAGAGCTGGATCGGCAAATTGGTGTGATTGCGGAAGACAACAAAAAAGTCATGGAAACCGGTGGCGTCGTCGAGTTCGGCACACTGCGGGTGGAGTCGTTCGGCATTTCCCATGACGCAGCGGAGCCTGTGGGCTACTGCTTTTATGAAGGGGAACAGAAGTTAAGTGTTGTAACGGATCTGGGCTACATGAGCGAGAAAGTGAAAGAGAAGATTACGGATTCAGACGCTATGGTGCTGGAGACGAATCATGACGTAGATATGCTGCGTGTCGGTCACTATCCGTGGAGCATCAAGCGCCGAATTCTCGGTGACAAAGGACATTTATCCAACGAAGCCGCAGGGGAAGCGCTCTGTGATGTGCTGACGAATAAGACGAAATCCGTGTATATGGCCCATTTGAGCCGTGATCATAATTTAATGGATTTGGCCAGGCTAACGGTGAATAGCATAGTACAAGAGCGTGCCCCTGAGTCCAAACAACTGCGGCTGATGGATACATATTTTGACCGATCTACGAAATGGGATGTATTGGATTCGGAGTAAGCGCGGCATCGATTTCTTCGGACTTCTGCTGAATCTCTTGCGCTGTGATTAGACCTTTATCAATCAGGGTTTGAATAAGCGACGAGAGGACGAGGGACTGGTGATAGTGGCTATCTTTCAGGTCAGCGAGCTTGCCGATCATATTGATTTCGTCGAAATGGGAAGGAATACGATTCATGAGGGTCATTCTCCTTTATATTTCTGATTTAAAGTTCTAGTAAACTCTAGTAATTCGGTGAGAGATTTGGTTTACTATTATTGTAGGCAAGAAGCGAGCGAAACATTCCTATTATTTGCAAAGAAGGCAAGAAAGAATTGCGACATAGATGCAAGGCGAGAGTGGCGAAGCTTCCAACCCCGTCAGCGAGGAGGGACCCGAGATGAGTTTGTTTGATGATGATTTTTATTCGACGAAAAGGTCCAGACAGCGAGAGACGGCATGGCGTCCCAAAGGGTCGGGGACATTCACAAGCTTCACCGTACGTAGACGAAATGTAGCGCTTATAGCCGGGGTAGGCGGAGCATTAGCCATGCTGCTGCTGGTCGGGGTTGTAGGTGGCTTCCGTGGACATAGTGCTGAAACGGCGGCGGCTCCAGCGGCTGTAGCCAAAACAGAAACGCGTCCGATGAACGTCAACGACTCTGTCGTGGCAGCAACGGAGAAAATCAAGCCTGCGGTTGTTAGCGTAATCTCCTCGAAGAAGGATGACAAAGGCCAAGAAACCGGGCTTGGTATCGGTTCAGGTGTCATGTTCGCCAAGTCGGGCGATAAAGTACGAATTGTAACGAACAGCCATGTCGTCGAGAATGGGAACCAGTTCGAAATCGTGAATTTCCAAGGGGAACATCGCAAAGCGACGCTCGTTGGACGGGACAAAATTACGGATTTGGCTGTTCTGGAAGCAGACGGCAAAGATATTAAAGTGCTCGCTGAATTCGGAGATTCCGAAACACTGCGCGCTGGAGAAATGGCAATCGCCGTCGGCAATCCGCTCGGACTTGGGTTCTCTCCTACTGTAACGCAAGGTATCATTTCTTCGCCAAAGCGGACGATACCCGTCTCACTTTCACGCGAAGGGACGGACTACGACTGGGAGATGGATGTCATCCAAACGGATGCGGCTATTAACCAGGGAAACAGCGGCGGCCCGCTGGTCAATATCGACGGTAAAGTGATCGGTATCAATTCGATGAAGATATCCGATACTGGTGTGGAAGGATTAGGCTTCGCTATTCCGATTAACAGTGTTAAGCCGATCCTGGAGAGCTTGATTACGGATCACAAGGTCAAAAGACCTCTGATGGGCGTATCGACCCAGGAACTGCAAGCTTTTAAAGGAACGGATGTATTAAAGCTGCCGGCAGATGTGAAAACTGGAGTTATCGTCTTCGAGGTATCGGGTCCAGCCAAAGAAGCGGGTCTCAAAGCACAGGACGTGATCGTCCAGTTGGATGACCGCAAGATCGACAGTACGATCTCGCTTCGCAAATATTTGTACAACGAGAAGAAGATCGGCGATAAAATCAACGTGGTCTACTATCGCGGCGGGAAGAAGCTTACGACCGTGGTTACCTTGGTAGAAGCTGCAGATAAGTAAAGATGAGCGTATAGGTCAAAGATATATGGCGGATGAGAGGTACTTGCATGCATGTTGTTTGTAAAGATCATGTAGAAATCGCAATAGATGAGTTTGTTGATGAGTATGAGGAAGCTCCAGATATCGTGGATTTGGCGAAGACCCACTTCGCGAACTGGGAGCCACCGACGCATTGCGAGCATTGCCAGGAATTAGCGCGATTTCTAGTTGTTTGAGGAAGGCGGAAGCCTTCCTTTTTGTTTTTGTTGGGGGGTTGGTGTGGTGGGGGAGCAGGCGATTACATTGGATTAAATCCAGTGGATCGGGGCAAAAGGTGGGAATATGCTCGATTTGGATGTATTTTATCCAATGGAGCAATTGAGGGGAGAAATATCGTTCATGCATATACAGATATTAACGGTTGGGAAATTGAAGGAGCGCTATCTCGTGGACGGGATTGCGGAGTACGTGAAGCGCCTTGGGCCGTATGCCAAGGTGCAGATGATTGAGGTGCCGGACGAGAAGGCACCGGAGAACATGAGCCCTGCTGAGGAGCAGCAGGTGCGGGTTAAGGAGGGCGAGCGGCTGTTGGCCAAGCTCGCCGCGGACGTGTACGTCGTGGCGCTGGCCATCGACGGCGAGATGTGGTCGAGCGAGCAGCTGGCAGGCTCGCTCGACAAGTTGGCCACCTACGGGCGGAGCCAGGTGGCCTTCGTGATTGGCGGCTCGCTGGGGCTATCTGGCGAGCTGCTGCGCCGTGCGGATATGCGGCTGTCTTTTGGCCGCATGACGCTGCCGCACCAGCTCATGCGGCTGGTGCTGGTGGAGCAGATTTATCGCGCGATGCGGATAAATCGGGGGGAACCGTATCATAAGTAACGGCAACGCTCGTTTCAAATGTGCGTATTTCAGTTTATTATAGAATTTGGAAGTAATTGTAGTAATAATGGAGGTATATACTTGGAAAAAGAGCCGGAAGAAATTAAAAAAAGCATTGAATTAGAATGTATAAGTCGAGAGTATAAGGAGAAAAAACGCCGACTTCACTATAATTGGAGCATTGCTGTTCTAATTCTAATAATAATTACGATTTTATCATACAAATTTTGGGGTAAGTCCGGCACTCTGGAAACGCTAATTTCTACAGGAAGCGGCTTGGTATCAATTGCTTTGGCGGTAATTGCAATAATAATGACATTAGTTGAAGGGTTAAAAAAGAATAATCAAGAAGAGAGGGTCACTAGTGCTTTAAAAGAGATTATAAAAAATAGTAAGAAAATGAGCAAAATACTTGTAAAACTGGATGACTCAGTAGGGGCAGTCCATTTAAAAATGGATACTGCAATTGAGTACTTAGGAAAAGAATCAGTATTGGTTAATGGGTATGATGAACACTTAGTGTCAAAAAAGGAAGGTCAAGAAAATGGGGAAACTTCCAATAAAACAAAGACTCATGAATCTAGTTCATTTCCTCTAAAGGCAGGAACCTTTAGAGGAAATGTATACCTAGCAGACATGAGTCCTGTCAGTGGTTCTGAAATGGGTGGCATAAGGGCAGTTGTGATAGTTTCAAATGATATAAACAATAGATACTCTCCAGTAATGACAGTTATACCGATTACAAGTCAAATCGCAAAATCAAAGTTACCAACACACGTAGAGGTGGGGACTTCCCATGGTTTTGATCGGGAGAGTGTAGTGCTTTCTGAACAAATTAGGACAATCGACCGTAACAGATTAACAAAACTGATAACAACTCTTGATGATATTACAATGAAAAAAATTGATCACGCAATAAGGATTCAACTTGATCAAATAGATTTCTAGTTTAGGCTATGGAATTAAGCAAGTCATCAACAGATGCCTTTAAAACATGCCAACAGGTCTTGCAGGTTGCTTCGTCATAGTCAGCCTTTGTGGTTACGTGAGCCCATGGGTGTACGACATTTCGGGATTCTCTCAATGCATGTCCAAATTTGCCACGATCTGTTTTAATCCAGCCTAGCTCAACTGCAACATCAAGTAATGTGTTCAAATTCCAAGCGTTAATAGGAATGTTGGAGCCGTCCTTTTTTCTGGGTGCTGACTTTGATCTAAAAGCTTCGGGTTGACTCATAAGAGATCTTGATAATAATAGTGCCTCAAGAATGCTTCCCATCATAATAACAGAAGAGAGGTACGCTTTTGCATACTGGCATTTTTGGGCTTCTAACCATCTATCCTGAATGATAACATCTAGGTCAGGCAAAAAAGATGTAAGTTTAGATAAATCAGGTGCACTAACAAGTAATTTTTTCTCATGAATTACTCCGGTATCTAAAAAACGGAGTGCGGTATTACAGTAGTGAGCGAGTGCTTCTAATCTAACCCTTCGACTGTTAGCAGAAAAGTCAACGTCTTGTTCAAATTCATTAAAAATACTGTTCTTGTCACCTGGAAGATCTTTGAGGATCATTTTAACTTCTCTTACTTTTGCATCAACATCCCTTAGACTTGAAAACTTTTCAGTTGCAGCAGACCCATCGGGGTTTATAATACTTTTTAATATATCTTCAATGAGATTTTTTGCTGTTGATAAATTCAATATAAAGCCTCCATTCAAAGTGCTTGTATATATTAAGAATAAATGGAAATGGTAGGTTCTGCAAGCCGTGAAAAAGGTACTCCTCCGCATTTAGTAGAGTACCTTGGTATTATTTAATGTTGGTATGCTGTTGCAGTTTGAGCTACAAAGCTGTAGCCATCGTATCAAATTTCAACTCAATCTGATCAATTTTCCTATCCTCTGTGACAGTAACCCGCTTAATCACAGCATGCACAAGCTGTTTTCGCTTTTCATTACTAAGCTTATCAAACAGTTTTACAAACTCCCCTAATATGCCTCTTACAATGGCCTCGGATACCGTCTTACCAGCATTATTTTCACTTAGCTGCTCCTCAATTTCCACCTTCCTTTTTTGTAGCTGCTGCTTACTTTTATCGATATCAGCCAGCTTTTCCTTCAAAGACTGACTTGTTAACACGTCATCCTCGAACAACTTGAAGTACTTGTCCTTCTTACGGTCAATGTCAGCCATCTCTTTATCCACAAGCTTTAATTCTGCTTCGATTGAGGACTTATCAACATGTTGACTCTTATTAATCGACGTACATACATCATCTACAAGTTGTGGATGAGAAAGAATGTTCTGTAGCCGCGTCAAAATCTCTTGCTCTGCATAATCTGCTTGAACGCTATTGGCTCTACATACCCCAGCACCCTTATTGGCTAATTGACCACATTGATAGTAGCGTTGGTATTTGATCTCACCATTTTTGTTCTTACGAGTAGCACGTTGAGCAACCATGCCATATCCGCATTGGGGGCAACGCATCACTCCAGTGAATGCGAAGCTGCCTTGAAAGACTCTGTTGGGAACCTTACAGACAGCCTCATATCTAGTTTGTACCTTGTCCCATAGTTCCTGAGAAATGATAGCTTTATGTTGTCCATCAGTAATGATCGGAGCCGGATTCGTACCTTTACGTTTTTTGGTAGTCCAATCTTCCTGCTTATTGTAGCGTATCTTACCGATATATACAGGATTGAGAAGGATGGTCTTGACCGTAGTCACACTAAAGGTGCCACCTGTTTTGGTCTTGCAGCCAAGACGATTTATCTCATTGGTAATCGACTTGTAACCCTGACCGTCAGCGTATTTTTCAAAGATCATCCTAACTATCAAGGCCTCTGATTCAACAATCTCCAGTCGAGTTTCTTTCTTCTTTCGATGTGTGCTAGTCCCCACTTCGCTGCTCTTATAACCTAGCACAATACCGCCATTCCATTTCCCTTGATAAGCTCGCTGTTTCATTCCCATTTTGACATTATCGACAATAGTCTTGCGCTCTAGTTCACCTAGCGCACCACGGATGTAAAGCATGAAACGTGCATCTCCAAAATCTTCGGTATGACTTTTAAAGGCGATATTGTACTTATCGAGCACTTCCAGAATCTTTACCAAGTCGATCATGGAACGGGATATGCGGGAAATTTTCCAAACGATGACTTCCTCAAATAGCCGCTGCTTAGCATCACTCAGTAACTTTTGTAATGCTGGACGCTTGTCCATAGACTTCCCCGAAATGCCTTTATCAACGTATTCTAGAACCCGATACCCATTTTGCTTAGCATATTCATGAATTGTTTGAAGCTGTGCCTCAATGGAAAACCCCTCTATAGCTTGTTCCTCAGTACTAACTCGTGCATAAATTGCGATTGTTTTTGTTTCCATACAAACTGCCTCCCTTGGTTGCGAATCCGACCTTCGTTGCTGATGACTTGAACAAAAGCAATTTTTTTCAGCAACGATCAAAGTCTCAAGTCTGGTCGGATGAAGATTCGTATACCTAATAAAAGGGGCTAGGCACTAAGTTGACTCCGTATTATTGGCTATCAAACAGTATGAAAAGTGGGCTTTTTGTAATCGTGCGTATGTTGATAGGGAAATATAAAAATTTCTTACCCTTCATGGATTTTTATTGGTAGTTGGTGAATGGAGGGGACTAAGCGTGGCCTTAGTTAAAGCTAAACAACGATTTACTAGGTCATTATATCGAGATTGTATCGTTCTTGGCCAGCATGCTAGATTTCTATGTTTATATGCCACTGTGGGAGCGACAGGGCGATTTCGATCTTTGCTAAGGAGTGCTGCACATGGCAGGAATAAAGACTAGACTTGAACGAACGCAAAAGATGGTTAAGCGGCTGGAAGATGAGTATAGAGATGCTTTGCATAACAGAATCAATCAGCTCGGTTACAGGCTATCGGAAGTGCTAGAGACGTTCCCAATTGAAAAACAGGCTGCAAAGGCACGTCTAATGGTGGTTTTGGAATATGAGGAGATTACAGTGAATGGGGCAATGCAGTTGATCACGGAAGGGCATTATGCATGTGCTTTTTATCCAATCGTGGTTATTCAATATCTACATTACTTGCTTGACGAAATTGGTGTACCTCCTTTGGATGAAATTGGTCTGTTTAGGCAATTGATACTGGAAGCTCAGCCGGATTTGAAAGCTGATTTTCATGTACTTGAGCGTAAATGGAAGCATGTCGCGGCAGTGAATGGATAGGAAAGACCGAAGACGTGAAAAAGCCGCTTGCAGGCGACTTTGTTATATGATTTTCACTAGGTGCAATTTAACTGAATTTATAGACTGAAGCGGGAGTTGGGATGAGAGTCCCCTCCCGTTTTCTGGTGCCGAACAGGATAAGGAGAGCATAGTGAATTTTCGTCTGAGAAATTTACAGTGACAACAATAATCGGCACGTAGAAGCTTCATTTTGTAGACACTTTCTATTCTAAAGCAGAGGAGAACGACTATGGGTGAGATAGCGAGAATTCCGATAAAGACGGAAGTTAAGGCACGTAAGCGGAGCATATATGTGCAGGATGCAGGGGATGTTAAACGGCTTATGAACAGTATCATTAACGATCTGCGGAACGGAGATATTGATAGCAAAAGCGCTAATGCGATCGGTTACTTAACAAACATTATCTTGAAAACTATTGAGGTAGAGGATGTATCTGGAAAGTTATACGAATTAGAAAAGAAACTAGAGGAATTTGCTCGATAAGTATACGGAGAATTAGGATCTGACAGAATCAAGATAAAATATATAAGTAATATTTATTAAAATGATAAAAATTATTTATATTATTGAAAGGCTAACTTAGCGTTAGATGATCTCATGTTGGGGATCGTATGTTCTTTTTTGCCGTATTGCATAGTCTAAAAGCCTGTATTATATTGGTTTTACAAACCAGATTATTCCCGGGAATGAGCAATCAGGTTTCGGTTTAAATCGAAATTATTCAACCATCCAATCACAGAGAGGAAGAATATAAAATGGATTTGAAAAGCCTGATTTTTAAGGAAGAAGTGCTCCCACCGGAGAATAAATACGAAGCGATTATTATTGAGGCAAAACCAACCATTTATAGGTCGGGCAACTCAGGAATTAATATGAAGTTAATGATCAGACCGGACGTTGAACAGGATGCACAAGAAGAAGAAATTGATGATTGTCTAGTTTACACTGAAAAAAGTATTTACAAATATAGAATGCTTGGTAAGGCCATCAAAGCAGTATCTGAGCAACCTTGGAATAGTTTACCTGAGCTTGCCCGATTGTTATTTGGAAAGCCAGTAAGTATTCATGTCAAACATAAACAAGATATGTACGATCAAACTGTGGCTTACATTTCTATGTATGGAGAAGGTCAACCATTCGAGAGGCACCCTGTTGAGGATTTAGATGTGGATATTACTGGGTTGGAATCTGGTGAAGATCCCAATAATGCAGCCCTGTTGTAAAAGCAAGGTATAAGTAGTTGTACTGGTGTTCGGATACAGGGGCTTTGCCCCTGTGTCAAAATACTTGTTGCAAGACTACTGTTCAATCGAATCCAGTATATTTCAGGCGACTGTGAAAAAGAAGAACTATGGATCACAATCTGTTACTTTGACGGACAGAGTTAGCCAAACTTCAAATGGAGGAATCAAAATGAAAATTCAAAATGAATTTTATTATAAACAGTGGCTCCTTACTTATTCAACTAAAACTGTAGTTATTGCTCCAACAGAAGATAGATGGATATACCATGGCTCTGGTGAAGTTCAGAAAATCTTTATGCCAGCAATACCTATTCCGATACCAGTCACACTTGAGTGGGTTGATTTTCAAAAAATAAACTCTAGCATATATAGCATATACAAAGATTCCGGTAAGGCATTGGAGCATATTGAGTTTGCTCCTTATCCAATCCAAAGTAAATATTACTTTGTTGATATTCAAGCCTATCCTAACATTGAAGCGCATATACGAAGATTAACACAAACCCAAGAGGTGATTTGGATAACCACTTATTACTTTGATGGTGAGTCAGCCCAAAGTAATAGCAATTTACTTGGCGACTCATTGATCTCTATAGGAGGTGTCTATCTACAAGATGAGGAGCCGGAAGAAGCACTAGATGACCCGTTTAGCGTTATGAAAGAGAACAACAATGTGTTTAAAGTTGTAAAAGAGATTTTACAGTGACTTTTAGGCTAGGCGCTGCTCACTTAAAGTGATAATACTTCCAGACTGAGCTAATCAGGATAAGGGTGTGATGGTGGAGCAGCGATATTTACTCGTTAAGGGGCAAGTCCCGATGATTGGATGGTAGCTAGGAGGCTCGGGGCGTATCCTCTGTGTCTGAGAGGATAGCTGAGTGAATAATTAGCTGGTCTCTATGGTACCCAAAACCCAGTAAAGACATACAAAGGGTTAGATGGGGCACAGCCCCTCTGACGCGAAGCGGCAGTATAGGGTACGTCATTAATTTTCTTTTAGTATTCTTTTAAGGGTTCTTTTTAAGTTCTTTTAGCAGTTAACAATAGGCTCGCAAGTATGCCAAAAGGGGATTTTTTCCGCTTAATTCCCTCTTTCTACCGCTCAACTTCCTCGATGATCCGCTTAATGTCCTCGTTTCTCCGTTTAATTCCCTCGAATGGAGAACGAGTCAATTAAGCGGAGGGGGAATTGAGCGGTTTTTCATGGAATCAATGAATCTGGGAGTGTGAGGTGAGCATATGGAAGAGGCAGCAAGTCCTAACTGGGTAATCTACAGCGAACGCGCATTGGATACGCTCTGTCTAAGTGGACTACGTGGAAGATTGTCACGTGGAGTACTGGAGCCGGTACGAACTTACTACGCTCTAAACGGATCAAACGTCACTATGTATCGACCAGTTTTGGATAACAAAGTGGAGGATATTACACAGGCCGATTTGGACGTTTTACGTGCAGTGGTAACGCACTATGTATTTGAGCATGGTTACGATTCTAGGAATTCAAATGCACCAATGCCAGAAGACGATGATTTGTGGGCTGTCATTAAGCCAGAGCGCATTCGTTCACTGCTTCAAGTAAGTAGGCATGACTTACCGACTGAACAGATATCCCGCTCCTTGAAAAAGCTGCAAAGTTTAAGGATCGAAGCGGGTTATCATGTAAGGTCAGGTGGTGGGGCAGAAAAACGCCCTATTACGGGCAACTTATTCAAATTCGGTACAAGTTATTCAGCAAGCGGAAAACGTGTTAATGACTATGTTCTGTACTTTGATACTGAATGGGGCAGAGCATTTTTACATAATGTATGCTGTGGTAACTTTGTTGTTGTCCGGGACATTCCTTATCGAGAGTTAGACAATGGTGCAAAAAGTTTGTTCTACATGGTCATGGCAATGCAGAATGCATACTTTTACCGTAAACAAGACAAGCTGCTTCAATTGATGAACAGCAAAGATGGTCAGAATAGACCGAGAGCTATCCAAAGGCTGGAAGGCTATCTCAATCAGTTGTCAGACTTAAAACTGGTAACATGGTGGCTTAATGGTAATGTTTATCATGTAAATCGCCTGTACGACCCAATAAAGGGAGCTATGCCGGAGTTAGAGTTGGGAACGGGTAACACCACCATACAAATTGAATCGGAAAGTCATGAAACTGACGAAAATGCAAGGCAAATGGTGAATCAAGTCACTGTGGAGCCTCAAGCCGATCATGATACTTGGCAGCAGCATTTTGAACGCGTTCTTAACAAGCTATTGAGTAAAGAGCAACGGTCAGAGTTGGAAGAAATACAATTCAGAATCGTTCAAGCTGTGGATACTATGCAGGAACGCACAGAGAGGATGTCCGAGGAGAATAAGCAAGGTTATAAACAGACAATTCTTCGTAAGGATTGGGATTCGTTCACGCCGTATTATGTATGGACGCAGACAGATTTTCGGTTGTGGTTCGAAGCAAACCAAGCACAGGAAAAATGGAATGACGAATACGTACGTTTTCAAGAAGTTTTCAAGAAAATCGAAGCTGATCCTAAGCTTCAAGATGATCTGATGAAATGGACTGATGCATTGGAGCAGTTCTATGAGTTCCGCTTAACATGCTCGTTGTAATTTTGTAGGCCGAATTGGGAGTCGATTTTACCCTCACTCGCTTTATTTATATAGAATGGGTAAAGGAGTTGGCTTTCGTGGTACGTGAAGATGATCAGAACTATCAGACATTTGTGGAGTTGTTAGCGGATATTGTACTGGAACAAATTCGATTGGGGGAGTCACCAACGGTTGAGGAACAAGGTTTCGAGAAGGATTGAACAGAGCGGCGGGGCTTTTTCGGAAACCCCGCCTATCATCTTTTAGGTCAAAAATCGCTTTGAAATCTGTAAACAAGGAGAAATGACTCCCGCAGATTTGAGGATTTTTTTGGTAGCAACTTGCAGTATAGTCAAAGCTCTAATTGGATTCTTTGGTCTTCTGCTGTTGTAACTTGATTCGGTCGAGTACGTTATTGATCGCATTAATAGTCATTTTAGGATCATCACGCATGAGATAATGCCCAGACTTCTTGTCTACAATTAGAGTAGTGTTGTCGGAAAGGCTTTCGATATCTTTTTGCATGTCATTCCAGACCTTCATTGTGTCTGATAGAAATGCCTTCTGCCCTGCACTCAGTACATAGATTGGTATATTACGCAGGGGATCTAATGGTCTGGACGTGCTAGTTATTTGATCGTAGGTACGAAGTAGTTCATTATAACCGCCTTCCTCTACCATCTCAGTCTTATAGCGTTCTTTGACTTCATCCATGTCATCAGGAAATAGAGCATTCTCTTGGTACTCATGAGATGGGTCTAGGAACACTACACCTGCAACCTCATCTTGATACAAGGCAGCATACATTCGTACATTCAGAGCAGAAATACCGTGTGTGACAAAGACATATGGAGGATCAACCTTCAACCCCTTCAACAGCTTACGCAATTGAATAGCCTGATCTAGGGCGGTGTGCGTCGCTCCCACACTTTGCTGACTCCAACCTAGTCCAGCCCTGTCGTATAGGACAGTTTGTGTGCGTTTGGATATTGCACTTGCTACGCCAGTATCTGTCCAAATAGTGTATTGGTCACCATAACCAGGGTCAAACACTACAGTTGGTTCAGTATTTTTAGTTCCATTTACTTGTCCCCACATTTTGAACCCGCCAATATCTACCTTACTTCCGGCTACAGTATCGGGAAGTCCTTCTCGATCAGGTTCGGCATTCACACTGCCAGTCAGCACTGCGGCAATCATAATCGGCAAAGCTAAAGATATCCATTTCTTCATATCGTACACCCACCATCACTTTGAATTTTGAGTATGAATTTCTATGAATTGATCCAATTCATTCCATGAGTTGTAGTATTCATGTCGCATATTTTCATTTTTGTAAATACGCGCCGAGCCTTGGCTGTCATACACATTGACGGGGACACAGGCAAATGAATTATCGTATGGATTGTAACCTACTACAAAATCGACATTTTGTAGAGTGAAAGGATCGTGCCTTCCATTAATGAATGCTTTAATTTTATATACCTCATGAGCTGAAGGAGAGTTGCTAAAGTCTTCATCGTATTGTAGATGCCTAATGCGTATACGCACAGTAACTCCATCTTTACTGGCAGCCAAATGATAACCAGTTTCTTTAGACGAGCTTCGACAGACAGCAAATCCTTTTTCAATAAGCATAGCGGATACTATAGGTTCACTGGCTTCATTTGTGTATCGTTTTAGCATAAGGGTACCAACCTTCCATTGTGTTTTGATGAAACTCGTAATCCAACTGAGAGCATTCTAACTATTCTGCTGATATAGAAAGTACAACACCGTCATTAACGGTCAAATTAATAATTTGAAGATACTTACCATCAATATAGATTTCTCCTTTATTTGTGCTACCTTTTTTGAGGTCTTTCAGTTGCGCAGAAGTCCAAGCCATGGCTTCTTTCAATGCCTTCTCTTCATGGAATAGCCCTTTTAGAAATCGTCCTGTATAGACGACAGCCGCGTCAGAACTCATATCAATATTGGCGACAGCGCGGGTTAATTGATGTGTACTCTTACCGAATAGTGCGACTGAAAAACCAGCAGAAAGGGAGTTTTGGTGAGTTAAAGCTTCTGGTAATGGCTTGTCTTCTGTTAAGCCGTCTTTTTTGTAGAAAGAAAGCATATCGATTATATCCTGTTCATTGATGTTCATAAATTTCATTTTGTCCAACTTCTGTTGGGCAACTGGTTTTGTGACTTGAGCTGGAGGAGATAATTCACTTGTTGTTTGCATGTTTGCGTAGCTCAGTAAAAATAGAAACCAGCCAAGTAAGGCTACAATACCAACAAATACGGCAAGTTTGCTTGTGCCACCGCTTTTTATTAATTCCTGCTCAATGTTAGCGGGGATATTCTTGTGTATCTTCTTGATTTTCTTTGTTGCTGAAATGAGGTATAGGTAATTGGCGAAGATAGCCACAAGGATAGCAGTACCTAAATTTACGCATATAGCAACGACTCCTCGAAAAGCGGTAATAGAGAAGAAGAAAGATACTATTATCTGTAGTAACAAAACACTAAAAAGCTGTGTATACAATTTTCTGTAGCACATCCACAAAGGCCATACCAAAAGAGCCGACCAGTTCCAGCTAAAGTTTTTGCCTTGAGATATCATTTTGGACCACTTGGGCAGATAGTAGTCTGATTTTCTGCCTACAAAGATGGATAATTCCCTTAGGGTTTGATCTGCTTCATTTTCATAGAAGAGCCCTGATGAAGAATGGACTGGAATATTGACAGCGGTGGTTACAGCAATCTCATCTTTAGCTAGAATACTTTGAATCGAAGCGCCACATGAATGACAAAACAAAGCGTTCGTATTGAGTTCTGCGCTACACTTGGAACAATACATGCTAGTTTATTCCTTTCGACTATTATTTCTAGTATTTTCATTATCTTTAGTTGATTCTTCTTCCATAACATTTCTATGAAACCCGTGGTCAGAACCAGTTTCGAGGTCATAGCCTTCTTTACTGTTCATTTCGGGTTCCACTGTGCGGTGTACGCTGATAATTCCTTTAGGAAATCTCCCAGCTGGATCTGGTATTATGTGCACAGAATCATCCCTTTCTTAATAGATAGTATGAAATCCTAGTTCCCCTTCAGCACTAAGTCGCTGTTTCGGACATATTCCATTAGTACAGGGTACCTGCGGTAAAAATCAGCAGCAACTTGTATTGCTTCTTCACGGCTGATCTCTACATCAGATTTGCTCCAGCTTTTGCGTAGCTGCTCGATGTCCGTTTCTAGTTCGGTATCGAAGTCAAAGCCGTATTGAGTGAATAGCTGTTGTGCTTTTTTCTTATTACCATTTTGTTTGTTAGTGATTTGGATAATATTCGACAAGGTTTATTCCTCCTATGGCCGAGTTTTTATGTGTACGCCTTTAATTTCCTCAACTTCAAACCCTCTGGCAAACCATTGAGGTGAAAACTTCTCAGTACATTCAATTTTGGCTCTAGCAGGTTGTTTACCATTACATATATCTTTTGACCGGGTTCAAAGATTTCATTTGTCTCCATATGTATGACTCCTTCACTACTATAAGTTCGATTTTGTATATTTTTATTATCTATTGATGTTATCTGGTAGTCAAGTAACATCTTTAGTGTGTTAAGTAATTGAATTACCTCATTTAAGCTTGTAATGAGGTGATTACGTTGACTGACCTTGTATTAAAACTTGGTGAACGTTTACGGTACATAAGAAAAGAACAAAACCTTAGCCAAGAGCAGCTTGGTGAATTGGCTGGATTACATACAAATTACATTGGACAAGTTGAGCGCGGCGAAAAGAATGTGACTATAGAGAGCCTAGAAAAGATCGCTGCTGGACTCAACGTGTCTATGGAGCAGTTATTCCGTTATATTGATCCTATGGAGCGGGAGGACGAGTTGAGTCAGATTAACGAACTTCTGGCTACCCGCTCCATGCAAGACAAAGCAATGGTATTGAAAATGATAAAGGACGTTTTCGACTGGGAAGCGTCGAAATACAAGTAGCCTCAATCTCGCAGATTGAGGCTGTGTCTTTATATAGAGACATCATCTTGTGGCAAACCGTGGCTATGCTTGTAAGCCATAACCGTCTTTTCTAGCCGCGCATGCAAGAGTTCGGTTTGCAAGTCTTGCTGGATACGGTGGATAGACATAAGCACTTCTTCAACCGTCAAGGTATGTAACGATTGGGCTTGCTGGTACATCAGGTCAAGTATGGTAGCTGTGATCTCATTGCACGTATTGATTTGTTTCACTAGTTGATCTTCTTCAAGGACAAACTGTTCGTGTATTTCAAGTATGTTGGACACTTTCTTCACCTCCCAGAATCCGATGATTTCCGGCTTCTGGGTTCATTTTTTTGCAGAGAGACTTTTTTTTTCAAGTTATTGACGAATAATACATATGGGGGATGCTGAGCCTTCCAAAAAGATCTGCTCTACTTGTATGTTAATTTTGTGAGGGGATGTAAAATGTTGTGGACTATGTCTATTATGTTGATAATCTATCATGGCTGTATTAGTTGTATTATGATAAGGTGATAAATTATAAAATAAAACAGTAGTAGGTTTACTTTTTATATTATAATGTAGTATCATTAAGTTAATTTAAAATTGATATGCTTTGGAGGTGGATTATTAATGCTAGATCAACTAGGTTTGAATGGATCTATGGCTGAATTATTAGTTAGGTCCTTTACAGAGGGGACAGAAGGCGTCATAAATGAAATAAAGCAAGAGCACGGTATGGATACGGGGAACTTCAAGAATGGAGGTTCCTGGGATATACGATTTGACCGTATAAAACAAGCGGCCCTACAGAATGATTTGGTTGTTCTTACTAGAAAAAGGGGGGGCATATGGACTTTTATTTGCGCCTTAGATCTCAATACAGGTAGCCTATATATCTTTTCGAAGGAAAAGAACATAGATACAGTGATAAAAAATTTTGGGAAAAATAAGATACATTACTTTCATGCGTTTGTTTCGCTAAATAGCGGGCCTTTAGAGTTTGACACGCAACAAATGGTTTTGTTTGAAACACTAACAGATGAATATGAGAATAAAAGGCTTATGGAAGCACAAAGAATACTCGGTGAAGAGTATCCTTTAGTTAAGCAGGTAATCTTTGTAATCGCTCAAGAAGTTGATAAAAAAATGATAGGCGTGGAAGCACGGTTATTTAATCGGTATTTTGAATTAATCGATAAAGCTGATTGGTCAATGTATGTTTCTAAGGAAGAATATAGCGATTTAGCTGTTTTAAATGAAGATGTTGTGGAGAGCATAGATATTATACCGAAAGTCAAACCGTCGGTTAAGAAACGGAAGAAACATTTTGATCAAGAAATTGCAACGAAGAAATCGGATGAAAAAGATATTAAAGAGGAAGATAAAGGATAACATTCCTCGATACAAGGGGGAATTTTAATGATACAAAGGCAGTTTAACGGTTCCAGGTTAAGAGAGGGAAGGATTTATCGTGGCCTAACCATTACTGACTTAGCTAATGAATTAGGTGTTAGTAAGCAGATGATATCGAAGTATGAAAATGACAAAGCAGTTCCTACCTTAGATTCACTGTTAGTTATAACAAATATTTTGAAATTCCCTAAAGAGTATTTTTATGAAAATTCCGTTGAAGTTAAAACAGGTAGCACATACTTTCGATCATTGCTGACTACAGGGAAAAAAGAAAGAGAGATGCAATATGATCGAGTTAAGTACTTAACTATTATTCGCGCTTTATTAGAAGAATACGTGGATTTTCCTGAACTTGATGTGCCGGATTTTTCAGATCGGGACATAGAAAATGTGGAAGAAATTTCTATAAAGGTAAGAGATGCTTGGTCTCTTGGTGATAAACCAGTTAAAGACATTATCTACTTACTTGAAACTAAAGGTTTTGTTATTTCTTCATTGATGCTAGGTAATAAGACAATTGACGCATTTGGATCTCAACATGAGATAGGCGGGAAACAGTATTACTCAATTGTCCTAGGAAATGATAAAAAGTCTTTTTACAGACGTCAATTCGATGTGGCCCACGAACTAGGGCATAAGGTTTTGCATGATCCGTACTTGAATATTGATGATTTGAGTAAGGAAGAGTTTAAGCAAATTGAGCAGGAAGCAAATGATTTTGCAGCAGCGTTTCTTCTACCGAAGGAAAGCTTTTTGAGGGATGTATCTATTCATCCAAATGATCTTATGTACTATAAGCTTCTTAAGAAAAAATGGTGTGTATCTATTGGAGCAATGGTTATGCGAGCCTATAAATTAGGGGCCATTAGCGAAGGAACATATCAGTATATGCAACGATCTATAAGTCATAAAGGTTGGAGAACAAAAGAACCTCTGGATGATGTAAAGGATCTGAGGGACCCTGTTTCTATGAAGCAAGCTATAGAATTATTAATTGAAAATGATTATATTTCTGGAGACGGATTTATGCAAAAACTGTCTAAACATTACGGGCTAAGCTTGTTACGGGAAGAAGTCGAAGAGTTACTAGGATTAGAAGAAGGCTACTTAAAGACTGAAATCTCGTACACTGGTAATATTGTGAGTATAAAAGATAAACTTGAATCAAGATCAAGGGATATAACAAGCTAGCTGATCCTAATGAAGAATGCCAGCAGTGGAAATGAACTCTTTAGGGTGTATCTGAATTTATTGAATATGCAGTCTATAAAATATATAATAGAAATAGGGCTAAACACCCTAAACTAAACTACGAGGCAGTCCGTAGGCTAGTGGATCATTTTAAACTGAATGACTCACTTACGAGTCAGGAGAATTGCCCTGAGAATGGGTTATGTAGAACCAAGCCATACTTGGTTAAGCGCTCTCTATGAGTGATGGAGAAGACCGAAAGATCGGTCAATAGGAATATGAAACAATTGGATGGTAATAAAAAGCTAAAAAGCAGTTATTGTAACTGCTGAGTAGGCCATAGGAGATTATGTTCTGCCTAGTCTCGGTACGACACCTCTCGGAGGTCGTATGAGAAAAACCAGGAAGAGCAAAAGCAAGAAGCTTGATGTTGTAGCACCGTTTGTGATTGGGGTACTGATCAACGTAACTGCTGGTCTAGTGCTAATTCTAATTCAGAAGCTGTTGCAATAAGCGAGAAAAGGAGAGGGACTGATCACCCCTCTTCTTTTTTTATGGATAAAGGTACATATACGGACAAAAATCGTTGCCGATACACCAAACGAGGTGAACCGTATCATAAGTAACGGCAACGGTTTTGGCATTAAAGATTAGTCTATATTAAACAGAGACTTGTAAAGGCATATAATTTCCAAAAATTGCGATAAAAACAATTAAAATTTTGATTTTGTGTTATTATTTATAATAGAAACAAGCTTTGGGGTCTATTTTCTATTTAGAAGGAGAAGAGTTGTATTGAGGCCAAAATTAATTGAAATTGATGATCTTCACATAAATGAGGATAATCCCAGAGATGAATCTCAAGAAGATGAAGCAGCGGCAATAAAAATACTATTCAAGAATAAAAATGAAAAAAAACTTTTTAATCTGATGAAATCCATTGCGGAATTTGGTTTTGAAATATCAGAGCGGATAATTGTTATTGAGAGCGGAGTACTAAATAAATATTTAGTAATGGATGGAAACAGACGTGTCACCTGTATAAAATTACTGAACACTCCTGAGCTTTTACCCATTGATATTGAAAATAGAGATCGATTAATAAAACGTATAAAACAAATTAGTAAAGACTGCAATTATAAACCGATTGTAGCTGTCGATTGTGTTATATATGATAATTCTTCGGAAGAATCTTTGATGAAGAGAACAATTCAAAACAAGCATACTGGGGAGAATAACGGCGTTGGACGTCTCTCATGGGATTCTAAGGCTCAATATAGATTTAAGAATGATGATTATAAAAATTATTTAGTTGAATTTTTAGACAATATACTTAAAGTTGAACGTTCTCTTTCAACAATGGAACGTATATTTAGTAGTCCTGATTTGAGAACTCGTTTAGGGGTCATAGTTGATAAAAAGTTGCCTGAAATAAAGTTGGTTAATAGTGATAGCGAAAAAAAGATTTATTATATTCTATATCTTATAAAAACTAAAAAGGTTACTGTAAGTGATGTTTACTACAAAGAAGATAGGGAAAGCTTCTATACTAAGTATTTTATCGAAAATGAGAATTGGAGAAGCTTGTTATCAGAAGATAGCCCAGAAGAAGTAGAGGGACCAATTAAGCCAGAAGATGGTCCAGAAGAAGTAGAAGGACTAATCAAGCCAGAAGATAGCCCAGAAGTAGAAGGACCAATCAAGCCAGAAGATGGCCCAGAAGAAGTAAAAGGACTAGTCAAGTCAGAAGATGGTCCAGAAGAAGTAAAAGGACCAATTAAGCCAGAAGATGGTCCAGAAGAAGTAGAAGGACTAATCAAGCCAGAAGATAGCCCAGAAGAAGTAAAAGGACTAGTCAAGTCAGAAGATGGTCCAGAAGAAGTAAAAGGACCAATTAAGCCAGAAGATGGTCCAGAAGAAGTAGAAGGACTAATCATGCCAGAAGATAGCCCAGAAGTAGAAGGACCAATCAAGCCAGAAGATGGCCTAGAAGAAGTAGAAGGACTAGTCAAGCCAGAAGATGGCCCAGAAGTAGAGGAGCCTGTCTCCAGACAACTTGAGGAAGAAGGCGGCCAGGGAGATCAACTAATTCTGCAATCGACTCCTATATCACAGCCAAATCCGTTAGATAACTTAAAGCAGCATAAGCCTGAAAATATCTCTTACTTGTTTCAGGGTATTGTGTATCATGGAGAACATCCTGGCATTAAGAGGTCCCTCTACGAACTGCATAGATTAAGAGTTTCTACCTTTACTCTAAGTGCAACATATTTGACTCGAACTTTATTAGAATGTACATTACAAGAGTATTTAATGAAAAATCAACTTTTTAATGAGTGGAAGAAGCCGGAAAAGGACCCTTCTATAACTGATTTATTGAATTATTGCGTAAGCAATAGATCATTACAAAATATCAATCAAAATTATCAAAGAACCATAAATGTAGCTTTTGGAAAAAAGGATCATGACGAGTTAAACTCCATTACACATGGCAAGTATAATTTACCGTCGCCTGATATTTTATGGGACATCGAGCGAAGATGGAGGTTATTTGTAAAGAACATGATAGAAAATTTAAATAATCATATTAAGTTAGAAAAAATTTGATTAGGGCAATTACATGTCAGATGCATTGTCTTTTACAGTAAATCCTGTTGCTAGGAAGTAATATGCTTAAGAATTTTCTAGCTGTTTGCTACCATGCAATAAAAGGAGGGACTCAATTGCCAATTACACTTTCCCCACTTCGTTATCCAGGGGGGAAAACACAACTATATAAATTCGTCAGAAATACTATAGAACAGAATAATATTGCACACCCAATTTATGTTGAGCCTTTTGCAGGTGGAGCAGGGTTAGCAGTAGAGTTGCTTTTGAAAGAGAACGTGGAATCAATCATTATAAATGATTTTGATACTGCTATATATAATTTTTGGTATAGTATGCTTCATGACACAGATGTATTTATTGAGTTAGTTGAAAATACTCCGATAGATATTGATGAGTGGGAAAGACAAAAGGGAATCTATAATAACCAGGGAAATCATAGTATCTTGGAAGTGGGCTTTGCCACTTTCTTTTTGAATCGGACAAATCGGTCTGGCATAATAAAGGGAGGGCCTATTAGTAGGGACGACGAAGGTGATTATTCTTTAGATTGCAGGTTCAATAAAGTAGACTTAATAAATAAAGTTAGACGTATTTCAGCTTTGAGAGAGAGAATTAGTCTCTATAACCATGATGCAGTATATTTTATTAATAATATCTTACCTATGCATCCTCCAGAGCAACTTTTTGTCTTCTTTGACCCACCTTATTACAAGCAGGGAAAGAATCTATATACTAATTTTTATAACCATGAAGACCATGAGGAACTATCCCATGCAATTAAAGATATTATTGATAGTAAGTGGATAACTACTTATGATTATAATGAAAATATTGCTGAGATGTATAACGACGTACCGACAAAAATATACCAACTTCAATACTCAGCAAACAGAAAGCGGAAAGAAAAAGAATTTTTGTTTCATAATCCTAATACCATTGTAGCTTCTTTCGATAAGGTCCAATTCAGTGAATAAAACAGGGTGGTCAATATAAATGGCCATCCTGTTTTATTACACATCAAGTGTAGCTTGTCGTTCCACGCCGTAGCAAATCGTGGATTTCCTCCGCCAAGCCTCGATTCCCAGAACTCCTTTTCAAGGGTACCCTAAAGGGGGCCCTGAAATTACGATTCCAGTGAGTGCAGAAAGCTAATCATTACAACCACTCACCAAAGGTTTATTGATTTATGTATTCATCAAACTTCAATTCGATCATATCGATTTTTCTATCCTCTGATACCGTAATGCGCTTAATCACAGTATGTACAAGTTGCTTCCGTTGCTCACTACTCAACTTATAGAACAGTTTTACAAACTCCCCTAAAATACCCTTCACAACCGCCGCGGATACCGTCCCAGTATTGTTCTCGTTTATCTGACTTTCTATTTCTACCTTCCTCTTTTGTAACTGATACTTACCCTTGTCGATATCAGCCAATTTCTCTTTCAAAGACTGACTTGTTAATATGTCATCCTCGAACAACTTGAAGTACTTGTCCTTTTTACGGTCAATATCAACGAGCTCTTTATCCACAAGCTTTAATTCCTCTTTAAGCGGCGTCTTATCCACATTCTACTTGTTATTCATTGACGCACATACATCGTCTACAAGCTGTGGAGCCTCAAGCCGATCATGATACATGGCAGCAGCATTTTGAACGCGTCCTTAACAAGCTATTGAGTAAAGAGCAACGGTCAGAGTGGGAAGAAATACAATTCGGAATCGTTCAAGCTGTGGATACTATGCAGGAACGCACAGAGAGGATGTCCGAGGAGAATAAGCAAGGTTATAAACAGACAATTCTTCGTAAGGATTGGGATTCGTTCTCGCCGTATTATGTATGGACGCAGACAGATTTTCGGTTGTGGTTCGAAGCAAACCAAGCACAGGAAAAATGGAATGACGAATACGTACGTTTTCAAGAAGTTTTCAAGAAAATCGAAGCTGATCCTAAGCTTCAAGATGATCTGATGGAATGGACTGATGCATTGAAGCAGTTCTATGAGTTCCGCTTAACATGCTCGTTGTAATTTTGTAGGCCGAATTGGGAGTCGATTTTACCCTTACTCGCTTTATTTATATAGAACGGGTAAAGGAGTTGGCTTTCGTGGTACGTGAAGATGATCAGAACTATCATACATTTGTGGAGTTGTTAGCGGATATTGTACTGGAACAAATTCAATTGGGAGAGTCACCAACGGTTGAGGAACAAGGTTTCGAGAAGGATTGAACAGAGCGGCGGGGCTTTTTCGGAAACCCCGCCTATCATCTTTTAGGTCAAAAATCGCTTTGTAATCTGTAAACAAGGAGAAATGACTCCCGCAGATTTGAGGGTTTTTTTGGTAGCAACTTGCAGTATCGTCAAAGCTCTAATTGGATTCTTTGGTCTTCTGCTGTTGTAACTTGATTCGGTCGAGTACGTTATTGATCGCATTGATAGTCATTTCAGGATCATCACGCATGAGATAATGCCCAGACTTCTTGTCTATAACTAGAGTAGTGTTGTCGGAAGGCTTTCGATATCTTTTTGCATGTCATTCCAGACCTTCATTGTGTCTGATAGGAATGCCTTCTGCCCTGCACTCAGTACATAAATTGGTATATTACGCAGGGGATCTAATGGTCTGGACGTGCTAGTTATTTGATCGTAGGTACGAAGTAGTATGAAAATCGAGTATGCAAAAGATAGATATAATCAATATGAAGCAATCGACTTTAGTATCTTCTATTAGAAGAGAAGTTGTACCTGAATTCATTGAATATACAGAATATATAGTATATAATGGAAGAAGGGCTAACCCCCTACACTAAACCGCGGGTCTTGTACTTGTGGGCTAGTAGAGCATTAGAGGATAATGACTTACACGAGAGTCGAAGAACTCATGTGTCGAGACATTTCGAAAAAACCAATGCTTTTCTTTGGTTTAATGCACTCTTTAAGAGTGCAGGAGACGTATATGACTACTTAATAATGGTCAGTACGAATATGTAAGAATTTGGTGGAAATAAAAATGAAATGGCTGATGTTTCGCATCTGTCATGAGGAAATTATTAAATTATGTTCTGCCTAGTCTCGGTACGACACCTCATGGAGGTCGTATGAGAAAAACCAGGAAGAACAAACGCAAGAAGCGCAATGTTGTAGCACCGTTTGTGATGGGGGTAATGATCAACGTAACTGCTGGTCTAGTGCTTATCTTAATTCAGAAGCTGCTGCAATAGATGCATGACGAAGAAGAGGGGCTGCAGCCCCTCTTTTTTAATTAAGTTCCATTATTATTTCTTGATTTCCAAACACATTGGGGTGGCTATATTGTCAATATCCGTAGTGGATAAGTTCCTAAACCGATATTCTAGAGAATATGATTATTATAGCAAGTTAGCTTTTCTATGTGCTCAGAAATGTGAAAGCCTGCTAGAGGAAAATGGGATTAGAGCTATTGTCACGAGTAGAGCTAAAAGGCCAGACAGACTAAGAGAAAAGTTAGAAAAAAGAGATCAAGAGCGGCCTTATACGAGGGTAGAAGCAGTCTATGATGACATTGTAGACCTTGCAGGAGTGCGAATTGCAATTTACTTTCCAAAAGACAGGGAGGAAATAGACAAGATTATCAATAATACTTTTTATGTACATAAGAAAAAAGTGTTTCCAGGAAGTACCGTGTCGACATATGAAAAACGTTTCTCTGGATACTGGGCCTATCATTATAGGATAAGCTTAAAAGAAAACTCAACAGAAGCTTTTACACGATATGATGATGGAATAATAGAGATACAGGTTGCCTCAGTTTTAATGCATGCTTGGGCTGAAGTTGAGCATGATCTAGTATATAAGCCGTTAAGTGGAATTCTTTCTGATGAAGAGTATAAAATACTTGATGAATTAAATGGATTAGTACTAACAGGAGAAATAGCCTTAGAACGATTACAAGATGCTGCAAAAAAAAGAGTTGCTGAGAAGGGCAGACCCTTTAATAGTCATTTCGAACTTGCTTCGTTTTTATACGAAGCGATGAAAAACGATGAGAAAAAGGGGAAACAAGACCCTATTCTAGGTAACACGGAACTACTCTATAGCTTTCTTGAAAAAGTAAGCCTTAACGAACCAACTAAACTTGAAGTATATGTACAAAGGCTAGATCCCGATACAGAGAAAAGAAATATAGTGGATCAAATAATCGATTATATTATTACGGGAAATGAAGAAGGATATACAATATTCAATGAGACGAAGAGAGAGTATAATAAAAAATCACAGTCACATATCCTAAGGGAGGATTCACAATCTTTAAACAGAAACTCCGCTTTTGGCCACTTCATGTCTACTTGGGTTGCTCTTGAATATCTAATATCTGAGATTGCTAAAGAGAAAGGTTTAAATGCAAGTCTCCCAGTATATAATTCTAACACCTTAAGAGAAATGAACATAATGAGTAAAAAAACATTATACGAGTTGGATAGCCTCAAACGTCTACGGAACGAAGTAGTACATGGGATAAAGGTTCCTGAAGAGGAAGCCTTATTATCAGCAGCAACCTATATTGAGAACCTTATAAGGCAAATGAGAGATGAATTAGATGAGAGATATAAAAATTTGGTTGATTATGTAGTTGAGAAGTTTAACTTAAACATTGAACTGTAAGGGCCAATTCAAATTGGCCCTTTTTCGTTGCCGAAGCCTCAAACGAGGTGAACCGTACCATAAGTGACGGCTAAAAATTACCTGATGTTATAATAAGTGAGAGTAAATTTGTAAATAATTGGGACAGGTCGCCTCTTCAACGTTACCACATAATTGCTCGTCAATTTGGTGGAGAAGATATCCCGGATAATTTATTTCTGATGTGTAAAAGCTGTCACGACCGGGCTCCGAATCCAAAATCTCGTGAGGCGTTTTTGGATTGGGTAGAAAGGCAAGATTACACAGTCTTAGTTCAAGAAGATATCATGAGAGAGTTGAGAAATTTTTAACTCTCAGACCGAATTGATGATGTAAATGAGATGCTTGCAGATAAAGAGTTGATGAAACGCTTTTTTAGTAATTCAGGTTTACATATGAATCAAGCTAAAGGCGGCTCGGAGATTACCCTTTCAAGTATATTTGTTCAGATAGTTGAGGAATTAAAAAGACGTAAGTAAGACGCATAGCCCTACACGCTCCACCAAGCCAAAACAAAGGACAACGTCCAACACAGCGGTCACGAATGATCTTCCATTGTCTCTCTTGCTACTTGCTGCGTATAGGCTTCACCCAGGCCAATGGATTCGTAATACTCCCGCGGCACAGTTTTCACAAGCTCAATCACAGCATCTTGGAGTAGCAAGAAGAGGATTAAGAGCACATAAATAAGTAGAATGGGCCATCTAATTTGATGGCCCATTCTGCGTTTAAAAGTACACTTATGAAGCTAAATTTTGCCCTATTTTTGATTCGGAGAAAATAACAAAAGAGTTAACTGAGAGATATTACGAGACACTTATCATACTGTTGTAGTCTCAGAATTAAAAACTAAGTGCAGTACTGAGGTTGATATTACTTGTCAATTTCAATAATCCCGTTCTTGTGTTCAAATTCAGCGATGTGTTGCTCGATGAGATACTCAATTTGCATGGCAATGGAGCGTTTGTTTTTATCCGCAATCATTTTGATTTTCTCGAAATTTTCTTCTTCTAATCGTAAGGTAAAGACCCGTTTATTTGTGGCCATAATAATCAATACCCCTTCAAAGTGATGTCAATATTATACCAATATGAATAGGGCGGATATACGTTCACATTGACATCTAAGTGATTTCACCTTACTATATTAATAATTGAAAATTCACTTTGATGTCACTTTTTTGAGGGGAAGTGTTGAATTTGATAAAGAGTCTTAGAACCTATTTGTATGATTTTATCGCTATGAGAACAGAAGAAATTGGGAATAACGTTCTGAAGCAAGATGAGGGATATCGAGAATTATCTAAAGAACTTCAATCCTTATTAAAAGAGATTTTTAAGTGTGTTCCAATAGACCGACACCCAACAATTTTTTCTTATGAAGAGAAAGAACAAGCTCAATTGGCACTAGCCATTGAAATTATGTACAGGCAAGGATTGATAGATGGAGTATTCTTAAATCGAAGACTGTCAGTAGTGATGGAAAATGAGGATGAATTCTAAGCGTACGTAAGAGAAGCTTGGTATCTATAAAAACCAAGCCGTGGTAGGCCTTATCGCCTTTTTCGCCGATAGACCCGTTAAGCTGAACCTTACCACAAGTGTCGGACCACTTTTTAGTGAGTGAATTCGGAGTGATATAGGTTGAAACAAATTGGATTGGGGGGAATTGAAAAAGCCGATCATACAGATCGGCTTTTTCAATTCCTTATTTAACCGCCAATTTTAAAGCCTGCTCTTCAGCATTTTTATATCCTTTTTGTAATACTTCATTTCTGTCCAGGAAGGCTGTACCTTGTATGCGAACTGCTTCAAAATCTTCGATTCCCATTAAATCAAACATGGACTTCAAAAATTTGTTCGAGTACTCCAGTTCAGAATAAAAGTCATTATTGGTGTAAATGGACCCACTGGCTTGAATGGTAACAACGCTTCTTCCATCATCTAGAAGTCCGACGGATGCTCTTCCGTTACTCATTGGGGGACTGATATATTTAAATGTTTCCCTTGCAATCATAACATTATCTATATAATCCTTTAGTTTCGAAGGGATACTGAAGTTATGCATTGGAAATACAATGACGTATTTATTAGCACTTTTGAATTGCTTTAACAGGGTATTCATACGATCTGTTACTTCTTTTTCTTCAGTAGTTAATTCTTTACCTTCCGCTTGTTTCGACCATGCGCTCAATACATTTTTATCAAGCGCGGGTACTTCGTCGTCATATAGATTAATTTGTTCAATAATCTCGTCATTCGAATGATTCTCTTTGTATACTTTCAGAAAGTAGTTAAACACATCGAGACTTGCAGAGGTTTTGGAATCAAAATCCGGGTGTGCATTGATGATAAGTAATTTACTCATGTATATTTCCTCCTAGGTGTTTATTATAGATACTAGTAATCGCCGATTTATATAGTCCATCTTCCCCAGTTACATGTCAATTTATTAAACCAAGAAGTTTATGTAAATAAGTTGGCCAAGCTGCAGGACATATTTTGCCTACTTTCTTTTAAATACGACGCCAGAAAATTATGGTAAGATAAAAGAAGAGTACCATTCCTATCTCATAAAATGGAGGCGCTTACTTATGGACCAACAATTGAAGCAAGAGGGATACTTTGGGGAGTTTGGCGGCAGCTTCGTTCCGCCGGAATTACAGGAAGTGTTGAGTTATTTGAGTGAGCAATTTTATAAGTTTAGAGACGATCCGGAGTTTAAGGAAGAGCTTCGTTATTATCTAAGCGAGTATGTTGGACGTGAGAATCCATTGACGTATGCGGAGCGGCTGACCAAAGCTTGGGGAGGGCCGAAAATATACTTAAAGCGCGAGGATTTGAATCATACCGGAGCGCATAAGATCAACAACGCAATTGGCCAAATCCTGCTTGCTAAGCGGATGGGGGCTAAGCGGATCATTGCTGAGACCGGTGCCGGACAGCATGGTGTTGCTACGGCAACGGCTTGCGCTATGTTTAAAATGGAATGCATCATCTATATGGGAGCTGAGGATACACGTCGGCAGGCACTTAATGTGTTCCGTATGGAGCTGCTGGGTGCGACGGTTGTACCGGTTCATAAAGGACAAGGAAGATTGAAAGATGCGGTTGATGAGGCACTGGATGATCTAGTTCGCAATTATAAAAATACATTTTATTTGCTTGGCTCCGCTGTTGGTCCGCATCCGTTTCCAACGATGGTCAAGCACTTCCAGGCCATTATTAGTGAAGAATCGAAGCGGCAGATTGTGGAGAAAGAAGGCCGTTTGCCGGACGCGGTGGTGGCCTGCACAGGAGGTGGCAGCAATGCCATTGGTGCTTTCGCTCATTACATCGACGAGCCGAGTGTTCGCTTAATCGGTGTCGAGCCTGATCAAGCACCATCTTTGACGCAAGGCGTTCCGAGCATCATACACGGCTTCAAGTGTTTAGTGCTGCTGGATGAGGAAGGGCAGCCGAAGAAGACTTATTCCATCGCCGCAGGACTGGATTATCCGGGTATTGGGCCGGAGCATAGCCACCTGAAGGTGTCGGGGCGGGCTGAATACGCAACGGTCACGAATGAGGAAGTGCTGGAAGCCTTCCAGGAACTGTCGCGCACGGAGGGAATCATTCCTGCCTTAGAGAGTGCGCATGCTGTTGCCTACGCCAAGCAGTTGGCGCCGACGATGAGCGAGGATCAAATTATTATCGTCAATCTGTCGGGCCGCGGGGATAAGGATGTCGAACAAGTGTATCAAATGCTCAAATAGAGATACGGAGGGCGCCCAATAGGGCGCCTTTTAATTTTGCTCTGCAGACGATGGACAGGTAGATACTGCTATTACTCAAATAGGATTGAAGTTAGTTGTAAACAGTGTTACTCTAACAACGGTAAGCTCAAAATCTATGTTTTGCAATACATCTAATAATAGTCGCTATTTTAGTTATAAAGAAAGGTAATACTATGATAAAAGTTGATAACTTATCCTTCTCATTTCCGCAAAAAGAACTATATACAAATATTTCATTTACGCTTGAAGAGGCACAACATTGCGCTTTTATAGGAACAAGTGGCAGCGGGAAAAGTACATTGATCGATATACTGATGGATCCAGAAAGATATTTGTTCGAGGGCAAGTTAGAAATAGATCCCACTTGCAAAATTAGGCATGTAAGTCAATTCCCACAATTCGACAAAACCAAAGAAACAACCGTTTTTGAATATATAGGGGAAGAATTTATTAAGATACAAAATGAAATAACAGCTATTTGTACGGAAATGGAAACATCATCGGATATTGAGTCGTTATTAGAAAAGTATCAATTAGCTTTAGACGCATTTGATTCAATCGGTGGGGATGATTTCGAAAGCAAGATTAATAAGAAACTAAATCTAGCAAACCTCATGAAGCTAAAAGACCTTAGGGTATCCGACCTGAGTGGTGGGGAATTCAAACTTATTCAAGTGATGAAGGAAATGCTTAGTAGTCCAGACTTAATGATTATGGACGAACCCGATGTATTTTTAGATTTTGAAAACCTAAATGCGCTTAAAAATCTTATTAATTCTCACAAAGGAATGCTGTTAGTTGTTACGCACAACCGATATCTGTTGAATCATTGTTTTAACAAAATTCTACACCTTGAAAATAGGGAGATCCAAGAGTTTGATGGGCGGTATATTGAGTATAATTTCTCATTACTTCAGACAAAGATTGAGTTGCAAGAAATCGCAGTCGCTGAACAAGAAGAAATTGAGAGATACGATAGCATTATTGATAATCTTAGAGCTATCGCAACGTATAATTCAGAAGCCTCTAGAGGTAGAGCGTTAAAAGCTAGAGTTAGGTTTCAAGAGAGATTGGAAGCGCGTAGAATTAAAGCGCCATTTGTTGATATTAAGCAACCGAATATTAGTTTCGGTATTGAGAATGAAATTGAAGACACCATTGTTGTAAATGTCAATAATTATAGTGTTACGTTTGATGAATTACTTTTAGACAATGTTAACTTTGAGATAAAATCTACGGATAAAGTAGCCATTATTGGCCCAAACGGTACCGGGAAAACAACTTTACTCCGAGATATCTTTAAAAATAATCATGCTTCAATTGAAATAAATGCGGATGTTAAAGTGGCTTATTTATCTCAGATTCAAGGCGAAGTGCTAAAGGATTCTAATACAATACTAGAAGAATTCATCGATGCTGGGTTTAAAACGTATGATGAGGTTAGATCGTATATTTCAAACTATGGCTTTGAAGGCGAAATCGTTAATCAAAAGATAGCATCTTTATCTGGTGGAGAAAAAAATATGCTTCAATTGGCTAAGGTTTCTGCCAGTAAAGCAAACGTTTTGCTTCTTGATGAACCGACAAGCCATTTAGACACCTATACACAAATAGCACTGGAGAAAGCCATTGAGGACTATAAAGGTGCGATTCTCATGATTTCTCATGATTTCTATTCTGTTGTAAATGGGATGGATTATGTTCTGATCATTGACGATAAGACGATTAGAAAAATGAGTATGCGGAAATTTAGACAGATGATTTATGCTAGTCATTTTGATAGAGACTATTTAGAAACTGAACAAAATAAAAAATCGGTTGAAATGAAAATAGAATTGGCTTTAAAAGATACTAATTTTGAACTTGCAAAAGTATTGGTTGATGAGCTAGAAGGGCTGATTAAGTTGCTTTAAATTACAGCCCTCTGATCGAAATATGAAGGTATGAACACAAAGGAGTAAAGCAACCTTAAAAGGGTTGCTTTACTCCTTTTGAATTTCAACAGATCATTCAAGATAGTTCGTCGCAGAAACATAAGGATTCTGATCGAATCTACATTGATTTTGATAGAGAAGTACGCCGTTTTAATAAAAAAGACAGTAGATTTTAACGACGGATCCAAAAAGTACAGTTATTTTCTGATACTTAAGAAAAATGAACAGTATATTGCTTCACTCCCCTGTGATATATAAAGTGTGTGGCCATGCAGCAATCAACACGATTCAATCAAACAGAAAGGGGTTCAAAATGAGTCAACGAGGTAATCAGACAAGCTAGTATTGAACTTCAGCGTATAGATCCAAGTATGAGCTTTGCAAGTTGGAAACAATTATGGAATGTTAAATCATGAAGTGTATAGTATCGTGAAACTTAAGCGTTCACTCAAATCACACGTAAATTTGAAAGCGTATCCATTATATGGAAATGGCTAAGTAAGATACTAATTTCAAGGAAAACGGAGAGGAGAGGTTTAGATTGTTGAAGATGAAACGGAGAATATCTGGCTTCATGGTTACTTGTTTGACTGCATCGAGCCTTTATATAGGTGTAGGCGGATGGATACCTCAAGCTTCAGCTGCACCAGCACCAATATCAATAGCTGGAGCAACAGATGAATGGACAGAACTATCTGGCATACTAGATAGCTACAAGGGTGTGTATACGAAGGACACTAAGCTAGGATCGCCATGGGATACTAATTACAGCCCAGATGGGCCGCTGATGGGCAACGGCACCGTATTTGCTTTTATGGCAGGGGATCGCAGGGAGCAGAATATTTACATATCCAGAAGTGATATGTGGAGAGATCGCGCATCGAACAACGGTCAGCAATATACCACACTCGGAGGCGTCACGATTCGTGCCACAGGAGATACCGCAGCAGCATCAGCATTCAGATATGAGCAGGACATGAAGCTTGCAGAGATTGTTGCCCAGTCTGAGGAGGGCTTTCAGACGAAGAGTTGGCTGTCTGCCAAAGAAAATCTCATTGTTACCGAGATCGTGAATAAGACAGATGCTCCATTAGCGATGGAAGTCGCGGCTTGGACAGCTAATAGCAATACGACGGCAAGTGTCGATGGCAAGCTGATGATCGCCACCAAGACAGGAATCAGCGAGGCTAGCAACCGTGCGAGTGGAACGGGTACATGGAAGGGCTGGAGGGCCAATGCTGCGATAGCCTCGATGATTGTTGATGATATCGACGTTGCCGTGCAGAATATCGACTCCAAGCGTAATACAACTTCTTTCACACTGCCAGCAAGCGAGAAAGTGACTTTAGTGTCTGCTGTTGAAGGCAGCATGCAGGATGGAGATACGGATAAGCTCAGTGAAGTCATTCTTCAGGCGAAGTCAAAGGTTGAATCCAGAAGCACAGCGGAGGCAATTGCTGCGTCCAACGAAGCACACCGAAATTATTGGAAGCAGTACTGGCTGAAGTCCTATATTAATATCCAAGATGAGAGTGTAGAACGCATGTACTATGGCATGCTCTATATGCTCGGCTGTGCAACCTCCGTGTCGAGTGAGAACAATGCGGGATTGCCAGCAGGTCTATTCCCATGGTCTGCCGCGGATAATCCTGCATGGCAAGGGGACTATACGACCAATACAGATATGCAGCGCCAGATTCATCCACTCGTAACAGCCAATCGACTAGAAGGCATACCGAACTATGTGAATGTCCTGGTAGACTTCTGGCCAGAGGCGATGAGACGGTCGAGTCTTGCCGAACATCTGAACTGGGTCATCATGGGGACGGGAAGACCGGACCCATTTACAGAAGGAATACAAGGCGGAGCCCTATTCCCGACTCACATCGGTCCAAGAGGAGCGTCCACAGAACAGTTTAATAATGAAAATGATTATTGGCAGTCACCAACCAATGCAACCTCTGTTCTTATGCCGATCGTGAAAATGTGGCAATTCAATCAAGATGAACAATTTTTGAGAACAACGCTTTATCCGATGATGAAGTCGGCTTCGATATTTTGGGAGAAGTATGTCACTAAGGAGAATGGAAAGTATGTTGTGTATGGAGCAACACATGAAGGAAATCCGGGGAGAAACCCTATCCTGGATGTGGATGCCTGTCTCTATATGTTAAGAAATACGATCGAGGCTGCTAAGGCACTTGGCGTAGATCAGGACAAGATAGCCATATGGCAGGACATTATAGACCATATGAGCCCTGTTCCTACCTTCATCTGGAATGGCAAGGAAACGATAAAAGAGCATGAGGGACGTACGCCTTGGGATCCCGGAGATACGTTCAGCACAGGGAATCCAGTTACGATCCAAAGTGTCTACTACTTCGATTCGATCGGGATGACAGCTTCTCCTGAATCGAAAGAGAAGTATTTCAATTATTTAGATGTGAGAAATGCGGAAGGTAATGCGAGACGATTAACTAGTGCAACTCGCTTGGGCTATGACATCGACAAGATCATGGAGCAACTCAAGGCTGGCAATATTGATCTTGAGGCTGGAGATTGGCGTGGGCTGAGAGCGAATAATACGATAGGAGATATCGGTGGAGCCAACACATTAGGTGTAGTGCAAGATTCATTGTTACAAAGCAATGAGGGCTTTATTAATATTTTTGCGAACTGGTATCATAATCAGGAAACTACGATCAAGAGAATGCGTGCAAAGGGTGCATTCCTGGTTGACGCGAATCAGAGTGAGTTTGGACAAATGACTTATGTACAAATTCTAAGTGAACAAGGCAAGCAATGTGTTGTTCTTAATCCGTGGCAGGGTAAAGAATTGGAAGTCTATGAAGATGGGACTCTGATCGGAAGCACGATGTCAACGAACCTGCTAGGAGAAGTATACACATTTGCAACGAAGCCAAATACAAAATATGAACTAAAGCCAAAAGGTGGATTGAATAGTGCTTTAAAGCTGGATATAAACGAAATGAAGCTATACACGCAAGACTCTCAAAAGCTGACTGTCAGGTCTGCTCGGCCTGACAGCATCATTAAATGGGAGTCTGATAACAAGCAAGTTGCAGTTGTAGACATATTCGGTAAAGTTACAGCAATGCGTGCGGGAAGCGCCAATATTAAAGCGTATATTGAAGGCGATCCTAGTGTATATGTAATTTGTCATGTTGTAGTTAGGGATATTGCAGGCGAGAATGTAGCGGTCGGTGCAACAGCAAGCGCAAATAGCACGCATGACAGCTATGACCCTGGCAGAGCAATCACAGGTAATTGGGATGATAACAGCGAGGGCTGGGTAAGTGCAAACACCTCATATACGACACCTCGATGGTGGATGGTTGATCTGGGACGAGAGTTCACGATCAATCGCTGGGCTGTCAAGCATGATGGATTTAGAGGTAATGTGCAGAATACCACCAAGGACTTTGTGCTGCAAAGCAGTCCAGATGGTTTAACTTGGAATGATATAGACCCCGTAGTTGGCAATACGGCTAATGTGACAGATCGTCTGCTGGAAGAACCCGTTACTGCTCGCTACTTCAGAATCTATATTACGGTTGCGGATCAGTACAATGGTCAGTGGCCTAACAATATGGCGAGAATTAATCAGGTTGGGCTATATGCGACAGTTGCCGCTCAGGCTCAGTTAACAGGACCTGATGAGGTTATTAGTGGTGATGCCTTTGCAGTAGGGGTAAATCTTGCAGGGGTAAAAGAGTCCGCGTACGGGCAAGATTTGACGATAAAGTATGATGATACTAAGTTGGAGCTTGTCTCTGTCGTCTCAGATTTTGAAAAGACAGGAGTGAAGATTAATCAAGCCACTAAAACAGCTCCTGGCGTAGAGAGAGTATTATCCTATAATTTGAGCGAGGATGAAGCACTAAAGAAGAATCATCCATTAACCTTGAATTTTAAGGTTAAAGACGGATTAGATGCTGGATCGACAGAAATCATAGTGTCTGATGTTATGGTCAGTAATATCATGGGAGTAAAGTCGGCACTCAAAGGTACTGCACATAGCTTGAGCATTAAGCCAGACATAGTGAGCGTAAGCACAGATGCAACGCTGACATCCACTATAGGAAAGGTAAGCACCGGCC
This sequence comes from Paenibacillus marchantiophytorum, assembly GCF_014640555.1. Lineage (GTDB taxonomy): Bacteria > Bacillota > Bacilli > Paenibacillales > NBRC-103111 > Paenibacillus_E > Paenibacillus_E marchantiophytorum. Next base: position 65,942 of record NZ_BMHE01000018.1, on the reverse strand, counting down.
ATACCGCGAATGAAAGCATCACGAACATTCCATACGAAACAACGTTAGCTGCGCTCAAGGCAGCGATCACACCGGCAGCGAATGCAACGTTTGATGTCTATGATACAGATGGAATAACGGTAGCGACTGTTTTGGCAACTGGCAAAAAGGTTATTGTTACCGCGCAGGATGGAACCACGAAAATAACGTATACGGTAACGGTGATGACCGTAACGGAGATTCCGTCGTATACGGTGACGTATAACGGCAACGGCGCTATATCTGGCAACACACCGACCGACAGTGGCTCATACGCGCAAGGAGTTACCGTTTCGGTATATGGGAACACCAGAAATTTGTTGAAGACAGGCTATACGTTCGCAGGTTGGAATACGGAAGCGGACGGAAGCGGAACGAGCTACGCCGAAGGGTCGCCTTTCATCATGGGTACGTCTAACGTGACACTGTACGCAAAGTGGATGGCCAACACGTATACTGTCAGCTTCAATAGTAACGGCGGTTCAGCGGTGGGCAGCCAGCCAGTGCACTATAACAGTACGTCCACAAAACCAACTGATCCGACGAGAAGCGGGTACACGTTCGGCGGGTGGTACAGCGACGGCATGTTGACGACACTGTTCAATTTCACCATTTCGATCACGGCAGACACGACCCTATATGCAAAGTGGACGATCAACAACGCGGGCGGCTCTTCTAGCGATGGCGGCACTCCATCATTAACTCCATCAAACAATACAGTGATCTCGACCGACGGTACGCTAACGCTTTCCATCGGTAAATCTGGCGAGGTTAGCCTGGGTGATGGAGTCAAAATTATGATTCCTGCCGATGCGACAGGCAAAGAATTGAAAATAACGATAGAAAAAGTGGCAGACACACAAAAGCTGCTTACAAGCAAGGATGCTCTGGTCAGCCCGGTATTCGAAATTCTAAAAAACTTCCCGGAAAACTTCAACAAGGAAATCACGATGACTTTTACCTTCGATCCGAAAAGGTTAAAGGGCAATCAAAAACCTTCTGTATTTTTCTACGACGAAATAAAGAAGGTATGGGTGGAAGTCGGCGGCGAAGTAAAAGGAAATACCATCACCATAAAAGTTAACCACTTTACGAAGTATGCGGTACTCGCAACAGGTCAAGGCGGAGATTCAGCGACAGTCACGAAGCAGCCAGTCAACTTCAGCGATATCTCCGGACACTGGGCTGAGGCGAGCATCAAGCAAGCGGTAAGCTTCGGGATCGTCAGCGGCTATCCGGACGGTACGTTCAATCCGAACCGTACCGTAACGCGTGCGGAATTTGCGGTTATGCTGATAAATACGCTCAAGCCGCAAGGGAATGGAGCCGAGCTGACGTTTACGGATAAAGGAAAGATCGGAACATGGGCGCAGAAATCGGTCGCGCAAGCGATACAAGCGGCCATCATTACAGGCTATGAAGACAGCACCTTCCGGCCGGATGCCGAGATTTCACGTTCCGAGATGACAGTGATGATCGCAAAAGCGCTTGGACAGTCAGTTGAAGCTGCAACGGAAACAGGCTTCGCGGACGACAAAGACGTTCCGGATTGGGCGAAAGGTGCAGTGGGGGCTATGAAAAAGCTGAGTATTATCGGAGGTAAAAGCGCGAATGCATTTGCTCCGCACGATAAAACGACAAGAGCAGAGTCAGTAACGGTGCTACTGAAGATGTTGGCGCAAAAGGGCAAATAAATGAAAATAAGCAAGGCTGCTTTGAAGTGACTTTCAAAGCAGCCTTGTTTTTGTGTTCGGTAATAGTAATAATCCATTTTAAAAACTTGCCGTTACAGACAGCGCGGAGAAAAACATCACAAATGACTATACAAAAGGGGGAAATATTAAGCGCCGCGGTGTAGAAAATTTCCCCCTAGAGATGATGAGCTAAACCGTATCATAAGTAACGGCAACGGTTTTCAACCAGAGCATGCTGAATGGAAACAAGCTTTTTACTTAGGCAGGACTATTTATTTGCTAGAGATGCTAAATGTAAGCAGTTGTGATCTAATACGACAATATAGTCACACCTGTCCAGCACAAAGAGCCTGCCTGGAGTGTCGATGTCTAGAAATGTTAACTACCCACAGTAGATCACCCTTGTGGGTTCTTGAGACCTATTTTTATATGGAACATACTCCCAATAAATGGTATAATTATATTTAATTAGTAAAATATACCCATTGGAGTGATGGAAATACCACCGAAAAAGAAAGTTCAGGAAGACTCAGAAGATTTATTTCTATGGTTTGAAGCGAGCCGTCCAAAACTTAGAAGAATGATTATAAGAAATTTCCGCTCTATCGGAAGTAATTCCGTAACAATTGATTTGGATGATATCGTAGTTCTAGTTGGACCTAATAATGCTGGTAAAAGCTCAATACTAAAAGCTTATGAAGTAGTTATGAGTCATGGTTCAAAGAAGGCTCAGCTCTCCGAAGCCAATTTCCCTAATGGGATTGTCAATCCGGACAAGCTTCCTGAAATTGAACTCCATACTATTGTAAATGGTGATACCTCTCCTGCGGTTAGATGGGTTCAAAAGAATGTGGAAAATGAAGAGGCAATTGTACGGGAGCGTTGGATTTGGAGTTCACCTAATACTGATCCTAAACGTCAAGGGTTTGATGTTGAAAAGAAAGATTGGGATAACCAAGTTCCATGGGGAGCACCCAATGTTGCGAAGGAGAATAGACCGCAGCCACATAGGGTAGAAGCCTTTGCTCATCCTTTAGAACAAGAGAAACAAATTGTCGATTTGCTCACTGCAATTATAAAAGATCGTGTTAAGGCACTGCAAATGACGACTTCTGAAGAGGGAGAAGAAACGGAGTATGCTAGATTGCTCATACAGCTCTCAGGGATTAAAAAGAAGATTTTGGACGAGTCAAGATCAGAAATAGAATCAATTGAAACAGAGCTTTCTACTGCAATCTCAGGTATTTTCCCTGGTTACGTAGTAAAATTTGATTCTAAGGCAGAAGATAATATTGAAAATGATGTTTCTTTGTTCAAAAATTCAGCTAAGCTCTTAATGGGGCCTGAACTTGGTTATCAAAGTGCTATCGATAAACAAGGTAGTGGGGCGAGACGGACATTATTATGGTCTGCTCTTAGATTAATTGCTCAAGCTGAAAGCGCTAAAAAATCAAAATCAACTCGTCCACATGTTCTTTTATTGGATGAACCAGAACTATGTCTCCACCCTAATGCCGTGAGAGAAGCATGTAAGGTGTTGTATGATCTCCCGACAAAAGGGGATTGGCAAGTTATGGTTACAACTCATTCTCTCTGATCAATTTTCCTATCCTCTGTGAAGGGTTGCTTTACTCCTTTTGAATTTCATCAAATCATTTAAGATGGGGTGTGCTGAAAATGCGACGTCTTTAATTTTTAAAAAGGTGGCTGCCATTAATAAGAAGAGCATTAAAAGAGAGAAGAATGTAGGCAGGAAAGAGCTATACTCACTGTACACACACCTTGGAAGAAGATATAGGGGTTCAAAGAAGACTCTATATTAATAACTCAGCTTCAATAAAGCCGTAGTATACCTTTTGTAACCGGTGCCCCTCTATGACCCATGCAGAGGGGTCTTTTGCTATGCATTGAAGCGGGATTTGGCAGGGCGGAGGATATTAAAGTGCTATCATAATATCACTTTAATTATAAATACGTTATCATGATAGCATATTTTAAGGTCTCGTGTGATATAATAAGTAACAAGGAGGTGAGAAGGGTGGAAACGGATGACTTTCTGGCGGTAGCAATACCTTTGATGGCAGAAACCAGTACGCGGCATTTTGTGAAACGAAAAGAGCGTAATTGGGAGCAAGATTTAATGGACTTAGGAGTAGATGGATTGGATAAGTTGTGGAATATGATGATGACGCTTGATAAAGAAGAGGAGCAAAAGCCTCCTGAACTGGATCATGACGGGTCTGGAGATTTGGTTTACGCGTTTGAGAAGGAGATGCCGAATGGCATATGGGCATATATTAAGCTCAAAATTAAGAGTAGCAATGGAAAATGTGTGTCGATTAGCTGTCATCCGGTCGAGTTTGGGCCGAGAGCTATGAGGAGTAGTGAAGATAATTGAGGTCAAAAACAAGTACATAGGGGGAGAATTTTGTTATCAGCTCCCCTTATTATTTCAAATAAATTTACTTAGAATTCATGATTAAGTGTAGGAAAGTCTTAATAACCTAGGTTATTTACAAAAAAATGGACGATGTCGTAATGGATGAATAACACTAGATGAGTGTAAATTATTTAAGGAGCGATGCTAAATGTTCAAATACTGCGATGAGTGTGACAAAGAGCACCTGTCGGAAGAATTGATCGTGCCAAAGACGGTTAAAGTTCAAGGTAAAGAAATCAATGTTGAATTAACTAAGTTGATCTGTAAAGAATGTGGCAATGAGGTATCTGATGAAAGCTATATGAATACACAATTAAAGAAAATCCATGATACTTATGTAGATCTTTACGGGATACCGGTCGATGAGATCCGCAATGTTCGAATCCAATTTAAAGGTTTAGGGTTACGGCCTTTTGCAAAGATTCTCGGGATTGGTTCAGCTAGTGTTAGCCGACATGAAGCGGGAGACCTACCTAGTGATAAACATGTAGCTATTTATAGGGAGCTTCAAGAGGAGCCGCGGCGGATATTTGAATATTTTTCTAATAATAAACATGAGTTATCTCCAAGGGAGTTAAAGAAAACTGAAGAGATATTAAATGCTTGGCAATTAGAACAAGGGGGTAAGAATGAACAGTATGTAGAATTTATGCAAGATGATGAAGAAATTATCGAGTCGATTTATAAGCCTTTTGAACGAACTCAATTGAGTGGATATTTACCCTTTAATTTAGAGAAATTTGTAAATATGGTTCTTTACTTTACCAATAATGGTGGAGTGAATAAAACTAAATTAATGAAACTATTATGGTATGCGGATTTCCTTAAATTTAAAAGACATACAACTTCAATGAGTGGAGCGGTGTATACTCGATTTCCATTTGGCCCGGTACCAAAAGATCATGAAATAACGATAGCGCATCTAAAACATATGGATGTTATAGATATTGAGGAAACATTAATTAATGATGAGGGCTGGACTAAGATGACTGTAAGGGCCAATCAAGAATTTGATCCCTCACTCTTTAGTCCTGCGGAAATTGGGATTCTTGAAGAAGTGAAAAGTGTATTTCGTGACTTCGGTTCACGTAGAATAAGTGACTATTCACACGAAGAATTGGCATGGAAAGAAACGAGGGAGGAACAGCCAATCGATTATAAATATGCGAAAGATCTAAGGGAATTTGATCTTGTATAATTTTGAAGGCTAGTAAAAGCCCTCTTGGTCAGAGGGCTTTTTTACTTTACGCAAAAATTAGCCGATATAGCGTTTATAGTGAAACCGTATCATAAGAGCGGCTAAAAATATTGTAGGCAAAATACATATTGCCATATATTCGCCCTGCTCCCAATCAGCTAGGATCGTAATGGCAACCTATTGGTGCACTCATAACTCCTGTTTCCGACAGCCGTATAAGAAGTTTATTCTGGCTTCAATTGTTCCCTAAAATATCCATTCTCTCCTGCAAGCCCTCCAAAACCTCTTTCGGCATCTCCCTAACCTTGATGTCTTCACCTAGGAAAAGCAGCCAATTTGTTATTTCTGCCAATTCTTCCGCATGATGAACATTGATGAATGTTTTTAGAACAGCTGTGGCTTGATAAGGATTCGTGTATGAAATGGAAATATTTAATGGATAATACTTTTTATACTGGGCAATCGCTTTTGGGCCGAGTTCGAGGACTAGGTTAATGGCTTCTTCCTGCTTGCTTAGTTGTTCGACAATGGTCTTCTTGCTTATTCTTTTTTTCTCAGGGTATGGTTTGACATCGGTAAGATTGTCGACAGGAATTATCCGCCTCTTTTTCTCCTCTAGGTCAAAGCCTTCAATTTGCCAGGAGCTTTTTTTACGATATAGATGCATGAGGTAAATGGGATAAGACTTTATTTCCCTTCCTTCTTCGACGGAAACCACTAAATAGCTGTCCTTAAGAAGGATTTGGATGAGTTTTTCTAACATAGGGTGGGGCAGATCTGACAGATCAAGCAGCTCGGGATTATGGGGGTTGGTTCCTTCGAACAGCAAAACTTGATTTAACAGAACAAGATCATCCTGCTGGTTTTCCGAGATGAGGCCTAGTAATTTCTCCGCTAAAGATTGGCGACTCTTAAGATAGGGAAGCTGTTGATTTCTTGTGGCCATGAAGGCAATAAAAAGAGCTTTAATCTCATTATCAGTAAAGCGGACAGTGGGTAGGACAGAGTTGTTCATGACAAAATAACCCCCGTCCCTCCCGACTTCGGCGACAAGCGGCATTCCCATCGCCTCAATTTCTCTGACATCTCTAATCGCTGTCGAACGAGATATGTTGAATTCTCTCATAATTTCAGAAATGGTAAAGTGGGCGCGGTTGTTGATGTACCGCATGATGATGTTAATCCGTTCAACTTTTTTCATGGGGCCCCTCTAAACAGTATCATTTTTTGACATGGTTTATAGGTATTATAAACGTATCAAGTGGAAAAACAAATCATTTGATCAATTCAAAATAAGGAGTGTTGATTATGGCAATGTATACCCTTGAGGAAAAAGACAGCTTTATCGTTCTAGGTATTGGCACGGAGCTGAAGAGCGATTACACAGATTATGCCGGCATGAACAAGGAGAAGGAAAACTTTTGGCTGGCAGTGGAACAGGATGGAAGGCTTAGCGCTTTAAAGGCCATTGCCACGAATGACTACGTTTTTGCCGTGAACGAAGCTGTCAATCACAAGATGATGTATTATGCTGGTGTCATGACAGAAGCATCGGTACTGGAAGAACACAGAGTTATTGAATTCCCGAAGGGGCAATACCTTGTCGTTAAAGGCGAAGGGAATACGGCCGAAGAGATGAGCAATAAGCTTACCGGCATTGCCTTTGGTCAAGTCTTGCCAGAAGCCCAAATTTTTGCCTATGTTGGCGGACCCAACGCAACGGTTGAGATGGGGCAGCGAGACGGCCTCGTCTATGGTGAAGTATGGATTCCCGTTGTTAGGAAATAAACGAGATCATTGGAGGGATGAGAATGTCCTATATCGTTGATTTTAAAAATGTATCTACGGTTGGTTTAGAGTCTTCACCTGTAGTAGAAGCGCTTGCTGGTTTACGTGCTAATGAAGCTCGTTACTTTATGAACAAATACAAACATGAATTTACGGTCGTACCCGCTAGCGAAAGTCAGGAGAACCTTGATTATGCAAACCAAATTTTGAAAGAACGTGATATTGCGTTTGCGGCTAAGCCTTTAGAAACATCGCGTTTTCAAGTGGGAAATATCCAATTTACCTACGTCTTTTATGAGGATGGTCTTGGGATCAATGTCATGTATACGGTTGATGACCCTAAGAAGCGGGCTGTTGGTTTTAAGCTTTCTGAGGGAATGGAGATTCCCAAGGAGTTGGAAGGGAAGTTTAAGTTTGCTAGGCAGAAGTCTAAACTAGCTGGAACTATTCGGGGCTCATTTTTTGTGATTAAAGGAGAATATTAAAGTAAGCAAAAGCGAAATGGGAGTTATCCATTCGCTTTTTCTTTTTGTAAGAGAGAGGCGAGATCAAAGAGAGGGCCATCCTAAACGGGATGGCTCATAACTTGCCGTTTTGCTGTTTCATCGGCTAGGAATGATAACGGCGTCCGTTCATATAGAAATTGTCCTCGCGGCCAACCCGGAATGAAATCTCCAGATCGGGTATACCGAGCGATCGGACATACTTATCAATCGCTTCGGCCATCTTATCGCGCACTTCGTCCCCGCGTTCAAACCACCATACGTCGATGAAAGGATACGAATCGGTATATTTACCGTCGAATATAGCGGTGACGTGAAGGCACTCTAAGGTGAAATTATCCGTTCCGCATTGGCATATTGTGGCCATCTCCTCTACGAGAGGTATGCTAATTGCGCGTATGCCCTCGGCTGGAATTCCTCTAAAAATTAATTGCGGCATCTAATATCCTCCTGTTGATATAGCCTTTATTATTTTCTTATTTTATATGTACAAGTTTGTTTGTGGCAAATGGAAAAAATTTTCCGGATTTAGATACTCCATTTACGCCGATAGCCCCGTTACGCTGAACCTTATCACAAGTAGGGCGAAATTTTTAGTCTCATTTTTTATCAGCTGTATTAGCACTAATTATGTAGGATTATGTATATTATTGTCGAAATAATAATCATTCGAAAAAAACTGCAGCTTTAAGAGGGCGGCGCAGAATCTAAATATAAGCTGTCTTTGAATGGTCGAGGGAATATAGAATTTATCATGGAGGGTTTCCAGATGATTGTTCAAACGAAGCTATACATCCCCCATGCACATAACGCTTTAGTGCCTCGGCCAAGGTTGATACGCAAACTCGACGAGGGGCTGCGGGCCAAGTTGACGCTGATTACCGCTTCGGCTGGTTACGGGAAGACGACGGCGTTGAGCGAATGGGCGAGACAAAGCGACGCCCAAGTGGCTTGGGTATCGCTAGACAAGCAGGACGATGCATGGATTCCGTTTTGGAGCTGTGTTACCGCTTCGATTCAAGAGAAGGTTCCCGGTTTCGCCCAAACGGTTTGGCCGTTTCTGGAAAAAGGGCCGTCGGCGTCTTCTGTATCCTTGGAGCCTGCGATCTCGGCTATGCTGAACGCGCTGGACCAACGATTCGGCGAACTGGTGATCGTTCTAGACGACTACCATCTCATCGAGCATCCCGATATTCAGAAGTCGTTGACTTATCTGTTGGAGCACATGCCTGCTCACATTCATCTCTATATCGCGAGCCGTACCGATTTGACCATTCCTACGGCCAGGCTGCTGGCCAAAAGAGAAATGCGGCGAATTACGGTACAGGATTTGCGGTTTCATCCGGAAGAAGGGTTGATCTTCTTCCGAGATACGACAGATTTGTCGCTATCCAGGGAGCAAGTTGCGGAGCTGTTCGATCAGACGGAAGGCTGGATCAGCGGGTTGCAGCTCGCGGCACTTACGTTGAAGAGCAGCGATAACATCGCGGAATCCATAAGGCAATTCAGCGGCCATCAGCATCATATCTCCGATTACTTGCTCGAGGAAGTATTCCGTGATCTACCGGAAGACATGCGCGCTTTTTTGCTCCGGACGTCTATTCTAAGCCGCATGAATAATTCCCTATGCCAAGCCGTTACGGGACATTCGGACGGTCAGACGTATTTGGAAAAATTAGAACAGTTGAATTTGTTTACGATCCCGCTGGATGATCATAGGCAATGGTACCGTTATCACCATTTGCTGTCCGATTTTTTGCAGAGGCAGTTTGCCCGAACAGCTCCCGAGCTATGGGCGCAAGCCCATGTTCATGCGGCGCAGTGGCAGGAGTCTCACGGCTTTGGAGAGGCGGCGGCCGAGCATTACTTGGAAGGGCGCCAGTACGATGATGTCGTTCGGGTAATCGAAAAAAATCTTCAAGATTTTTTGCATAAAAAGGCTGAGAAAGTAAGTGGATGGGTTTTGCAATTGCCGGAAAGCTTCCTGTCGAAGCAGCCCATGGTCGAAATGTTTCATTTATCCCTCTTAATCGGCATTCGGCAATGGGAAGCGGCCAGTCTAAAGATAGAGCAGGCGAAAATCCGCTATGAAGCCATGCGAGGGAGCATGGACGAGGCGGAATGGAAACAGATGATGGGCAACATGTACTTTTTGTGTGCGAGCGCGAGTTATTTCCAAAAAGATTTGGATGGCATATCGAACTATTTCGAGCTGTCGGAGCGCGTTGCGCCGGAAGGCAGTCTCTTTGAATCCATGGGGGACAACAAATTTTACGGTTACGATGAATTCGATGATCACATGTCCTATATTAACAATTACCATGCGGCCGCCGCATTTATGATCAAGTGGATTCAACATTGGGGACACCGTAAAGCTCATCCGTCTGCCGCGATTTTTCATGCTTCTTACAGTTTGGTACTGTATGAATGGAACCGTTTGGAGGAAGCCGAAGCTCTTATAGATCAGGTGTTGAAACAGAGAGGCAAGAAATACAATCCGCGGAGCTTGTTGCAAATATACGTCAGCGCTTCGAGAGTTCAGCAAGCGTTGGGAAATCAGGCCCGAGCCCTAGAACTGCTAGAGGAGTTGAAATTGCGGATCGAATCGCCGGATTATGGACGGTTTTTGCGGAAGATTGAAGCGGAGCAGGCTTGTTTGGCCGTGCGGCAAGGTTCCCTGCTATATGCGTTGGAATGGTTGGAACGGTGCGGGATGGCTCCTGCGGATGAAGTATCGCTGAATGGCGTGGCAGAGCTTATGGCATTGGCGAGAGTGCTTGCCGCATGCGGGCGCACGGACGAAGCCATATCTTTATCGGAGCGTTTGCAACGGTTGTTCTGGAAAGAGGATCGTCTTCGCGATCGTCTCAAAATGGTTATCCTGCAAAGCGTGACGTTGTATCGCGCTGGCCTGACGCAGAAGGCGCTCGGTATGCTGGAAACCGCTTTGAGCTTGGCGGAGCCGGAAGGATTCATTCGCAGCTTCGCGGATGAGGGCCATGTAATGGAGGAGATGTTGTCCGTCTATTCGAGCACGCATCAAGGCCGCCAATCAGCGCATACACCCTCGCATTTATTGGATTATGTACACAAATTGCTTCAAGCCTTCAATATCTCGAATGTGGCTCTGGAAACACGAACGCAGGTCAAATTACAGTGCTTTGGCAGGTTTAAGGTGCTGGCGGGAAACGGCTATAGAAATGAAGTAAAATGGCGCACCTCCAAAACAGAAGAACTTATGGCCTACCTTGTGCACCATCGTGGAGAACAGGTGGACAGGCATCGGATTATTGAGAGCTTGTGGCCGGATGCGGATGCAGAACGGGCAGGTGCGCAGTTACACACAGCAGTTCACTATTTACGAAGGAACCTGACTACAATCGGGCTTGATGGAATCGTTTATTATGACAGAGGGTATTACAATTTGGACATGAGTCGTTTGGAATGCGATTACGATGAGTTCACTAGAAAGCTATCCGAGGGGGTTCCGGTAAGTAGCGAAAATTTACACGCCTATGAAGAAGAATTGACTCGAATCTATCAAACGGGTTACATGGAAGGCGGCGGTTATTTATGGGCCGAGCAGACCAGAAGTCGTCTGGAAAACGAATACGTCGACATGCTGTTGAAGCTGCAGGAGCATTACATGCAGGAACGGAACTTCTCTGCTGCTGAGAACTTATTAAGGAAAGCCCTCGAATGCAATCCACTGCAAGAGGTTATTCACACGAAGTTAATCCATATATGTATGCTGGCTGGCAAACGCGATACGGCATTGAGGCAATATGATGCACTAAGAAAAATGCTTCAGGCAGAATTCGGGGTAGAGCCTAATCAAGCTGTTAAACAGTTATTGAAAATAACGCAGATCATCAACAATGAAGCAAGGTCATGAAACTGGAAAACTCTTGAGTAAAAAGAGTTTGTGGTTTCAAGGCGTTGCTTTTTTTTGATATATAAGAGTTTATATGTTTTGGAGTGAGCGCGGAGTTACTCCAGCCGCCTTTTGCGAACAGAGGGAACTACAGTCCGCTATTCTAGCCAAAAGTATCCATATCGCGGGGGTGAGGGAACTCCAGTCCGCTATTTTGCTGTTTCTGGCAAATTCAGCGTTTTTCGTGGAAATAAGACCCTGTAGTTCCGCTAATACCCTAGCATCCCTGCTATTTGCCTATATAGCGTCCTCTAGTTCCCTTAACAGGTTTTGTCGCTACTAAGCGGCTGATCTCTCAGGGCGGCGAAGCCGTTTTTCTTTGTCGAACTTTGTTGAGTGAATGTTGAGTCGGTTATAAGTATCGGATTGGTATAGTAGGAGAAGAAAATGGATAGAAGGGATGACAACATGCGAAAACGATTTTTTTCTCTACTTATGGCCATGCTCCTCATAGCTGGAGCGCTTCCTCAAGTCGCAGCTGCATCTGCTGCAAATCCTTTGGACAACTGGAGCGCTCGAACTTCCGGAACGTCGGGTTTGATTTATGATGTCGCTTACGGCAATGGTGTGTATGCGGCGGTTGTGAACACAAATTTCTTATCTTCTGCTGACGCAGTAACCTGGACAGACCGAGGCAGTGCCCCGGACTATATGGCGAGTGTCATTTACGCCAACAGTCAGTTCGTGGCTGTGGGCTGGTCCGGGAAAATTGCGACCTCACCGGACGGAATCACTTGGACCACGCGCACATCGGGCACCACGTCTGTTTTCCGTGATGTCGCATACGGCAACGGTCTGTATGTTGCTGTAGGTGAGAATGGTGCTATTTACACATCGCCAGACGCAGTAACGTGGACGAGCCGCACTTCTAATATTCCATACAATTATCTTCAACGTGTAGCCTACGGTAATGGTATGTATGTGGCAGTAGGAGACGGTGGGAAAATCGTAACTTCTCCTGATGGAGTGGCTTGGACGCTGAGGACGTCTAACAGAACTGAGCAACTTTTTGCTCTAGCCTATGGCAATGGCATGTTTGTGTTGGCAGGTGCAGATGAGTTGATTATGACTTCACCCGATGGCGTGACCTGGACGGTTCGCAACTATGCACCAAGTGTCTTTCCACTCCCTAGCTATGAATACTTTCGTGCTGCGTATGGCAACGGTATGTTTGTTTTGGTAGGTCAAGGAGGGAAGATCAAGTCTTCTATCGACGGTGTGACCTGGACGAACCGCACATCAGGTATCACCAATAATCTTTGGGGTGTTGATTATGGCGGTGATAATACATTTGTAGCGGTAGGCGCACAAGGAAAAATTATTCAATCAGGCACGATACAAGCGATAACGGATGCAGCGGTGCCAAGCATAGGGACGCAGCCAGGGGATCAGACGGTAACCCAAGGCGCTGCAAGTCCGACGTTAAGCGTATCCGCGACGGTAAGCGACGGCGGCACGCTGAGCTACCAGTGGTACAGCAACACGACGAACAGCAATAGCGGCGGCACGCTGATTAGCAGCGCAACAAGCGCGACGTATGCGGCTCCGACGGCAAGCGCAGGCGTAATGTATTATTACGTCGTGGTGACGAACACGAACAACGGTGTCAACGGCATGCAGACGGCGCCGGCGGCGAGCCATGCAGCCAAGGTGACCGTGAATGCGCTGGTAGATGCAGCGGCACCAAGCCTAGGGACGCAGCCAGGGGATCAGACGGTAACCCAAGGCGCTGCAAGTCCGACGTTAAGCGTATCCGCGACGGTCAGCGACGGCGGCACGCTGAGCTACCAGTGGTACAGCAACACGACCAACAGCAATAGCGGCGGTACGCTGATTAGCAGCGCAACAAGCGCGACGTATGCGGCTCCGACGGCAAGCGCGGGCGTAATGTATTATTACGTCGTGGTGACGAACACGAACAACGGTGTCAACGGCATGCAGACGGCGCCGGCAGCGAGCCATGCAGCCAAGGTGACCGTCAATGTGTTGGTACATGCAGCGGCGCCAAGCATAGGGACACAGCCAGGGGATCAGACGATAACCCAAGGCGCTGCAAGTCCGACGTTAAGCGTATCCGCGACGGTCAGCGACGGCGGCACGCTGAGCTACCAGTGGTACAGCAACACGACGAACAGCAATAGCGGCGGTATGCTAATTAGCAGCGCAACAAGCGCGACGTATGCGGCTCCGACGGCAAACACTGGTACAACTTACTATTACGTCGTCGTAACGAACACGAACGTCAGCGTGACCGGAACGCAGACGGCCACAACCACGAGCGCCCCAGCGAAGGTAACTGTAAATACGCTGGTGAACGCCGAATCGCCGAGCATCAGCGGGCAGCCGTCGAACCAAACGGCGAACGTGGGCGACACGAGCCCGACGCTATCCGTTGCCGCGACGATGAGCGACGGCGGCACGCTGAGCTACCAGTGGTACAGCAACGCGACGAACAGCAATAGCGGCGGCACGCTAATTAGCAGCGCAACAAGCGCGACGTATGCGGCGTCGACGGCAAGCGCAGGTACGACATACTATTACGTCGTCGTGACAAATACGAACGGCAGTGTCAACGGGATGCAGATGGCCACAACCACGAGCAGCACGGCGAAAATGACCGTGAATCTGTTGGTCAGCTTTGATAGCAACGGCGGTTCGGCAGTAACCAGTCAGACATTGAGTTCGAACAGCACGGCCACCAAGCCAACGGATCCAACGAGAAGTGGATACACCTTCAGTGGATGGTACCGTAATATCGGTCTCACGAACGCCTTTGATTTCAGCACGCCGATTACGTTGAACACGGCGCTGTACGCCAAGTGGACTGTACAACCAACGGGCGAAACTGGAAGCCCATCGTCCGCGCCAGCGGAAAATACCTCGACGACAGATGGTAAATTGACGTTGTCTGCCGGAAAATCCGGCGATGTAGGCTTGGACGACGAAGTCAAAATCGAGATTCCTATCGGGGCTACTGCGAAGGATTTGAATATCACGATTCAAAGATTGACGGACACGAAAGGTCTGCTGACAAGTAAAGATATCATCGCCAGTGCGGTATTCGAAATTCTAAAAAATTTCCCAGAGAACTTCAGCAAGGATATTACCCTGACTTTTACTTTCAATTCGAACGCTTTGCAAAAAGGCCAACGGCCTGCCGTATTCTATTATGACGAGTCGAAGAAGACTTGGGTGGAAGTCGCCGGCGGCAATGTGAATGGCAATACCATTAGCGTAAGAGTCAACCATTTCACGAAGTATGCGGTATTCGCCGTAGGCGGAAACGCGTCTTCTGCGGGGGAAACGCCACAGATCGTTCATTTCACGGATATCGCCGGACACTGGGCAGAGGCGAGCATCAATCAAGCGGCCAGCACCGGTATCGTGAACGGGTTTCCGGACGGTACGTTTAAACCGGATAATACGGTGACGCGCGCGGAATTCGCGGTCATGCTGATGAATGCGCTCAAGCCGCAAGAAGACGGAGCGAATCTGACGTTCAGCGACAACGCGAAAATCGGCGCATGGGCGCAGAAGGCGCTCGCACAAGCGGTATATGCGGGCATTATGAAAGGTTTTGACGATGAAACGATCCGTCCTGACATGGCAATCACGCGCTCGGAGATGGCGGCGATGCTGGCCAGAGCGTTGGGTCAGTCGGTCGAAACGAAGACCTCAACGGGATTCTCGGACGACAAGCTCATCCCGATCTGGGCCAAAGGCGAAGTGGCGGCGATGGAAGCACAGGGCATTATCAAGGGCAAAGGCGACAATGCTTTTGCTCCCAATGACAAGCTGACAAGAGCAGAAGCAGTTGCAGTTATGCTGAGAATGCTGGCTATCAAAGACAAATAAATAAACGTTAAAAGGCTACCTTGAAGTGATGTTCAAGGCAGCCTTTTTGTGTATGGACGCAGTGGGATTTTGTGGATTTTTGTCTGTGTTAAAATAACGTAATGCCGTACTCCTCGATTTTACGATATAAAGTCGTTCTTCCGATCCTGAGTTGCCCGGCCGCCTTACTGAGGTTCCATTCCGAGGCCTTCAGCGCCTTCTTAATCGTGGTGATTTCCGCATCTTTCAAAGTGAATGGCTGATCTTCGCTGGACTTTGGTTGCACGGCTTCTTCGGGTTCTTCTAACGATAGATGCTCAGCGTCAATTGCCTGTTCTCCAGCTAGGAAGATCGCTTGCATAAGAACGCCGTTAAGCTCTCTTATATTGCCCGGCCAACTGTAAGTTAACAGCTTATGCTGTGCTTTTTCCGTTAGGAATGGACAGGGGGAAGGTTGCTTCTGGAGGAAATGAACGGCTAAGGCCAGAATATCGCTTCTCTCCCGTAATGCCGGCAGCGTAAGGTGTATACCCTTCAGCCGGTAATACAGATCGGCGCGGAATCGGCCAGCCTTCACCTCTGCGGGCAAGTCCTTATTCGTTGCCGCAACGACTCTCGCATCAATGGTCTTGCTCTTCGAGCTTCCAATCGGTGTAATCGTGCCTTCCTGGAGCACTCTTAATAAAGCAGCTTGAGCTCGAAGAGGCATGTCGCCTATTTCATCCAAGAAAATAGTGCCCTTGTGCGCGGCCTCGAATTTGCCGGCATTGCCGTCCTTGTTCGCTCCGGTGAATGCGCCGCGAGCGTATCCGAACAATTCGCTCTCGATCAGGCTGTCCGGAATGGCACTGCAATTCAGTGCGATGAACGGCTCTGCCGATCGGGGGCTTGCGGTATGAATGGATTGTGCGAATAGTTCCTTCCCCACGCCGCTTTCGCCCAGCAATAAGACAGGGAAGTCGGTCACGGCCGCCTTCTGTGCAAGCTCAATCTTCTGGATGATCGTAGGACATGTCCCGACGATATCGCTAAATGTGTACAAACGCTGCCCGTTTGTAGTCTGCTTTGCAACGGAGACGGACTGCCATAACTTCGGATGCTCATTATGAATGGTTTCTACCGAGAAGCCGTCCAGCTTCGTAAGCTCCTTGCCGATCGCGTCACTGCCAACGATGCGGATGGCCGCATTGTTGGCACGAAGGATTCGGTTATCCTGGCTGAGAGAGAGCAGCGGCAAAGGATGATTTAATGAGGTATGCTCGAGTTCTCTTAGGGTAATGAGATGCTCTTTCTTTGACTCCTCCAGCAGAATTTTGTTTTGGAGGGAAAATGCGGCCATGCACGCAAGCGTAGAGGTATACGCGTGGTAATGCTCCTGTTTGCCGCTAATATTGATGACGCCGATCAGCTCGCCGGTGGAGTTGAAGATGGGAGCGGAGGCGCAGGTCAAGAAGCGATTGGAGCTGAAATAATGCTCTTCGGCATGTACGCGTACAGGCTTTTTGTCAGCGAGGGCGACTCCAATGGCATTCGTTCCCTTTCTTCTCTCAGCCCAATTGGCTCCCACCTGCAGTTGAACCGCTAACGCACGGCGAGAGAAATCGATATCGCCGACTGTGTGAATGATGGTCCCTTCCGAATCGATAAGCAGCGCCATCTGGCCGGATTGCTTGATGCCGACGTTCATTTGCTCGAATATTTGATCCGCGTAATATATGGTTTGCTCGTTCTGTCTTAATAAAGTGTGTATGTGGCTTCCTGTTAAGATGTCATCATCAACAGGGTCATTTGGCTTTAAACCAAGTTCGTGACAGCGCTTCCAAGATAATGACGCTGCTTCGGATAGAAAGTTATTTTCTATGGGTAGCACAAGATCACCTCCACTGTAAACGGTATCCTAACCCGATCATACCATAGTCGCTTATATTAGTGGAGAAGTGGAAATAGAATGTTCCGAAATGGAACACTTTTATTGTATCAGAATGGGACAATCGAAATAGAGCGCTTCCAATATAGCCCGATATAACGGCATTCAATAAGTTGGCACGATTCTTGCTTATATATTTAATGTAATCCATTTTAAGGAGGCTGAGCTTTATGATTTATGCACAACCTGGACAAAACGGATCAAAGGTTACATTCAAAAAACGCTACGAAAACTTTATCGGTGGACAGTGGGTCGCGCCTGTTAAGGGTGAATACTTCGAGAATCCGTCTCCTGTTAATAACCGCATTTTTTGCGAGGTTCCCCGATCTACATCCGAGGATATCGAGCTTGCCTTAGATGCGGCGCATGCTGCGAAGGACGCATGGGGCCGTACGTCGGTTGCGGAGCGTGCTGTTATGCTGAACAAAATTGCTGATCGCATGGAAGCTAATTTGGAAATGCTGGCGGTGGCCGAAACCTGGGATAACGGCAAGCCGGTTCGGGAAACGCTCGCAGCTGACCTGCCGCTGGCGATCGATCACTTCCGCTATTTTGCAGGAAGTATTCGCGCCCAGGAAGGATCGCTCAGCCAGTTGGATGATCATATGGTGGCGTACCATTTCCATGAGCCGCTGGGCGTCGTCGGTCAGATTATACCGTGGAACTTCCCATTGCTGATGGCGACATGGAAGCTTGCTCCGGCTCTTGCGGCCGGAAATGCAATCGTCCTGAAGCCCGCTGAGCAGACGCCGGCATCCATTCTGGTGCTGATGGAGCTTATCCAAGATTTGCTGCCCCCGGGTGTGCTCAATATCGTCAACGGTTTCGGACTTGAAGCCGGCAAGCCGCTTGCCTCGAGTACCCGGATTTCGAAGATCGCCTTCACCGGCGAGACAACGACAGGTCGTTTAATTATGCAGTATGCTTCGCAAAACCTAATACCGGTCACCTTGGAGCTGGGTGGAAAGTCACCGAATATTTTCTTCGAAGATGTGGTTGCGCGCGATGACGCTTTCTTCAATAAAGCACTCGAAGGCTTTGCCATGTTCGCCTTGAATCAAGGAGAAGTCTGCACCAGCCCGTCTCGCGCGTTGATTCAGGAATCGATCTATGATCAATTTATGGAAAGAGCCTTAAAACGCGTCGCGGCGATCAAACAGGGCAACCCTCTCGATACGGAAACGATGATTGGGGCTCAGGCCTCTACCGAGCAGGTTGAGAAAATTATGAGCTATATCGATATTGGCGGGCAAGAAGGCGCGGAATGCTTAATTGGCGGTCAACGGGCGACGGTTGAGGGTGATCTGTCTGAAGGCTACTATATTCAGCCAACTGTTCTGAAGGGTCACAACAAAATGAGAATTTTCCAGGAGGAGATATTCGGACCTATCCTCTCCGTCACGACGTTCAAGGATCAGGAGGAGGCATTGTCGATCGCTAATGACACGCTCTATGGACTTGGATCCGGCGTATGGACGCGCGATATGAACACGGCCTACCGGATGGGGCGCGGCATTCAAGCTGGTCGCGTATGGACGAACTGCTACCATGCTTATCCTGCTCATGCTGCCTTCGGTGGCTATAAGACCTCAGGTATTGGCCGCGAGAATCACAAGATGATGCTCTCGCATTACCAGCAAACGAAAAATCTGCTCGTCAGCTACAGCCCTGACGCTCTTGGCTTCTTCTAAGGGGAGAGCCATACGATGACGACGGAAGTGAGCAAGGTTATTGCTACCGATACCGCGCTAGCGCTAATCGAAAAGGTAAAGATGAAGCATGGCCCCGTCATGTTCCATCAATCCGGGGGCTGTTGCGATGGCAGCTCTCCGATGTGTTACGCGCAAGGGGAGTTTCTGATCGGCGACAGCGACGTATGGCTAGGGGACATAGGGGATGCACCCTTCTACATGAGCAAGGCCCAATACGAATATTGGCGAAATACGCAGCTCATCATCGATGTGGTGCCTGGCAGAGGTGGGATGTTCTCGCTTGAAGGGCCCGAAGGCCAGCGTTTTCTGACTCGCTCGAGGATGTTCACGGATGAGGAGCGGCGTGTGCTGGGTCTCTAAGCTTTTTATTTGCAAGGATCAAGTTCCCTGTTTCCTTCCATGGCGAAGTGAGCAGGGTTTATTTTCTTATAGCTTCTGTTAGAAACCAGTGCATATAATAGTGTTAAGCGTTTGCAATCAAAAACCAAGGAGGAGAATGCATATGGAAATCTTATTGACCGCTGAGCAGGAACAAAAGCTGCTCCTTACGCCCCAGATGCGGCAGTCTATGGAAATCCTGCATATGTCCTCCTTGGATTTGAATGAATTTATTAAGCAGAAATCGATGGATAATCCTTTTATAGAGCTTCAACCCGTTAAGGATATCCCCGCAATGCGTCATGCAAGCAGCTCTGAGCAAGACTGGTGGTTCAATGTTGATCTTTCAAGCGAGGCAACTTTAGAATCGGTATTGCTTGAGCAGCTCACCTACATGAAGCTTGATCGCGCTGTCCTAGCTCTGTGCAAATGGATCATCGGCAATCTGGACGATAAGGGCTATCTCCTCCATTCTATAGAAGAAATCTCTGCGTTTAAGGGCGCTTCTTCAAGTCAGGTGCGTGAGGCCGTCGGCGTCGTACAAGGCTTTGAGCCGTATGGTGTGGGGGCTTCGACATTAGCGGAGTGCCTCATTCTTCAATTGCGGCAGGAGCTGGAGGGAGATCCCTTAGTTTGTAACCTAGTCCAGCATGATTTGCTTAGCATTGCAGAAGGAAGGTTCCGACAGCTAGCGGAGAAGTACGAAACAGACCTTGCGGAAATTAAAGCAGCCTTACAGAAAATAAGCTCACTCAATCCCAAGCCAGGGGCTTTATATAGCAGGGGGAAGACGCCTTATATCATAGCTGATCTTCAGCTTAAGCAGGTTGAAGGGAAGTACGAAGTGTTCCTTGAGAGCGGTTTTCTGCCAGCCATCACTCTAAGTGGTTCCTACTTTAACCTGATGGAGCAGATAGCCTCAAGGGATGTCCACCTCTATTTGAAGAGAAACTGGCAAGCGGCGAAAGGGCTGATCGACAGTATTGAGCGAAGAAAGGTGACGCTGCTGAAGGTGGCCGGCGTTATTTTCCAGCTGCAGGCGGGGTTTTGCGAGAAAGGCTCCTCTTTTATTCAGCCGATGTCCATGAAGCAGGTTGCCGAAGCGCTGCGCGTGCATGAATCAACAATTAGCCGCACGGTTAGCCATAAGTATATTCGAACGCCGTGGGGACTTTTTGAGCTTAAGCATTTCTTCTCGTCCTCTATTAAACAGGCTGACGGAACAACGGTTTCGGCGATCTACATCAAGGAGCGAATTCGGGAATGGATCTCATCAGAGAAGCCAGCTTCGCCGTTATCCGATCAACAAATCGCATCCCTTTTGACAAGCGACGGGTTACTGATCTCGCGTAGAACGGTGACCAAGTATAGAGAGCAAATGAACTTGCAGCCTTCTATGAGGAGGAGAAGACGAGAACCTTTCAATGCGTAAGCGTTCTTCCTCCCTCCAGAAGAAAAGTAAAAGACCCCTCACGAAAGGGGTCTTTGGCCTATTTGCCGGTCAAAATGGGATACGTTTTGTACTTATTACGTAGTCATGTTCGGCTGCCCACTTCACAAGACCACTCCAGAAATCTTCACAAGCTGAAATGATCTTTGAAGGTTCTGCTAACTCACCAGACATAACTATTCGTACAACATTATCAAATCCTTCTGGACGACTAGGCAGTTCTAATGCCTCTGGAAGAACCATTGAGCCAGTCGAGAAGAGTTTCTGGTGGTGTAATCCAACTAGCATAGCTCCGTATTGGGCAAACTCCATTGCCAAGTATGGCAAGTAGCTGTGTGGGCCATTTATACTGACATTTCTAAGTTTCCCAACAAATTCGTACATTTCCCCTACAAGGACTTCATTGATCGAACACCGGAAATCTTCGCTTGTTGGTGATTGGGCAGTTTCCTTCAATTTTGGGAAAAATCCTTGAGGATCATACAGGCTAAGTTGAGAAAAGAATGGCCCATGCGTCAATGGCCAACTTCCTTCAACAGTAGCGGCGGTTTTAAAGAGAACATCCGCACTACAAACCTCGACTTCTGCTTTCCAAGGCCCCGCCGACCATTCATAGCTAAAATCGACGGATTCGCTTGATTCACATAGTACGCAAAACATCTCAATATCTGAGAAAGGGCCGTCTGTACCTCTGGAAATAGAACCGTAGACTCCGATGGCAAGGACTTTTTCTCCGTACACCTCGTGTAATCTCGAAGCAATTTCGTGGCAGGCTTCAAGTCTTTCGTTTCGAGAAATATTTACAGGTCCATTCATGTGCATTAGTGTGCATCTCCCTTTGATTGATTTGGATGAATATTCACTAACACATGGATGGAGGACCTCGGGCTTAACGGGGGACTTTTTTTGGATGCATTTGATTTCCTCCCACAATGGTTTCTTATGGAAATTGTATCCAAAATTATCTGTTTTCGCAAGATGTGGAGTGGCGTCTAACGTCCTTTCCGCGGCAGCTCGTAACTATTTCGGCTGCCTACAAAACGGTTTCTTGCTGCTCCTATACCAACTAGAAAGAGTAAGACCGAAGCGCCGAGCAGAATGAAAAGTGGCAGGTTCCAACTATTTGTCGTATCATGCAGAAATCCAATAAGGGCAGGACCGATTGCGGCAAGAAGATATCCGATCGATTGCGCCATGCCAGACAGTTCCGCTGCTTGATGCGCATTTTCAGTACGTAAACCGAAAAACATCATGGACAAACTAAAGGCGCAGCCTCCGCCGATTCCGAGTATAATAATCCACAACAGAAGGATAGTGGAGCTTCCGTATAGAAGTCCGAGCGTTCCCGTCAATAGCAAAATGGTTGTGATGACCACTAACAAACGTTGGCTAGACATGCGCCCAGCAATAACGGGGACAATAAAGGTAAATGGAAGCAGAGCTAACTGCATGATCGAGAGGTACCATCCTGATTGGTTGGAGTCAATTCCTTGCTGCTTTAAAATTTCAGGCAGCCATGCGATCAACACATAGAAAACCAAGGACTGTATACCCATAAACAAGGTTACTTGCCAGGCAAGAGGGGATCGCCAAACATTCACATCGTTGCTGGCCATCTGCTGACTCGTCGTGGTTATTTGTTTCGTTTGATTTCTTAATTGGGGTAACCAACAGAGGATCGACACAAAGCTTAGAATCCCCCATATTCCCAATGCTCCCTGCCATTTTAGACCTGCGTTCACGGCCAGCGGTACACTAAGTCCCGATGCGATTGCTCCAAATAAACTCATTGAAATCGAGTAAACACCGATCATGGAGCCAATTTGATTGGGGAAATCCCTTTTGATTAAACTTGGCAATAATACATTACATACGGCAATTGCGAATCCAAGAATGGCTGTCCCCATATACAGATTAGCAGCGCCAGATAAAGAACGTATTACAATGCCAACAGTCAGAAAGATTAGGGCAATCAAAATGATACGTTCAACCCCATACCTTCGTCCTAATTTTGGTACTAGTGGCGATAATAAAGCAAAGGCAAGCAAAGGTACCGTTGTTATCAGGCCTGCTAATGTATTTGAAATACGAACGTCATCCCTGATAAGACCCACTAAAGGACCGACTGAGGTTAAGGGAGCACGTAAATTAGCTGCAATAACAATAATGCCGAGAATTATCAGCCCTATAGAGGTTGGTACGGCTTTTTTATTTTGTTTGTTCGGCATTCTTCATTTCTCCTTCCTGAATTCATGCGTAGTAATTGTTTCTTGCTGATTGAAAAAGTATAAAATAATATCCGATCGAACAATAAAAGTATATTGTAATATATTATTTTTGACAATAAGTATTTTATGATATATTAAAATTCGCGAAAAAATACAACTCTAAATTCCCGTTATGGGATTCGGAGTTGTATGTAAGAAGTGGGATTTTCGACTTATAGAAACCATACTTTAAGGATATATGGAGCACTGTTTCGCTATTCGTTGTCTCGCCACGTTCGATATTCCCCTCAACAGGTCACTACCGGAGTTAAGATCATTTTTTCGTTCTTTCCGCCAGCTGCGTAATCGACTCAATATCTTGATTGGTTAATTGATCCAGAAAATGCTTGCGTATTGCCTTTGAGACGACAGGAAGGGCCTGATCCAAAGCTGATTGTCCCACAGAAGTAATGATGACCTGAACGCCGCGATCAGCGTCTAATGGTTTCCTCCTAATAAGATCCCGTTTCTCCATCCGCGTTAAATGATGGGATAATCTGCTCTTATCCCAGTCCATCGAGTCAGCTAATTCCTGTTGCCGAAGTTTACCGCCCCCGAATTGGACTAACCGATCTAAGACTCCAAAATCCCCCTCTGATAGTCCCGTGTGTTCAGACATCTCTTTCACAACGCGACCGAAGATTCGATTAAAGGAGCCTTTCCACATATGCCATATTCGCATTTCATCATCGTTCAGTTCGTTTATATCCATAAACGTATAATATCACGGTTGACATGTCAACCGCAAGGTGATAAAGTGCTTACAGGTTGATGTGTCAACCTAAAGGCGATTCTATAAACCTAAGGTTGACACGTCAACCTTGATAACCTGAAGGTGAGGATACCTTCCAAATATGCTTAAGGAGTGTGTTATAAAGTGGAATATGTAAAACTTGGACGTAGCGGATTAGAGGTTTCAAAGTTAAGCCTTGGAACCATGAGCTTTGGTGTACCTGAACGCGGCAATACCCCATGGTCGCTGAATGAAGAGCAGAGCAGACCGATTATTAAAAAGGCACTCGAATTGGGCTTTAACTTTTTTAGTAGTGCTAATATGTATTCCGACGGAACAAGTGAAGAAATTCTCGGGCGTGCTTTAAAAGATTTTTCTCGTCGAGACGAAGTCATCATCAGTACAAAAGTATTTGTTCCAATGCGCAAAGGCCCGAATACATTAGGTCTTTCCCGCAAAGCCATCATGACCGAAATTGATAATAGTCTGAGACGGCTTGGGACAGACTACGTTGACTTGTACCAGATCCATCGTTGGGATCCTAATACGCCAATAGAGGAGACAATGGAGGCTCTTCACGATTTAGTCAAGGTAGGCAAGGTCAGATACATCGGAGCATCCTCCATGCTGGCATGGCAGTTTGCGAAAGCTCAGCATGTCGCAGAACGCAATGGCTGGACACGATTCGTTTCCATGGAAAATAGACTTAACTTGCTCTATCGGGAAGAAGAAAGAGAAATGCTCCCCCTTTGCCAAGACGAGGGAGTTGGCGTCACGCCTTATCTACCTTTGGCTGCAGGTAGGTTAACAAGGGATTGGAGTGAGCAGACCTCGCGATCCGAGAATGACCAGGTAGCAAAGGCATTGTTTATTAAAACGGAAGAGGCTGATCGCAAAGTAGCGGAACGAGTTGCGGAAGTTGCCGCTAACCGAGGAATTCCACGCGCACAGATTGCTCTTGCATGGTTGCTGCAAAAAGACGAAGTCACAGCCCCGATAATCGGGTCGACCAAAATCAGCCATCTCGAAGATTCGGTTTTGGCATTGTCGGTCAAATTAACACCTGAAGAAATCAAGAGTTTGGAAGAATTGTATGTACCACATCCATTGGTATAAATTGGACGCGAAAGCTGTTTTGCTTAGAGCCCGAGTTGGAACAATATTAAAGTAAGTCAAAGCGCAAGTGGACGATATTGAAATGGTAAAAGGCCCCTTTAAGGGGCTTTTTTTAAAGCAGAATATGCTACACTGTACGTAATAAGTAATTTTTCCTAAGGACTGATTATTATGACACTGCAGCAATTAAAATATATTTTAACGATCGTGAATTGCGGTTCTATAAGTGAGGCTGCTAAGCAGCTTTTCATATCGCAGCCAAGCCTATCTAGCGCAGTAAAAGAAATGGAGCAGGAAATTGGCATTGAAATTTTCCTGCGTTCATCTAAGGGGATTGCGCTGTCGAATGAAGGGGCTGAATTTCTATCTTATGCTCGGCAAGTAGTAGAACAAGCAGAACTTCTTGAGCAAAGATATATGAATAAAAAACCGTCTAAAAAGCTATGTTCTATATCCACGCAGCATTATGCTTTTTCGGTGCAAGCCTTTGTCAGTCTATTGAAAGACTTGAATACGAACGAGTATGAGTGTACGCTGCGCGAGACGAGGACGCATGAAATTATCGAAGACGTGCGCAATATGCGCAGCGAACTTGGCATTCTATATCTCAATGACTTCAATCAGAAGGTTATACAGAAAATGCTGAAAGAAAATGACCTTCAATTCCACCCGCTCTTTGTGGCTGAACCGCATGTTTTTATTAGCTCGGAGCATCCACTTGCTGCTAAGTCGATTCTGGACATTGAGGACTTAGATGAATTCCCGTGTCTAGCCTTTGAGCAAGGAGAGTACAATTCTTTCTACTTCTCAGAGGAAATCTTAAGCACAAGAACGTATAAGAAGAAAATATTGGTCAGTGATCGTGCAACATTATTCAATCTCCTCATTGGGTTGAATGGTTATACGATTAGCTCCGGTGTGCTGAATTCGGACTTGAATGGGGAGCAGATTAAATCGGTCCGCTTGCGTACGGATGAGAATATGCAGATTGGATATATTACGAATAAAAAAGTCAATTTGAGCCTGCTTGCTGCCGACTATGTTCGCAAGCTGAAGAGTGTAATTTCAGATTTTGGTTATACGATTATAAGCCAAGAGGAGGAACTCAAATGAGCTCCTCCTCTTGCTGTTCGTTGTTACAGCGTTTCTCTTACTTCTTTCGTAGCTTGAACCAACTGTTTTAGACTAGCCCAAGTCTCTTTTTCGCCGCGCGTTTTAAGTCCGCAATCGGGATTGACCCACAACTTCGCGATATCGATTTTCTCCAACATGCGGTGCAGTCCCAGCTTGATTTCCTCCACACTCGGAATACGCGGGGAATGGATATCGTATACCCCTGGACCGACCTCTGTTTGGAACCCGCATTGATTAATCACATCAATAATCGCAAGGTCTGATCTGGAGGCTTCGAACGTAATGACGTCGGCATCCATGGCATCAATATCGCGAATAATATCGCTGAACTGGCTGTAGCACATGTGCGTATGAATTTGAGTTTCGGCCTGGACACCGCTATGCACCAATCGGAAAGAAGGTATTGCCCAGCTCAGATACTCGCTCTGCCAATCTGATTTCCTTAATGGCAGCTTTTCTCTTAATGCAGCTTCATCGATTTGGATGATTTCAATTTGATTCGCTTCTAGATCCAATACTTCGTCCCGAATGGCCAGAGCAATCTGGAAGGCACTATCCTTCAGGCTAATATCTTCACGGGGGAAGGACCAGTTCAGAATCGTTACCGGGCCTGTTAGCATCCCTTTAATCGGTTTGCTAGTCAGACTTTTGGCATATGCGGAATATTCGACAGTCATTGGTTTGGAACGGGAAATGTCTCCCCATACAATCGGCGGCTTCACGCATCTTGTTCCATAGGATTGCACCCACGCTTTTTCTGTGAACATAAATCCATCCAAGCTCTCGCCAAAGTATTCAACCATATCATTGCGTTCAAATTCGCCATGAACGAGAACATCAAGACCAATCTCTTCTTGGAGCGCGATGCACGCCGCAATTTTCTCAAAGTTAAACTGCTTGTACTGCTCCTCGGTTATGGAGCCATTCTTAAAGGAAAAGCGATTTGCCCGAACTTCGGCTGTCTGTGGGAACGAGCCGATGGTTGTAGTCGGCAGCAGCGGCAACTGGAATTTGGATTTCTGAATCGCTTCTCGTTCATTGAAGGCAGGCAATCTTGTAAAGTCAGCCTCTGTCAATGCCGCTACCTTTGCTTGTACAGCCTCATTATTCGTAAACCGGGCGCTGTTGAACAGCTCCTCATTTTGCAAATATAGCGCACTAGAATAAGGGTCTGCTTGAGCTCCGATCGCTTTGAGTTGTGCGAATTCTTGAAGCTTCTCCTCTGCGAATGCCAAGTAGCGTTTAGACTCATTCGCTAATTTCGTTTCATGCTGTAAAGTGTAAGGCACATGCAGAAGCGAGCAGGAAGAGCTAAGCACGATGTTCTTTACATGCACTTTTAGTTCATGAATAAGTCCAAGCGTACGTTTGTATTGATTTTTCCAAATGTTTTTACCGTTCACTAGGCCAGCAAACAGCACTTTATCGTCCGAAAATCCATATTGCTGTACGAGCGCTAAAGATTGTGTACCTTCAACGAAATCAAGGCCGATCCCGTCGAACGGAAGGGCTTGAAGCGTTGGATAGCAGTCGCGAATGTCACCAAAGTACGTTTGAACGAGAACTTTTACATTCCCTTTGGAGGAAAGAATTTGTGTATATAGTTTGGAGAATAACCCGATATCCTCTTGGGATAAATCCGTTACCAATCCAGGCTCGTCCAGTTGAATCCACTCTGCGCCTAACTCATTCAATTGTTTAAGTATAACCGCGTACGCCTCAGCAGCTTGACCGACGAAGTCAGCGGCTTGTTTGGCACCCTTATATTTGGCAAGCTTGAGTAGGGTAAAGGGCCCAATCAGAACGGGTTTCGTTACAATATTCTGTTGCTTAGCCTCTAAGAACTCATCGAACAGCTTCGTTCCTGCTAATCGAAGGGTAGTAGAATCATCAATTTCAGGAACCATATAGTGATAATTCGTGTTAAACCATTTTTTCATCGCTAATGCTTTAACGTCGCCTTGTTCGCCTTGATAGCCCCTAGCCATAGCAAAATACGTTTCTAACGGGTTGAGACCTAGCGCTTGATAACGATCTGGAACGATATTTAACAAACAAGCTGTATCAAGCAAACTGTCATAGAAGGAAAAGTCATTAGAAGGAATGAAATCGATACCGTTCTCTTGTTGGATCTTCCAGTGTGCCGCTCGGAGGTTGGCGCCTGTTTGGTGCAGCTCAGCAATCGCAATCTCGCCCTTAAAGTATTTCTCGGATGCGAATTTAAGCTCCCGTAATGTTCCGACCCTTGGATAGCCAATAATGGATGTTTTCAATGCTAACAGCTCCCTATGCTTCATTTTGATCTAATTATAGGGTAGAGGGCTTGCTATCGAGAAATACATAAATACTATGTCAGGGTATAGTTTTTTTATATGGGAAAAGGCATTCTCTACCGATAGCAGGATGCCTTTTTGGAATGGAGAGTAAGTTTACAACAGCGAAATAACGAGCAAATTGTAAAGTACCAGGGGCAAAATGATATCGTTGTTTACAGGAGATGGCGTCCATGGATTAAAAAATCCGCGGGCGTCTTGATTCGAGACACGTAAATATAGATGGCCATCATCCATATGGGCAATGGTGCCTTCATGAATCTGTCCGTTCATCATCTGGATGCGAACAGGGCGGTTCGAGCATTGGCTGCCTACGTCAAACAATTGTTGTTGCGTACGACTCAGTGATTGTATGAAAGCAGGATCGGCTTGATACATGGTTTGTTGCGAATAAATCGAGTGATTATTCATCTAATATCCCTCCGAATGTTATGGTCTTGCATCCATCGTATGAAAATGCCTACTCGAATGTGCCTATATCGGCCGTATGACTTCGCAGAGGCGGCTGCATCTTGCTGCGCGGCTTTTTTTGTAAAATGCAGGGCGTGTTCTATGGATATCTATTGTTATAATCTGGTACTTTAGTAGTTATTATGATAGTATAAATTTGTTGCTTTTTGTTAAATTTTGCTGATTATTGGGGTGGTTAGCTTGGCACTAATTGATAGAATTAAATATGATGGAGCTGCAGACGGGAATTGGTTGGTGTACAAATATCCTAGTGAAGATTTAACCCTGGGTGCGCAGCTTGTCGTCGGTGAAGGCCAGCTTGCTATATTCGTCAAAGAGGGAAGAGCGCTGGATTTATTTGGGCCCGGTACTCATACCTTATCAACGGGGAACATCCCCTTGCTAAACCGACTGATAAATTTGCCATTTGGTAATGAAACTCCTTTTACGGCGGAAATCTATTATATAAATACAACATTGAATATGAATTTAAAGTGGGGAACGGAGTCACCAATTCAGATTATAGATCCGGTTTACCAGGTAAGAATTAATGCAAGAGCTAATGGGCAGTACACCATGAGAGTGAATGACTATAGCCTATTTCTAACCCAAATTATAGGGACGCAAAAGGGTGGGACGACCATCACGGTTCAAAACTTGCTGCCTAATTTCAAGGGGATTGTCCTTAATAGCGTTG
This sequence comes from Paenibacillus marchantiophytorum, assembly GCF_014640555.1. Lineage (GTDB taxonomy): Bacteria > Bacillota > Bacilli > Paenibacillales > NBRC-103111 > Paenibacillus_E > Paenibacillus_E marchantiophytorum. The sequence goes on along the minus strand of NZ_BMHE01000018.1, from coordinate 36,336 downwards.
ATACGATTCTAGCGCAATATATCATTGATAAAAAAGTATCAGTCCTAGATATCCGTACCAAACAAAGAGAAATCGCACAGATGTGCATGGATGATATGAAGGATAGTTTCTTAACGTTTGGGATAGAATTAGTTAACTTTTTGGTCAATTCTATTAATTTTCCAGATGAAGATATGGAAGTAATTAATGGTATTCTCCAGCGTAAAGCCGAGTTTGATATTCTAGGTGATGCTAGATATGCCACGCAAAAACAATTTGAGATTATGGGTAATTTCTCGAAAAATGAGGGTACCTCAGGAATGGCTAATGCGGGTATCGGACTGGGTTTAGGATTTGGAATGATGGGCCAACTTGGAGGCGCAATTTCCAATATATCGAATAATACGATCAGGCAGCCTGTGCCAACACCAGAGACGAATGTTCCTTGCAAACATTGCAGTTCGGCTAACTCACCTGACGCCAAATTTTGTGTGGAATGCGGACAAAAAATGCAATCGACCAAGCCCTGCTATAAATGTAACGCGGAGAACAAAGAAAATGCTAAATTTTGTTCAGAATGCGGAACCGCCATCGGGATCATTTCCTGCCCAAGTTGTAGCCATGAACTGACGGCTGGTTCGAGGTTTTGCCCTGAATGCGGCACATCTTTCGTATAAGGAGTGGGTGGAATTGAGTAAGGATAGGTATTTTAAGATACTGGCAAGCGTTGTTGCGGCCTGTGTATTATTACTCGTGTTTTTCCTTATTATTGTCGTAGGGTTGGCGTTAAATTCGTTTGCTTCCTACCTCATCATGCTCGTTGTCATTGTCATTGGCGCTGCCGAGGTATTCAGTTTCTATCAAGCCTTTATAGCGAGAAGCACCTCATCCATGAGGTTGCCTTATAAGCTAGCGCTTGTAACGACAACGCAGTTGTTTGCTGTCATTGAATTGATCTTAATCGGGATATATGCCAGATTCGCTTTGAGTAATGTTCTGGATCACTTTGTGCGCAAATTACCAGTAAATATAGAAACGACCCATTTAAAAATAAGTGCGACGTATAGTGTATTAGCGTTGTTGGGTGTCGCCCTGTATGTTATAGCTTACGCTTCAATCCTATACATAGGTGATCATTCAAAAAATGAATTGGATAATGAACAGTTGCAAAAGGCGAATACCCGAGATGTTGCGACAACGTTATCCCATATCATTTTATCTTACAACCAATTGGCTGAGCAGTATCAGAGCCTCGATTTCAGCAAAACTAAGGTTTTATATGATAAATTAACGATTAAATCAAGGGCGCTAGGTGTATTTGGGCGAAGTAGGAAGCCTGAGGGAGAATGGGATGTCGTTTTTTCCTGCGACGAATTGAGAGACCGGCTTAAAGTTTTACAAGGTCAAGATCACCTCGAACAAGAGAACGTCAATGAAATCTACCAGAAAACGTCACGCATTTTAAACGAAATTTTGGCTTTGGATAAAGTTAGCATTCAGTAGGAGGTTACCTATGGCGAAGATTATAGTACATACATGTCCTAATTGTGGGGCAAACCTGCCGATAGACATCAATCAGATTTGTGAATTTTGTGGTACGGCATATATCCCCAAGAATTTGGCTGCTTTGGCGAAGATGGATAGCCAAACCAAGCATAATTACATCACCTCCTACAAAGAAAAGTTAGAGGATAATAAAGGAAATATTCCCCTTGCAGTTTCCTTGGCCATGTGTCATATCGATGCGCAGAATTATGAATTTTCATTCGATATTCTAAAAAAGCTGGCTGAAAATAATTGTACAGATCCAAATGTCTTTTATTATATGGCTCTTGCCATGTTGGAAGGGAAAAAACCGCGTGTGCTCCACATGGACAAAGTTCGTAAGGTAGAGTCGTATTTAAACAGCGCTCAAGTCTTATCCAGTGGAACAGGCTTGTATTATATTATGCAAGCTGTAATTAAGCGAGACTACTATGAGTACTACCTTTTCAATATGCATCAGGGAGGCAGCAGCAAGCTGCTTCTTGAGAAAGCGAACAATTTCCAACTTGACGTGGAAGAGATTCATCAGATTTTAAAAATTGTAAAGTTAGATGAAAGTGATAGAAGTTACTTTGATTCTGTGCTAGCCATTTAGACGAAAGGAGATTCTATGAGTACATTAAAACATTTAGCCGATGTTTCATTCGACGATCTGTCTGTAAAGGACAAGCTTTCCTATCTTAGGAATAGTTTGATAACCAATGTTCCTGCCTTCGACCAGATGGAACCTGCGGTTAAGAGAAACCGCTTCTTTGATTATTTAGCGAAGAAACCGGTGAGATGTTGGATGAGCCTGGCTCTTGTCATGGTTATCATCATCTGGGGATTCAAGATCACTAGCAGCATTTCTGATGTAATTGCTATTCTACTTTGGAGTCTCGTCATTCTTATGCTGGTTGCCTACTTCGTATGGAAGAGAAAAGTGGATGCTTTTTTTACCCGTTTGAATGGGACGATGACAGAGAAATTCATACAAGAACATGAACAGAAGCTGGCTGCCTATCACTCCGATCTTGCGAAGCATGAAGGGGAATTGGGCGAATACAATGCGATAGAACTTTCTTATGAGCAGGCTTCCAGTACCGTAGAGCAGGCCATGCACTACCATGGTGTGAAATTTGGCAGGACACAGCTAGGGGTTGACGAGTCGGAACTTGTTGCGCTGCATTTCATTTCTGCACCCAATCGAAATAACACTTCGAAGAAATTCGGTGATTATGAAGTGTTCGCTTCCTTTCAAATTCAGTATATTTACATGACCAATAATGAGCTGTATGAAATGAATGGGGACTTGGATCTGCTGAGTGATGAAATCAGCAACTACACGACGTCGAGAATTCTTTATTCGAAGATTAAGAGTTCAGAGGAGAGACATAACAACTATAATTGTCTGAACTTCTATACGATTACAACGAGTAATAATGATGGAAGTGAAAGTGATGTCATGCATATTCCATCTAGCAACCTTAGACCTCAAGCTAGCTATTTGATTCAATCGATTACTTGGAACACAATCAATAAGAGCAGCTTGGAATATAAGCAACTGCTAGAGGCACGCCGTTATACCAGTTATTATATCAATAATCCTTTAACCTATGATGAGTTTGAAGTAGCCGTGCGATACATTAAAAATCTAAGCTGCATCGACTACGAGTTTAAAAAAGAAATGACGGAAACCGAAAAAGACGTCGATAATTTCAAAAAAGTTAAGCTCATTATAGAAAGAGCTGTTAATCGTAAGATTCGAGAGAGCAGCATGTGATAAAATGTATCTATAAGAATGAACAATAAAATGCCCTTCCTGCTTTCAGGAAGGGCATTTTATTGTTCATCCTAATCCTTTACGTTGAGAATAATTATCAATATAATATAGAAGAAGAACAACCGCACAGTTATGCGGCTGGAGGGAATGAAACGCTGCGATGAATTTAAATGAGCATATTACGCTATGGAACCATGCTTCATTCAAAATGATAGATGTACGCTATATGCTTCTGGAGCGAGGGGAAGTATTGCGAGAATACTATCTTCCGGCCAGTACATTCCTATGTGCCGTTCGCGGGCGTGCTGAGATTTGGCTGGATGAAGCTAAGCATACGGTGAACCGGGTTCAAGTGCTGCACGGCGGTAAGGGCACACGTCTTGATATTTCCGTCGATGAACGGTTTGAATATTATCTGATCATTTACAAAGCTGAGCTGTCTTTGCCAGCCCCCCAGGAAAGGGTAAGGTTCATGGCGTCGAACAGGCCGTTTCAGATGCAGTATGGTTTCGTACCGCTGTATTCGCTCTCTCTGCTGGATAAAGTCGAAGATATGTTTGCAAAGTGGACGAAGTCAGAGCCGTTAAATAAATTTCAGGCGAGAACGTTGTTCTACCAATTTGTTCACGAATTGTTCTGGCAGATGCAGCGCCAGGGAATCCAACCTGCCCAGCCTGATCATGTTTCACAGGTGCTGCGGTTCATGAATGAGCGTTACATGGAGCCTATAACCCTGGATAGGATGGCGGATTTACTTGATTGCAGCACAAGGTATTTAACCAAATTGTTCAAAAACGAAATGAATGAAAGCCCTATCCGTTTTCTCACGCAAATTCGTATGGATAAGGCCGCGCAACTTTTAACGGATACAGAGGCTCAGTTGCAAGAAATTGCCTTGCAGGTGGGCTATCCGGATGCGCATACGTTAAGCCGCAGCTTCAAGAAGCACTATGGGATATCGCCTGCGCTGTTTAGATCGAAGCAAAGACGTATGGACTCGGTTCTGAAATTGCCCCGTGTCCGTTCCCGATCTGCTATTGTATCGCGGTTGCCTCTTCGTTATAGTGATAATGGATATGAGAATCGTTATCACTTAATTAAAAAGGGAGATTTACGTATGTATAAGGAAAGAAGACCTGCTGCTATGGCAGCAGTAACGTTGTTATTTTGTATGACATTATTTCTCAGTGCCTGCGCAGGCGGAACGAGCATGGGAAATATCAGCACTGGCACAGAAGGGAAAGCCGTGTCCAGCCAGAATTCAACGAAGGCAAATTCAACGCAATCTTCACCGACCGCTACGACTAGAAATTATACGGACAGTCAAGGGATCGTGGTTATACCGGCGAATCCCCAACGGATTGTAGATCTGACGGGCAGTTTTACCGGTAATTTACTGGCGCTTGGCGTTAAACCTGTAGGTGTTCAAGTTGATTTACTTAAGAATCCTTTCCTAAAGGGTATGATGGACGGGGTTGAAACGGTTGGCGACTCCTTCGCCCCGGAGAAAGTCCTGAGCATGCAGCCTGATCTTATCATTGTTGTTGCTGCTCCAACCATGGAGCAGACCTACAAAGAGCTAGACAAGATTGCTCCCGTTGTTCGATTAGAATATGGCAAATATTCTTATAAAGAGCAGATGCTCGAATACGGAAAGCTTGCAGGAAAGGAGCAAGAGGCAGCCAACTGGTTGAAAGAGTGGGACAAGAAAATCAATGAGTACAAACCGCAAATTGTAAAAGTCGTAGGCGACAGGACGGTTTCCATCCTTCAGCCTTATGCCAAAGGGATCTATGCATTTGGTGACTTTTACGCCAGAGGCGGGGAAATTCTCTATGGGGAGTTTGGCTTGAAAGCTCCCAAGATAATTAAAGAAAAAGTCCTTGATAAACATGAAGGCTATGCCAATTTATCCCTTGAGCAATTGCCCGAATTTGCTGGCGATTATATCTTTACGAGCAATTGGGGATGGGACAACGGTGATCCGAATGTTGTTTATGGCAGCAACTTATGGAAGAACCTCCCTGCCGTGAAAGAGAATCGCATTTTCCATATCAATGCCGAAGGTTCATATTACAATGATGCTGTATCCATGGATGCCCATTTGGAATTTATTGTGAAAAGTTTCCTTGGGAAATGATAAGCTACAAACCAAAGAGCACACCACCTACGTCAGTAGGAGGTATGCTCTTTATTTCCGTTTAATAGGCGCAAATGCATGCACTGTGCATTCTTGGCGGCTAGGAAGCCTTATTCTGTGTAAGCTGCTTTGGTGTCGATGCCGATTGAACCGGCTTCCGCATTCCAGCTAACGCCGATGTTCATCAACTGAGCGATATCTCTCAGCTTAAAGTAGTTGCTGCCGTCGATGTTATAAGCGGTAAATTTGACATCCTTACCGTCAAGTGTAACATTCGCCTTAGTTTCTGTTACAGGCTTGCTAGTTTGCTGTCCTGCAACAACCAACTCAGTACCTTCTGGTGTATAGGCTCTCTTCGAAATGAGAGCAATTGCGTTCTTAGCGGCATCCCAGCTCACTTCAAAGTTCTTTTCGGTCCCATTGACAGCGAAGGTTAGGTCACGCAATTTGAAGTAGTTATTTTCGTTGATGTTATAAGCTTCAAAGGATACGTTCTTGCCATTCACTAATACTTTGGCAGCCGTAGGAGCGGCTAGCGAAGGTGTAGCAGCTTTTTCAGGCTCTGTGGTCGTAACGGGTGGTTTAGATTCCGTAGTACCGGCTACGACTTGCAAAAGAATAGGGGCATTATCGTCACTGTTGTCATTCTTGAATACTGGGAAAATGCCATATTTAACATCTTCAGTGAGTACGGCTTTATTATCGTGGATTTCTACATAGTCCAGACTCTCATCGTCAACCCATTTGGCAATGGATGCCTCTGGGGAGAGCTCGCCGTGGAAGGTGATAGTAACAGGTGCAGTAACGACATACAGGGTATCTCCGTAACCGACGTCCTTGGTTTTCTTTGTTTCAACAAGGTTGGAAATGGTGACATAATTTCCGTTTTTCGCATCAATACGTTTCTCATTTGCTGCGGACGCAGTGAGGGATGCAAATACAGATACACTTAAAAATAAGGCAAGCATAACCGATAGTCTTTTAATATTTTTGCTCATCTGATACTCTCTCCTTTTTCCCTAGGTGCTAAAATATAGCACGGCTGTATGTTTCATATTACATTATCTTTCAAAATATGACAATATTTTCGGGTCAAGAAAGGTGGTCTAGTAAGTTAAAGCCAACCGATGTAGTAGCTTGGACATCCCTCTCTGGGTAAATGTTTGATTTTACAGGTGCTTAATTAGTTCAGTCTATTAAAGTAAGAAAAGTATCATTGGATTAATCCAATGAAATCGGCTTTAAAGCTGTTGAAATCAACCTTTCACTGGATTTATCCAATCTTTTAACAGGGAATCGTTCTATAAGGGCCGATTCTGGAAATTCCATTGGAAAAACCCAATGGAAGAAGGTTCTAAAGCGCGAAAGTGAGGAAAACACTGGATAAATCCAATGGTTTTCATCAAATAGTCACATCAACTTATGACCTTTGTAACTAGTAAGCACGTCAAGTGTACCCTTATAATAGCAGGTAAGTCAGCAGAGTTATTAGGGGGAAAAGTAGTGTTTAACCTGGTCAAACATTGGTTTTGGTACGATTGGATGGTTTTTCTGATTCGCATAGCCTTCTTTTTTTCTATATTAGTTACTGTGGGATATGTATCTGAGTTTCTAACAATTCCGTTCTGGCTTACGCTGTTATGGGGAATCATCGCGTTCTCTGCTCCGTGGTTCTGTTTGCAACTGCATTACAGGTGTTATCTGATTGCTGAGTTGGTTATTACCGGGGGATATTGTTTGTATTTGGCATCGTTATTCCCTGATTCTTATTTGGTTTTCCTGGCTCCCGCTTTCATGATCGCTAGCAACAGTGCGCAAAAGTCATATTGGTGGTCAGGTCCTATTACGATCATTTTGATTCCATACTTGTTAGCCAACCTTACACATCAAGAATCAACTTTAAGTATGATCCTGAATTTCGGACTGATTTACACGGTGGGGTTTGCCTTTCATTTGCTAGTGGTAAATCATCGGCAGAATGGCATTATTCGAGACCAATATGCGGTATTGGAGCAGTATATCTCGCAAATGGAGCAGATGACGCTCATCGAGGAACGAAATCGGCTGTCCAAAGATTTGCACGATACGATGGGCCATGCGTTCATCTCCATCATCATGGGGTTGGAGACGCTGCGCTCTGAAGTGACTGCCACGGATGGGGAGCAAAAAGTGGAAGCCTTGTTGCAGGTTACACGCAATAGCTTGGAAGAGGTTCGTCATTACTTGCATCAAGTTGACTCTCCACAAGATAGATCGACCCTTATTCAGTCGTTACAGAAACTAGTCGATGACTTCCAGAAATTCTCCAAGGTGAAGGTTCGCATCCGAACGTTCGGAGAGGCGTATGCGGTATCCAAGCAGGCCAAGATGACCTTATACAGGTGCTTGCAGGAGTCTTTAACCAATGCGGTACGTCATGGGCAGGCTAGTGAGATCGAGATCAAGCTGCAGTATGAGGAGAAACAGATCAGGTTGGAAGTGCAGGATAATGGGTTAGGTACGGAGAACTTGCAAGCTGGTTTTGGAGTGAATGCTATGAAAGAGCGCGCTGCTAACTTGCAAGGACAGGTTAATTTGTATGCTAAGCCTGGAGAAGGGACGCTGGTGACGTGCTATTTGCCAAGAATCGTCGAATTTCAAGAGGGAACTGTTCAATTATTGCTGGTTGATGATCAGCCTTACATCCGAGATAGTCTTCGAATTATTTTGGAGAGAGAACAAGACTTTGAAATTGCAGGTCTGGCGCAGGATGGCGATGCTGCCATAACTATGTGTGAGCAAATGAGACCTCATGTGGTGCTGATGGATTTAAATATGCCCGGTAAGAATGGCGCGGAGGCAACCAAACAGATTAAGATGAAGTGGCCGGAGATACGTGTGCTAATCTTGACTACGTTCCAAGAAACAGACAAGGCGGTTGAGGCGCTGCGCAACGGAGCCGATGGCTATTTGTTGAAATCGACCGAACCGCAGGAGTTGTTTGAGACGATACGTCTCGTTCACCGCGGGGTCAAAATGATTGCACCTGATATTACAAATGTATTGATTGATAACTATGATTTGCCTCCATATGCCGTGGCGCCGGCTGAGAAGCCCAACGAGTATGGGTTAACTCCGCGCGAAATCGAAATTTTGGAATGCCTATCGAAGGGGCTGCGCTATAAATCAATCGCAGCCAAGCTGTATTTGTCCGACGGTACAGTGCGGAATTACGCTTCTACGATTTATGCCAAGCTCGGTGTCAGCAACCGTGAAGAAGCACTGCAGAAAGCATACGGATCTCGGCAATAACCGAATAGTGAACAGTGAACACCTTCTTTTACATTCCTTCAGGAAGTAGAAGAAAGGTGTTTTTATTTGGCTTTTTGGGGGGATTACCGCGTGGATTTCGTCATATGACATTATGGCACTGGTCGATCATACATCCTAAGCGCTAGCATAAGCGGTATACCGAGTACAGAGGGAGAGATAACATGAACCAAATCATTCGGAAACATATGAGAAACTGCTGCTTTTTGCTGCTTACATTCTTAACAGGGCTATTTTATTTTTGCTTTTTTTTAGTAGGCATAACCTTTGGGATTACGATGGCATTCACTTTGGTGGGGTTACCTATTCTCTCTTATGTGTTAAGTGCGACAAGCAAGTTTGTACAATACGAGAGGATTCAGACTAAAGTCTATACCGATATTTCCACCTACGATGTGCCAAGTCGATCAAGACCACAAGGAGGTTTATGGGAACAGGTTAAAACTGAGCTCATGGATGGCCGGAATTGGAAAGCGATTTTCTGGCTGATGCTGAAATTCGTTATCGGGCTTATCTGTCTCCTATGTGTTGTGCTTTTCTACGTGGCACCCTTTATCTTCTTGTTGGCCCCTGTTATGTACTTATGGATGGATATTACCTTTGTCGGAATGGAAATTAGAACATTTGGTGCCTCACTCCTCGTCATGCTTGCAGGTGTCTTATATCTATGGATCGGTCCTTACCTAGGCAGCATTCTGGTAAAGTGGATTGGCGGCTACACGCGCCGGCTAGTTGGATCCTTTGTTCGAAACCAATAAAGAGAGTAGGAAAAGATCATGTCAACGTCATCACTTATGAAGATATCTTTACAGTCCCTGTGGATTGTCTGGGAACATATATTTGATATCCTGACCCAATTTCGCAGTAAGTCCGTGCAAAAATACGGCATATGTAAATTGTTGGTCAGGCAGCATCAAGGAAAGAGCATGATCTGTCAAGATGGGCATAGGATAGTTGTCGGGGATTGGGTAGGCGAGCTGCATCTGGATAACCGACAGGTGCTCCGACTTTCACGCACGTTCGGTGCAGATCGAGCTGGATTGAGGATTGCACGCATGTTTCGGGATGCCATGAAGCAAATTAACTTAGAACTGGATAGTCATCCAGAGCTATTGAAGGTTCAAGCCTTAACAGGAATAACCCTGCTTCACCGCGGAATCATTCATGGCATAGGGTTTGAACAACATCCCATAGAATCCAAGTGGCAGCAACGATTTTATAAGAGATATCTGCGCCTTTTGCTTCGTGTCCTCCACCCGGAGGGCAACCAACAGATGCAAAACAGCAGCGAGAAGTTGTTTCCGATGAGGCTCGTGATCAGCAAGCAAGCTCTGAAGGAGCGTTTCATATCACGTGAAAATGGTCATCAGGAACGGCAGAATCGAAGGAAGGAAGAGGCGATTTCATGATACGGATGCTAATGATTGTTTCCCTAGATGCCATGATTCTTTATACGATGGTTCCCTTTATTCTTACCCGCATATGCGGGTGGGGCGTCCTCTCCAAGGGAAAAGCCGGGAAGGGCGTTGCCTTTACTTTCGATGACGGGCCAGATCCTTCCTATACGCCTGATTTGCTGGATTTGCTACAAGAGCATGACGTGAAAGCTACTTTCTTCGTACTCGGCAAAAAGGCGGAAGAACACCCTGAATTGATTCGGCGAATGCACCAGGAGGGGCATCAAATCGGCATTCATAACTACATTCATCGATCCAATTGGATCTTGTCCCCCTGGGCGAATAGACGCGAGCAAGCAGATCGCACAGCGGATATCGTGGAACGAATCACAGGAGAGAGACCCATTGTCTATCGACCGCCATGGGGGCTCCTTAATATAGGTGATCTTATCTTGATGAGAAAAAATTACCGGATTGTCCTCTGGTCCGTCATGGTTGGAGATTGGAAACCAGCGGTCAGCGTGGAACAATTAAAGATGAACTTACTGAAAAGGATTAAGCCTGGTTCCATTATCGTACTTCATGATAGCGGCGATACACTTGGGGCAGATGAAGAAGCGCCGCGGCAGATGATCGCAGGGCTGAAGGAAGTTCTGATTGAGGTCCGCAGGAAGGGCCTGGAATGCCTGCGAACGGATGAGCTGTTAAATAGGGAAGCTAGAAGTGTTGGCAAAGTTGGACACGACGCTAAGCTTCCCGGTCAAGCTCATTTGTAGGAGTTCTTAGTAAATTGATCAAAATCAACATCCTCAATAAACTCAATAACCTCCCCATTGGGACTATGAACAAGGGCATTCTTTACTTCAAGCGGTGGCACGCCGAGAGAAAGCCGACTTGGTGCAATAAAAGCTTTTGCTCCATGAGCAAGAGCTTTTTGGTATATGTCATCGACATTATCCACATAGAAAGCGAGATGCAGCAGCGCTCCATGAGCGATTTCATCTTCGGATGACGCTTTCTTGCCTTGCGCGGGGATGACCGCTTCATTGTCAAAAACCTCGATGCATGTTCTTCGGTCAGGGGAAACCAGCATGGAAGCTTCTTTGATTTGGAAAGCAGGCAGACTCCAAGAATGGCCTATTTTGAATCCTAAAACTTCGGTATAGAAAGCAATAGTTGCGTTATAATCTTTGGCTTGAATGGCTACGTGGGCAAGACCTTTGATACTCATCTATCATCACTCCTTAACTAAGATGTATTCATTATAAACAGTCGAAAATGTAAAATATATGTGAAATATAAGGATTTTAATGTGATAAAGTATTTAAATATAAGGCATTTTTGATAAGATATCTTATTTTGTGGATTATCATAGGGGGGCGTTGGATTTGGATCATCATCTAGATGACATTGATAGGAAGATTATGCAGTTTCTTCAGCACAACGCGCGAATGACGGTTTCACAAATTAGTAAAGAAATAGCGATGTCTCAGCCCTCTGTGAAGGAACGGATGATCAAACTGGAGGAGAAGAGCATTATTTCCGGGTATAGTGCGGTCTTTCAATTAAGGGAATTGAACCGGGGGACAACTACGTTTATTCTCATAAAAACGGAACAGTGCCAGAAGCTCGTGGATTTCTGTGAAGAAGCTAAGGAAGTGACGGATTTATATCGCATAAGTGGAGAATATAATTATCTCATTAAAGTGCAGACCGCCTCCATAGAGGAGCTCGCCGAGTTCCAGGATTCTCTGAGCAAACTAGGCCCCTCCAAGTCTCATATCAGTATGAAAAACATATTGGAGAACAGAGTTTTGCTGTAGAAGTCTGAGGTTGGCAACTCGCAACGATTAAGATATGATTCTGTAAGAAGGGATGTGGCGGAATGAACTTAACAGAAGCGCTAATCCCAATTTTCACCTATCTGCTGCCAATCCTTTTCTTCTTATATATGGGGTTGGATGTGCTGCTGCGAAATGGTTTGGGAGTGTAGGCATTCTCATACCGGGTATCGGTATTCATGTTTTATCTAAGTTTGCCAGACTCGATAGACAGATGCCGAAATATATTTATCCGTATGTTTTCTATGTGCCGGTTATTGTCGTGTTGATTAACTTGTTCAGCGAGGAACGAATTATTTCTACAGCACTGTTCAATCAAGTAGGTATTTGGAAAATGCCTATCTTGGATAAGCCGTATTTTATAACCATAACCGTCAGTCTGGTCGTCAGTGCTTTGTTCCTGCTTATGATTGCCAGGGGCAAATCGAATGCAAGCACAATGGAGCGCAAAGCTATCTATAATGTGCTAAGCAGGGGCGCAGGTCTTGTTCTTATCTGGACGGCGCTAACCGGCTACTTGGATTTCAGTGACGTCCTCCCGCCTTATCCCTATATTTACGCAGGCTTGATTTGGTGCTTTACGCTAAGGCTTGCTATGATCAAATTCGACTATCTTAACTTTATTGATAAGAAGTATGAGAAACTATTTAATTTGAACCCCGCGGCTATTCTGCTGCTTGATCAGCATGGGCGAATGAAGGAAGTCAATCCTAGCGCGAAGCAGCTATTTCAACTTATTAAGCTGAAGCATGTTACTTTTTACGATTTAGTCGGAGAATCAGCGAAAGATCATATACAAAGCAGGCAAGCTATTAGTGATTTCGAGACGACCATCTGCACGGAGGAGAAGCGAATCGATGTGCTTATAGATGGGGATTATGTGTGGGTGGATAACGAGCCCCATGTTATTTTAATTATTCGCGACATTACAGCACAGAAGGAAAACCAGCAAGTGATTACGTTCATGGCCTACCATGATCCTCTCACTCTTTTGCCAAACCGCAGATTTTTCTACGAAAAATTGGAGGAAGCGATTCAGGATGCAAGAGTGCGTCAGCAGCAACTGGCTCTGATCATTGTCGATCTGGATCTTTTTAAAGAGACGAACGATACGTATGGTCATAAGGTCGGCGATGAGATCTTGCAGCACGCGGCCCAATTAATCAATGAATCCGTTGCCCAGCAAGGGGTTGCGGCTAGATTTGGCGGGGACGAGTTTGTCTTCTTTCTAAATGAAATTCCCTCGGTGGAGTTTGTAAGAGATAAGCTGAACCAGCTGCAGCACGCGTTCATTCATGATGTCTTCATGCACGAGGGAATAGCGATTCCGATCGGCATGAGTCTAGGGGTTAGCTTTTTTCCAAGTGATGGCGATGACGTGGATACGTTGCTGAATAGTGCGGACAAGGCGATGTATGAGTTGAAACGGAAGGGTAGGACCACGGGAAAAACCTAATGATACTTGTTTAAAATACTGAGAAGCCCTGAGAAGGGGCTTTTTTTGCTTTTATTGGCGTCCAACCGCAGACTTCTTTGCTTTGGCGGTTTTCGGTCTCAGAGGGCATCTAATGAAGGGTATGATGCTTATTGACCGGAAAATGGCTACTTCGGAGATTTAATGAACTGGATTAACGCTATCGAGCAAATTTTAGGCAGAATGGTGATCATTTGCTGGTTGCCCAGCTGCCTCGCGCGGAGGTAAGGGAACTACAGTGCGCTATTCTAGCAAAAAGTGGCATTATCGGGAGGCTGAGGGAACTACAGTACGCTATTTTGCTGTTTCCTGGGAAATTCAGCGTTTTTCGTGGAAATAAGACCCTGTAGTTCCGCTATGTCCCTCGCATCCCTGCTATTTGCCCAAATAGCGTACCAGAGTTCCCCTCAACAGGATTTGTCGTGTTTGATTGGCTCATCTTTCAGGGTGGGGAAGCCGGTTTTCTCACAATAGGACTGTGGGTTTGGGAGGATCGAAGCTACCCCCATATGTATAGTGTTGGAGAGCTCCAAGTTTGCGCTTTGCTAAAAAAATAAACTTTCTCTCCAATAGGATCAAAAGAGTAGTCGGCATCGTGCGCCAACTACTCTTTTCGCTGTTTTTGCTCATAATAAGGAGGCCAAAGAAGACGTCGCGCAAAAGAACGGATATAATAAAATTATAATGACTTACACATAGGAGTTACTGATATGTATCAAAACTTAGAAGAATGCCTAATTGATTTGGAGAAAAATGGCCATCTGGTTCGTATTGGGGAAGAAGTGGACCCTTATCTCGAAATGGCTGCAATCCATATGAAAGTGTATGAAGCGGGCGGACCTGCCCTATTATTTGAAAATGTGAAAGGGTCGAAATTCAGGGCTGTTTCTAACTTGTTCGGGACTTTGGAGCGAAGTAAGTTTATTTTCCGCAAAAATTGGGAGGATGTCCAGAACGTTATTGCCCTTAGGCAAGATCCCATCAAGGCGCTGAAAAACCCGTTTGCTCATGTTCGTAACGGGTTAACGGCTGTCAAAGCGCTGCCTTTGAAGAAATCTTCGAGTTTACCTGTAAGTGCGCAGGAAATTAACATTTCGGATTTGCCGCTCATTCAGCATTGGCTGAAGGACGGAGGCGCATTCATCACGCTGCCCCAGGTCTATAGTGAAGATCCGGACAATGCGGGCATTATGAACGCTAATCTAGGCATGTATCGGATACAGTTGAATGGGAATGATTATGAGTTGAATAAGGAAATTGGTGTTCACTACCAAATTCATCGCGGGATTGGGGTCCATCAAGACAAAGCGACGAAGAAAGGCGAGCCTTTGAAAGTTAGTATTTTCATTGGAGGCCCGCCTGCTCACACGCTATCTGCGGTAATGCCGCTGCCGGAAGGATTAAGCGAAGTCACATTTGCGGGTATGCTGGCGGGGCGACGTTTTCGTTATAGCTATATAGACGGGTATTGTATTAGCAACGATGCTGATTTCGTAATCACAGGCGACATTTATCCGGGTGAGACCAAGCCAGAGGGGCCTTTCGGCGACCATTTGGGTTACTATAGCTTGACACATGAGTTTCCGTTAATGCGGGTACACAAGGTTTATGCAAGGGAAAACGCCATTTGGCCATTTACCGTGGTCGGACGTCCTCCTCAAGAAGACACGTCATTCGGTGCGTTGATTCACGAGTTAACTGGAGATGCCATCAAGCAGGAGATTCCTGGTGTCAAAGAAGTGCATGCTGTAGATGCGGCTGGCGTGCATCCGCTGCTTTTTGCGATTGGCAGTGAGCGTTATACACCTTACCAACAAGTCAAGCAACCAGCGGAATTGTTGACCATCGCGAACCGTATTCTAGGAACCGGACAGCTAAGTTTGGCTAAGTATTTATTTATTACGGCAGAGGACAAGCAACCTTTGGATAGCCATAAGGAGTCTGAGTTTTTAGCATATATATTAGAGAGAATCGATCTGCACAGGGATATTCATTTTCAAACCCATACAACCATCGATACGCTGGATTATTCGGGCACTGGCCTGAACCAAGGGAGCAAAGTGGTTTTTGCTGCGAGCGGTGAGAAGATCAGAGACTTGTGCGCAGAAGTTCCGGAACCGTTGAAAGGATTGCCGACGTTCACGAACCCCCGTTTCATTATGCCAGGGATCGTAGCGCTGCAAGGACCGCAATTTGCAACGTATGAGGATGCGCAAAAGGATTGGCAGGAACTAAGCGCAAACCTGCAGCTGAAAGGCTCAATGCCCTCCTGTCCGATGATTATCCTGTGTGACGACAGTGATTTCCTAAGTGAAACTATTAATAATTTCCTGTGGGTGACTTTCACGCGAAGCAATCCTTCCCATGATATTCACGGGGTAAACAGTTATTACGACAATAAACATTGGGGCTGTGACAATCTGATCATCGATGCCCGTATTAAACCGCATCATGCGCCGCCGCTGATTGCTGATCCTACAGTTGAAGCCAACATTCAACGTTTGTTCGTACAAGGGGGAAGCTTGGCAGGAGTGAAAATTAAATGAAATTAGAAGAGGCTGCTTACCAGGTTTTAACCTGTTGAGACAGCCTCTTGTTTCTTTTAAGGTAGCTGAACATAGAACGAGGTGCTCTCATTCAGCACGCTCTTCGCATGAATTTTGCCCTTATGCTGCTCGACAATGGACTTGGCGATAGCGAGTCCCAGACCGTAGCCGCCATGCTTGCGGGAGCGGGATTGATTCGCGCTGTAGAAGCGATCAAAAATTTTATCAAGATGCTCGTGTGAGATTCCGTCGCTTGTATTGGTTACTGTGAGCAGAATATCGGAATGACGCTTCGCAAGGGTTAAGGTTATCGATCCTTCAGATTTGTTGTATTTGATCGCATTATCCAAGAGGATCATGACGACTTGCTTAATTTGCTCATTATTGCCATGAACGGTCAAGTTAGGTTCAATGTCGTAATGCAGGGTAATATTCTTCTCGTACACGACGGCTTCCATCGTTAGAATGACGCTTTCCACGGACTCGCTTACAGGGAATGTCGTGAACATCATAAGGGCTCGGGAGTCGTCCATCTCGGTCAGGTAGAGGAGATCGTTGGTCAGCGTCTTCATTCGTTCTGTTTCTGATTTAATATGGTGCAGCCACTTCGCTTGATTCTGAATCGTGTCATCGCTATTGGCTAATAGAACGTCCGCATTCGTGTTAATGACGGCTAGCGGCGTTTTTAATTCATGAGAAGCGTCCGCGATAAATTGCTTCTGTTTATAGAAAGCTTCTTGGACCGGTGCGATCGAGCGGTTTGCGAAAAATCGGCTCGTAAAATAAATCACAATGAGCATAACTAAGCCAACGACGGAGAACGTATAGACGAGATTCGTAAGGATATTGTGTTGAGGGGTGACGTCCAGGTAGACGACGCAGTATCCCGTATTATTTTTTTGCACCATGTAAGCCCATGTATTGCCATCGAGCGTAAACTGGCCGTCTTGCGCGTTATGGGTAGCTGCTTTTTGAATAGCCAGACTGTAGAAATCGGTATCCATGTCAAATCGGGAGTTCGTGGCTGTGATCTTCCACTGGTCGTCTGTTTGGAGCAGGAAGGAGACCGTGCGCTCTGGAGAAGAGTTCGTATTGGCCTTGCCTTGCTGCGGCGGGTTTCCCCCGTCGGGTCGCGGTTCTCCCTTATTTCCGTTCGGTTTGAGGTAGAAATCGGACACGCGATGCAGCTCCATATCGATATCGGCGCGTACATTTTGATAGGTAATCGTATAGATAGAGGCAAAAGCCACAAGCATAATGAAAGAGATAATGACCAGATTCACGACCAGGAATCGATTGCGGAGCTTGTTGAACATTAGGAGGTCACCTCCAAGACATAGCCTACGTTTCTAATGGTATTTATGCGAACTGCTGAATGCAGAAAAGTCATTTTTTTGCGCAAAAAAGAGATATAAACTTCCACGTTATTATGTTCGACCTCGGAATCGAAGCCCCATAGCTTCTCGATAATCTGCTCCTTTGATGTAACGGCAAGCTTCCTAGACATTAACAGCTCCAGTAATTCACTTTCTTTTAAAATGAGTTTGAGTTCCTTCCCTTTGCAGGTCAGTTTGAGATTCCCTGTGTTCAATTCGATATCGCCAAATTTCAAACCATCCTCCGGAACAACATCGCCCTTGCGTCGCAAAGCTGCTCTGATTCTCGCCAACAATTCCTCTGTCGAAAAAGGTTTCGCCACATAATCGTCGGCGCCATAATCCAAGCCTGTAATTTTATCGGAAATTTCGCCCCTCGCCGTGAGCAGGATAACGGGAGTGGAGATCCCTTGGCTCCGAATGGTCTTCAATAAGGTAATGCCGTCCATTTCAGGCAGCATAATGTCGAGCAATAAGAGATCGTATATGCCGCTGGACGCATGATCCAGCCCGGATTGACCATCATGAACGGCATCGACGGAGTAATGGTGTTTTTTTAAGATTTGGGTTAAGGCCTCGGCCAGATGAATCTCATCTTCTACAATTAATATTCTCATTGTCGCGTCCCCTTTGTGTCAGCCTACCTAAGCCGTTGTTGTGAATGGCTTCATTATAGTCATCGAACCTTTAATCAACCTTAATAGTAGCATTCGTCGGTGGGTTAAGAAAAATAGCCGATGGATAAGGTCATTTAAGTTTCACTAAAGGTTCGGAAGCTAAGATACAGACATGAAGCAGCAAGCACATCGTACAAGAGAAAGGGGCGCAACGATATGGCCATTGAAGTATTCAACCGGTATGAAAGCAAGTATCTGATGGATAGCAAAGCTTTTTATACGATCTATAACGACTTACTTGCCTATATGGAGTTGGATAAGTACAACAAGGACGATAAATTTTACGCGATAAGCAATATTTATTTCGATACGGAACATGATTCTTTAATTCGAAACAGCTTGGCGAAGCCCAAGTATAGGGAGAAGCTCCGCATCAGAGCTTATGGCATTCCCGAGAAAGACGCGAAGATCTATTTGGAACTGAAGAAGAAGGTATTTGGATTGGTAAACAAACGTAGGACAGCGCTGAAATTAAACGAGGCATATGAATTTGTTCGCTCGGGCATTGAGCCGGAACTTCAACCTTATATGAACAAGCAAGTCATTCAGGAAATCAAATATTTCCTCGGACGATATGAGCTGCAGCCAAAGGTATATCTGACCTATGATCGCATCGCGATGTTCGGCAAAGAGAATCGTGATTTGCGGATTACATTTGATACGAATATTCGATCCAGACGATATGATCTCAAGCTTGAAGATGGCGATCACGGAGAGCAGCTGCTCTGCCGCGGCCAGTGGTTAATGGAAGTGAAGGCCGAGAAAACCGTGCCTGCCTGGCTATCGAGGATGCTGTCGGAACACCAGATATTTCGCACGAGCTTCTCGAAGTACGGGAATGAATACAAAAAAATGCGAATGAACGAAAACCTCGCGAAGGAGATGGTTTGGCTATGATCGAATCGCTGTTTACTTCGGCTACGATAAATTCGGAATTAACCATCATGAATGCTCTGCTAACCATTCTGATTTCAATTGCTTTAGGGGCAATTATTAGCTTTACGTATATGAAAACACAGCCTGCGTATGCTCAGAACTTCACTTTGACCATGATTGTGCTGCCTGCGATCATAGCCATTATCATCCTGCTGATTGGCAGCAACATTGCAAGAGCCTTTAGTCTCGCTGGAGCCTTCTCGATTATTCGGTTCAGAAGCGCTCCCGGCGATCCTAAGGATATCGCGTTCGTCTTATTCACGATGGCGGCAGGACTCGCCTGTGGCGTTGGATCATTCGGTTATGCTGTCATCTTCACAGTCATCCTTTGTATGCTGATGTTCTTCCTGAAAGCCATTAAATTCGGTGCCAAGAAATCCTCGCAGAAAGTGCTAAAAGTGACAATTCCAGAAAATCTGGGATATGAAGAAGCTTTTGAAGAGGTTTTCAACACGTTCAAAATTGCTTATGAGTTGAGAAAAGTGAGAACCACCGAGCTGGGCAGTCTATATGAACTGGTTTATCTGGTTACGATCGATCATCTTACGAATCAG
This sequence comes from Paenibacillus marchantiophytorum, assembly GCF_014640555.1. Classification (GTDB taxonomy): domain Bacteria; phylum Bacillota; class Bacilli; order Paenibacillales; family NBRC-103111; genus Paenibacillus_E; species Paenibacillus_E marchantiophytorum. The sequence continues at coordinate 16,800 of NZ_BMHE01000018.1, read as the reverse complement.
AAAGAATTTCTTGATGCAATACGATGCCGCAATGGAAATTTGGACATTACCTTAACCATGAGCCCGACTGCTTCAGAATACTAATTAGAGAGAGGAAAGATAAACGATGAAAAAAATATTAAACGCTAAACAAGTAGGTGTTGTTCTATTATGCGCTGTGCTGGCGACGGCATGCAGCAATAATCCTGAAACGACGACTTCCACTACCACTACGGAGGCTGCAACGCCAGCAGCGGTTCAATCGACTACAACCACCGCGGCAGGTGTGCAAACAGCCAGATCAGATCTGATTCAGAAGGTCGAGTATGACAGTGACGACAATTATACAGACTGGAGTTCGTCGAATCCGACCCAGATTATGCTGAGCGGTACCGCGGCCACGGTCAACGGCACAGGGGTAGAGGTGAAGGACGGCAAGGTTTCGATCACGGCAGCGGGCACTTATGTGGTGAGCGGGAAACTGGATAACGGCCAAATCGCTGTTAAAGTCAAAGACAAAGGCATCGTTCGCTTGGTACTAAATGGGGCGGAAATCTATAACAGCAGCACCTCGGCTATCTTCGTTGAAGAAGCAGGCAAAACGATTATTTCATTACAAGAGGGAACCACTAATCTCGTATCCGATGGAAAAACGTACGTCTACCCGGATGCGGCGACAGATGAACCGAATTCAGCGATCTTCAGCAAAGATGATCTGACGATCAACGGCACGGGCAAGCTCGTCGTCCAAGCTAATTATAATAATGGCATCACGAGTAAGGATAAATTGAAAATTACAGGAGGTACACTGGCTGTTCAAGCGGTAGATGATGGACTTATGGGGCGCGATTTGGTTGCTGTCCAAGCAGGCGATTTGACCATCGCAGCAGGTGGGCACGGCATCAAAACAACGAATGACAAAGCGGGTTCCGAAGGTTACCTGTCCATAACTGGCGGTACGTTCAATATTGAATCAGGCGAAGATGCTCTGCACAGCAAAGGCGGCCTTCACATAGCTGGCGGTGATATTCATATCAATGCCGGCGATGATGGAATTCACGCAGATGTTTCGATCGCCATTGCAGGAGGCAAGATCGATATTGCCCAAAGCGAGGAAGGGATCGAAGCGCCCACCATCGTGATCTCTGATGGTCAAACGAGTCTTGTCGCCAATGATGACGGCGTGAACGCTTCATCTGGGTCGAGTGAAACGGCCGCGGAGGGCGGGCAAGGCGGGCAGGGCGGACAGAGCGGACAGAGCGGACAGAGCGGGCAAGGTGGGCAAGGCGGACCCAAAGGACCAGGCGGTGAGTCCGGCGCTGCCTCAAATAATAAGCTGACGATTACCGGAGGGTATCTATCGGTCGATGCCAAAGGCGATGGCTTGGATGCCAATGGCTCGATTGTTATGACAGGCGGCACCGTTATTGTTAACGGTCCAACAGATAACGGCAACGGCCCCTTGGACTATGATGGGACATTCGAGATGACGGGCGGATTCCTCGTTGCCGCGGGCAGCTCTGGCATGGCCCAAGCGACATCCGAGCAATCGACGCAGCCCGGCATCCTGATGACCTATAACAAGTCACAGCAAGCAGGCGCTATGGTTCATATGGAGGATGGCGAAGGGAATACGATTCTAACTTTCGCACCGCCCAAAAGTTATCAGTCACTGTTCGTTAGCTCACCTAACCTGAAGACGGGCGCTTCGTACACGCTCTATGCCGGCGGCACCTCCACGGGCAGCGCTGCCAAAGGGCTCTATGATGGAGGCGAGTACCAAGGAGGGACGAAGGTGGTTGATTTTACAACATCCAGCGTCATCACCTGGCTGTCCGAATCGGGTGTGACTGCGGCAAGAAGCGGGATGGGAGGACCTGGCGGCAATCCCGGACAAGGCGGGGGCCGTGGGGGCATGCGGCCTGAAGGCGACGGCGCTGCGCCGCAGCGGGCGCAGCAGTAAGCAAGGCAAGAATGCACGGGAGACGGGGCACCCACCTTATTCGGGTGCCTTTTTGGCGTTGCGGGACTACCCCGTAAATTCATCCTCCTGTGGTAGGGCAGGTATAGGCGATACGGGAACTGCTACAATTGTAGTGAATCCAGCCACGCGCGGAGAGGGAACTACAGGGCGCTATGCTAGCCAAAAGTGTCAATATAGCGAGGTTGAGGGAACTACAGTTCGCTATTTTGCTATTTTGAGGGAAATTCAGCACTTTTCGTGGGAATAAGACCCTGTAGTTCCGCTATGACCCTCGCAACCCTGCTATTTGCCCAAATAGCGTCCCAGAGTTCCCTTAATAGGATATGTTGCTTGCAAGAAGCTCATCTCTCAGGGTAGCGAAGCCGATTTCATATGCTTGCTTAGGTGGTGATCTGCTTTTTGAAGGTCATCGCTCTAACGAACAGTATGATGCTTATTAGCGGAAAAATCAGCTGATTTATCTACTCAACGAACTGAATAGGCGTTATGGAGCTATTTATAGGTGGAATGGTAGGCTTTTACCTGAAATAACGCGTCTGGAATTCGTAACAACTTCAGAATCGTCCATTTTGATCGAATAAGAATAATGGAGTTCGTTGGCACTGGTTACCCCCCAGCCTACGAATAGGAGTGAGTACTCGATTCGCACGGCAAAGTTTCTGTCATTTAGCCATCATTGGCATGCGGTATACTAAATCCAGCAGAATAGCGAATATTCGAACAGCGCGGGGAGAGGGAGTTTACTTGAAGGTTGTTATTATCGATGACGAGAAAGCCATGCATCTCATTATGAGACGGATGCTTGCCAAGGTGAATGAGGTTGAAATCGTGGGTACCTTTCAGGAGACTTCAACTGCATTTTCATATGTAACCAATCATGAAGTCGATTTGATATGTATAGATATTAGCATGCCGCGAGAGAGTGGGCTTGATTTTGCCAAACGATTAAGGGCTAATGGTCACCTGATGAGGCTTATATTTGTTACATCGTACACCGAGTACGCTCCATCCGCCTTTGATGTTAATGCCTATGATTATATATTGAAGCCTATCAGGTCGGAGAGGCTGGTTAGGACGCTGCAAAGAGCAATCGCCGATGGGGACGCGCATCCTAAGTTGATTTAGGAGTCGTCCAACATTTATAGTGAGGACAGGAGGTGTTCACTGTGAAAATTATGATTTCCGCTTCAGAAGCAATGGAAAAAGGTGTTTGGAAGGAAATTCTTCGCCTATTCGGCAGAGATAAGGATGAGGAATTCTGGCCTAAGGAAGAATTCATTTTAACAGAGGAGCAAGCTCTCGCATTGAAGCTTATCCAAAAATAAGTATCCAGCCGGTGATAGCCCCTTCGCGATCGTCGAGGTGATCCGCCCGCGAGGGCTGCCCCATGGCTGAAAACCTCGGGGGCAGTCCTACGTTGGTGAAAACCCCTCAATTCCATCACGGAACTGAGGGGTTCTTTATGTATGAATGAGGTTGGAATCGGAGACATATCGTTCAAGGGATTAGGCTTGTATTACGGTCGTACCCTTCTGGATCGACTGGTGTACTAGGTATTTGGTAGTATAAGTAGGTGATAAATAGGTAATCTTTGTGAAAAATTTATCAAATTTAATCAAACGTTGATATTATATGTAGAATTTACGTTGTATAATTTAACCATTATTGAGAGAAGAGGTCGAAACATGTCGTCACTTTTGCAAAAGCAAAATTTAACATCGGAGCAGCTTCAGTTGCTAGCATCCGAAATGAGCAAGAAACAAAAATCAGGTGGTATTGCTTGGCTGCTTTGGTTCTTTACAGGTGGTTTCGGGGGTCACCGTTTCTATCTGGGCAAAGTTGGAACAGGGGTTGCCATGTTGCTCACACTGGGTGGTTTGGGAATTTGGACATTAATTGATCTATTCCTATTATCCGGCATGATCAGAGATACGAACGAAAGAATTGAAAATGAAATTCTTTCCGAAATTCGTCTGCTCAGTCATGCAAAAGCTAATTCAAAAGTAGCTGCAGGATAGGTTGAACGCATAATCAATGGATAACCTAAACCTATTACGCACCTTAACTCTGGAAGAGCTTGGCGTTTTGGAAACGGAATTACTCAAGAAGAGGAAATCCAAGGAAATTGTTTGGGGCCTATGGGCAGGGTTGCATTTTTTTGGAGCACACAGGTTCTATACAGAGAACTATTTGTACGCAAGCATCATGTTTGCGACGACGATTGTTCCAACCCTAGGCATCATACTGTTAGCCGTATACACAGATATTGAAGCGTTTAGCTACTTTCTGTTATGGCTTTCAATATGTCTATTAAGCGGATCTCTGCTGTGGAGTTGGATCGATGCCTTTTTCCTCAACAAGCGCATCGAAACCATGAACCATGAACAGGAACGGAATGTGATTTACCGGATCAAAGGGCTGAGTGAAAATGAATAGAGTTGAGGCAGTACGAAACCGTCACTGGTTTTAGACTGTCTCTCTTTTCGTTTGTATGTAGGGCGGATATTAGATGATATATTTTCTTACATGTTACTTGAAAACTCTGATAAGATAGAGGTGCAGAACGATCGTTTACTATCTGCACGGGGGCAGTCATCTATGAGCTACAATTCGTATTTATCTGTATTATTAATGGCGGCAACCTGCTGCTCTTTGGTTATTACTTACCTTTCTTGGAAGAGAAGAGAGCTTCCGATCGCGATTAGCTATGGTCTCGGCTTGCTGACGGGCGCGTTTTACACATTCGGTTATGCTTTTGAAATTGTTAGTACGACGTTAGATCAGATCCGGTTCTGGCTAAGAATTGAATATATTGGTATTCCTTTCGGCACCATCCTTTGGTTTATTCTCGTTCTGCAATATACAGGTCGACAAAAATATATCAACAAATGGGTTATTGGTTTTCTCATGATAGTCCCAATGATTACCTTCATCTCCCATAATACGAATGAGTGGCATCATTTATTTTATAAAAGCATGACCTTAGATTATTCAGAAGGGTTCCCGCTGGCTGTCTTGGAGAAGGGGCCACTATACATGCTTCATGTCTTATACTCTTATTCTTTTTTTGTAGTAGGTATGGTATTTCTAATCCAAATGTTTTTCAAAGCTACCCCTCGTATGAAGAAGCAAATCGCCTTTATGATCATCGGATCATGGGGACCATACGGCTTTACGCTCGTCTATTTATGCGGCATTATCTACATGCCAATCGATATATCGCCATTCGGATTTATTTTCTCCGGGGTATTCTTTCTATGGGGGATTTATCAATTTAATATGCTAAGATTAGCCCCGTTGGCGCTCCAAAAAGTGTTCGCCTCCATGCAGGACGCGGTTATGGTGTTTGATCTGGATAACACACTAACGAGCTTCAACCAATCTGCTGTTGGTGTCATTCAAGGTCTCAGCCATCAATGGATTGGACAGCCTGCCGTTCAGTTATTCAACTCCTACCCTGTGCTGCTTGCGAAGATCGTACAAGGCCCCTCTATGGCTAGTAAAATTCAACTTGCGGGATCAACGGACGAGCAGTTTTATAATGTTCATATGTCTTTCATTACAGATATTCAACACAAGCCGGCAGGTAAAATGATCTTAATCAGCAATGTAACGGAAGTGGTACGATCCGAAGAGAGGCTGCGTGATAACGCTAGGCAGTTAAGTGAACTTAATACTTTTAAAGATAAAATGTTTAATGTAGTAGCCCATGATATTCGCGATCCGCTAGCCGTACTTATCAACCTGATGGAGTTAATGGAAGATGACATGCAGGATTGTAACGGGGATCATGAGGAGATCGTTCGTGAAATGGGTCAGCAAATTCAGAATACTTTCATTTTAGTAGAAAGTTTGCTGGATTGGTTTCGAAGTCAAAGGGGGGGAATGATTTTTAATCCAGTGGAAAGGGACCTTGCCTTAGCGGTCCAGACTAGTTTGCGATTATTGCATGTTCGCAGTGAGAGTAAGCAGATACAGATTATTTCTGAAATTCCAAAAGATACGTATGTGTATGCCGATAAAGAAATGCTAGATTTAATTATTCGAAACCTCCTCTCTAATGCCATCAAATTCACAGAACTTGGCGGTACGATTCGTTTGCGAACCGAGCATGCAGAGGATAGAATTATTGTCTCTGTCAGTGATACAGGAGAGGGAATCCCAACTGACCAAGCTAGTACGCTGCTTCAGGAGTTCTATCCTATCTCTTCAATGGGTACGGCCGGGGAGCGAGGCGTTGGTCTAGGACTTACGTTATGCAGAGAATTCGTCCGTTTAAATGGTGGGGAAATCTGGTTTGACAGTGCGCCTGCGCAAGGAAGCACCTTCTATTTCTCCATCCCGACCCCTCCTGAGGCCCCAACCCAACCACCAGCCAGAGGAGGACAGCGATGAAGGTTATTCTTATAGATGATGAGAAGGCGATGCATTTAATTATGAAAAGAATGCTAGCCAGATATCCGGACATTGAAATTGTCGGGAGTTTCTTGGAGACGGCTGGAGCCTTTTCCTTCTTGATGAACCAAGAGGTGGATCTCGTTTTTGTAGATATCAGTATGCCCAGAGAGAATGGTCTCGAGTTCGCTGAGCGCTTACGGGCAAGCGGCAGAGAAACAAATATTGTCTTTATTACTTCTCACAAAGAATACGCGCTATTTGCCTTCGATGTCTTTGCCTTTGATTATATTGTGAAGCCAGTTGAGCAGGAGAGGCTTTTCAAGACGGTTCAAAGAGCTTTGGATGACAAATATTCAAAACGTTTACTCCACGAAAAGCGGGAGCCTACTTTGAATGAAGTGCAGTTCAACTGCTTTGGTGGTATCGATATTCAAAGTACAATGGGTGTGAGGGCCAAATGGAAATCAAGTAAAAGCGCGGAGCTTTTTGGCTATCTAGTTATGCACAAAGGACGATTAGTATCTAGAGCAAGGCTAATTGAAGATATGTTTGGCGAAATGCCGCAAAAAAATGCCGAAACTTACCTGAATACCACCGCCTATCAGCTCCGCAAGGTATTAGAGGCATTTGGACTGAAGGAGAGTTTGTATTCGGATAGCAATCATTACGCACTTAGTTTAAATCATGTGAAAGTGGACCTCTCGACCTTCGAAGAAGGTTGCAGACAAATTGCTGTCGTAGATGAGACGAATCTTGAACAAGCGCTTGAGCTTGAGCAGCTCTATGTGGGTGATCTGTTCGGTGACCGTGCTTTCGGATGGGCCTGGAATGAAATCGAACGCCTATCGTTAATGTATACTTCCTTAACCCAGCGTCTAAGTGTCGCTTTGTTGAACAAGGGAGAGGCGCAAGCGGCCATCCGCTTGTTGTCCAAGCTTATGACGAGCAACGAACTGAACGAGGAATCGTTCCTTCTGCTGATGAAGGCCTTGGCTTTGCAAGAAAATAAAGAAGCGCTGATCCGGCAATATGCGCAGTATGCCGAGACACTTGAGCGAGAAATCGGTATTAAGCCGTCTCACGAAGCTGCCGATTTGTATACACAGTTGCTTTCGGGGTTGTAATATATGAGTTTGAGGAAGAGGAGTCCATCTTAGATGGGCTTTTTTTGCTGTCGAAGTTTGTCATTTTGCCGTCATTGGGGTTTGGTATAGTGATGGTATTATAAATAGAGGGAGAGAAAATAACGATGAAACGATTTTCATTACGGAGTTTATTTGTACTTTCGGCTATTCTGTTGATTGTGTTAAGTGGCTGTGTGAGTATCCTGAGTTCAATAACATTCAACTTTCCGAGTGATAAGCTTAGTAACTCCGAGCAGTTATTTGTCAGATTTTCTGATGGAAGCATAGCTCAAGCACCTTACACGGCAGGAGCATCTGCAGTAACAGTAAATAATACGGGGAGAAAAACATTTGTAGGTGGATACGTTAGTGATGGTATAGTGAGCTGGGTTCCGGATTACTCCTATTCCCAAAATTCATGGGGAACTCTAGACGTGAGCGGGATTGATGCACGAAAACCTGTACATGCGGCAAATCATGTCAAGTTAGCTAAACAACCAGAAACCTCTGGTGAATACGTAAATGTAACCTTTGCGGTTTATGATGTGGATGGCCAGCCTAGCGGTGATCGCACGGAAATATTTGCTCATTCAGCAGATTCAAGTTTAACTTTCTTCAATACAGATCCCGATGATAAGAATAATGGAAACTTTTATACACGGAGGAACACCGTAGACGAAGGATATTCCTGGTATACAGTCGACGGAGTAGTGACTTTCATGATTAAATCCAATATTAGTGATATTCACTCCAAACCTATTTCTTTGTATTCTGGCTCTAAGTTAATTTCCAATGATCCCTTTTATACAGGAACTAATCTTGTGACTGCTATTGATATAGGCACCAGCGGCAATGTTTCTTTTTTAAAAGTAGGAGACACGCTAGCTATGAGTGCAGGAATACTACCTGTAGAAGCAACTAACAAGGTTGTCACTTGGTCGGTAGAAAATGGCACTGGTGCGGCTACCATTAATGCAAATGGTGTATTGACAGGTACTTCTGCGGGTACTGTGATCGTAAAGGCAGCTGCAAACGACAGAACAGCAACTTCTGGATCTAAGATAATGACGATTCAACCGCCTCCAGTAGCCTTTGCTGGTGGATCAGGTACGCACGAAGATCCTTTTCAAATTGCAAATGCTGAGCAGCTTAATGAGGTTAGAAATCATTTGGATGCCTACTATTATTATAAATTGACAGCTAACATTACATCATTCCCAGATGTTGATGGCGGTTGGCTGCCAATCGGTGATGATGATATAGGATTTCAAGGAAACATGGATGGCAATGGATTTGCAATTAGGAATTTAACAATTAGTCGTTCTGGAAATAGCTACATAGGGCTTTTCGGAGTGACGCTTTCGAATAGTGAGCTAAACAATATCATTTTAGAAAATATAGAAGTACATGGTAGCTCTACAGTAGGTGGCTTGGTTGGCTACAATAGCGGAACCATTGGTAAAAGCTCTGTCTCAGGAAGTGTAAAGGGGAGCTCTACAGTAGGTGGCTTGGTTGGTGAAAACCAGGGGATGGTAAGTACCAGCTTCTCAAGCGCTAATGTAAGTGGTGATTATACGGCGGGCGGCTTAGTAGGAAGCAACAGTAGTGATGGAGGCATTAATAACTCCTATGCTACAGGAAGTGCGTATGGATATTATGGGATTGGTGGTTTAACTGGATCTAATAATGGAACTATTAGCAATTCCTATGCCATTGGTAGTGTGCAAGGATTTCCTAATAGTAGTCCTATCAATCTAGGTGGCTTGACACCATACTCTGGAACTGAAATCATGGATAGCTTCTACAACATCCAGACAACAGGCCGAACAGATACCGGGAAAGGAACCGGAGTAACAACCGAAGCAATGAAGTCACAACAAACCTACGTGCATTGGGACTTTGCAAGCATATGGGGGATACATGCGTCGCGAAATAACGGATATCCTTATTTGCGAAATGTACAGTTGTTTGTAGACTACAACGGGAACGGCAGTACGGGTGGAACGCCACCGACTGATAACAGCTCCTATTATAAAGGAGTAACGGTTAATGTTTATGGCCAAGCTGTGAACTTAGTGAAGGAAGGCTTTACCTTTGCAGGATGGAATACAAGTGCGGATGGCAACGGTACTAGCTATGCAGCAGGCGCGCCATTTACAATAACAGGCGATACTATTTTATATGCTAAATGGCGAGAGAACGGTCCATTGGTTGTACCTGTATCAGGTATCACGGTTAGCGGTGTTACTTATACTGTATATGTAAACAATACACTGCAATTGAATGCAGTTATAGCACCTAGTAATGCAACAAACGCCGATATTATCTGGACGGTTAGTCAAGGAACCGGGAATGCTAGCATTACTAGCGCAGGGTTGCTGAAGGGGATTTCGGCGGGTACTGTAACGGTAAAGGCAACATCTGTCGAGAATGCAGCTATGCAGGGTAGTGCGGTTGTTACAGTGGTGAATTCCTCGTCATCAAATGATGATGGTAACGGCAGCGGCAGCGGCGCTCCCACACCTCCACCTGTTACGGAAACTAAACCAGATCCTAAACCGGAAACTAAACCAGAAGTTAAGCTCAACGATACCGTCGTTAAACTTACTGAAGTTTTAGCGAATCTCAACAAAAAAATAGAAGAAACGAAGACAACTCCTAATGTTAAATTTAGAGACACAGCTTCCCATTGGGCAGATTCGACGGTTTCTATTTTCGTTAAACTTGGAGTCGTTAATGGGTACGCGGATGGTAGTTTCCGTCCTAATGCAAGCATTACACGCGCAGAATTTGCGACTATTCTTGCCAAAGTATTCAATTTAACGACTTCGGGTTCTGGTAATAAACTGAGCGATGCCTCGGGTCATTGGGCAGAATCGTCCATTAATGCTTTAACCGCGAGCGGAATCATCTCTGGGTACGAAGACGGTACATTTAAGCCCAATAGAGAAATTACGCGGGCTGAAATTATTTCTATGATCAGTAAAATGCTAACGATTAAAGCAGCAGGCAGCGTGCCAACAACATCTGCATTTACGGACATTAATGGCGTATGGAACAAAGAACAGATCGAAGCGGCCGCTTCCGCGGGTCTTATCAGCGGAATGGGCAACGGGTTGTTCTCACCGAACAAACAGTCTACAAGAGCTGAAGCTTTAACCATATTGCTGCACGTATTGCAAGCTAATCCAGAATTAAATACTCTTTTAGGTTCAATCAGATAACGATAATGAAAAAGGAGCTAAGCGGCTTGTACATGCTTAGCTTCTTTTTTGGCGTCCACCGCAACTGTCTTTGAAGCTGAGCACCGCCTAATCGATCTGTCATTCTAATGAACTGGATGATGCTTATAGACGATAAAACGGCTGCTTTGGCGATCTATTGAACTCAATAGGCGTTATCGAGTAGCTTTTAGGCGGAAAGATGATCATTTGCATGGAATAACGCATCTGGAATTCATTAGATTTTTCAAATGCACAATTTTGGTCAAATAAAGGTTATTGAGTTCGTAAGCGAGGGAGGAGTCTTGCCTAAGGATCTCTTGCCTATGGGGTCTTTATCTTGTGGGAGGGCCCCTTCTGTAGTAATCCTTAAATCAAGTCGCTCAAAGTTTTAGCCTGGGCATCCAAACTCTCCGCAGCTTCACCAATGTCGGTAAACGCGTCAACAGCTTGTTGGATTTGATTTTGGCTATTGATAATTGCCTTTTGGGAGTTTGTTGTGCCAAGACTGACCTGACTAACCTGTTCAGAAATAGCGTTCACCGTAATTTGAATTTCTTTAATAGCTTCTTGAACATTCTGAGCAAGCTTCCGGACTTCCGTTGCCACAACGTTAAAACCACGTCCGTGCTCACCGGCATGGGCCGCCTCAATTGTCGCATTCAATGCGAGTAGATTCGTTTGTGAGGCAAAATCCCGAATCGTCTGAACAATGCCGCGAATGACTTTGGTCTGACGTTCAAGGTTCATCAGAGAGTTCAAGTTATTCTCATTGTCCTTAACTACATGTTCAATGGTGGATGCTACTTGCTGACTTCGTTGGATTCCCGCCTCGGTACGGGCAAGCAGATTCTCAGCCATTTGCTGCAGTTCGTTCCTCACTTGGGTAGCCGCTGCTTCCCGCGATGTAATATCTGTAGCTACTTTCAAGACAGCAACAACCTGCCCCTCATCATTGTAAACAGGCATATAGGTTGCTTCCAGCCATAGAGCCCTGCCGTTTTTCCCCACACGAATAATTTTCTCCTGAAATTTAACCCCATTTCTTAAGTTATGCCAGAGATCCCTATACTTCGAACTTTGGGCATATTCAGGCAAGCAAAACTCCCGATGGTGCATCATGGTAAGCTCGGCTACTTGGTAGCCCATCGCTTGCGCGAAGTTTTCGTTCGCCCAAAGCACATCTCCCTCTATATTAAACTCAATCATAGCCAACGATTGCTCCAGTGCAGCTAGTACGGATTTTTCTTTTAGGACCTGAGTACTTTCGTGGGAAATTATGTTGTCTAGTATCACTTTATCTCACTCCTTTAACCTATTTATTGACAAACCTTCTCAAATAAGTATAGGTGAAATGAGACCAAGTAGATAGTGGGATTTCTACATATTTCGTCAATATTTATGCGCTTTATTCGGATATGAGCCATATTTCTGCCAAATAAATGAAATGTGCCTTAATGCTGTCGGAGTTTGTCATTTTGCCGTCATTGGGATCTGATAGACTATTTGTAGATTAGTAATTACACATGACTATATTAGGAGTGGAGAAATCAGATGGGAAGTAAAAATGGAATAAGCAGGTCAGGATTTCTAGGTTTTTTATCAAGAATGATGGCGGTCGTAGTAGCCGTCATGACGGTTATCACGGTTTCACCTACAGGAAGTTATGCAACAATGCCTACGGCAATTACTTCGGCATCAGCGGGTGTAAGCAATAATAATACAACGGTAACAGTTACATTTAATACGTATGCGACTCCGACTACCGATTTAGTAGATTTAAAATCAAAGATTCAAATTGGGCGTTCCGGCGTCAACTCATTCGTTGATCTTTCCGTGGATAACGGCAACAACGCAGTTACTATGGTAGATGGCAAATTGATCATTACATTAGGCACTGCGTTAACAGGTACAACCAATGCCATTAATGTAAAAGCAGGCTCCTTAATGAATAAAGATGGAATTGCCTCAAACACCAACGTGGTCGTCTCCAATATCTCCGCGCGTGATATTACTGCGCCTGCATTTATTGGTTCGTCTTCTGGTAATCAAGGCAGATACGTAAATTTGAATTTTGATGAAGATCTCTTTATTAATGCTCCAGACGACTCAAACAGTGACCAAACCCAAGCATTCTTAAAAAGTAAATTGAGTATTTCAACAGATGGTGTGAGCTTCTCTCCCTTCTTAGAAATAGGTGAAGCACGTCAAATTAATTCAAGAACCATTTATTTAAAATACGATAAAGAAATGAAAATTATTTTAGGCGCCAACACGATTATCAAATTTGCTAGTGGTACTATAAAGGACGCAGCAGGTAATATTAATCAGGAAATGTCTCTACCCGTTAGCCCTCCAATCATCCAAAGTGCAGGAGTTAGCAGCGACAATCATGATGTAACGATTACCTTTGATAAGGATATTTATGAAAACACAAATGGATCCAATTTAAAAGGCGGTATTCATTTATATAAAGGCGACGGCTCAAATAATAAAGGATTAGTTGCTGAAGATAGAGTATCCACGACTAGTAATAAACTAACTATTCATTTTGCAGAGGCTCTCTCAGGTGTAAGCAATCAAATTTCTATAGGTGGAAATACGCTTAAAGATTCTTATGGCAATATGCAGGGTGACGATAGATTAACGGCTGTATTCCAAGCGAATGCTGGGGGTGTAGACCCTAACCCGAAAGATACTACAATGCCTAAATTTTTATATGCCAGTCTTTTAAATCCCCAAGATTTAACACTTATTTTTGATGAAGATGTCTTCATTGCTAGAGATGACATTCCTAATTTTTTACTAAATGTTGATTGGTATAATAATGGTAGGCGCAAAAATCTTCCTTCCGATACAGCTGTAACGTTCTCGGGCCATAAGGCAATCATTCATTTTGCAGCTCCATTGACTGGCTCACAATTCTATTTTAATTTTAATTCCAATTACGTTAAAGATGCTTCAGGAAATATAATGGCTAGTTATATTAACACCGACTGGGTTTATTTGGGTAGACAAAATTTAGCTCTTAAGCAAGGGTACTTTTCGCAGGATGGTCGTTGGTTGAGTTTAGCGTTCAATCTAAATAACTGGAATGACAATCTAGTGGATCAAACGCTTGTGAACGGAAAAAGTCAATTACATGGGAAAATTACAATTTCATTAGATAATGGGTTAACTTACACAGATTTGAATCCGCTAGATATTGTTTCTGTTCAAGGTAATAAAATAAATATCTTCTTTCACAATGCGATTAAACAAGGCTCTATAAAAGTCAAAGTTGAGGCAGATGTGGTTAGTGATAAATATGATGCAAATCGCAATAAGGCATTAGACGAAGTCATTGCTTATAACACTCCTGAAATTAAAGGTTATATGTTAAGTAATACAACAAGTGAGTTTGTAATTGTTGAAAATGATGCATGGAGAGCCAAAGTAAGAGTAGTCAATGTATATGATAGAAACTTGGGAAGGTATAGAGAATTGACTAGCTCCGAGTATTCCCTATCGGCAGGCAAACTTACTATTGCCAAAGGTGTCTTTCAAGAGGGACAATCCTATAAAGTTTATATCGATGCTGAAGGTTACAGCACCAAGTATTTTGAAGGCTACGCTTATAAATCATCTGAAATTTTCTATATGACTGCACCGGTAGTTACGGTAGAAAACGGAATTACTGCTACGATCAATGTGTTGAATAATGCCTATGATAATAATAGTATTGGGAACCAAACGGTTATTTTTGAGTTATTTAACGGATCAAGTCCAGTAGGTATTCTCACATCTAATTTAAAAATGGGTACAGGAATATATTCAGGTAATTTTAATGTTGCGGATGCCGGGACGAATACGAATTATACCGTAAAAGCATTTGTCGTTAGCCAGTATAGCAATAGTTCAACCAATATCGGATTAAATCTAGCAACAGTAAAAACGCAGTATGAGTTCGATCAAGCCCTGCTTAACGGGAATAACAATAATAATGAAGAAGATTGATTTTTGAAAAAAATGGTTAAAGCGAAAGTGAGGAACGCAAAAGTGAAAATACGCAAGTTAAGTATTCTTTTAATTTTAACGCTTTGTTTATCACTCCTGCCGGCTGCCGTATTCGCAACTAGTGCAGCAGCAGTGACATTGAATAAGATATCAGCTATTCAACCTGGTGGTTCTGTTGCCGTTTCGGGAACGTCAACACTGGATGAAGTGATTATTCAAGTGCTCCGTCCAGCGAATAGCACGCTGTTCTACGATATTGTTAAGGTAAAAGACGGACAGTTTTCTAGATCGTTTACGTTAGCCAGCAGCGAAACAGTCGGGACATATAAAGTTGTTGTTGGACAAGCAGATTCTATTGCGACGCAGGAATTTGTGGTTAGTGTACCAGCCGGAGGCGGTAGTATTGGTGGTGGCGGAGGCGGCGGCCAAGCCGCCAACACCGTGACCCCAGCCAACGTCCAAATCCATTCTAGCGCCATCACTTCCAACAAAGTGACAGGCCCAGATGGCAAAGTGACAACGGCTGTCTCCATTGACAATAAATTTCTGAGCGATGCTTTCGTTCAGCTCAAAGAGCAAGGCAAGACAGAACAAACACCTATCATTGCTATTAAAATAGGCAATATCGATGCTAATGGCACTACCAATGTTTCCCTTCCGGCCTCAGTTTTGATCGAAGGCATGAAGAATTCAAATGCTGTAATTCGCATCTATTCCGATAAGGAGTCGTACTTCTTGCCCCTTAATGTGCTGAATTTTGATGAAATTGCACGTTCGCTAGGGACAGACAGCTCCAAAGTAACGTTTCATGTGAATATTAGCGTTGCTGGCAATGATCTTGAGAAGCAAATTCAAGAGAGTGCCGGTAAAAAGGGAGCGTCCAGCCTAGGCCACTCTGTTGATTTCAGCATCGTTGCCGAAGGAAATGGCCAAACCAAAGAGTTGAAGGAATTCGGAACGAATTATGTGAATCGCAGCATCAGCTATACAGGTACTGTAGATCCTAAGACGTCCACAGGTGTCCTCTATGATCCAACCAAACAAGAAATTTCCTTCGTACCAAGTGTGTTCGGAGAAAATGCGGAAGGCAAACAACAAGTGACAATTAAAAGGAACGGTAATAGCATCTATGGTGTTGTTACATCCAGCAAAACGTTCAATGATGTTAAAAGCCATTGGGCCAAATCCGACATTGAACTGCTAGCTTCCAAGTTGGTCGTTAGCGGTGCAACTGATTCGGAATTTGCTCCAGACCATGCCATTACGCGTGCTGAGTTTGCAACACTGCTGGTGCGTGCGTTGGCTTTGACCGCTGATCCCTCAGCGGCTTCGTTCAAGGACGTCCAAGCAACAGATTGGTATGCCGGGTCTATTGGTGCGGCTGTGAAGAGTAAGCTGGTAAGCGGCTATGAAGATGGCACGTTCCAACCGAATGCACAGATTACCCGTGAGCAAATGGCTGTCATGGTTGCCAAAGCGCTAAGCGCCGCGGGCCTAACTGTGGATAGCCAACCGGAGCTATTAAACAAGTTTACAGACAACTCGCAAATCAGCGATTGGGCGAAAGCCTCGGTTTCGCAGTCGGTGAAAGCCGGGATTATTTCGGGGATGACGGATACGACGTTCGTAGCTTCGGCTAATGCGAGTCGTGCTCAAGCTGCTGTTATGCTCAAAAGATTGCTGCAATATGCGAAGTTTATCAACTAGCATATGGCTAAGTGAAAAAGGAGGCTGTCCCATAAGTGACAAAGTGGATTTGTGGGACAGTTAGATTGAAATGAATAAGGAGCTAAGCGGCT
This sequence comes from Paenibacillus marchantiophytorum, assembly GCF_014640555.1. Taxonomy (GTDB): domain Bacteria; phylum Bacillota; class Bacilli; order Paenibacillales; family NBRC-103111; genus Paenibacillus_E; species Paenibacillus_E marchantiophytorum. The sequence continues at coordinate 299 of NZ_BMHE01000018.1, read as the reverse complement.
TGTACACGCTTAGCTCCTTTACTTATAGCGGCCGTGCCGCTGAGCCCCGTCGCCGCCCCGGCACAATCATTCTGTCACCTTTAATGAACTGGATGATGCTTATAGACGAGAAAATGGCTACTTTGGCGATCTAATGAACTGAGATGGCGTTATCGAGCAGTTTTAGGCGAAATGGTGCAGAAGCTTTGCAAAATATATGACATGATAAGGCATTGTGCTCCTTAGCGGCTGATTCACCTTTACGGAGCACATGCCGACTAGGAGAAAATTCAAAAAAATTTATAATAAGGTTTATATTT
>NZ_BMHE01000017.1 GCF_014640555.1 Paenibacillus marchantiophytorum | reverse complement strand
TATTCCTAAGAATCCGCAGTGTGATCTCCACTCTACAAAAACAAGCTCGCCCAATTTTCGACTCTCTTTTCCGTGCATTTCGGGGGCAATTTATTTTCAACTAACTGATACCTAAGTAGTTACAGCCAAAAGTGTCATTTTCGGGAGGTTGAGGGAACTACAATACGCTATTTTGCTGTTTCATGGGAATTTCAACGCTTTTTGTGGAAATAAGACCCTGTAGTTCCGCTATGACCCTCGCATCCCTACTTTTTGCCTAATTAGCGTCCCCTAGTTCCCTTACTAAGTTTTGCCGCTAAGAAGAGACTGATCTATCAGGGTGGCGACGCCGGTTTTCGTATTGACAATTCATGTCCAGTTCATAATAATAGTAATAATTACGATTAAACAATTCTCAGGAGGTTCAATTCCCTATGTTAAGCCGTTATTCCAGTAAGCTGGTCTCATTTCTATTCCTTATCGTGATTGTGATTCTATCGGCCTGTTCGAGTTCCAATGGTCAAGCGGGCGCATCCGCTCAGCCCAAATCTTCGACCAGTGCGGCGGTCCCTGCCAAAGATCAAGTGCTTAAATATGTCACACTGAATATGCCTCGCTCGCTCGATCCTGTCCATATTGACGCTCAGCGAATTACGTCAGATGGCATCGCTGAACCGCTTGTGTATCAGAATGACGATGGCTCTATTCGTCCTTGGCTAGCCAAATCGTGGAAGAACGTAGAACCCACGCAGTGGGAAGTTGAGCTGCAGCCAAACGTCAAATTTTGGAGCGGTGCCGTGATGGATGCGGCTGCTGTGAAAGCGGCTCTGGAACGTCACCAGAAGCTGAATAAACGCGGACCTTCTCAACTTGGCGGCGTTCAATTCATTGTGAAGGATGCTACGCATCTGCAAATTCAGACGCCTAAGCCAGACCCTTCTTTCATCTTTAAATTAGCTGCATTTGCCATACATAACGCGGCTCAAGCAGATTTAATCGGTGATAAATTTAATAAAGAGCCCGATTTAACGGGATTTATGAAGCCTATTCAGTTTACGCCAGGCGAGCTGCTAATTGCAGAAGCATTCCCAGGCTACTGGGGTGACAAGCCTAAGCTGCAGCGCCTTGAATCAAGGCTCGGGACGGATGGTCAAGCTCGTTTGCTCGCGCTGAAGAATGGTGATGCAGACGGAGATATGAACGTAGAAGTTGAACAACGGGTTTCCTACGAAAAGGATAGCAAGTTCCAAACCTATTTTCCTGTTGGCAGCACCTCGAATCTGTGGCTCAATATCAAGAAAGTGCCATCCCTTCAGGATGCCAAAGTACGCCAAGCGATCAACTTCGCTGTGAATCGCAAGGAACTGATCGATGGGGTTAATCGCGGATTTGCTTCCAAAGCGACAGGGCACTTCCCTTCCGGTCTCCCATACGCAATTGAAACGGGCACCGAAATGGATAAAGCCAAAGCGGCTCAATTATTGGATGAGGCAGGATGGAAAGCTGGTTCTGACGGCATTCGCGCCAAAGATGGCCAGAAGCTGCAGTATAAAATGTTGACTTATTCGGTCTTTCAACCACTAGCTGTTGCGCTGCAATCACAGCTCAAAGAAGTTGGAATTTCCGTTGAACTAAACGTTGTAGAAACGACGGCATCCAATCAAATGATGCTGGACGGCAACTTTGAGCTTGCCACCTATTGTTCGTGCGGAAGTGCGACTGGGGATGTTGGAGGTCAATTAAATTCATATTACCACACAGGCATTGCTTCAAATTATGGCGGATACTCGAATACAGAAGTAGATAAACTGTTGGAAGTTTTGGTTTCCGAGTTCGATGGCAAGAAACAGGCTGAACTTGCTAAGCAAATTCAAACGAAAGTACAGCAGGATGTGCCGATTGTTTATTTATACAATAGTACGCGTTGGGGCGCAGCCTACAATAAAAAGGTTCAAGGCGTAGATGACAACCTCAAGACCAGAATCACACCGGCCATGTATATCGCACAATGAAATTAGTGCGGTATCTATGCATCCGGCTGGCGATGACGGTTCCGGTCCTTCTAGGTGTAACGCTGCTTGTGTTTTCACTTGTGCGTTTTATCCCCGGCGACCCGGCTCGAACCATGCTGCTCAGCATGTTTGATCCTGGCTCGAATCTAACTGATCTAGAGAAGGATGCTAGTGAGCTGAAAAGGAGCCTTGGGCTGGATCAGCCCTTCTGGGTCCAATACGGACATTGGCTTATGCACATTGTCCAAGGAAATTTAGGTGTTTCCTTTCGCAGCAGAACACCGATCTGGGATGAGTTTATGAGCCGCTTCCCAGCTACACTCGAATTATCGCTCGCTGCCCTTGTGGTCATGATCCTGATCTCGATTCCTTCCGGTATTGCCGGCGCAGTGTTTCACCGCAGAGCATTGGATCATATCAGTCGATTCATTGCTTTAATCGGCATTTCGGTGCCTTCCTTCTTCTTGGGACTCGTCTTTATGTATAGCTTCTCGGTCAAATTCGGCTGGCTGCCGACAATGGGACGAGGCGATATGAAACATCTGATTCTCCCTGCGCTTACGCTCGGGATCGGACTTTCCTCCATTACCGCTCGATTGCTGCGGACAAGTATGCTGCAAGCATTCTCACAGCGGTATATGCTGCTGGCTGAAGCCAAGGGCCTTTCAAGGCTGCAAATGATCGGGAAGCATGCGCTTCCTAACGCGCTGCTGCCTGTCCTAACCTCCTTTGGGTTGGTTCTGGGGGGATTGATCGGCGGCTCCGTTATCGTGGAAACCATCTACGCGTGGCCCGGTATTGGCCGCTATGCGGTGGATGCGATAACAGGGCGCGATTATCCGGTCATTCAGGCTTTTGTCCTCTTCATAGCTGTCGTGTACATTTCATTGAATCTTCTCGTTGATATCGCCTATCGCTGGCTTGATCCGCGAGTAAGAGTGGAGCAGGAGGGACAGCGTGGATAAGCGGTTTCGCCAAAGATTAGTTGCAGCTATTCAAAAAGATCCGATTGCTCTTGGTCTGCTTGTACTCCTTATCGGAATCCTAATCGTCTCGTTAGGTGCCCCGTGGTTTGCTGTTCAAGATCCGCTCAAAGTGAATTACTCGGCTTCTCTGCTTGTCCCGTCGAGTGATCACTGGTTCGGGACGGATAATTACGGAAGAGATGTGTGGACTAGGTTGATGTATGGCGGGCTCCATTCCATTGGAGCCTCCATCCTAGCGGTGAGCATCGTGATTTCCATAAGTCTGTTGGTTGGACTTGCTGCCGGCTATTTCGGCGGTTGGGTGGATACAGTCCTGACCCGTATTATGGACGTTCTTTTCTCCTTTCCGCAAATGGTCCTGGCAATAACGCTCGCTACTTTACTAGGCGCAGGTTTGCCCAGCTTGCTTATCGCTGTCGCGGCTGTCTCCTGGCCCTCGTATGCCCGTATGATTCGCAGTTATGTCCTATCGATCCGGGGTGATGGGTACGTGACGGCCGCACGAGCTATGGGCATTCCCGCATGGAAAATTATCGGGACGCATATTCTAGGCGCATTGGCTGGACCAATTCTGGTCTTGGTGACGCTGGATATGGGGAGTATCATGCTTAGCATCGCTTCGATGTCCTTTCTGGGGCTGGGGATTAAGCCGCCGCAGCCGGAGTGGGGGGCGATGCTGAACGAAGGCAGAGCCTACCTGGAAGAAGCGCCTTGGTTGTTTATTGCCCCAGGCATGGCGATTTTGCTTACCGTATTAGCTGCCAATTATTTGGGCGACATCCTGAAGGATGCGCTGGAACCGCGCAAACCTTCAGTTCCGCAATTGTTTGGGCGCAGACGATTGCACAAAACCATAGCACCTCCACAGATTGCTCCTTGGGCTGCGGGAGTGTTGGGCGCTCCAATATTAGACATGCGCAGCGTCACGATTGCTCTGCAAGAGAAAAGCAAATCAGCCACTTCGCATATTCTTCACAAGGTGGATCTCCAATTGTATCCAGGTGAATGTCTAGGCCTAGTGGGGGAGAGCGGCTCAGGCAAGAGCACACTCGCGCTTGCCACATTGGGTTTGCTCAGACTGCCCCTTCATCAACAAGAGGGTTCAATCCAATTATTCGGAGAGGATACCTCTTCGTACAGGTGGAAGGATTGGCGCCGCATTCGCGGGCGGCGAATTGCCTATATAACGCAAGATCCAATGGATTCTCTGAATCCAGTCCTGCGCATCGGCGAGCAGCTGCGCGAGTGCTTGCTGACGCGAGGCAGCTCTTGGACGAAAGCGGCTGCCAAAGAGAAGGTGCTTGTGCTTCTAGAGCAAATGGGTTTGTCTGCGGAAACCTATGGCTGTTATCCGCACGAGCTTAGCGGAGGGATGCGTCAGCGTGTAGTCATCGCGATGGCGATGATTCATCAACCCGATATTATGGTGGCGGACGAGCCGACAACAGCGCTTGATGTAAGCACCCAGGCTAGAATCATGGAACTGTTGAACGAGCTGCGTTTGAAACATCAGATGGCTCTTATCTTTATTTCGCATGATCTGCGGCTAGTTGCTCAAATCGCCGATCGCGTCTGTGTGATGCGCGGTGGTCAGGTTGTGGAGACAGGTGATGTTCAGCAGGTATTCACGAACCCTGCGCATGCTTACACGCGACAATTACTAGACGCTATACCTAAGATGCCTTCTTCATCTATTAGGTCAGAGGAACTGGCTCAGGTGCCGGTGGAAAGATGAGGTACGGTCTATGCTGGTCGTTGACGGCGTATCCAAAACTTACGCAAAGAAAAAAGTGCTCCAAAACGTCGCATTTACGATAGCGCCTGGCGAAAGTGTCGGTTTAATCGGCATGTCCGGTTCCGGGAAAAGCACATTGGCGCGCTGTATGATGGATCTCGAACGTCCAGATGAAGGAAGCATGCAGTGGTATGGAGCATCCCTGGTGAACAAGCGTGTTCGCCAGGCATCGCGCAAATCGATTCAGATCGTGTTTCAAGACCCGAGAAACAGCTTAAACCCAGCTTGGACGATGAAACGAAGCCTAAGTGAGGCGTTTCTGCAATTCCAGGCACACCAAAGTCGTCCGCAAGAACAAGATCGGGTATTTGCCGAGCTGCTTGAGGCAGTCGGATTGAACGAATCCTTCCTGAGCCGTTACCCGCATGAGCTGAGTACAGGCCAATGTCAGCGCGTATGCATTGCCAGGGCGCTTGTGGCAGAGCCTGAGTTGATCATCCTGGATGAATGTCTATCGGCACTGGATGTATCGGTGCAAGCCCAGGTCATCGAGCTGCTGCAGACCCTGCATCAAACCCGGCAGGTTAGCTACTTATTTATCTCTCATGATATTACAGTAGTCGCTTCACTCTGTGATCGGCTTCTTGTTTTGCATGAAGGCATCATCGTGGAGCAGGGCAGAACGCGGGACATTTTGGCCGATCCGGAGCATCCTTATACCCGCTCTCTGCTTGCGGATGTGCCGCATTATCCGAAATTTACGTAAAGCAAGGAGGACGTTATGAGCACTTGGGATTTATCTACAGTGAAGCATCATGTATTGATTTGCAATGGCGGTTCCTGCCTCAAGAAATTGGGTGACGAAACGACCTTGGCTATTCGTGATGAAATTGCCCTGCATGGCGCTGAGGGTCTCATCCATACCACACGCACAAGATGCAATGGACGCTGCGAGGATGCCTGTGTGGTTACCGTGTACCCGCAAGGGGTGTGGTATAAAGAGATGACACCGGAATCAGGAAGAAGACTGGTGCGCGAGCATCTCCTGGAGGGCCGGCCTTTGGAGGATCATATGATCTATACCTATGAGGATAGCTTTGTACCCACAGGCAAAGGGCGAACTGGCGTTAGCCGCATCAAGCAGTAGCATGAACCGCAATCGTCGATACTTCATAGTCTACATATAGGAACACAAAAGAGGCTTTCCGCAAGGTTTTCAACCTTGTAAGGAAAGCCTCTTTTTTATGAAAAGCTTTTAAGCAAATGGCTTTTGAAATCCGCTACATTTCTTGGTGCACTGACACCTTCCCTGTTTGCTTCAGGTAAGGATTCCCACAAATCCAGCAGCATAGGTTTATCTAATCCCAGCGATTGAATAGTGTCCGTCTGGCTGAAAATATCGGATGGCGTACCTGCCATTACACATTGACCGCGATCCAGAACTAGAACCCAATCGGCCCATGCATAGGCAAGATTCATATCATGAGTTGCCATGACAAGAGTGATTCCGCGATGATGGATGCGATCAAGCTCTTCGATAAGCTGCTGTTCGGAGATGCGGTCCAAATAGGCTGTCGGTTCATCCAGCAGCAGCAGCTTTGGTTCAAGAACGAGCACGCCGGCTAGCGCTACTCGCTTCTTCTGGCCGAGACTCAAATGGTGGATCGGCGTATGGGCCAAATGCTCGATGCGCATCGTGCTCAAGATGGCTTCAGCACGATGCTTGATTTCTGGCTCAGGCAATCCCGCATTGCGCAGTCCATAGGTAACATCTTCATAAGGGGTATTCAAAATGAGCTGCTGCTCTGGATCTTGAAAGACGAGACCAATGTCCTGACGCAGCTGCTTCAGAGCTTTGCGCTCATATTTCAAAGGCGTGTTTTTCCACAAAACCTGGCCTGACGCAGGCTCATGAATGCCAATCGTATGGAGGAATAACGTTGATTTACCGGAACCATTGTGACCGCAAATGGCCGTTTTTTTTCCTTCGGGGATCGCGATGTTCAGCTCGTTGAGAGCCTTGGTTTGCGTTCCTGGATAGCTGAAGCTGACAGCTTGGGTTTCAAATATTGCACTCATAGGGCACTCCTCCAGCGAAGCCATAATTCGAGCAGCAGCAAAAGAGTCAATCCTACGCTGCTTTCCATTTTGTATCGGAGTGGTATGGGTTTAGCTTGGTAGGGCGCCATGTGGATGTCTTCCGTGAAGCCTCTGGAGACGAGCCCATTGGACAGCGATTTATACTGCTGCATCGTTTTGATAAACATTTGGACAATTAAAGTGGCTGTATCTCTCAGGCGGTTGCGGAAACCGTTCTGGCCGCCTCTGGCTTGCTGCGCGACATACATATCTTGGGCTGTTTCAAAAAGCATAAATAAAATCCGGTACATAATCAGCATAATTTCCAATACGAGTTTAGGCACTCGAACTTTTTTCAAAACTTGAAGCAATTCCGCAAAAGGGGTGCTGCAAATAATAAAAGTCATGCAGGACAGACAGGCCACAATGCGGGCGAACAGTTGTCCCACGAGCAGGAGTCCAGACGAAGTAATGAAGAAGTGCCAATTCAGAAAGTTGAGGCTTGCTACCTCATGAAGATTAAGATAGCTTGCTTGCAATGGCCGTATTTCAATGATAAGGGCAGGCACACTTCCTACAAAAAACAAGCAGGCAATCGCAATAAGTGAGATGTAAAACCTTACAGGGATACGGGCATAAACCACCGTCCATAACGTCATCCATATGGCCAGAAGAATTTGAACGAGCGGATGAGCCATATAAGTAAACAAGAGCATGATCATGGCAAAAGCGCATTTCCACATCGGGGAAAAGTCGCGTAACGCATTGCTGTAGGCGAGTGTATCAATTCGTTTCATCATTGGGACTTGGATTTCGACGCCCTTCCTTTGAATAGTCCAAAAGCAAAACCAATGAAACCTGCGCCGATAGCCGCTTGCAGGGCGAACAGCATGCTTTCTGTCTCTGCAGGCAATTCAAAGAAAGAGGAGAACCACGGTTTATAGGAAGGTTGGATGGTCTGGATCAATTGTTCTGCGGCATCATCGGCACCGCCGAATTCGCCGTTCACGAGGACGAGAGGCAGCACGGCCAAGAGTACAATAGCAATCAGCATGAGAATGTTTTTGGTGCGTGATTTCATTGTTCGGATGCTCCTTTCATTTTATGCTGCAGAATCGTCAGTTCTTTGGGGCTGTAAGCTTGCAACCAATTCCAGATTAATACGGTTAAAATACCTTCACTAATAGCAAGCGGAATTTGCGTGATGGCGAAAATCCCGCCAAATTTCAAGAAAGAGGCAATGAAGCCGCCTTGTTCAGCCGGGAAGGCCAGAGCTAGTTGAATGGATGTAACCACATAGGTGGATAAATCAGCCAAGGCAGCTGCCAGGAAAATGGACCATTTCTGCTTGCCTGTCGTCTTCATCATGAATCTATAGATGAAGAAACCGACAACCGGGCCTGCAAAGGCCATGGAGAAAGCATTAGCTCCGAGTGTTGTAAGCCCGCCATGCGCAAGCAATACAGCTTGGAACAGCAAAACAATTGAGCCTAGCACGCTCATAGGCAGCGGTCCAAACATTACGGCTCCAAGTCCCGTACCTGTCGGATGGGAGCTGCTCCCTGTAACGGAAGGAATCTTCAGTGCGGAGAGCACGAAAGTGAACGCTCCAGCAAGTCCGAGCATAATTTTGAGCTCGGGGTTTTCTTTGGTGATCTTAATGAGGGAACGCAGTCCGAGGAAGAAGAAGGGGAGGAAAGCGACCCACCAGAAAATAGCCCAGCCCACAGGCAGAAACCCTTCCATAATGTGCATTGCATAGGCGGATTGAGGTTCATTGATAAACAGATAGAGCGCAAATCCGATCACAAGCAGCAGAAAGCTTGACATTCTTTTTGATTTGATTGACATTTTTTCGAAAATCTCCTTTTTCATCGAATATAAATAAGTCCAAACAAAAAAGACCGATCCATGTGGACAGGTCGTGGGTACGTACGAATACACGACAAAGAAACGGCTTTGTCGAATGACTGACGTACACCGCTCCTTTCCGCGAAGGGTTGTGGGTACATAAATGAAGGTAGGTCTCCTGGCTCTCGGATCTTCGTTTTCTTTCGGCCTTCCCTGATGGATGATCAAGTGACATTGATAGAAAGAAACTCCCCGAATACAGTGGCGGGACCGCTCAGGATTTGCACCTGATTCCCTGTTACCCCTTGTTGCGAACAAGGGCACCTCATTTATTCGAAATTATGTAATTGAGATGATTATAGCACAAAATGAAAGATTCGTAGCAAGATAAGAGTTTCCGGCAGCCCCTATTTGAACAAAAAGGTGGTTTTTATCGTGAATAGAAGTCCTTGGAGACTCTTGTCTCTGGTGAAACGCGCAAAAACCCCCAAACAAGAAGCGGTAGGAGTCTCAAAGAGCTCTTATTTGCGTCGAGGGTGGCTATTTTACACGAATAGAAGTCCTAGAGACTCTTATCAAGAGGTAGAAGCAAGTATACCCTCTATCTAAATAAAACAAAAAAAGACCGCGATTTCTCGCGGCCTTTCGAACTTGCATGACGTCCCAGGAGGGATTCGAACCCCCGACCGCACGCTTAGAAGGCGTGTGCTCTATCCAGCTGAGCTACTGAGACATAGACCTCTTCTTACCTAGCGGAATGAATCCGTTTAGCGAAGCGAGAGTTAATATATCATATCGTTTTATAGGAAGTCAACCCTCGATTCATAATTATTTTGCAATCGCTCTGACAATCAAGTAAACTGTGACCAGCAAGACCATGATTTCTGAGGTGATGACCATAACAGAACCATCTATGAATAATTTAATTCTTTTTCCCAAAACAGAGCAGTACTACGAAGAAGAGTTGACTCGCTTTCTGCGAACCGAGCAATACACGGATGCCCTTCAACTGCTTACTTTTCTACTCCAGTTCCCAAATGTCGAAGCAAGTAAAACAGATCAATGGGAAGCATTGCGTCATTGGCTCTACACCATGTTTCCAGAAACGATGTTTCCGGGGGCGGCTCCGCCTGAAGAGGATGAGGAAGAGGAGAAGGAACTTTTAAGACAATACATAAAAGAAAAAACAACGGATGAAGGATTTACGCTTAAATTGCTGAATCTGTTAAGAGAAGGCACATTGGAGCAGCAGGTCAGTGCGCTTGAACAGCTTGGTTTTATCGACCAAGAGGAGGTCGGCCAATCCGTTAAGGAATGGCTCATTGAACGACCCCGGCATCCGCACATTCAATTCAAAGCGCTGCAAGCGCTCAAGCACATGGGTGAACATGGCTTTATCGAGTTTCCCAAGAATGGGAAAAAGGTTGCCGTGGAGATTGAGGAGACGCCGCTTGGTCCGGAAGAATTTCCATTGCGGATTCGTGATATGATTCGCCGGGTAGGGGACATTAGTGAAATAAGCCAACCTGATTTCGTGTATTTTGCCAGACAAACGTGGCAGGAGTTTCTAGCCTACGCCTATGGCACATCCATTTACACGGATCTGCTTAGTGCGGAAGAAGGGGCGGTCGACGTGTGGGCATCCGCGCTGCACGCTATTCTGCAAGAGAAATTATTTGGTACGGTGAACCGTGAAGAAATACTAGATAACTATGGAATTGTGGATTCGATGACCCTGCAATGGAAGCGGGCACACCTAGTGCTGCAAGCGTTTGTGAAGCAGTTTACCCACGAACTTTCGTAGCTCCAAAAGGTCGCCTTGAAATGAAATTGTTATATGTTATAATAGAATGGTTATAATGAGCGTACGTGAAAATATGTCATCGTACATTTTTGGAGGGGAAAGCATAAAATGAAAGCAAGTTGGGAAAAAATAGAGAAGAACGTAGGCGTTCTTGAAGTGGAAGTTGGCGCAGAGCGCGTCGCAGATGCTTTGGATAAAGCATTCAAAAAGGTATCAGCGAAAGTAAATGTTCCAGGTTTCCGTAAAGGGAAAGTACCACGTTCTATCTTTGAAGCTAAATTTGGTGTAGAAAGCTTGTACCAAGATGCTTTGGATATCATTTTGCCAGAAGTTTACGTAGAAGCGATTGAAGAAGTCAAAATCGAGCCTGTTGATCGCCCTGAAGTTGACGTTGAGCAATTCGCCAAAGGTCAAGTTCTTAAATTCAAAGCTAAAGTAACGGTTAAGCCTGAAGTTACGCTTGGCGACTACAAAGGTATCGAAGTAGAAGCTGTTAGCGCAGCAGTTACTGAAGAAGAATTGAACGAAGAGCTTACACGTTTGCAACAACGTCACGCTGAATTGGTTGTTCTTGAAGAAGGACAAGCAGCTAACGGCGACGTAGTCGTTCTTGATTTCGAAGGATTCGTGGAAGGTGAAGCATTCGAAGGCGGCAAAGCGGAGAAATACTCCCTTGAGCTTGGTTCGAACTCTTTCATCCCAGGTTTCGAAGAGCAGCTTGTTGGTCTTGGAAAAGGCGAAGAAAAGGAAGTTAACGTTAGCTTCCCAGAAAACTACCATTCCGAAGATCTTAAAGGTAAAGAAGCTGTATTCAAAGTATTAATTCACGATATCAAACGCAAAAACTTGCCAGAACTTGATGATGAGTTTGCCAAAGACGTAAGTGAGTACGATACACTTGTTGAGTACAAAGAAGAATTGCAAAAACGTCTGCAAGAGCGCAAAGATAAAGATTCAGAGGCTGCTCTGGAAACAGCTGTTGTTGAAAAAGCTGCAGCTAATGCTGATGTTGAGATTCCAGCTTCCATGGTAGAAGCAGAGCTTGATGTTATGGTGAAAGAATTCGAAAGACGTCTTCGCTCCCAAGGCATGACGCTTGAGATTTACTTCCAGTTCTCCGGTCAAAACGAGAGCGTGCTGAAAGAACAAATGAGAGAAGATGCTGACAAGCGTGTTCGCAACAATTTGGTTCTTGAAGCCATCGCAGCGGCAGAAAAAATCACAGTTTCCGACGAAGAAGTTAATGTGGAACTTGAGAAATATGCCTCTTCCTACCAAAAGACAACAGAAGAACTTCGTGAACTGTTCGCATCTAACGGCAGCCTAGAAGGTCTGAGCAACGATCTTGTCATCAGAAAAACAGTTGACTTCTTGCTTGAAAATAGCAAGCATGTTTCCGCAGCTGTATAAATAAGGTTAGTAAAGGCACGTACGTAAGCAACGTGCCTTTCTTTTACCCTATTTTACCTACAAACTGTTCAAGAACATAAGAAATACGTACTTACATAGCAGTTCTCTGAAAAAATGACTTTGCTGCTCAAACGTGTTAAACTGTAACTGAATCCCATCTTGGAGAACATTGGCTATGGCCGCAAAAGGAGTTGGTACAATGAGTCTTATTCCTATGGTTGTTGAACAAGAGGCTCGTGGGGAACGTTCTTACGACATCTACTCGCGTCTGCTTAAGGACCGCATTATATTCATCGGGACCGCAATTGATGACGATGTGGCTAATTTGGTCATTGCCCAGCTGCTCTTTTTATCTGCACAAGACCCTGAGAAAGACATCCACTTATACATCAACTCACCAGGTGGGTCTGTAACAGCTGGAATGGGTATCTTCGATACCATGCAATTCATTAAACCTGACGTATCTACGATTTGTGTAGGTATGGCTGCAAGCATGGGCTCTTTGCTGTTAACGGCAGGTGCCAAAGGCAAGCGATACGCGCTGCCGAATGCTGAAGTTATGATTCACCAACCGCTCGGCGGTGTTAGAGGTCAAGCGACCGATATCAAGATTCACGCGGATTGGATTATCAAGACGAAACAAAAACTCAACCTGATTTATGTGGACCGTACGGGACAGCCGCTTGATAAGATCGAAAGAGACACCGACCGGGATAACTTTATGAGCGCTGATGAAGCGAAGGCATATGGGTTAATCGACGAGGTTATCACTCGAAACGACTTGAAATAAAGGAGTGATCCCATGTTTAAATTTAACGATGAAAAAGGCCAACTCAAATGTTCCTTTTGTGGAAAATCCCAGGATCAAGTTCGCAAACTTGTTGCAGGTCCGGGAGTTTACATTTGTGATGAATGTATAGAGCTTTGCACGGAGATCGTGGAAGAAGAATTAGGTCATGAAGAAGAGCTTGATCTGAAGGATGTTCCGAAACCAAAGGAAATTCGCAACATTTTGGACCAATATGTTATTGGGCAAGAACAAGCTAAGAAATCACTGGCTGTAGCGGTTTATAATCACTACAAACGGATCAATTCCCAAAATAAACTGGAAGACGTTGAACTTCAAAAGAGTAACATCGTTCTTCTAGGACCAACAGGAAGCGGCAAAACGTTGCTAGCGCAAACGCTTGCCAAAATTCTGAACGTGCCTTTCGCGATCGCGGATGCCACTTCTTTGACAGAAGCGGGTTATGTAGGGGAAGACGTTGAGAATATTTTGCTCAAATTGATTCAAGCTGCTGATTATGATGTGGAGAAGGCCGAGCGCGGCATTATCTACATCGATGAGATCGATAAAGTGGCACGCAAATCCGAGAACCCTTCGATTACTCGTGATGTTTCCGGTGAAGGTGTGCAACAAGCATTGCTGAAAATTCTTGAGGGTACAGTAGCTTCCGTTCCTCCACAAGGTGGACGGAAGCATCCGCACCAAGAATTCATTCAAATCGATACAACGAATATTCTGTTTATTTGCGGTGGGGCTTTTGACGGTCTTGAGCAAATTATCAAACGCAGAATCGGTAAAAAAGTAATCGGTTTTAGCACGGATGGTGCTAAAGTTGATTTGAAACCAGGTGAGTACCTGTCCATGGTGTTGCCAGAGGATCTTCTGAGATTCGGTCTAATTCCGGAATTCGTAGGTCGTCTACCGGTTATCTCCACTCTTGAGCCGCTGGATGAAGCAGCTCTTGTGCGTATTCTTTCCGAGCCTAAGAATGCGCTTGTGAAGCAATACCAGAAGATGCTTGAAATGGATAACGTTTCGCTCGAATTCGATGCAGAGGCGCTTGACGCCATTGCCAAGGAAGCGATCAAACGGAATACGGGTGCGCGTGGACTGAGAGCGATCATTGAGAGCATTATGCTTGATGTGATGTTCGAGGTTCCTTCAAGAACGGACGTTTCCACTTGCGTGGTGTCGAAGGAAACGGTCCAAAACAAGATCACTCCTGTTTTGACGACCAAAGAGGGCGCTCCTGCGACAGGCAAGAAGAAAGAAGAAAGTGCGTAACCCATAATTTCATAAACGAACACACAGCCTCCAATCCGGTTTCCTCGAAGGAAATTGGAGCGGAGGATGTTTGGTGTCATGGGGAGAGAAACCATAATGTTCCATAGAAGAGATACGCGAGCTGTACGAGTGGGCGATCTGACCATCGGCGGCAGCAATGAAGTGATCATGCAAAGCATGTGTACAACGAAAACAGCTGATGTGAAAGCGACCGTAGCGGAAATTCTTCGTCTTGAAGAAGCCGGTTGTCAATTGGTACGAGTTACCGTCAACAACAAGGAAGCTGCTGAAGCGATTAAAGAAATTAAGAAACAGATTCATATTCCGCTCGTTTCCGATATTCATTTTGACTATCGTTTGGCGCTTGCTGCGATTGAGAATGGGATCGATAAAGTCCGTATCAATCCAGGCAATATCGGTCGTCGCGAGAAAGTGGAAGCGGTCGTTAAAGCTTGCAAAGAACGCGGGATTCCAATTCGCATTGGAGTCAATGCCGGTTCATTGGAGCATCACCTGCTCGAGAAGTATGGATATCCAACGCCGGAAGCGATGGTAGAAAGTGCTTTGTTCCATATTAATATCCTGGAAGAACTGGATTTCCATGATATTATTGTGTCCCTCAAAGCTTCCGATGTGCCGATGGCCATTGCTGCCTATTCACAAGCGGCCCAAGCCTTCAATTATCCGCTGCATCTGGGGATTACAGAAGCGGGAACGCTTTTCACGGGAGCTGTGAAGAGCGCCGCGGGCATTGGTACTTTGCTGAATATGGGGATCGGGAATACGCTTCGTATCTCGCTCAGCGCAGATCCAGTTGAAGAGATCAAAGTGGCTCGCGAGCTGCTCAAAACCTTCGGTTTGATTACGAATGCGGCAACGCTAGTGTCCTGTCCGACCTGCGGTCGTTTGGATATTGATCTATTCTCGATTGCTAACGAGGTTGAAGAGTACATCTCCAAAATCAAGGTGCCCATCAAGGTATCTGTGTTGGGCTGTGCTGTTAACGGTCCAGGAGAAGCTCGTGAAGCCGATATTGGCATCGCAGGCGCTCGCGGCGAAGGCATGTTGTTCCGCTACGGAGAAATGATTCGTAAAGTGCCTGAAGCAGAACTACTCGCTGAGCTCAAAAAAGAAATAGATATCATTGTTGAATCATATGAAAAGACAGGTATCATTCCTGGCCGCAAACACTAATCGCCATCATGACAAGGCGATATAAGACCATCAGGGTAAATCCTGATGGTCTTTGTGTACATATAATCGGGTGATCGAGGTGATACGCCAGCTGCTTCGTGCTGAGAGGGAACTACAGTGCGCTATTATAGCAAAAAGTGTCATTATCGCGATCCAGAGGGAACTACAGTACGTTATTTTGCTATATGCTGGGAAATTCAGCGCTTCGCGTGGAAATAAGACCCTGTAGTTCCGCTATGACCCTCGCAACCCTGCTATTTGCCTAAATAGCGCACTGTAGTTCCACTTACAGGGTTTGTCGCTTTGAAGAGGCTGATAGCTCAGGGCGGCGAAGCCGGTTTTCCTTGTTTTGTCTCCGAGAATCGGCTTCTAAGAAAGGAATGAAGCGGCATGTATGTTTTTAACTATTATCGGCATATCAACCACTCCGCTGAGCGAACATGGAAGACAGAACGTGCGGATTCCCAACTGCTTGCTGTCGTGTATCAAGGAGAAGGAATGATCCATCTCTTCGGCCGTACTTACCCGCTGCAAGAAGGAAGCGGCTTCTTATTGAAGTCAGGAGATGAGTACGAGGTTAAGAGTGGCGCAACTAGAGGACTGGAGCTGGCTTGGATTGCTTTCGACGTATTAGTGGAGATAGCCAATACCGAGATGGAAAGACATTTTCAAAAGGGCACAGCTGCCTTCCCGACTTATGGAGCCCTGCCGCAGCAGCTTATGCCGCCACTTGTAGATACGGTGAAACAGTTGGCTCAAAGCCTTAGAGATCCCAAGGAACAGCAGCGCAACCGTCCTGATATGTTGTTCCAGAAGCTCATGTATATGCTCTTGGACCTCAGGCCGTTGGAAGAGGATACACCCTCAGAGGAAATCATCCAACGAACGATTAGCTACATGGAGCATTATTATGCTGATGATATTAGTCGCGATAAGCTAGCTGAAATTGCTGGTTTGAGTCCCTGGTATTATTCCTATTTATTCAAAAAAATCAAAGGAAGCAGCCCCATGCACTATTTGAACGATATACGGTTGAATCGTGCCAAGGAACTGCTCGTTTTGCAAAATTACAGCATCAAAGAAGCCGCGAAGCATAGCGGATATGCTGACGAGACTTATTTTAGAAAAAAATTCAAACAGGTGGTTGGGCTCACGCCTACCGCTTTCAGCAGAAGTAAGCTGGAGCGAATCGCTTGCCTCTCTTATACGTACACGTCGCATTTGCTTGCTCTGGGAGTCATACCTTTCGCTACGCAAGTCAATAGGCAGCGGGAGATGCATAGAGAGCAGTATCATCAGCATATAGCTGTGCACCTTAGGCGTACTCTGTTCATGGAGCACCAGATGTGGGATTCCGATTGCCATACCCTCTCAGAGGTGCAGCCCAGTGTGATCATCTGTGATGATCTCTTGATGAGAGGCGAATCCGGCGCTGCCATGAAACAAATAGGCCCTTGTTTGGTCATTCCGTGGCTGTCAGAGGACTGGCGGAGTCATTTTGGGCGCATAGCCAAGTTCTTGCAGCTGGAAGAAAAGGCAGTGCAGTGGCTGCGTGACTATAGGAACAAGGCGGAGCAGGCTCGCAAGCAGCTAAGATTGGCTCTTGGTGAAGAAACGGTCATGCTGCTGCGAATTTCTTCTGGACAACTGATTATTTATGGCATGCGGAATGTGGGAGCGCTCCTGTTCGGCGATTTGCAGCTTCATTGTCCTTATGATGTGGATCGCATTGATGTGGAAAAACAGATTGATATTGACTTTCTGGCTGCTTGCAAGCCCGCACATCTGCTGCTTGTTATCGATGAAGATCCGGCTTCACTGAGATACTGGGAGCAATTGAGGGCAAGCAAGGAGTGGGAGGAACTTCCCGCTGTGGCCTCTAATCATCTCTATCATGTGCCTGCCTATCCATGGCTCGAATACAGTCCTACTGCACACGAATTAATGATAGAAGAAGCTTTGTTATTGTTGTGCCCGCAGGACAAATCATCTACAGCACAAAAAGGAACAAAAACTCCACACCCATGCACATAGAGAACAGCTGCTATATATGATATCATCCATAATGATAATGATAATGATAATTGATATCAGTTAGGGATGGTGTACATGCAACTAGTTAAACGAATACCTCAATTTGTCATCCTTGCCTTGCTGGTGATTTCTTTGGCGGCCTGTGGGACAAGCAATAAGGCTGATTCCAATCAGGTGTCTTCGCCAGCTGCAAGCAATAAGGAGACGGCTGCTGCCTCTTCCCGCACGTTCAAGCATGTGCTTGGCGAGATGACCTTGGATAAGAAACCGACGCGTGTGTTTGCTCCTTATGCTGAGGATGCCCTGCTTGTTCTTGGCATGAAGCCAGTGTTGAAGTGGTCCTTAGGCGATTATGTGCAAGAGTATCTGGAGCCGGACTTAAAAGAAGTCAAGGCGATTGATTATACCGGGGGTCCTAGCGTAGAGGCGATATTGGCGTCAGCTCCGGATTTGATTTTTCTAGAAAGCCCGGAGATGGCGAGCAATGGAAATTACGAGAAATATTCGCGAATTGCCCCGACCTATGTCATGCAGGACTCGGAAGTAGATTGGCAAGCAAAACTGCGAATACTGGGAGATTTATTGGATAGAAAGAACGAAGCTGATAAAGCGATTGCAAGCTATAACAGCTCTGCCCAGACTGCCAAAAGCAAGCTTACGAAGATGGGAGGCAAGACGGTAGCTGTTGTTCGTGTTAAACCTAAGGATTTTATGTTGATGGACGGTGTTCATTACAGCGGCAAGACACTTTTTAACGATTTGGGCCTAATGCCGCATGCGATGGTGAAAAGCCTGGGACAGGAGTCATTTGCGTCCATTTCCTTGGAAAAATTGCCTGAACTAGATGCTGATTATATTTTTTATATGATCCAAGGTGCGGCGAGTGAGGGGAAAGCGAAGGAACTGTTCGATAGTCACTTCTGGAAGAATTTGCCCGCAGTGAAATCAGGCCACGCTTATCTAGTGGATAACAGCTACTGGCTGGCGGAAGGCTTCAAGGCCAACACCAAGCAGATCGAAGACATCGTTAAGCTAATTGGCGATAAATAACGTTTAAGAGAATAAGGAACTAATGCTCAAATAGGAACCCGCAGGATACTAACATGCGTAGGTTCCTTTTGCTTTTTTATAGACCTAAGAGCGCATATTTGTGGTGCAAGAGAAGCATAATGAATAAAACTGGAAAGCTTGCTCAAAAGTCGCAAGTTTTGCTAATGATGAAATGACTATAAGGAGAATGACCATGAATTTGCGAAATCAATATGCATCGACTCGCCTTGCTGCCCTAACAGGAATGTTGGGAATAGGCTTGCTTATACTGCCTATGCAGACAGGAGCCGAAGCTGGCTTGAAGCCTGCGCAGCCTGTTACCGAAATGAGCGCTAAGAGAGTGGCCATCGTCATAGATGATTTTGGCAATAATATGGATGGGACCAAAGAAATGATGAATCTGCCCATTCCTCTGACAGTCGCGGTCATGCCATTCCTGCCTTCGAGCAAGCAAGATGCGCAATTAGCGCATGAGAAAGGTCATGAAGTTATTCTTCACCTTCCCATGGAGCCTGTGCGAGGCAAGAAGAGTTGGCTGGGTCCGGGAGCGATTACGACTGATTTGTCCAATGATGAGATCCACAAACGGATTGTCGCGGCCATAGATGATATCCCTTATGTGATAGGCATCAATAATCATATGGGTTCCAAAGCAACGGCTGATGAGAGAGTGATGAAAATTCTCGTGGACATTTGCAAGGAAAGGAATCTCATGCTGCTGGATAGCCGTACAACGCCCAAAAGTGTCATCGGCAAGCTGGCTGGGCCGCAAGGTGTGCCATTTTCAGAAAATCAGTTATTTTTTGATGATCTCTATACGTACAGCCATATCAGCAAACAAATGACAAGATTTAAAAAACTGATTCATGAGAGAGAGACCGTCATCGCCATTGGTCACGTAGGTCCGCCAGGAAAGAAAACGGCGCAGGTAATTAAAGAAGCGATCCCGGCGATTCAGAAAGAAGCAACGTTCGTAACGATTTCCCAAACGATAAAGCGCCCCACTAATTAACAGTTGGATGAGTCATACGGATATATTGTTCGACTCCTTTGGTAATCGCTTCGGCCAGCTTGGCTTGGTGATGAGAAGTGCTGAGCAGTTTGCGATCGGTCTTATTGGAAAGGAAGCCAAGCTCTACAATCACAGTAGGGCATTTGGTGTTCCTAATAACGTAATATTTTTTGCCGAGCACAGGCAATTCTTCCATCCCGTAGACACGATTAAGCGATTCCTGTAAAAGTTGAGCAAGCAGGATGCTTTCCGATCGATTCTGATAAATGACAATAGGTCCTCTTATATCCGATTTACGAGACCAATTGATATGCAAGCTTAGCATCATTTGAGGTTTAATCGTATTGGCTAAGCCGGAACGTTGAGCCAAATCTTTGCGATGCCTGCTGCCATAAGACCACTTGTTGTCATCGCTTAATGCGTAATCTTCCGAGCGGTTCATGATGACGCGATAGCCTTTTTTTTGCAGGAGCTTATAAGTCTTTTGGGATATGGCGAGATTGATGTCTTTCTCCTGATATTTGCCGACCATCGTTCCGCTGTCTATACCGCCATGCCCTACATCAAGAATGACATCTGCGCTTGGCAGTAGGGGATCGTTGGCAAAAGCGTAGGCATTTGAACTCGATGTAAGTAAGCAAAGGGAAAGTAGAAGGCGTACAAAATACTTCACGAAGCCACATCCTTTTGCACGATTATTTACACTTATCCTTCTTCCCCAAGGGGGCTATCATACATCCTGCAAAAGTTTGCATGGATTGGATTAACCTTCTTTTACACGGGAATAATGGATGTTAGTGCAGGGCTGTTTTGCCAAAGCAAAACTCTAAGGAGGTAAAGGATATGAGTTTAAGTATCATTCTTATGGTGATTCAAGTGTTTTTTGCTGTTGTAATCGGGTTGTATTTCTGGAATTTATTGCGTAATCAACAGACGAACCGGTCTGCTGTCGATAGAGAATCCAGAAAAGAATTGGAGAAGCTGAGAAAACTCAGATCCATTTCCTTAACCAAGCCGCTGTCGGAGAAAACAAGACCTTCCTCGATGCAGGATATTGTGGGTCAAGTCGAAGGTTTGAAAGCATTGAAAGCGGCGCTTTGCGGACCCAATCCGCAGCACGTTATCATTTATGGACCTCCGGGTGTTGGTAAAACAGCAGCAGCTCGTGTGGTGCTGGAAGAAGCGAAGAAGAATCAAGAATCACCTTTCCGACCCGATTCTAAGTTTACGGAGATTGACGCGACTACCGCGCGCTTCGACGAAAGGGGCATAGCTGATCCGCTGATCGGTTCTGTTCATGATCCTATTTATCAGGGCGCAGGCGCTATGGGTGTTGCTGGGATTCCGCAGCCCAAACCTGGTGCAGTCACCAAAGCGCACGGCGGGATTTTGTTTATCGATGAGATCGGTGAATTGCATGCAACACAAATGAACAAATTATTAAAAGTGCTGGAGGATCGTAAAGTATTTCTGGAGAGCGCGTATTATAGCTCCGAAGATGCGAATATTCCAGGCTATATTCATGATATATTTCAGAATGGCCTGCCTGCTGATTTCCGCTTGGTCGGAGCGACGACTCGCACACCAAACGAGATTCCTCCAGCGATTCGTTCTCGCTGTCTAGAAATTTATTTCCGTCCGCTACTTCCTGGCGAAGTAGGTGAAATAGCGCGGAAAGCGCTGGATAAGATCGGCTTCAAGAAGTGTGAAGCCGCGATTGAAGTTGTCATGAGGTATGCGACGAATGGGAGAGAAGCGGTCAACGTGATTCAGCTTGCCGCGGGTATTGCTTTAACGGACAAACGTGATGAAATCACGGCAGGCGATATAGAATGGGTCGTCAATTCGTCACAAATTCCACCAAGACCGGAGCGTAAAGTCCCTGCACACCCGCAAATCGGCTTTGTTAACGGATTAGCGGTTTATGGTCCTAATTTGGGCACCCTGCTTGAGATTGAAGTGACTGCGATTCCGGTTGCTGCTGCAGGTACAGGTAAATTTAATGTTACAGGCGTTGTGGATGAGGAAGAAATGGGAGGTGGTTCCCGGACGATTCGTCGCAAAAGCATGGCGCGAGGTTCCGTAGAGAATGTGTTGACCGTCTTGCGCAAGCTTGGATTTAACACATCTGACTATGACCTCCATATTAACTTTCCTGGCGGTGTGCCGATCGATGGGCCTTCCGCGGGCATTTCAATGGCTACGGCTATTGCCTCTGCGCTACATAAAATTCCAGTCGATAATAAACTGGCCATGACGGGAGAAATGAGCATCCACGGCAAGGTGAAACCGGTCGGCGGGGTTGTGGCGAAGGTGGAAGCCGCTTTCCAGGCGGGAGCTACGAAAGTAATTATCCCCAAAGAAAATTGGCAAGAGCTGTTCGCTGACCTGCCAAGCGTTGAGGTTATCGCTGCTGATTCCATTGAGGAAGTACTAAGTGTAGCGTTAGGAATTGAACTTCACGACAACGTTATTCCGCTGCCATTTATTTCCGAGAGAACCGTGCCTGCTGCTTCGCTGCCTATTCTACATGCGAATTCTCAGCATACGATTGATTCTTGATCTCAGCTTCAAATGAATACCTCACATCATGCGTTAGTTGTCAATTGGTGTTTTGTTTTTAGTTTTGTTAAAATGTAAAGGGCAACTAGGGATACAAAACAAAACTGAGAGACTTTGAACTCCGTTCAATGGTCCAAAACTGAGAGACTTTGAGCACGGCTCAAAGATCCCTATAAATGGAGGTGCAGAGGATGGGACCCGGAAAAATCAAGGTGCGCAGATTGCCGCTATTGCCTCTTAGGGGACTGCTCGTTTATCCGAGCATGGTTCTACATCTAGATGTAGGACGGGAAAAGTCGGTTAAAGCACTCGAACGGGCAATGGTGGATGACAGCATGATTCTCCTCTGCTCTCAATCTGAGATCAACATTGAAGAACCTTCCAAAGAGGATATTTATCGCATCGGTACCATCGCGAAGGTGCGACAGATGCTGAAACTGCCCAACGGAACGATCCGTGTGTTAGTGGAAGGCGTGTTGCGCGCTGAGATTGTAGAGTACCTAGTCAATGATGAATATTACGAAGTGACGGCCAAAGAATTGCCGGAACAGGAAATCACCGATCCCGAGATCGATGCTCTTATGCGGACCGTGCTGAACCAGTTTGAGAATTACATTAATTTGTCGAAAAAGGTTACACCGGAAACGCTCGCCGCGGTTTCGGATATCGATGAACCAGGCCGCTTGGCGGATGTTATATGCAGTCACCTTTCGCTCAAAATCAAAGATAAGCAGGATATTTTGGAAACGGTAGATGTCCGAGATCGTCTCGAAAAAATGCTCAATATCTTAAATAATGAGCGAGAAGTGCTTGAATTGGAACGCAAGATCAGTCAACGCGTCAAAAAGCAAATGGAAAAAACACAGAAGGAATACTACCTTCGCGAACAAATGAAAGCAATTCAGAAGGAGCTTGGCGACAAGGAAGGTCGGGCAGGGGAAGTGGATGAGCTGCGCAGTCAGCTAGCAGAAGCTGAACTGCCTGACAAGGTTCGCGAGAAGGTCGAGAAAGAAATCGACCGTCTGGAGAAAATGCCAGCCACTTCTGCGGAAGGCGGCGTCATTCGCAACTATATCGACTGGTTGCTAGGGCTTCCATGGAGCAAGCAGACAGATGATGATTTGGATTTGATCAAGGCGGAAGAGATCCTGAATGAGGATCATTTTGGACTTGAGAAGCCCAAGGAACGTGTGCTTGAGTATTTGGCTGTTCAGAAGCTTGTCAAAAAGCTGAAAGGCCCGATTCTCTGTCTTGTAGGCCCTCCAGGTGTCGGTAAAACATCGATTGCGCGTTCGATCGCCAGATCCATGGGCAGACAGTTTATTCGCATTTCACTTGGCGGAGTCAGAGATGAAGCTGAGATTCGCGGTCATCGCCGCACCTATGTTGGCGCCATGCCAGGGCGGATCATTCAAGGCATGAAAAATGCCGGAGCGAATAACCCGGTATTCCTGTTAGATGAAATTGATAAAATGGCGATGGATTTCCGCGGCGATCCGGCCTCAGCCTTGCTGGAAGTCCTTGATCCCGAACAGAACAGCACTTTTAGTGATCATTTCATTGAAGTTCCTTATGATTTATCCAATGTTATGTTTGTAACGACAGCGAACGCTGTGCACAACATTCCTCGCCCTCTGCTAGACCGAATGGAGGTTCTCTATATTCCAGGCTATACGGAAATTGAGAAGCTGCAGATTGCGAAGAAGTATTTATTGCCTAAGCAGAAGCGTGACCATGGACTAGAGGAAGATCAACTGATTGTAGATGAAGCTGCGTTAATGAAAATTGTGCGTGAATACACGCGCGAAGCGGGCGTACGTAACTTGGAACAGCAAGTTGCCGGCGTGAACCGCAAAGCGGCCAAGAAAATCGTTTCTGACCCTCAAACGCCTGTACATGTCACTGAAGAGAACTTGAAGGACTACCTTGGTCCAATCAAGTACCGGTACAGTGTAGCGGAAGATAAAGACCAGATTGGCGCAGTAACAGGGCTGGCATGGACAGAAGTCGGTGGAGATACCTTGGTTATCGAAGTCACTGTTATGCCTGGAACAGGCAAATTGACTTTGACGGGGAAACTCGGTGATGTGATGAAGGAATCTGCGCAGGCTGCTTTCAGTTATACGCGTTCACGTGCAGACGTATTAGGTATTGCACCTGATTTCCACGAGAAAAATGATATTCACATTCACATACCCGAAGGTGCCATTCCTAAGGATGGCCCATCCGCAGGCATCACGATGGCAACGGCCTTGATCTCAGCCTTGACGAATATCCCAGTCTCCCGTATAGTCGCAATGACAGGCGAGATCACGCTTCGCGGCCGTGTGCTCCCGATCGGCGGTCTCAAGGAGAAAGCGCTCGCTGCACATCGCGCTGGTATTCGTACCATTCTCTTGCCGCAAGACAATGAGAAAGATCTTGTCGAAATTCCAGAAAGTGTCCGCGCTGAGATGACCTTTATTCCGGTCAGCCATATGGATCAGGTGCTGGAGCATGCGCTTGTCAAAAATAGGCCTCCCGCTCACGTCGGATAAACATAGAAAGTAGCTGAACATTCATGAAAGTCAATCAAGCTGAGTTTATTATCAGTGCGGTTGGACCCAGCCAATATCCAGAGGATGCCTTGCCAGAGATAGCTCTGGCAGGGCGTTCTAATGTCGGGAAGTCTTCGCTTATCAATTGTTTGATATCCCGCAAAAATTTGGCCAGGACCAGCTCGCAACCTGGTAAAACCCAAACGTTAAACTATTACAAGATTAATCAGGACTTATACTTTGTCGATCTTCCCGGTTATGGTTATGCCAAAGTATCCAAAACGAAGCGGGAGCAATGGGGCAAATTCATTGAAAGCTATTTGATGAATCGCGAAACGCTGCGTCTCGTCATGCAATTAGTGGATTTACGTCATCCGCCATCCAAAGATGATCAAGCGATGTATGAGTGGCTTAGGCACAATGATGTACCTGTTATCGTTGTGGCAACCAAAGCTGACAAAATTCCCAAAAGCAGATGGTCCAAGCATATCAAGATTGTGCGCGAGACGCTGGGCATGGACAAAGGGGTTCAACCTTTGATGTTTTCCTCCGAACTTGGACTCGGCAAAGACGAGCTGTGGGGCATCCTAGAGCAAGCCATCGCTTATGGCGAGCCTACAGGCACAGAACAAGATGTTGAGATCGCAAGTGAGCAAGAGCCGTCCTGATTCATAGGACGGTTTTTTGTGTAATCAGGAGTAGGACGTCAAAAGAGTGAGAAAATCTAGAAGAAGTACACGGGATAACGAGGTTTTCTGGGGAAAATTTGCGGGCATTCCGTAATTCCTTGGTTTTTTCAGAATATTTGGCTGATTATCATGAATTGCGCGCAGGAATATTAATGGCGCATGTAGTATAATAATAAACAAGGTAAGCGTTAATAAGAGTAAATGGCTTGAAAACAAAGAATCGAGGGATTTTTATGGCACAAAGGTTAGCGACTGAATATGTCAAAACCTGCCTCCAGTTAACAGAAGCCGAGATGTTCAGGTTTTTTCAAATGTTTGTGGATCATCAAGTGACCTTGCAAGTGAAAGTTTTGGAAAATGGCAACCAAGAGGTTGTTTTTCAAGATGGAGCAGGTCAGGAAATCGTTCTCTCATTTGAAAAGAAATCGGGCCTATATGAATGCACAGGATCCTGCAGATTAAGCAATACCCTACTAGCTAATTTAATGCGTAAGGCCGTTTCGGAGTTCAAAGGCAGTGCAACCGTCAATCGGATTTACCCCAGCTATACGATGGTTTACTACTACGAACGTGGTACTGTTGTGAAGATTGAGGAAGTCAAAGGTCAATTATTAACCGTTATTTATGAATACAGAGATACAATTGGACTTATGCAGCAAATGTTCCAGAAGCGTGAAGTTGAGCAAGAAATTGAGATGATTTACGATCAAATCAACCATCTTCTTGACATGCGCAATATGCTGCAAGCTCCTGAAGAACACCAGCAGATTGACACTCGCCTCAATGAATTGACACATCGTTTGTTTATTTTGGAGGCTTAATCACACATATATTCAAATTTCTAAAGACCCAATTTGGGTCTTTTTTGTTTAGCGAATAAGTGAACAGGAAGGGCACTTTCAACATACATTAGATGTGGCATCGATGCGGAAGAAGGCGATTGGCAAAAAAAACTATTGCATTTCTCGTCGATAGATGTTATTTTTATTCTCGTTGAAAACAATATAGGAACCAGGATTCACTCAGGACATTGAATGTTGCGAGAGATAATACCCTCGGGAAGTGAATGACGTAGGTCCTAGCGGATGAAATTTTTTTTCAGACATTTTATTCCTAGGAAGGGGGAACCGAAAGATGGAAACAGAATACTCAACTTTCGGAAGACACGTTGCTGTAGATACTTGGGGGGTAGATTTCGAACTTCTGAACAATGCAGATTGGCTGCAAGCTCAGATGGTAGAAGCTGCCGAGGTATGCGGAGCAACCGTACTATCTGTACAATCCAAGCAATTTGAACCACAGGGAGCAACTGTACTTGTTATGTTGTCCGAGAGTCATCTCTCCATTCATACTTATCCTGAGAGAGGTTTTGCCGCGCTTGACTGTTATACTTGCGGTGAGACAGTGGACCCTCAATTAGCAATTGATTTCATGGTATCCGTATTGAAACCAGAAACGTTCTATGCGAAGAAGCTAGTTCGCGGTATGGGTGAACTGCAAGTAGAAACTCCTGAAATTAAGCAAGCAGAGCTTGTTAAATAAGAGTCTGCACATAACCATAACGATAACCACGGAGAAATCCGTGGTTATTTGTTTGTCCTCCTACCCATACACTGTTATTGCGGCACATGTCCAGGTGAACAGGAAGTGGGGGAGGGATCGATTTGAAACAGAAATTAGCAAGGAAAGCGGTCATCTACGGGGTTGTGCTCTTTCTCATTATTTGGCCGTTGTATCAGCTTATTCACATGCTTGGCAATCCCAAAGAAGAGCACGATGCGACGCATCTGTTATATCAGGTATCTTTGTTCCAAATGGAGCTGTTGAAAAGTTATTTGGAGGAAGCGGCTCAAAGCAAAACGACCGATGAACTGAATGCGAGCAAGCAGGCGCTGTATTCAGCTGGCTATACGCATGAACGGCTCGTGCTGGCTGCTGGAGGCGTAGATTATTTGACTCCGCTGGATAGCATGACACAGCTTACACAGTATCTGCAGCGATTGCAGGTGGGCGGAGAGCGGGCGTTTAAAGCGGATGAAATCCAAACACTCAAGGAAGCTGGCTTGCAATACAAGAATATGTACGAAATTTATGAGAAAATGATGGCCTCAAACGGTGAGATTATTTCCTCGCAAAATGCGAAACTAGCCGTGTTAGATCGTAATTTGACTCAATTTCTAAGAAAAAAAATGCTGCAATAAAGGGTCATTGGCGATACATAGGTATACAGGAGACAAATGCTGTGAAAACTAACGAGCAGACAGAAGCATTCATAAATTATACAAAAAATTTGTCGGAATGCCGGTTTTGCTGTGCTATAATGATTCATAGAAATAGATCGAAAGGCAGGTGGTACCTTTGCATATCATCGCAGTAGGCTTGAATTATCGGACAGCTCCAGTGGAAATTCGGGAGAGATTTGCGTTCTCCGAATCCGATTTGCCTAAAGCAATTGCAGAATTAAAAGAAACGAAAAGCATATTGGAGTGTGTAATTGTAGCCACCTGCAATCGCACTGAAATTTATGCGGTTGTGGATCGACCACAGCTGTGCAGTCATTATTTGACACATTTCATTTCGCGTTGGTTCCAGGTTGATAAGGATCAGTTCCACAAACATTTATATATGTATGAAAATGAAAAAGCCATTGATCATTTGTTTCGTGTAACAAGCGGACTAGATTCAATGGTGATTGGGGAGACCCAAATCCTTGGACAAGTGAGAGATGCTTTTTTATCATCCCAAAAAATGAAAGCAACAGGTGCTTATTTCAATACTTTGTTTAAGCAGTCGGTAACACTCGCCAAGAAAGCTCACTCCGAAACAGGGATCAGCAACAACCCGGTTTCAGTCAGCTACGCTGCGGTAGAACTCGGCAAACGTATATTCGGATCCTATGTGAACAAAACGGTCATGATTATCGGTGCCGGCAAGATGAGTGAACTTACCGTTAAGCATCTTTACGCGAATGGGGCTAACAAAGTTATTGTCGTTAATCGCACATTCGAGCGCGCTGTGGAATTGGCGGATAAATTCAATGGTATTCCATGCACCGTAGACAACATGCTTGGGTATTTGCCGGAAGTGGATATCATTATTAGCTCAACGGGAGCTCCGGGATATGTACTGACCAGAAATGATCTTCAAGCACATGTGCAAAAGAGAAAATCCCGTCCTTTGTTTATGATGGATATTGCTGTGCCGCGTGATTTGGATCCTCAAATCAGTGACCTGCCGAACGTGTTCCTCTATGACATTGATGATTTGGAACACATCGTAGACAAGCATTTGCAAGAGAGAAAGAAAGAAGCAGCTAAGATTGAAGTCATGATTGAAACAGAGATTGGCGTTTTTGAACAATGGACCAAAACGTTGGGCGTGAGTCCAGTTATCAATGCGCTGCAAGCAAAAGCGAGTATGATCCACGAAGAGACGATGGACAGCATGCTCAAGAAACTGCCTGATCTCGACGAGCGTGAGATTAAAGTCATACGCAAATTAACGAAGAGTATTGTTAATCAAGTGCTGCGTGATCCTATTCTCCGCATCAAGGAAATGGCCGGAGAACGTCATGGGGATGAAGCGCTGGAGCTGTTCACGAAACTCTTTGCCTTAGAAGAAACACTGGAACAGCAAGAGCAAGCCAATCAGTTAGCAGAAGAACGGGAAGCAGAGCAAAAAGCACTGGAAACCAAGCAATTGCTCGAAGAGAAGTTGTCCGTGCGTGGTCTACAGACCGCAGATGCTCTAGCACAATCTTGAGAAGAAAGGCGCTAATCGCCTAGGAGAGGTGCCATGGTCACACGTAGCTGGTTGTTTGATGCGATGATTTATATGTATGCCCTGAGCCTGTTGTTTTACTTTTCGGATTTCGCCAACGCGAACCGAAATGCAAAACGGATGGGGACGGGGCTGCTTTTGTTTGTATGGGTTCTGCAGACCGCTTATTTAGGAATTTACTTATACGGTCATTTGACCGAAGGGGCCTTTGCTCGCTCAGACGTGCTTTTTATGTTCTCCTGGTTGATAGTCACCGTTTCATTGTTGATAAATCGTTTTTTCCGTATTGAATTGTTTGTGTTTTTCGCCAATGTGCTTGGTTTTGCCATTCTTGCCCTGAATATCTTTGGGAACCCGCATGTAAAGCCGATCAAAGCCGGTTGGGACATCAGCGATGAGTTGTTATTTATACATATTACTTTGGCCATTGGCAGTTACGCGGCTTTTTCCATAGCTGCTATTTTCTCGGGGATGTATGTTTTCCTGCATAACATGTTGAAGGCGAAGAAATTCTCGCAAACCGTGATGCGGTTGCCATCGCTCGAGAAAATCGATCATTACACGTATTTCTCGGTCATCATTGGGGCGCCGCTGCTTTTAATGGCATTATCTTTGGGCGTAGTTTGGGTCGTCTTACAAGGGAATAAGAACTTGTTGTACGATCCTAAAGTGATCAATTCCTTTTTTGTACTAGTTGCCTATGCGTTCTATTTATTTCAACAAAAGTCGATGCGAATTTCTGGTTATAAATTGGCAGCTTGGAATCTCGCGGCATTCTTCATCGTTGTGTTGAATTTCGTTGTTTCGAATTTCTTCTCAGGTTTCCATGACTGGATATGGAGCTAAATGAGATGAAGCATCCGTATCCGATTATGGTTAATTTGTCAGGCCGCACATGTTTGGTTGTTGGAGGCGGCCTTGTCGCTCAGCGCAAAGTCCAATCCTTGCTCCAAGCAGGAGCTGCTATTACCGTTATAAGCTTATCTTTTACAGAGGCATTGATGGATTTGGGAAGCCGCTCGGAAATCGTTCTCTGCCGGCAGAGTTTCGATCCAGCTAGGTTGAACTCAAGTTTAAACGGTTCCCGTTATACGTTGGTTGTAGCTGCTACGAATGATGCTCTGGTAAACGCGCAGATTGAAGCTTTGGCCTCGCGTGAAGGCATATTAGTCAATGTGGTTGACCAGCCGCAGCTCAGTTCTTTTATCGTGCCTTCCGTCGTGCGCAGAGGAAAATTAGTGATCGCGGTGTCAACCGGCGGAGCTAGTCCTTCGGCAGCTAGGAAAATCGTTCAAGAGCTGGATGAGCGCTACGGCGAAGAGTACGAGCTCTATCTTGAATTTCTGAGTGAATTGCGTTTGTTCATCCAGAAGAAGGTAATGGATAAGCAAGAGAGACAGCGGATGTTCAAAGAGATGCTGGCGTGGGATATACTTGCCCGCATTCGTGAGGGTACATTTGAACGCTGGAAAGAGAAGCTTTACGATGCTTTAGAGAAAGAAATGCGGTTGAATGAACAAACAGGTGAAGCGGAAATCAGTCCATCTGCTTGGTCAGCGATCAGAGATTTCGAATAGAGAGTAGAGGGAGGCGCATCGAGATGAAAACCATTATTGTAGGAACAAGGCAAAGCGCTCTGGCTTTAACCCAGACAGGACAAGTTGTGGAACTTCTGAAACAGTTGGCTGCCGAGCACGGCATTGCTTGTCAATTCGAAATTAAGAAAATCGTGACCAAAGGTGACCGTATTCTGGATGTGACATTGTCGAAAGTTGGCGGCAAAGGGCTGTTCGTCAAGGAAATCGAACAGGCGCTTACAGATGGCGATATTGACATGGCCGTCCACAGTATGAAAGATATGCCCTTCGAGCTCCCCGAAGGGCTAGTGGTCGGAGCGATTCCCAAGCGTGAAGATGCGCGCGATGCGCTCATCACGCGCGGCTATCGCTCCTTGGACGAGCTGCCGCAAGGCGCGCTCGTCGGAACAAGCTCGCTGCGCCGCGCCAGCCAGCTGCAGAACTACCGCCCGGACCTGAGAATCGAGTCGGTCCGCGGCAATATCGATTCGAGGCTGCGCAAGCTCGAAGAAGAGAACTTCGATGCGATTATGCTGGCCGCTGCCGGTTTGCACCGGATCGGCTGGCAGGATCGCATCAGCGCGTACTTGCCGCCCGAGATCTGCCTCCCTGCCGTAGGGCAGGGGGCGCTGTGCATCGAGTGCCGGGGCGGCGACGCCTTCATGCTGGACCTGCTGGGCAGATTCCAGCATGAGCCTACTGCGCTCGCGGTGCGAGCGGAGCGGGCTTTCCTGGGCAGACTCAATGGAGGCTGCCAGGTGCCGCTCGGCGCCTACGCGAGCGTCAGCGAAGACAGCAGCGGGGAAGCTGGGCCGCTGCTCACCCTCACAGGCATGGTGGGGACGCCAGACGGCGTAACCATGCTGAAGGAATCGGCTTCCGGGCGTGATCCGGAAGCGCTAGGGCTCCTTGTCGCCGATCAGTTGATTGCACAAGGAGCAGAACGAATCCTTGCTGAGGTAAGGGAGTGAGCCATGTGGGCAAAGGCAGAGTTTATCTCGTTGGAGCAGGTCCTGGAGATCCCAAGCTGATTTCGGTTCGTGGTATGGAGGCCATTCAGAAAGCGGATGTCATCGTGTACGACAGGCTGGCGAATCCTCGTTTACTCAAGCATCGCAGATCGGAAGCAGAGCTGATCTTTGTTGGCAAGCTGCCGGATAAACATATTCTAAAACAAGAAGAAATCAATCAATTGCTCGTGGATCTTGCGCTGCAAGGGAAGATCGTTACCCGTCTCAAAGGCGGTGATCCCAGTGTTTTCGGTCGGGTCGGGGAGGAAGCGGAATTGCTCGCCGATCATGATGTGACTTTTGATATCATTCCGGGCATTACCTCTTCCATTGCCGTACCGGCCTATGCGGGTATTCCTGTGACACACCGAGATTTCACTTCTTCCTTTGCGATTATTACAGGGCATGAATACCCGAACAAAACCTATTCCAGCTTGGACTGGGAGCATCTTGCCAAAGCGATTGGCACCATGGTTTTCTTGATGGGTGTAGCTAATCTCGAACAGATATGCCGTGAATTGATTCGCTGCGGCAAGTCGCCGGACATGCCGGTTGCGCTTGTTCGGTGGGGAACCTGGGCAGATCAAGCGACGATCACTGGAACCCTCGGTGATATCACGGAGAAAGTCAGAGCAGCTGATTTCAAATCGCCAGCGGTTATTATTGTCGGTGAGGTCGTTAAACTGCGTGAGAAGCTGGCTTGGGTGGAGAAGAAACCGTTGTTCGGGCGCCGCATACTCGTTACAAGAGCAAGAAGCCAAGCAAGCGAACTCGTCGATTTAATTGATGATTTAGGCGGAGAAGCTGTCGAGTTTCCTGTCATTCGCTTGCAGTCGCCAAGTCGTCCGGAAGCGTTGGCGGCTCTGGATCAGGCTTTGGATGAGCTTCAACAATTCGATTGGATCGTATTGACGAGCGTTAATGGGGTTGAATTTTTCTTTCAACGATTGCGCGAGAAAAGAATAGATGTACGTAAAATGGGGAATGCTCGCATAGCGGCAGTCGGCCCTAAGACCGCAGAAGCGCTGGCAGAGCGAGGCATTCTTGCTGATGTACTTCCAGCCAGATATCATGGGGAAGGCATCCTGGAGGCGATTCAAGCTGATTTGAAGGCAGGGCAGAAAGTTCTGCTCCCAACGGCGGATCTCGCTCGCGACTATTTACCCGTTAAGCTGAGAGAACTGGGTCTTGAAGTCGCTGAAGTCGATGTCTATGAGAATGTACTAACGACAGATGATGGCGATGAAATTATTCATCTTTTGCAAAATCAAAGCATTCATATCATAACTTTTACAAGTTCATCTACCGTAACTAATTTAATTGAGGCTCTGCGCAAGTTAGGCGTAGAAGATCCTTTATCTTTGCTGCAAGGTGTTGAAATCGCCTGTATCGGTCCCAAAACGGCAGAAACGGTCAGTCAATTCGGACTACCGATTACCTACTTGGCCGAAGAGGCAACCGTTGCGTCACTCGTTCGAAGTCTATCAGGTCAATAAGGAGGCGGAATTCCTCATGAGTTTTCCCATCGTTCGCAACCGCCGTTTGCGCGGTAATGCTGCTATTCGTAATTTGGTTCGTGAAAATCAAGTCACCGTTCATGATGTTGTACAACCTATTTTTGTTACCCACGGTACGAATGTCAAGTCAGAAATTGCTTCCATGCCTGGTGTGTATCATTTCTCCTTGGACCGTGTGAAGGAAGAAATTGACGAAATTACGCAGTTAGGCATCCAAGCAATCCTTTTGTTCGGAGTTCCGGATTACAAAGATCCAACAGGGACATCTGCTTATATGGATGATGGCATTGTCCAGCAAGCCACGCGGTTTATCAAAGAATTGAACCCGAATTTGCTGATTATCGCAGACACGTGCCTTTGCCAGTTTACGGATACAGGCCATTGCGGCGTGATTCATCATCACCCGGTTACCGGAGCTGCTGATGTAGCTAATGATCCTTCTCTGGAACTGCTGGTTCGCACGGCGGTTTCGCAAGCCAAAGCAGGAGCGGATATCATTGCGCCATCGAACATGATGGACGGGTATGTCCATGCGATTCGTTCAGGGCTGGATGAAGCGGGCTTCGAGAATACGCCGATTATGGCTTATTCCGTTAAATATGCTTCGGCCTACTACGGTCCGTTCCGTGATGCGGCGCATTCGACTCCGCAATTCGGCGATCGCAAAACGTATCAAATGGATCCGGCCAATGGCCGTGAAGCGCTGCGTGAAGCGGAAAGCGATGTAAGCGAAGGGGCTGACTTCCTGATGGTGAAGCCTGCGCTTGCTTACATGGACATTATTCGCATGTTGAAAGACAACTTTGATTTACCTGTCGTTGCCTACAACGTAAGTGCCGAATACGCGATGGTGAAAGCTGCCGCAAGTCAAGGCTGGATTAACGAAGAAGCCATCGTTATGGAAACCATGGTAAGCTTCAAGCGTGCGGGCGCTGACATTATCCTGACGTATTTTGCCAAAGATATCGCTCGTTATCTCAAGAATAGCTAATCAAGATGCGAACCATTCACCCTAGAAGGTATCAGCGCGCAGTTTCGTTAAGAAATTGACAAGCCGGCCGTTTCTAGACGTGAATGGTTCTTTTGCAGGTTTCTATTGTCATACTTTTGTCGCAAAACGCAAGCTTACTTGAGTTGTGACAGGGGTATAATTAGGGCATAATGAATGAGAATAGATGGAAACAAAGAGGAAGGTGCCTCATGAGCTACAACGACAATTTTATTAAAGCCTGCCGCCAGGAGCAGGTGGATACACTGCCTGTTTGGTATATGCGCCAAGCTGGACGGTATGACCCGGATTATCGCAAAATTAAAGAAAAGTATTCACTCCTCGAAATATGCCAGCAACCGGAACTCGCTGCAGAAGTTACGATGATGCCTATCAAGAAGCTAGGTGTAGATGCAGCAATTTTATATTCAGACATTATGAATCCCGTCGCTTCACTTGGGATTGACTTTGATATTGTCAAAGATGTGGGGCCTGTCATACATACACCGATTCGGACAGCGCAGGATGTTGCCAATCTGCGTCCGATTGATGTGGAGAAAGATTTATCGCACATCATTCAAACCATTCGTATTTTGGACAAGGAGCTTGAGGTTCCGTTGATTTCTTTTGCCGGAGCGCCATTCACGATTGCGAGCTACCTAATTGAAGGCAGACCGTCCAAAAGCTATATTCGCACGAAGCAGCTTATGTACTCCGAACCAACCGTTTGGTTCCTACTTATGGATAAGCTTGGCGACATGGTTATTACCTATTTGCGCGCTCATATTGCCGCAGGCGCCAAAGCTGTCCAGGTATTTGACAGCTGGGTCGGCGCGCTTTCTCCTGCTGATTTCCAGGTGTATGTGCTGCCAACGATGATGCGGATTTTCCAAGAGCTCTCGAATCTCCAAGAGCCTAAGATTTATTTCCCAGGCGTAAGCTCCGGTGAGCTGCTGCCTTATCTGAGAGGCATTCAAGCGGATGTAATTGGCCTGGATTGGCGTGTGCCGATTTCGGTAGGTCGCGAGCGAGTCGGTGAACGTTATGCCGTGCAAGGTAATTTGGATCCTTATATTCTAACAGCGCCCATGTCTGTTATTGAGAAACAGGCGAAAGCTATCATCGATGAGGGCATCCAGAAGCCAGGCTACATTTTCAACCTTGGTCATGGTTTATTCCCGGAAGCATCGCTGGAGAAGTTGAAAGAGCTGACAACGTTCATTCATACCTATTCCCATTCGGTGTTAACACAGCAAGCAGAAAAGAGTGGTGTTTAAGATGACGAAACGTCGCATTGGTGTCTTAGTCATGTCTTACGGTACGCCGGAAAGTTTGGATCAAGTTGAAGCTTACTACACCCATATCAGGCGCGGAAATCCGCCAACGCCTGAGCAGCTGCACGAGTTGACGGCGCGCTATGAAGCGATTGTCGGAGGGTTCTTCCCTCTGCGTGAAAATACGAATAAACAAGTCAAAGGACTTGAAGAAACATTGCGCCAAGAGCATCCTGAAGTGGAGTTCGTCTGCTATCAGGGCCTCAAACATGCACAACCGTATGTTGAGGACGGCGTGGAACAAATGGTTAAGGATGGCCTTACAGAAGCTGTAGGCGTTGTGTTGGCACCTCACTATTCAACTATGAGTGTTGGCGGTTATGTAAAGAGAGCGAAGGATAAAGCGGATGCGCTTGGCCTTAAGATCGATTTTGTTCTGGACTATCATCTTCATCCTAAGCTCTTGGATGCACTTAGCCTGCGAGTAGACAAAGCTTTGGAGAAGTTCTCTGGTGTGGAGCGGAATGATGTTCGTGTTATTTTCACGGCGCACAGTTTGCCGGAGAAAATTCTCGAGTTGAAAGATCCGTACCCCGATCAATTGCTGGCTACTTCCAAAGTCATCGCAGAGCGGGTGGGCTTGACGAATTGGCAGTTTGGTTGGCAAAGTGCCGGACAAACGGCAATGCCATGGCTTGGCCCTGATATTTTGGATGTGTTGCGAACGATTAACACAGAAGAAGGCGTGAAGAACGTCTTGCTTTGTCCGATTGGATTTGTGTCCGATCACCTTGAAGTTCTTTACGATATTGATATTGAAGCACAGGCTCTGGCCAAAGAGTTGGGGCTCCATCTGGAGCGGACGGAATCGCTGAATACGGACCCTTTGTATATGGAAACCTTGAGCGATGTTGTTTATCAGCAATGGGCAAAGGCTGCGATATCATCATGAGTACCCAGACTCCTCACTACATGATTGTTGGCGGGGGTATTACGGGGTTAAGCGCTGCTTATTATTTGAAGAAAAGATTGGAGTCGGAAGGGAAATCCTTTCGACTTTCCATCGTTGAGAAATCCCCCATATTTGGCGGGAAAATTCACACATTAGAGCGTGACGGTTTCGTTATTGAAAAAGGACCGGACTCTTTTCTAGCGCGCAAGCGTCCTATTATTGATTTGGCTTACGATTTGGGGTTGGAAAATGAGCTTACCGGTACGAATCCGGCGGCCAAAAAAACCTACATTGTTCGTCAGGGGAAGCTGCATCGTATGCCGCCAGGTCTCGTATTAGGGATTCCCACCCAAATGACGCCATTTATGAAGACGGGTCTCATTTCGCCTTGGGGAAAAGTTAGAGCTGCTATGGATCTAATGAAGCCCAAGCGTGAGGCAGTGACGGATGAGTCGCTTGGACACTTCCTTGAACGCCGCTTAGGTAAAGAAGTGCTGGAGCGCATCGTGGAGCCTTTGCTTGCTGGCATATATGCCGGAGACACGTTTAAGCTTAGCCTTAAAGCAACATTTCCCCAATTCGGGACGATGGAACAAAAGCATCGCAGTTTAATTCTCGGGATGATGGCAAGCCGCAAAAATGTCAGTGAAGAGAGTGCTCATTTGCCTGCACATGTGCGGAATTCGGTTTTTGTGACGTTCAAAAAAGGGCTGCAGACGCTCGTCTCAGGGCTGCTTGAGGCTTTGCAAGCCGTTGATTTACGAAGTGGTGAAGGAGTTGCAGGGATTAAGAAAGCAGGCCGACAAACAGAGATTACTTTCGAGGATGGGCATAGTGAAATCGTGGATGGCCTTATTCTGACAACACCCACCCATCAGTCTGCGCGGATGCTGGCGCATGTACCTGCGGCAAGCGTACTTCAAAATATCGATTATATTTCTGTGGCGAATGTGATTATGGCTTTTGATCGGAAGGATATTCCTTTTGAACTGGATGCATCAGGCTTTCTGGTGCCTAGAAGCGAGGGATTGACGATTACCGCTTGCACGCTAACCTCCGCTAAGTGGCTTCATACGGCCCCAGACGGGAAAGTGCTGCTGCGTTGTTATATCGGGCGTTCCGGCGAGCAGGAGTGGCCAAAATTGTCGGATGACGAACTCATTAGCAAGGCACGCGAGGATATTCGGAAACTGCTTGGTCTAGAAGCAAAGCCGCTCTTCGCGGAAGTCACGCGTCTGATGCATTCAATGCCGCAATATCCTGTAGGCCATCTGGAGCAGCTTGCGCAGTTCCGCGATGCGCTTGCCGTATCCCTGCCTGGCGTATTCGTCACGGGGGCTGGGTTCCATGGTGTAGGTCTGCCGGACTGTATTCGGCAAGGGAAGGAAGCAGCATGGCAGCTGGCTGATCTTAACGAAGCTTGATCAAATCCAATTTGAAGTCCGAAGGCGAGATGGTCAAGATTTGCTTCTCTTCCAAATCCCGAATAACCTGCATGAGCGTTGTTTTCTGTACGCCGGCTAGTTGAGAAATTTCGTCAAAGTTCAAAACTAGCTTAATTGTGATGATATTTCCGCTGCGCAAGCCATGCTTGTTAGCCATTGTGATCAAACTCTTGATTACGCGTGTTCTGGCGTCCAGGAAGGTCAAATCAAACACATGTTGATTCGTATCGCGCAGGCGGTTGCTAAGTTCTTGCATAATGGCTATCGTAATGTCAAAATGGTTGCGCAGCAGTTCAAGAAAGTTCGGTCCCGTTAAGGTAAGCAGCACACAATCCTCTAAGGTTTGGGCTGATGCCGAGCGAGGTTTGCCATCTATCAAGGAAAGCTCGCCAAAACTTTCTCCTGCTTTGCAGATGGATAGTATTTTTTCTTCGCCAGTGATGCCGGTTGTGTAAATTTTGACAGAGCCGCTGAGGACCATGTAAAAGACAGAACCGCTTTCTTTTTCGGCAAAAAGAATGGTATTCCCTTTGTAGGAACGTCTGGTGCAAATTTGGGCAAGCGCGTTCAATTGATCTGGATTCAACTGAGAAAATAAAGGGACTTTTTTGATGAATTCCAACATAGAAGGTACCGCCTTTTTTGGAATGATTTCAACTCATTTTATCATATAAAGCTTAACGGGGGTATGAAATTATGGAAAATTCGAGCAGAATCGACACGCGCTCATCGGCAGCTTTTCAAGAAGCTAAGAAGCTGATTCCTGGTGGTGTGAACAGTCCTGTCCGTGCGTTCAAATCAGTTGGACTGACGCCAATGTTTATGGATAAAGGGGCAGGCTCAAGAGTTACGGACATCGATGGCAACACATTCATTGACTACGTGGGCTCATGGGGGCCCCTCATCGTTGGGCATTGTCACCCAGTCGTGCTGGAGGCTATCAAAGTTACTGCCGAGAAGGGGACGAGCTTCGGTGCGCCTACGCTGCTGGAAACAGAAATGGCCAAGCTGGTTATTGAGCGAGTCCCATCTATTGAGATGGTACGGATGGTTAACTCAGGAACCGAAGCGACCATGAGTGCTTTGCGGCTAGCCCGCGGCTACACCAAACGTGATAAAATCGTCAAGTTCGAAGGCAGCTATCATGGTCATGCGGACGCCTTGCTGATTAAAGCGGGATCAGGTGTCGCGACGCTGGGATTGCCCGATAGTCCAGGCGTACCGGCTAGCGTAGCCTCCAATACAATAACAGTGCCTTATAATGATATAGCATCAGTGAACCTGGTATTTGAAAAGTTTGGTGAAGAAATCGCAGCTTTAATTGTTGAACCGATTGCCGGTAATATGGGAGTTGTGCCTCCTGCGCCTGGTTTCTTGGAAGGTTTGCGTGCGGTTACGAAGCAGTATGGCTCCCTCTTGATCTTCGATGAAGTGATGACAGGCTTCCGCGTCCATAAGCATTGCGCACAGGGCTTATATGGGGTTACACCGGATTTAACCTGCCTCGGTAAGGTGATCGGAGGAGGTCTTCCAGTCGGTGCTTATGGCGGCAAGCTGGAGATCATGGAGCATATGGCGCCTGCTGGGCCGATCTATCAAGCGGGTACCTTGTCCGGAAATCCACTGGCCATGGCGGCTGGCATTGCGACGCTCTCTCTACTTGGTGAAGCCAATGTGTATGAGGAGCTGGAACGTAAATCAGCCAAGCTGGAAGCCGGGTTCACGCGGAACGCTTCAGAACTTGGTGTGGCAAGCACGATAAACCGGGTCGGATCGATGATTTGCCCGTTCTTTACGGAGCAGAAGGTAACGAACTATGACTCAGCAAAAACATCGGATTTAGCGAAGTTCAATGCTTATTTTGGTCATCTGCTGGATCTCGGTGTGTCGGTAGCTCCTTCCCAATTCGAAGGGATGTTCGTATCCACTGTTCATACGGATGAGGACATTGACGCAACGATCGCAGCGCATCGTGAAGCGTTGAACCGATTATAGAGTATTGTTCAAGGACTTGGCGGTTAATAACCGTTAGGTCCTTTTTTTGCGAGATTTGGCGTGATCCAGGAGTTTCCTTCGGCGGGCTCGCAAGGAGATAAGTAAGCGTCAGGCCGCTATTCTAGCAAAAGGTGTCCTGATAGCGTGGCTGAGGGAACTACAGGGCGCTATTATAGCTGAAAGTGTCAATATAGCAAGGGTGAGGGAACTAGAGTGCGCTATTTTGAAGTTTGATGAGAAATTTGGCTCTTTTGGTGGAAATAAGGTCCTGTAGTTCCGCTACTGTCCTAACAACCCTGCCATATGCCTAAATAGCGTACTACAGTTCCCCTTCATGGGATTTCCTTAGGAGGATTTCCTTAGGAGTAAGACATAAGCAAGGCAGGAATACTTATTGGTCGTTCATGTGCTGCGAATGCAAGGAAATGCAGTAAATAGGCACGCGCTGCGGTACTTATCTCACGAAGTAAAGCGGAGTCGCAGGAATAAGCACGTTTAGCTTGCCTAACCATCTCCTAGCTGCATATGGAAGAGAATCTAGCCGCAGATTAGGTTTTCATAGTTGATGCTGGGGCTTCTCATTCAGCAAGTTCACTGAATTGCCAAAAGATATCTGATTTTAACTGTGAAAGGGGCGGAAAAATTTGTATTTGTAGTTCTATAGGATTACTCTTAAGGGGGATATATACCTAAATATATTTCCCTAAATGAGTATTTTGTCGAAAGGTGTGAGGACCGTGTTTAGGCTTACAATCCGTAAAAAGCTGTTATACGTATCCATCCTATTACTAGTTGTACCTATCATTACGTTGGGGATTGTCACTTATCAAGTGACAGACGACTCTAATCGAGCACTCATCGAAAGTGGATTGAAGAATAATGTGAGAATGGTAGGCGAAATGCTAGATTCACTGGATAAAGACGTACAGAAAGGTACCATCAGCAAAGAGCAAGCGCAGGACAAACTTCGCCTTATTTTGCTCGGAGAAAAGAAGTCAGACAACACAAGGTCGATCAATAAGAAAATTGATTTGGGGGATAATGGCTATTTCTTTGTTCTTGATGAAAAAGGCAATTTGCTTGCGCATCCGCTGCTGGAAGGCCAGAGTATTTGGGATAAGCAAACATCGGATGGCACGTTCTACATACGGGATATGGTCAAAACTGCGCAATCAGGGGGCGGCTTCACTTACTACGATTGGCCGCTGCCGAATTCAACCAAAGAAGCTAGCAAAGTAGCCTACAGCGAGCTATTTCCTTCATGGGGCTGGGTTGTATCCGCAGGCTCCTATGTTCAGGACTATAATGCAGGCCAACGACATATCTTGTCAGCTATGCTGCTAACGTTAGGCATTTGTTTGGTTATTGGGACAACGCTATTAACTTTGTTTGCTCTGCATATCTCCAGGCCAATTACACGAGTAGCTAATCAGGCGAAGCTTATGGCTAGTGGTGATTTGACCGGCGAAGAAGTCAAGGTTTCCAACCGCGATGAAACAGGACTATTAGCCGATTCGTTCAATTCCTTGTTAAGCAGTTTGAGAGAGCTTGCAGGGAATCAATTGCTAAGCGCCAATGCGTTGGCTTCTTCTTCAGGGACGTTATCAACAGTCATTACGGACACAGTTCAATCGGTTCATCAAACCTCAGAAGCTATTACTGAAGTTGCTGCCAATAATGAAACGCAGGCTGCCAGTATCGGGGAGACGTCCAGAGCCATGGAAGAAATGACGACTGGCATTCAACGGATTGCCGTTACATCCAGCCAAGCTTTTGAAGCTTCGCTTGGTACGCTGAAGGAAGCAGAGAACGGCAGCCAATTAATTACGCAATCCGGATCGCAAATGACAGCGGTAAGTGATACGGTAGGCGACCTGAGCGCGGTCGTTAAACAGCTTGGCGATCGTTCGCAGCAAATTGGCCATATTGCAGAAGTGATTAGGGAAATATCAGCGCAGACGAATCTGCTAGCTCTTAATGCATCAATTGAAGCCGCACGCGCTGGTGAACAGGGGAAAGGGTTTGCGGTTGTCGCTAGTGAAATAAGGAAACTAGCTGAGCGGTCTAACGATTCTGCCGGCCAAGTAGCTGAGTTGATTGAAACGATACAGAATGACATTGATTATGCAGTTGCTTCTATGCTCAAAGGAGAGCATGAAGTTGAATCTGGTGTTGCTTCAATCAAGGAGACAGGTGCTGCGTTCGCGCGGATCCTGGAAGCAACTCGCAATGTTGTTGATCAAGTTGAAGAAGCCTCCGCTGCAGCTGAGCAGATGTCTGCAAGCTCGCAAGAAATTGCCGCTGCGCTTCAAGAAATGGAGAAGCTGTCCTCCAATACCGCGGGAGCATCACAGACTGTGTCGGCGGCTACGGAAGAGCAATTGGCATCCATTGAAGAAATTTCAAAATCCGCAAACAGGCTGAGTGAAATGTCGGATAATATGAATCGGTTGGTTAAGAGATTTAAAATATAACAGGTCACAGGTCGAAAAAAATAGGCAGCCCTCAAGGTTATCAACCTTGTGGTGCTGCCTTTTTTGCTTTCAAGTTATGTAATCAATTAGTTTTGATCACTGGTGATGGTGTAGGTGTCGGCGCTACGGAATTGCCATTATTCACTGGAAGAGCAGGTGTTGCACTTGGTGTTGGCGTTCCGTTTGGCTTGACGGTGTTGGAAGCTCCTGAAGTGGAGCCTCCTGTTCCCGTAGTACCGCCATTCGTATTCGGAGTTGGGGTAGGCGTAGGGTTAACCGGTGTCGTAGGCGAAGTTTCTGGCTTCGCAGAAGAAGTTGGTTTGCCTGTTGTCCCATTTTCCGTTGATTCTGGATTGGGTGTTGCGCCGTTCTTGCCAGCTTCACTGCTGGATTCCGGTTTATGTGTTGCCGTAGGTGTTGCTGTTGTTGTTGCTGAAGGTTTTGGTGTTGCTTTTGGCGGATTGTTTTTCTTCTCCTGCTGTTCTTTCAAGAAATCAGGATGGTCATAGGCACCACCCGGATCAATCGTTTTAAGACCTTCCCAAACATTCTTGACCTTTACTTCATCCGGATGATCGAAAACCAAGAAAGCAGAAGGCAGACGACGCTCTCCGTAACGGCTGGATGGCTTCGTAATCAATTCATCGTTGTAAACCATTTCGGAGGAAGCTCCTCCGTCCAGGAAGCCGGCATTAATAACACCGTCCTCTAAGAAAATATCTTGGACTTCTTTCAGCGTTGCCCCTACACTGCTCGTTTGTCGGCCGTCAATCACGATGAAGATGACCGTTCCATCGGCTTTTTGACCTACTGCTGTACGCGGAGCACGGCCCCAGCCTCCGTCGCCGCTAGTAATGAGCGGTTTGCCGTTGGCAATTACGCGAGGGTAGAAGGAAACGGCATCTGAAACACCAAGTCTCAGGAGTTCATTAATCGTATATTTCCCGATGATGAGCGTGCCTTCTTTGGTGAAGCCGACAATTTGCTGCGCGATGCTGCCTTCTTGGTCGGTATACAGAATTTCGCCGCCGGACATAATAACACCAATTGGCGCAAATCCGTTTCCAAGTCCGTCAGGATCATTAAATCCACCGCCGTTAACGCCTGCAACAGCTCCTGTACGCTGAACCATCGCCGTAATTCGCTCGCCCTCGCCTTGTTTGGCAGGAACGACAACACGAATGGTTCGTGGGTCATACACATACATTTTCTTGCCTTTCCAGAACTGTCCGGATATATCTTCTACTTTCACTAGACTTTCTAGGGGACGATTCTTGTTAAATTGAACCGCATGCAAATCCTGTTTCTCAACAGAGTTAACTTCGGTTAAATTTTGCATTTCAAGCACCATTTGATCTCTTCGCTGAGCACCTACGAAAATCCAAGCCCAATCCCGATGCTGTGTCGTAATGACCGTTTTGGCCAAGTACTCACGAATAAATTCGCCTGGCGGCGTAAGAAATAAAAAGCTTGAACTTAGAAATGTGCAAACTGCTATGACGAGAAAAATACGTTTAAGCCAACTATAATTGCGGAAATGCTCTACGATTGAACTACCCAAAGATGTTCCTCTCCTGCTCTATTATTCTATTTTGATGTGTTAATGTCGAAAAAAATCAATACAAGACTTATATTATCATATTTTCGCATGCAATTGTTATTGGTAATTGTTAAAATAAAGTGTACATAATCCCTATTCCTGTAAGGAGTTTTTGAAACGAATGAAGCGATATTACTTTTTTGATTTTCCGATAGATTTAATGGCGGTTGTTTGTGTGTTTCTAATTCTCCTAGTCGTTATCGTTCTTGCCTTTCGCAAAGGAATGCGCTCATGATGGCAGGCACGCGCAGCGGCGAGTGGTTAGAGCTTCCATTGCCTAATGCGCAATGGAAGCCATTGAAACCTGGTGCTATAGAAGAACTGGCCGTATTGCTGCCCGTCCCGCGCAAGTTTTTTCTGCGTTTGGCTTCGCAAGGTCTGATTCGCGTTCA
This sequence comes from Paenibacillus marchantiophytorum, assembly GCF_014640555.1. Classification (GTDB taxonomy): domain Bacteria; phylum Bacillota; class Bacilli; order Paenibacillales; family NBRC-103111; genus Paenibacillus_E; species Paenibacillus_E marchantiophytorum. The sequence goes on along the minus strand of NZ_BMHE01000017.1, from coordinate 100,291 downwards.
GGACGATACGATTCGAATTCATCTCTTTCCCAAAGAGCAGGCTGCATTCCAACCAGAGGCGCATGATCTTGAGATCCTCTATGAGGATGATTTCTGCCTCGTTGTGAATAAACCGGCAGGCATGTCTGTTCATCCCTCTGAGAAGGGACAGATGGGCACATTAGCTTCTGCTGTAGCTCATCATTATGTTTCGACAGGCCAGGCCTGCGGTGTCAGGCATATTCATCGTCTAGATCAAGATACGACCGGTGCTGTCCTTTATGCCAAAAATGAGTGGGCTCATGTCCTGTTGGATGAGGCTATGCGTGAAAAGCGGATTGACCGCCGTTATGTGGCAATTGCTGAAGGTGTATTTGGCTCGAACAAGGGAACCATTGATGAACCCATCGGCAAGGATCGCCATCTGGCAGGCAAGCGCAGGGTGGCATCAGGCGGGGATCAGGCTGTTACCCACTACCGAGTGCTTCAGCAAATGAAGAGAGCTGCTCTGGTGGAGCTAGAGCTGGAAACGGGGCGAACGCACCAAATTCGCGTTCATCTTAGCTATCTGGGTCATCCGCTTGTCGGGGATACGCTGTATGGCGGTTCGACGCGATTATTTCACAGGCAGGCACTCCATGGAGAACGGCTGTTATTTGAGCATCCGATTAGCCGCAAACAGATCGAAGTGCATGCGGCATTGCCGCAAGATATGCAATTGCTCTTGAGTAAAGTCTCAAACCCATAAAAATGTAGTCATGCCTGGCCCTTCCTATCCATATACTTTTAGAGACAAACAAGTAAATGGCCAAACAATCCGAATGCTGATAAGCTGCCGGATTTGATGGAAGGGAGGATTCATTCGGTGTCTGAACAACAACCAGGTTTACGATTTGATATCTATGAGCGGGTTCATTTGCAGGAGGATTTGGCGGGGATTCAAGAATTAAATGATGTTGAATTGCTTCCTCATATTCAAGTGCTTACGTTGGATGATCAGGCCATCCTCAAGGGGAATTTACTTCTCACAGGCAATTACAATGGTGAGGACGGAGGAACGCCTCGTTCTCTCGAGCACTTGATTCCAGTGGAAATCACATTGCCGCTGAACCGTATCCATCGTGTAGAAGATATTCAGGTTGAGATTGAGAACTTTGATATCGATCTGTTGTCTGCGCGAAGTTTGAATGTGACCGGTGTGCTTTCCCTGCAAGGGATCGAAATTGTTTCTGTTCCACAAGAAAGCTGGCGAGAGGAAGAAGAGGTAACTTTCGTGCACGAAGTTGGCATACCGCGGTACGAGCCGCCTGCGCCCGTCCAGCCTCCAGCTCCTGTACAGCCTGTGCCTATGCCAGTGCAGAACGCCCAAGAGCCGCCGCCCGTTCCGGCGCAGACCTATCAGGAACCGCCCGCTATGCAGCCTGTACCTGAGTTTAAAGATTTAGGGCCGATAGCGGAAGCACCAACTGCGAATCCGGCAGCTCCTTTCGTACAGGAAGAGATGCCGCAAGATGACGATACTGAGGGCGCGATGGTCATTGACATTGAACAAACAGAATTGAAGGTGACTCCCCATCCTGAAAACACGGTTGTTACGGAAGAGAAGAAGGATCTTAAAGTCGCATTTGGCAAGAAAGCCAATGAGGCGACTGACCTCAATCCCTACGGCATCAAATCGCTACTATCCAAGGCGGGCTCATATCTCACTGATAAAAGGAAAGCGGAGGAAGCGGCGCAGGCTGCGCTTGCTGAGGAGTCGCGAGCAGATCCGGTAGAATGGCGTCGTCTGTTCCTCTCCAGCAGCACGAATTCCCAGGAATTCAGAAAGCTCAAGCTGTGTATTGTTCAAAAGGAAGATACGCTCGAGTCGATCGCTAAGCGATATGAGCTTAATCCGCGAGAGCTTCAACTTTTGAATCGTTTGAACGATCAGGATATTTCCATTGGTCAAGTTATTTATCTACCAAGGTAAGTAACAAGATACATAGGCAAGAGCCTCTGGCTGCTTTTTGCGGCTGGGGGCTTTTATGGCATGCTGTAACATCTTGCAAAAAAGAAGCATATTTTATGGATAATCGGTAATACTGGAATGATATATTGACTCTGTTTCAAATGTTGGTTATCATATGATGTAAACCATTTTGAGTAATAATGGAAACGTTGATAGGGAGTAGTAGGCGGTAAGCCCTTCAGAGAGTGGAACTGGTAGCGCTGAAAGGTTCCATAGGAAGCAACCGAACGAAGTCGCCCTGGAGTTGTAAATGTGACTGCAGCATCCGTATATTCGGAATCGCTGTAATAGCATTTGCCGGCCGCAGCCGTTATCTGTTTGAGAGCCACGCGCTTCCTTAGTTGAAGCTGCGCGGAATGAAGGTGGTACCACGGAAGCGCAAGCCTTTCGTCCTTTGCGGGCGGAGGGCTTTTTTTGTTTGAATTTAGCTGGTTACGATGAATTGCAGGCTCACGAAGCCTATAAACAGAGATCCTAGTAATGGAGGTAGTCCAATGACTGAAGCTAACGAAACCAAAGAGCAGTTACAAATGCCAACAACGTATGATCCGAAAGAAGCGGAACGTAAGTGGTATGATTACTGGATTAAGAATGAGTTTTTCAAAGCGGGCAACCGTCCGGATGCCGAAACGTATACAATTGTCATTCCGCCTCCGAATGTTACCGGTATGCTGCATATCGGGCATGCGCTTGATTTCACTTTGCAGGATATTCTGGTGCGTACCAAGAGGATGCAAGGATTCGACACGCTATGGCTGCCAGGTTCTGACCATGCGGGTATTGCGACGCAAACCAAAGTGGAACAGAAGCTTCGTGAAGATGGCCAGACGCGTTATGATCTAGGCCGCGAGAAATTCCTGGAGAAAGTATGGGAATGGAAAGAACTTTACGCCAATACGATTCGTGAGCAATGGGCTAAAATGGGCTTCTCGCTCGATTATTCCCGAGAACGGTTTACACTGGATGAGGGACTTTCCCAAGCGGTACGCGAAGTATTCGTAAGCTTGTATGAGAAAGGGCTTATCTATCGCGGCAATTATATTATTAACTGGGATCCAGCTGCACGCACGGCCTTGTCTGATATTGAAGTAGAGTACAAAGAGGTGCAAGGCGCCCTCTATCATCTTTCTTATAGAACCGCTGACGGAACAGATTCTATCGTCGTGGCAACGACAAGACCGGAAACAATGCTCGGAGATACCGCTGTTGCTGTACATCCCAAAGATGAGCGCTATCAGCACCTTATCGGTAAAACTTTGCTGCTGCCGATTGTTAATCGCGAAATTCCGATCATTGCCGATGAGTATGTAGAGAAAGAATTCGGAAGCGGTGCGGTTAAAATTACGCCTGCGCATGATCCGAACGATTTCGAAGTAGGCAAACGTCATGATCTCCCGCAAATACTCGTAATGGATGAAACCGGCACGATGAATGCCAACGCAGGCCCTTACCAAGGGCAAGATCGCTTTGAATGCCGCAAGCAAATCATTGCTGATCTGAAGGAGCAAGGCGTTCTTATCAAAATTGAAGAACACGTTCATCAAGTTGGTCACAGTGAGCGCAGTGGCGCGGTTATCGAGCCGTATTTATCGACACAATGGTTTGTGAAGATGCAGCCGCTTGCCGAGAAAGCCATTGATGCTCAGAAATCAGGCAATGGCGTTAATTTTGTTCCCGATCGCTTCGAGAAAATTTATTTGAATTGGATCGAAAATGTACGTGATTGGTGTATCTCCCGTCAGTTATGGTGGGGACACCGCATCCCAGCTTGGCACTGTGCGGATTGTGGTCAAATCACAGTAACTCGTGAAGATGCGACCTCGTGCTCGCACTGCCAAAGCACCAACCTGAACCAAGATAACGATGTGCTGGATACCTGGTTTAGCTCGGCTTTGTGGCCGTTCTCAACGCTCGGTTGGCCCAATGAAGAAGCTGAGGATTTGAAACGCTTCTATCCGACCAATGTGCTCGTAACCGGCTATGATATCATCTATTTCTGGGTATCCCGGATGATCTTCACAGGGCTGGAATTCACCAAGCAAATTCCGTTTAAAGATGTATTGATGCATGGACTTGTACGTGATTCGGAAGGCCGCAAAATGTCCAAATCCCTAGGCAACGGCGTCGATCCGTTGGAAGTTATCGAGAAGTATGGCGCTGATGCGATGCGCTATATGATTTCGACCAGCAGCACACCAGGTCAAGATCTTCGTTTCCGTTGGGAACGTGTGGAACAGGCGCGGAATTTTGCCAATAAGATCTGGAATGCCTCCCGCTTTGCCTTGATGAACCTGGAAGGTGTAAGCGCAGCGGATATCGATCTGTCAGGGAAACTGGGAACAGCGGATCGTTGGATTTTGCACCGTCTGAATGAAACTGTTCGTGATGTTACCCGTCTCATTGATAGTTATGAGTTCGGTGAAACGGGCCGACTTCTGTACAACTTTATCTGGGATGATCTCTGCGACTGGTATATTGAGTTCAGCAAGCTTAGTTTGTATGGGGCAGATCCGGCAGCTAAGAAGCAAACGCAATCCGTTCTGGCCTATGTACTTGACCAAACACAACGATTGATCCATCCGTTCATGCCGTTTATTTCAGAAGAAATTTGGCAGCATTTGCCTCACGAAGGCGAGACGATTACATTGGCTTCATGGCCAGTGGAGCAGGCGGCTTTCGAATCGCCTGATGCTGTTCGAGAGATGGAGCTTCTGATGGACGCGATTCGTTCTGTTCGCAACATTCGTGCTGAAGTGAATGTGCCGATGAGCAAGAAGATTGAGCTTCTGGTGAAACCGGCGACCACTGAATCCCTAAGCATCCTTCGCAGCAATGAAGAGTACTTGAAGCGTTTCTGCAACACGTCACTGCTGCAAATCGATGCCGAGATGCCAGCGCCTGAGAAAGCTATGACGGCTATCCTTACAGGAGCTGAACTATTCTTGCCGTTAGCAGGTCTCATTGATATTGCGCAAGAGCTTGCTCGACTGGATAAGGAGCTTCAATCCTTGCATGGTGAAGTAGAACGTATTGAGAAGAAGTTGGGCAATGAAGGCTTCGTAGCGAAGGCGCCTGCCAAGGTTATTGAAGAAGAGAAAGCGAAACTAGCTGACTATGCGGATAAACGTGACAAAGTAATTGTACGATTAGCGGAATTAAAAGGATAATTCTGGTAAATACGCAATTGCCTAGTTACAGAGACAAGTTGATTCATATAGTAAATGAGGATGAGATCAATGACTGATATAAAAGATAACCGTTCGGCTGAATTTCAAACAGCGCAAGAAGCGATTGCTTGGATTGTTGGCCGAATGGAGAAACTTGGCATCAAACCAGGACTTCAACGCATGCAGTTGCTCATGGAAAAGCTCGGACATCCCGAGCGCAGGTTGAAGTTCATCCATGTGGCTGGAACGAATGGGAAGGGCTCCACTTGCGCCTATTTATCATCAGTACTCCAGGCCTGCGGGTATGATGTGGGTACCTTTACTTCTCCTTATTTGGAGAAATATACGAACCGTATGCAAGTCAATGGGGTCGACATTGAGGACGAAGTGCTGCTTCGTCTAGTTAATCAGATGAAGCCCATTGTCGATGAAATTGGGGAGACGGAGCTGGGTGCGCCGTCCATGTTCGAAATTTCCACGGCGTTAGCGATTCTGTTCTTTGGCAAAGTCGCCTATCCGGATTATGTGGTATGGGAAACAGGCCTAGGGGGAAGGCTGGATAGCACGAATATTGTCAATCCAGTTGTGACCGTTATTACGAATGTTGGCCATGACCACATGGATATTCTAGGTGACACGCTGGATTTGGTAGCTGCTGAGAAAGCGGGTATCATTAAAGCTGGCGTGCCTATTATCACTGCTGTTAGCCCGGAACAAGGCTGGCATGTGATCGAACAGACGGCCAAGGCGAAGAAAGCGACGCTTTACTCGCTGGGACAGCAATTCAACTATGCCAATGCGTCGAGTAAATTGGATCAACAAACCTTTGATTTCAGCGGACCTTTCCGCAGCATCGAAGGCGTGCCAATCACGCTGAATGGGGAACACCAGCTGACGAACGCCGCAGTGGCGGTTATGACGCTGGAAGTACTTCGTCAATATTATGCCTGCATCGTGGATGATGAGGATTTGTTCAAAGGCCTCAAGGAAACGCGTTGGCCGGGACGCCTTGAGATGATATCGCAGGAGCCGCGCATTTTGCTTGACGGCGCGCACAATCCCGAAGGAGCCGCGACACTGGCTGCAGCGCTTCAAAGTGTTTATTCGTATCGAAAGCTGCATCTGATGATGGGAATGCTTTCGACAAAGAATCATACAGGCTACCTCAGGCATATACTACCATTGGTGGATACTCTTATTCTTACGGAACCTGATTTTCATAAAAAAGGTGATGCTTCCAAGCTTGCCGAGCTTGCCAACGAACTGCTCCAGGAAATGAATCGAACTGTGGAGATCGTGGTGGAGCGCGATTGGAAGCGAGCATTAGAAGTCCTTACAAGCAGAACTGAGCAGGATGATTTGGCGGTCGTATCCGGCACGCTGTATTTAATTTCTGATGTTCGTTCTTGGATTACCTATCAAACCGATTCTGAAAAAGGATGGTGAGAACGGCGTGAGTCAAGCAGAACACGTACATTTTATTGGCATCGGCGGATACGGCATGAGTGCTATTGCCAAAGTCATGCTTGAAATGGGATATCGAATTTCCGGTTCCGATCTAGCACAGCAAGAACTAACAGAAAAGCTAATCGCAAAAGGTGCACAAGTGTTCATAGGTCATGAAGCCGGGAATGTATCCGGTGCTGATCTGGTTGTTTATTCAACAGCCCTATCCAAGGATAATGTGGAGATGCAGGCAGCGGAGGAATTGAATATTCCCGTCATTCATCGCTCACAGATGCTGGCCAGACTGATGAACGAACGCAAAGGGATTGCTATTGCAGGCGCTCATGGCAAAACAACGACTTCTTCGATGATTGCTTTGGTCATGGAGATTTGCGGACTAGACCCAACGTATATTATTGGTGGAGAGATCATGAATGTCGGCAGCAATGCCAAAGCGGGGAAAGGCGAGTTCGTTGTAGCTGAAGCGGATGAGAGTGATGGCACGTTCCTGCAATATCATCCAACCCTTGCCTTGGTGAATAATATCGAAGCCGATCATTTGGAAAACTATAATGGTGATTTCGAGAATTTGAAAAAGGCATACAAGCAATTCTTGAGCCAGGTCAGACCGGGCGGCAAAGCGATTGTTTGTCAGGATGATACGTTCTTGCAGGAAATGATTCCAGATATCCAAAGTGAAGTCATTTCGTATGGGATTGATCAAGAGGCTGATTATGTAGCCAAGGACATCACGTTAGGCGATCGTAAGGTTAGCTTCACGGTGGACTTCCGCGGCAAATCCTTAGGCCAGGTCAGTTTGTCAGTGCCAGGCAAGCACAATGTATACAATGCATTGGCAACCTTAATCACTTGCTTGGAAGCGGGACTGCCTTTCGATAAAATCGCCGATGCGATTCAAGAGTTTCGTGGCGCAAAACGTAGATTCCAAGTGTTGGGCGAAGTTGAAAATATGTTGGTGATCGATGATTATGCGCATCATCCAACAGAAATTCAAGCTACGATATCGGCGGCGAAAGCAACAGGAAAGCGTATCATTGCGGTTTTTCAGCCACAACGGTACACACGAACCTATTATTTGTTTGAACAATTCAGCCGATCATTCGATGAAGCGGATGAAGTGATTATTACAGATATTTACTCACCTGCAGGGGAGCAGCGCATCGAGGGCGTAGATTCCGTCAAACTCGTTGAATTGATCCGAAGCAACAGCAACCCCAATGTGAGACACATTGCAACCAGGGAAGAAGTGCTTGCCGATCTGATCGAGCGTGTGCAGCCTGGGGATCTTGTCTTAACAATGGGTGCAGGAGACATTTGGAAAGCGGCGGATGGACTAGCAAAATCGCTGCGCAAAACGTACGAAACGAAAGCTTAGGATGAAGATCGCTGTTAGCCAATTTGGCTAAGGCGGTCTTTTTTTGTAGAAAGGAACATAATTCAACTCTCTCAATCATAATCTAGTATCAGAAGATTTGGACAAGACAACGCGGCGCTTCGCCCGATTCCAAATACATTTTGCGAGGGAGTGAAGAGAATGAATAAAGCCAGAATTACTTATCGTTTCGATCCAAAAGAAGCCGCAGAATCGACCCGCAAAGCTTCACGCGTACCGGATCAAGAGGAGAAAGTAATTCCTCTCTATCAAGAAGAATTTAAAATAATCCCCGAAGAACAAACACATGTCGTACCCGATCAGGTTACTCCCTACCAACAGGCGGAGAGGGAGCAAGTCGAGCATTTGTTCGAGCCTCATGCGCTGAATACGTTCACAACGGATTTTGGAAATTGGCACAGCCAAATAGAAACGGAAAGCGATCGTGTGGAACGGATCATTCGCGATTCTCAGGAGGCCAAGGAGCGTCAAGGTGGAAGAGAAGAGCCCTTAGATAGATTAGAGCCTAGCTTAGAGCGAAATCAGGATGAGTGGTCAAGCTGGACGCCTAAGGGGCCATATGTAGAGCCTGAGACAGGTGCTCGATATGCCAAATCGTCAGGGACGCCGTGGATGCGAATTGCGACTTCAGTGGCTGGGGCGGTCGTGACGGGCATCGCCTTTGGTTTTTTCGTACTCTCCATGTTTTCATCTGATCCCAAAAGCGGTGATCCGGCAGCTGTTAAAAATACGGTGGCGGTATCGTCGCCTAAGGCGCAAGCAGTCGTACCTTCGAAAGCGCCGACTGGAGCTACCAAAGTCACGCCCGATCAGGGGACGGCGATTGCCGCAACGGCAAACGCAGGTGTCGTCACCGCGGTACAAATTCCAGCCAAATCCTATACCTTTTTGCAAAATGGGGTGTTTAGCAGCTTGCAAGGAGCTCAAGCCACCCAGGATACGCTGAAAAAGAAAGGTTTGGCCTCGGCGCTGGATACCATGGATAAGCTGACGGTTTTCGTTGGTTTTGCCAAAACCAAATATGACGCGCTCACATTAAGGGGAGAGGTTCAGTCTGCGGATAAATCGATCGAAGTTTATATGAAAAGCTTGGAGATCCCGGCCGCGACAGGGATTCGTTGGGGGGGACAGAAACCGGAAGCAGTTCCCGCGTTTCTAGCGGAAGGGGACAAACTTTTAAATACGATGACAGGTTTGACGCTTGTGCATTTGGCAGAGACGAAGCCAGGAGCTTTGGCCGATGCCTCTGTGCAGACGATTCATGCCTCGCATCAACAGTTGACGACGTTGTCGACGACGATGATTGAAGGCTTAGCCGATGACTCCAAAGCGATCGTGCAAAAAATGGTCTCAGCCATGAACAGCGCTGTCCAATCGATGGATGAGTACAAGAAAACGCCTTCCGCGGCGATGCTATGGCAAACCCAGTCGTCGTTGATGCAATATATTATTGCGCAGAAGGAACTGCTTAAAAAAATCAGCGCTAACTAACAGGAAGAGCGTGTCCAAACCTCTAGAGGGTTCAGACACGCTCTTTGTTTATTTGACATAATAACGATCCAACAGGGCGGCCATCTCGGCACGCGTAATCGTTTGATCCGGTTTGAAGGTTGTGTCGGTGATCCCATTGATGATGCCCTTTTTTTTCAAAGCGTAGATAGCTTTGGCACTCCATAAGTCGGAAGGCACATCGTCAAATTTATCGGTTGACGGTAAAGTTGCCTGAATGCTGTTGTTGGAAGAAAGCTGCAAGAGGCGATCAAAGAGAAAAGCGACTTCACCTCTTGTAATCGATTGATTGGGACGAATTGTTCCATCCGAATAGCCTTGCAGTAGATTCAGCTTCTTGGCTTTGGCAAACACGGCGCTGGCCCAATGAGAAGCGGGCAAATCTTTGTAGTCTTGCTCAGTCACGGATTGGCAGCCGTACACAATCGAGGTGACGGTTCCGTTCCTACCAGGGTCACAGGATGATTTCAGGCCGCTGAAGGTGAAGACGCGATCCATCAAGGTGAGAAATTCCGCTCTGGTCAGAGCGCGATCTGGTTCATAACGGTTGGCGATACCTTCGATAACGCCTTTGTTTTTCATACGCAAGATCGGATCTCTGGCCCAGTGTACTAATGTGTCAGTAAAAAGCGGCGGTGTATAGGCAGCAATCCCACTCGCAATCCCTTTGGCCATTTTGGCGCGAACGGCATCATTGGCGAGTAAAGCGGCATCGCTGGATTGACTCAGAAATGCTGTTTCTACAAGGATGCTGGGAATGGTGCCCATTCTGGCGACATATACGGCGCTTGGCACTAGTCCCAAGTTCTTGGTGCCCGCTGCGGAAACGAGTGAATCCAGAACATGCTGTGCGAGGTCTTTGCTATAGGGTGTTAATTGTTTCATCGTTTCACTGGCAGGATAATCCTCCTGCGGGTAGGCATTGTCGTAGTAGAGCACCATAGAACCTTTGGTTTTGCCATCGGGATGTGCATTCGCATGAATGGATACGAACAAATCCGCTTGCAGCGTATTCGTGAATTCGACCCGCTGCGCAAGAGACCAGTAGGAATCATCCGTTCTTGTCAGTACAACCTCATAGCCTAGTGCTGTCAGCTCGTCTCGTACCTTCTGGGTGATGTCCCAATTGACATCTTTTTCGCGGAGTCCATTCACGCCGGATGCACCGGGGTCACTTCCGCCATGTCCGGCATCCAGCACAACTTTGTAGGCAAAAGCTTGATACGGAAAGGCGCAAGTTAACAGTAATGTAAACAGAACAAGTCTTTTAAGTAGCGTCATGGTTGAAATACCTCCGGTAACTATCTTACTAGGATCGGTATGGGATGTAAGCAGGTAACAATCACCATACGCCCACATTTCTCATGGAAAAAAGGGGTGTGTGCAAGTATAATAGGGCTTGTACATAGGAGAGAGGATGTCGGGCATGAAGAAAAACACCTTCACATTAATCGTTTTTTTAATCGTCGGTCTCATTGCCGGGATTATCATAGGCCAGTTGCTGGCTCCGGTCCCTGCCCTCGCTTTTTTGACCAAATCAGCGCAAATTACTTGGGAGCCTAAAGCCGATCTGCAAGTTGTGAAATATGAGTTCCATCTGTTGGTGAAACTAAACTTATGCAGCATTCTTGGATTGGTGGGCGCATTCCTCCTGTATCGCAAGGTGTAAAAAGCATTATCCGACATTCGTCCGATATTATAATGAGCTGGGAGTTGTTTCATTTGAGCACGAGCACGAACTTTAATCAACGACTGATTCTTGCTTCCTCTTCACCGCGAAGACAAGAACTGATTCAAGCACTTGGACTACCCTATATCATTCGGGTCAGTGACGCAGATGAGACCGTCGAAGGAAAAATTACGCCATCTGAATTGGTAGAAGTATTATCTGTACGCAAAGCCTCGATGGTCCGTGAAATGCTAGAAGCCGAAGAGAAGCATGGTATTATTATCGGCTCTGATACGGTAGTTGTTTATAAGGATGAAATTTTGGGGAAACCTGTGGACGAGCAGGATGCCTATCGCATGCTTCAATCGCTGCAAGGCAGCACTCATCAGGTGTACAGCGGTATCGCTTGCATAGATGCTTCTAATGGGAAGCATGTCGTTTCGCACAGTGTGACCCATGTGACCATGAAGCCGATGTCGGATGCGCAGATTCTGCGTTATATTGCAACAGGCGAGCCCAAGGATAAAGCAGGTTCTTATGCGATCCAAGGGATTGGGGCAACGATTGTGCAAGCGATTGAAGGCGACTATTTTACCGTGGTTGGCTTGCCGCTTTCCAAGCTAAGCGACTTGCTTCTCGCGTTTGATATCGAAGTTCTCTAAATGTTCACGGTTGTTCCTCCCGAAAAGGGCCCATCCATTGACTGTGTAATCTGTAACGGTTACAATGACAGTAAGCGACATAACATCGCATTCTACCGGGGGGATCCAACCATGAACAGCGAATTTACGATAGCCGTCCACAGTCTCGTTTTTCTAGCGAATTTGCCTGATCATATGGCAACAAGTGAAGAAATAGCGGTGAATGTATCCACACATTCTGCTCGTATTCGCAAAGTGATGGGCTTCCTGCGCAAAGCTGGTTACGTTTCAACGAAAGAAGGAATTGGCGGGGGTTTTATCCTTAGCCGCAAGCCGGAAGAAGTGACACTCGGTGAAATATATCGATTGACTTGCCAAGGATCCTTGAAACCAAGTTGGTGTTCCGGAGATGAGAATAAACCCTGCATGATTTCATCCAAGATGGATAAATTGATGGGAGATATGTTCGCAGACGCGGAAAAGCAGATGGAACTTTACTTCAATGGTCATACCATCGGCAGTATGTTGGAACGAATTAAAGCGTTCGAATGCCCACAAACGAATAATGAGCTATTGTCCTAGAAGCCCTCGGATCTTATGATTCCGGGGGTTTTATGTCTTTTTATGCACATATAGAGAGATGAATGGGATACAACGAAGTAACATAACCTATAAGATGGAAGAGGGGAATTCATGGAAGCCATCAGCTTGATGCTGCGAGAAGTACCATCCGAGGAAAGACCGAGAGAGAGAATGCTGCAATACGGCGCCGGGGCCTTGAGTCATGTCGAGCTTCTGGCGATTATTCTGCGAACCGGGACGGTATCTGAATCTGCCGTGCATTTGGCTGCAAGAATATTGAACGAAAGTGGTGGGTTGCGCAGTCTAGTTGATATGAGCAAAGATCAGCTCACGCAGATCAAGGGGATTGGAGATGCCAAAGCATTGCAGATTCTGGCAGGAATCGAGCTCGGACGCCGGCTTGCCAAGAGTAAACATTCCGAGCGGGTGACGATTCGATCACCTAAGGATATCGCTGATTTCATGAGCGAAGATCTTCGGTACTTGCAGAAAGAACATTTCGTTTGTTTGTTTCTGAATACGAAGAATCATCTGCTTGGACAGGAGACGTTGTCGATGGGCAGCTTGAATGCATCGATTGTTCACCCCAGAGAGGTGTTTCGTGCAGCGATCAAACGCAGCAGCGCTTCGATCGTCTGTGTTCATAATCATCCAAGTGGCGATCCTACGCCAAGTCCGGAAGATATCCAAATTACTCATCGATTGATAGAGGCTGGAACAATCATTGGTATTGAAGTACTGGATCATGTTATCATTGGTGATCAGCGATTCATTAGTTTGAAGGAACAAGGCTTTATGTAATATAATAGATTGGCAACAGGAAAGGAGCTTTGCCATGTTTGGCGGTTTTACGAAAGATTTGGGTATTGATTTGGGTACAGCGAATACGCTGGTTTATGTAAAAGGCAGAGGAATTATCGTTAGAGAGCCATCCGTGGTTGCTCTACGTACGGATACGAAAACAATCGAGGCTGTCGGAGACGCGGCCAAAAAAATGATCGGACGCACACCGGGCAATATCCGAGCGATTCGTCCGATGAAAGATGGCGTTATCGCCGATTTTGAGACAACAGCGACGATGATTCGCTACTTTTTAAGACAAGCTCAGAAGCAGCGTTGGTTGTTCCAACGTCACCCGAATGTCATGGTTTGTGTACCTTCCGGGATTACGGCGGTAGAGAAACGTGCCGTAGAGGATGCAACCAAGCAAGCCGGAGCGCGCGAAGCGTATACGATTGAAGAGCCGTTCGCCGCAGCGATTGGAGCCGATCTCCCTGTTTGGGAACCAACAGGCAGTATGGTCGTCGACATCGGGGGCGGAACGACAGAAGTCGCGGTTATTTCTCTCGGGGGCATCGTGACCAGCCGCTCGATCCGCATCGCCGGGGATGAAATGGACGAAGCTATCATTCAATACATTAAGCGTACATACAATTTGATGATTGGGGAACGCACATCCGAAACGCTCAAAATGGAAATTGGCTCTGCGCTTCCGATGGAGAAGCCAGAAACGCTTGAAATCCGTGGACGTGATCTTGTTTCGGGATTGCCCAAAACGATGAGCGTATCGTCGGATGAAATCACAGATTCGCTTCAGGACACGGTCAATGCGATCGTGGAAGCGGTCAAAGTCACGCTTGAGAAATGTCCGCCAGAATTGTCAGCGGATATTATGGATCGCGGGATCGTCCTGACGGGCGGCGGCGCCTTGCTCCGCAATCTGGACCGCTTGCTTGCCAGAGAGACAGGAATGCCTGTACTCGTGGCAGAGAACCCGCTGGATTGCGTGGCGATCGGTACTGGCCGTGCTTTAGAAAATATTCATTTGTTCAAAAACAAGTCTGGATCAGGCTCGCGATATAAGCAGCGTTAATATTCGTTAGAAGGTGCTCATGTTGTTTAAATTTATGGGAAACAAGAGGCTATTTTTCCTGATGTTCGGACTTGTCTGCTTCTTCATTTTGATGGGATTGACACTAGGAAATCGGGGTCCGATGACGTGGCCGGAGAAATTCGTGAAAGACTCGGTTTCATGGACGCAAGGACTCTTCTATAAGCCCGCTGCGCAGGTAGCGGGTTTCTTCGAAGATATCCGGCAACTAAGAGTCATCTACACAGAAAATAAGACACTCAAGTTGACGCTGACGCAGTACGCCAGAGATACACAGCGTCTGAACGATCTAGAGGCCCAAAACAAACGGTTGATGGAAGCGCTTGGCTTCACAGAACGACAGCGTCAAGCCAACGTCTATACGTATCGCATTGCTGAAGTGGTCACGATGGATACAGATCCATACAACACAACGGTAACGATTAATTTAGGCGATAAAGACGGGATCAAGGAAAATATGGCCGTCATGACCGTGGACGGTTTGATAGGCAGAGTAAGCAAAGTGTTCGGCTTTCACTCGAATGTGCAATTGCTCAACGAAATCAATGATTCTGACAATAACTCCAAGGCCATCGCCGTTACGGTTAAGGGAAATGAGAATCAGCCGTTCGGGATCATTGAGTCGTATGCCGATACTGGGGAGCTCGTGATGAACAAGGTTGAGCATGCGGACGATATGAAAGTTGGAGACACGATTATTACATCAGGCATGGGTCAAGTGTTTCCTAAAGGCATTGAGGTTGGAACCATTGCCTCCATCGGCCCTGGGGAATTCGGCATCACTTACAAGGTTATGGTGAAGCCCAAAGCTTCGTTCAGCCATATTCGCGAAGTGTTTGTGGTCGAAGTCCCAGAAGTGAAATGAGGTGAGCCGTGAAGTGAATCGACATCTGCTGTGGCTCATTTTACTTGGCATTTTTATTCTGCAAGGCAGTATTGTTATTTGGCTGATCCCTTCGGCTTGGCAAGGGACGGTACATGTAACTCCCCATTTCACATTGGTTTTTATTTTGTTTATCGGACTTTTTCATCATCGTCATACCGCTCTCATTTATGGGCTGCTGTTTGGGCTTTTGCATGATTTCAATTATTATGGATCTATGCTTGGTGTGTATTCCTTCGGTATGGGACTTACAGGCTATTTGGCCGGTTTGGCACAGCGCAGGCAGCCTAATTTAATATTCTATAATTTGTTGATTACGGGATTGGGATTGCTTTTGTTTGAGTTTCTCAATTACGGCATCAATCGGTTGTTCAAGCTTATTGACATTGATTTGAAATTTGCTCTCACCCATTACATGCTTCCAAGTGTGCTGTTTAATCTGTTATTTGCCCTGATTTTCTACGTGCCTATACGCAAGCTGCTTGAAGGAAAGCGGTTAGCGCCAACTGGTAACGAAGATTAATTTTCTGGGCGCTCAGCAGGAGAACTCAGGACATGAACCGAAATGTATAGGTTGGGAGGTTGTCATACTATTATGTCCGTAGCGAAACACCATGTGATGATAAAAGGGGTCAAAGATGGCCTAGTTTTTTTACTAAACGATGCATGCGAATGGCAAGATTTGCTGAGCGAGCTGCAGCATAAGCTTGAGAAAACGCATCAACAGATATTGACCGGACCGATTATTCATGTACATGTGAAATTAGGCAGTCGTGAAGTGACGGACGAGATGAGAGATGAGATTAGATCTGTCATTAAGCAAAAAGGCAATCTGCTTATTCAATCAATCGATAATGAGCCCCGCAAGGAGGCTGTCGCTGACGAACCTAGGGTTTCAATGACAACGATTAAAGGGATGATTCGATCGGGACAAACCCTCCACCATGAGGGTGATTTATTATATTTGGGTGATGTGAACCCTGGCGGGACGATTACGTCTACGGGCAACATTTATATTATGGGTTCCTTGCGCGGAATGGCGCATGCAGGCATTGATGGCGACGATAAAGCGATTATCGCAGCTTCTCATATGCGGCCGACGCAATTGCGAATAGCCGGTATTATTAGCCGCTCTCCGGATGAGTGGGGGATCGAAGAGGCGTTTATGGAATTTGCCTATGTCAAAGAAGGTAAAATGGAAATCGATAAGGTGCACCAAATGCATCGGTTGTGGCCAGATACCAATACCACTATGAAAACTTAGTTCGTAAATATAGAAAAATTGCGTGTGGGGTGAGAAAACATGGGAGAGGCAATCGTTGTCACTTCAGGCAAAGGCGGCGTTGGCAAGACTACAACTTCTGCGAATCTTGGAACAGCATTGGCGCTGTTAGGCAAAAAGGTATGCATGGTAGATACCGACATTGGGCTTCGCAACTTGGACGTCGTGATGGGACTCGAAAACCGGATTATTTATGATCTCGTGGACGTGGCAGAAGGTCGCTGCCGTTTGCCGCAAGCGTTAATCAAAGACAAGCGTTTCGATGAGTTGTATTTGCTGCCAGCGGCTCAGACGAAGGATAAACACGCCGTATCGCCTGAGCAGGTGAGGGATATTATTTTGGAGCTCAAAAAGGATTTCGAGTTTGTCATTATCGATTGCCCTGCTGGTATTGAGCAAGGGTTCAAAAATGCGGTTGCCGGGGCAGATAAAGCGATTGTCGTGACGACACCTGAGAATGCGGCTGTGCGTGATGCTGACCGGATTATCGGACTTTTGGAAAATGAGAAAATTTCCTCCCCTAAGCTCGTTATCAATCGCATTCGTCCACTGATGATGAAAAAAGGCGAGATGCTGGATATTGACGAAATCTGTTCCGTGCTTGCTATTGATTTGCTGGGTATCGTGCCTGATGATGAATATGTCATCAAAGCCGCTAACCTCGGGGAACCGACGGTTATGAATCCATCATCGCGCGCCGCTATCGCTTACCGGAATATCGCTCGTCGTATTTTGGGCGACACCGTGCCACTCATGCAGTTGGAAGACAAAACGGGTTGGGTGAAGCGCATGAAAAAGTTTATCGGAATAGGATGATTGGACAGTGCTTGCCAAACTGAAAAACATAGATATTCCTATTGTAGTTATTTTGTTTGCTTTCATGGTTATCAGCACAATGATGGTGTACAGCGCGTCGGTCGATCATCCGTCGATTGTGATCAGCATAAGCAAAATTCTCATCTTATACGCAGTTGGATTAGCAGCCTTCCTGGCTTGCAGCTTGTTTGATTATCGTGTTCTTATTCGCATTGCGCCCTACCTATATGGGATTGGCATTGTTTCATTGGTTGCGGTGTATTTCTTTGGTAAAAAAATACACGGAGCGCGCGGCTGGTTCGAGCTTCCCGGGGGATTAACCTTTCAACCGGCAGAATTGGTAAAGTTAATATTAATCATTTGTATTACGGCACTCTTGGCCAGACGAGGTGGGAGCTTGCTGTTAATAAAGAATGATCTTATCCCCGTTGCAGCAGCTGTCGCACTGCCATTTTTTCTGGTTCTTATTCAGCCTGATTTAGGGAATGCGATTATTTTTGTCATTATTTTGATTGGGATGCTATGGATCGGCAATATCAAGTATACGCATGTTCTTCTTAGTATTTTGATCTTGGTCGGGGCAGGGTTCCTGCTGATGACCTTATATAAGCATTTTCATCAGCCATTGTTTGAAGCACTCAAGGGGTACGGGTTCAGCCACTGGATGGATCGGATCGATACGTTCCTGTATCCTACAGAAGTATCCGCTGACGATAACTATCAAGTGAAGAACGCGGTAAGAGCGATTGGTTCAGGAGGATTAGAGGGAGAAGGTTTCCTCAAGGGAACTTCTGTGCACAGTAACTTTATCCCATTCGCGTATTCCGATTCCATCTTCGTTGTGGTTGGAGAAGAGTTCGGTTTTCGCGGATCGGCAGTTCTCTTGCTCATCTATTTCTTGTTAATTTACCGGATGATTCTCATCTCCATTCAAAGCTCGCATCTGGGTGGCGCCTATATCGTTGTTGGCGTAGTGTCCATGTTCGTTTTTCAAATTTTTGAAAATGTAGGTATGATGATCGGCATCATGCCCTTGACAGGCATCACCCTTCCTTTCGTCAGTTACGGAGGCACCTCGCTGCTGATTAACATGCTTTCCTTAGGGTTAGTCATGAGCGTAAAGCTGCATCAGGATCGAGAACCGGAATTGTTTTAACGATTTGCTGCCTACAAGCCCCTGACCCTTGGTCGTGGGGCTTTTTTCTTATTCACATAATCTTGTCCTTCTCCTCATAGGCTGTACTAAGCATACCTAGCTAGTACTGTTTAGGAGGGGCTTCCATGGAAGTCAAAGATAAAGTGAAACAAAGACGATTGGAACGACTTCGGAATCTGCGCGAAACGCCAGAGCCCCTGAATGGAAGCGGAGGACCACCCCGACCTTCACGAATTCACGAGCCGCTGCTGCCTTCGAGGCATATGGAGGAACCACCGCTCTATGCGGATACCGATTGGAAACGACGGATGGAGGATCCTGAATACGCTTGGCAGCAAAAAATGCTGCTGGAAAAATCGTTACACGGCCGGAATTATCGGGTAGATGAAGATAGAGGGCTCCTAGCGCCTCCATCCAGCCGCAAAATTGCGGTCAAGCTGTTGATAAGCGGTATGTTGTTTGCAGCGACTTACGGCATGTTTCAGCTGAATCAGCCGTGGGCGATCAAGGGGAAACAGTTCATCACCGCCTCGCTAACGACTTCTTATGATTTCTCGGCTCTTTCCGCATGGTATACGAATCAGTTTGGCGGTTCTCCCTCGTTTATTCCCAGTTTTAGCAAGGAGGGGGATGAAGCCGTTAAAGTGAGCACAACCAAACGGTCCTTCTATTCTCCAGCCAAAGGTCATATTATTCTGCCCTATGATGGGACGACCCATCTGGGCGTTTATGTCAATACGGCCGAGTTCGCACCGGTCTATGCCCTGGACACCGGACAGGTGATTTTCTCCGGGGTAGCCACGGATACGGGGCTAACGATCATTATTCGCCATCCGGGCGGGCTGCAATCCTTATACGGCGGGTTAAGTGAGGCGGCAGTGGAAGTCGGTGACTGGATGAAAGTAGGTGAGTCCATCGGCAAAGCTTCCAAGAAGGACCCGGCCAAAGGAACCTTATACGTGGCTTTGACGAGGGATGGGCATCCCGTTAACCCGTTGGATGTGACGAACTTTGATTAAATGGGCCGGGACAACGTACCGCTTTCATCCTTTATTTACGCTCATCATGATCGGTTCTGCCCTAACGGGTTATTTTCTTGAAGCTGTTACGTTATTTGGCATCGTGCTTGTCCACGAACTGGGACATTTGGCTGCCGCCAACGGCCTAGGCTGGCGAGTGAAAGAAGTGCAATTACTGCCTTTTGGCGGAGTTCTGGTAGTCGACGAACTGGGAACTGCACCAACATGGGAAGAACTGGTTGTATCGTTGGCTGGTCCCATACAGCATGTCTGGATGATCGTCTTGGCGCTGCTCATGAAGTGGCTGGGGGTAGGCGTTGACACGTGGTGGGACTACTTTATTCAAGCCAATCTGATGATTGGATTATTCAATCTGATCCCGGTCATGCCTCTTGATGGAGGGAAAGTGCTGCAGTCTTTGCTGGGATACTTGATGCCGTATCACACCACGATTTTGTATACGGTTTGGATCAGCATGATGCTTAGTCTTGCGATTATTGTTACGGCCATCACGCAGCTGATCAGCGGGCATCTTCCGCTAAATGTCATGGTCATCGGCATTTTCCTGCTCGTTTCCAATTGGTATGCCTATCGGCAGCTGCCATATCATTTTGTCCGCTTCTTGATCGGCCGCGGAACCCGGATGAGTCAATTGGTAAGCCGCGGCACCCTGGCACAGCCGATTGTCATTACCAAACATCGAACGATGGCTGAAACGCTTAAGCTTTTTATGCGCGAAAAATACCATTTAATCTATGTTGTCAACGAAGTTGGGCGCATACAAGCTGTGCTGCCAGAGCAGCAAATTGTGAGCGGTTATTTGGATGGGAAAAAACCGGGGAGTGCAGTTTCCGATCTTTTCATGTAAAATAACTGTTGAGGTGAACGTGTATGAAGCAACTTATAATTCACTGCGCACCCGAACTTACACAGGCGGCATTGCTGGAAGACGGTCGTCTTGTTGAGTATGATACGCAGTATCCGCTTGATTCCCAAAGAGCAGGCAGCATCTACATGGGTCGCATCGTCAATGTTCTTCCCGGCATGCAGGCGGCATTCGTCGATATCGGACTTGCGAAGAATGCCTTTCTATATATAGACGATCTCCTCCCTGTCCATTTGGACAAGCAACCTAAGATTAAACCCTCCATAACGGAGCTCGCTGAAGTTGGACAGACGCTGATGGTGCAAGTTACCAAGGATCCCCAAGGTACCAAAGGTGCAAGAGTAACGACACATATTTCCATTCCTGGTCGTTGGATTGTGTATATGCCGGATGCTGATTATATTGCTATTTCCCGCAAAATTGATTTGGAAGCGGAAAGACAGCGGCTCAAACAATTGGCTGAAGGCAGTCTGCTCCCTGGTGAAGGCGTCATTCTTCGAACCGGATCCATCGGTCAAAGTGAAGAATCCATTCGCGATGATTTGCAAAATTTACGGGACTTATGGCAAACGATCTGCTCCAAAATGGAGGGAGCGCATGCGCCCGCTCAGTTGTATCAAGATTTAGAACTTCTTCCTAGACTAACGCGAGATGTCATCTCGGATGACGTGAATGAAGTATGGCTCAACGAGGCCAAAGTGTATGAAGAAATGAGGCAGCTGCTTCGCAAGCAGCACCCCAATTGGCGAGGAAGAGTTGCTTATTATGACCGCAAAACCCCGCTTTTTGATCAGTTTGGCGTGACGGAAGAACTTAATGTTAGTTTCCGACGAAAGATTTGGCTGCCTAGCGGAGGTTATTTAATTATTGATCAAACCGAAGCGCTGACAGTTATTGATGTGAATACAGGCAGATATACCGGATCCATTAATTTGGAGCAGACGGTCACAGATATTAATCGAGAAGCAGCTGGAGAAATTCCAAGACTGCTGCGTCTTCGCAATATCAGGGGGATTATTATTGTGGATTTCATCGATATGATCTCAGAATTAAACCGCGCGGCTGTTATGGACACCATGACGCAAGCGGTACGCAAGGATCGCTCCAAAACGATTATTGTTGGTTGGACGAAGTTAGGCTTGCTGGAAATGACGCGCAAACGCAAATAAAGATTTGCATATCAAAATGTTTCTGTGATACAATACTCGGAGTGTGTTGTTTAGGCATGCTGTAACCGCACGAATCGGGTTTAAGCACGGAACGGATTTCGATCCTGACCGTCACCTGGACAAGGCGAGTCTGAGACATGAGGAGGTAATGAAAATGTACGCAATTATTGAAACAGGTGGTAAACAGTACAAAGTTCAAGAGGGCGATGTTCTTTACATCGAGAAATTGAACGCTGCTGAAGGTGAAGTTGTTTCTTTTGATCGTGTGTTCCTGGTTTCCAAAGAGAGTGGCTTAGTAGTAGGTGCTCCATTGGTAGCTGGTGCTTCAGTTTCCGCGAAAGTGGAGAAACACGGCAAAGGCGCTAAAGTCATCGTTTATAAGTACAAACCGAAAAAGAACTATCACAAAAAGCAAGGTCATCGTCAACCGTACACAAGAGTAGTTGTTGAGAAAATCCAAGCGTAATAGGCTGACTTATGATCTACGTGACCATAAAGCGTCTTGAACCGGATTCGCCTCAGATCTTATCTTATGTAGTGGAAGGCCATGCTGAGTATGACGTGCCCGGCAAAGACTTAGTCTGTGCTGCGGTATCGGCGGTTTCCGTTGGTACCTTCAATTCTATAGAATCTTTAACCGGTGTGATTCCTATTCACGAAATGGAACGAGGCCTTCTGGATGTTACAATCCCGGAGAGCACGCGGAACATGGTGGAAACGTGGAATCAAGTTCAGTTGATTCTGGAATCGATGGTCGTTATGCTGCAAACGATTGAACAAAACTACGGTGACTATATAACGATTGAAACAATCTATCACAAAGGAGGATAAACACCATGTTGAAATTGGATCTCCAGTTATTCGCTTCCAAAAAGGGAGTAGGTTCCACGAAGAACGGACGTGACTCGCATTCCAAGCGCCTTGGCGCTAAACGTGCTGACGGTCAAACTGTTACTGCGGGAAGCATTCTCTATCGCCAACGCGGTACGAAAATTCACCCAGGAACGAACGTAGGCATTGGTTCGGATGATACACTTTTCGCTTTGGTACAAGGCGTAGTGAAATTCGAACGTTGGGGCCGCGATCGCAAAAAAGTGAGCGTATACCCAGTTGATGTAGCTCCTGTAGCTGCAGCTTTAGAAGCGTAATAAGAATCCCTGGCGAGCGTAAGTTCGCTCAGGGATTTTTTCTCAAGTACGAAACAAACCTCTAAACGCGGTCACGGTTTCCGATGGCCGAGGGCGGAGGTTTTCTCATTTGTTTGGTGAAGTTTGCTAGTACATCATGGTATACTGGATGAACATTTACAAAGCAGGGAGAACGGAGCGGACGGGGAATGAAGCGAGTGGGCAGCGCGCAGATTTACTTATTGGCACTTGTGCTCATCGGGCTAACAGGGATGATGTTTGTAGAACCTTGGTTAGTCAGAGGCGCATTACTGATTATTATTGTGTTATGTGGATATACAGCTTTCAAGTTGGAAACAAGCAGAGTGCAAGAGGCGTGGAGCCAAACCCTTCACGAGCAGGAACAGACAAGCCATCGCAAGCTGATTCAAGTGATGAATCGTTTGCGGCATGATTGGATGAATGATACTCAAATTATATTTGGATACATTCAAATGAAGAAGTTTGATAATTTGCAGCCTTATATGGAAAAAATAAAATTGAATATGCAGCAGGAAAGTAATCTATCCAAGCTAGGCCTTCCCTCCTTTATTGCTTTCTTGTTGCTGTTCCGAGTCGAATCGAAGTCACTCGAGTTCGTGGTTGAATTAGATCAGGAAATAAACCTGGCTGAACTTCCTCTGCGCAGCGGACTGATCGAGAGAGTGGTCCGTCAAACGGTGGAATGCGTTCAACAGCATGCGGCTACGGGTGAAGGTGAGTATGGCACGCTTAGCTTGGAGCTCGATGTTCAAGAAGATAGCTTACTGCTTGATTTTGTATATCAAGGCCCCTATGAAAGGGAGCAACTTGAGAACGCTTTGAATGAACGCCTGGGATTGAATGCCAATGCTTGCTCGCTCGAGCAGCATGATTGGCAAGAGGAAGAAGCTGTTGTGACTTTGCGGCTGCCGTTTCAAATAGAACAGAAGGGATCTTTGGCCGTGGGCTAAAGTCTCTCCTTAGTTGAGGTGTAGGAATGTTTGTTGATAAAGCGAAGATTTTTGTAAAAGGCGGCGACGGCGGCGATGGGTTAGTTGCTTTCCGTCGTGAGAAATATGTACCGGAGGGTGGACCGGCCGGTGGTGATGGAGGCAATGGCGGCGATGTCGTTTTCCGAGTCGACGAGGGTCTCCGTACACTGATGGATTTCCGCTATCAGAAGCACTTCAAAGCGGAGCGCGGCGAGAAAGGCCGCAATAAGTCCATGCACGGCGCTAACGCCGACGATATGGTTGTGCGCATTCCGCCAGGAACGACGATTATTAACGATGACACGCAAGAAGTCATCGCCGACTTGACGCGTCACGGTCAAGAAGTCGTGGTTGCTAAGGGTGGCCGAGGCGGACGAGGCAACACACGGTTTGCGACAGCGCGCGTTACAGCCCCTGAGATCGCCGAGAATGGCGAAGAGGGCGTGGAACGCTGGGTTGTGCTTGAGATGAAGGTGATGGCCGACGTCGGCTTAGTGGGCTTCCCTAGCGTTGGGAAATCAACGCTATTGTCGGTCGTCTCTGCCGCGAAGCCAAAGATTGCGGCCTATCATTTCACAACCCTTACCCCGAACCTTGGGGTGGTGGATGTTGGCGATGGACGCAGCTTCGTGATGGCGGACCTTCCGGGTCTGATCGAAGGCGCCCACGAAGGCGTGGGGCTCGGACATGAATTCCTGCGTCACGTAGAACGGACGAGAGTGATCGTGCACGTCGTGGACATGTCCGCTGCGGACGGTCGCGACCCTTACGAAGATTTCCTCAAAATCAATGAGGAAATCAAGCTCTACAATGCGAAGCTGGAACAGCGCCCGCAGATCGTAGTTGCGAACAAGATGGACATGCCTGATTCCGAGGACAATTTGACCTTGTTCAAGGAGCAATTGGCAGCGGATGGCAAAGAAGTGGACGTGTATGCGATTTCGGCTTTGACGCGTGGCGGCATTCAGGAACTGCTTTACAAGATTTCGGACATCGTTGAAAGCATTCCGAATGCGCCTGAAGTGGAAGGCGTTTCGGCTAAAGAAGAGCGTAAAGTATATCGCTTTGAGAAGCGCGAAGAAAATGACTACACAATTCGTCGTGATAATGATGTCTTCGTTATTGAAAGTCCTTCCATTGAAAAGCTGATCAAACGGACGAATTTCAGTACGCAAGACGGCGTCTCCCGATTTGCACGTATTTTGCGCAACATGGGGATTGATCAAGATTTGCGTAGTCGTGGAGCTGTTCACGGACAGACGATTCAAATCGGTGACTTCGATTTTGAATTTGATGAAAAGCAGTAATTGAAATGGAACACTTATCCTTGCAGGAGGATAGGTGTTTTTTTTGTGCGCATGCTAGAATTTATATGTTTTTGGGTGTTGGGGTAAGCGTAGCTTTTCCCTTATTTCCTGACGTCCACCGCTTACTTCGCTTTAAGGTTTTTGGTCTTAGAGGGCATCTAATGAACCGTAGGATGCTTATAGACCGGAAAATGGCTACTTTTGAGATTTAATGAACTGAGTTGGCGCTACCTGGCACTTTATTGGCGGAAAGGTGATCATTTGGTTGTAATAGAGCTTCTGGGATTCATTAGATTTTCAGAATGAGCGATTTTGACCGAATAAAGGGTATTGAGTTCTTTAGGGGGGGTTGGGTTTGCCACAAGGTTCATTGACTGGGTGACCTAGTCGCAGGTTAGGTTTTTCTTTATTGGACAGTTCAAGGACTTAATTCGACTCAACAGCCTGAATCTGCCATTTTTTCGTTATCTTTGTTTTGTGTTATAAAACTTGACATAAGTATGGAAAAGGTTTACGATTTTCTTAATACAACCTCTATATTTGTTAGTTAATATGACATAAAGATTAATGGCGGAAGGAGGAGTGAGGATGAAAAGATGGATTCAAGCCATAGGCTCTGGCCAGCAAGGCACAAGAGATTTATCTTACGAAGAAGCTGTTGAGGCAGCACATGAAATGGCTAGAGGAGACTCAACGGATGCGCAGTGCGCAGCTTTCCTGATGGCCCTTTGCATGAAAGGAGAAGCCGATGAGGAGCTTCGCGCATTCGTTGATGTTTTTCGCAGCTATTCCTTGAACTACCATGCTTTTGCGGATTCGCTGAATTGTGCTGGCCCTACTGAGGGACGTCAATTTTTCCCCATCTCCCTTCCGGTCAGTTTGCTGTTAGCTTCTGTCGGCTTCTCGCAAGTTCTGCATGGTGGCGATACATTTCCGCCTAGACAGGGGACGGCTATGAAAGAACTGCTCGAAAGCTTTGGGATAGCTTTGGATGTATCTATCAAAGCATGGGAAACGATGCTATTTCATCTGCATATCGGATTTCTCCATACGGAACAGCTCTGTCCCCCTTTGGGGAAGTTGAAACAGGTACGTGAACAAATTGGTTTGCGAACCGTGATGAATACCGTTGAGAAATTGATGAACCCCGTGCAGTCCATGAATATGATTATAGGCGTCAATCAACGGAGAATGATGGAGTCATTGATTCCGATTACCATGAGATCCGGTCTGCAGAATGTGTATATTGTAAATGGGATTGACGGATCTGAGGATTTGCCCCTCTATCAGAACAGCACGATTCGGATCGTTACACCATGGGGCGATGAGTCGCGCGTGGTAGAGCCGCAGAAATTTGGTTTTATGAGCGAGCCCTTGCTGCCGCTTAGTAAAGAGGAGCAAGTTGCTGTTGTGCAGCGAATCATTGCCGGAGACAATTCAGAGGAATTGAAGCGGGAACGTGACCATGTTATTTTTAATGCAGGCTTGCGATTGACTTGGTTTGATAAAGTGGGGAGCTACGAAGAGGGCTTTCAGTTGGCCGAATCACTTTTACAGAGGAAAGAAGCGCATAAAGTCATGCAAAAGTGGGTGGACCAGAGCCATCGCTATGCACGAAAAGACCAGCTGAATACCAATGATTCTTCCACAAAAATCGGATAAGATCCTACCTTTGCCACAGTTTGATGAGGTAAGGGGGGATCTTTTTTGATAGATTAGAGTG
Organism: Paenibacillus marchantiophytorum; assembly: GCF_014640555.1. Lineage (GTDB taxonomy): Bacteria > Bacillota > Bacilli > Paenibacillales > NBRC-103111 > Paenibacillus_E > Paenibacillus_E marchantiophytorum. The sequence goes on along the minus strand of NZ_BMHE01000017.1, from coordinate 73,601 downwards.
TAGTGTCGGGCGGTGCTATTTTGCTTTTTAATTGGGAATTCAGCATCGCATAAACCAAAGGGAACTACGATCAGCTATAATGCTGAGTTCTGCCAAATTCCACACCAACGGGAACTACGATCCGCTATTTCATCATTTCTCGTCGGAATCAGCATGTTCTGCTTAAATAGCATACCTCAGTTCCCTTTCATACTGCTTTTACCACAGTTTCCGCCAATTAGCGGATCATAGTTCCTTTTCACACTGCGTTCTGAGTCATCGTAGTTCCCTTAACAGGATCTATCGCTTATAAGAGGCTCATCTCTCAGGGCGGCGAAGCCATGTTTCTCAGAATAGACTGAAATTAGCCAGTCCTTACGAACTCTATGTTTGGGTACCATGTTCATAGACTAAAAGCGATATGCTTAGGAGGCTAACATCATGAAAAAACAACTTTTGGCTCTTGCGCTTTTGCCTGCTCTCATTTTTGGTGCAGCTGCGATCCCAATGCCACAGCAAGCTTCGGCTGCTACAGCTCAAATTGTAAGCAGTGTCAGCATGCGTCAAAGCGCGGACGAGAATTCTACTCGAATCCGCTACCTGAAGCAAGGTGAGCAAGTCACCATTTTATCTAAAGTAAACAGCTGGTGGTATAAAGTTAAAGCATCGGACGGACGCGAAGGTTACATAAGTACGAGTTCCAAATACATACAAACATCGGGAGGATCATCCTCCGGAGGCGATACAAATGGCGGAACGGAAAGCGGTTCAACCAGTGCAAAGGTACAGAAAATTATAGCAGCAGGCAAAAAGTATTTAGGCACACCTTATGAATACGGCTCAAGCCGCAATAATACAGCGACATTCGACTGTTCCGACTTTGTTCGGCAAGCTTTCTTGGATGGGATTGGCGTAACGCTTCCAAGTGACTCCCGAGGTCAAGGCAGTTATGTGAAATCTCTGGGACATGCCCAAACGGACTGGCATGATCTGAAGGCGGGAGATCTGATGTTTTTCATGGATTATAAAGGGACAAGCAAATCCAACTACAATGGCATCAATAAATCTACGCAGAAGATAACACATGTTGCCATCTACTTGGGCAATGGCCAGATCTTGTCGACTTACTCCAAGGAAAGCGGCGGGGTACGCATTGACTCCATTGCCAATAAGCATTGGGAGTATCGGTTCTTATTTGGGGGAAGCGCGCTCTAGGCTTTTGCTGAGGGAATTCCTATAGACGTTACGATAACAAAAGAAGAGGCTTTCTCTAGGGTATCAACCTTTTGAGGAAAGCCTCTTTTTTGCGTATTTTAAAATGCTAAGCCTGTAAAGGATCGATCAAAGGGTTCCAGTGAATCGTTGGCTCCTCTGTGCCTGCAATCACGCCGGCCGATCCGATCCATGGATGTGGTGTAAGGCCAACTGTGAAATAATGTTCTAGCAAACTGCGGAAGATAAAAGGGACAGGTCGATCCAAAACTTGATCCTTTGCGATCCAGTGTAGATCTCCTTCGTTGGTGACTATGCGTGGGCTGACATCGGTGGTTCCGATATAGAAAAATTGTTGCCGGACTTCTTGTCCATTTAAACGCAGCAGTATATACTGCAAGCGTAATCCTTGAATTTCGTCGTGCTCGATGCCTGTTTCTTCCCAAATTTCTCGTAAGCAGGCTTCGCGCGGGTTGTTTAATTCATTTGGTTCCAAATGACCGCCTACAGCAGCCCAAAGTCCCGGCGACACGGTACGTGACAGGGATCGTTTCATCATCAGTAATTCGTTCTGGCTGTTCCATAAGAGAGCCGTTGAAATCATGCGCAATGTAATCATGGAAAGGTTCCCTTCTGATCTAGTAAACTCAGCTTATCATAGGTTGGAGCATAGCTGCAAAGAATGCAAGAATAAGACGAGCGATGCCTATTGCATCTACTCGCTTGATTCGATATAATGTCCTCTATAGAGAAACAATGGTCTTTCTAGAGAGGACGGTAGCGCAGTGCCGGAAAGCAAAGAGTTTTTACAAACGATCAAGCACACCGGCCCTGAGAGGTACTATTTAGTCCGGGAAGATATTTTGCCGGAAGGTGTGCTCAAGACGGCGCAGGCGAAGGAATTGCTGGCAAGAGGCGAAGTGAAGACGATTCATGAGGCTGTTGAACAAGTAGGGCTCAGCCGGAGCGCATTCTACAAGTATAAGGATGGCATTCATCCTCTCAGCAAGCTGGAAAGAGAACGCATTATTACAATATCGATGGATTTGGAGCATCGGTCCGGGATCCTGTCCCGCGTGCTGGCACTCATTGCTAATTTGGATGGAAATGTCCTGACGATTCATCAAACGATTCCTCTGCAAGGCATGGCGAATGTGGTTATTTCCGTAGAAACGTCTTCCATGGGGGAAGAAATTCGTCAAATTATGGATCGACTTCAGGCGCAGGATGGCGTCAAACGTGCTACTATTATCGGTCAGGGCAGCTGATCAGGAACATTAAACTGGAGGTAAATAAAATGAAACCCATCAAGGTTGGATTACTCGGACTAGGAACAGTAGGAACAGGTGTTGTTCGTATTGTCGAAAAGCATCAGGAAGATTTACAGCGCCAAACGGGTTCTGTGATTGAAATTGCCAAAATTTTGGTGCAAGATAAATCGAAGCTCCGCAACATCAGCGTTGATGCAGATAAACTTACTGAAAACGTATGGGATGTCATCGGCGATAGTGAGATTGATATCGTTATTGAGGTTATGGGTGGCGTTGCTGCGACAAAGGATCACATTTTGACTGCGTTAGGCAATGGCAAACATATCGTTACAGCTAACAAAGACCTTATGGCTATGCACGGTGCTGAAATTTTGGCGAAAGCCGCAGAGCATGGCTGTGACGTATTCTATGAAGCCAGTGTTGCTGGCGGTATTCCAATTATCCGCGCGCTCGTAGAGGGCTTCTCATCCGACCGGATTACGAAGATTATGGGTATCGTGAACGGAACGACGAATTACATTTTAACAAAAATGAGCCAAGAAGGCGCGGCATATGCCGATGTTTTAAAAGAAGCGCAAGAGCTGGGCTATGCAGAAGCAGACCCGACTTCGGATGTCGAAGGTTTGGACGCGGCTCGCAAAATGACGATTCTTTCTACACTAGGTTTCCATGCTAATGTTGCTTTGAGTGACGTTGAAGCGAAAGGGATTTCGAATGTAACGAAGGAAGATATTCAATACGGTAAAAAGTTAGGCTACGAAGTAAAACTTCTGGGCATCGCTGAAAACCATGATGGACACATTTCCGTAAGTGTACAGCCAACAATGGTCAAAAACTCTCATCCGCTAGCTTCCGTAAATGGCGTTTTCAATGCCGTTTATGTAACAGGTGAAGCTGTTGGAGAAACGATGTTTTATGGAGCTGGCGCGGGTGAATTGCCAACGGCAACTTCCGTCGTGGCTGACTTGGTCGCGGTTGTTCGCAACTTGAAGTTGGGTGTGAACGGACGTACGGTGCTTGCACCTTACAAAGAGAAGAAGCTCAAAACGGATGAGCAAATCGCGTCCAAAAACTTTATTCTTCTGCATGTGGAGGATAAAGCTGGGGTGTTAGCGCAAATTACTCAAATTTTTGCTCACCATGAAGTAAGCTTGGAATCCGTTTTTCAACATCCGAACCAAAGCAATCCGAAAGCTGAAATCATCATTATCACGCATGATGCGAACCAAGCTAGCATGAAAAATGTGCTGCGGCAATTTGAATCGATGGATGTTATCCATGCCATCAAAAGTGTCTACCGTGTAGAAGGTTAATAGCAACGAAGCATAAAGCTAAATTATTGAAAAGAGGCGCTATTTCGAAATGAGTTATAAGGCAGTACAAAAGGTAAGAGTGAAGGTGCCGGCAAGTACGGCTAACTTAGGTCCTGGCTTTGACTCACTGGGGATGGCCCTGAATCTGTACGCCTGGATCGATCTGGCCATTTCGAATCAAACGACGATTCATTTAATCGGTGATCAGATGCATGGCATTCCAACGGACAAGTCCAATTTAATCTATAAAGTGGCCCAAATGGTTTTCGAAGAAGCGGGTGTCTCTCACCCAGAGCTAGAGATTACCATGTATAGTGATATCCCACTGACACGCGGCTTAGGCAGCAGCGCTTCGGCTATCGTGGGCGCATTGGCAGGAGCCAATGCGCTGATCGGGAACAAGCTTACGCCTTACGCGTTGTTCCAACTGGCTAGCCGTCTCGAGAAACACCCTGATAATGTCGGAGCAAGTTTGTATGGCGGTATTGTCGTGGCTTTCTGGGATGGCGAGCGCGCTGAATCGATTCGCATCGAGCCAGACAGCAATCTGGAAGTACTGGTAGCCATACCGGCGTTCCAGCTGTCCACTGAGAAGGCGCGAGGCGTCATGCCGAAGCAGGTTTCGATGAAGGATGCGGTGTACAACCTCAGCCATTCATCACTGCTCGTTGCCGCGTTAAGCACCGGCAACTTGGGTATGATCCGTCATGCCATGAAAGATGCGCTGCACCAGCCCTATCGTGCTGCGCTTATTCCGGGCATGACGACACTGCTTGAACAAGCCGAGAATCACGGCGCGCTGGGGGTTGCCCTTAGCGGAGCAGGGCCGACGATGCTCGCTCTTGTGGACGCGCGCAGTGGTCAGAAGGCCGAGCTTGAGGCTTTCCTTAAAGATACCTTGGCGAAAGAAGGTATTGAGGCTCAAACGCTGTGGCTCAAGCCAAGCCAAGAAGGTGTTTCAGTTATCGAGCTTCTCGAAGGTGACGAAGATCTGCAGTCACTCGTTGAAAGCGAGGTTCTCGCATGAAGAAAGTGGCTATTCTAGGGCCGAGTACCTTCTCGGAAGAAGCTACCCGTCATTTCTTGAAAGATGACTTTATTTATATCTCTTATAAATTGATTTCCGAAGTTTTTAATGCGACGGTAGCGGGGGAAACAGATCTCAGTGTGATTCCGATTGAGAACACTTTGGAAGGCTCAGTACATTTGCACGTTGACTGGCTGGTGCATGAAGTGAATTTACCGATACGCGCGGAGTGGGTATTCCCCATTGATATGAATCTGATTGGTTTTGCCAATAAGGAAGGCCAAGATGAGGGATCGAATCCGTATCAGCATATTCGTAAGGTATTGTCTCATCATGTCGTTCCTGCGCAGTGCAGCCGATTTATGAAGAAATATTTGAGCGGAGCCGAGTTTGAGCAGGTGAGTTCTACAGCTGAAGGGGTAAGGCTGGTGTCCGCTTTGCAGGACCCTGCGGTCGCTGCGATCGGAACGGCGATTGCTTCAACCAATTATGGCGTACCCATGCTGGAGAAGGAAATACAGGATCATAAAGACAATATGACTCGCTTTCTATTGGTGGGCGAAGAGGCTCCTGAGCTTCCGACATCGGCAGATAGGAAAACAACGATATTGGTGACGTTGCCTGAAGACTACCCGGGAGCTCTTCATCAAGTGCTGTCCGCGTTTGCTTGGCGCCGAATCAATCTGTCCAAGATTGAGTCCAAGCCGACAAAGAAGAAATTAGGCACTTACTACTTTTATATCGACATCGCAGATTCATTGGATTCCGTGCTTCTGCCATCAGCGATTCAAGAAATTGAAGCCATTGGTTGTCAGGTCCGAATTTTGGGCAGTTACCCAAGCTATTCGTATATAAGTTGATTCAGCTATTCCCATGCGTTATAAGCGCATGGGAATTTTTTTGTCCAAAAGGGGCAAAAGCCTAGGAACGTGCATAAACTGTAATATCAATGTGAATAAGCATAAGACGCACAGCAGGTTTGGTGAGGAGTCTTGAAGATTATGCTTACGAAGCCAGTTTTTCTGACGAAAAACTCAAAGGAGGTATGGTGTTGAAAATCCATATTGTCAAAAAGGGAGACTCCCTGTACGAGCTTGCAACCAAGTATCACACCACGCTGGACCAGATTATCGCACTCAATCCGCAGCTGGCAGACCCGAATCATCTTGACATCGGGATGAAGGTGAAGATACCTTCGAAACCGAGTCATATTGCGCCGCCTGAGGAGTATGCGTATAAGCATGTCGTGGCGCAGGGAGATAGCTTATGGAAATTGGGCAAAGCGTGGGATGTACCGCTGCAGGCGATGATTCAAGCGAATCCACAGCTTAAGAATCCCAATGTACTTATGACAGGGGAAATCGTTTATGTTCCCAAAGCCAATCATCAACATCATCAGGGTCAAGACCATGCGGGGATTAAGCCTATAAATTCTGCGAAGCCTTCGACCATGCCATTCGAACAAGTGCCGAATTTACAGCCTTGGCCGAATATGGATACAAGCGGGCAGCAGGCAGCACCTCCAGTTGCTCAAACGCCTGAACCTGCAATAGTACCAGCGCCGGAAGTGGAAGAAGCCCCGGTTGCAGAACAACCAATTGCGGCAGCACCAATAGCGTCGGTTCCGGTGATACCGCAACCTGAACCTGGTGTTATCGGTTTGGAAAGTCCGTATGAGCAAGCGGTTCATCCTTTTCACCAATTTCATATTAAGGCAACAGAGGTATTCGCGCAGCCCGCCAATGAGCAGCCGGAAGCTGCGACTTATCCAGCTTTTTCATCGTATCAGCAGCCTCCGTGGGAGCAGCATCCTTATGGAGGGATGCCGCAAGCCAATCTTGCCAGCGAAGAAGGATGCGGTTGTGGCGGTCCTTCAATGATGGAGCAGCCTTGGTCAGCCTTCCCGGCCAGTTATCCAACCGGTTCCGTAGGAATGCCATGGGATAGCTTTCAACAAGGTTTGCCGACCATTCCTGGTCTGTATCCTCCACTGGCATCGCCTTACGACATGCATCACGCTCAAGCGGGTCATAACCCTTATGGCTATGCGGAGGATCCGTACGGGATCCCTTTTGCCGGTGCGCACTATCAGGCTCCTTACGAGGCTCCTATGATGCCGCAAGTCCATACACATGAATTAGCCAAAGAAAAGGATACGGAAGAAGTGGTCGAAATTGACATCCGTTCGGAGAAGCCAGCAAAATCCAAAAGCAGCAGATCCACCAAAAAAGTGAGACTATCAGGCAACTCAGCTTTGAATGCCTTCTTGAGACGTCAACAGAGAGCTGTTGACAGGCAGGAAGAGGATACCAAACCTGTTGGACCTTGGATTAATTACTGAGCGAATAAAAAGCCTCCTAACCACGGCTGTGGGTTAGGAGGCTTTTTGCTTTTGTTCAATCTTAGGCAATCATGCCGATCGTAAAAAACACCATTAATCCAACGACGAAATTCATGCCCCATTTCTTGCGGAGCAGCTCACGTCCGCGATGCAAGCGGGTTTTCACCGTTGTAATGGGCAAATTCAGCTTTGAACTGATTTCTTGCAGTGACAGCTCTTCAAGATAGTAAAGTGTGATGACACTTTTGTATTTATCAGCTAATTTATTAATCGACGTATGCACGTGATCCTGAATCTCGGTTTGCAGCACGGCATGCTCCGGAGATTGGTCTTGACTGGCCAGCTTGCTGTAGTAGCTGTAGTCATCGTCATGATCGTTAAGCTCGGCGTCAAGGGATTGAACAGGTCTTTTTTTGCGGAGCAAATCAATAGCCACATTTTTGCCGATGCGATAAATCCATGTAGAAAAATTCTGGCTTTCATCATAATGATTTAAGTTCAGATAGACACGGATAAAAGTTTCTTGGACAATGTCCTCCGAATCTGGTCGATTGTGCAGCATTCGGAAAGCCAGCTTTTGTATTTTGTTGCGGTACAGCTCGACTAATTCCACGAAAGCGTTGCGATCGCCACGTCTGGATAATTGGATCAATTGCAGTTCTGCCACATTCATGATGGTTCCCCTCCTTAGAGTTTTCGTTAGAAAACTGGCTTCGAAAGCATAAAATTTAGTCATTTTTTCCTAATTCCATTTATATCGTTTTTCCTGAATAAGTATGAGAGTATTTCATCTACTTCTGACTATATCATTTCTGTGGCTACAGTCAAATTGTAAGCTATTGAGAGCTGATTTTATACCCATTTGTGACAGAATTTATGGAGGTTTGGTTACTTTTTTGACTAGGTGAAGGATGTGAGGCTGATGTTGAACGTGGTGTGGTTACAGATGACCTGCTTTTTTGTACTTCATTCCAAATGGCGACTGACCCCCATAACAGGACAACTCCTATGATTAGGAGTGTTGTACGTTTGATCCGTTTTTTACTTTTCATGATAGGGCTCACCGTCCGTCTTGATTGTTTTCATGCTTCTCTCTCTATGGTAAATGATGTATAGCGTTTGATGCAAATGGAAACAATACGGAAAAAAGAGATAGAAGGGGATATCAGTGAATGTACAACGCTTTTTGAAGCATTGGAAAAGAAAGCTGCGGCGAAAACGCAGTTTGTTGACGTTAGGGATGTTCTTTCTTGCCGGAATTGCGGGTTGGCAGTTGTATGCTTCTAATATGGGTTTAAATGCAGGACGTTCGGGCGCAGACGTTAGGTCGGCTATGGCGCAATTAACGCCAGTAGACAATGAACGGTTAAAAGAAGCGATGGAAACCCTGAAACGAATAACTGATAGCAGAGAAAGTTATTTGCTGAAATCTTATGTCTGTGGCGAAGAAAAAAGTCAACTAGGCCTCCAAACCTCAGAACAACTGCTGGCTATGCAGCTCAAACATCCTGAGTGGGTGTTCAGCCTGAACGCTGGCGGTGAGGTGACATTCACCGAAAATATCGAGGATTTATCGCCTGCCTGCAAAGAGAAAGCGGTATTCGGGATCGATGGCAGCAGCAATCTCTCGCTTTTTAACGGGACGCCGACCAAGGACAATGTGATTCGGACATTTTTCCAGTTGAATATTCAGTATTTGGAAAGCAGTTTACCTCGCGATACGGTTCAGCAGCTGCATGAGGGAATACGTGTATCGGATATAGAGGAGTATAATAGCGTATTATCTACATTCAGCGATTATGCCGTTGAGGAGACAGAACGGGCGATGACAAGGCCTTAAAATAAGGTGAAAAGAAGAGATGGATAAGGGGATTCCCGAGTCTATCTCTTTTTTTTGTTATCTGCTATAATGAGAAATGACTACATATGTTCGCTTTTTTTAGATGGGAGAGAAATGCTGTGCGTATTCTGGGGATTGATCCGGGGATCGCGATTGTAGGTTTTGGCTTTATTGATAAGATTGGCAGCAAGCTCGTTCCTGTGCAGTATGGCTCCATTCAAACCGAGGCACATACGGACCCTGGCATCAGGCTCAAGGATGTCTATGATGCTACGGTGCAATTAATAGAGAAATATAAACCCGACGCGATGTCGATTGAGAAATTATTTTTTAATAGGAATGTAACAACGGCATTTACGGTAGGGCAAGCGCGAGGTGTCATGATTCTTGCAGGTGTTCAAGCCGGGCTGCCCGTAGCTGAGTATACCCCTCTGCAAGTGAAGCAATCCGTTGTTGGCTATGGCAATGCGGAGAAGCGCCAAGTGCAGGAAATGGTCAAAATTTTACTTAAACTTTCGCAGATACCTAAACCAGATGATGTGGCCGATGCCCTTGCGATTGCTATTTGTCATGCACACTCATCAGCTTTGCAATCCAGGATAAATGAGGTTAGGAAACGATGATAGATTTCTTAAGAGGGAAAGTTGCGTTTCGCGATAGCGATTATGCGGTGCTGGACGTTAACGGCGTAGGATACCGTGTATTTTGTCCCAATCCTTATGCCTTGCCTCACAAGGAAGATGAGGATGTGACGATGTTCATACATTATCATGTGCGTGAAGATGCCCACTTGTTATTTGGTTTTATTTCACGGGATGAGCAATCCTTGTTTCGCTTGCTGCTGGATGTCACCGGCATAGGACCTAAGGTTGCACTGGGCATTCTTGCAGCTGGCGGGAGGCCAGAGGCTGTTATTTTGGCGATTAGCCAGGAGAATTTAGCTTTCTTGACGAAACTTCCAGGCATTGGTAAGAAGACGGCGCAACGGATTATTCTGGATCTTAAGGACAAATTAGGTTCTGTGAGTTTCTCCAGTCCGGAAGCGGCTGTTGCTCTGAGTGTAGTAGGTTCTGCGCAATTGACAGAAGGCGGCCATGCCTGGAGCGAAGCGAAGGAAGCGCTGATGACGCTGGGTTATACGGAAGCAGAAGCAGACCGAGCTTGGCTGCAAGTGAAGCCCAAAACGACTCCGGGGGATTCGGTGGATGTGTTGGTGAAGCTTGCTTTGCAGGCTTTGTATACGATGTAGTAAGGGCTTGTTTTGAGGGGAAGTGAATGCTTGCGAAGTAACGCTTGCTGAAGCAAACCAGTAAGTGCAACGAAGTAAACGAGGCAAGTGCAACAGAAGCAACAGAAGCAACAGAAGCAAACGAGCAAACGAAGTCAGCTTTCCTGTGGAAAGCTCTTAGGAGGATCACCATGGATAATGACCGGATTATATCGGCTAATTTGATGATGGAGGACAATGTCATTGAATATAGTCTGCGTCCTCGTTATTTGGCCGAATATATCGGCCAGAAGCAGGCGAAGGAGAACCTCAAAATTTATATCGAAGCCGCGAAGATGCGGAAAGAAGCACTGGATCATGTGCTCCTCTACGGCCCTCCAGGCTTAGGTAAAACGACATTGTCAAACATTATCGCCAATGAGCTTGGCGTAAGCATACGAACAACCTCCGGTCCCGCTATTGAGCGGCCGGGAGATCTTGCTGCCATCCTGACGAATCTACAGGAGGGGGACGTGCTCTTCATCGACGAGATTCACCGTCTCCACCGGACGGTGGAAGAGGTGTTGTATCCGGCGATGGAGGACTTTGCCCTTGACATTATCATCGGCAAGGGGCCGAGCGCGCGCTCGGTGCGTCTGGACTTGCCGGCGTTTACGCTGATCGGCGCGACGACGCGCGTCGGACTGCTGTCTGCGCCGCTGCGCGACCGCTTCGGGGTCGTCAGCCGGCTGGAGTTCTACACGGTGGAGGAGCTCACCTACATCGTCAGCCGGACAGCCGACATCCTGCAGGTCGGCATTGTCGGCGAAGCTGCGCGCGAGATTGGCATGCGCTCCCGCGGAACACCGCGGATTGCCAATCGCTTGCTGAAGCGGGTACGCGACTTCGCCCAGGTCAAAGGCGATGGCATCATCACGCTAGACATCTCCAGAGAGGCGCTGAAGCTCATTCAGGTCGATGACTTAGGTTTGGATGAGATTGACCACAAAATGCTGCGAGCGATCATTCAGAGCTTCCAGGGCGGCCCTGTCGGGCTGGAGACCATTGCAGCGACGATCGGCGAGGAGAGCCAGACGATCGAAGATGTATATGAGCCCTATTTGCTGCAAATCGGTTTTTTGCAGCGAACACCGCGCGGCCGAACCGTCACGCCTGCGGCTTATCACCATCTGGGCCTGCCGGTACCGGAACAGAAATAGATCTTTTGCCCGTACCGGAAGGTGGGGCGAAAGATTTTTTTGGGTTTGGGGGTGAGCGAAGCTTACCATTTATTGTTGGCGTCCACCGGAGACATCTTTGCTACGGCGGATTTCGGTCTCAACGTGCATCTAATGAACTGTAGGATGCTTATAGACCCGGAAAATAGCTACTTTGGCGATATAATGAACTAGATTAACGCTATCGAGCAAATTTTAGGCGGAAAGGTGATCATTTGGTTGAAATAGAGCTTCTGGGATTCATTAGATTTTCAGAATGAGCGATTTTGGCCGAATAAAGGGTATTGAGTTCGCTAGGGGGCTTGGGTTTGCCTCAAGGTCCTTTGACTGGGTGACCTAGCCGCAGGCTAGGGTTTTCTTAGTTGGCGTCCACCGGAGACTTCTTTGCTACGACGGATTTCGGTCTCAAAGTTCATCTAATGAACTGTAGGATGCTTATAGACCGGAAAATGGCTGCTTTTGAGATTTAATGAACGGAGTTGGCGCTACCCGGCACTTTATTGGCGGAAAGGTGATCATTTGGTTGTAATAGAGCTTCTGGAATTCATTAGTTTTTCAGTATGAGCGACTTTGGGCGAATAAAGGGTATTGAGTTCGTTAGGGGGCTTGGGTTTGCCTCAAGGTCCATGGAATGGGTGACCTAACCGCAGGCTGGGGTTTTCTTACTTACGTCCAAAGCAGACTTCTTAGCTTTAGGGCTTTTCGGTCTCAAAGTGCATCTAATGAACTGTAGGATGCTTATAGACCGGAAAATGGCTGCTTTTGAGATTTAATGAACGGAGTTGGCGCTACCCGGCACTTTATTGGTGGAAAGGTGATCATTTGGTTGAAATAGAGCTTCTGGGATTCATTAGATTTTCAGTATGAGCGACTTTGGGCGAATAAAGGGTATTGAGTTCGTTAGGGGGCTTGGGTTTGCCTCAAGGTCCTTTGACTGGGTGACCTAGCCGCAGGCTAGGGTTTTCTTACTGACGTCCAAAGCAGACTTCTTCGCTTTAGGGCTTTTCGGTCTCAAAGTGTATCTAATGAACTGTAAGATGCTTATAGACCGGAAAATGGCTGCTTTTGAGATTTAATGAACGGAGTTGGCGCTACCCGGCACTTTATTGGCGGAAAGGTGATCATTTGGTTGTAATAGAGCTTCTGGGATTCATTAGTTTTTCAGAATGAGCGATTTTGACCGAATAAAGGGTATTGAGTTCGTTAGGGGGCTTGGGTTATCCGCACTCCTCACCGCCACTGAAAATCCGACTTTTTGCCAATATCGACACTAGTAAACAAAACTTCTTCCGATTCTTAGAGTCTAACCTACTAGAATGCATCGAAAGAAAGGAACTATTGTCGAATGAATTGGAGAAAAAAGCTGCTTGCCCCTAAGATATTGATTGTCATTACAACAGCCGCTTTGACTTTGGGAACATACCCTTTGGAGGAGTCCACCGCGAATGCAGCGGAAATTAAGCATCTAGATCAAATTCGTGTTGCTCTGTTCATAGATTCAGCGAAATATAAATTGATAGAGCCTGTTGTTACGCTATCAGTGGCCGGAGGGCTAGATATTGGCGTTCGTTCCGCAGCGAGTGCAGCTGTTAGGCCATGGATCTCGATTGCGGATGCTTCCATCCGCATGTCTCTGGATCAATATAGTGCTCTGATGCTGGAAACGACGGACTTTACTGCTGCCAAGGCGCTATATGGAAAACTTGCTACTCTGCCCGCAGACGGATACATAATAAGTCGAGTGAAACTAGGGAAAACCGTTTATCAAGTGTACTACGGAAGCTATCCCACCAAAGAAGCAGCCGAAGGAACGGCAGCGCAAGCGCTGAAAGATGCAACGGTTGCGGCCTTGATGAAATCGGCAGCTCCCGCAGTAACGGGGCCTCTGCATTGGAATGCGGGGAGTTATGCTTCAGAAGCAGCGGCTCAGCAGCAATTAAACTTGTTTGCCCAAGCGGGAATTCAAGCGGATCTTGCACTTCAGGAGGATGCATCGGGGCAGTTGGCTTATAGTGTTTTTGTTGGGAGCGAGGCAACGGCGGGCCAGTTGGAAACAGTTAAACAGGCCGTATTAAAGGCAGTGCCTAATGTCATTTTGCAAGCGGTAAATCCGAAGAGCGCATATCTCATTCGCAAATCGGAAGCTACGACTTCTGTTAATGGCGCGACCTCTGTGCCGCACTATGCTTCAGCTGCAAGTGAACAAAGGACGCTGGTTCATCCCAAAAGCGAAGGAATAACGATCAAGGAGCGGGGAGATCGCAAATATCGTGGGGATATGGAAATTAGCACGTACCATGACAAATTAGCGTTAGTGAATGAAGTCGCCATGGAGTCCTATTTGTATGGAGTGCTAGGATCAGAGCTAAGCGCAGGCTGGCCTGTTGAGGCACTCAAGGCGCAAGCGGTTGCTGCAAGGACTTTTGCCATCAATCAAGGGAATAAATATGAGATCGCGCAAGTGACAGATACGACGTTGGATCAGGCTTATTATGGGATTCTGAAGGAATTCCCGGCAGGCAACCAAGCGGTAGAGGCAACGAAGGATGAAGTGCTATCGGATAAAAATGGCCTTATATCCCCTGTGTTTTCTTCCAATTCCGGTGGTGTGACGGCAGATCCTTCGGAGGTATGGGGAAATCCGGTTGCTTATTTGCGCAGCGTCACGAGCCCCGATCAGGGCGCAGAGAAAGGCAAAGCTGTCTGGTACAGGATTCAATTAGCAGACGGACGAGCAGGATATGTTCATTCTATGTATCTCAAAGATAGCGGTCAGAAAGCTAAGGATGGCAAATCTTACTATGAGGCGACGGAGCAAGGTGTAAATGTACGTTTGGCCCCTTACGTGGACAATACGGCCAATTCTTCCGTTGCACAGCTTGCAAACAAAGAAAAGGTGCTTGTTATTGGTCAGGAAAAGGAATCAAACGCTTATTCCTGGATCCGTGGTCCTTTTACCGCCAGTGACATGAAAAGCAAACTAACGGCTGCGGGCATAACGGTTAGTGGGGACTTGAAAACGCTGGAAATATCCAAACGTGGTCCGTCGGGTCGCGTGACGGAGATGAAAGCCAACGGAGTTGTCGTGAAGGTGCCTTATCCGGATGCTTTAAGAACTGTGCTTGGAGGGCTGCCGAGTACCCTGTTTGAAATTGAACCTGCTGGCAGTTATACTGGTAATACGCCTAATACGCCAAATTCGTCAGGTCTGGCGATCGCGGGAGCAACCACGACGGAGACAAGCAGCGCTAGTGCTGATACAATCTATGTCCTATCGGGTGGGCAGTCCCAACCTGTGACCTTAAAGAAAACAGATTTGACGGCTATCAGCACATCCGGGGTATCCAAACCGGCTGCAACCACAGGCAGCAATCCAAGCGCTGTGGTGCCGATTGGACAAGGGCAGCAGTTTGTCTTTCGCGGGACAGGCTACGGCCACGGCATGGGCATGTCGCAATGGGGCGCAAGAGGCTACGCCGAAATCGGCTATGATTATAAGAAAATACTCCAGTCTTATTATGCTGGAATTAACATAACTAAGGAATGAAACTACTTCATGGATGTACAATCTTTTGATTTTGATTTACCCGAAAATTTAATTGCCCAGACGCCGCTGCTGAACCGCACCGCGTCTAGGCTGCTTGCGTTGAACAAACGAACAGGCGACATCAACCACCAAACATTTGAGCAATTGATTGATTATGCAGAAGCCGGCGATTTGCTCGTGATGAACGATACACGGGTCATTCCAGCCCGGCTTTTTGGTGCGAAGAAAGACACGGGGGCCAAGGTGGAACTGCTGCTTCTGAAGCCGCTTGGCGACGATCGATGGGAAGCTCTGGTTAAACCGGGCAAACGGATGAAGCTTGGGGCGGTTGCTGTCTTTGGCACAAATCCGGCAAATCCCGATGAACCGCTGTTGACCGCAGAAGTGGTGGAATCGAGCGACATGGGAGGTCGTGTGCTGAAATTCAACTATACGGGTATTTTCAATGAAATCCTCGATCGGTTGGGTGAAATGCCGCTGCCTCCTTATATCAAGGAGCAGCTATCAGAACGGGAACGTTATCAAACCGTTTATGCGAAGCATGAAGGCTCAGCGGCCGCTCCAACGGCAGGACTCCATTTTACGGAAGCCTATCTCAATAAGCTTCAAGCAAAAGGGGTTCGTATTGCTTTTGTTACGCTGCATGTGGGGCTAGGAACATTCCGTCCTGTTTCCGTGGATACGATTGAAGAACATCAGATGCACGCGGAATATTATGTGCTGTCTCCCGAGACAGCGGCTCTCATCAATGAAACCAAGTCAACGGGCAAACGCGTTATCGCCGTAGGGACCACATCGGCACGCACCCTGGAGACAGCAGCAGGAATCAGTCGTGAGCAGGCGGGAACTAGCGGCAATGAGCCTGTATATATCGAGCCTTCTCAGGGCTGGACGAGTATTTTTATTTATCCCGGATACCAGTTCGGCGTCGTAGATGCCTTGTTGACTAATTTCCATCTGCCTAAATCAACGCTGCTTATGTTGATTAGTGCTCTAGCTGGGAAAGAAAACGTATTACAAGCCTATGAGGAAGCTGTTCGGGAACAATATCGCTTTTTCAGTTTTGGCGATGCCATGTTGATCTATTAAGATTCAAACAAAGATGAAGCTCAGAATAGGAAGTGGATGTATTGGCAGCAGCAGTTACGTATGAAGCAATTAAAACTTGCAAGCAATCGGGGGCACGACTAGGAAAAGTTCACACGCCTCACGGCGTCATTGAGACTCCTGCTTTCATGCCGGTTGGCACACAAGCGACCGTTAAGACGATGAGTCCTGAGGAATTAAAGACGATGGACGCACAAATTATTTTGAGCAATACGTATCATTTATTCATTCGTCCTGGACATGAAATCGTGAAAGCCGCAGGCGGTTTGCATAAATTCATGAATTGGGATCGTCCGATTTTGACCGATAGCGGCGGGTTCCAAGTATTTAGTTTGAGTAATATGCGTAAAATTACAGAAGAAGGCGTTCAGTTCAAGTCGCATTTGAACGGAGATAAATTGTTCCTTTCTCCAGAAGTGGCGATGGAGATTCAGAATGCCCTGGGTTCTGATATTATGATGGCTTTTGATGAATGTCCGCCTTTCCCAGCTGAGTATGACTATGTGAAGAAATCGCTAGAACGCACGACACGCTGGGCCGAGCGCTGCCTGCAAAGCCACAGCCGACCGCAGGATCAGGGCTTGTTCGCCATCATCCAAGGTGGCATGCACGAGGATCTGCGCAGGTTAAGCGCGGAGCAGTTGACTTCCATGGATTTCCCGGGGTATGCTATTGGTGGACTGAGTGTTGGCGAACCTAAGCACTTGATGTATGATGTGCTGGATTATACAACACCTCTTATGCCTGCGAACAAACCGCGTTATCTGATGGGGGTAGGTTCACCCGATGCTCTAATTGAAGGCGCTATCCGTGGAATCGATATGTTCGATTGCGTTTTGCCGACAAGGATTGCACGGAATGGGACATGTATGACGAGCGAGGGACGTCTGGTGATTCGCAATGCGAAGCACGCGACTGACTTCGGACCATTGGATCCCAAATGTTCTTGCTATACCTGCAAGAATTACAGTAGAGCTTATATTCGCCACTTGATTAAAGCGGACGAAACGTTCGGTATTCGCTTAACAACGATTCATAACCTTCACTTTCTACTACAGCTCATGCGTGATGTAAGAGGAGCTATCCAGGAAGATCGTTTGCTTGATTTCCGGGATGAATTCTTTGCCGCTTATGGGCTGAATGATAATGAAAGAGGATTTTAAGAAAGGAGGATACCTATGTTACTAGCAGCAGATACTGCCAATACAGGTGCAGTTGGGTATTTGTATACATACGGACCTTTAGTGCTCATGTTTGTCGTACTTTACTTCTTACTTATTCGTCCACAACAAAAAAGACAGAAAACACGCAGTCAAATGCTTGGCGGATTGAAAAAAGGGGATAAGGTCGTTACGATTGGTGGTTTACACGGAACGATTATGGAAATTACGGATGACATTTGTGTACTTCGTGTCAATGATGCAACGAAAATGACGTTTGACCGTTCCGCCGTCAATGCGATCTCCAAATCGGCAGCAAAGGAATAAAATAAAAAAGCGAGAACCTTCAATCAGGCTCTCGCTTTTTGTTTGGCTTTTTTTATCAGAGGCAGTTAAAGCTCATTATTCTTGAGTGGCTTGAGCAGTGCTTGCTCGCCAAGCACCAGTCGGCCTTCGGCGATGCGTAACCCGACTCTCGCGGCGACAACACCGAGTACAACACCTGCGCACATATCCGATAACCAGTGGATACCGAGGTAGAAGATGGTGAAAATGATAAAGGCTGAAGAGATAGGCACGAAGATTTTCCAAAATGTATTGCGGCTCTTCACCGCGATTACAGCCATGGAGACAGAGATCGACGTGTGCAAGCTTGGAAAACAATTGTCCAGTCCAGATAGTGGACGGTAGTCTTGTTCGAAGGTAGGGAACGCATCCAGAATCAACAATTTGACATTAGGATGGAAGGACCACACTTCATTCACTGGGAAGAACAGATAAAAGGGAATAGCAACCATATAATTGAACATTAAAGCATAGCAAATGGCGTAAAACAGCTTATAATTTTTCTGATACGTATAAAGTGCGATAGAGGCAATCATAACGGCCGGAAAGACGACGACATAGAAATAACTGCTGACATAGGTTAGGATATCATTATGGAAGAAGTTCTGGATCGCAGGTACGAAATTGCCTTCAATCCCATAAATCGATTTGGTGAAATCAGCGCCAAAGTGCATTTTTTTTTCGATGATCATTTCAACTTTATTGAAAAATAAAATGGTAATGAGTGCAGCGAAATGAAGGACATATTTACGTGAAGTAAACACTTCTTGCACAAAGCTGCCGGCAATATTAAACGGGCTTGAACGTGTTGCAGCAATCAGAAAGACAAAGATGGTAATAACTATATAGACCGTTGCATGCGTCATGGACTGAAACGGACTCATGGTGTTTTCCCCCTAATATTGGAAATATATTGCGGCAATAACTTTGATATTATACCACAATCTGAGGGGGAAAGTGATATTTTCACGGAAACGTCTTATTTTTTAGTGTTGACGCCAAGCATGCCGCCAAGAGCGCCAGAAACGAACAAAATGCCAAGCAACTGCAGGGATTGCAGGTTCAGACCTGCATCGAAAGCCAGGAACCCAACGAGGAAAATAAGGATGAAATAAACAAATCCAACGATGCCTCCGTGGTACCAGCCGCGGGTGCCGGCTCTTTTGCCTGAAACCCAGCCTCCAATAAATAATGATGCCGCATGAATAATTGTCGTTAACGTATGTAAGGAGCTTTCTTGTGTGCTGGTTAATAGCAGAAACAAGGACGTTACTATGGTTCCAATTGTCATCATACTTAATGAATACGTGAGTCCGGAAAATAAAGGAGACGTTATTCGAACCTGACTGACCGTTTTCATAGGGTTCACAGACACCAGTCCTTTCTTATATTCGTTCTTTTCATTAACATCATTGTATGGCCAAGCACATAGAATTAGTACAGACTGTTTAAGGGGGAAGTGAATAAATATGATGGAATTTTCGCAAGGTCCTGTTCTGTGGCAAGCCATCGCGGCTGTTGTTATCTTTGCAGCGGCGTATATCTTCATCTTGATTGAGCGATGGGAACGCATGTATACAGCGTTAGGCGGAGCCGTGCTAATGATTGTTTTGGGCATTGTGCCCATAGGCAAAGCCCTTACGACTTACGCGAATTGGCGAGTTCTTATGCTGCTCGCCAGCTTATTCATAATTGCTGGACTTTTTCAGAAGACAGGACTTATTTCTTATGGGGCAAGCCGTATGATTCGCAAGTTTCGCTTGCAGCCTTTTACCATTTTAGTTGGTTTATCCCTACTAACGGCGATTTCCTCAGCCTTATGGGATAGCTTAGTAGCCATAGCAGTCATCGTCCCGATTGTGATGAAAACAGCAAAGATGATGAAAGTATCACCTGTTCCTTTTCTGATTTCCGTCCTGTTATCTGCTCATATCGGCGGAGCGTCAACCTTAATGGGCAATCTGCCGAATCGGTTGATTGGCGAAGCTGTCGACATATCGGCCGCGGATATGCTGCTTAACATTGGGCCGCTTAGCCTTATTTTACTGGCATTCGTTTACATCGTTATGTGGTTTTTGTACGGCAAGCGGATGATCATTGCGGAGACGGGGAAAAGGGAACTGCTCAGCTTGCAGCCTGCCTCTTATTTAACGGATGATCGCACGTACTTGATAGGCGGCAGCCTCATTGCCAGTCTAACGCTACTCGCGCTTTTGCTGCAGAATCTCTTGGGGTGGCACGCTTCCTATATTGCAGCAAGCGGGGCTATTCTCTTCTCCTTGCTCAATTACAAATCTATCGTTGGGCTTGCGAAGCAAAAGGATTGGCTGGCAGCGTGGATCACTATAAAGGACTCGCAATTATTATTTTTCTTCGGATTGTTTGTGATGGTGGGTGGGCTAATCCATGCGGGTTTCACCGGTTTAATCGCTGTCAAAGGCTTGGAGTTAAGTCAAGGCAATGTGCCTTTCTTAACGAATCTTCTCTTATGGCTTACCGCCTTTGGATCTGCCATGATGGACTACATCCCTTATACGGCTGCAATGATTCCAGTTGTCAAAGACATGAGCAATGTAATTCTCAGTTATTCTTCCTTTACCACGGCTATGCCGCTATGGTGGTCTTTACTGATTGGAACTGCGATAGGAAGCGGGGTAACTTTGCTGAGCTCTACAACCAGCATGTATGCGGCCGTATTGTCAGATCAGGAAGGCGGAGGATTGACACAGCGCAATTACTTTCTGGTGGCAGCGCCAATTTCTCTGCTTTTATGCATCATCGCGACGATTTATTTCAACTTGTTTCTGCTGTAATTGCCAACAATTGAATACGTAAATTCTGCATGATGAAGTACATCCGCGGTCAGAATACCATTGAACTCCGAGAACGAGCAAGAGCTTAGATCAGGGGAGGCCGACGATGGATATTCTGACCATTTTTTTGCGCACTGTGCTGATTTACTTTGTCGTTTTTCTTATGCTTCGCCTGATGGGGAAACGGGAAATCGGCAAACTGTCACTGTTCGATTTGGTGATTTCAATCATGATTGCGGAAATTGCTGTTTTCGTTTTAGAGGATTCAGGAAAGCCGCTCTTGGATGGCCTTATCCCTATGGGGACACTGGTCATTATCCAAATTTTCATCGCTTACCTAACGCTAAAAAGCAGAACCCTGCGGCTTCTTTTCGACGGAAAGCCAAGCGTCATTATCAGCAAAGGCATGATCGATCGCGATGAGATGAAGAAACATCGGTATAACCTGGATGATTTGATGCTCCAATTGCGGCAAAATAAGATCATGAATGTCGCCGATGTGGAGTTTGCGGTGCTCGAGCCGTCGGGGAAATTGAGTGTAGTAGAAAAAGCGGTGAAAGAGTCAGAACCGGTAGAAGCGACGAAAGGCACTTTCCGATATGAAGGACTTCCGCTGCCACTTATTATGGATAGTAAGGTGCAGGATCAGAATTTAGAAAAGATCGGGAAAACGAGGTTTTGGTTGAAAAATCAAATTCAAGTCAAAGGGGTTCGTGATTTCAAAGAGGTATTTTACTGCTCAATTGATCACAGAGGACGGATCTTTTTGGATCGCAAAAGATAAGGCAGCCCATTCATGGTGCTACCTTACCCGCGATTAGCGAATCATTTTCTTGCCCATATTCATTAAGCGGCTGATATCCTTCAGGCTGATCAGTCGGAAAAGCGTGATAAGCATCATGTAGGTCAGGAACCCAATGATGAGAGAGGTAACAAAACGAAGCCAATCGGCAGATGTCCAAGCTGTATACATGACGAAGTAACTGCAAAGCCCGGATAGGGCCATCGCTGCTCCTATTTTGCCGAAATCGCTTCCTTCCATACGGAATTTCAGCAAGCGTACAACACTGTTCCAATGCAGAAGAGTCACTAATACGATGTTGACGTTAATCGCGAAGACAGCGCCGTGAATGCCCATTTCCGGTTTGCTGGCCAACCAATAGATCAGCACAAGCTTAACGATGGAACCGATTAACGTATTAATCAAAGCAGCTCCTGGCTTGTTCAAAGCTTGCAAAGTGGACTGCAAGGGAGCTTGGAAATAGATGAATATGGCGATTGGAGCCATCATTTTCAGCATCACACCGACATCCGGTTGATTGTACATATACGTACAAATGGGTTCGGCAAGCACGAACATGAGAACGGTGAAGGGAGCCCCTGTCACCAGAGCTAATCTCAATGATTGATGCAGACGCATATGAATGGTTTTCATATCCTTGCGAGCAGCGGCTTCGCTTAATGAGGGAACGAGCGATACGGACAAGGACATGGTGAGTGCGCTGGGCAAAAGAATAATGGGAATAATCATGCCTTGCAGAGCGCCGTATTGCGCCGTTGCGAGAGAGGTAGAGATGCCTGCAATAGCCAAGCTTTGCGCGATCAAGATCGATTCGAAGAGATAAGAGCTGGCGCCGATTAATTTGCTGCCTGTAATGGGGACGGCAATTCGCATAATTCGGCGAAAGTTGGCTAATCTTCCTTTCCCTTTTGTGGAACCAATGTGAGCGTTAGGAACTTTGGGGGATGTTTTTTTGTCATATCTGAAATGGATGGCCAGGACAACCAAACCGCCTATTTCACCGGCAAGCACACCTATCATCGCCCCGGCAGCCGCATATTCGATGCCATAAGGAATCATGACATACGAGCAGACAAGCACCATAACGATACGAATTAATGTTTCCATAATCTGCGAAGTAGCGGTTGGAATCATATTCTGCCTGCCTTGGAAATAGCCGCGGTACACCGCGGAAATCCCAATAATCGGAATCATGGGACTCATGCACAGAAATGTGTAATAGACCCGCGAGTCGGTTAATAAATGAGAAGTAATCCAGGAAGCTCCGGCCACGCAAGCTGCTGTAAACAGGATGCTTAAGGCGATAGTGGTGGCTAGGGATATGCGCAAAATACTGCGAATTCTTGTTTCATTCTGCTCAGCTTCCGCTTCAGCGATTAATTTGGCAATCGCAATAGGGATTCCGCCCGTAATGATGGTCAGGATAACAGACAAGAAGGGCCAGCCCATATGGTAAATACCGATGCCTTCCGCACCGATGACACGCGGTAAAGTAATTCTCGGAATGAATCCTAATATGCGGTTCAAAATCCCTGCGGCTAACAGGATCATCGTGCCTCTGATAAATGACTGCTTGGTCAATGCCACTCCCTCTTCCGATACTTGACATACCTTATGAATATGCAGGAGTTGGTCAAGCTCATGCTAACATTTTGGGGACAGGTACCTGCTAGGCAGGAAAATCATGGATGGCTAGCGAATGAGATAGAGCAGAAGGTAAATCACACCTTAGGAGGATCTCCCCATGAACGGAGAAGATAACGATCAAGTCCCTCATCATCCTGAGGATACAGAGAACGAACAGGCAGCAGAAGAAGACGCTTCGGTGAGCGTTGAAGAGGAAGAGGAGAATGGCCTTTCTGACACAGAACTCAATGAAGTTATTGAGAGCTTATGTTTAAGCAAAGTGGAGGAATTCATCTTGCTCGGCTACGATCATGTGAGCGGCAAGGATATATGGGATTGTGTGAGTGATAAATATCGGAAGACCGGTGTTCCTTCGCTTCATCAAATCGTGAATGACATTTTATCACTGAAATCGACTCAGTTTATGAACTGGATGACGATTAGCATGTATAGAGGAGCCCAATTCTAAGAATAGGGCTTATTTTTCTGTGAATGTGAAATGATAAGGATAGTTATCGACTTAAATTGACTCGATTTTCAGACCTGAGTATAATAGGCATATTGAGTATCGAAGGGAGACAAGCAAGAGATGCTGGATTGGAAAAGAATTTCGTTCTTTTTTCTTACGGTCATAATTGTGCTCGGAGCCATTGGGGCAACAAGTCCTAGACTAGTAGAACGAATCAAGCTTGGATTGGATTTAAAAGGCGGGTTTGAAATTTTGTACACCGCTGAGCCTTTGTCGGCTGGACAACCTCTGACGAAGGAAACGCTTACGCAAGCGGCAGAAAGTTTGGCCAAACGTGCCGATACCCTTGGTGTAGCTGAACCTGAGGTCTATCCGGAAGGATCAGACCGCATTCGTGTTCGTCTAGCCGGTGTGGAGAACGAAGAGGAAGTCAGAACCCTGATGTCCAAACCTTCTGTTCTAACCTTCAGAGGACCGGATGGAACGATTTACATGAACGGAACGGATTTCGTAGAGAACGCAGCGAAATTAAGCTACGATCCGAACACGAAACAGCCGATCGTTGAGATCAAAATGAAGAGCAGAGAGAAATTCAAGGAAGTTACAACAAAGCTGGTAGGCAGCACCCTGTCCATTTACTTGGATGATGTTGTTCAGTCCACGGCTTCCGTTAATTTCCCGATTGACAGCGACTCTGCGATCATTACACAAACCAATGTAGCAGAAGCCACGAAAGTAGCCAAAATGATTAACTTGGGCGCGATGCCTTTGAAGTTAACTGAGAAATATATTCAACGTGTAGATGCAACGTTAGGTAAAGCTTCCCTGCATGAAACAGCAAGAGCAGGTCTGATTGCTTCGATCTTAATCTTCTTATTCATGGTGATTTATTACCGCGTTCCTGGTCTGGTAGCAGCATTTACGCTCATTACCTACGTATGGGTGCTTCTCGCTATTTTCGACTTTATGAATGCGACGCTGACCTTGCCAGGTATTGCTGCCCTTGTGTTAGGAGCGGGTATGGCGGTGGATGCGAACATCATTACATACGAAAGAATCCGTGAGGAAATTCGCGCGGGCAAAAGCATTCTTTCCTCTTTAAAAGCAGGAACCAAGCATTCGTTCCGTACCATTATGGATGCTAACGTAACAAACTTAATTGCCGGTATTGTCCTGTATTATGTAGGGAACGGTGCAATCCGCGGATTCGCGGTTATTACGATGATGAGTATTATTATCAGTATCTTAACGAACGTCCTGTTCTCCAGATGGCTGCTGCATCTTATCATACGAGGCAACTTGCTGAAGAAGCCAAGTTATTTTGGTGTGAAGGAGGCAGACATTCGTGGGCTCTAAACAAAAGTTTGATTTTGTCAAAAACCGCAATAAATTCTTTATCGTTTCTGCAGCTCTTCTCATCATTGGCTTAGCTGTGATGCTGTTCTCCGGCATGAATTTCGGTGTCGATTTCAAAGCAGGCACGAATATTGACCTCGTGGTTGGTAAACAGCTGGATAAAGCAAAAGTGGAAGAAATCTTGCATACACTGACTTCAAGCGGCGATGTGAATTCCAAATTTGCTGATCCTACGATTGGCGGCAACAATAGTGACCGCGTTTCAATTCGCTTCGACGATGTGTTGACTGACGATGTAGTAAATAAGATTCAGAAGGCATTTGCAACGGCCTATAGTGCGGAAGTTTCCAAAGAAATTAATACGGTTGATCCACAACTGGCAAAAGAATTGCTGCTTAAAGCCGTATATGCGGTTGCCATTTCAAGCGTACTAATTTGTCTATATGTAAGCATTCGTTTCGAATGGCGCTTTGCCATAGCGGCGATTATCGCTATCTTACATGATGCTTTCATGGTTATCGCAATGTTCGCGATTTTCAGATTTGAAGTGAACTTGCCGTTTCTGGCGGCAGTCTTAACCACGATTGGTTATTCGATCAATGATAAAATCGTTATCTTTGACCGTATTCGTGAGAATTTAAGATTTGCTAAGCTCAAAACGGACGAAGACTTGGTTGCACTGGTGAATGATAGTATCTGGCAAACGATGGCACGGAATATCAACACGGTTCTCGTTGTCTTGATTGCAGCAGGATGTTTATACATTTTCGGTAGTGAATCCATTAAGCTTTTCGCTTTGGCGAAGTTAATCGGGTTGACAAGCGGAGCTTACTCCTCCATCTTTATCGCTTGTTCGCTTTGGTACTTGTTGAAAAGAAAATCCTTGCGTAGTTCTAAAAAGAAAGCTGCAGCGTAATAACCATAATAAACCGGCCGCGTGTATGTTGCGCGGCCTTTGTATCCGTTCAGGGGGAGTGTCAAGGTGACTGATGAGCGTTTTCAAAGGGCCGAACTCATAGTGGGGCTCGGAATTGCAGGAAATGTAGGACTGGCGCTCCTCAAGGGGATCGTCGGCTTTATGGCGCAGAGCACCGCGCTGCTTGCTGACGCAGCACATTCAGCATCGGAAGCCATACGGAGTTCTCGCAAATCCAATAAGATGTTATCCATCTCGACCATTCTGCTCTCCCTGGTCATCTTGCTCTTAGGCGTTGAGATGGGATTCTCATCCGCGAAGTCGCTATGGACAGGGGGCAATCAGGCTCCGGAAGTTTATGCACTGGCTGCTGTCGGTGTTGCGCTCCTGGCGAAAGAACTCTTTTTTCAATATACTTACAGGCTGGGCAAGCGTTTAAAAGATAAGGAATTAATTGCCAATGCAAGAGGACATCGTTCCGAGATATACTCTACTCTTGTGGCTTTGATTGGTGTAACAGGGGCTTTGCTCGGTCAGTATGCAGGTCTTTCATTTCTTTATTACTTGGATCCATTAGCAGGGCTGGTGATATCCATATTGGTGATTCGCAAAGGTTATCTGTTTGTGAAAGACGCGTTACACACCCCTCCTAGTGAGGCTTGGCAGCAAGAAGATGCGGCAGATTTCATCGCAGCCGTGCAGGCCATAAAAGGAATTATAACGGTTGACGACTTGAAAGCACGCGAGCAGGGCCACTATGTTATCATTGATATTAAAATTAGTGTAAATCCAAGAGCATCTGTATGGGAGGGGCATGAGCTTTCCAAAAGGGTCAAGCAACTGCTTATGAAACGGTTCCAACATGTTTCAGATGTTCTTGTCCATGTGGCCCCCTATGATGCGGGCTTTCCCTATAAACATAATGTGGATACAGAGCATAGTGAGTTTCCGTCTGTAGTTCATTAAAAAAGAAGGAGGACACACCAAGTGCTAGCACCTAAGGCAAGATGGAGCATAGGAAATGCGGATGAAATGATCGTAGAGACGTTTGTGCGTGAGCTGCAGGTTGACCCGCTTGTCGCCAGATTGCTTGTTCTGCGAGATATACGCACCGTGCCGGATGCCGAACAATATATGCATGGTGGAGTCCAGTATTATCTTGACCCGTATCTGTTAGATGGGATGCTTCCCGCAGTGGAACGCATCCGTTTAGCGATTAAGAATGAGCAATTTATTCGTGTATATGGGGACTATGATGCGGATGGCGTAAGCAGTACTTCCTTAATGGCTCATTTGCTAAAAGGCTTGGGCGCTCGCTTTGACACGTACATCCCTCATCGGATTCGAGAAGGCTATGGCCTGAATCGAGGTGCCATCGATTTAGCGAAGGAACAAGGCGTCGATTTATTGATCACCGTTGATACAGGCATTAGCGCCGTGCAAGAAATCGCGTATTGTCAGGAGCTCGGCCTAGATGTGATTGTAACGGATCACCATGAGCCGCCAGATGAGCTGCCGCAAGCTCTTGCCGTCATCAATCCGAAGAAGCCTGGCTGCCCGTATCCGTATAAACATCTTGCAGGGGTCGGTGTTGCCTTGAAGTTGGCGCACGCCCTTCTGGAGCGCTTGCCAGAGGAGCTGCTCGAATTTGCCGCACTGGGCACAGTGGCAGACTTGATGCCTCTGACGGGGGAAAACAGGCTGATTGTGAAGCAAGGTTTGCAGCGTATGCAGGATTCGGCGTATGCGGGCTTTCGTGCTCTGATCGGGGTATCGGGCATCGATAACAAGGAAGTCACCGCGTCTCATATTGGTTTCTCGTTGGCTCCGAGAATTAATGCAAGCGGTCGATTGGAAGCCGCTGACATTGCGGTTAAGCTGCTGACAACGACCGATGACCAAGAAGCCGAGCAGATTGCTTATGAACTGGATGAGCTGAATAAAGAACGTCAACTTATCGTTGAAGAGATGGTGAAGGAAGCATTCGTGCTTGCCGAACAACAGATGGCCAAAGGGTTGGATAAAGTCATCGTGGTTGTCAAAGAACAGTGGAACGTGGGTGTAGTCGGTATTGTCGCTTCCAAAATTGTGGAGAAATTTTATCGGCCGACCCTGGTACTCAGTCTTGATCCTGCAACGGGGATAGCCAAAGGCTCTGCCCGCTCAATTGCAGGGTTCGACCTGCACAAAGCTTTGACAGCTTGTGACGAATGGCTGGATCACTATGGCGGCCATCAAGCAGCAGCGGGCATGAGCTTAAATCAGATTCATCTCGATGCTTTCACGCAGAAGCTCAATGAGCTGGCCGCAGCTACGCTGACGGAACAGGATTATATTCCGCTGTTCAAAGCAGATGCTGTATGCAGCTTGCCAGATGTGCCGATAGCCAGCATTGAGCAGTTAGAGAAGCTCGCGCCCTTCGGTATGGGGAATCCGGCACCGAAATTTATGTTTACGGATCTGCTGTTAGGTGAGATTCGCACCATGGGCAAAGAGAAACAGCACTTGAAGCTCGCGCTGTCGCAGGCCAAAGAGGAAGTCAGCTGCGCAGTAGAAGCGGTGGGCTTTGGCAAAGGCAATCTCGCGACTTTGATGGCGCCAGCTGCCAAAGTCGATGTGTTGGGTGAACTCTCCATCAATGAATGGAATGGCGTACGCAAGCCGCAAATTGTGATGCAGGATTTGCGGATTACGCATATGCAGCTTTTTGATTGGCGCGGAGCCGGACAACTGAGCGCTAAGCTGCAAGTGCTTGAGAATAATTTGGCTTCAAGCAACCAAAAAAGTGTGATGACGCCAGCCATTGTTCTGTTCGATGAGGCGGATGTGAGCAGATTCACATCAACCGCTTTTCAGTTAGGCGACGCCGTGCCTTACTGGGTTGTTCAAGATGACGAGCAGATTCGACCGGGGAACGAAGCAGCGAGGCTTAATGATTTTGCCCATATGCAGGACATCATTCTTTATACGATTCCAAGAAGCATCGCCAGCTTGCAAAGCGTGCTTGAACAAGCGAGCGGTATGATGCGCTGCTACCCAGTTTTTGCGGAACTGGGACCTGATAGCGGCAGTACGATGCCGTCTCGCGAGATGTTCAAAATGCTTTATGGCACTTTGCAGAAGGACGGTTCGCTGAACGTGCAAGATGTGCGTATCATGACCTCATTTAGCAAACGTTCCGGACTTTCACCTGCGATGATTCAATTCATTTTATCGGTGTTTGAAGAGTTGGGCTTTGTTGAGCGGCAAGGTCCTCATGTTAGATTGCAGGCGTCACCGGCCAAAAAAGATCTTACAGCATCCCGCTTGTATCAACATAGATTGCATCGTCAGGAAGTGGAGTCCATTGTTATGTATTCCTCAGCCAAAGAGCTTGAACAATGGATTGCTGAACAATTACAAAGAGAAAATCACTTATTGGAGGAAATCATATGAATTTCAAAGAATATATTCGCGTAATCCCGGACTTTCCACAACCAGGCATTCGATTCAAGGACATTACAACGTTGCTCCAAAATGGTCCTGTGTACAAAGAAGCTATTGACCAGTTGAAAGAATTGATCAAAGAGAAGCAAATCGATGTAATTGCCGGCCCTGAAGCCCGCGGGTTCGTGATTGGCGCTCCGCTTGCTTACTCCCTTGGGGTTGGTTTTATTCCGATTCGCAAGAGCGGCAAGCTGCCTGGTGAAACGATCGAAGCGGATTATGCGCTGGAATACGGCAAAGATAAATTGGCGATGCATAAAGATGCGATTAAACCAGGTCAAAAGGTTCTGATCGCTGATGATTTGCTGGCCACAGGCGGGACGATTCAAACTTCCATCGATTTGATCAAACAGTTGGGCGGCGATATTGTCGGGGCCGCATTCTTGATTGAGCTCAACTACCTGGACGGAAGAAGCAAGTTTGACGGCATCGATGTGGTATCCCTAGTTCAATATTAATGACACCGAAACACCTCATGATTGCCTAGGCAACCGTGGGGTGTTTTCCTAACATTTTGAGAAACCACCAAAGGATTGCGATAAAATGATGCAATTTGTCGAAAGTGTAGGAGCGAATAGTTGACGCGGAGCCTGCCTTGCAGGCATAATGGATAAAAATCGATTAAAGGGAATGGGTAGATGCATGGGTATAGAGCAGCTTCTAGAGAAGGCCGCCACCTATCTGAAAGAGAATGATTTGCAGAGGATTCGGGAGGCCTATGAATTCGCGGATGAAGCCCATCATGGCCAAGTTCGCAAATCGGGGGAGCCCTATATTCTGCATCCACTCGCTGTTGCAGATATATTGGTGAATATGCAGATGGATGTGACATCCATCATTGCGGCACTTCTGCATGATGTCGTTGAAGATACAACAGTTTCACTGGAAACTGTTTTAGATAAGTTTGGGAAAACATGCGCAATGCTTGTTGATGGCTTGACGAAGTTGGAACGGATTAAATTCAAGTCCAAGGAAGAGCAGCAGAACGAGAATTATCGTAAAATGTTCGTCGCGATGGCGCAGGACATCCGGGTTATTCTGATTAAACTGGCTGACCGCTTGCATAATATGCGCACATTGAAGTACCAGTCGGAAGAAAGCCAGCGGCGTATCGCGGAAGAAACCTTGGAAATCTTCTGTCCAATTGCGCATCGCCTTGGTATTTCTACGATCAAGTGGGAGATGGAGGACATTGCCCTCCGTTATTTGAATCCACAGCAATACTACCGAATCGTGAATCTCATGCAGAAGAAGCGGATCGAGCGCGAGCAGTATATTGAGGATGTTATTCACAGCATCAAAGAGAAATTGGATGAGATGGGTATTCAAGGAGATATTTCTGGAAGACCCAAACATTTGTACAGTATTTACAAAAAAATGAGTTCCCGCGGCAAGCAGTTCAATGAGATTTATGATCTCATGGCGCTGCGCGTCATTGTCGATGGAATCAAAGATTGCTATGCTTCTTTGGGCATTATTCATACGTTGTGGAAGCCGATGCCAGGGCGTTTCAAGGACTATATTGCGATGCCTAAGCCGAATATGTACCAATCCCTGCATACGACTGTCATCGGGCCTAAGGGAGAGCCCTTGGAGGTTCAGATTCGGACTTGGGAGATGCACAGAACCTCAGAGTTCGGTATCGCTGCTCATTGGGCCTACAAAGAGGGGGGAACAGTCGTCCCTTCCGGCACATTTGAAGATAAAATGAGCTGGTTCCGTGAAATTCTGGAGCTGCAGCATGAAACGAACGATGCTTCCGAATTCATGGAATCCATGAAAATGGATTTCTTCTCAGACCTTGTTTTCGTATTTACGCCAAAAGGTGAAGTGATCGAGCTTCCTGCCGGTTCCGTACCCCTGGATTTTGCTTACCGCATTCATACGGAAGTCGGCAATCGCACGATTGGCGCCAAGGTCAATTCGCGGATTGTTCCGCTTGACCACAAACTCAAAACGGGGGATATTATCGAAATTCTGACGTCCAAGCATTCCTACGGACCTAGTCAGGATTGGGTGAAAATTGCGCAGTCCTCTCATGCGCGCAGCAAAATCAAGCAGTGGTTCAAGAAAGAAAAACGCGAAGAAAACGTTGAAAAAGGCAAGGATATGATTGAGCGCGAACTCAAACGGTTGGCGATCGATCCTCCGACGCTGATGAGCGATGACAAAATGCTCGAAGCAGCCAGGAAATTCAACTTCAATGATATCGAAGATATGCTGTCCGCTGTTGGGTTTGGCGGTATTACAGCAGCCCAAATCTGTACGAAACTAACCGAGAAGCTGCGGAAAGAAGCTGAGGAAGCACAAGTGCTCCAGCTGACCAGCGAGGTTAAGGAAGTTAAATCCAAGGAGAATGAGCGGAAAGGCCGGCCGACGAACGGCGTGCGCGTCAAAGGCGTCGATAACTTGCTGGTTCGTTTTGCCCGCTGCTGTAATCCGGTGCCTGGCGATTTGATTATCGGTTATATCACGCGCGGTCGCGGGGTGTCAGTTCACCGCTCGGATTGCACGAACATTCCTTCCAGCATGGGAGAAGAAGAGCGCGTCATTGAAGTGGACTGGGCGGAAGCCGTGGAATCCAACTTCAACGTGGAGATTGAGATCACTGGACATGATCGCCGCGCTTTCTTGAATGAAGTACTGCAAGCTGTCTCCGAAAGCAAGACGATGATTTCAGCCGTTTCCGGACGTTCGGATAAAAATAAGATGGCGACGGTTCATATGACGATTTTGATCAAAAATATCGACCATTTGCAGTCAGTCGTCGAGAAAATCAAAAGGGTCAAAGATGTTTATTCCGTACAGCGAATCATGCAGAGCTAGCGGATTGATGCTGTGAGGGTAAGGAGTTTTGGAGAAGCGATGAGAGTTGTTGTGCAGCGCTGCAAGCGCGCCGAGGTTACAGTTAATCATAGATCCATTGGCCGTATCGATAAGGGACTCATGCTGCTTGTAGGCGTCACCCATGAGGATACGGAGCAGGATGCCAAATATTTGGCGGAGAAAATCGCCGGACTGCGTATTTTTGAAGATGAAACTGGCAAAATGAATCTTTCTGTCCTTGAGACCGATGGCCAAATTTTGTCGGTTTCGCAGTTTACCTTGTATGGGGATTGCCGCAAAGGGAAGCGTCCTAATTTCATGGCAGCGGCGCGGCCGGAGCAAGCGGAGCCATTATACGATAAGTTCAATGACCTGCTTAGAGCTCAAGGGTTGCAAGTGGAGACGGGGGCATTTGGTGAAATGATGGATGTTTCTTTGACCAATTGGGGACCTGTGACTCTCGTAATTGACAGCAAATAGGCTTATCTTGGACAGGACGCCAAAGGATAAGGCTTTAACTGACTGGTTATACTGAATAGGTATATTCATGCAGTTAGGAGCATCCGGATGCGACAATCGATCAAACACAAAGCCATGACCGCACCAGAGCAACAGATCTTTCACACCAGCCTTGCTGAGCGTATGAGCCAAGCACCAGCGCTTGCTGATGTGGAAATAAGCAGTGAATTCACGTCTGATCAAGAGAAGATGAAAAGCATCCCCAAGAAAGCCTATCGGTAACCATAAAGCCTCGCATGCACCTAAAAACGCATGGTGAGGCTTTATTTGTGCATGCGCAGAATTTCTCTAGACCTCCAAGTTGTGGTAAACTAACAAGTGATGTTCAGGCAACAAATCAAACAACTGCGCAAAAAGGCTTATCCTGCGATCCATTCAGGTAAGCATAGAGCAGGAGACAAGGCGGGTGCTTTTGTTTTAATGGCAAATTCAAATCGTAATACGTCCTCATCCAAGGGCTGGGTTTGGTTGATGGGAATCTTGATTTTACTCGCGGTGGCAGCAGCAGCTTCATCCTTGTATTATCAATACAAACACCTGGCGGAAACTGAGCATAAAGTTAGCAAACAGGGCATTGAAGAAGTTAAATCGGTTAAAAAAGTGAAAGAGGCTTACGATGTTATTGTCGTGGGAACAGATCCGGAGGGTGTCGCAGCGGCTGTTTCAGCGGCTCGCAACGGAATGACAACCTTGCTCGTTGACGGGCGCAACCGCGAGATTCTAGGCGGGCTTATGACCTTGGGATGGATTAACTCCCTCGATATGAACTATTCTCCAGGCAAAACCCTATTAGGGAAAGATGATGTATTTAACAAGGGTTTCTTCTCGGAATGGTATGCCAAAATCGAAGGTGATTCCTTTGATGTGAATACGGCCGCGAATGCGTTCTATGACTTGGTCAAAAACGAAAAGAATATTGATCTGTTACTTAAAACGAAATCCATTGAGCCGCTCATTAATGATAATAAGACCTTAGTTCAAGGGGCCAAAATTACGCTTCAAAACGGTGATACGCAGACGGTGAAGGCTGCCTCTGTGATCGATGCTACGCAGGATGGGGATTTTGCCGCAGCGGCAGGTGTTCCTTTTACAATCGGACATGAAGATATTGGGGATCCTAATTCCAAAATGGCTGTTACGCTCGCCTTCCGTCTCAAAAATGTGACGCAGGATGTTTGGAATATGATGGCCAAAAGATTGAACAATGATGATAGTCCTGACACGGGTGTCAACGAAGTAAGTGTTTTTGGTTATGGGGAAATGAGCAGCTATCCGGCGCTTAACAAAGAAAAAGCCAAAATGAGAGGATTTAATATGGGCAGGCAGAATGATAATACCGTCCTTATTAATGCCCTGCAAATTTTTGGCGTAGATACCTTTGATCCCAAATCGGTTCAAGAAGCTTTTGATATCGGAAAAAAAGAATTGCCTAATATAGTCGCTTATATGAAAAAGACGTTCCCCGAATTCGCAACTATCGAGCTCGATGGTTCGGCGCCAGAACTCTATGTGAGGGAAACACGCCATATGCAGGGTGAATACCGTTTGAGTATTGTTGATGTTTGTACGAACAATGATCAGTGGGACCGTATTGGATTCGGCTCTTATGCTGTCGATATTCAAAGGGTTTCGCCTACTGACTCCGGCAATGTCGTGTGCAAACCGAAGCAGTATGCAATTCCGTTCCGCAGCATTGTGCCGCAGAAAGTGGATGGACTGCTTGTTGTAGGTCGAGCGGCCAGCTACGATACGTTGCCGCACGGAAGCGCGAGAGTAATGCCTACGGGGATGGCCGAAGGCGAAGCAGCAGGTGCTGCTGCAATGCTGGCGAAGCAAGAGAAGATGACGTTCCGTCAGCTCTCCGCATCCAAAGAAACCATTGCAAAGCTGCAAGCTCAGTTAACGAAACAAGGGATGGAAATACCGCCGATGACGCTCAAGCCGCAGCCTTTTATGGAGCACAAAGCCTATGAGGGACTAAAGTCTGCTTTGATGTTGGGACTAGCCTCAGGCGCGTACACCAATAACTTCCGTCTAGATGATGCCGCGAATCCTAAGCGGATGGTGAACCTTGTGAGCGGCGCGAAGAAGATGAAACCGGATGCTTTCAAAGGGGATGTTGCGAAGGCGATCGACAAGCTTGATAACGCCGATAAAGTATCATTGACTTTGGAGCAAGCCAGTTATACGATCACCCAAGCGCTTGGAATTACAGCTTCCCAGAATGAAGCGCAAGCGAAGCTGGTCGAGAACAAGCTGCTGACCGACGCGACTTTGAAGCTGATTGCGGACAAGACGAAGCTAACCAACGGAGATACCTATTTGATCATTCGAGATGTGAAGACAGGTTTGACCGGAAAGCCATAAATAAAAACAAGAGCCTTACTGCCGCAATGAATGTGGCGGTAAGGCTCTAAGTTTGAGTCAGGATGAGAATAAAGTGTGCACGCTTACATATATCAGTCAGCTTCTGCAGCATCCTCTTCTGCTTCGGCAGATGCTTCCTCATCCGCAGCTTCTTCAGCTTCAGCCTCTTCCTCAGCTTCTACTTCTTCCTCTTCAGCGGCTTCTTCCGCTTCTACGGCATCATCCGACTCTTCAGTGGCCTCATCCTCGGCTGTTTCCTCAGCTGCATCATCTTCTACTTCTGCTTCGGTTTCAGATTCTTCAGAGAAGAGCACCACTAGGTCTTGCCGATCATCTTGAAACTCGTTTTGTTTTGTCATTGTTACAGCCTCCTGAAGATAAATTCAAGGCCATCTGCCTTGTTGTACATGTATATGTGGATTTTATCCGAATATACGGGGACAGGTGAATGAAAATATTAAAAAATCGCTGTAATGAAATTGTAATTTAATTTTCATCTCGT
Source organism: Paenibacillus marchantiophytorum (assembly GCF_014640555.1). Classification (GTDB taxonomy): domain Bacteria; phylum Bacillota; class Bacilli; order Paenibacillales; family NBRC-103111; genus Paenibacillus_E; species Paenibacillus_E marchantiophytorum. Next base: position 38,332 of record NZ_BMHE01000017.1, on the reverse strand, counting down.
TTTAATGATTAAGGGCTATACTTATAGATGACCCCCTTTAAAATATAATGTAACTTGAGGCCTGCAGCCATTGTGCTGCAGGCTATTTTCTTTTGTGGACACGTCAAAAAGTGCTGTGCTAATGACCGAAGTGGACGTTGATTCTGAAGGTCGCCCTCTTACGAACTCATTAACCTTTATATGATCAAAATGGTTCATTTTGAAAATCTAACGAATTCTCGCTGCGTTATTTGATGCAAATGCACACCATTCCGCTTGTAGGCTGCTCCATAAGGACAATCCAGTTCATTAGGTTGCCAATGATGCCCATTTTCCCGTCAATAAGCCTCCTACTGTTCATTAGATTGCCAAGTTGATGGGGAGGCGGCTGGTGGTGCTCAGCCTTGCCTGTTAACGCTGTTTTTCGACGTTACAGCTCTTGATGTGGCTTCAAACGCTGCAGTAACGCTGAATTTCAACCTTATCTCACCCGATGTGTCGTTTTTGGTGCTCAGCTATGCCTGTTAACGCTGTTTTTCAATGTTACAGCTCTCGTTGTAGCTTCAATCGCTGCAGTAACGCTGAAATTCAACCTTATCTCACCTGAAAGGGCGACTCTGATACTCAGCTTTGCCCGTTCCTGGTGCTCATACTTTGTTTGCTTGCGGGCTTCTGGTGTACAAAAGCTGCAGGACGGCGTATAAAACACCCGTGGATGCAAAAAAAGGAGCTAAGCGTACAAGCCGCTTAACTCCTTTTTCTAGTTTTGGGTGAGCGAAGCTTACCACGAATGTAGTGTTGGAGAGTGACTCCCTCACCATGTTCACGCGCGTTTGGCGTTTATCTACTTTACATCAAAGCATCGAAGGAATAATCGCCGGCACCGATGAGGGCAACGCCAACAGCGATTGCAAGCAATACTAAATTGTACTCAATTCCATTGGAAGTAACCCAGAAACCATTCTTACCGTGCACTTTAAGCATGGCGATGAGCATAGTCAACGCCATGAGCGCGGCTCCTAACCATGTCCAAAGGCCTGCGGCGAAGAGAAGGCCTCCGCCAAGCTCCGCTAGACCTGCAAGCACAGCCATCAAGACCCCCGGCTTAATACCTATGGAATCAAAGAAGCCTCCAGTTCCTTTTGGACCATAGCCCCCGAACCATCCAAATAATTTCTGTGTACCGTGCGCCGCGAATGTTAACCCTATGACCAAACGAATAATAAGAAGACCTAAAGCCATTACTAACAACTTCTCTTTAAATATATTTTGTTTAACAACTTACTTTATGTTAGTATATTATTACGAAGCACTTACTTTTGTCAAGCGACTATGTTAAAATTGTTAATCATAAGCTTATGATGCAAGTTTTCGTAAGAAAACTCTGAGGAGATGATTTATATGGAAGACTATCAACTATGCCCGAAATTCGAAAATGCGTTTGAACTTCTGGGTAAGCGATGGACAGGGCTTATCGTGCATGTCTTGTTATCAGGACCTAAGCGTTTCAAAGATATATCCGTTCTCATTCCCAGCATGAGCGACCGGATGCTTTCGGAGAGATTCAAGGAGCTTGAGGCTGCTGAGATCATTATTCGTCACGTATACCCCGAAACGCCGGTTCGGATTGAATATGAGTTGACACCCAAAGGCAAAGGGCTCAAGCCAGTTATGGATGAGTTGCAAAAGTGGGCGGACTCTCATTAACTAATATAGTGTAGTCGTTTTGTAAATAGACGTCTGTCTCTTGACTTTACTTCTGCCAATGTTTACAATAAACAATATTGTAATTCGATACTTTTGTGATCCATTGAAGGGACAAAGTAATTCGCCCCCACATTGTCAGAGAAGGAAGCCTAGGCTGGAAGCTTCCTAATGATGAGCGAGCCAAAAGACCTCCCTGAGGACCAACTGGGAACCGTGCATCGACATTTGTCGACTAACTTAGTAGCTGTTGTGCGTGTAGCGGGCGTTAACCGTCAAGAGCAGAATGTGAGTTGGATGGCCTAGCTATCTTGCCGTTCTGAATGTGGGTGGTACCACGGGTGAATTTGTTAATCAAATCTCTCGTCCCTGACGTTTGTCGGGGATGGGGGATTTTTTGCTATTTGCATGAGATAAAGGGAGGTTGACCATATGAGCATCCAAAAGCCAAAAGGCACACAAGATCTTCTTCCCGGCGAGGTGGAGAAGTGGCAGTATCTGGAGAACAAGGCAAGAGAGTTGTGCCAGCGTTTTAATTACAAAGAAATTCGTTCCCCGATCTTCGAAGAGACTGAACTGTTTATCAGAGGTGTCGGAGAAACTACGGATATCGTAGGCAAAGAAATGTACACTTTCCTCGACAAGGGGAACCGCAGCATGACACTTCGTCCCGAGGGCACTGCCGGGGTTGTTAGAGCGTATGTGGAAAATAAGCTTTACGGAATACCTGATCTTACCAAGCTGTATTATGTGGGACCCATGTTCCGCTACGAACAGCCTCAAGCAGGTCGATACCGCCAGTTCCACCAATTCGGTATCGAAGCGTTTGGTTCAGTTGATCCTAGTATAGATGCTGAAGTCATAGCGCTGGGCTACACCTTCTACAAAGAAATCGGTCTGAAGGAAGTTACCGTGGAAATTAACTCGGTCGGCACACCTTCTGTCCGCGCGGCTTACCGCGAGCAGTTGCAGGCGTTTTTTGCCCCTGTGAAAGATCAGATGTGCAAAGATTGTCAAATTCGCTACGAACGCAACCCAATGCGTCTGCTGGATTGTAAAATCGATCAGAAATTTGGCGAAGGCGCTCCTGATATTCTGGAATTTCTGGACGAAGAATGCCGCACTCACTTCGATCAAGTGAAAGAGCATTTGACAGCTATGGAGATTCCATTCCGCATTAATCCTCGACTTGTTCGCGGTTTGGATTATTACACACATACCGCTTTTGAGTACAAAGCAGCTGGTATTGGTGCAATTGATACGATTGGCGGAGGCGGACGCTACAATGGCTTGGTTGAGCAAATCGGCGGCCATGGCAACGATCAGCCGGGCGTTGGCTTGGGTCTGGGACTCGAGCGTATACTGCTCGTTCTACAGGCGCAAGGTGTAGAAATTCCGAAGCCGGACCCGCTGGACGTCTACTTGATTGGTTTAGGGGAAGCGGCTGAGAAGGAAGTTACGAAGCTGCTGCACCAGCTGAGAGTACAAGGAATCAAAGCTGAGAAGGACTACCAAGGGCGCAAAATGAAGGCGCAAATGAAATCGGCTGACCGGTTTCAAGCAACCTACGTGGCCATCCTTGGAGATGACGAGTTAGCGCGCGGCGAAATTACGCTGAAGAAAATGGATACAGGCGCTCAATTAACGGTTAGTTTAGTGGATATTGGTTCGAACGCAGCTAAGACACTATTCCAATAGATGATCAAAGATCCCACAAAAGGAGAGACTTTGAGCTCTGGCTCAAAGATCCCACAAAGGAGAGACTTTGAGCTCCGCTCAAAGATCCCTATATTAGGAGGAAACAATCATGATGCTAAAAACACATCATTGCGGGCAGCTTACGAAAGATCAGGTAGGACAAACAGTTACATTAAACGGGTGGGTACAAAGAAGACGTGATTTAGGCGGCGTACTATTCATTGATTTGCGCGACCGCAGCGGACTTGTTCAAACCGTATTTAACCCTGATTTCTCAGGGGATGCTCTTGCGATCGCTGACCGCGCGCGTAATGAGTACGTGCTTGCGATCAAAGGTAAAGTCGTTGAACGTGACGCTGAGACCGTGAACAAAAACATCCCAACAGGTGAAATTGAAATTCAAGTTACCGAGATTGAAATCATGAATGCAGCCAAAACGCCTCCGTTCTTCATTGAAGACGGGGTTGATGTTGATGAAGCGGTTCGCTTGAAATATCGTTATCTGGATCTGCGTCGTCCGGAAATGCAAAAAACGTTGATGCTGCGCTCCAAAGCTTCCAATATTTTCCGCAACTTCTTGGATGCTCAAGGCTTCATCGATGTGGAAACACCAATTTTGACAAAAAGCTCACCAGAAGGCGCTCGTGATTACTTGGTGCCAAGCCGCGTGCATCCGGGCGAATTTTTCGCGCTGCCGCAATCTCCGCAAATTTTCAAGCAGTTGTTGATGGTAAGCGGAATAGAGCGTTATTACCAAATCGCACGTTGTTTCCGTGATGAGGATCTTCGCGCAGATCGTCAACCTGAATTCACCCAAGTCGACATTGAGACGTCCTTCCTGTCCCAGGATCAGCTTTTTGAGATTTTGGAAGAACTTGTCGTGAAGCTTATGAAAGAAACAGCGCAAGTTGAAATCCCGCGTCCATTCCAACGTATTACGCATGCTGATGCGATGGCCAAATATGGTTCTGATAAACCGGATCTGCGTTTTGGTTTGGAGCTTGAAGATGTATCGGATATCGTTGAGACTTCCGGCGTTCAAGTATTCGCGAATGTAGTTAAAGGCGGCGGGCAAGTAAAAGCATTGAACGCCAAAGGCTGCGGAACTTGGAGCCGTAAGGAAATTGATGACCTGCTGCCATTTGCTGCACGTTATGGTGCCAAAGGTCTGGCTTGGATTCAAGTGAAAGACGGCGAATTCAAGGGGCCAATTGTGAAATTCTTCAATGAAGCCGAAATTGCTGCGTTAACGGAGCGTCTTGGCGTGGAAGAAGGAGATTTGCTTCTGTTCTCCGCTGACAAGAAGAAAGTTGTGGCTGATGTTCTCGGTAACCTTCGTCTGAGAATCGGACGTCAACTCGGTCTGATCGATGACTCCAAATTCAAATATGCGTGGGTTGTAGACTTCCCACTTCTCGGCTATGACGAAGAAGCGAAGCGCTATGTAGCAGAACACCATCCGTTCACACGTCCACGTGAAGAAGATATTCATTTCTTCGATACAGATCCCGGTCAAATTCGTGCGCAAGCATACGACCTTGTGCTCAACGGCTACGAAGTGGGCGGGGGCTCGATGCGGATTTACCAACGCGAAGTGCAAGAGAAAATGTTCACAGCACTCGGATTCTCCAAAGAAGAAGCTACGAAGCAATTTGGATACTTGCTGGAAGCTTTTGAATATGGCACGCCTCCGCACGGTGGTTTTGCTTTTGGTTTTGACCGTTTGGTCATGCTGATCACAGGCCGCACCAACTTGCGCGAAACGATTGCATTCCCGAAAACAGCGAATGCAACAGACTTGTTGATGGATGCCCCAAGTACGGTAGAAGACAAACAGCTGGAGCAGCTGTCCATTCGCACAGCGCTTAAGCAGCCTGCTGCCAAAGCTTAAGAACACGGAAGAGGAAGTGTATCTATGCTTCACCAATTTTCGCGGACGGAACTAGCCATTGGGCCTGAAGGCCTTGAAATCATGAAGAACAGCACGGTCGCTGTGCTAGGGATCGGTGGCGTAGGTTCTATCGCTGCCGAAGCGTTGGCGCGTACAGGCGTTGGCCGTCTAATTCTGATCGACAAGGATGTCGTTGATATTACTAATATCAACCGACAAATTCATGCCCTCACGACGACTGTTGGTCAGCCCAAAGCTGATCTGATGCGGGACCGAATCAAATTAATTAATCCGGAGTGCGATGTAATCGCGCTGAGGATGTTCTATACAGAGGAAACGTATGAAGAAGTTTTCGCTCACAACATCGACTATGTGCTCGATGCCAGCGACACGATTTCCTACAAAATTCATCTGATCAAGCAGTGTCTGGAGCGCAAGATTCCAATTGTTTCGAGCATGGGAGCGGCGAATAAAATGGATCCTTCGCTGTTCAAAGTTGCGGATATTTCCAAAACCAGCATGGACCCTATCGCTCGTGTTGTGCGACAAAAATTGCGCAAAGAAGGCATCAAAAAAGGCGTGAAAGTCGTCTTCTCGACAGAAGAGCCAATGAAGCCGCGCGAAGATGTCACGCAACAAATTGTTCCGGCGAATGCGCCTGAAATTCGCAAAGCAAAGCAGCCTCCGGCGAGCAATGCTTTCGTTCCGCCAGTTGCGGGTTTGATTATGGTGAGCGTAGCTGTGAAAGAATTGTTGGAAATTGGTTTGAAAAAGCAAGGATGACGTTAGCTTGTTTATTTATCAGCGAGCGCACAAATATTGTAGATAACCTAGCCACAGGCTAGGTTATTTTAATTTAAATATAAGAGTTTATATGTTTTGGAGGGAGCTACAGTCCGCTATTCTAGCCAAAAGTATCCATATCGCAGAGGTGAGGGAACTACAGTCCGCTATTTTGCTGTTTCAAGGCAAATTCAGTGTTTTTCGTGGAAATAAGACCCTGTAGTTTCGCTAATACCCCAGCATCCCTGTTATTTGCCTATATAGCGTCCTCTAGTTCCCTTAACAGGTTTTGTCGCTACTAAGAGGGTGATCTCTCAGGGCGGCGAAGTCGTTTTCTTTTTCGGGGAACGTCGATCCATTATTTGTGACAAACTGGCCGATTTCGCGCTCCTGCGGATCGTAGAGGCGCTATTTCCAGTAAATCTGCTCTTTCTGAAAGCGAAAAAGCGAAATAGTTGAACAACGATCCGCAGGGACATCCTTTTGCACACTTTTTGTGAGCATTGGGGATTGAAAATCCCTCCGCCAGAAAAAATGACATGTTTTCTTCTCCGAGTTATAATGAAGGCCATGGTTGCAAAGAAATGAAAGCAAAGGAAACTCATTCAATGGACTTATTTACATATGCCTCATCTCAAGAGCCGAGCAGCAAGCTGCTCGCAGACCGCATGCGGCCAACGACATTAGATGAATATATCGGTCAGGAGCAAATCGTCGGCAAAGGCAAGCTGCTAAGAAGAGCGATTGAAGCCGACCAAGTGTCCTCGATCCTGCTTTATGGTCCGCCAGGGACTGGCAAGACAACCTTGGCGAACATCATCGCCAACCGCACCCAAGGGGAGTTCATGAAGCTGAACGCGGTCGACGCTTCGGTTAAGGACGTCAGAGAGATTATCGAGCTGGCGAAGACGAATAAAGCGATGTACGGACGTAAGACCATCCTCTTCCTGGACGAGGTGCATCGCTTCAACACCTCGCGGCAGGATGCTCTGCTGCCTGCGGTCGAGCAGGGCATCCTCATCTTCATCGGGGCGACCACAGAGAACCCGTTTCACCATGTGAACGGGGCTCTGCTGTCGCGCTCGACGCTGTTTCAGCTCGAGCCGCTCACGGCGGAGCATGCGCTCATCGCCATGCAAAGAGCGATTGCCGATCCCGTGAAGGGGCTCGGATTCATGCGCCTCCACGCCCAGGAGGAGGCGCTGGAACATATTGCCCGGATGGCCAACGGCGACATCCGGAGGTCCCTCAACGCGCTGGAACTCGCCGCGCTGACGACTTCGCCCGAACCGGATGGTACGGTTCGGATCACGCTTGAGGTGGCGGAGGAGTCGATCCGCCGCCCCATCGTGAAAGCGGACGAGTCGACGCAGTATGACGTCTTGTCCGCCTTTCACAAGAGCATACGCGGCTCCAGTGACGCCGCGCTGTTCTGGTTCCTCTATGCCGTTGAGAAGCTCGGCATGGACCCTATGACGTTCCTGAGGCGCCTTATCGTCGCCAGCAGTGAAGATATTGGCCTGGCGAACCCGCAGGCCATGGTGCAGTCTGTGACGGCTATGGATGCCTATCATAAGATTGGATGGCCAGAATCGAAGTACATCATTTCCCAGGCAATTTTATTCGCCGTAGAAAGTCCTAAATCCAATTCAATCCCGCTGGCGATCATGCGCGCAGAGCAATTGATGGATCAAGTGAAATCGGCGAATGTACCGCTGCATTTGAGAGATACACACTACAAAGGCGCTGATCAGTTAGGACATAAAGGCTATATGTATCCGCATAATTATCCCGGCCACTTTGTACGCCAGCAATATTTGCCTGATGAAATTCAGAGGGAGATCATTTTCGAGGCCAGTGAGCAAGGAACGGAAGAGAAGATGAAGCTCAATCAACAAAAAAGAAGAGGGAAGCCTACAGAGCTATAATATCTGTAAGTTCCCTCTTTTTTCTTGCGCCATTTCAATCGTAAAAACTTTTTCCGAGATTGGATCATACCGAATGGAGACAATCAGAGGGAATTCAACACCGTGATGTCTGACCCAGAATCGGAATTGCTGCTGGGCTACCCCAGAGGCAACGATAGAACGTCCTAGATATTTGTAATCAAGCAAGGTGTACACCTTGCCAGCTTCGTGAAAAGCTAAACGGCTCCATTTGGCATATTCAGGGTCGGGTTCTTGATACGCAATAACTTCAGCGCCTAGGAATCGTTCACTTTCACCTACACATGCCTGCACATCGTCACTCCAAGCAAATCCCATAAGCAGAAGGGCGGTTGAGAATTTAAACATGCGCTCACACCTTTCGCCATTATCGTTTGCCCAGAGTTCCACGTGCATACTTCCTGAGGCACAGGTAAATTTGGGTACAACGCAAAAGAAGAGCCCGAATAGGCTCTTCTTCAAAACTTAAAGCTTAAAAATCTTTCGCAAATAAAGACCAGCGGCTTCACTGTAGTTCTCTGCAATCCAAGCTCTCATTTTATTCTTGGCTTCCGGAGTCGGCAGCGTGTTAGGCTCGTGGTTATACAGTTCCATCCAATGTGAAGCGGTCATATAGCAGGTGCTGTTCCAACCGCTTTTATTGCCATCTGCATTACGTTTTTCACCGATGCCGGCAATGACAATGTCCGCAGAGCTTTGCAGTTCGATGAGCGCACGATCGAATTCACTTTTGGATTCTTTGCCTTTCATTCCTGTTTTAGCCCGCAATGTTTTAACGTCAATGCCTTCTTGATCGGCGATCGCCTGATAAATCTCGACAGATGCCTTGGGAAGCAGGCCGTCATCATAACGTTCTTCGACGGAATACGGATCTTCCAGCAAGTTTTTGACCAGAGGGAAAAGCTCAGCAGAAATCAATAAAGGCTTCTTAGCAAAAAAACGGCCATAAACAGCGATGCCTTCCCCGGGAAAACGATCCCGCCATAACCAAGGATCTGTGTCTAAGCCAGTATGCCAATCTTTGAATTCGGTCACGGAATCCAGTGACGGATGATCAGGGATGAAGGAAGAGAGAGGGAGAATCCCAATCTCTTTGACAAGTCTTATGGCATCTTCATAAGTTGCAATTTTTAAAGTACTTGCGTTCGTTTTGAACATTTGGATTCATCCTTCCTCTGGTTCAAGCGTCCAAACTTATTTATGCACTTTATCGATGACCCCGCCGCCCAAACACACGTCACCTGCATAGAAAACAACGGACTGTCCTGGTGTGACTGCTTTTTGCGGCTGATCAAACACAACTTCACAGGCCCCGTTGTCAGCAAAGGTAAGAACCACGCCTTGATCGGCTTGACGATAACGGAATTTAGCTGTGCAAGCGAACGAACCCTCCGGCTTGTTGGATGAAATCCAGTTGACATCTGTAGCTGTAAGTCCTTTGGAATAAAGGCCTGGGTATTGTTCGCCTTGCACGACGAGCAATTCGTTGCTCTCCAGATTTTTGTCAACGACGAACCAAGGCTCGCCTGAACCTGAACCACCAATGCCGAGTCCTTGTCTTTGACCAAGTGTATAGTACATCAGACCATCATGCCGTCCTTTGACTTCGTTGTTGCGAATATCGACCATGTTACCGGGCTTGGCAGGCAGATATTGGCTGAGAAAGCCTTTGAAATCGCGTTCTCCAATGAAGCAGATGCCTGTGCTGTCTTTCTTCTTGGCTGTTGCAAGTCCGGCTGCTTCGGCAATTTCACGGACTTTGGGTTTCGGCAGGTGGCCGATCGGGAACATGGCTTTGGAGAGCTGTTGTTGATTCAAGACATTCAGGAAATAAGTTTGATCCTTATTCGAATCGTTGCCTCGCAGAAGCACATATTCGCCATCTTGCTCTTTCACCTGTGCATAATGACCCGTAGCGATATAATCGCCGCCCAGGTCGAGTACTTTTTGCAGCAATTCGCCGAATTTGATTTCGCGGTTGCACATGACATCCGGATTCGGCGTACGTCCTTTGGTATACTCGTCCAAGAAGTAAGCGAACACTTTGTCATAATATTGCTTCTCGAAATTAACTGTATAGAAAGGGATATCGAGCTGATCGCAAACGCGTCTGACATCCTCTGCATCATCTTCGGCTGTACAGTGTCCAAACTCGTCTGTATCGTCCCAGTTTTTCATGAAAATGCCGATGACCTCATAACCTTGCTCTTTGAGCAGCAGCGCTGCTACGGAGGAATCGACACCACCGGACATACCTAGAATGACACGTGTTTTTTTGCTCATAACTATGAACCTCTTTTCTATCTTGTGAGTCTAATTTGATATATCAGAAATAAAGCTTTCACTATTATACAACTCTACCTCGAAAAATTAAAATATTTCATGAGAATGTCATGGATTTTCCCACACAAATCAAGGAAACTATGATAACATATATACGATATACGGATGTTTAGGAATGTTTTTGCGAAAATTGGAAACGCTGTTTACCTAGATAGGGACGACCCCAGTATCTGCATGTGGACCAAACAGAACATAAGATTCATAAAATATTGATCCGACTTCCTGATGGCATAAATGTTGAATGAGGTGTGATTTTGAAAATTTCTACAAAAGGCCGCTATGGTCTAACGATCATGATGGAGCTGGCCAATCGCGTTGGTGAAGGACCGACTTCACTGAAAAGTATTGCTGAGAAACATCAACTATCCGAGCACTATTTGGAGCAGCTCGTGGCTCCCCTGCGCAATGCAGGATTGGTGAAAAGTATTCGCGGAGCTTACGGTGGATATATTCTCTCCAAAGCTGCGGATCAAGTGACGGCAGGCGAGGTTATTCGCGTTCTGGAAGGGCCGATCAGCCCTGTTGATTTTACAGAAGAAGATGATCCGGCTAAGCGTGACCTGTGGATACGTATCCGCGACAGCATTGCGGATGTCTTGGATTCAACTACACTTGCAAACCTGATCTCTTACGAAGACCAAGGCTCAAGTGACAACTACATGTTCTACATTTAAAGGTGTCTAATGAATCCTATTTATCTTGATTACGCGGCAACCACGCCAGTGCATCCCGACGTATTGGAAGCGATGCTTCCTTTCTATACAGCCTTTTATGGCAATCCTTCGAGTACACACAGCTTCGGCAGAGCAACGAGGACAGCACTTAATCGGTTTCGTGATGCGATGGCGAAGTCCTTGGGCTGTCTGCCTGCTGAGCTGATTTTCACAAGCGGTGGAACCGAAAGCAATAATATGGCGATATTTGGCCTTCTGAATGCGAACAAAGAAGAGAAGAAGCACATCCTTACAACTCAAATCGAGCATCATGCTGTCATACATCCTTGTGAGCGATTAGAGAGCCTCGGATTCGAGGTGACCTACCTGCCAGTAGGTCCGACTGGTCTTACTCAAATCGAGGATGTCGAAGCAGCGATTCGCCCTGATACAGCGCTTATTTCAGTGATGTATGTGAATAACGAAGTAGGGACGATTCAGCCCATTGAGTCTATAGGTCAACTTGCACGGGCAAGGCAGATTCCTTTTCATGTGGATGCGGTTCAAGCTCTGGGGAAATTGCCGATTAACCTGCATGAGCTTCCTGTCGATTTAGTGAGCTTCTCCGCACACAAGTTATACGGCCCCAAGGGTGTCGGAGCTTTGTATGTTTCGAAGCATACGAAATTAATACCTCACGTTTACGGGGGATCCCAGGAAAGAAAGCGCCGCGCTGGAACGGAGAATGTGGCGGCTATCGCCGGCTTCGCCAAAGCGGTGGAGCTGTTTCTACCCCAGCAGATCAGCATGCAGCAGCAGGCTGCAGAACTGCGCCAAGTGATGATCGATGTCTTGGAGCAGCAATTAGGCAGCGAAGGTTTTACGATTAATGGCCACACGGAACAGTCAGTCCCGCATATTCTGAACATCAGCTTTCCAGGTATTTCTACAGAAACACTCCTTATGAATTTAGATCTCGACAATGTGGCTGCGGCAAGCGGTTCTGCTTGCACATCAGGTTCCCTTGAAGTGTCGCATGTTCTAAAAGCTATGAAACTTCCAGAAAATGTTACAGCCTCCGCGGTTCGGTTTAGCTTTGGAATGGGGAACTCTAAAGAGCAAATCGAAACAGCTGCCCAGAAAGTTGCAACCATTATCCAACGGTTGCGTATGAATTAGTACCGGGTGGTTCTAGGAGGAATTGAACTTGCGCAAAGCGCATGATGTGATCGGACTTCCTGTCATCACGGTAGATTCCGGTAAGCAGATTGGTCAAGTGAAAGATCTGTTGATTGACCCTGATTGGAACATACGAGGTATCGTTCTTGAAGTGAAAGTATGGTTCACCTCCTTACGCTACGTACCTTGGGAGGGAATTACTGCTGTGGGAGAAGATGCCGTTACCATACCGAACGAAACGGTTATGCAAGAGCTCGAGCATGTGGATGAGTGTCATGCTTTCCTTGAAGGAAGCCGCAAAATTAAAGGACTTCCGGTCATAACCGTAGGCGGACATAAATTAGGCGTGGTGGAGGATGTTTATTTAAACCAAGATTGGGGTAAACAAATAGTAGGTTATGAATTGTCCGAAGGGTTTATTTCTGATTTAAAGGAAGGGCGTAAATGGCTACCCATGCCGGAATCGGCAACCAAGGGGGAAGACGCCATTATAGTGCCTGTACATTGCGCTCAGGAAATGGAAGAACTCTTCGTATCCAAAGAAGAATAGGGTGAGCGAGATGCGTTGTCCAAACTGTAATTCCAAAGATATTGGAAAGATCGGTTCCCATCAATTTTACTGCTGGGGTTGCTTTATAGAACTCAGCGTTAACGGAGAGAAAATGTCCGTGTATCAGGTTGAGGAAGACGGTACACTGAGTTCTCTGGATGATTTGTTTTTTGAGGAAGAAATGCCTCAAGTCCAAGAACATGCCAATTAATCAATAATGATCATAACGAAACGTCTATTGTCAAGCAGATAACTGCATGAGAATGGCGTTTTTTTGTTGCGCGGATGTCAGCTTTAGGATTAATTTGGACGAGTTGTACATATACTGTATGAGCGAAAACTTATCTGACAGTCCCGAGGTGAATGACATGGAACGATTTTGGAAAAATAGATGGTTTATCGGGCTGGTGTACACGCTGCTGGCCTTGATGACCTTGTATATGCTGTTGCAAATAAAACCGATTCTGTTTAGTGTTATCACATTTATCAAAGCGATTGTGACCCCGTTTTTTATTGCGGTGATCATTTCCTACATTTTGAATCCCGTTGTTAATCTTCTCAACAAGCGCAAAGTGCCAAGAACAATTGCCGTTTTGCTGATTTATAGTGTGTTTATTTCATCGCTTACGGTCATTATCATGAATATGACGCCTGTGTTTATGACGCAAATTGCTGAATTGAACGAACATATGCCGCAAATGGCCATGCGCGCGCAATCGCTTGTGGATGGCTTTAATCAGAATCAATTGCTGCCTGATAGTGTGCGCAGCGGATTTAATCATTCACTGGCCAAGCTGGAAAGCAGTATTTCCCTAGCTATTTCGAATTATATGAATCAAATCGGCAACACGATCAATATGCTGTTCATTGCCTTCATTGTCCCGTTCATGGCTTTTTACATTATGAAAGATTTTCGAATCATCGAAAAAACAGCATTAGCTATCGTGCCGCGAGAGCATCGCAAAAAAACGGTCAAGCTGCTAATTGATATTGACACCGCACTCGGCAATTATATTCGCGGACAATTGTTAGTTTGCGTGATTATCGGCGGACTTGCGTACTTGGGCTATTGGCTGATTGGCATGCAGTATGCGCTGCTCTTAGCGAGCGTGGTCGCCATTTTCAATATTATTCCTTACTTAGGTCCTTTCTTTGGCGCGGCGCCAGCCATTATCATGGCTTCAACGATTTCTTTGAAAATGGTACTGTTCGTAGCGCTCGTAAATTTAACGATTCAAATTTTGGAAGGAAATGTGATTTCACCTCAGGTAGTAGGCCGAACGCTGCATATGCATCCTTTGTTTATCATCTTCGCGCTGCTTGTAGGCGGGGAGGTAGCGGGTATTGTGGGGTTAATATTGGCTGTGCCTTTCTTTGCCGTCATGAAAGTTATTCTGCAGCATGTGTTCCTGCATTATGTTCATAAGCCAACCACCTAGGGAGAACGGCTCAGAAGACGCACAAAACCCCTGTGAACCATGACTTGCGGGATCATGGAACATAGGGGTTCTGCACGAGGGTTGAGGATATGAAAGGGTGTGGCAATGCGTAAACCATCGAATGGGATACGGAATAAGTATGCTGAATTCTTGTATTTCTTATTCGATAATGAAAATCATTATCAATAAACTTAGTATACTTCCATTGAGAACGATTGTCAACTGTGTATTTTTAGTTTTATTAAATGCTTATTTTTATCGTCTCCTTGGTCATCTGCCTCTTCCTTTTCTTCCTTTTGCTCTTGAAATTCGATCCGGCTCTGCCCTGTTATATAGTCAAAGGGATTGTAGCGGCTATCCGGGATTTCTTTTTTTATAAGTGTTTTGACCATGATGTAGATGACAATGATAAAAATCGGCGAGATTAAAGCAAGCAGCGTAAGCGAAGAGAAATCCAGTTACAAGACCTCCTAGGTTTGGTAAAAGAATGGGAAACAACTTTATCTTACTTACGTTTCCCAAAGAGGAAAGGTTTCATTTATTAAGCTGAATATTGACAGCATTGCGTCGTAAAGTTATAATTTGGCTTATCTATATCTAACATGAAAACGTTGATGAAACTTTAGTAAGCCATGACCCATTGTCAGAGAGAAGGTTCCGGGAAGCAAGCATAAGCTGCTTAGTTACCGGCTGAAAGAACCTTTCGATGTTAGGATGGCCCAAAGCTCGTTTCGGAGTGTGGAAGAACTTCACCGGTTGGACCCGTTACAGATCCGCACAAGGAGATTGGGTTTCGTTTCCTCTTGCTTCGGCAGGAAGAATCGGCTTCAATAACCAGGGTGGTACCGCGATGATTCGTCCCTGTATGTTACAGGGGCGTTTTTTGTTTTTTTTGAAGATCATGCATATATATGGAGGCTTGAGAGAGATGAAGGCAAGTGAAATTCGTTCCAAGTGGTTGCAGTTCTTTGCTAGTAAAGGGCATAAAGTAGAACCAAGCTCATCGCTCGTTCCGCACAATGATCCATCACTGCTTTGGATTAATGCGGGGATTGCTCCCCTTAAGCCTTATCTGGATGGCCGTGAAATTCCCGAAAATCCGCGGATCACGAATGCACAGAAATGTATTCGTACCAATGATATTGAGAATGTAGGGAAGACGCGTCGTCATCATACGTTTTTTGAGATGTTGGGGAACTTCTCCATCGGTGACTATTTCAAGAAAGAAGTTATTCCTTGGGCGTGGGAGTTCTTAACCGATCCGCAATGGATCGGCTTTGATCCGAATCGGATCTCGGTTACTGTCCATGAAGATGATGAAGAAGCTTTTCTTATTTGGAACAAAGAAATCGGCTTACCGGAAGATCGTATCTATAAGTTGAAAGAAGATAATTTCTGGGATATCGGCGAAGGACCCTGTGGGCCTTGTACAGAAATTTTCTATGATCGCGGAGATCAATACGGTGATTTATCGGATCCAGAATGCTGGCCTGGCGGGGAGAACGAGCGTTTCCTGGAAGTATGGAACCTTGTGTTTACCCAGTTCAACCATAACAAAGACGGCAGCTATACACCGCTTCCTAACAAGAACATTGATACAGGCGCAGGCTTGGAGCGCTTTGCTTCCATTCTTCAGGATGTTGACTCAAACTTTGATACGGATTTGTTCAAACCGATTATTGATAAAGCTTGTGAGCTAACCGGTGTGCAGTATCATGTCAATGATGAGCATGATGTAGCATTGAAAGTCATTGCTGACCACATTCGTACGGTTGCTTTCTCTGTTGGTGACGGTGTGCTTCCTTCTAATGAAGGTCGTGGTTACGTCATTCGCCGTTTGCTTCGCCGCGCTGTGCGCTATGGGAAGGTACTAGGTTTGGATAAGCCGTTCCTTCACAAGCTTGTACCCACTGTGGGCGATATCATGGGAGTTTACTATACAGAAGTTGTAGACAAGCGTGAATTTATCGAAAAGGTTATCCGCACGGAAGAGGAGCGTTTCCATGAAACGCTAAGCGATGGTTTGATCATTCTTGCAGAGATGGTTGAGAAAACGCGTCAAGCGGGCACGAACCAAATCAGCGGTCCGGATGCTTTTAAATTGTATGATACTTACGGCTTCCCATTTGATTTAACAGAGGACTTCGCTTCCGAGAAGGGATTGACCGTTGATCGTGCTGGATTCGACGCCTCCATGCAGGAGCAGCGGGACCGCGCAAGAGCAGCTAGTCACAAAGAAGGCGGAATGAAGATTCAAGGCGGTCCGCTATCTGAATTGACGATTAAAAGCGAATTTGTTGGTTATAATGAATTGGTAGTTAGTGCTAATATTGCAGCTATTGTTCATGAAAATACGCTAGTAGACATCGTGGGTGTAGGCGAGACTTGCCAAGTTGTTTTGGACCGTACGCCGTTCTATGCAGAAAGCGGTGGCCAAGTAAGCGACTACGGAATTATTCGCAGCAATCAAGTGACTTTGAAAGTGGAAGATGTTAGCAAAGCGCCTCATGGGCAGCATGTCCACAAAGTGATCGTGGAATCCGGTGTTCTGCGTATCGGGGATTCGGTCGAAGCGATCGTAGCCGCGGCTCAGCGTGGAGACATCATCAAGAATCATACAGCAACCCATTTGCTGCACAAAGCTTTGAAGGAAGTATTAGGTACTCACGTCAATCAAGCGGGTTCCCTTGTAGAACCGGATCGCTTGCGTTTTGACTTCTCCCACTTCGGAAGCATCACCAGCGAAGAGCTGCAGGATGTGGAGCAGCGTGTCAATCGTCAAATATGGAATAACATCAACGTGGATATTTCACTCAAAGCAATCGCAGATGCGAAAGCAATGGGAGCTATGGCCTTGTTCGGTGAAAAGTATGGCGATATTGTGCGTGTCGTGCAAGTCGGTGATTACAGCTTGGAGTTGTGCGGAGGTTGTCATGTCACGAATACCGGTCAAATCGGTTTGTTCAAAATTGTCAGCGAGTCCGGGATTGGATCTGGCGTACGTCGGATCGAGGCCGTATCCGGTCGCAGTGCCTACGAATATCTAGACCAGCAATTGCAATTGCTGAAGGAATCAGCTAATCTGCTTAAGTCGAATGTGCAGGATGTTCCTAAACGGCTAGAAGCGACGCTTCAGCAAGTGAAGGAACTGGCACGCGAAAATGAATCGCTGCGCGGCAAGCTTGGGCGCATCGAGGCTGGCTCCCTGACGGACCAAGTGAAGCAAGCAGCAGGCGTATCTGTATTGGCCGCACAAGTCAATGCAGCGGATATGGATTCACTTCGCAACATCGTCGATGAGATGAAAGTGAAGCTGGGCTCTGCGGTTATCGTGCTTGGCGCTGTAGCGGATGATAAAGTTAATTTGGTTGCTGCGGTCACACCTGATTTGGTTGCCAAAGGTTTCCATGCTGGTAAAATTATTAAAGAGGTAGCACTGGCTGTAGGCGGAAGCGGCGGCGGTCGTCCGGATATGGCGCAGGCAGGCGGTAAAGATGCTTCCAAATTGCCGGCAGCATTGTCCAGTGTGGAAGGACTTCTGTCCCTATTTGGATAATTATTTTTTGACGGGACAGGAATTTTTAAACCCATAGAGAATATAACCAGTATACACGGAACATTTTTCAAATATATGACAAGGTTACACAAGGAAAGTGGGGTGCTCCTGATGAGTTCCATGGACAAAACGATGAAGTTCAACGTGAAGGCAGAAGAAATTGAGACGTCGCCCAAAGATGTTTTACTAGCGGTGTACGACGCTCTTCAGGAAAAAGGGTATAATCCGATCAACCAAATTGTCGGATACTTGCTTTCCGGAGATCCTGCTTACATTCCGCGGCATAACAATGCCCGGAGCCTCATTCGCAAACGGGAACGCGACGAACTGATTGAAGAGTTGGTTCGTGCATATCTGGGTCAACACAAATAGAAGGAATTGAGAACCGGCATGAGATGGATAGGCTTGGATTATGGGGACAAAACGATTGGTGTCGCGATGAGCGATGAGCTTGGTTGGACCGCTCAAGGGCTGGAAGTCATCCATCGCCGCAAGCCTGGGGAAGACATCAATAGGCTGGAAGCCATTGTCAAAGAGTATGGCGTAACTCAGATTATTGTTGGCTTGCCCAAAAATATGAACAATACGATAGGTCCTCGCGGGGAGCTAGCGATTGAGTTCTCCAAAGAACTGGAACAGAAATTAAGTGTGCCTGTACACTTGTGGGATGAACGCTTAACGACTGTTGCTGCGACACGCACACTGCTAGAAGCAGATGTTAGTCGGAAGAAACGGAAGTTAGTCATTGATAAAATGGCTGCACAGCTCATCCTGCAAGGGTACATGGATGCTAATATGAAGAGGTGAACGAACATGTCCAAAGAAGAATTGCGTGAAGAAGAACCAGAAATCATTTACATCCCGGACGACGAAGGCAACGAAGAAGAGTTCGAGGTTATCATGAAATTCGAAGTGGACGGTTCCGACAAGAAATACATGATGGTTGTTCCAACAGACGGCGGAGACGAAGAATCCGATGAAGTGTATGCTTTCCGTTATGAAGAAGATGATGATGGCGAAGATTTGAAACTGTTCACCATCGAAGATGAAGAAGAGTGGAATATTGTTGAAGAAACGTTCAACACGCTTATGGCGGAATTCGACGAGGAAGAAGAAGCATGAGCACGACGCCTTCCGACGTATTGCGCAAAGCTTACGGGGATGATATTATCTTGTTTGACGAGCAAAATGAGTCAACGGTGTATCATCTGCTGAAAGAGTTTGTGTATGGAGATTACACGTACGCTGTTTTGCAATCCGATGCGCTCAAGAAGGAAGACGATGTAGCTGTTTTCCGAGTGATTACGGATGCAGATGGGCAGTACGAATTGGAAACCATTGAAGATGACGATGAGTGGGAAACCGTCTCAGAACTCTACGACGAGATGGTATTTCCAGATCAGGATGATGTGTAAAGATGACCACCGAGCGGATTGCATCCGCTCGTTTTTGTTTGTTTACGAAGATAGCTTTCTTCATGAAAGCTCTTAGGAGGATTAAAGTGAATAACTTGCTTGAGCAAGAGAATGAACAGAATAAGCCCAAACGAAGCAAGGTGAAAGTCGCCCTTCTTGTGATTGGTTTATTGCTGCTCATTATTATTGGCACAGCAGGCGGTATAGGCCTGTATATTGCGAATGCTTTGCAGCCTGTCGATGCCGCTGAACAGGAAGTACGAGTTTCGATACAACCAGGTTCGGGATCTACGTTAATCGCCAAAGAATTGGAAACCAAAGGACTTATTAAGAATTCATCGATTTTCACGTATTATTTGAAATGGCACAAACAAGGCTCGAAATTTCAGGCAGGCGAATATAGCATGAAGCCAGGTATGACGTTCGATGAGATGATTGACAAGCTGAATAGAGGCGATATCGTCAAGGAAGATATGATACGCATCACCATTCCTGAAGGCTATACGATTGATCAAATCGCCGCCAAAATTAGTGAGCAGACACCTTGGAAAAAGGAAGCTTTTCTACAGATAGCTGATGCGCCAATTGATGTTAAAACAGAGGCGACTGCATCGATTCCCGATAATAAGAATCTCAAGCATCGGCTAGAAGGCTATTTGTTCCCTGAGACTTATGAATTCAAGAAAGGCTCGAGCGAACAAGAGTTCATAGAGCGTACTTTGCAGCAGTTGGATAAGAAGCTAGCAACGCTTCCTCCTGATTGGAAGGACAAGCTCAAGGAGCGTGGGCTTAGCATTCACCAGATGCTGACGATTGCTTCTTTGATAGAGCGGGAAGTCGTGGTCGACGAAGAACGCGCGCTTGTCTCAGGCGTGATCCAGAATCGTCTGAAAAAGAATATGCCTTTGCAAATTGATGCAACGGTCCAATACTTATTTGATAAGTCCAAAGACAGACTGCTGGAGAAGGATCTGCAGATCCAAAGTCCTTATAATACGTATTTAAACGTTGGTTTGCCGCCAGGGCCGATTGCGAGTCCAAGTCTCGCTTCGATGAAAGCGGCTATTTATCCCGAAGAAACGAAGTATTTGTTCTATGTTACGAAAAAGGACGGCACGAAGGGACATCTGTTTGCAGAAACCTTTGAAGCGCATAAGAAGAATATTGCTGAAAGTAAAAAGGCTGGAAATTAATTGTAGGCTAGGAAGCTGATAGAAGGTAGGGTAAGCAAGTGAAGAAACCAGAACTAGTAGTAAGCTGCAGCAGTGTCGCTGAGCTGCAACGATTAATTGAAGCGGGCGCTGATGCTGTAATCATCGGGGAAGAGCAATATGGCATGCGCCTTCCGGGAGAGATCAAGCTCGAGGAAATCCAGCAGGCAGTCGCTTGGGCGCATGAGAAACAGGCTAAAGTTTATGTGGCTGTAAACAAAGTTTTCGATAATGCTTCGTTGGACGGCTTGTTCGAATATTTGAACAAATTGCAGGAATATGGCGTGGATGCTGTTATTTTTGGTGATCCGTCCGTCTTAATGGCTGCTCGCAGTTTGGCTAAACCGTTAGCGTTGCACTGGAACGCGGAAATGACGTCGACGAATTACGCAACAGCGAATTATTGGGGCAGGCAAGGAGCAACACGTGTTGTGCTGGCCAGAGAGTTGAACATGGAACAGGTTCTGGCCTTTAAGCAGCAGACGGAACTGGCGGTTGAGGTTCAAGTTCATGGAATTACGAATATCTATCACTCCAAGCGCGAGCTTGTCAAAAATTATATCGAGCATCAGGGCAATGATGCTTCTACACAAGATCGTTCGATAGAGCGGGGGCTATTCCTGATCGAGCACGAACGCCGTGATCAGCGGTACCCTATTTATGAAGACGGCAACGGCACCCACATTATGAGTTCTGAGGATATCTGTATGCTGGAAAACCTGCCAGAGCTCATGGATGGTCAAGTAGATAGCTTGAAAATTGAAGGTTTATTGAAGTCTGAGGCGTATAATGAAACCGTGGTAAGAGGATATCGGGCAGCTATCGATGCTTATGCTGCAGATCCACAAGGGTACGAGTTCAGGCAGGAATGGCTGGATGCCATAGCTGGCCTGCAAGACCCTGAACGTGAATTGTCATATGGATTTTTCTACAAAGAACAGGTTTATTGATATATGAATGAAAGAAGGTGCTCTCCGAGATGACGACAGCATTAGAAGCACGAGCAAGAGGCAAACGGGTAAGACTGGATAAGCCGGAGCTGCTGGCTCCAGCGGGCAGTCTGGAGAAATTGAAGTTTGCGATCCATTATGGAGCCGATGCGGTATATATAGGCGGGCAGAAATATGGACTGAGGTCCAATGCGGACAACTTCTCTCTGGAAGAAATGCGGGAAGGTGTCGAGTTTGCCAATCAATATGGAGCCAAAGTGTTCGTGGCAACGAATATATACGCTCATAATGAGGACATCGAGGGCTTGGATGACTATTTGCGCGGGCTACAAGAGGTAGGGATTTCGGCGATCATTGCCGCGGATCCGATCATTATGGAGACCTGCCGGCGAGTCGCGCCTAAGCTAGAGGTACATGTCAGTACACAGCAGTCGGTTATGAACTGGCAAACGGTTAAATTTTGGAAAGATCAAGGCATTGAACGCGTTGTTCTGGCCCGCGAAGTCAGCATGCACGAAATTGATCAAATCAAGGCGCATGTCGATGTGGAGATAGAGGCTTTCATTCATGGTGCCATGTGCAGCTCCTATTCAGGGCGCTGTGTGCTTTCCAACCATTTTACGGACCGCGATTCCAATCGTGGAGGCTGTTCGCAATCTTGCCGTTGGAAATATGATCTGTTCGCCAAGGATCAGCCGCTTTCAGCTCCTCTAGCAACTGACCTGCCTATGTTTGGTGAAGAGGATGATGCTTTTACCATGGGTTCGAAGGATTTGAGCATGATCGACCACATTGCTGAAATGATTGAGTCTGGCGTAGACAGCTTTAAAATCGAAGGCCGCATGAAGAGTATTCATTATGTGGCAACGGTAGTGAATGCCTATCGGCAAGCGATAGATGCCTATTTTGCTGATCCGGAGCAATTCGCTATCAGTCAAGTCTGGCAGGATGAAATTCATAAAGCAGCCAACAGGCCATTAAATAGCGGCTTTTTCTATGAGGCCCCTGGACATGAAGATCATATTTTTGAGCCTGAGGATAAGGTAGTTGGCTTTGATTTTGTAGGGCTTGTGATGTCTTATGAGGAAGAATCAGGTACGGCTGTCATTCAGCAGAGAAATCATTTCAAGCCAGGGCAGGAAATTGAATTTTTCGGACCGCAGGGGACACAATTCAAACAAAAGGTCGATTTGATCTGGAATGAGCAGGATCAAGAATTGGATGCTGCCAGACATCCGCTGCAACTTATTAAACTAAAAACAGATCAACCTGTGAAGCAATGGGATATGATGCGTAAAAAAACAGGTAAATAGTACCATGGAAGCTTTCTCCAGACTGGGGTATATTGGAGAAAGTTTCTATTTTTTTATTTAAATGTGGATCGAATATTAAAGGAAAATGTTAAAGTGTGTCGAATTTATTAACCAACTTCTTGTGTAACCCTTTTCATTATAGTTCAAAAGTAAGGGGCCCCTTAAGAAGTAGAAACCAATGGCGGTGAACAGAATGAATAACAAGCTGCAAAGTATTCTCGCTTTTCTTAACAAAGCACTTCAATCTCTCGCAAAAGCAATTCAAAATGTGCCATGGGGTCGTATGGTAGGTGTCGCAGGTAAAACATCTAAACAAATGGGCACGGTTGCATTTAAGGAATTGAGGCAAGTTAAAATGGAGAATCCCGTGAAATCTGTAGGTATGAAGTTGTTTTTAATGTTTTTTGCCAGTATTCTTTTTTTCGTACTTATTGTAGGGATGATTTCTTACTCCATTTCCAAAAGCGTTATTAAAAACAAAGTATCAGAATCCAGTCTTCAAACCGTTACGCAAGCAGGTCAGAAATTAGATTTTCTTTATCAAACCTTTGATGACGTCTCGTTACAGATTATGTTGAATAAGGAATTGCAGGATTTACTTGATAAAATTCCGAAATTAGATACATCCTCTTATGAATCACTTGAAGTTATTCGTCAATTGACCGAGAAATTAAATGTTGTGACGTTCTCGAACAAATCGATTAAAACGCTTCATTTGTATAGACCGGACGGCAAATTGATCGTGATTACCGGTGCTGGCGGAAGTTCGTTGTCTGACAACACAGGATCGACCGATTGGTTTAAAAAGATCGTTGATGCAGGCGGTAAAGTGGCCTGGTTGGATAGTAAAAGCAAAGGGTATTCCAGCAGTTCGGCAAATACGTTTGCCGTTGGTCGTGTTATGAGAAATACATTGACCAACAGCACTTCCGGCATTCTAGTATTAGAATTGAACGCAGATATTCTCGCGAAAGAACTGAATGGTATTTCTCTAGGCGATGACAGCGCAGTTGCGATCACGAATCATGAGAATAAAAATATCGCAGCCAAAAATTTGACGGATATTGAGAAAGAGTCAGCGATTCAATTAAGCAAAGAGCAGCTTGAAGAAGAGCATGGTTCGTTTATTACCAAAGACGATCATCTCGTTGCGTATTATAAATCTTCCATCTCCGGGTGGAACCTTGTTGGCGATATCCCGGTAAGCAGCTTGGTGAAAGATGCTAAGAAAATATTTAATTATACCCTTCTGATTGCCTTGTTTGCGGCGATTGCAGCGGTAATGATTGGATTATTCGTGGCTAGAATGATCGGTCGTCCTCTGGTTAATCTTCGCAACCTGATGCAGCAAGGTGCCAAAGGGAAGTTAACCGTACGAGCGAACTACAAGACACAAGATGAAATCGGCCAACTGGGCGCAAGCTTTGACGTCATGATGCAGCAGATTACAAACCTTGTTTCGCAGACGAGTGCTTCTGCTCAATCCGTATTCGAAACAGCCCAAGAATTAACGAACTCATCCAAAGTCACAGCTACAGCAGCAAGAGAAATTGCCGTAGCCACAGACGAAATTTCTAACGGTGCCGGCGGTTTGGCGACGGAATCCGAAAGAGGCAACGAGTTGACGTATCACATTGGTATTCAGATGAAACAAGTTATCGAAGCCAATCTGGAAATGGGTACAGCAGCGGCAGATGTTCAAAGCTCCAGTGAGCAAGGAACGAAATATATGTCCGAGTTGATTTCCAAAACGAATCTGACCGAAGAAATGATTCGATCCATGGCAGACAAAGTTGATAATTTGAAAGACAGCACGCGCTCTATTCGTAAAATTCTCGATTTGCTCAATAATATGACGAAGCAGACCAACATCTTGTCTTTAAACGCAACGATTGAGGCTGCCCGTGCCGGCGCTGCTGGTAAAGGGTTCATGGTTGTTGCTGACGAAATCCGTAAACTTGCGGACCAATCCAGACAATCCATTGATGTGGTAGGTCAGATTACAGAGACGATCCAGAAGGAAATTGACGAGACGGTGAAGGTACTGTCGACAGCAACGCCGATTTTCCAAGAACAAATTCTGGCGGTCAAAGAAGCAGATATTATTTTCAAACAAGTTACGAATCATATGGGTGGTTTCATTGAGCAATTGAGCACTGTGAGCGATTCAATCTCTACGCTGGAACAGTCCCAAGTGGTTCTGTCCGACGCCATGACGAATGTAAGTGCAGTAGCTGAGGAATCTCTTGCTACCTCTGAGGAAGTTGCTTCATTGAGCTCTGAACAGCTTAGCATCAGCGATGGTCTGGTGAAATTGTCAGACAAGCTGGACCTGCTGTCCAAGTCACTCAATGACACACTTTCCAAATTTGAAGTTTAAGCTATCCTTCTTCTCATACATAGTCCACTCTCCTAAGCGGAGGGTGGATTTTTTATGTTAGGGGCGCTTAGCAAACCGTTTGACTAGGGTCAGGAATGACGATACTGAAAGTTATACCAACTTTTAGTTAGGAGTAAAGAGATGAAACCAAGCCAATTGTCGGCTCTTGAAAAACGTCGGATCTTTCTTGTGCTTTTCGCTATCCTTCTTCTGTTTATAGGGATCATAGGCAAGCTTTTTTGGATACAAATTGCGGCAACAGAGAATTATTCATCCCGAGGTGTTAATTTGCTCAAAAACTCGGTCATTCAAAGGCAGAGAGCTTTGGTGCTCGACAGCGGCCGCGGTGAAATTCTGGATCGCAATCTTAAGCCATTGACAGGGAAAATGATAAAATCACTGGTTGTTTTCCCTATGAGCAAGGAAGTCAGCGTTGATCCGCAGCGGGTTAATCAGCTTGTTGGGATCTTGCAGACAACCAAGGAACGCTGGCTTGCATTCTCCAGTCAATTGAAAGAACCACAGGTCTGGAGTGTAACAGATACAGGGAAACCCTTTGCCTTGAGTGCTGGGCAGGAGACCCAGATACAGACTTTGACCTTGCCGAATGTGAAGGTGACTGAGATGGAAGATCGCTATCCCACTGGGATGACGGCTCGTCAGTTGATTGGGTTTATCGGGCAAAACCCGGATCGCGTGATGCGTTTGTATGGGGAGGATTTGGAAAAGGGTAAGCTGACACTTACTTCCAAAATTGGTGGATCCGGCCTTGAAAAGACCTTTGACTTGTGGCTCCGCGGCATAGGAGAGACCTCTATCTCTTATTTCACGGATGCAGGGAAACGGCCGCTGGCTGGGTTGGATGCTCGTATGATTGCCCCTGATAATACGTTCTATCCGGTTAAGCTAGTCACCACACTGGATGGCAGTATACAACAGAGAATTGAAGCGTTGATGGATAACATGCACATTCGAGATGGCGCCGTAGTCGTACAGGAAGTGAAGCAAGGTGATATTGTTGCCATGGCGAGCAGGCCCAATTATGATCCGACGCAAGTTGATCTGGCAAGCAATAACTGGAGTAATTACGCAGTAAAAGCGACAGCGCCAGGATCTATTTTCAAAACAGTAGTTGCCGCTGCGGCGCTGGATGAAGGTGCTGTTGATCCTAAGGAGACATTTAACTGTGAAGGGGCTCTTGGCAAATATGGCTTTACTTGCTGGTTAAGAGCAGGGCATGGGCCGCTAACTTTAGAACAGGGCTTCGCGCAGTCCTGCAATATTGTATTTGCCAAAGTAATGCAGCGCCTTACAGCCAGTCAGTTGGAGACTTATGCCCACAAACTTGGGGTTCTGGATGAAGTGGGATGGACGGGGAAAACGGATACCCAGCCTATCCTTCATCAATTGGATGCTGAGGAGAGTGGTCAGCTATTTGGCGCGCATACCCCGCACGATGACGAAGGTGTTCTGATGCAAACAGCTATTGGCCAAAGAGATGTGATGCTGACTCCGCTGCAAGCTTCGAATATGATCATCACTTTACTGCATGGCGGCAAAGGATATTCACCTAGGGTTGTCCAAGAAGTTCGTTATCAGACAGATCGCCTGATGGAAAGCTATGCCCCCAAGTTGCAGCAGGTTGAAGCGGGACGTGTGTCGGCTGCTACCAGCAAAACGCTGCTAAACTGGATGAGAGAAGTTGTGACTGACGGCACGGGGAAAGGTCTGCAGGATGCCAAGTGGAAATTGGCGGGTAAGTCAGGAACAGCTCAGATTCAGAACGGGAAGCAGGAGAAAGTGAATCAATGGTTTATTGGATATGGACCTGTTGCGACGCCAAAGTACGCGGTGTCTGTCGTCGTTAAGAACTTGAATGCATCCGAAAGCAACAAGTCCATTCCCTTGTTTAAAGGTGTTATGGATATTTTGGCCAGCAGCGAGGGATCAAGCGGCCGGTAAAGAAATGGTGAAACATGTGCCATGATCAGGTTCACTCGTCACATCAATGAGTCCGCCGAATGTTTTGATGATCCGATAAGAGACCATGAGACCAAGCCCTGTGCCTTTATTTTTCGTTGAATAAAATGGCGTTCCCAGACGGTCTACTTGCTCCTCTGTCATACCGATACCGTTATCCTTGATTTGTAGGATGATCTTCGCTTTGTCGCGGAAGCCGGAGACTTGCAGCAGACCGCCGCTAGGCATGGCTTCGATGCCGTTTTTCGTTAAATTAACCAGGCATTGTATCAGCTTCTCGCTGTTGGCTTTGACTACGAGCGCAGGCTCCATGTCGATACTGACTTCTACTCCGCGCATGGCAGCGTACGGATTAATGAGATTGATGAGTTTGTGCGATAAACTCGACACATCCAGCTCTTCGAGCTTCTCAGCCTGTGGTTTGGCAAAAGATAAATAATCGGTAATAATGTTCTGTGCGCGGTCGATTTCTTCGATAACCATGGAGGTATAAATCAGTTTCTTTTCTTCCGTAACCGTAGATTGACTGAGAATTTGCATAAAACCACGGGCGACGGTCATGGGATTTCTAATTTCGTGGGCAACAGAAGCGGCTAGTTCACTTAGTACATTCAGCTTCTCTGATCGTTGAACTTCTAGGCGCATAGCACTGTTTTCTCGAATACGAACGATCAGATAAGTTAACAGCCACATCGTGAGCATATGTACGAGACAAAATAATAAGCCATAAAGAAGAAAGGGCTTATCTATAGCGACGAATGAACCGATCCGATAAAGCATGGTTATACAGAAGGTAGCTATGGCGCTGATGAAGGCAAGAAGACTGGGAAACATGACTTTGGGGGTTAAGTGCTTCCAATTACTTAATGCGATGAAAGCCAAGATGAAGGGTACAAGAAGAGCGGACAAAGTAATGATCGAGATAAAATTGGACCCATCCATGTAGAAAGCGTAGGCTAAGATGATCGTGGATACTGTAAGGCCAGATCGAATGCCTCCGTAGAGAAAGGCGACAAGAACAGGGATAATGCGCAAATCAAAGTCGTCACCTGTTATTGTGAAAAATGGATGCGACATACAAAATATCGCGGCAATGGAGCAGCTCAGACCAATTAATGGGCGGCCTAATCTTCTGAAATTGAAGGGATTGGGCCGATCGAGCCATAGGATGTGACAGAGTAAGATCGGTGAGGTTAGTACCAAAATATTGAGTAGTAAGTCGTCAATTACATTCAATGATCTCGCCTACTTAATAAAAAATTTGATTGCTTAGTTTTTATTTCGACAGTAAATATGAAAATCCTTTGATTCTTTCCAAAATTTTGATGTTTTATGACATGGATAGCCCAGATATGCATTGCGACTAGGTCTAGGATAGCATACAATTCTCTAGGAGTACTTAATTTACTGGTTCAGGAGAATAAAAATATGACCCAAATACCTATTTCTACCTCATCTATGATTGTTTTGGATCGGTCCGGAGCAATGGAACCGAAACCTATTTTATATGCTTTTGCGCTGGAGGAACTTCTATGCAGGGCCATTGGACAGGCGACTCCGCCTATTTTGCACATTTGGAGGCACCCTAGGTCTTTTGTAATGGGACTCAGAGACAGCCGGCTTCCAGAAGCTGCAGCAGCCCGCACTTGGCTGACTGAGATGGGCTACGAAACAGCGGTTAGAAACTCTGGAGGCGCCGCGGTACCGCTTGATTTGGGCGTCGTGAATATCTCCCTGCTAATGCCCAAAGAGGCAGGTGATATGGAACATCGCAAAGATTTTGATTCCATGGTAGCCTTGATTCGCGAAGTTATGGGCTCTCTGACTGATCAGATTGAACAAGGAGAAGTACTGGGGTCCTTTTGTCCTGGTGAGTTTGATCTTAGTGTCAAAGGACGGAAGTTTTGCGGGATTGCGCAACGCAGGCAGCAGCGGGCTATTTCAGTGCAAGCCTTCATAATCGTAGAAGGGACTGGCGAGGACAAGGCATCGCTGGCTAGAAATTTCTATGAGAGAGCCGCGGGTGAAGATTCCTCTACGGATTATCCAATAGTGGCGCCAGGCAGTATGGCCAGTTTATCGGAGTGCCTGGCGATTCCTTTGACGTCTGAGCTTTTCATAGCTAATCTACTTGAGGCTATGGCAGCCAAAGGGGGGCAAGTGAAGAAACGGGAGGAAATCCCCGGGTATCCTGAAGAACAACAAATTCAAGAAATGATGGAACTGTTGAAGAATCGTTATGCGATCAAAGTTTGAAACAAAACGGCCCAACCTCTCTGTTGAGGGTTGGGCCGTTTTATTTAAGCGAGGAAATAATGCAGCGCTGCGTCCAGCTCCCCCTGCCAAAATCCCCACAGATGCTTGCCTGGTTTTTCAATATAATGAAGTTTGACATCCTTGCTGTCCATTTCCTCTTTGGCTAACCGATTTTCGCGGACAAAATCAAAAGTGCCACGCTCTGTCTTTACATCCGTTTCATCCAATCCTATCAACATGTACACTTCTAGCCAAGATAAATCATCCTCAGCTTTGATCCGTTCTCGCGTGATGTCGAAAAATGCGCCTGACAAGGATATAACGCGGCAAAAAAGGCTAGGATAATCTAAGGCGAGATGCAAGGATACAGTCCCTCCCAGTGAGTCTCCTGCAACAATACGTTCTGTTCGTTCGGTGCGGACAGGATAACGGCTTTCTACATAAGGGAGGAGCTCCTCTGCGAAAAAGCGGCAATAGGCATCATGACGGTCTCCTTCAGGCGCATATTCGGAAGTTCGGTTGACGTTATTCACATCCACACCGACCACGATGGTGGGCTCTAGATCTTCATCTAAGATGCAGCGCGTGAGGGTCGTGGCAATTCGCCCGAAATTAAAGAACTGCTCACCGTCTTGGCAGTAAATGACAGGGTAGGACAGCAGTTCGTTGTAACCAGGAGGCAAATAGATGCGAAGTGAACGATTTTCTTGAAGATGAATCGAGGATAGTTCATCTTTGATAATGGTCCGTTTATAAAAGCGAGAGTCATCTGACATGTGTAGGCTCCTTTGAATTGCGCTTGGCTAGTTTTGGAAATTAAAGCGTAAGTCTATTTGGAAAAGGGTAAGGTGTATTATAGCAGTTGTAAATTTTATGTTAACTGTATTATATATTTTCCGAAACTGTACTATTCAATTCCCTGAATAAAGGTCATATACCACAAGGATACTGGTGTACAATTCACAAAAACAGGTTTATAATAATACTATAACAGAAGTGTAGCTAGCAGGCATCAAAATCATATAAGAGGTGAAATGGTATGAGTAAGCCACTTGTCAGCCAAGCAAATTATGAAGTGACCACAGAAAAGGTTGAGCCTTTACAAGTTCTGGCTCCAGACGGCACAATTGTTAATTCCGACAAAATGCCTAATCTTAGCGATGACCAATTAAAAGAATTAATGAGAAGAATGGTATTCACTCGTGTATGGGACGAAAGAGCTGTCAATCTCGGTCGTCAAGGACGTCTTGGTTTCTACGCACCGGTATCCGGACAAGAAGCTTCCATGATCGGTAGTGAATTTGCTTTAAATAAAGATGATTTTATTTGCCCAGGTTACCGCGATATGCCGCAGCTCGTATGGCACGGACTTCCGCTTTACCAAGCATTCCTATATTCCCGCGGTCATCAACATGGCGGTCAAATTCCGCAAGACGTGCACGTCCTAATGCCGCAAATCATTATTGGTGCACAAATTTTGCATGCTACTGGTGTAGCCATGGCATTCAAAAAGCGTAACCAACCGCGTGTAGCGATCACTTATACGGGTGACGGCGGTAGTTCCGAAGGCGATTTCTATGAAGGCATGAACTTTGCAGGTGCGTTCAAATTGCCTGTCATTTATTTTGTGCAAAATAATGGGTATGCCATTACAACTCCTTATTCTAAGCAAACAGGAGCACTTTCTGTTGCCCATAAAGCACTTGCTGCCGGTATCAAAGGCGTTCAAGTTGACGGCATGGACATATTGGCTGTTGTTCAAGCTGTAACGGAAGCTGCTGAAAGAGGACGCAGAGGCGAAGGCGCTACGTTAATCGAAGCATTGACATACCGTTACCGTCCGCATTCCTTGGCTGATGATACGACGAAATATCGTACCAAAGATGAAGAGACCGATTGGGAGCCAAAAGATCCGCTTACGCGCATGCGTTTGTTCCTGACCAAAAAAGGTCTATGGAACGAAGAAATAGAAGCGCAAGTAAAAGAAGAAGCGAAAGCAACCGTTGCTGAGCATATTAAAAAAGCGGAAGAAACTGAGAAAATGACCGTTTCCGGCTTAATTGATTCCATGTTCGAAGTAACACCAGCACATCTCGAAGAACAGAAGCAAGCGTTTAAATAAATAATCAGCTTACGATGCAAGTTTTCTCACGAAAACAATTAGGAGGCACGGAGAAGTCATGGCACAAATGACGATGATTCAAGCGATAAAAGACGCTATGCGCGTTGAATTGGAAAGAGATCCAAATGTAATTTTGTTCGGTGAAGACGTTGGCCATGTTGGCGGCGTGTTCCGTGCGACAGAAGGTTTGCAAAAAGAATTCGGCGAAGACCGCGTATTTGATACACCGCTTGCTGAGTCCGCTATTGGCGGCCTTGCGGTTGGTCTTGGTATTCAAGGCTTCCGCCCGATCGCAGAAATTCAATTCGTCGGTTTTATCTATGAAGCTCTTGACCAAATTTGCGTCCAAGCTGCTCGTATGCGTTACCGTTCCGGCGGACGTTATAACTCACCGATCGTTTTCCGTACACCTTTTGGCGGTGGCGTAAAAGCGGCTGAGCTGCATACCGATGCTCTTGAAGGCTTATTAGTTCAAACGCCTGGGATTAAAGTTGTTGTACCTTCCAACCCTTATGATGCCAAAGGACTGCTTATCGCGGCTATTCGCGATAATGACCCTGTCTTCTTCATGGAGCATCTGAATTTATACCGCGCATTCCGCGCAGAAGTACCAGAAGGTGAGTACACGGTTGAACTGGGGAAAGCGAATGTCGTTCGCGAAGGTTCTGACGTTACGATTATCACTTACGGTGCTATGGTTCACACTTCTGTGAAAGCAGCAGAAGAAATCGAAAAAACACAAGGCGTGAAAGTCGAAGTGATCGATCTTCGTACGCTGCTTCCGCTTGATATCGATACGATTGTTACTTCCATCAAGAAAACGAATCGTGCGATTATCGTGCAAGAAGCGCAAAAAACTTCCGGTGTTGCCGCAGAAGTCATTGCACAAATTAATGAAAAAGCAATTCTACACCTGGAAGCTCCGGTTCTGCGTATTTCACCGCCAGATACCGTCTATCCGTTCGCTCAAATTGAAGACGCTTGGTTGCCTAGTCCAGCAAGTGTCATTGCAGGGATTAACCAAGTACTCGAATTCTAATCACAGTCGAAGGTAATAGGAGGTAGTTCACGTGGCATTGTTTGAATACAAGTTCCCAGAGCTTGGTGAAGGCATACATGAAGGCGAGATCGTCAAACTGTTGGTTAAAGCGGGTGACACCGTAACAGACGAAACGATCCTTATGGAAGTACAAAACGATAAAGCGGTTGTCGAAGTACCTTGTCCGGTTGAAGGAAAAGTCGTTGCTGTTTCCGTAAAAGAAGGACAAGTGTGCAACATCGGCGAGCTTGTGATGACGATTGAAGTGACGGGCGAACTGCCTGCGGAATCCATGCATCACAAGAGCGACAGCCACGCTGCGCCTGCAGCGGCTCCTGCTGCCCCAGCGGCGGCAGCACCGGCTCCTGCAGCAGCGCCTGCGGCCGCGCCAAGCGCGGGCCGCGAAGTGCTTGCGACGCCTAGCATCCGCAAGCTTGCAAGAGAAAAAGGCATCACACTCGCAGAGGTGACGCCTACAGGGAAGCACGGCCGCGTAACGCGCGAGGACGTGCTTGGCTTTAGCGGAGCGGGCGCAGCCGCGGCTCCGGAAGCTGATCCAGCTGCCGTAGCAGCAGCTGGTGCAGCGGCACCTGCGGCGACTCCGCAGCAGGTTGTCGTGGGCGATCGCGTCGAAGAGCGGATTCCATTCAAAGGAATCCGGAAAATCATCGCGAACGCTATGGTGAAATCCGTGTACACTGCACCGCATGTGACACTGATGGACGAAATCGACGTGAGCGCGTTAGTCGCTCTACGCGAGCGTACGAAGCCGCTTGCCGAGAAAAAAGGCGTGAAGTTGACTTACTTGCCTTTCATCGTAAAAGCCTTGGTTGCCGCTTGCCGTCAATTCCCGGTTATGAACGCCATGATCGACGAAGAGAAGCAAGAAATCGTCTACAAAAAGTACTACAATATCGGTATCGCAACAGATACAGAGAATGGCTTGCTCGTTCCTGTTATCCATGATGCTGACCGCAAAAACGTATGGTCCATCGCCTCTTCAATTAAAGATTTGGCTGTTCGCGGACGCGAAGGCAAATTGGCACCTAACGAGCTTAAAGGCAGCACGATCTCCATTACTAACATTGGTTCTGTAGGCGGTATGTTCTTCACGCCAGTTATCAACTTCCCTGAAGTTGCGATTCTGGGCGCTGGACGTATCACTGAAAAGCCTGTTGTGAAAAACGGACAAATCGTTGCCGCATCGGTTATGGCGCTTTCCTTGAGCTTCGACCACCGTATCGTGGATGGAGCGACAGCACAAAGCTTCTTGAACTACATCAAACAGCTTCTGGCTGATCCAGAGCTTCTCGTCTTGGAGGTGTAACAGCATGGTAGTAGGAGATGCTTCTTTAGATATTGACTTGTTGGTCATCGGTGCTGGTCCAGGTGGGTACGTAGCGGCAATTCGCGCTGCCCAACTTGGAGAAAACGTTCTGATTGTTGATAAATCGGATTGGGGCGGCGTATGTTTGAACCGCGGCTGTATCCCTTCCAAAGCTTTGATCTCTGCGGCTCACACCTACGAGCATGCCCAACATGCAGATAGCATGGGAATTTCCGTGGAAAACGTGAAGGTTGACTTCGCGAAAGTGCAAGCGTGGAAAAATAGTATTGTTGCTAAGCAAACAGGCGGCGTTAGCGCGCTGCTCAAAGGCAACAAGATCCAAACGTTCCAAGGCGAAGTGATGTTCATCAATGAGCACGAAGCACGTGTGTTCAATGATGCAGAAGCTCCTCGCTACCGCTTCAAGCACTGTATTATCGCGACGGGTTCACGTCCGATTGAACTTAAGGCGTTCCCTTACGGCGGAAGAATTATTTCTTCCACCGAGGCGCTGAACTTGCCTGAAATTCCGAAGAGCATGATCGTTATCGGCGGCGGCTACATCGGAATCGAGCTTGGCCAAACGTATGCGAAATTCGGTACGAAAGTCACTGTGCTTGAAGGCTCAGACCATGTGCTTCCAGGCTTCGAGAAAGAATTGACGAAGCTTGTTGCCCGCAACCTGGAGAAAGTTGGCGTTGAGGTTCATACCGAAGCGTTGGCGCAATCCTGCACGAAAACAGACAACGATGTAACGGTTACTTTCACTGTCAAAGGTGAAGAGAAACAAGTTACTGCGGACTATGTGCTCGTAACGGTTGGTCGTCGTCCAAATACAGATGGCGAGCTTGGTCTTGATCTTATTAACTTGAAATTGACGGACCGTGGTCTGATCGAAGTTGATAACCAAGGCAGAACAAGCATTCCTCATATCTTCGCTATCGGGGATGTTGTACCAGGTCTTTCCTTGGCGCACAAAGCTTCTTATGAAGCTAAAGTCGCTGCTGAAGCTATTGCAGGCCACTCCAGTATCGTAGATTACAAAGCTATGCCAGCTGTTGTCTTCTCAGATCCGGAAATTGCCGGAGTAGGACTGAGCGAAACAGAAGCCAAAGCGCAAGGAATCAATGTAACAATCGGTAAGTTCCCTTATGCAGCTAACGGCCGCGCCAATTCTTTGAACGCAGGACAAGGCTTTGTGAAGCTTGTAGGCGACAAAGAAACAGGACAACTGCTTGGTGGTCAAATCGTTGGTCCAGAAGCTTCGAACTTGATCGGAGAGCTTGCTCTTGCGGTTGAGATGGGCGCTAATCTGGAAGACATTGCGCTTACCATTCATGCACATCCTACCTTGACTGAAATGATTATGGATGCAGCAGAAGGTGCCCTTGGACACCCTATTCACCAATTGGGTAAATAAGTAACTTAACGTTATT
Source organism: Paenibacillus marchantiophytorum (assembly GCF_014640555.1). GTDB lineage: Bacteria > Bacillota > Bacilli > Paenibacillales > NBRC-103111 > Paenibacillus_E > Paenibacillus_E marchantiophytorum. The sequence continues at coordinate 3,182 of NZ_BMHE01000017.1, read as the reverse complement.
CCCTGGTTTCTACTACCTTTAGATAAAAAGTCCCGAGAGTTTGGCCTAGGCCGCTCTACGGGACTCTTTTATTTATGCGGAAACGTGTTGCTCAGCAAAAGCAGTCATGAACTCAGCTAATGCTTGGCAAGCTTCCACTGGCACGGCATTGTAGCCCGATGCTCGCAAGCCGCCGACACTGCGGTGGCCTGCTAAGCCTTCGAAACCATGTGCCAATGATTCTTGAATAAAGGCTTTCTCTAAAGCTTCATTTGCCATGCGCCATGTGATATTCATATCAGAACGATCCTTATGTGCGATGATTCCTGTGTAAAAGCCGCTGCTGTTATCGATCACATCGTAAATCAGCTTGGCTTTGCCTGCATTCTGTTGTTCGAGTGCCGCAACACCGCCTTGTTGCAGCACCCATTTCAGCATAAGATTCATCATATAAATAGCATGCACCGGTGGTGTGTTGAACAGCGATTGGTGTTTGGCAAATGTCTCATAACGCATAATTTCTGGGATCAACTTGGAGCCTTGCAGCAGCCAATCTTTGCGTATAATGGCTACTGTGACTCCGGCAGGTCCCAGATTTTTTTGAGCACCGGCATAGATCATGGAAAAAGGCTGAAGATCAAGCTTTCTGCTCAAAATGTCACTAGTCATATCGGCAACGAGTGGTGTGCTTCCGACATTCGGAATCGAATTAAACCGGGAGCCTTCAATTGTGTTGTTTAGGGTGAGATGAAGATAGGCGGGGTTTCCACTTAGTTGGATCTCATCCAAGATTGGGATATGGCTCCAGTTCTGACTTCTGGAGCTTGCCGCAATCGCTGCTTGCCCGATATATGTCGCTTCTTTATAGGCCTTTTCGGCGAAGCTGCCGGTTAGCACGTAGTGTGCGGTCTGATTGGCGTGAAGAAAATTCATAGGAAGCAGAGCGAATTGTGCGCTTGCCCCACCGCCCATGAAAAGCACGTCATATTCGCTTGTTGGCAAATTTAATAATTGAAGCAGCAACTGTTGTGTCTCGTGATTCAGTTCTTCAACCCCGCGGCTGCGATGGGACATCTCGAGCAAAGAAATGCCATTTCCCTGAAAGTCCACGAAGGTTGCTTGAGCTTCTTCGAGCACCTCCAAAGGCAGAGCTGCGGGTCCTGGGTTGAAATTGTACAATCGTTTCGTCATGGCTTGTTACCTCCCGTTAGTGGTTTGTCGAACGTTGTGACTTTGAAAAACGACAAAAAACGCCCTCATCCGATTGGGACGAGGAGCGTTTGCTCGCGGTGCCACCCAATTTAAGAAACATTCCGGTGAATGCTTCTCCACTTGGTTCCGCGGTAACGGGCGGTGCCGGTTAACTTAGATTGACAGCTTCAGCAGCGGTCATATCTTGGCGATAACGCCTCCGAGTTGGATTCTCTTCCTAGGCACGATCATGTATGAATATTGATATGTAGTATAAATCGAAAGCGATAAAAAATCAATCGTTTCTGGAGAAGTTTTCCTCTGAATCTGCGAAGTGATCTAATAGACTGAACACGCGTACGGTAATTCTGTTGTAGAAGAAACGGTTGCCAAGCTGACACAGCGGGCTTTTGATTTAGGGATTAACTTTTTGGATACAGCGAATGTTCATGCCAGCTTATAACGTCTGCAAACAGACTACATCGATATTTTTTACTGCCACCGTTATGACCCTGAGACACCGGTTGATGAAACTTTGCTCACGATTGAAGATATGGTTCGTCAAGGCAAGGTCCTGAATGTTGGCGTTAGTGAGTGGACTGCTTCGCAAATTCAGGAAGGGCTGTCTGTGGCGGATCGCTACTTGCTCGATCGAATTGTTGTGAATCAGCCGCAATACAATATGTTCAATCGCACGATTGAGTCTGAAATTATTCCGCTGAGTGAGCGAAATGGCGTCTCTCAAGTCGTCTTTTCACCGCATGTAGCAAGTGCGCTCGTCGGTGCGACCCGGATTGAGCAGCTGGAAGAAAACGTGAAAGCAGCTGGTGTGGTATTGCCCGCTGATGTTGTTCAGAAGATCGAAGAGATTTTGGCTTAAAGCCGTATAGCAAAAACATAGAACCTCATTCCTTCTGTTGCTAATCAGTGGGGATGAGTTTTTTTACATTAGCCATCTATAAGAAAGTTTTGCAGCTTTTGTTTGTTATAATGTCTGTATAAGTAGGAACGATTAATCTCTATCAAATTGGAGGCAGTTATGAGAAAAGTAATCGTGTTTAATCGAATATCACTGGATGGTTTTTTTACTGGACTGAATGGGGAGATTGATTGGTTCCTGCATGATCCGGAAGTGGATAAAGCTGCGCATGAATATATGCATGCAGACACATTATTATTTGGCAAATTGACTTATCAGATGTTCGTGAGTTATTGGCCGCATGTAGCGACGAACCCGAATGCACCTGAACAGGCCCGAGCGTTGGCGGAAGAGCTAAATCAGATGACGAAAGTCGTCTTCTCCAACAGCTTGGAAGAAGTAACATGGGTGAACAGTAGATTGGTAAAAGATCATCTTGCGGAAGAAGTTAGGACTTTGAAGCAAGGCGATGGCGCGGATATTACTGTATTTGGCAGTGGCACTATCGTTCAGCAGCTCGCGGCTGCGGGCTTGATTGATGAGTTATTGATTGTGGTCACTCCGGTTGTTTTGGGTACGGGAAGAGGGTTGTTTGACCAAGTTGAGAAAATGAATCTAAAGCTTCTTGCTTCGAGAGGGTTTGAGTCAGGGAATGTTTTGCTGCATTATGGGATGCGTTAAAGTGGCAGGGGAATAAGCACATTTAGCTTGCTTGTTCAATCTCCTTGCTCATTATTGTAGATGACCTAGCTGCCTTGCGCGGAGTTAGGGGAACGTCAAGCCGGGACGCTGATTCTATCAAAAGGTGTCATTGTGGCGAGGTTGAGGGAACTACAGTTCCCTATTCCAACTAAAAGTGTCCATATCGCGAGGCGGAGGGAACTAGAGTTCGCTATTTTGCTGTTTTCGGGGGGAATTCAGCGCTTTCCGAGGAAATAAGGTACTGTAGTTCCGCTACTACCGTGGTAACCCAGAAGCTTTGCAAAAAACCTAACATGAATATTTCGTTAGAATATATTCCTAAATATGTAATTAAATGATGTATTTATCTGGACAAAACACAAAAAAACCCCTAAGGTCGAGTTACAGACAT
>NZ_BMHE01000016.1:32035-144641 GCF_014640555.1 Paenibacillus marchantiophytorum | reverse complement strand
GGGGTTGGGGTTGGGGTTGGGGTTGGGGTTGGGTTGGGTTGGGTATGGGCTGGGGTTGGACTGGGTGTGGGTTGGGTGTGGGCTGGGGTTGGAGCTGGGTTGGGGTTGGGTATGGGCTGAGGAAGAGCTGGGTTGGGGTTGGGTATGGGCTGAGGAAGGGTTGGGTATGGGCTGGGGGGGGGGGCAGCCACAGAGCCGGCCCTCCAAGACCCACCTACCTTGCAGTAGAGCCGCGCCGCCTCTTAGAGCGGCAAAAGCGCCAAAGCCGTTCGCTGCTCCAAACCAGCGACCATGTCATGCCAGGCCTGCGGCTTGTTCGCCAGAACCGCATAGTAGCGCTTCAGGAACTCCACAACGATCGCGGCATCAAGTTCGGCAGCCTCGTCATCCGTCGGCAGGAAGCAGAGATCAAGCTCCTCTACGGCTTCGCCATTGTTCTCCCATGATGGGTGAACATAAGGGAAATCGATCCGCTTATACCCCAGATGCGACAGTACTTCACGTCGCACGTAAGGATCCATCGGCTTCACCCCGCCAAAAGCATGCCCCTCGATCCGATAAGGATCATAGATTTCGGCGAACATCCCAAGCATCGGCTTACCCGATTCCAAGGCCAACGCCGCCAGATCAGCCCAGCGTTTACGCGCCAGGAACCGCCCAATACCAAGCCCTGCTTGACCGATAATCGTGAAATCGGTCATCGCTACCTGGAAATCGTCATAGTAGCGATACTCTGTCGTACCCACCACTTTACCTTCATGCACCGCTACGAAGACACGGATGCCTGGGTCCTCCAACGGCTCTTTCCATAACGAATATTCGAGTACCTCTTCCGGAGGAAATACCTCCTTCATCAAATCATGCATCGCGCGAAATAAAGGATTATCAATACTTGTTATGCGGATGTACTCCATCTAATCTTGTCACTCCTCTCAGTTTGTCCAAAGCTTTTGCATCATGGCCGAAATGGATTCCGCCACTCCATCAGAAGCGCATAGTTCAGCGACTCCGCATCCTCCAAATAGTTCGGCACTACCTGCACCGGCGTCCTGCCGCATCGCAGCAAGAACGTAAGCACAGGGTCCTTCACATTCCCCTCCATCACTTCGTGGACATATGCGTCTGCGCTCCACTTATCGGCGTATCGCTGATATCCGGGCATCCGGCCACCGCCAAGCAGCCTGCTTAGACCCAGATGCACAACTACTTCATACATGGACTGCATCATCCACTTTCCGAGCCCAAGCTTGCGGTACGCAGGCCGTATGCAGATGTCTACAATGTAGAGGGTATCTCCGTCCGGTCGATGCGTACGAATGTAACCTTCATCCGTTATCGAAGACCAGCTATGGTCAATGGCATCGGCTTCCTCATAATTAACACGAAGACCTGTAAGGGATCCTACGACCTCGTCAGCCACTTCTACACAGAGCGCCCCTTCTGGAAACCGAGTGATATGCTCGGTCAGCTGTTCTTCATCCCACCAAAGCTCCGAAGGAAAGGGCGGAGGAAAACTTTCCTGCTGTACCCGAATGAGCGCGGCGAAGTCCTCCTGGCCGTATGTGCGAATGACAGCCTCAATCGGCTTGCCACCGTCGAAGACGAACATCTTTTTCATATAAAATGCTGCCATGCCGCTAAAGCACCTCCTCATTGCCCGCCCTTGTCTAGGACCAGTCCGTATACAAGTCCGTTCGGCGGTCACGCCATGTGGTGACAGAACCTTTTTCCCGCACGAGGGTCAAAAGGTCCAAATCCAGATCACCCGTAACGACCATGTCACCGTTGATCTCACCTTCAACCAAAATGCCTTTTGGCGGAAAAGGGACATCATTGGGCGTAAGTACCGCGGCCTGCCCGAAATTTCCTCGCATGAAATCAACTGTCGGCAAGGCCCCGACCGTCCCTGTCGTCACCACATAGATTTGATTCTCAATCGTTCTGGCATGGCACGTATAACGCACCCGATGAAAGCCATGGCGATCATACGTGCAAGACGGCACAAAGAGGACATCCACTCCGCGAGCCCTTGCCATCCGTACGATTTCGGGAAACTCCACATCATAACAGACCAACATGGCGATGCGCCCTTTAGCCGTATCAAAAACCTGGAGGGAATCTCCAGCCCCCATATGCCATTCCTTGACCTCAGTAGGGGTGATGTGCAGCTTTTTCTGCTCCCCAATTCGTCCGTCTGGATAAAATAAAAAGGCCGTATTATACAACTTGCCTTCCTCTGCAATAATATGAGTGCCACCAATCAAATGCATGCCCGTCTGCTGAGCCAGCCCTTGAAAAAGGCTGCGGTAAGCTTCCGTGTGGTAGGCAGAGCCTTTCCATTGTCGTCCCCGATGGACATCAGTTGCGTAGTAAACAACTCCGGAAATAGGACAAAATCCGCCTCAAACTCCTGCGCTATTTTAACATAATGCTCCACTTGCGCGGCGAACTCCTCCAAACTATGTATCGTGTGCAAATGGTACTGAACAGCCGAGACTCGCATCTTCAACGTCGACCTCTCCCCTTCAAGCACTTTTATCGCCTTCTCCAGCGATCCTGCAACCCTATAGTCCTACAACCGGACAAGCACTCTTCCTCTCACCTGCCCGTTCAAAACTTCACCGGCGGCCGCCTCGACTTCCTCCAGCGTCACTTCTTTATAAACAGTCCGTTCCAATAACGGTGGTTTCAACTCCGTCGCTATGCGCTCCCAAAGAGGCTTGCGAATCGCCATGGGACAGTACACCGAATCAATGCCTAATACGTTCACGCCTCTTAAAATAAAAGGGTACACCGACGCGCTGAACTCGCCGCCACCTGTCAAACCACTCAGCGCCACGGAGCCGCCGTATTGCATCCTGCTGAGCACATGCGCCAGTGAATCGCCCCCGACAGGATCAACAGCTCCAGCCCAATATTCCTTATTCAGCGGCTTCTGGACTTGCGGGGATAGTTCCTCACGGGAGATAACATGCTTCGCGCCAAGCTCCACTAAATACGCATGATCAGCGGATTTCCCCGTGCTCGCTTCCACTTCGTATCCCCGTCCTGCCAGCATGGACACGCTGTTGCTTCCCACACCGCCGGTGGCACCTCGCACCAGCACAGGCCCTTTGTCCTTGTTCAGCCCATTGTCCTCCAGCCGCTGAATTGAAAGCGCCGCGGTAAAGCCTGCCGTACCAAGAATCATCGCTTCCCGATGCGATAGTCCCGTAGGAAGCGGAACTACCCAATCAGCCGATACGCGCGCGAATGAGCTGAATCCGCCGTAATGCCCAGTGCCCAGTTCATAGCTGGTCACCAGCACGTCGTCGCCTTCCCGATAACGGCTGTCTGACGAAGCAACCACAGTACCCGCCAAATCGATCCCAGGCACCATCGGATAAGTTCTTACGACACGTCCAGATGGACTGCAGGCCAGCGCATCTTTATAGTTCATACTCGTATATTTAACACGAATCGTTACTTCTCCTGCAGGCAGATCCTCCAATGTCAGCTCTTTTACCTCAACAGCAAATTGACCATCTGCGCGCTCAACAACTAATGCCTTGAAGCTCTCCATCCACTTTGCCTCCTCAGTCGCAACGAATCCTGGTCCCGATCACCACTTTCTCAGTTTACTAAAATGAAGCCTTAGTTTCAAAGCATAGCGTGCACAAAAACTCCCCAGTCACCATGACCAGGGAGTTGAACTATCTATGGCTGCACAAAGCCTGCAGCGGTCAAAAACCGTTCAAAAGCCGCTTGCCCGGCTTCATCACGCTTGAAGACGCCTGCGTCCAGCAGCACGTCCATGAACTTGCTGCCGACTTCCGCCTGCAGCAGCGCATTGGCTTCGTCCTGCGTCAGCGAAGCGCCCTGCTTCGCGAGCAGCGACGCGATCCACTCCGCATGCTTGTGCAGCGGATGCGCGGCTTCGGCTTGGATCTCGCGGCCGAATTCGGCTTCGCCGGTGAGGATCTTCGCGATATCCGCGAGTTCCTCCTGCAGGCGGCCTGGCAATACGGCCAGCCCCATGACCTCAATCAAGCCGATGTTCTCCTTCTTGATGTGGTGCAAGTGCTGATGCGGATGGAAGATGCCATCCGGATGCTCTTCACTGGTGCGGTTGTTCCGCAGCACCAGGTCAAGCTCGTACTCGCCGCGCGCATTGTTGCGGGCGATCGGCGTAATCGTGTTATGCGGGGTCCGCTGTCCGTCCTTCTCGCTGAAGGCGAGGACGTCCGCTTCCGCATCACTGTAGGCGCGCCAGTCTTCGAGCAGCTTGCTGGCCAGCTTGTACAACTGCTGCTTGTTATGGCCGCTCAAGCGAAGAACCGACATCGGCCATTTCACGATGGCCGCTTTCACGCCTGCAAAGTTCGCATGTGAGAATACTTTCTCACTTGGCGCTATTTCCATCGGGAATTGGTGGCGACCGCCTTGGAAATGATCGTGGTTCAGAATCGAGCCGCCCACAATCGGCAGATCCGCATTGGACCCGATGAAATAGTGCGGGAACTGCTCAATGAAATCCAGCAAACGGTAAAACGTATTCGCCGTCGTTTTCATCGGAATGTGCTTCTCATGGAAAATAATGCTGTGCTCGTTGTAATACACATATGGCGAGTATTGGAAGTACCACTTCTCACCGTCCAGCTCGAGTGGAATGACGCGCAGGTTTTGCCTAGCCGGGTGATTCACACGGCCGGCATAGCCTAAATTGTCCACACACAGGAGACATAAGGGGTAGCTGCTTTGCGGCAGCGTTTTGAGAAGAGCAATTTCCTTGGGATCTTTCTCCGGTTTGGAAAGGTTAATCGTGATCTCAAGATGGCCATAAGGTGTTTCGGCTAACCAATAGGCATTCTTCTGGATACGGTCCATTCGAATGTAGTTGGAATCAATCGATTGCTTGTAGAAATAATTCGTGGCCGCTTCAACACTAGTCGATTTCGCCGTATTCCAGAATTGATGAACAACCTCGGAAGGACGGGGCATTAAGAGCCCCATAATGCGTGCATCCAACAAATCACGGTAAGTCGTCGTATTCTCTTCTAGAAGGCCGATTTCATAGGCAGCATCCAAAAGCTCCTCCAAAACGGCAACTGGACTCGCCAACTTCACATCCGGCACCTCCCCTTGAAAGGGCTCAGCAAGTCCGAATAGATCGAGTAAAGCATTCCGTGACGTGTACACATCAAGGTGCTCAACCAGCCCATTTTGCTTGGCGAACTGCAGGAGCCTTTCGATCGTTAATGCTGTATGCTGCGACGCTTTCAATGCGTGTTCCATGTACCACTTTCCTTTCTGCCTAACAGATCTATACCCTACTTTTCGTAGCCGTTCGGGTTGTTTTGATGCCAGTTCCACGCGCTTTCGATGATGGCTTCCAAGGAATCACGTGTCGGTTTCCAGCCAAGATCGGTTCTTGCCCGAACTGAAGAAGCGATCAATGTAGCGGGATCACCGCCTCTACGCGGTTCCATCACGGCAGGAATCGCATGCCCTGTTACTTTGCGGGCAATATCGATTACTTCTTTGACCGAGAAGCCTGTGCCGCTCCCCAGGTTATAAATATTGCTGTCCGCTCCGCCACGCAGCTTCTCAACAGCAAGTACGTGTGCGCTAGCCAAATCGCTAACATGTACATAGTCCCTTACACAAGTGCCGTCAGCTGTCGCATAGTCTTCTCCGAAGATGGAGATATGCGTTCTTTGACCAAGCGCCACTTGCAAAATAATCGGGATCAAATGCGACTCTGGACTATGATCTTCCCCGATTTTACCGCCAGCATGCGCGCCCGCTGCATTAAAATAACGCAGGGATACATATTTGATGCCATGTGCCGTATCGAACCATTTCATCATTTTTTCCATAGCCAGCTTCGTTTCGCCATACGTATTCGTCGGCAATGTACGATCGCTCTCCAGGATCGGGATATTTTCAGGATCCCCGTAGGTGGCGGCTGTCGAGGAGAAAACGATTCTTTTCACGTCGTATTGTGTCATTTTCTCAAGCAAGCAAAGCGTTCCGTACACATTATTGTGATAGTATTTCGCCGGATTCGCCATGCTTTCGCCAACTAGGGAGTTAGCCGCAAAGTGGATAATAGCGTCAATGCTATTTTCCGTAAAAACCGTATCTAGAAATTCTCCATCGCGCAAATCCCCAACGTAAAGCTTGCCGCCCAGCACAGCATTGCGGTGCCCTTGCTGCAAGTTATCCACGATCACGACTTCTTCGCCTTTGGCCAGCAGTTCTGCTACCGCATGAGATCCAATATATCCAGCTCCACCTGTTACCAAAATAGCCATCTTATAACGCCTCCCCGATTTGCTCAACACCATTGCCGATATCACAAACGTAGAAACTTGGTGTGAGACCTGTTTTGTCTGTATATTCTTTGCCTACTTGATCGATAAATGTTTGAACACTGTCTTCATGAACCAAGGAAACCGTGCATCCGCCGAAGCCTGCCCCGGTCATACGTGCGCCTAGCACACCAGGAACTTTGAGCGCTGCAGCGACCATAGTATCCAGTTCCACGCCTGTTACTTCATAGAGGTCACGCAGGGAGTCATGAGAACCAATCATCAGCTTGCCAAAAGCTTCAAGGTCACTGGCTTCCAGCACTTCGATTGATTTAAGAACACGGTCGATTTCTTCTACAACATGCTGCGCTCTGCGACGAACCGTTTCGTCTGGAATCAGGTGCTTGAACTCGTTGAACTGCGCCAAGTTCAGTTGACCTAGCAATGTAATAGCTGGGAACTGCTTCTGCAAGTAAGTCACAGCCTGCTCGCACTGGCTTCTTCTCTCGTTGTAAGCAGAATCTACGAGCCCTCTGCGTTTGTTCGTATTTCCGATGACCAGTTTGTAGCTGCCGCTTTGGAAAGGCACATGGCGATATTCCAGCGTGTCGCACATGAGCAGGATCGCGTTATCCTTCTTACCGTTTGCTACAGCGAATTGGTCCATGATGCCACAGTTCACACCAACGAATTGGTTTTCCGTTTTTTGTGCGAGAAGGGCAATTTTTACGGTGTCGATCGGATAATTTTCAAGTGTCAGCAAGCCGAAAGCTGTAACCACTTCAATAGAAGCGGAGGAGGAAAGTCCAGCTCCATTCGGGATTTCACCGTGGAATAGAAGGTCGTACCCCTGTGTCACCGGGAAGCCTTCTTTAGCCAAGTGCACGAAAATACCTTTCGGATAGTTGATCCAGTCGTCCGCTTCTTGGTAACTCAAGTCATCTATGGAAATTTGTTTGCGAAGTGCCAAATTGGTTGAAGCAAACCCGATAACACGATCTTGTCTCGGACGAATGATCAGAGTAGTTCCGAATGTTAACGCTGCTGGAAAAACATAGCCGCCATTATAATCCGTATGCTCACCAATCAAATTTACACGCCCTGGAGCATGAAAAGCTGAAATTGCCGTCGCTGATGTCCCATAAATCTCAATAAACGTGTCTTTTAAAGCCTGCAAATCTGCCATTTTGGCACCGCCTTTAGTAGGTTTAGAATCAATAGGAGAAGTAACTTTGTAACTTCAGTATACGAGAAGAAGCTGAGATTGGCTATGGAGGCATGTTATTTTCACATGGAAAAATGTGATCTTAGGATTTCGTGACTCCTTCCTTTTATGGTAATCTATAGTTAGATGATTTCCATCGATCGGAGAGGATATCCGCTATGTCCAAGCCTGAAAGTTATTATGTCGTTTCGAATCCGCTCCCTGCCGAGGAAAAGAGGCTCACCGTGCTGTTCGCCGGAGAGAGTCAGACGAAGCCGGAGCACCGTTTGGGCCCCAAGGTATATGACTACTATTTGATTCATTACGTCATTTCGGGGAAAGGCGTGTTCTCCTCCCAAGGCGAAGAGTACGCACTCGGAGCTGGCGATAGCTTCATCATCGAGCCTGAGCAGTTGATCAGCTACGTCTCCGACGAGTCCGATCCCTGGCATTATTGTTGGATTGCTTTCACAGGGGAGCAAGCGGCTCCAAGTGTATCTGCAACGGGATTAAACCCTTTACTGCCCATCATCCATACTACGCGGAATCGGCATATTCCCGTCCTGTTTCGGCACATTCAACAAGCCTTGAAAGCCAAGAAAACCAATGCGCAGCTGAAATCAGTCGGATATCTTCATCTATTATTAGGTGAATATTGCGAAGCTCTAGCCTCCTCTACGGCTGCCGGTCCAATAACAGAAGCAGAGAGCGACCGGATCGTGCAGCAAGCGATTCATTACTTATCCACGCAATATGCTGAACCTATCACCATTGAGCTGATGGCCGAGAGTTTGGGCTATAATCGGGCCTACCTTTCGCGCATGTTCAAGCGCCATACCAAAGTAACACCTGTCACCTTTCTCCTCAAGCTGCGAGTAGATAAAGCAAAACTGCTGTTGCGTGAACGGCTGGAGCTTACCATTGAGCAAATTGCCTCCTCCGTTGGCTTCTATGATCCGCTCTACTTCTCTAAGCAATTCCGCCGGTGGTACGGCGTCTCGCCCACTGAGTATCGGAATCAGATGAAGTCTTTATGAATGGTTAGGGGTTACATTCTTTCCATCTTTGCAGTCAATCCTCCCGTAAATTAAGAAAAGCGGCTTTGCCGCTCTATGAGATGAGCGTCTTCATAGCTGTTTTCAGCAATCTAGCAGATACTAGTTCCCTTTGGGCTTTGCAATGGCAGAGAGCGTCGCGTGAAAAGGAACTATGATCCGCTAAATGGCGGGAAATGGGGTAAACGTAGCATGAAAGGGAACTGAGATCCTCTATTTAAGCGGAAACTGCTGATTCCAACGGGGAAATGGTGAAATAGCGGATCGTAGTTCCCCCTGGTGTGGAATATGGCGGTTTTCAGAATGATAGCGTACTGTAGTTCCCTCAAACTCGCGATCATGACACATTCTGCTAGTATCGTGGCTTGACGTTCCCTTATTTCCGCGCGATTGCAAAGCTAGAGGATCTCACTCTGAAAATCTAATGAATGCCAGATGCTCTATTTCAAGCAAATGATCACCAATCGGCCAATATAGTGGCGGGTAGCGCCAACTCCGTTCATTAAATCTCCAAAGTAGCCATTTTCCGGTCTATACGCATCATACAGTTCATTAGATGCCCTTTGGGACCGAAGACCTCCAAAGCAAAGAAGACTGCGGTGGACGCCAATAAATAAGAGGTAAGCTTCGCTCGTCTCAAACATATAAACAATATTAAATAAGGCCAACCGGACATCCGGTTGACCTTTCTTCTATTGCCTTGCTATTGGCAGTTCCTTTGCCAGCTCCTAAGGAGTTCCCTGGGGCAGATCCCTAAGGCAGATCGGTGTCCTACGCTCTAACGCGTTTTAAACCTAGCCAGCGATTCTTGCAGTTCTTGTGCCATGGTACTTAAATCCTCCGCTGAAGCAGAAATTTCCTCCATTGACGAGAGTTGTTTCTTCGACCCTTCTGAAATGCCTTGTCCATGATCATGAGAAGCTTTCGTCATGTGGACAATTTCGTTCATAGATGCTGTGACCTCTTGTGTGCCAGCTGACATTTCCTCCGAAGCCGCCGATACCTCCTGAATTTGATTAGAAATCTCTTGGAACGCCACGATAATGCGATTAAAGACCTGACCTGCGGTATCAATCAACTCGGAACCTTTCCCTACGTCCATAACACCTTTGTTCATCGCTTGTACAGCTCTTATCGTTGAAGTCTGCACCTCCCGGATCAACGTTGAAATATGAGCTGCTGAAGTAGCAGACTGTTCGGCCAGCTTCTTCACCTCGTTAGCTACTACCGCAAACCCGCGCCCTTGCTCGCCCGCTCTCGCCGCTTCGATCGAAGCATTAAGTGAAAGCAGCTGAGTTTGGTTGGTGATTTCACTTATTACCGATACAATTTCTCCGATTCTATGAGAGTACTGCTCCAGATCTCTCATATCTTCTGCCGATTTCCCAACCGATTCATGAATGAACTTCATCTGTTGGACTGCCTGATTAATGGCATCACGTCCTTGCTGTACTTCTTGCAGGGAAGTTTGCGATGCTTCCGTCACAACAGATGAGGACTCGGCAATACGCTGCACACCAACGGCCATTTCCCCCATCGCAATGGACGTTTGCTCAGCTCCCTGCAATTGCCCTTTACTCGCGTTGAATACTTCGTGTATGGATTCCGCAATACGATTGGAGATGCCTACTGATTCGGCAGCTACAGCCGTTAGTTCCTCCGACGAAGCCCCTAACTGCTCAGCCGTATAGCTGGCTTTGCCAACGATATCTGCGAAGGAATCCAGCATCTGATTCATATTGTCGCCAAGCTCTCCAAGTTCATCACTACGCTTGATGGCAAGACGCTCCGTTAAGTCTCCCTGTGCCATCTTCTTTACAGCTTTGGTAATGGCAAGAATCGGTTTTGTTATGGTTGTGGAGACCATCAAGGAGATAGCCGCTACAAGAATAGCCGCAATTACCGCCATCCATATGGATACTTTATTGGCAGTTTTTACTGAACCATACACTTCAGAATCAACCACATCCGTAACCAACCGCCAGCCTGTTGACGGAATCGTTTCAAAGCTGATCTCTTTGACAACCCCATCCTCGCCCTTAAATTCAAACCTGCCGCGCGCTTGTTTCAAGACAGTCTCTTTATATTTGGCTGCTTCCGTTGGAGTAAACACACTCTCTATAGTCTTCCCCATCTTATTAGCGTCTGGATGAGTTAAGAAGGCTCCAGATGGTGACATTAGGTACCCATAGCCAGACTCTCCAATCTGTATCGTTTTTGTATAAACCGTAAGGTTATCCGTGGAGATTGGGCTGGAAACGCCTCCAATATAATTTTGCTTATCATCCAACAGCGGGACAAATAAAACCACAATATGATTTCCCGTTGATTTACTAACTAGCAGGTCGGTACTAACTGGTTTTTTCGTTTGCTTCGCTTGCTTGACATAGTCACGGTCAGCTACAGAAATTTTTTGACCCGTTGACGTCAACGCCATATCATCTTTGTTGATATAAATATACTGTTCAACGTCCTTGTTGGCTTGTTCAAATTTTTTGAGCGTCTTAACAATTTCCTGCTCATTCCCGCTCTTGATCTCGTCGAACTTGAGTATCTCATTTAAAATCGACATTTGACGTTGGATTGAAAAGTCTATCGCTGTTACATTTGTTTTAAGGACACTCTCTTCCTTGGAATGAACTTCTTCTGTGACGACATTATTCAAATAATAAGATGAAAAGATCGTACTAAACAGCATAGGAACCAGCGCGATAAAAAGAAGCATGACTGTCATCCTAGCCTTAAACGACTTCAGTGATATAATTCTTGTCCACCCTCTTGCATTAGCTGGTTTCTGTAAACTCATTATCACTTCTCCCCTTCACTAATAAATTCAAACATATAACCTATTCCTAGTAATTTCGACAAATTCCTGCAAAATACGACATTAGTGAAAAAATGCTCGCAAAATTTGGCGTTAACGCTGAAGGAAACGCGTGCCGGACGCGCTTCCCTAGTAGTTAAGGCTGTATTTCAGCGTTAACTCGGCCACTTCAGCCAGCTTCGCCCCTGTAACGCTGTGAAACAGCCTTAACTTTCGGGAAAACGCGTGCCGGACGCGCTTTCCGAGTAGTTAAGGCTGTATTTCAGCGTTACTGCGCCCACTGCGGACGGCTTCGCCCCTGTAACGCTGTGAAACAGCCTTAACTTTCGGGGAAACGCGTGCCGGACGCGCTTTCCGAGTAGTTAAGGCTGTATTTCAGCGTTAACTCAGCCACTTCGGACGGCTTCGCCCCTGTAACGCTGTGAAACAGCCTTAACTTTCGGGGAAACGCTCGCCGGACGCGCTTTCCGAGCAGTTAAGGCTGCATTTCAGCGTTAACTCAGCCACTTCGGACGGCTTCGCCCCTGTAACGCTGTGAAACAGCCTTAACTTTCGGGAAAACGCGTGCCGGACGCGCTTTCCGAGTAGTTAAGGCTGTATTTCAGCGTTAACTCGGCCACTTCGGACGGCTTCGCCCCTGTAACGCTGTGAAACAGCCTTAACTTTCGGGGAAACGCGCGCCGGATTCGCTTTCCGAGTAGTTAAGGCTGTATTTCAGCGTTAACTCAGCCACTTCGGACGGCTTCGCCCCTGTAACGCTGTGAAACAGCCTTAACTTTCGGGGAAACGCGTGCCGGACGCGCTTCCCTAGTAGTTAAGGCTGTATTTCAGCGTTACTGCGCCCACTGCGGACGGCTTCGCTCCTGTAACGCTGCGAAACAGCCTTAACTTTCACGGAAACGCGCGCGCGCTGCGATTTCCGAGTAGTTAAGGCTGCATTTCAGCGTTAACACCGCTCCCTCGCCCTTCTTCGCTCCAGTAACGCTGCGAAGAAGGGAAACCACAATTTTTGTCGAAATATAAATTCACTATGACAAAAAGAAAAATATGGCTCATCTCTATCGCCTTTCTCCTGATCCTGACAGGCTTGCGGCTTATGTGGTTTTCCGCACACAAAACACCTGTCTATCCGCAAGCGGTTCAAGGCGTTCTGGACTTACGCAATGAAACTCTGTCGGATCGAGATACGATCCCCTTAGACGGTGAGTGGGAATTTATCCCGAATATCCTTGCAGAGCCTGCTGCTGATCTGCCTCATGCTCAAGACAGTTCTTCCTATGTTCAAGTTCCATCCAAACGCCCCATGATCCTACTTGATGATAAAAAGATATCCTACACATATGGTACGTACCGTCTACGCATCCTGATACATACTACCAAGCAGCAGTCGCTGGGTATTCGCATTTCTGATATACAAACCGCCTCTGAGCTGTTCGTGAATGGCCAATCTCTCAATCGCTCTGGAAATCCTTCTGATGATCCCAATCAGTTTATTGCCCGCAACGTCCCTTATTTCGGAACTTTCATAACGGACCGCAATGAAATTGACGTCCTCATTCACGTTTCTAATAGCAGTTTCATCGGAAAAGGCGGCATCGTTGGTCCTATCAAATTCGGAACCGAACAGGCCATCACCTACAAAAAGTACTATTCCATGGGACTACAGCTTGTTGTCTGTGTAGTGCTTATCTTGCATGCCTTTTATGCCGGCTTGTTGGTTTGGATGGGAAAACCGCGCCGCGCGTTGACTTACTTCTTCCTTTTAATCTTGTCTACGATAATTACTGTACTCGTCGATGACGATCGCCTATTATTGGTAGCCATACCTTTTGATTTTGGCGACTCGCTGAAAATCCAGTTTATTTCGTACACAGGAGCCGCAGCATTCCTGCTGCTGTTCGCGAAGCATATGTTTCCGGAATACGGGCGAAACCGTGTATTTAACTGGTTCGTCTATACGAGCAGCCTTTTCTCGCTATTCGTCTTGTTTGCACCTACGAAGTACACAGTGATGGGGGGATTTCCCTTTCTAATGCTGCTTCTCTTGCCGAATTTATTGATTCCGGCCTTCATGCTCCATGCCGCTCTGAAGAAAGTTCCGGATGCTGTCTTTCTGCTGCTGGGCGCAATCAGTATTATGAACACAACGGTATGGGGCATTATCAAAAATGTAGACAGTTTAGAAATGACCTATTATCCGTTTGATCTGATATTCGCTTTCTTGGGATTTGCTGCGTATTGGTTCAAAGCCTTCTATCGAAATGCGGCAGAAACCAAAGTGTTAGCCCAGAAACTTAGTCGAGCCGACAAACTAAAAGACGATTTCTTAGCTAATACGTCTCATGAACTGAGGAATCCGCTGCACGGGATTATGAATATGGCTCAAGCGGTCTTGGATAGTCAACGCGAGGTTCTGAATGAGGCGAATACGAGGAATATGGAGCTGCTGTTGCGCGTAGGCAAGCGGATGTCCTTCCTGTTAAATGATTTACTTGATTTAAATATCATCGCTATGAATGCGAGCCATTTGTACAAAACCAACCTTCAGCTGCGGGCAGTAGCTGCGGGCGTTATCGATACGCTTAGATTTATGACAGAGGGGAAGCCGCTTCGTCTAATTCTACAGCTTCCGCCTGATTTACCACCCGTTCTGGCAGACGAGAACCGACTGATTCAGATCTTATTCAATCTCATCCATAATGCGATTAAATTTACACATGAAGGCGATATAACGCTCAAAGCTTATGCGGACAAGGACCATGTGCACATCAGCATCTCGGATACAGGGATCGGGATTGATCCTGCGGCTCAGCGTCATATTTTCGAAAGGTATGAGCAAGCAGACCCCCTTACGGCATCTGCCGGAGGCGGGTTGGGCTTAGGTTTGAGCATCTCCAGCAAACTGGTGGAATTACACGGCGGCACGCTGACTGTTAGTTCATCTCCTGGCGAAGGTTCCATCTTCTCCTTTACACTGCCTGTTTATAGACAAGACAGCCACTCGCTAGACATGCCGATCGAACAGGCGCAATCAATAACGGATTCGCCTCTCTATCCGGTACAGCATGTCCAAGCTCCTGCAGCAGCTGCTGTAGAAGCAATAGCTTCCGCAGAAGGTAGACAGCGTATTTTGGCGGTAGATGATGATAGCTTGAATTTAACTATTATTTTATCCATTCTCGCGTCGGAATCCTATGAAGTTGTCCCCGTAATGAGCGCCAAAGAAGCGCTAGTCCTGCTTGATTCCGAGCAATGGGACCTGGTTATTACAGATGTCATGATGCCAAACATGTCTGGCTACGAATTATCCCGTCGCATTCGAGAGCGATTCGCGCTATCCGAGCTGCCTATTCTTCTGCTAACGGCACGCAGCCGACCTGAGGATTTATATGCTGGCTTTCAATCAGGGGCCAACGATTATGTAACGAAACCTATGGATGCCGTTGAATTCCGTTCCAGAGTCCGAGCCCTGACTAATCTGAAAAAGGTTGTCAGCGAACAACTCCGTGTAGAAGCGGCATGGCTGCATGCCCAGATTAAGCCTCATTTTCTGTTCAATTCCCTCAATGCGATTGCAGCACTTGGCGATATCGATGTGGAGCGGATGAAGCAATTACTGGATGAATTCAGCACGTATTTGAGATCCCATTTCGACATTGGAAACTTGGATAGAGTCATTCCTTTGGAAAATGAGCTGCAGCTTGTCCGCTCTTATTTGGCCATCGAGCAAGAACGTTTCGCTGAGCGATTGGAAGTCATCTGGGCCATTGACGCGCCTATTCACATCTGGGTACCTCCATTATCCATTCAAACCTTGGTGGAGAATGCCTTGAACCATGGGATCCTCCAAAGGGCTAGGGGCGGAACCCTGATGATCCGTGTCGAGCAAACCGAGGATAGTCTGACCGTCGCGATCATCGATAATGGTGTGGGCATAGAGACCAAAAAACTGCAAAAGCTGCTCGATCCGCACCCCGGAAGAAGAGGCATCGGCCTGTATAACACGCACAGTCGTCTGAAGCAGCTCTACGGCACAGGACTTCATATCCAAAGCACAGTTAGCCAAGGCACGACAGTTTCGTTTACTATACCGCTTCCCGCACTATCGCTGGCTGCTGAATGATGCTTGAACAAAAGTATCAAACAAGCAGCACTGGATGCCAAAAAAAGAGGCTGCTCTCTAGGTTTGTAACCTTTTGAGTCAGCCTCTTTTTCATTCCCGTTGCAATTTCTTGTTATCTTTTACCTGGATCGTAAGGCTCACCAAGAGCAGACGGGGCTTTGGCCCGGCCTACAGCGCCCGCCAAGACCAGAATCGTCAAGACATAAGGCAGCATGTACAGGAATTCCTGCGGGATATTCTTGGAGAAATCAAACAACCGCATGAAGTTGTTAAGTGCTTGCGCCATACCGAAGAATACTGCGGCTCCGAGCGCGCCGACTGGATGCCACTTGCCGAAGATCATGGCCGCCATGGCAATAAAGCCTTGCCCCGAGATCGTATTATGCGAGAAGGTGCTTGTCGTAGTTAACGTGATGGTTGCCCCGCCAAGACCGCCGAGCAAACCGCTGATCAGTACTGCGATATAACGAATTCGCTTCACTTTGATCCCGACGGTATCCGCGGCGCTTGGATGCTCGCCAACCGAGCGCAGGCGCAGACCGAACGGGGTTTTGAACAAGATATAGTAGGTTAACCCTACTAGAATTAAGGCGATATACGTCGTTGGATACGCATTGAACAATGCAGGACCAATGTATGGTATTTTGGACAGAAGCGGAACTTCCCACTTGGAGAACACATCGTTCAGCGTTTCGGTTTGACCCGCGCCATTGAACAATACTTTGACCAGGTACAACGTTACGCCAGCAGCCAAGAAGTTGATAACGACACCGCTGATCACTTGGTTAGCTTTAAATGTAATCGTAGCGACCGCATGAATGAGCGCAAAAATCAGCGCAAACAGCATGGCTGTCAGCAAACCAATCCATGGCGACCAAATCCCCATGTTGGCTTCTTCCGCATAGTAGGCTCCCACCGCTGAAGCGAAAGCTCCTGAAACCATAAGGCCTTCGATCCCAATATTGACAACCCCTGAACGTTCCGAGAAGATCCCACCCAAGGCTCCGAAAATGAGTGCGGTCGAGTAGACGAGCGTTGTGTTGATAAGTTCACTAAATTTCGAGAAAAACGCGTTAAGCATCGTGAGCAGGTCCATATTACGAAGCCCTCTCTTTCTTGCGTTTGCTATAGAACGGAATCAGTACCCATTTCACAATCCCTTGTGTGGCTACGAAGAAAATGACCGAACCGATGACGATCCGGATAATTTCCGGCGGCACATCGGCACCAAAGCTCATCCCCGCCGAGCCATAGGACAATCCGCCGAATAAGGCTGCTCCTAGAACAATCCCAATCGGATTGTTGGCCCCTAATAAGGATACCGCAATACCATCAAAGCCATACCCCGGCGAGCCGGCTGCAATGACTTGATAGTGGAACACGCCGAGAACCTCGAATACGCCGCCTAAACCGGCAAAAATACCGGAAATAAACATCGCTTTAATAATGTTGCGTTTCACGTTCATGCCCGCATACTTCGCCGCATCCATATTATGGCCAACAGCTCGAAGCTCATAACCTTGCTTCGTCTTCCAGAGGATAATATAGAATGCTACGGCTGCGAGTATCGCAATCACAGTCCCCCAGTGCATTCTCGCATGATTCATAAGATCCGACAACCCGACAAGACTTAGCGACGCGGAATCTTGAATCATATAAGAGCGCTGCTGCTTTGGCTCCAACAGAAACTGGTTGATAATGTAATTGGATAGAAACAACGCAATCCAGTTCAACATGATCGTTGTAATTACTTCATTAACGCCGCGTTTGGCCTTCAAATAGCCCGCGATGGCTCCCCACAGTCCGCCGACTAAAGCACCGACGATTACCGCTAATGGCGCGTGGATAATCCACGGAAGCCCATGTATTTTCACGCCGATAAAGGTAGCCCCTGTCATCCCCATGATGAATTGGCCTTCTGCACCAATATTAAATAAGCCTGTCCGGAAGGCAAATGCCACGGATAACCCAGTTAAAATCAAGGGTGTAATCGCGCGAATCGATTCGCCAATATCATACGAATTACCGAAGATTCGTGAAAATAACGCGCTGTACGCAGCAATCGGATTATAGCCGCCTACCAGCATTACGAGTGCTCCGAATATTAGCCCCAGTATAATCGCCACGATTGGATTCACCGCTGATTCACTTGTCAAAATGCGAGCAACTTTATTCATGAGCAGCCCCTTTCTCTGTGCGCTTGCTGCCAGCCATGAGCAACCCGATTTCTTGGTCGTTCGTCTCTTGCGGCAGCACTTCTCCCACAATTTGTCCTTCGTAGATAACGGCAATCCGGTCGGAGACATTCATAATTTCATCCAGCTCAAAAGAGATCAGCAGCACGGCTTTGCCTTTATTCCGCTGCTCGATCAACTGCTGATGCACGAACTCAATCGCCCCCACATCCAAGCCCCGCGTCGGCTGAGCGGCAATCAGCAGATTGGGATTCTTGTGTATTTCCCGAGCAATAATCGCCTTCTGTTGGTTGCCTCCCGACAAGGAGCGCGCTTTATTATAAATACTCGGCGTTCTGACGTCGAATTGCTTAATCAACGCTTCCGCATGGCGATCAATCGCCTCATAATTCAGGAAGCCCGCCTTATTATAGGCTGGGTGGAAATACGTTTCCAAGACCATATTTTCGCTCATGCTAAAATCAAGAACGAGTCCATGCTTATGACGATCCTCCGGAATATGCGATAAACCAGCTTCAGAAATTTGTCTTGGCGTATGGTTGGTGATATCGCTGCCAAGCAGCAGAACATGTCCGCTATCGACAGCCCGCAGACCTGTGAGTGCTTCAATCAATTCGCTTTGACCGTTGCCGTCGACGCCAGCAATACCGAGAATCTCTCCGGCTTTCACCTCGAAATTAATCCCCTTGAGAGCAGGCAGCCCCTGCTGATTGCGTGAAACTAAATCCTGCACTTGAAGCACAGGTTGTCCAAGCTTCACATCCGCTTTATTCACCTTGAAGGTAACATCGCGCCCGACCATCTTCTCAGCGAGAATTTGCGGATTGGCATTTGCGCACACCAAGGAGTCAATCACCTTGCCCCGACGAATAATCGTCACGGTATCCGCAATCTCCATAATTTCTTTGAGCTTATGTGTAATGAGAATGATGGACTTGCCCTCTGTGACCAGATTGCGCATGATAACCATCAATTCACTGATTTCTTGCGGCGTTAGTACAGCTGTTGGTTCATCGAAAATGAGAATATCGGCACCGCGATACAGCGTTTTCAATATTTCGACGCGCTGCTGCATACCGACAGAAATATCTTCAATTCTCGCTTTAGGATCAACACGCAATCCATATTGCTCAGATAACTTGCGAACTTTATCTTGCGCAGTCTTATAGTCAATATTCGACCCTTTTTTAGGCTCCATGCCCAAAATAATGTTTTCTGTTACCGTAAAAGGCTGTACCAGCTTGAAATGCTGATGCACCATACCGATTCCAAGCTCGATCGCCCGATTCGGACTGTCAATAAACACTTCTTGGCCTTGCACTTTAATAAAGCCTTCGTCCGGCTGATACAGACCGAACAATATATTCATCAGCGTGGACTTCCCCGCGCCGTTCTCGCCAAGGAGAGCATGAATCTCACCTTTTTGGAGTTTTAAGCTAATGGCGTCATTCGCCACAATACCCGGAAATCGCTTCGTAATGTTGCTTAATTCAACGACAGGCACTACTTCACTCATGAGATCACCCTAAGGATCAATTTTGTATTTCCTTAAAACTAAAGAACAAGGCTAGTTAAGATAACCAGCCTTGTTTGAACAAAAGTACATCTATCGTTCGTTACCACGACGCTATGAATATCTGTGCAGCTAGCTATTAAGGTTTCTCAGGAACTTTGATTTCGCCACTGATGATTTTCGCTTTGTACTCGTCTACTTTTTTCAAGATATCAGCAGAAACGTTTTTCTTGGATGTTTCAGGAAGGCCTACGCCATCATCTTTCAGACCCAATACAACGACTTTACCGCCTTGGAATTTGTTGTCGATTACGTCTTTGGACACACGAGTTACCGCGTTATCTACACGTTTCAACATCGAAGTCAATGTCACTTCGTCACCGAATTCAAGGGATTGGTCTTTATCTACGCCGATAACCCATACTTTTTTACCGTTTTTAGAACGGTCTTTGGCTTCGTTGAATACACCGTTACCTGTTGAACCAGACGCGTGGAAAATGATATCAGCGCCGTCGTTGTAGATCGTTGCCGCTGCTGCTTTACCAAGGTCAGGCTTATCGAAAGCGCCTGTGTAGTTGATTTTCACTGTTGCTTTCGGGTTAACAGCTTTAACGCCAGCAACGAAACCAGCTTCAAAACGTTTGATAACCGGGATGTCCACGCCGCCAACGAAACCGATTTTGTTCGTTTTTGTTGTAAGACCTGCAACCACACCTACCAAGTAAGATCCCTCTTGCTCAGAGAAAGTAACGGATTCTACGTTAGGAGCTTCTACCACATTATCGATGATCGCTAATTTCGCGTTCGGGTTTTGAGTAGCTACGACTTTAAGTGCATCGCCCATCAAGAAGCCAATCCCCCAAGTCAGGTTGTAGCCGTCTTTCACGAATTGGTTTAAGTTAGGCGTGTAATCAGCATCGCTTTTACTTTCCAAGTTCTTTACGTTAGCGCTGGTTTGCTTTTTCAACTGCTGCAAACCTTCCCATGCGCTTTGGTTAAATGATTTATCGTTGACGCCGCCAATATCTGTAACCATTCCGATTTTGAAATCTTTACCGCTGTTGTTGCTTGGTGCTGCGGATGCTGCTGCACTAGCAGCCGGAGTTGCGGATCCTGCGGGTTTCGTTTCTTCTTTTTTGGCACAACCAGATAGAGCCAACGCAGAGACAGTTACGGCCATAAGCGCTGTGGAAAGTACTTTTTTCATCAATGTTACCCCCAAAAAATAAATTTTTAATTTCTACCTTGGACCCCATAGGTTAGGTTGACCAGAACTAGTTAAATTATGTAAGACTGGCTATATTCGAGTGTATCATGTTGAAAGCAGACTGGAAAGCAGATCACCCTTGAATACGCATAATTCGTGATGTCAAACAAGTTGACATGTCCTTTTTTGTAGCCAGCCACAACTTAGGCTCCAAGCCCCAATTATTTATTATACTACCGCCGGTCAATAAAATCTAGATCAGCCCATTTTAAATTTATCGGTCAAAAGGCTCAGAAATTGGTCGGGATTCAGCGGATTGCTGAACAGCTCTCCTTGAACCTCCGTACATTGCAAGAACCTCAGGTATTCCAGTTGTTCCTTGGTTTCTACACCTTTGGCAATCAAATTAAGTCCCAAACGGTGAGCCATGCGAATAATAGCTGCTGCCAACAATTGATTCTCATCGTCATCGACCAAATCCCGCACCAACGCGCTGTCGAGTTTCACGCTATCCAGCGGCATTCCCTCCAGTCCGCTCCTCGTGAACAGACCTGTGCACAAATCATCCATAGCAATGCGCACGCCGATTTTCTTCAGTAGAATCAGCCTTTCACTAGCTTCTTGCACATTAGATGAAGTAATACTTTCGGTCAAATCCAACTCGATCAGATCAGGTTCAATGTCCGTTTCTTTCAAAACAACAGCAATCTCTTCGATGAATTGGTCATCTCTAAACTGCGAGGCCGTAATCGCGATTGTCATCCGCAAGGAGGGGAAACCGCGCTCCCGCCATACGCGCAGTTGTTGACACGCTGTGCGAACAGCCCATTTGCCTATCGGTACCATGAAGCCCATTTCCTCAGCAGCCTTTGGACAACCTCCATAAGTCGCAGCCCCACTGTCTGCCTTACTCCAATGAAGACTCGCTTCCATTCCAATTAATTGTTGATTCGTAATCGCATATTGCGGCTGATAAAGCAGTTCGAATTGCTCATGCTCCAAAGCCTGCCTAAGCTCCGACTCCAGATGAGCCTTGCTCTTCACCATGGCATCAATCTCCGATGCGTAGAACTGGAATTGATTGCTTCCTCGCTTCTTGGCCTTGTACATCGCTTCATCCGCATGCTCGAGCAACTGCTCCGCCACAGTTCCATCTAAGGGGTATAAAGCAATCCCCATGCTGGCCGTAATCGAAACCGGCTTTCCTCCAAGGATGAAAGGCTCTTCCAGAGCTGATTGAATACGGGCAGCCACGAACCTCACATCCTCCGGTTTCGCAAAGGATTCCAAGAGAATGGCGAATTCATCTCCCCCCTGCCGGAATACCGTATCCGATCCCCGCAAGCAGCCCAGCAGGCGCTCAGCGGCAAGTCGAATGAGACGATCGCCATAGGCATGGCCTAACGAATCATTCACTTCCTTGAACCTGTCCATATCCAGGAACATAACAGCAGTCAGCTGTTCATTGCGCTTCGCATGCAGAAGAGCCCGCTCCAATCGATCATCGAATAATCGACGATTAGGCAGTCCGGTCAACGTATCATGGTAAGCCAAAAAAGCCAATTGCTCACTCTTCTCATCCTGTGAGCGACGCTTCAAGCGAAGATGACGAAGGCAAAGAGCAATCATGAAGCCGGTTACAAATTGAATCAACACGCTAAGGAGAACATAAGCCCCTGGGGAGAAAAATGCGGTTACAAGCACGTTGGCCGCCAACAATAGGAAGCCGAGCACGCCAACATACACGACTGCTTTTGCTCTCACATGCTGTTTCCACTTATCCAGATAGACTTTCACGCGATTCCTCCGTTCTCATATGAAAAAAGGCTATTCCAAATTGGAATAGCCGTAGGTGTACCTGTTAGGTAAACTTCAACCTGTCGGTAGTTCAGCCATCCTCGCTGCATCTGCAACCTTAGACCTGTAACTTTGCGTCCTTACCTTTCGATAAGTTTGCCTTTATCATCCGTATAAGTAATAAATGGGACTAAATAACTATATCATATCCCATTTGCCTTTGGCTAATTTTACTTAGATCAGCAAGTTAAATAACTTAGGATCTTTATTTATCTCAATATAGCCGTAATCTTTGCTGGAGAGACGTTCAATCAAACCGTCATAATCGTCCTTATTTTTAAGCTCAATACCGACTAAGGCAGGTGCATCATCCCGATTGTTCTTCTTCGTATATTCGAAACGGGTAATATCATCGGTCGGTCCTAGGACTTCCTCCAGAAATTCACGCAAGGCGCCTGCGCGCTGCGGGAAATTCAGTATAAAGTAGTGCTTCAAGCCCTCGTAGATCAATGATCTTTCCTTAATTTGCTGCATGCGATCAATATCATTATTGCCTCCGCTTATGATGCAGACGACATTCTTGCCGCGGATTTGATCCCTGTAAGCATCCAGAGCTGCAACAGGCAGCGCTCCCGCCGGCTCAATTACAATCGCATTGTTATTGTACAGCTCCAGAATGGTCGTACACTCCTTGCCGGAAGGGATAATCACGATATCCTCGAGCTTGTCTTTGCAAATCTCAAACGTTAATTGGCCGACCTGCTTGACTGCCGCGCCATCCACAAATTTCTCTATCGTGGACAGTGTCACGACCTTCCCTTGCTGCAGCGATTCCGTCATGCTAGCCGCACCCTCCGGCTCTACACCGATAATTCGCGTCCGCGGGGACACACTGTCCACATAAGTGGCTACGCCCGCTACAAGACCGCCTCCGCCAATCGTTGCGAAGATATAGTCCGGCGTATCGGACATTTGATTCATAATCTCCAAGCCTACCGTGCCTTGTCCGGCAATCGTACGCACATCATCGAACGGATGAATAAACACTTTATTCTCTTGTTCGCAGTAAGCCTTGGCTTGTGTGGAAGAATCGTCGAACGAATCCCCTGTCAGAATGACTTCAACAAAGGAACCGCCGAATAGCTTAACCTGAGAAATCTTCTGTCTTGGCGTTGTCGTCGGCATGAAGATCTTGCCCTGGATGCCAAGCTGCTTACAGGAATACGCCACGCCTTGCGCGTGATTGCCTGCGCTCGCACACACAACCCCGGCCTCGCGTTCCTCCGCTGTTAAGCTTTGAATCACGTTGTACGCTCCGCGAATTTTGAAAGAGCGAACCATCTGCATATCTTCACGTTTGAGATAAACGTTGCATTCATACAAGTTGGAGAGCAGCTCATTGCGTTGCAAAGGCGATGGTTCAATCACCTTGCTGAGCACATGATTGGCCCTAATAATATCTTCCAAACCTACTTTTCCGGAAACAACCATTCTCTTCTACTCCCTTTCTCACCAGTTCATTAAATAAAGTTTTAAAGTATATTGTAGCATATCTGCTACCATCTGTAAGAACTTTATCCAAGAGATCCAGCAGTCCATGTTTCACGTTCACTTGGGCGGGGTACTAATGAACAAGAAACCTTCAAAGGAGTGATTCCAATGTCAACTCAACCACGGAATATTGATATCGAGGAACGCCATGTGGAGAAAAAATCAGATTCCAGCCTAGTCGCCTCTACCTTCATCAAATATGCCGCCTATATCGTCATTATTTTCGGCGTTCTATACTTCTTAGTGAACTATGTATTCCCGATGTTCTAGACGCGGAGAAATGAGCTAAGCAGCTTGCGCATGCTTAGCTCATTTTTTTGGCGTCCGCTGCAGTTTGGTGCTGAGCACCGCAGGGCCCTCGCACAAACAATCCGGCACACTAATGAACTGTAGGATGCTTATAGTCGAGAAAATCGCTACTTTGGCGATCTAATGAACTGAATTGGCGTTATCGAGCATTTTATGGGCGGAATGGTGGCCTTTTACATGGAATAACGCATCAGGAATTCATTAGATTTTTCAAATGACCTATTTTGACCGAATAAAGGTTATTGAGTTCGTTAGGGGCTTAATAGTATGCAATAGGGAGAAGGCTGCCTCAAGGCCATCTTGACCTTGAGACAGCCTCTTTTTTAGTAATAGTTGCGTGGCTGATCTTGAAGCTCAGCGCGCTTCTGCAAGAAGCGGAAGAACGCACTGGCTGCCTGAGCTTTCGTCACTTCTTTTTCCGGAGCGAACTTTCCGTCCGTCAAGGACATGATGTCCAGGCCGACCACGATGGCAGCGACACCTACTTGCTTAAGCTTAGCCGCATCCGCAATCTGTTGATTGAAGACACCATCGAACTTCGTTAAGCTGTTGTAGCCAAGCCCCTTCACGATCATCTGGGCCATTTCTTCCCGACTCAGCGTTGCTTCCGGGTTAAACTCAGCGCCCGCTTCCAATAAGCCGCGATCTACGGCATTTTCGACATAAGCGAAATACGGTGATGCATTGCTCACATCAGCGAAGGAAGCCTTGCGCTCAGCTCCGTAATAAATGCCGCCGCTACCGCCATTCATCGCGATGACCATCATTTTCACCAGCTCGCCACGTTTAATCAGTTGATCCGGGCTCACCTTGCCGTCCTTTACGTCCAGAGCTTGATAATCAAGCATAAGCTGCAGCTCATTCTTAGCCCAGTGTTTATCGATATCGCTCACTGTTACTTTATCCAACGAAATCGTTTCACCTGTTTGGCTGTTTCTCCATACACCGGTTTGCGCATCAAGCAAGTACGCGTCCCGGTTAAATTTAGGAATAAGGGAATATACGAGCTTGGCCGTCTTCTTCTCACCTGCTGCATTCACAGAAGCAGATGGCGGAACTTCGCCAGCAGCCAGCATAACTCTGTATTTCTCAATCGGAATTCCGCCTACATAGCCGTTATCTTCCAATACATAATTAAGTTTGATATCGAATTGACCAAGCCATAGATCCTTGGCTTTCTCAATAGCCAGCACTTCCGGTTTTTGCTTAGGATACGCCATTGAACTGATGGAGAAGTAATAATTCGTAATTTGTCCGGTCACCCGATCAATACTAACGGATACATCTTCATTGTTCGCAGCGACTCCATCAATCACACGGTTGAAGTAGATGTCCCAGTTGCGCTGCTTCTTCAACTGCTCCGTCGTAAAGTCTTTGGCCGATTGCACACGAAGCACCAATTGGTCGGTATAGGCGGGAAGCTGCTTTTTCACGAAATCAACCGCTGTTGTCACGGCAGTTTCGTAGGCAATTTTACCTTCGATATCTTTGTCCGAATCATAAGGGATGTAGCTATTGAAGTTGGTAATTTCCCCTGTCTTGCTGTTCACATTCGCCCAAGCGCCTCTACCTGCCACTTTGCTCACGAAATCTTTCTCCGCTTTCACAGTCCAACTCAAATTCCAGTTGGAACTCGTCTCACCCGTCTCAGGATTGGTCCCCTCATTGTAGGAAGCATCCCTCAGAATGAAATCCTCCGGCAGATTCAACACCGAAGCAGCCTTCTTCACAGCTTCATCCTTCGTCAAATCCAGATTAGCTGCAGGCGCTGTCCCTAGAGGCTTGTCAGTTAAAGGCTTGGTCCCTTGCGTGCCGCCCATCGCTTTCACTGGACTCCAAATCTCCCCAGTCTGTGCATTCAGCGAAAAAGGAGCTAACATATAAGAAATGATCGGCAGTTTTTTGCCTTTGGCCCCATAAGGAATCTGATATTGCAAGGAAAGATCAGCCTTATCGTGGAACAATTGAGCAACTTTCTCTGCAGCAATCGGGGTTACATTGGTTTGGAAAGTAACGTCATTCAACCAATTATAATTATAACTGGTGACCACGCCATCCCCATTCACACTGACATTAATTCCGTTCATACCAAAAGGCACACCGCCTACAGAACGGTCATAACGAACATTGTAGACATAATTGCCATTCAATGGCGTGCGAAAAGCTTTCTCCTCCGCATCATTGTAAACAAGTTCCTTCTGTTTCTCAGGGTTCACTTTGGCAATGAACGCCGAAGCCACTTCCTTGGCCGCTTTGAAATCCACCTTAGGCGGATAGCTCACTTTGTGCGCGGGATCATTATCATTCATCGAAAAAGACGTCAGCGAGCCATCTAAACCATGAATAGACACATTCAGATTCCCGTAGGTCTGATCCTTCACTTTGCGCACATATGAAATGTTCCACGTGGGGAAATTTTGCCCGCTCATGCTGTAATACGCATTCAAACTAATCGACTGTAAAGTAAATCCATCCGGCAGCGCAATATATGACTTAGCCCGCTCTAATGCTTGCTCTTTGGTAATTTTGGCATCCAGCATCTTGTCGCCCCCCGGTGCCACAGGCAATGAAGAAATCGCTTTGCTCTCCACGGCTTCATTAGCCCATACGCCCGGCGCAGCGGTTAGCAGCAGTGTGGAAGCAAGGACCAATGTTCCTGCTTGTTTGACAATTTTCAAAGTCATCTTCCTCCTTAGCGTTTACACGCGTTTCCCTAAAAGTTATCTACATTTTCACTAACGGAACTTATTGGGAAAAGGTTGCTCAAAACCTGCCATTTTTTATTAAAATAAAAAAAGCACCTGCCCGAGCACTCCAAGAGTGTTCAGACACGCGCATTTATTGATTTGCTTTGGCGTTTTCCTGACCGAGTGTATGCATGAGATCCTGCATCTCACCTTGCGTTAAATCCCGCCATTTCCCCACCTTCAAATTCCCCAGATCAATATGCATGATCCGAACACGCTGCAAGCGAACCACGCGGTAGCCAAAAGCTTCACACATCCGGCGAATCTGCCGGTTAAGCCCTTGCGTCAAAATAATCCGGAATACGCGGTCGCCGACCTGATTGATCTCACAAGGCTTGGTCATCGTCCCGAGAATACGGACCCCGCTCCCCATCCCTTTTAAAAACATCGGTGTAATAGCTCGGTTTACCGTCACAATATACTCTTTGTCGTGATTATTTTCTGCCCGTAGAATCTGATTCACAATATCGCCGTTATTGGTCAGAAGGATGAGACCTTCGGAGTCTTTATCCAATCGGCCAATGGGAAAAATGCGTTCAGAATGCCCCACAAAATCAACAATATTGCCTTTGATATGGGCTTCCGTCGTACTCGTGATCCCAACAGGCTTGTTGAGCGCTATGTACACATGCTCCTTCTTCTCGCCAATCACACGACCGTCAATGCGAACCTCATCGCCCGGATTCACAACACTCCCGAGCCCTGCGAGCTCGCCGTTGATCGTCACACGCTTCGCCTCTACCCACTTGTCCGCTTCCCGTCTGGAGCAGACACCAGTTTCACTGATAAACTTATTAATTCTCATACCTGGGAAATTCCCTTCTATGCCGTAATCAGAACATGCAAGTATCTCCTATTATGCTGGATTCGCCCTTTCGGTTCAAGTAGCTAGGCCAGCAAAGAATCTCTCTACTAAAATGATTCAAATCTACCTCTGTCACTCGTGCTATTTCCTTTACGTTTGTAGCCAAACAGTGAGCTGGATAAAAGAAGGAGTTAAGCGGCTTTTATTGCTTAGCTCTTTTTGGGCGAGCGCGCGGCCAGAGCGCGGCCAGAGCATGGCCAGAGCGCGGCCAGAGCGTGGCCAGAGCGCGGCCAGAGCGTGGCCAGAGCGCGGCCAGAGCGTGGCCAGAGCGCGGCCAGAGCGTGGCCAGAGCGCGGCCAGAGCGCGGCCAGAGCGCGGCCAGAGCGCGGCCAGAGCGCGGCCAGAGCGCGGCCAGAGCGCGGCCAGAGCGTGGCCAGAGCGCGGCCAGAGCGTGGCCAGAGCGCGGCCAGAGCGCGGCCAGAGCGCGGCCAGAGCGCGGCCAGAGCAACGTTTATCGGTCTCCACGGACATCCTTCTATAGGGTAATGAGAAGCCGCCGTAAGTCAAGAACCGTCGGACGTCGTGCCCCACCCTCAAGCCCCCGCACCATCCATCTGTCATTCTAATGAACCGTATGATGCTTATACACGAAAAACTGGCTACTTTTAAGATCTAATGAACTCAATTGGCGTTATCGAGCAAATTTTAGGCGGAATGGTGATCATTTTCTTGAAATAACACATTGGGAGTTCGTTAGAATTTTTGAATGCCCTATTTTGGGCAAATAAAGGTTATTGAGTTCGTAAGGTTGATAGCCTCAAAATTTATTGACTTGCGACAGCCGCTTTCCGCGAGACGACCCCACCCCAAGCCCCTGCACACTCCATCTGTCAT
Organism: Paenibacillus marchantiophytorum; assembly: GCF_014640555.1. GTDB lineage: Bacteria > Bacillota > Bacilli > Paenibacillales > NBRC-103111 > Paenibacillus_E > Paenibacillus_E marchantiophytorum. Next base: position 116,124 of record NZ_BMHE01000016.1, on the reverse strand, counting down.
TCTAATGAACTGTATGATGCTTATATACGAAAAACTAGCTACTTTTAAGATCTAATGAACTCAATTGGCGTTATCGAGCAAATTATAGGCGGAATGGTGAGCATTTTCTTGAAATAACACATTGGGAGTTCGTTAGATTTTCGAGATGCCCCATTTTGGGCAAATAAAGGGTATTGAGTTCGTAAGGTTGATAGCCTCAAAATTTATTAACTTGCGACAGCCACTTTCCACGCGACGGCCCATCCCGACCCCAGCCCCACCCTCAAGCCCCTGCACAATCAATCTGTCATTCTAATGAACCGTATGATGCTTATATAGGAAAAACTGGCTACTTCTAAGATCTAACGAACTTAATTGGCGTTATCGAGCAAATTATAGGCGGAATGGTGAGCATTTATAACACATTGGGAGTTCGTTAGATTTTCGAGATGCCCTATTTTGGGCAAATAAAGGGTATTGAGTTCGTAAGGTTGATAGCCTCAAAATTTATTGACTTGCGACCGCCACTTTCCACGCGACGGCGCCACCCCAAGCCCCCGCACCATCCATCTGTCATTCTAATGAACCTTATGATACTTATACACGAAAAACTGGCTACTTTTAAGATCTAATGAACTCAATTAGCGTTATCGAGCAAATTATAGGCGGAATGGTGAGCATTTTCTTGAAATAACACATCGGGAGTTCATTAGAATTTTTGAATGCCCTATTTTGAGCAAATAAAGGGTATTGAGTTCGTAAGGTTGATAGCCTCAAAATTTATTGACTTGCGACAGCCACTTTCCGCGCGACGGCCCCGGCCCAACCCGACCCCAACCCCACCCTCAAGCCCCTGCACACTCCATCTGTCATTCTAATGAACCGTATGATGCTTATACACGAAAAACTAGCTACTTTTAAGATCTAATGAACTCAATTGGCGTTATCGAGCAAATTATAGGCGGAATGGTGAGCATTTTCTTGAAATAACACATTGGGAGTTCGTTAGATTTTCGAGATGCCCCATTTTGGGCAAATAAAGGGTATTGAGTTCGTAAGGTTGATAGCCTCAAAATTTATTGACTTGCGACAGCCACTTTCCACGCGCCGGCGCCGGCCCCGGCCCAACCCGACCCTAGCCCCACCCTCAAGCCCCTGCACACTCCATCTGTCATTCTAATGAACTGTATGATGCTTATATACGAAAAACTAGCTACTTTTAAGATCTAATGAACTCAATTGGCGTTATCGAGCAAATTATAGGCGGAATGGTGAGCATTTTCTTGAAATAACACTTTGGGAGTTCCTTAGATTTTCGAGATGTCCCATTTTGGGCAAATAAAGGGTATTGAGTTCGTAAGGTTGATAGCCTCAAAATTTATTAACTTGCGACAGCCACTTTCCGCGCGACGGCCCCACCCCAAGCCCCTGCACACTCCATCTGTCATTCTAATAAACCGTATGATGCTTATACACGAAAAACTGGCTACTTTTAAGATCTAATGAACTCAATTGGCGTTATCGAGCAAATTATAGGCGGAATGGTGAGCATTTTCTTGAAATAACACATTGGGAGTTCGTTAGAATTTTTGAATGCCCTATTTTGGGCAAATAAAGGGTATTGAGTTCGTAAGGGGGCTTGAGTCAAGGGATCATTGAGTTTTGCGGCAGCACCCCACGTTTTTTCGTTTACCGGACTGTGGAGGGGAACTACGATACGTTATTTGTGACAAAACAGCTATTTCGGCTTTGCTCGCGGATCGTAGAGACGTCATCTGACTGAAATAGGCCCATTTCAGGGGCAAATCGGCGAAATAGCGGAACCCTGTTCCGCAGACGCCCCATTTTGCGCGATTTCTACCAACATAGAGGATCTAGGTTCCCTCTGAAGCGCAGCTGCTCCACGTGGGGGCGGTTAAAGAGCAGGCAGGAACGAAGAAAGCATCCCTCACCCAGGTTTGGTATACTGGGTACAAATACGAATGCATCAGGAGGACGATCATGCGCATCCTGTTACTAGGGGCTACAGGCCGAGTCGGCCAACGAATTCTGCAGCAAGCATTAGAGGACAACCACGCCGTCACGGCGCTCGTCCGCAGCCCTGACAAAGTCACCGCTGTCAGTGAACAGCTTACGTTGCTGCGCGGCGACGCCTGCTGCGCAGCGGATATCGATGCCGCCGTAGGCGGCGTCGATGTGGTCATAAGCTGCCTCGGGACCGATGGCAGCACGGTCTTGACTGCCTATACGCCCCTGCTTATCGGGGCGATGCAAACACACGGCGTGAGCCGAGTCGTGACTGTCGGCACAGCCGGCATCCTGCAGAGCCGGGAGCATCCCGGCCTGCTGCGCTATGAGGCGCCGGACACCAGGCGCTCCTCTACGCGGGCTGCGGAAGAGCACCGCCGCGCGTGGGAGCTGCTCGCCGAATCGGGTTTGCGTTGGACAGTCGTATGTCCAACCTATCTGCCTGACGGCGAGCCGCAAGGTCAGTACCGCGTTGAGCGGGACTTTTTGCCGGACGGGGGGACGTCGATCACCGTAGGCGATACCGCGGCGTTCACCTATCGAGTGGCCTGCGATGATGAGTACGCAGGGTGCCGCGTGGGTCTTGCCTACTAGCAGCGCGGAGATCCGCAAAGCGTCAAGCGCCATGCGCCAAACACAAAAAGAGGCCCGCCCAAAAGGTTGAAAACCTAGAGGGGGCGCCTCTTTTTGCTATTTTAGCGTAGAGCTGATTAACCTCTGCCTCGATATCGGGACAGCTCCCGAACATTGATCAATGAAATCACGATGCCAATGACTCGGAACACAATCCCAAGTAGCGGGATAAAGCTTAGAAAGGATACTACGATATTGATAATCGTCTTTATTGTCGTGCCATTGTTTGTAAGGAAGGCAAAAACCAGATTGACGAAAACCAACGGAATTACCCACGTATACGACCACAAGTAAGCAAATGGAATAAGGCCGATCAAGTAGCCGACAGCAACGGCAATCTCCGATAAAAGCTGCAGCAAATTCAACAATCGAACGGTATCAGAACGCATCATCGTTCCTCCCTTTCAAGGAAAAAGTGAAGTCTCTTTTCCATTGTAGCATAGCCATATGCGATCGTCTTTAGCCCTTTTCGGCGGTTCGTCCTACGAACTCGGAAGCACTTGGCCCTCGATGTCAGCTGCTGTTTCCCGATGTCCAGCCTGCAGCTGGTACATCTGATAGTAACGCCCGAACTGCTGCATCAGCTCGTCGTGATTGCCTCGTTCGACGATTTCGCCATGGTCGAGCACGAGAATTTGGTCGGCGCTTTTGATCGTCGACAAGCGGTGGGCAATGATGAAGGTGGTCCGCCCCTTCGACAGCACTTCCAGCGCGGCCTGAATGACGGCCTCGGTTTCGGTGTCGATGGAGGCCGTCGCCTCATCGAGGATCAGGATCGCCGGGTCGAACGCCAGTGCCCGAGCGAAGGATATGAGCTGCCGCTGCCCGGCCGACAGCGTGCTGCCCTTCTCGATCACAGGCTCATCGATGCCGTGCGGCAGGCTCTTGAACATCTCCGCTGCCCCAACCTCGCGCAGCGCGGCTTCAACCCGTTCCCGGGTAATCGACGGATCATCCAACGAAACGTTGGAGGCAATCGTCCCTGTGAACAGGAACGGATCCTGCAGCACGATGCCCATATGCTGACGCAGCATCTGTTTGGGCATCTCCCTTACGTCGCGGCCGTCCACCGTGATGCGGCCCTCGTCCACATCGTAGAAGCGAAAGAGCAGATTCAAGATGGAGCTTTTGCCTGATCCGGTATGCCCGACTAGCGCAACTGTCTGACCTTGTTTCGCTTCAAAGCTGATGTCCTTGAGCACATCTTCACCTTTTTTATAAGCAAAGCGTACCTGCTCGAACTTCACGTTACCCAGATAGCGGTCCGCTTTTCCATCAAGGACATCGATGCCTTGCTCATCCAGAAGTTCAAAGACACGATCAGCCGATACAAGCGCCCGTTCCAGATTCGGCAATTGATTCACAATCCCGACCATGGGATGGAACATCCGATTCAAATAGTCGACGAAAGCATACAAAACCCCGACCGTGATCAGCGTATTCAAGGTACTTCCCCCTACATACCAGATGAGTCCGAAAAAGAAGAGATTCCGCACGACGTTCATCAGGTTGTGAGAGGTGAATGAGTTTAGACTAAGCAATTTGTTTTGATACGAGGTATATTCGTCATTCAATTGTTCGAACTCTTCAATCGTTTCCTTTTGGCGGCGAAAAGCTTGAATGATCGGCATCCCTTGGATGGATTCATTGATAATTCCATTGATGGAACCAATTCGTTCACGAATTTCGTGATTGAAATAGGAAGCATACTTCCGATAAACCACAATCCATACGTAAAGCAAAGGAATGACTGGCAGCGTGAATAGCGCTAAGCGATAATCCAGAATGAATAAAGCCGCAATAATACCAATGATATAGATCGTTCCTGTAAAAAAGTTTGCCAACACTTGAATGTACAGATCTTTAACGGACTCCGTATCATTCGTAATTCGGGAGACAATTTTACCTGCTGGCTGATTATCGAAATAGTTGATCGGCAGCCGTTGAATTTGCGCGAAAACATCGCTTCGCATCCGCTGTATGATCCGATTGGCTGCGGACTGCAGCAAGTATCGCTGCCCATAAGTGAAGGCGGCCCCTATGAAAATCAACACCAAATATAGTCCTGCCAGCTTCATCAAGCTTACAAATTCAGGCTTATAGAACGTGTACAGCTGCCCAGCACCTAGCTTTTTCACCGCATACTCTGCCTTCTCCGTGCCCTGTGTAATTGTCAGCATACTGCTGTCTGCAAGCTTACGCACACCATCAAAAGCAATCGCTTGATCAACCCATACGAACTGGCTGCCGACCTGCAAAATGCGAACTTCCTTGCCCTTCGTTTCCCCTTCCGGGAAATTATCCCCGCGCAGGTAATACGTTCCCTCATAGGGAACCGCTTTGTTTGTTTGTGTGGCCGACAACGTCTGGTACCACGGTTTTTCAATGCCGAGAATATGTGTATCGATCATCTGCCGCGCGATAAAAGGTCCCGCCAACTCGGTTGCCACCGCGATCGCTAAGAAGAGCAGCGCGATGAGCAGGGGCTTTTTGAAAATCGCCGCGTATTGGAATAATCGCTTACCTGTTTGTTTCATGAGAGGTTTCACCTTCTTTTCCTTGTTCTTCACTGTGTTTCTATCTTCACGCTAAACCTGCGTCTTTTCTTCTAATTGCTGCCTGTCATACTGCTCTTTGTACCATCCGCCGCGGACAAGAAGCTCCTCATGGGTGCCTTCTTCCACAATATACCCCTCGTCGAGGACGAGGATCCAATCGGCATGCTGAACCGCAGAAAGGCGGTGCGTCGTAATGAGTGTTGTTTTGCCTGCTCGTTCCGAGCGAATGCCGCGGATGATCTCCGCTTCTGTTTTGGCATCTACAGCCGAAAGAGCATCATCGAGTATCAAGATTTCCGGATCTACATAAAGCGCCCGGGCAATCGAAACGCGCTGCTTCTGACCGCCGGACAAGGCCACACCTCGCTCGCCAACCAAAGTTTGCAAGCCTTCTGGCAGGAATTCCACGTCCTTGCGGAAAGCGGCAAGCTCTAAGGCTTGTTGGAGCTGTTCCTCCGTGCTCTCCTTCGTGCCTTCCTCCGCGCCTTTGCCCTTGCCGAACATAATGTTCTCTTGGACCGTTTTGGAAAAGAGTATCGGCTCCTGCGGCACGTAACCGATCCATCCGTGAACCGTATCCATGGTCAGCTTCTCAATCGGAGTATCCGACAACGTAATTGCTCCCTGACCTGTTGGATATTCTCTCAACAACTGCTTCAGCAGTGTGGTTTTGCCACTGCCGGTACGGCCTACAATTCCAAGCGTCTGTCCGCGCTGCAACTGGAACGAAATATTCACCAAATTATCGATGGATGAAGTCGGGTAACGGAATGTAACGTTTTGAAAGCTGATCGTATTCGGCAAAAGCAGTGTCGTCGCCTGCGGATCTTCTTTCACATCGGGCTTATAGCCCAGTGTCTCATTCACCCGATCGAGGGATGCATTCCCGCGCTGCATGATGTTCATCAACTCGCCAATGGCGAACATCGGCCAGATGAGCATCCCCAGGAACGTATTGAAAGATACCAGTTCACCAAGTGTCAACTCGCTATGAAAGACCATATAACCGCCGTAGCAAAGCCCGATTAAATAGGAAATGCCGACGAGAATTTTGACCGTTGGTTCAAAAAGGGCATCGATAACAGCCACTGCGATATTTTTTTGGAAAACATCGTCTGTCATGGTTTTGAAGCTTCTTTCACTTGCCTTCTCTTGCACAAAAGCACGGATGACCCGTACGCCAGCAATCGTCTCCAGGACACGGTCATTCATTTGTCCAAAAGCATCTTGTGCGCGGATGAACCTCTCGTGAATGCGCCCGCCATAGACGGTGATGGCGATTGCCATAAACGGCAGTGGGAGAATCGCGGCCAATGTGAGCTTCCAGCTAATGAAGAAACCCATCATAGCCAGAATCGTCAGCATGAACAACGTCGAATCTACAAAAGTCAAAATACCGAAGCCCGCTGTCGTGGACACCGCCTGTAGATCATTCGTAGCTCTCGCCATCAGATCGCCAGTACGGTTCCGCTCATAAAATGTAGGCGTCATACGCAGCAAATGTCTCATTAATCGCGAACGGAGTATGCGTTCTAGGACGAAGGCTCCGCCAAACAACTGATACAGCCAGACGTAAGATAAACCGTAGCCCGCAATGATGAGCACGCCCCAAAAGGCGAGCAATTGGACCAACTTGCTTCCTGTCAAAGTTCCCATGTGAATCCCGTCAATTGCATAGCCAATCAGCTTAGGCGGGATGACATCAATGATTCCCACGATGATCAATAGCCCGATGGCTAATGTATATCGCTTCCAGTTCATTCGGAAAAACCAGGCTAATTTCTTCAATACCGTAAACATCTATCTTGTCACTCCTCTCAAATAGTGCAAACGAATACGTACTTTCCCACGCAAAAAGGCACACCGCACGCAGCGATATGCCTTCTAGAACCAGAAAAGCGCACGTCACGAACTTCTCGTAACCTGCGCTTTGGAATCTGCGTTTATGTTGAGGTGGCAGCACATACGACACTAGGCGTGCGTACGGACTGATAAGCGGGTTACTTCATATGAAATTATATAGTTATCATGCTTCTTGCTTAGATGGATAAATCGCACTCTAGCCATATCAATCATCCTGTAACCCTCCTTCCAAAAGTTGTATATTCAAGCTTACAGAGGTGATCTTACCACCCTTTTCAAGGCTCTGTCAATCGGAGAGAAAAACTATAATTGAACTATCTGAACAACCTATTTCGCATCAAATTACTTGCCTTTAGCGCATTCCCAACTGTCACACATGTTTCATAATTCCCCGGCATATCCATAGCATATAGGTTCTTAGCGCATAGGGGAGTGAGTGTGCATGGTCGATCAAGTCTTTGCTTTACTGGGATGGATTGCTGCTTTCGGGACTGTCATCGGAGGCGTTATTTATGCCATTGCCCGCTTCGTGAGTCGTGACTCCACACAGTATGATATGGAGTTTCTCTGGGAGTACCGTTTTACACGCAAAGAACTGGAGCTGGAACCAGATGATCCTGTATAAAACAAAAAAGAGGGCTGTCCTAGCGTAGTGAATCTACGCCGGATGGCCCTCTTTCTTCGTGCGAAGACATTGGAGAAAACTTGGCAACTCATTGGATTTATCCAGTAGAATTGTCTTTCTGGGCCTTAAATGGTTAGCTTCATTGGAAATATCCAATGGATACTCCCAATAATGGCCTTCTTGGCAGCCAAACTGTTAATAACATTGGATTTATCCAGTGGAATCGATTCGAGTACTGCGAAATTCGCACTTTCACTGGATTAATCCAATGGCACTAGCAATACTGCACAGCTCTCTCAGCTAACCTCATTTCGCCGGTGCGGCGGATGGTGCGCCCGCGCCAGGACCTGCTCCTTGACCCGGCCCCTGACCTGCTCCCTGACCCGGCCCTTGTCCAGCACCAGGACCCTCGCCGGTCATCGGTCTATGAACCATTTGCCCGCCAAGATGGCCCGTGTAGCTGACAAGAATCACCGCGGCTAGCGCGCCGACCAAGTAAATTGGATTGCGGCCTAATTCAAGCTTTTTCCAAATTAACAAACCAACCCGAATGATAGCTAACAAGATGGTGAGAAACATCGTAATTCGCGCATACATCTCATGCGGAACCACTAGCGGATTACGCCAAGGCGACGGCCCCGTCATGACCGCTGCAATTGCGCCAAGCGCACCTACGACCATGCAAAGCATCCCCGCAGAGTGCCAGTCCCGTTTTTTGAAAATAAGTGCAATCAGATCAAAAACAAAACTAAAGATAAGCAGGGCGATAGGGACATGGGTCACGATGAAATGCATGTTTTTCAAAATATAATCCACTTGGCTTCTCTCCTCTATTTATCTGATAATAGTCAACACTACATAGTGTAGTTTTAGAGGTAAACAATGTCAACCTTTTTCCCTATCTGATAGCAAATCCTGTCCCTACATCTGACATGACTACCATCAAATTGCGAAAAGGCTGACGAAAACAATTCGAATACCTGTTAAATAAGTCCCATGAGCAGAATAATAATAACTAGCGAAGCGACTATCCGAATGTGGGGCCAGTGTAACGACAATTGCATGTGAGGATCAAGAATGTGTTGAATTCTGACATTCATAGATGTTTCTGCGAAGGAGGCATGAGATAAGGAAATCAGATGCGGTTTCGGTACTTGTTTGAGTAATTTGAGAAGAGCACTGCCCAAGTCCAGCGATTGCTTCATTTGGGTCACGGCATATTTATCCGCTCTTAGTTCAATCATAATCGGATATTTCTCTGCCAGCCAAGCAAAGATAGGAATATACCACATCGCCTTGGAAATCCCGGAAATCAGTAAGCTGACGAGTGGATCTCTGTGCTGCATATGGCATTTCTCATGTTCGATAACGGCCTTCAGCTCGTTCGGCTCCAGCATCTCAATTAATCCGGTAGAAAGAAGAATCCGCGGCTTCCATAGCCCCACTGTCATCGCAATCGGAGCGTCATAAGCGATAATCTTCAAGTCTCTAGGAGCAAGTTGAAATTGTTCGCGGTACTGCTCGGTAAGGGATGTCTCTTCCGACATTTCCACGATCTTCCTCGCTTTCCACGTATCGAGGGTATGGCGTATTGTCAGCCAGATCAAGGTGCCTAAGGTGTAGAGAATAAGAACATTGATGGCCAAAAAAGCAACAGGCGCAGGCACATGCAGATGCTTAAATAAAATCATGCAAAGATCAAAGATTGTAAACAAAGGTTTCCATCTGAATAGATGTTGGAGTGCATAGAGCAGCATTTGCACCAAAATAGCTCCTGAGACGACGAGAGAAGCGACATAAACCCATTGTATTCGGGATTCCTTCATCGTTATCGATCCTTTTTGAGTTCTTTGATTTTGAGCTCCAGCTTGTCGAGCAGATCCGGATCTACTTTATCAAGCGCATCCACCATATGAGTAACGGCCAAAGAGCCGAACTCTTCAATAAGATCAAACGTAAGTTCTTTGGATTGCGTTTCCATGAATACATCTCGGGTCACAACGGGCTTGTACATAAAGGAACGGGCTACCGAATTCTTCTGCAGAATCCCTTTGTCGACCAAGCGATTCATCACGGTCATCACCGTATTGAAATTCATCACTTTATCCTGATCCAGCTTCGCTTGGACCTCTTTAATCGTTAGCGCGGCCGTGGTCGTCCACAGGATTTCCATGATTTTCGCTTCCAAGGGGCCAAAAAAACGGTTCAATCCGCTGCCTTCATATTTAAAATTATGCATTTTCATTTGCGCTCACTCCTTACACTACAAATTGTAGTAGGGGGTGCCTCCGAAGTCAAGAAATAAAGGGCTATATGTACAATAAGCTTTTGACAAAGAGCAAAAAAAGAATTATAATACTTACATAAAGTAAGTTATTAAATATTATTTAGTTAAGGAGGAGTTACACATGAGTATTCAAATCTTTTCGGCTGAACAGCAAGGTGTTGGCGCATTTGATGGCGGTAAATTCCTCGAGCAGCGGGCGATCAGCTTCCCTGGGGAAAAAACAGCCCTAGATCGTGTCGGCCCGCTCTTCTACTGGGCTTGGGGCAAAGCTGCCGATGTTGCAGAGATCGGCATGCATCCACATAAAGCATTCGAAATTGTCACTTATGTCATCGAAGGACTCGTCGAACACCGCGACTCTCTTGGTTCCCTCGAAACCGTTACGAACGGTGGCGCCCAGGTCATTCAAGCCGGCTCCGGCGTCTATCACGCTGAGGCGTTCCGCACAGTGGGCAGCGAAGCCATGCAGATCTGGTTTGAGCCTCATCTTAGTGAAACCGTGAAGAAACCAGCGGCTTATCATCAATATAATCATGAGGCTTTCCCAAGCCACCATGGCGATGGCGTTACTGTGAAAGCCGTTATCGGAGGCGATGCGCCCATTCATCTGGATACACAGGCTAACATGTACGACTGGCAGCTGGAGCCAGGCGCTGCATTCAGCTATCCGCTTGACCCCAGCCGTCAGCTGGCGTTCCTCGTTATTCGCGGGCAGGGCGCCGCGGTCTCGGGCGAGCTGCAGACCTTGACTCATAAGGACTTCGTCGTGGCTCAAGCAGAGCAGCAAGGGGACACCCTTCAGCTGCAGGCCGATGACGAGCAAGGCATGCGCATCATTGCTATTGATGTACCCCAAGATCCCGGCTACACGCTGTATCGCAAATAAGGCTAGCATCAAAAAAGTAGCCTGCTGGTGAAAAGGATCTAGAATGCTAAAAGAGCCCATATCATCCCTTCTGTAATACAGTGGAAATAAGGGTTTATCTAAATTTGTCCAATACATTTACTACACAAACCCTCCTTTAATTTACTTTTTATTATATTTTTTGGTAATTTATATGCCAACTTTCTCAATTCTTCCTTAGAACCCCAGGCCAATTTTTAATAATCAAAAGACGACCATTCCCTTGGTCGTCTTTTGATTTATGTCATTCTGAAAATCTACAAGTTTCTTTAATGGCTCAGCAAACATGAGGGAGGGAATCTTAGCCGAAGAAGTCAATGCTAATTCGCGGCATAGTCCCTCTCCTCTTAAATTGTTGATAATTCCTTTATGACCTATCACCACTTTCACATCCCTATGATAACATGCAAAATGACCCATAAATATAATTTCAGGGTCATTTTGTATGATTTTTAGCAACCTAGGATCAAACAAATCCAAAGAGTTGAGCGTCTAAATTGTAAGCCCTTTCGAAAGGAGATCTTATGAAACGATATATATTTGTCTTTCTAATTGTGTTGGCCAACATAGCAGGTTGCGAGGGGAAGGAAACTCTTCCAGGGACAAGTCCCGTCGCCTCGATACTGCCAAGTACAGACGCTGATTCTTTTAAACCGTATACCGATCATGTGTCTTTGAACCCAGAAGTAATGGATTTAGAGGAGCGTAAAACATTATCGTCGTTGGGCAAAGAAGTAGTGGCTTTACTGGATGATTATGTGCACGTGTTTAACAACCGCATTCCGCAAAAGGACGGAGATAAATTCGAGGCAGTGGATACGGCGGGTTCTGTGCGGCATACGGAGGGAGAAACATTAAAGCTGAAGGCCACGAATCAGATCCGGGCGGATGGTCCCGTAGTCATCATTGTTGCTTATGCGGAACTACGCCATGAAGCGAGAGATCCGAATCCATTTTGGAGTGGAAAGCAACAATTCCGGTTTCAAATTGTAGATGAGAAGTTGAAGTTGGGGTACTGGAACGAATCAGCCCCATAGTCCTCTTTAGTCAGCCACGCAACTACCAACGCTTTCAGTCTAAACTGAAAAAACGCGCACCGATTGAGTATCGATGCGCATTGGCAGCATAGCTTTTTTCATCTGTCTACTTAACAGGGGTATGACCATGCGGCTGGAAAGTCCTTTTCCTGCTACTGAAGATCCTGCAGTCTGGCTTCTTCATCGCTTAATGCTTGTGCCACCTCTTGGGCGGGTTGTGCATCCGAATGCATGGTTGCTTGGTCTACGGCTTTCTCCGCTTTGTTGATGGCATTCTGCGCCTGATCCAACGTTTGGGATGTCGGGTGTGACAGCGCACTGGAAACGGCCCGATGAACATTCTCCACCGCATTTTGCGCGGAAGAAATTGGATTTTGCGTTTGAAGACTCGTATCTGTCTTAGTCATGATCGTCAAAACCTCCTGGCGTTGAATGTAGTACAACCGCTATGTTGAGGTTTTTCCTCACATTTTATACATCGGATTCGCTCTTCTTCGTTCCAATGCCCGCCACAAGCCTCTGAATACCATAAAAGCAAGACTCGCGCCCAGCACATTCAATATCACGTCATCCACATCCAGACTGCCAACACGCAGCAGCATTTGGAGCACTTCCAAGCCTGCAAGCGGACAACCAAACAACAAGAGAAACCAGCTGTACCGCCTCGCAAGTGGAAATAGATAGGGCAACAGGACACCAAATGGCGTAAATACGCCAATATTGCCAAATAAATTAATGATCCACGTCCGCAGCGGAAAGGCATGAATATGCAGCACATACATGCCAATCGTCCGAAAAGGCACCACATTATAGGCAAATTCTTCTCGCCGATACAGACCGCGGCCAAAACCTAGAAACATCCAATACAGCAAACAGCTTGTATAGCCGATAAAAATCAGCCAAGCCAGTGTCCGGGCCCATTTCCTACTCATTACCGTCTCCTGCTTTTGCACCTATTTTAGAAAGGTAAGGGACTCGAAAGCCTTGATTAATCGATTTTCATTTGCTTCTGTGCGAACCGCCTCGTCAATGCTCAGCGACACATGATAAGTGATCTGATTTCGGACGAAAATATAGACGGTTTCCTTGTACGGGACCTTAGCTTTATCATAGCTAATATCGAATTTTTTCGCTTTGATATCGTCAAACAAGGTCACATCCGAGCTGGTGTACACATACTCGCTATCGTTATCGTGGCTTTTCTTCTGAGCAGCTTCTTCCTTCTTAATTGCGTCTTCATAAGACGATTTGGTATCTGCCCCTATGGTTAAATCCCCACCGGTGAAACTGAAGATTTTGTTCGCTTGATCCTTGTTGTCATAGGAATTAGCACTTGTCCAATTCTCAGGAACATGCACAGCATATTTGTATTTCTCATTCTTGTAAGTAATCGTCCGATCCGGGTCCATCAGCTCGTCCAGATCTTGAATATAACCAAGCTCTTGGTCCATGCTGTCTTTATCCACTTTGATCGTTGAAGTCAAGGTTTCCAGAAGTTCGTCCAGTTCCTTGCCCTTGTCATCTCGCGGATAACTCACTTCCACCTCATATTTGTACTTATCCTTAATGAAAAAGAGAGAGTAACCCGCATTCCACTTATTGCCGAGCGTGTCGGCATAGCCTACTTGCAGGGCAGGCACACCTGCCAGCGTAATCTCTTTGGGTTCGTCAACCGTGCGGTACTTAGGCGCATATAAGGCTTCGAACTGTTTGGTTTGACGCTCTGCCCAAGCAGCCAGTGTATCACCGGAAGAGGCTGAAGTCGCCCGAACATGAATCGCTTGCGTATAATCATCATTAAAGAAGGAAGATCCGCCTGTATAGCCGCCTTGCTGCCAACTGGATGGCAGGGCGAAGGACAAGCCGTACTCATTCGTGTAGGTTGTATTCCCATTGGAAAATACCGAGATATCACGAAGGGAGCCATCCTTCTCATTAAAGGAAAGCTTAAAGCTGTCCAGCAGATCGTTATAACTGTTTTGCTTGAAATTATTGTTGTAGTGCTCTTTCGTTACAAACAGTTGCACTTTGTACAGCTTGCCTTGGTGCAGATAGCCGCGGGTTTGGACATAACCCCTATCCCCAGAGCGGCTGACAATTTTACCAAATGGGTTGCTGTCTCGCTTCACATACTGGCGCTCCAGAATTGTGGCTGACGACGTACCGGAATAATTATCCTCATTGTCACTCGCCAAGCGATTCAGCAGGGCTGTAGGCGAGAGTTCGTCGCTCAGTTTGCTCTCTATCGAAATGGATAACGAGAATTCGCCCTTGGCATCTATGAAACTAACCGCATCTCCGTCATCGGACTGCCGTCCTTTGACCAGCCCTGCGGGATATTTCATCGACCAGCCGAAGTGGCTGTCGCCAATCTTCGTTTTGCCGCGGTCCGCGTCCAAATAAGTGCCTTCCGCGTCCTGCTTCCACTTCGTCTCTTGCTGCTTCACTTCGCCCAGGGTGACGGACTTGGTCACTGGGGAACTGCCAGATTGTATGGCGATATCCACCTTCTCGCCTGGCAAATAATGCTTGATCGCCTCATTGTAATCGACCAGCGTTTTCACTTTGCTGGTGCCGATGGAGACGAAGAAATCATCCTGCTGAATGCCTGCGCTTGCTGCTGGTGAATCCGGATCCACATATGCGACCCGCAGGCCCGTGGAGCTTGGTAAACCAACTACGGCTTCCCAGCTTTCTTCCAGTTCAAGGCCCAGATACGGCCGTTTGACTTTGCCATACAGTTGAAAATGCTTCAATACATATTTAACGGTATCCACCGGAATGGCAAAACCCAGATTCTCCACGCCGATTTCCGCATATTTCATCGTGTTAATGCCGATAACTTCGCCTTTCATGTTAATTAAGGCGCCCCCGCTGTTGCCTGGATTGATCGCGGCATCGGTTTGAATCAGCTGATACTGCGAGCTCACCGAGCGGTCAAGTCCGCTGACAATGCCCACCGTAACCGAATTTCTCAGGGCGAACGAAATTGGCGTGCCAATGGCCGCAACCGTTTCGCCGACTTTAATATCCGAGGAGGAAGCAAATGTGGCGGGCGATAAGCCGGTTGCGTCGATTTTGACCAAAGCCAAATCGCTTTCCTCATCGATATTCGTGGCACGACCATTGTAGGTTGTTCCGTTGGATGTCACGACGACGATATTTCTCATCCCTTTGACAACGTGCGCGTTCGTTACGATAACCCCGTTCGATTCCACGATGACACCGGTACCGTGCGCAAGATTAAATCGATTCTTCTCCAGCGACTTATCCGAGTCAGAAGGCTTCCCAATAATGGCAACGACCGAAGGCGATGTTTTCTCAATGACCTTAGGAACTTCCGTATTCGCTTCAGCTGCATAAGAAGGTGCAGGACCTAGCAGGGAAACAAGCAAGAACGCTGACAGCAGCGCAAAGAACCCTTTTTTCTTATATGTATTCCAATTCCCCATGCCGAACTCCCTCTCTTAACAAAATATGACAGTAGCTAGAATCTAGCATATTTGAGAATGAGAGACAATATAAAGTTTTCATATAAGAGAGATAGCGCAAAGTTCATCTTAGTTACACCCTATTATTCGCTCTGGATGTGTGTATACGGTCAATTGCTCCTTACGAATGAAGCCGACCACCGTAATTCCCAGATCCTGCGCCAAGCGAAGAGCCAAGTCGGTAGGAGCTGATTTGGACAAAAGAATGCCCACACCGATTTTTGCCGCTTTGAGGGCGACTTCGGAAGACACTCTGCCGCTGAAAGCGATCACTTTATCCCGGACCGGTACGCGCTGTCTCAGCAGGTAGCCATATATTTTATCAAGCGCGTTGTGTCGTCCAATATCAGCTCTGCTAAGCAGAAGCTCGTCCGCTGTGCACAGCCCGGCATTATGCAATCCGCCTGTCGCTTGAAAGTCGATCGATTGCTCCTGCAGTTGATTCATAAGGTGGAAACATTGTTCGACTGTGAGTTGCAGTGGTGTGCGAACCGTTCTGGCTGTACGGGCATCATTATGGAAGTAGAACTGCCGACTTTTCCCGCAGCAGGAGCCGATGAAGCGCCTGGACACCATCTTCTGGCTCAACTGGTGCAGGTGACGCAGTTTCACATGGGCGAAGCCTCGCTCCTCCTCCAGCGCAAGCGACTCGATTTGGTCCACGAAGCGAATCAGACCCTCGGAAGCCAGAAAGCCCGTCACCAGCTCCTCTGTATGGGTCGGCGTATACACCAGGGTCGCGAATTCTTCGCCATCGATTTGGATGGTGAGGGGAGCTTCTATGGCGATGGTATCATCATCCGGGATGATCGCGGCGTTCTTATAGCGGTGGACCGTCCATGTGGTCGTAGAGGTAAGCGAGGGCTCCTCTAATGGTCTATGCGGCTCGTCTTGCATGCTCGCTCATCACTCCACTTCTGTTTCCAGTTCTTCAATCCGTTTCTCGATGTAACGTGTATCTTTGTAGGCGTGGTAAGTCTCTGCTTTCTCCACGATCACTGCTGTATTATATTCCGGAATCCCGGCATATTGCTCATAAACCCCCTTGGGAATCAGGGAATTGCCTTCGGGCCAATGCACCTCGATATTGCCTGATTTGACATCAGCCCGCTTTACCCGGCCGTGCATACTCCCATAGCTGTTGTAGACGACAATGGCGTCGCCATCGTGCAGCGAGAGAGCTCCCGCGTCGCCCGGATGGATCAGCACATCGTAGCGATCCGCATCATTGAACGGATCGGTGTCGCTGTAGATCATCGAATTGAACTGCTTGCCGCGGCGCGTCGTCACCGCGAAATGCCCCTCCGGCTTCCGCAGTTCCGGAAGCTCGATAGGCAGCAGCGCGGCGCGGCCATCCGGTGTCGGACAGACACCGTCCTCGCACAGCCACGCGCCGCCGTATTGAAACACATCGCCGCGCTCATGCAGGTGCTGAATGCCGTTGTAGCTTGGCGCGGCCAAGGCGATCTCCGCGCGAATGGCTTCTGCGCTGCCGCAGCCAAGCTGCTCGGCGGCCTCGGGCTTCACGCGGCGGGCGAGATCGGCGTAGATCGCCCATTCCGCGCGCGCTTCGCCGATCCGGGGGCCGGCGATCTCGGGCGAGAAGTACACCATCCGCTCCGTCGAGGTGGACGTCCCGCCTCCTGGCTGCTCGTAGCGCGTCATCGCGGGCAGCACAACCACAGCCTCCCGCGCGTCCAGCAGCGTGGAGGTGTTCAGGATGATGTCCTGGTGGACACGGACATCGATGCTCGTCAGGGCTTCACGGACGAATGCCGGGTCCGGCATCGTCTCGAGGAAGTTGCCGCCGGATGTGTAGAACATCCGGAGCTTGCGCTCCTGCTCCTCGGGCAGGAGCGCGTTCTCGAGGGTGACACCGACGATGTCACCCTGCCAGCGCGGCAGCCCGAAGCCCCAGAGCTGCTCGATGCGGCTGCGGTCGGCGGCGCTGCTGATCTCGCCGCCCGGCAGGCTGAAGGGATCCGCGCCCATCTCCCCGGAGCCCTGCACGCCGCTATGGCCGCGGATGGGCATCAGCCCGCAGTGCTCGCGGCCCAGGAAGCCCCGCAGGAGGGCGAGATTCGCCACCTGCGAGATATTGTCCGTGCCGAAGCGGTGCTGTGTGAGCCCCATGCTCCACACGAAGACCGCGCTGGCGGCACGCGCCAGCAGCTCCGCGAACTCGCGCATGCGCTCGCGGGTGAGGCCGGACGACTGCTCCAGCGTCGTCCAGTCCTGCTGCGCCACGTGGGCGCGCAGCTGCTCCAATCCGTGCGTGTGCGCCTGCACGAACGCATGATCAATGGCGGAGCCCGGCTCCCGCTCCTCCATCTCAAACCACACCTTCATGACGCCGTTCATGAAGGCAATGTCTCCGCCGATGTTCACTTGGTACACATCGTCGCACAGCTTCGTGCCGAATAGCGCCGATTCGGCAATGGAAGGAATCCAGTACTTCTCCATAGACGGCTCGTAGTACGGGTTAATGACAATGATTTTCGTCCCTTTGCGCTTGGCCGCATACATATACTTCGTGGAGACGGGCTGATTATTCGCCGCCACACTGCCCCAGAACACAAGGACGTCCGTACCGATCCAGTCCTTGTAATTGCAAGTCGAAGCGCCGACACCCACGGAGCGCTTGAGGGCCGTCTTCGACGGCGAGTGGCAAATGCGCGAGGCGTTGTCGATGTTGTTCGTGCCGAGCAGCCTAGCCACCTTCGCTGCCACATAGTACGACTCGTTCGTAATCCCCCGAGCCGTGAGATAGAAAGCCGTCTGCTTAGGATTCGTTGCCCTCATCTTCGCCGCAACCAGATCCAGCGCCTCGTCCCATGTCGCTCGGCTAAATCTCCGCTCCCCCTGACGGCGAATGAGCGGATAAGGAATACGGCCGAGCTGTCTAAGCTCGGTGCTGCCCAGTCGGCTCAACTCCTCGATATCCGCATGCAGGATATCCTCGCGAATCGCCGGCATTGTGTTTAATCTCAGCACGTTCAGCCGGGTCGTGCACAGATGCGGTCCCGCTAGGGTTTGATCGTAGAGCCCAGACACTCCCAAGGCACAGCCATCGCATACACCTTGCGTTAGAATCCGGTACGCGTACGGCAGATTGTCGCGATTCTGCCAAGCAATTTTCGCTGTTTCGCGAATATGCTTAGGTTTGATTTTACCCATGCCGAATGGCACCTTGCTGACCCACAACTTGGGATCCGGCTTGGCGGGCAGCTTGATGGGCCCGGTATGCTTTGTTTTCCCCATGAACGATTGGCTCCTTATATTGAAAATTTCGGCTTATTGATGCAAAAAACCACCGTAAAACAGTCCTCAGCCCTCTTCCCAAAAGAAGAATCCTCAAGTCATGTTTCACAGTGGTTAGTCTTAGGCAGGTTCGCTACCAAGTGCCAAGCACCTTGCTATATCGATTTATATTTCTTTTCTAAATCCTGATCGAAAACGAAGATCGACATCCCGATATCCTGTTCAATATCGATATCTACGAACAACTGGACGAACTTCGCACCCAGCAGCTCTTCCATTTCTACAGGAGGATGCTCCTTGTAAATCTCTTTCACCATTTCTGTGCGCGCCGTGCGGAGCATCTGTCTGCCATCGCCCGTCTTCGCCATAAACTTCTCCACCGGGGACAAGTTGCCTGCCATTTCGCAGATCGCCCAACATTTGCAGAAGGTCGTTGTCACACGCTCCGGCCCTTTGCCCATATGCTTCTTGCGATATGCCTTAACCAGATTACTGAATTCGGCCTCCATGCGTTTCATCGGCCAGCCACCTTTGAATGAACTGCTTCAATCATAGCAAGAAAGCGTATACCTGACAACCGAATATCAGTCGCGTTTTAATCGTGATCCTCTTCATCCCATCTCCGGGAGTATGCCTTCTTCGTCACCCAGAATGTTGCGCCTATAATGATGACAAGAGCAATAATCCCCAAAATGATGGCCGCTAGCATGATTCCGCACTCTCCTCTATGACAAACCTGCACGTTAGTCTTGTTTATTACTTCTACTATAGCTGAATTCTATAGAAATACGCAAAAATTTCGGCTCCCCTTGGCTAAGCAAAGAGGCTTAAGATGCGCTGCAGCTCCCGCTTCAACTCTTCATTTGCCGCCAAATTACCCGCAGCTAGTTTCATATTCACATTGGCAACCTTACTGGAACCAACAAGGGTTGCCGTCATAAGCCCAAGTGTCAGCAGCAGCGAATCATGCGCCTTCTCTCCACCCGTAGTTAATGGTGATGCACTAATAACTGCTGTTGGCTTATCAACAAATTCACCGGAGGAGACGATCCAGTCTAGGGCATTTTTGAGCACACCAGGTACGCCATGCGCGTATTCCGGCGTACTCAAGATAACTCCGTCAGCAGCTTGCAGAACTTTACGCCACTCCTGTACGGCTTGAGGCGGCTCGTCTCCGTCTAAATCGGGGTTGAAATGCGGCAGCTCACCGATACCTTCATATATATTGATCTTGATACTGGCAGGAGCTAACGCTGATAAGACCTGAATTAATTTGGTATTCGACGACACGGTTCGCAAACTACCTGAGATAGCCAATATGTTCATCATCCAACGTTCCTTTCAATTTGGCTTTTTTCCAATGATAAGCTATGCCATTAACGTTAGGGTCAAGGAAGAAATCAACCCTTTTCCTTATTTTGCATAAAGCCTGTTTATTTGAAACATAATGCAATCAATGCTTCGTTTTCCTTCAATCCTAGTTATCCATGTTGAATCTTAGTTATATAAACCCAATACAGAAATCAGGTACTCTTAGAGATGTAAGCACAACCATTTCAAAGTACTTGGGAGGTCACATAGTAGATGAAAAAATCATTCAAACAATGGGTTGGCGTTGGAACAACAGTCGTCATGGCAGCCACCGTGGCAGCAGGATGCGGAAACACAGCAAGCGAGACCCCACAGCCATCCGCGCAGGCAGGCACATCTGCAACAGCCAATGCCAAACCCTATGCAGGCAAAACGATCTCGTTAGTCACCGCCAATCATCCTTGGGCCGAAGCTATTAAACCTTTACTGCCTGATTTCGAAAAAGAAACCGGCATCAAAGTGAATGTAGAAAGCTTCTTCGAGGACCAGCTCACCCAAAAGCTGACCGTGCAATTCACATCCGGATCTGCTACACCTGACGTCTTCATGTACCGTCCACTTCAGGAAGGCAAGCTTTTCTACAAAAACGGCTGGGTACAGCCGCTTGATGATTTTGCGCAAAAAGCCAAAGATTACGATTTTAGCGATTTCACCAAATCCGCTATCGGTTCCACGACGGTTGATGCCAAATTAGCTGGCATCCCGATTATTACCGAGCAAGAAATCCTTTACTACCGCAAAGACTTGCTGCAAAAAGCCGGCATTGCCGTACCGAAAACACTGGATGAACTGACGGCAGCCGTGAAGAAATTGCATGATCCCAAAAATGAGATGTACGGCTTCGTAGCCAGAGGCCAACGCTCACCTTTGGTGACGCAGGTATCTTCCTTCCTATACTCAGAGGGCGCCGATTTCACAACTGGCGACAAGGCGAGCATCAATACGCCTGAAGCGCTGAAAGCTTTCACCACCTATGGTACCCTGCTCAAAGATTATGCGCCTCCAGGCGTTCTGAACATGTCGTGGCCGCAAGCTTTCGCCATCTTCGCCCAAGGCAAGGTTGCCTTCCTAACGGATGCTAACTCGCTGTACCAGAATGCGACAGATCCCACGAAATCCAAGATTTCTGATCAAGTCGGATTCGCTGTATTCCCTGGCGGCAAAGCAGGCTCCAAGCCTTACAGCATCACCTCCTGGGGACTTGCTATGAATGCCAAATCCGCCAATAAAGAGGCGACATGGGCGTTCATTCAGTGGGCAACCAGCAAAGATGTCGTCTTGAAAACGCAGCAAAAAGGCAATCCAGGCGCCCGTGTTTCCGTTTGGGATAAAGCCGAGGGTACCACAGGATTCCCAGCAGAGCTCGTTCCAGTTATCAAGGAAAGCGCCAAAACCGGTGTCGACCATGACCGTCCGACCGTGATCAGTGTAGGCGAAGCCCGCGATGCTGTCGGTGAAATCGTCCAGAGAATCATGACGGGCGAGACGAATCTCCAGCCTGTCGCCGACAAAGCCAACCAAGCCCTGCAAACGATCATCGATAAAGACAAATCCAGATAAACCGTTAGTTCCGATGAAGGGGTCATCTTATGGCCCCTTTCATCTTTCATCAAGGCCTGTTACCGCCTTCAGAAAGGATGTATGCACCATGCAGTACAGTTGGTTTAACCGCAACTTGAAATGGATTTACACACTGCCAGCCGTCATCTTCGTTATGCTTATGATGCTCTTTCCAATCATCTATACCGTTCGAATCAGCTTTTACGAGTGGAGCATGTCCGCCACTACGCCGCCGGCGTGGGTTGGGCTGTCCAACTATATCGCATTACTCAAAGACGAACGCTTCTGGCATGCGGCAGGTTCTACGTTCTACTTTACCTTCGCTGCCCTTACCCTAGAGGTTATTCTCGGTATTGCCATCGCTTTGCTGCTGTCCAGAGAATTCCGCGGCAAAAATCTCGTTAAGACCGTTTTCCTGCTGCCGATGGTAGCAACCCCTGTCGCTATGGGTCTCGTCTGGATGTTGATCTATGAGCCTACAATCGGTGTTGCCAATATGATGCTGAAATCACTCGGCTTGCAGCCGCTCCTTTGGCTGGCCTCCCCCAATCAGGTCATTCCGTCCCTCGTCATCGTCGATGTGTGGGAATGGACGCCTATGATTGCGCTCATTATTATGGCTGGTTTAGCCACACTGCCGTCAGACCCTTATGAGGCAGCCGACGTAGACGGTGCAAGCTCTTGGAGAAAGTTCGTCTCTATCACGCTTCCATTACTTCGTCCAACGATTATCGTTGCAGCTATGCTGCGCTTGATCGACGTTCTGAAAACCTTCGACATCATCTATGCAACGACCCAAGGCGGACCGAACTTCGCTTCGGAAACGCTGAACCTGTACGGCTATGTGCTTGGCTTCCAATACTTCAAGCTGGGCATGGCGTCCTCGCTGCTCGTGATCTTCTTCGCGCTCGTGATGGGCCTGACCTTATTCATGATTTGGATGCGTAAACGATTGGAGGGAGCTTCATCATGAGGAAAAAGAAAGGTCCAAGAATTGCCCAAACACTGCTTACCTTCCTTGTGCTGATCGTGTTTGCTTTTCCTTTCGTCTGGATGCTGCTCGCTTCCTTCAAGACACAATCGCAGATCTTGTCGACCGGCCAACTGTTCATCTTCAAGCCGACGTTCCATAACTATGTCAGCGTATTCAAAGAATACGACTTCATGAAATTCATCTGGAATAGCTTTCTGGTCGCTGCCGGTTCAACGCTGATGTCACTTCTGCTGGGTCTGCCGGCTGCTTATGCCATCGCTCGCCATCATCTGCAGAAGCTCGGACTGCTCATCTTGGTTGCTCGTATTATCCCAGGCATTACATTCCTGATTCCATGGTTCATCCTGTTTTCCAAAATTCATTTGGTCGATACGTATACCGCCCTTATTCTCAGTCATATGCTTGTCGGACTGCCCTTCATCATCTGGATTATGATCTCCTTCTTCGAGGCGCTGCCGACAGAAATCGAGGAATCCGGCCTCATCGACGGCTGTACGCATCATCAAGTATTCCTGCGGATCATCCTGCCGATCTCCGGTCCGGGCGTCATCACAGCTTCCCTGCTCTCGTTCATCTTCTCGTGGAACAACTTCATGTTCTCCGTGATTCTGGCCGGTGACAAAACGAAGACGCTGCCGATTGCCGTATTTAATTTCATGTCCTATTCTGAAATCAACTGGGGCGCATTAATGGCGGCGGCATGTATCATCACGCTTCCTGTCCTCCTTATCGCTTTGGTATCCCAGCGCTACGTCGTTAGCGGACTTTCCGCCGGTGCTGTCAAAGGTTAAATAACGGAACTCCTGTCTACGAGAGCTGCTGCCTTTCCTTTGGCGGGCATCTCTCGTATATTAAGTTCTAAGTTGGTTAGCTTAGCAGATAGTGGAAGGTGATTGGGCATGCCGTATAAACTGAATATTTTCAGCAAAATTTTAGTCCTGCTGGTCCTGCTTCTGATTCCTATTGTCCTTCTGTATAGTTTCACAAACCGCATTACGAATCGTGTCGTTCAGGACCAGATTCAATCGTCCAATTTAAATCAACTGTCTTTCTTCATGCACCAACTGGATGCGGATGTGGAGCGGCTCGCGATGTCCCCTGTCATTCTGGGCAGCGATCCTTATGTCAGGGAATATATCGACCGGTACAATGCGCCGGATTACGACATGCTGAAAGAGCAATCGCGCATCATCCAGAAGCTTAGCTTGCAAAGTGTTTCCAGCGGTTGGGTGAACGAGCTTACGATTGCGACACCCAAGGAGAAGCAAGTGCTGTCCTCCAGCATTTTCGTCAATGGGACCGATTCTTGGCCTTGGCAAAGAGCGATTCAGCGAACATGGACCTATGAGCAGCGCGAAGGCGACAAAGGCTTAGGATCGTTTATACGGGAAATTAGCGAGCCGATTCGCGCGCAAACCGTTGAGCAGGCAAATGTGCTTTATCAAGTGAGATTTAGCGTGCAAAATATGATCCAACTGCTGGACGTATACAAAAAAGATAAACGCAGCGACCCTTTTCTGCTTGGCGAACAGCAGGCCATCCTTTTAAACAGTTCGTCCAATGCTTCTATCGCGAGCATCATCAGGGCTGAGTTCGAGAAGAAGGGGTTGCCGGATTCCGGTCAACTGCAAATCGACATTCAGAAGCAGGAGTACTTGGTTAGTTATGTGAAATCGGAGCAGCTGGGCTGGTATTTAGTCGATTATGTGCCTGTTCAGAAAATATTGGCGCCCATAACGATGACACGCAACTTATTTTACGGATCTATTGCGCTTCTGCTCATGCTCAGTGTGCTGGCAGCTTTTTTATTGTACAGAAATGTACAAATTCCTATCGGCAAAATGATTCAGAGCGTACAGAAAGTGAAAAGAGGCGATCTCTCGGCACGCATCGACTACAAAGCCAAAAATGAATTCGATTTCCTTATCCAACGCTTCAATGAAATGGCGACGCAAATCCAAGTGCTGGTCGAGGATGTATATGTCGAGAAAATACGTTCCCGCGAAGCTACACTGAAACAATTGCAGTCGCAGATTCATCCGCATTTTCTGTATAATTCTTTGTTTTTCATCATCAATTCCGCCGAAATGGAAGATAAGGAATCCGTTGTGGCGATGGCGCAAAATTTGGCCGAGTTTTACCGGTATACGACCAGAGTCGAAAAGCAGACCGTCCGCTTGCAGGAAGAACTGCACCTGGTCACGCATTATTTGAACATTCAGCAGCTTCGCATTCATCGGTTGACGTATGATATTGCCATTCCGGATGACATGCTGAACGAACAGGTTCCCCGGCTCATTCTTCAGCCTTTGGTGGAGAACGCCATCGTCCATGGCATCGAACGCAGCATAGCTAGCAATAGGATCACCATCACAGGTGAGCAAGAGGACGGCTGGAACCGGGTTATCGTTGAGGATAGCGGCCCAGGTTTAACGCTCGAAGGGTTAGCCAAATTAACGAAGCAGTTGCAATCGCCCATGTCTGACGATATTGGCTGCGGGACGTGGAATGTGCATCATCGGCTGCTTTATCAATTTGGCGAAGGCTCTGGCCTCACGTTCCATCTGAGTAAACAAGGGGGCTTGCGGGCTGATCTGACTTGGAAACGGGAAACTCGGCAGGAAGCCCTCCCGGCGGTAAAGGAGAATAGACCATGATCCAACTTCTGATTGTCGATGATGAAGCGCACGTCGTGGATCGACTTCACGCTACAATCGACTGGGCATCTCTGGGGATTGAACAGATTTTCAAGGCTTACTCTGGCCAAGAGGCGCTGGAGCTGCTCGAGCAATTCTCCATAGATATCGTCCTGACGGATATCCAAATGCCAGGAATAACAGGCTTGCAATTGATCGCCGAAATCAACCGCAGGTGGCCCAAAACCAAATGCATCCTTCTGTCAGGCTACTCGGATTTCAACTATGCCAAAGAAGCGATTCTTCAGGGGACAGAAGACTATTTACTGAAACCGGTAACGGAGAAGGATCTGCTGGGTACCGTCAAACGCGTGATGGATAAGCTGCAAAAAGAATGGCAGGAAGTCTTTTCCACAC
Source organism: Paenibacillus marchantiophytorum (assembly GCF_014640555.1). Classification (GTDB taxonomy): domain Bacteria; phylum Bacillota; class Bacilli; order Paenibacillales; family NBRC-103111; genus Paenibacillus_E; species Paenibacillus_E marchantiophytorum. The sequence continues at coordinate 90,480 of NZ_BMHE01000016.1, read as the reverse complement.
GGCGGCTCGCCTATACATTCAAAGAAAATCTGCCCCTGCTGCGGGGAAATTTACTCAATGATCTTCTTCAGGGGCGCAACCTGACCGAGACCTCCTTGCAGGAGAAAATGCAGATGCTTGAGCTCCCTGATTTTCACGGGCAAGCCTGTGTATGCATGATGATTCGGCTAGAATCCGACTTCCTCGACTACGATATGAGACGGCTGTCCTTAATGGAATATGCCATCAGCAACATGGTGGAGGAATTATTCGCGGAGAAATTCGACACCTGGTCAACGAAAGATGCGCATGATTACTTAGTTTTTATTATGAAACGGAAGATCGCTATCTCCGAGAAAGAGGAACCTGCCTGGCTGGAACGAACCGCAGCCGTTCTGCAATCGGCCGTGAACAATTATTTGAAGGGTAAAATCTCCATTTTGCTAAGCAGTTGGGGGGAATTTCCTTCTGATCTTACAACCCTTTATCATGCGTCTCTGAGCGCCTTCCGCAAACGGATCGGCAGTGAGCATGAACTGTTGATGCGGCTGGGTGACGAGGCTGTCCAGACGGAACTGTCCGCTTTGCAAAGGCTGTACGAGCCCCCTACGCTCAATCATCTCCTGGAGGCCGCTCGTTGGGAGGATACCGCGGATAAGCTTACGCAGATTTTCGATGAGATGGGTACGAAGTTCTCTGAATCCCAGGAGCATCTGCTGGAGGTTTACTTCTCCATTGCTTCAGCTTTTGCCTATATCGCCCACAAAAACGGTCGACAGCTGCATCAGCTTATCGGCGGCGACTACGAGAAAATGACAGAGGGGATTCCTTTTCGCACCGTCAACCAACTTCGCGATTGGTCTCTCCGCTCCTTGCAGCGCATGCGAGAGGACATGGACCAAGAAAGGCAGGACAGCCGGACTACCCTGATCAATGACATCCGTTCCTTTATCGAACAGCATCTTGCCAGCGATGTTTCTTTGCAATCCATAGCCGATCATGTTTATCTGCATCCGGTCTATGTATCGAAGATTTATAAAGTGGAAACCGGCGATAATCTAAGCGATTACGTGAGTCGTGTGCGCATGGACAAAGCCGCTTATCTGCTGAAAAACGGTCAGGAGAAAATATACGAAATCGCTACACAGCTTGGCTATCAGCGACCGCACTCTTTTAACCATGCCTTCAAAAAGCATTATGGAATGACCCCTCAGGAGTATCGTGACCACTATTCGTAACATGGAGAGGAAGAATCTGATGAAAATCACCAAACTGGAATTGTTTAAAGTACCGCCGCGTTGGTTGTTTCTGAAAATCGAAACCGATGAAGGGATTACCGGATGGGGAGAGCCTGTCGTCGAGGGCAAAGCCGATACCGTTGCTGCTGCCGTAAGAGAAATGAGCGACTATCTCATAGGCACAGATCCGATGCGGATCGAGGATATGTTTCAAGTGCTATACCGCGGGGGATTTTATCGGGGCGGACCGATTCTGTCGAGTGCCATCTCCGGCATCGAGCAGGCGCTGTGGGACATTAAGGGCAAGTTCTACAATGCCCCTGTATATGATTTGCTGGGCGGGGCGTGCCGCGATCGCACGCGTGTCTACTCTTGGATCGGCGGAGACCGTCCAAGCGACGTGGGGCAAGCCGCCAAGCTGCAGGTTGAGGCCGGTTTCACGGCGGTGAAAATGAACGCCACCGAAGAGATGCACTACATCGATTCCATCAGCAAAGTCGATGAAGCTATAGCCCGCATCGCAGCCGTACGTGAGGCCGTCGGCAAAGATGTCGGCATTGGCATTGATTTCCACGGGCGTGTCCATAAGTCGATGGCCAAAATCATCGTCAAAGAGTTGGAGCCTTACCGCCCGATGTTTATTGAAGAGCCTGTGCTTCCTGAGAATAATGAAGCGCTCAAAGAAATTGCCCGCTATACCTCGTGCCCTATCGCAACCGGCGAACGCATGTACACACGCTGGGGCTTCAAAGAGCTGCTCGCGCAAGGCATCGTCGACATTATCCAGCCAGACCTCTCCCATGCTGGAGGTATCCTCGAAACACGTAAAATCGCAGCCATGGCCGAAGCTTACGATATTGCAGTTGCTCCGCACTGTCCGCTTGGTCCTATCGCATTGGCTTCGTGTTTGCAGCTCGACATTTGCTCCCCTAACGCCTTCATTCAGGAGCAAAGTCTGGGCATTCACTATAATCAGGGCAGCGACTTGTTGGATTACCTGAAAGACCCTTCCGTGTTCCAGTATGAGGAAGGCTTCGTGAAGAATCTGACTGCACCGGGCTTGGGTATCGAAATCAACGAGGAGAAAGTCCGCGAAATGGCCGCAATCGGACATAACTGGAAAAATCCCGTTTGGCGTCAAGCGGACGGCACCGTTGCTGAGTGGTAGGTTATAACTTTGTGTGAAATTCACTTATTGTAAGTACACTCTACATTGGATCCAATTCCCCCAAATACATATTGCTTGAAATAGATCATTTAATAAAAGAACTCTTTGAATTATATTGATAATAAATTTTGTTAAAATGCATTTTCATTCATATTTACGCATAAATTGCACACAAATAAATCAATCGCATGTATTTACGGCAGATTACATTCGGGTGCAGCGGTTTTGAGGCATTTCTTTCAGCTACACTAAACAGCCTTTTCGCAATTATCACGAAAAGGCTGTTTGGTATTTATTTAGAAAAAACCTTTTACTCAAGATTTGTAAAACTGTCTAGACTTGGAGCTAATTTTACTGCCTTTTCAAGCGCATGTCCAAACTTTACTAGCTCACTTTTGCTAGTTTTTAACGGAAATAATATACCTTGATCTTCAAGAACCAGCAAGTATAGATCAGTACTGTACTCATAAATCCAGTGAAATTCAAGATGTTTTTCGAAGTGATGATAGTTTCCATTTGGTTTTTCTAATGGAAAATTTTTCATCAAATTAATAAAGCGAAAGAGAACTATATTTGTCCAGCCCATATCAATAGTTCTTTCAACTAGTTTATTTCTGTAGAAAGTAACACGAATTCTACTTCCCTCATACTCTCCAGGAATATGGTACAAAAACTCAAAATGAATATCAATTTCGGATGTATTTTCACGACCTCTAAGATAAACAACAGCCATTTTAGGTTGCCACCTTTTCCTATTCAAACATCCAATATCCAAATTTCCACCTGCCAGCTTTTATTCTACTGGCAGCTCCATCAGTGGATGTATCTTTATACACTGTAATAATGGTATTGTCAGTCTTAGCTAGTATTATTACAGTTTTAGTACCATAATCATAAAAAACTCTTGAGTCTCCTAAAGCATCATCAAATTTATCAACTTTAAATGGCCCACCTGAAGCACTTACCCCATCTAAAATTGTGTCAATCATAATATTTGTAATACCATCTTTAAGCGCCTCTTTAATAGCATGTGAAGTAATAGTTGTAGCAACACTTCTACTAGTAGCTACAACGCTAGTAGTTTTTGTTGCTTGAGTGAAAATCAATTGGATTAATTTGATAATCGGATTTCGGAGCTGAATTTTTTCATTTGAATTCTTCTTATCTTCTGAATCCTCTGACTTTTTCTCATCCTCTAATGCTTTCAATCCTGCTTCCAGTTTCTGATCGTGGAAGTCTTTTGTTGATGAATCCGTAGTTGCTCCTGCTGCTGGTAAAATAAATGTTACCATCATAGCAATAGTTAGTAATAGTGTAATTAACTTTTTCATAGTAATTATCCTCCTCTAAAACTCTAATAGTCAACTACTATATATTAACTTTATTTATATTTATTCCCAATAGTGCTATAGATTCATATTTTTCATATAACATATCGAATAAAGTCATATTACGTCGAAATAGTATGACCAGATTGAAGTATCATTACCTTCCATAATAGAGTAGAAGAAGGTGGTCTCACCCTCCATTGGGATGTTAAGGGGTATTTTGTAAACAAGAGTCATGATGGCTATGATTCTAATGGCAAAGAATTTTATAATCGTTATATGAAGAATTTTGAAAGTGGATATAGAAGAGATTAAGCCTTAAGAACAGTAAGACCCCACAATAAAATAATAATGATACGGCAAAACGGGGAATATAAGCGCGCAATTATTCTCCGAGCGCTATAGCAAGCTCAAACAAGAAATTGATAATATGAATAACGTGAGCGGACACGGGTCTTTTTCTACTGCGCAATTTTTTTTGCTAGGTTTGAAAAATCGGGAATTGTATAAAAACACGGTACTAAGAGGACAAGAGAAACTCTCCTATATGGTGTTTTTAGATGATTCCTTGTTCCATAGCACGAAGATCAAACTGGATTCAGGAACCACCTTTTCAAAAACAGATTTCATGCTTGGCCCCACTGACACAATCCCCTTGGAATTATAACCTCTAGTCTATCCTCCATCCGAGCCAGATTTTATGAATTTGGAGAAAGGAAAGTTTATGGTGAATCCATCATTCGTATAGCCAGAACGATCATAACCGAAGTGTTCGTCCATTATGCTTAGTGCTATTGTGGGGGGAATTTGGAATTATTACTCTAATAGCATATGGAGTACTATTTACAATTCATCAATATTGGAATTATTTGGTATTGGCATTGTCTTTAAATTGCTTGTTATTGCCTCAAGCCTTACCTTATTTTCCGTTATATACCCGATCTGGTTTATCTATAAAAGGTCACCATACACGTTAATTCAAGGAGGAGAAGCCTAATGGCGGCAATTGAACTTGTCCACGTATCTAAGATATACGGCAATTCCCAGAATTCCTTGACGGCCCTTGATGATTTTGTTGCTGTCATAGGCCCTTCCGGTTCAGGGAAAACAACACTTCTTAACATTATGGGCTGTATGGATACAACAACAAAAGGTGAATGCAAAATTCCAGGAAAATCTACGGTTGGTTTAAAAGATAAACAGCTTGTCGAAATTCAAAATCGCGTTGTGAGTTTTATCTTTCAGCACTATGCGTTGCTTACAAACTATAGCGTATACGATAATGTAACGCTTCCTTTTATAGAACTGAATATGAGTAAAAGAGAATGCAAGGAGAAAGCGCGGCATTATTTAAACAAGCTAGGAATCGAAGAACTTCTTCATAGCAAGGTTAAGCATTTATCCGGAGGACAAAAACAACGACAATTCAAAGTAATAGAGAAAAGTATCTCGGTAGACCGGACTTTTTTCTTTCATTTAAAAACCAATTTTCTGATCGAGTTGCAATCCGGAGATTTAATGGTTGAGATTTGGAATCCCAAAGGGAAACGTGTCTTTTATGATAAAGCTACTAGCGAGAAAACTTACATGAATGAATTTATAAGCAAGCCTCTAGAGGGAGTCTCGAAGGTAAAGTTTATCATTAATCCTCAAACGGAAGGAACATATCAATTTTTGTTTCGCAGTACTTCTGCTTCCTTGCTTGATGGGGGTAGGGATGATTGGTTTAAATAAATGAATTTGTTTGGTCTAGCCAAGAACCTTAAACTTAAATTTAAGGTTCTTGGCTATTTCTACTCATCAAAACAAATCCAGCTGCCTCGGCGCCAAGCCCTCGTAATCAACCCCCAGCATCTCCATGAGTTCCTTCGCATTCCCAGCCGCATGTCCTCCGGAATTGTTATTGAAGATCACACAAACCTCCCGCGTTTGCTTTTGCAGCTCCAGCAGCCATCCCTTCCATTCCTGCAATTCCCGCTGATTGTAGTTATACAAATACCTGACCTCACGCCAATTCGTCTCGCTATTTTGCACCCAGCCGCCGACATTGCGGCCATGGAAACGAACCATCGTCATCTCCGGATGCGTCACCTCAAGCACGGTCGGCACCGAGCCAATCCCTGCCTGCGGCTCATCGCAGATGCTGTGCATCCAGCCCTCACTGCGCATAAAGCTCAGAGTCTTCTCCCGCATATCTTCCGTGAACCAACTCTGATGTCTAAATTCGAGCGCTAAAGGAACATCGCCCATTCTCGCTTTGGCGTCGCGAAGAACAGCCACATTCGGCTTCGTGCAATCGAACCAAGGCGGGTACTGGAACAGCACAGCCTTGAGCTTGCCCGCTTCTTGAACCGGCCGAATAGACTGCATGAACACCTCAAACATCTGATCGATCCCGCCTTCAAAAGGGCTCTCGCCCCGCAGATGCCCGGTCATGCCTTGGTAGGCTTTAATAATGAAGCTGAAATTATCGGGTGTTTCTTGCAGCCATTTGAGATAGTTGCGTTCTGGCTGTATCGCGTAGAATGAACTATCTAGCTCCACGATTGGATAATGAGCGCCGTATTCACGCAGCTTGCCTCTGCTGCCGCCTAGTTCGTGGTCGCCCCAGCCGGATAGGCCGATGTTGATCATAATGAATCCTCCTCCCAAATCTCATCTATTTCTCAGAAAAGTAAGATATATAATTCCTATCTTGACAAAGGAGGGGTTCAAAATGCAATTCTTTAACTCATTAACAAAAAAACAGCATCGGTCCCTAAAAAAGAACGTGTCTGGGTCCTTGTTGGAGCCTGCTGCTATAATTCCTAAACTCGGATAGTAATAAATGTATTGGGGTCATACACAATTGAGTTGGCCAAACAGCAGACGCCGAAAGCCTATGCCGGAACAGGCACGTATGGGCTCTCGGCCTTACTTATCCACCATTAATCCACTATGAAGATGAAGAGCAGCTATGATGGAACCCTGATTTCAAATTTTCCTTTGAAAAACAGCGATAACCAATCTAGAAGCTCCTTGAATCATGTTAGTATCGAAGCATGAAATTAAACTCCATCCGAGCTCGCCCAATTTGTTTAACTCTAAATCGAATTTCCCAATCTCCAAGTCCCCTCCAGAAAATCCTGTTGTTGCAAATTTTAAAGTTTTGTATTCATATTTGTCCATAGGGATCCTCCATACCAAGACGCATCTTACATGGCAATAACTGTCGATAACAAGATGTGTTTTCGTGTAAGAGATCTTTGCAATATTTTTTATTACCACTTTAGCATACATTTATTTGACAAGGAATTCATTATACAATATCGCAACTACTATCCTCTCAATAACAGTGGTAGAGTTATCGGATTCGGAAACGAAAAAGGGAGTATTAGGGGAGAATTGGCTATAAACTACTTTTGATTTCCCCTGTATAGGTGAATGCTGTTAGTAAAATTCAAAGGTGTATGAAAGGAAATGATGCATCCGATGGATAAAAGATGACAGCACCATTTACTCCCAAAGCAAGTTAGACTTTGACCCTACCGAAACCTTTCGCAAAGACAAAGTGTTCCCGGTCTACTTGCAGACTCGAGGGTTCCATCCAGCCCCACACTTTTCCAGCACCCAGATACAGCCCCATATCACCTCAGTAGCAACCAATTCTTTTGGAAGAAACACCTGATCCCGCACGCCAACTGCAAGCTACGATAGCTAAACTTACCATAGATGTTCTTTCCTAAGTGACATTGGATATCTATGTATCGTCTTTTGACGACTATTAATAGAGGTTGTTGTCTCTCTTACTCTCTTGGGCAGAGACTGCTACAATCCTATCTTTCCTCATCCGGGCCAAGAAGGGTATGGTGTGATCGTTGGATTACGCGAAAGCAACTAGTAGTTGATCCTGGAGATAACGAAACTGTAAGTTACCCTTCCAAACCGTATTTCTGGCGAAAAGTTACAGGATCCTCGTTGACTTCTTTGGGGTAAAGTTCAATCTATTGTTTGAGTTCTACTTTCGATTTAACCCTAAGATAGCGAAGCATTTGTTTTGTCATTTCTTCAAAGAAGGAATCAATGACATTCCTCTAAACCCTTGCTTGGGAGCAAAAGTAAGATCAAACCGATCTGGAAGGTCCTCTAAGTAATCATTCGTTTTTTGGGAGATATGTGGGAGTGGTTATCCAAGATAATCTGAATGCGCAATTCAGGCTTATAGTTAGAAAATTGAAGAACTCACAGCTCCGGTGACGTTCCTCTGCGGATCCAATAACTTCACCTGTGACTAAATCAATGCCTGCAAGATGACATAGTGTGCCGTGATGCTTATATTCAGGATCATGGCCATTCTTCGGATGTTTTCCAGTTACTGGTGGTAAATCGTCCGCTTTACTCTCGATCGCTTGAATGCCTGTCCTTTCATCGTAGGGCAAATATACATCACAAAGGGGCTGCAACTCTTGCGCCATTAGTAGCCGGGATACGCTGATTGATGACATCGGACCAAACAATCATGTCTCTCTTTACATGCATTCTCTCGAACATGATTGGCCATGAGTTTCAGGCAGGCAAAAGAGAACGCTCAGGTCCAACTGGGGTATGCTCAGGCCATCTGCATAGCTAAGCAGCATGCGCGCTCTCAACAAGTCGGTTTTCTTCTGTTCGTGCCTAGCTGATTTTCTGGAGCATGCCAACAGTAAGGATCAGTTTCTCTTTTTTTGATTGAAATGGCATCGTATCTCTCCGTTGGAATATGTCTATTGTGAGTATGCCATAATCACACTTTTAGCAGCTATATTATTTCAGGATCGTATACTAGCATGAATTTGGAACTATATAAGATGAACTCATAATATTTCTCACAGAATCAGGTTCAAACACTTAATATACAAAAAATACATTATTTTGAAATAAATGAAATTTAAAGGAAACCAAAGATAATTAAAGGAAAAATAAGGAAACTATTGAAATATCCGATAAATCTACGGATTTCGACCTTTTACTTGAGTTATAAATAGGATTAAAATTACATTTGTCGAGACAATGCCCAAAAATTGGGATATTCAACTAATTGTGCACAATTACTGAATCTAAAAATGGAAAAGGGTGAGCGCATTGGTTGCAGCATTAGCAGCACTACTTAGATTCATTTCAGGTGCAGGTTCAAAAGCCATCAGTTTTATTACTTCTGCCTTTAGTGTCATTTGGAAGTATGGCAGTGCAGGGGTGCAATGGGTAAAAGATAATTGGTTGAAAATCGCTACAGTACTTGCTCTATTTAACGATGTTGTTGATTTTATCAATTGGATAACTGACGAATTAAAGGCGTTTTTCGGTTACTAAATCAATTTTTTAAAAACGAAAGAGCGAGAAATTCCTAAAAAAGAATTTTTCGCTCTTTTGTCATTTTATAGTGTATAATCTAAATTATACCTAAAGTTTGCTGTTGAACCGAAAGAATTAAACAGTGCAAAATCTAGGTTTAAATTAATTATTTTAAATAATAGGTGGGACGATCTAATATGTTAACAATAGAAAAAGTTACAAAAATATATGATAAATTTAAAGTAGTAGATATAGATAAGCTTAATGTTCCGAGTGGTACTATTTTGGGATTTCTCGGAAAGAATGGAGCAGGGAAAACAACTACAATTAAGTTAGTTACTGGCATGCTTAGACCGAATACGGGATATATAAAAATCAATGGATTCGACGTACACACTCAACCTATGCACGCAAAAAAACTTATTGGTTATTCCGCAGATAAAGCTAATGTCTACGAGAAACTAACATGCAGAGAGTTTTTAAGATTTATGGCAAACTTATATGGAGTAAAAAACTCATCTAAACTTGAAGATGAGATTTGTGAACTTCTTGAAAAATTTGACTTAACTGAAAAAGCGGATAATTACATTCAAAGTTATTCTCACGGAATGAAAAAAAAAGCATCCTTACTAGGAGCGTTGATACATAAACCTAAAGTACTTATTCTTGATGAGCCAACTGACGGCCTTGATCCACAATCAATTAAAGTTTTAAAGGACATCATACTAGAAAGAAAGCAAGCTGGTGCCACTATTTTTTTATCTACACATATTCTGGAGGTCGCTGAAAAGCTTTGTGACTTAATTACTATAATTAACAAGGGGAAAATATTATTTACTGGTACCCTTTCTGAACTGAAAGAAAGTATGGGGAAAGATTCGTCTTTAGAAGAAGCTTTTTTGGAAATAACAGCGGATTTGCAGGAGGGCAAGTGAAGTGTTAATAAGTTATTTAAGGTTAAGAGTAAGTTTGCAAATAAACCGTCTTAAGCAGAATAAAATTGAAGAAAATGCCGGCACTGTTGCTGGCTACATGATACTTTTTTTAATTGTATCCGTTTGTTCTTACTTTTTACTAAAGTTTTCAGCGCAGGATAATAAAACAATTGTAACTCTTAGCGTTTTTTCAATCCTAATGATAATAAGCATTCCCAAGACTTTTAATGTAATATATCAGCAATACTTTGAATCATTAGACAGGGAGATACTCCTTTATATTCCTATATCACATAGTGCTGTTGTATTGATTAGATATGTTGAAGCTCTGTTGAATTTATTTAAGGTATATTATTTGCTGTACCTTCCCCTACTTGTTACGCTTGTTTTCTCAGGAAATATTACTATATTATCCTTACTGTTCTGTATTATTGGATTACTTCCAATAAATATTATTATTGTTTCTCTTCTGAAAATTCTTATAGTTATTTCATTTTGGGTGTCCCGTGGTAAAAATATAAAGAGCACTGTACTAACGTTATCTGGAGTTATTACTGCAATTGTTTATATAATAATAATTTTCTTTTCATCACAACTGACTCAGATTTTCGAGACAAAGACACCTATTTACAAGTTTTTATTAATTCCCATTGAACTATATGCTAATTTTTTGTCTGAGTCAGAAATTCGGTTTTATATAACATGTTTTTTAAAGATTTCGTTAATAAGCATAGCAATATTTGGAATTGCATACTTTTTAACTATCAAGGCATTAATTAATGGCATGTTGGTGGAATCGAAAGAAATAGGGAAAGAAGACAGTAGAATATCAAGTAAAAAGAAATTACTTTCTCAATTATTCATTCAGTATCTCCCTAGCATTTCACAAAAAGATATACGCTACTTGTTCAGAAGTTTCGAAAATTGGAAAGGAGTAGTATTTCCTATATTCCTTTGTTTGCTCTACGAGTATAAATTCGATTCCATACAAAGTAAACTAGGAGTTTATTCCTTACTTGCATTTCTGTTAATTTGGATTGCACTTTCATTGTCTTTCAGGGTTATTGTTTTAGAGGGTGGTTGCTTTTATTTACTGTATAACTCTCCAATTAAGTATATAGATATATTAAAAGAAAAGGTCTTAACAGTGTTATTAATAACTTTTCCTATTTTGTTTTTGGTTGAAATTACGTTATTTATCGTTCATAAGTGGTCGCTAATAGATATTTTATTTTCAATACTATGGTCGTTAATAACGCTAGTATTGTGCTCGGTGTTTTGCATTTCTACTCTGTTGAAAGAAGCCAGATTTGAAACTTCGGGGATACAAGTGGATTTTCGTATAAGTTTAAAGATATTTCTTTTGCTTATCTTTTCTCTTTCGCTTTGGAGTCTATTACTTTATGGAGAATATTATGTAATGTTTAATATTTCTGGATATTTAGTTTTAAGATTCATATTGTCACTGTTATTCTTGATAACTGGGGCAAAGGCTTGGAAATTATTTGTAAAGAAAGTCTCTCTGGGTATTAGCGAAATTAAACATGATATTTATTAAAGGGTAATGTTAATGTGGGAAGGAGGAAATACGATGATTGAAATTAAAAATTTAACTAAAATTGTGGGTAATCACAAAGTTATAAAAAACTTAAATTTGGAAGTTAAAAAAGGTGAAGTATTTGGACTATTAGGGCCTAATGGCGCTGGCAAAACAACTATTATAAGAATGATTGTTGGCTTGGTAAGGATTACTTCAGGTGAAATAATTTTGAATGAGAAGAATATAACTACTGAATTTGAGGAGGCCATAAGGGAAATAGGTGCAATAGTCGAAACTCCTGATTTATATAAATATCTAAGCGGTTATAAAAATCTTGAATTATTCTCAAGAATGTACAATACGCTACCAAAGAATTGTATTCATGAGGCGGTAAAACTGGTCGGGCTTGATAATAGAATTCATGATAAAGTAAAGACATATTCTTTAGGGATGCGTCAACGACTAGGAATCGCTCTGGCTTTACTGCATAAACCCAAAATACTTATACTTGATGAACCAACTAATGGGCTTGATCCTGAAGGCATTCATGAAATGCGAACTTATTTGAAGAAGCTGGCTATTGAAGAAGGAGTGACTATTATTGTTTCAAGTCATCTTCTTTCAGAAATGGAATTAATGTGTGACAGATTTGCTATCTTAAAGCAGGGTGAGCTTATTAATATCTATTCAATGAATGAAAAAAGCGCTCAATCAAGATATTTTTATGACATGGGAAATCATGAGAACATTAGTAAAGCTAGGGTTCTACTACGAGAGCGAGGATTTTCTTTTGACGTGGAGGGAAATGGTTTGTATGTCAATGTAAAACGAGAAGAAATACCAACAATTAACGAGATTCTCTTTTTGGAGGGAATACAGGTATTTGAAATAATTGAACAAAGAAGGACTCTCGAAGACCATTATTTAAGTTTAGTAGGAGGGAATACAATTCGATGATGAGGATTCTCAGTTTAATTAAGCTTGTACATAATGAGAATGTTAAGATCATCTATCAGTTTAAAACAATTGTTATGCTTATATTACTGACTGCATTGGTTGGAGGTTGTGCAGTATTTTCAAACACTGAAACAAATCACGATTGGAGAAAGAATGCAAGGGAACAAATTGAGCGGGCAGAATCAAATAAAGAAAAAGCAATTAAAGAAATTGATGAAAATAGAGAAGATGAAAAAAAAAGGAAAATAAACGAAGTTAATCTATCAATCTATGAAGACAATTTAAAGATACTAAATTATTCAATTGAAAGAAATATACCTTATGGAGTACAAACAACGTGGAAGTTTGCCTACGATGCTCAAATTTTTATAGGTTTAATTATAGTATTTATGGTTATACAGACAGCAAATATAATTGCAAACGAATATTCATTTGGCACAATAAAGCAGTTGATGATAAGACCTTTTAAACGTTGGAAAATACTCCTATCTAAATATCTCACCATAGTTGTTATTAGTACTGGTTTTTTATTATTCTTATTTGCAATTTCTTTTGGTGTTGGATATATAGCTTTTTCTGGAAATGGTCAAGGTTCTGTTGAACTTGTCTTGAATAGTGTAGGAGAAGTAGTAGAAAGAAATGTCATGGAATATACGCTTACAGCATATTTATTTGGTTTAATTGAGATAGTACTGCTAACTTCACTTTCTTTCATGTTTGCGGTGCTTTTCAAAAATGTTACCATATCCATTACGTCGTCTATCGTTCTTTGGCTAGGTGGTTCAGTGGCGAATAACTTTCTAGCAAAGTATTCTTGGTTCAGGTTTCTTTTATTTCCACATCTTAATTTAAAGCAGTACTTACCCGGTCAAATTCCAATTATTGAGGGAATTACAATTACTTTTTCAATTTTTATATTATTTCTTTATTTTCTCATATTCATCACAACAGCTCTAATTGTATTTTCAAAAAGAGATATCTACTAACCCAATTTCTGCTGCATAACTAGTATATCTTGGTACAGCAAAGTAATCTACTTAGATAATGTTGAATTTGAAGTTAACTTGAAGTTGGGATTTTCTTTCCAAAATTCGTCGTTCTTCATTGTTGTGCAAGTGAAAGGTCATTTCGTTGTGCTATTGAAAAACAAGCCAAAGTTAGTCAATCGTTTAAAACGCACCCGGGAGCAACTTTTTTATTGAAAGGAACATGCTTGTATGAAAAATAAAAATTTTATGTCGAACTTACTCACTTTTATTATTGTAATTGGAGTTATTTTAGTCCTATTGCGGATAATAGCTGGATTTTTCGGGGTACGTGTACCCTGGGATAAATAATGTCAACTGACGCTTCGCCCCCTGAAATGCTGTCGTATACGATTGTTATTGCTATTTAAACCTGAATTTCGAAAGTATCACTCTATAAAAAATATGAAAAGTGCTCCAAATCTTTGGTAGGAAGGTGTTTTCCAAGACAACATCGCCAAAGAGAGGAGCACCTTTAATGTGAAGTGTACCACTCCTATCAACAAACTCAAGTCCAAATTTACGCTACAACATGCAACTAGCTTCGGTAGAATGAAAGTGTTCTTAGTATACCTCGAAAAATCAATCTTTCCTCGGCGCTTCAGCGCATTTCCGGTGTTGAGAAGAATAACTCCCTATTCCGGCACACCACATCCTGCTTTATACAATCGCCGAATGGATTGTCGGCTGCGAGCGACTCTTTTACTTTCGCAAGCTACAGCACGATCCGCTTATCAAACGCCTTCTAGGTGGACGCTGTCCCCACCATTCTTTGCTGTACAAGGAACTCGTACATTTACGCAAAACTGTCCCACCCTGCGTTTGGGCTTAAGGAGATTAAATCATTAAGGCATTCGTCCCGTCCTACCTTCAGAGCTCATTGTCGATTTAGACTCAACATTGGAAACGGTCTAAGGTCATCAAGCCTATGCCGCAAAGAAACGACTTCTCACAAACCTGGCCGTAAAAGTTAACATCCGTTACTGGCTTTTAAAGGGCAGTCCCAGATTTGTTTAAATGCGGTTCTCCGAGCCGGTAATACTCACTCTTCGACGGATGCCGCCTGCTTCAAGACAACCTCTTGGAAGACACCTCGCCGCGTTGCCGTTATTCGTAAAACATAGGTGGTCGAGGATGGTCAATCCCGTATGGTTCTGGATACCGCAGGCACTACGAGGCCATTGTGACTAATCTGGAGTGTGGCGGTTCAATAATCAACGCTGTTGCATGGAAAACCACTTCAAGCAAGCGAACGAGATTGACTTTCTCGTTAAACTGCTCGCCTACAACTTGTATGAACGATTCAAACGGGATTGTTGCGACTCGATCCATCAAGGATATACAATCGACAGGCCGGATAGGCCGATGTTGATCATCGTTGTTCCTCACCTGCCGTTGTTTTCCTATATTTTACCTTTCCGCGAGCGTGGGGACAACTAAAAGGCCCATCCCGGCCGGGTGGCGGGGATGGGCCTTTTCACCATTTATTCAAACGTAATCGTAAATTGTGAATCTTGCACCTGATTTAATTGACCAGAAATCATATACTTTAATCCACTAATATAATATGAATTTGCACCTACGAACGGGTTAGGCTCGTTCGTAATATTCATTTTAAAATATGTTTCACCATTGATCGTAATAGTTTCAGCTGTTGGTCCATTAGGTGAACCAAATACCCCAATTTTTACGCCTGAAATGTCTAATGTTCCCTTAAGCGAAGAAACACCTGCAGCAAATACATCGTCATCCCTCAGCTTTAGTAATAAGAAATTTGCTGAACGTGAAGCTTTAGGCATTACATACTGATTTAAGCCAGTCGATAATTTTACAAGGTCTCCATACACCTCGTTAGATACTGAATTATAAGGTTTAATCGCATCAATCTGTAGAGCCAGAGGTGTCTTAAACGAAATTTCGGTTGATGCTGAGCAACCTACATCATTGCAGACTTTAACTCCATACGTATAGTCCTTATTTGGCTCTAACACACCCAGACTATACATAACTGCCAGTGGAAAAACAGCTACTTCTACACCATTTTTATAAATTTTGTACGTAGTTTTAACTTCCGGATCACGCCAGCCCAGATTCCACCAAATAGATGTGGCTGTTGAGCCAATATTTTGGACTTTTAAATCTGTAACAGGTTTAGGTGCTGTATGTAGGTAGATTCCCACAACTTGGAAAGGTTCTCCTGAAGCGATGGTAAACTTATTAGTCTCATATCTTGAATATTCTTTTCCCTTAGAGACAGAAATGGAATATGGTGTACCTGGTGTAATCTGATCAAAACTATAAAATCCAACTGCATTCGTTTGAGTTGTTAAATTGGTTCCAACAAGTTCTACGGTTGTATTCGAAATCCCCCGCAACCCTGATGATTCCGTCTGTTCATAGACAAATCCCCCTACAATACCCGGAACGTTGACACCCGGCAAGGGAATCTGTGCTACTGGTGCAGAAATCGGCATAGGGCATGTTGTCGATGAGCAAGTGTTTGTTACATTTCCTACGAAAGATACTTGAGTATTCTCCTGTTTATAAGAAACGTTGTAAGTCGTTCCACTTTTTTGAGTGTTTACCGTTAACAAAGCATACTGAGTCAATTGTGGGTACTGTGAAACTTTCTGGACTTGCAGTCCATTATCGAACTGGAAGTCTGCTGAATTGGAATTCGCTACAGGATGATTGAATTCAACCAAAACCAAATCATCACGTAAGCTTATCATGCTTTTAACCTCAGCCTTATATTGTTTGACCGTAATATCGAAATACTTATTTATCGAGAAGGATTTCTTGAAAAAACTAGCTATTACTTTTACCGCTGCATCTCCTGCTCCCGATGCCGGTCTCTTAATTGGACCAAATGGAGAAACAAGATCTGGCCGATCTGTACGCCAAATAGTTGTTATTTCCATGCCACTTAATTGCGGGAAGGTAAAGGCTTGTGTAACTGAAGAAGCTAAGTCCTCTCCTTGGAACTGTAATTGCACGTCTTTCACTTGTTCTTCGAATGAAATTCTTTCAAGATCATATTGACCAGTAATCTCAAAATCAAAAGCTCCAAATTTCTTGGCTGTTGCCACTGCATTTTCAGCTAAAGTTATTTTATCCCTGTGAGCAGAAATATCTGAACCGTAGCCAATAACCGTTTGAATCGCTTGATTTGCAAGCTTAATTGCCTCTGATTTGACTTGATTACCAACTTCCAACATCGGATTATTTTTAGATAGGTTCCATACGGTCTCAGGATCACCAGTAAGCGCAATAGTCGTATCCGTCGTAATTGCTTTTAAGTTAGTCCCCGCTCCGAGTTGGAGTCGTGTACCTGTTAATCCGCTTTTCAATTTTAAGGATTTGATTACGGTTGGAAGCGCATTGCCTACGCTTGGAGGATCAATCTGAATCGTCGTATCCGGCGCCTCCACAGTGATTTCCCCGTCAATATTCCCTCTAAATCTAACTTCTTTTCCTGTTGCCGCGGAAAGAATCTTGATTCTCCCCAGGGTTCCATCCATAGCGGAGGATTCTAGAACAGCCTGAGAACTCACTTCTGTATCTGTGACGACAGTCCTGCCTAAGACAACAACACGCACGACTTGATTTCCATTATTTATCGCATTTACTCTAAGTAAATGAACAAGCGTATTTAATAATTTAATCGAGCTAACAGCTCCAGAGCGAATTTCTAAATTTTGCACAGTAATGTTATTAAGCGTAACTTCACCGGTTGGACCCGGATCAACGGTTAGATTTTCAACAGTTGTTGCACCGCTCGTTGGACCATATGTACCAGAAGCACTAATGGTAATTGAAGTTAATGCCTTGCCGCTAGCTAGCTGCTGAGCCACTGTGGGCGCTGCAGGCGCTCCGCCTCCGCCAAAACCACCACCACCACCACCGCCGCCAAAGAATGCGGCTTCTGCGCCAATCAAAACTTGATCTACGGCTACTCCCTTATATGAAAGCTTGTAGGAAGTATCCTTCTTTTGAGCGGAAGTTGTTAAAACAACAATGGATTTGCTGCCTGCTTTAAAGGCAATGTCCACTACTTTTAGATCCTGATCAAAAGCAAATTCCTCTTTGGAAATCGTCGTCAACTCGGACGAAAATGTCACTTCTACGCTCGTGTTGTTCACAACAGACACCGATTTAATCGGAGACGGGTGCTGGGCTGCAGCCAATTTCTTCGCTTTATCTACATACTGAGAAGCATGCTGCGTGAATTCATAGGCTAGTCTTGCCAAAGCTTGGCGCTCAGCGTTATCTTTGGGATTAAACCGGCTGCTCCCATTTCCATCATCAGAGCCGCTGATAAAGCCGATTTGGGAAGCGAGGGCGACATGCCCTTGTGCCCATTCAGCAATTTGCTCTTTGTCAGCAAAAGCGGCAGATGCCGTCAATTGGCTGGCGGTTTTCTCCAATCCAAAAGCACGAATAAAGAACACAACCAGTTCTTCACGCGTCACGTTAGCATCTGGTGCAAAGGTCGTTGGCGAGGTTCCCTGTGTGATGCCAGAAGCCACCAAAGCCCCGACATAGCCACGATACCAACTGGATGTATTTACATCGCTGAAAGACTCTGCTTTCGCAGCATCTTCTTTCAGACCTAAGGAAAGAACAAGAATTTTGGCCAGTTCTGCTCTCGTGATCGCTTTACGCGGTTGAAAGCTGCCATCTGCGTAGCCCGAAATAATGCCTTTGGCTACAAGCGAATCAATCTCTGTTTTAGCGTAGGAATCTAGCGTATCACCGAGATTCGTTTGTGCATCTGCTGAAGCAGATACGGGGATAATGACGCTAAACATCATTGTCAAAATAAGTAGAAAAACGGTCCATCGAGATTTACGTATTGTCATTGCCATTCCCCCTGATGAGTATAAAAAACTAGTAAACTTTAGTAATTATACTAGATTTTAAAGGGAATGATAGGAGTATTAAGGAAATTTTATAATTCCTTTATGGATGCAATTCCTTCAACCCTGACAGATAGTTGTCAGGGTTCACACACTATACTGAACTTACTACTCTCCATCAAAGGATCGTGTTCCTATGACATTTACTTTAAGCACCCGAGCGCTAAACCGAGCCCTGCTCGCTCGGCAACTGCTCTTAATCCGCTCGAACTTGCCCGTTCGCGCAGCGGTCGAGCATCTGGTCGGGCTGCAGGCCCAGGCTCCTAACCCACCCTACGTGGCGTTGTGGACTCGGCTGCAGCACTTCCGGCATGAGGAGTTGTCGCAGCTCCTCATGGATCGGAGCGTTGTGCGCATCGCTCTCATGCGCTCAACGCTCCACCTCGTCACGGCAGACGACTGCGTGACGCTGCGCCCGCTCCTGCAGCCGGTGCAGGAGCGCGGCTTGAAAGGCGCGTTCGGCAAGAAACTCGCCGAACTGGATCTGGACGCGCTCGCCGCCGCCGGGCGAGCGCTCCTGGACCAGCAGCCGCTCACCTTCAGTGAGCTCGGCAAGCGCATGCAAGCCCTGTGGCCGCAAAGCGATGCCACAGCCTTATCGCAAGCGGTGCGCTGCCGCTTGCCGCTTGTTCAGGTGCCGCCGCGCGGCATCTGGGGCAGCAGCGGCCAGGCCGCCCACACCACGGCGGAGGCTTGGCTGGGCCGCCCGCTCGCCGAAGGCCCAGACCTTGCCGCCATGCTGCTGCGCTACTTGGCGGCCTTCGGACCTGCATCCGTCAAGGATATGCAGGTATGGTCCGGGCTTACTCGGCTGCGCGAGATCATCGAGCAGCTGCGCCCGAGCTTGCTCACCTTTCGCGATGAGCAAGGCCAGGAACTGTTCGACCTCCCGGACGCCCCGCGGCCGGACCCAACAGCCCCAGCCCCGCCGCGCTTTCTGTCGGAGTTCGACAATATGCTCCTGTCTTACGAAGATCGCACGCGCATCCTTGCAGATGAAGATAAGCCTCTGGTCTTCACTGAGAATGGCATCATTCGCGCCACACTGCTGGTTGACGGATTTGTTTGCGGTATTTGGTCGGTAGCACAGAAGCGCCAAACAGCCACCTTGACCATTACGCTATTTCGACCCATCGCGGAAGAACAACTAGCGGCTATCCAGGCCGAAGCTGCCCAGCTGTTTGATTTCATCGCACCCGATGCCCAAACAAGGGACATTCGCATCTCATACTAAGAAAAACCTAGCCTGCGGCAGGTCATCCAGTCCATGCACCTTGAGGCAAACCCAAGCCCCCCAACGAACTCAATACCCTATATTCGGTCAAAATCGCCCATTCTGAAATTCTAATGAATCCCTGATTTGTTATTTCAAGCAAATGATCACCTTCCCGCCTAAAATTTGCTCTATAGCGTTAATCCAGTTCATTAAATCGCCAAAGTAGCTATTTTCCGGTCTATAAGCATGCTACAGTTCATTAGATGCCCTCTGAGACCAAAAACCCCTAAAGCGAAGTCTGCGGTGGACGTCAGTAAATACGGGGAAAACTTCGCTCACCCCAAACCCATAAACAATTGTGGTAAAAAAACAAACCCCGAGATCACCCTCGAGGTTTGTTTCCGAATCCAATTATTTCTGAGCTTTCTTCTCCCATTTCGCTTTCAAAGCACTCTCAACTTCAGCAAATACTTGCGCTGTCGTTTTGCCTTCCGTGGAGATGCCCAGCTTCGCTGCTTTCTTGTTTACAGCTGTTGCTTGCTTAGCTTCTCTTCCAGCCTTTAACGCTGCACGTATTTCTTTAGCTGTCAAACCATCGGTTGCAATGCCCGCTTTGACCGCTTTTTCTTTCAGCCTCGTTAAACCCGCTGCTTTCAGCTCAGCCTCGATATCTTTGTTGGTTTTGCCTTCCGTGCTGACCCCAAGCTTCACTGCTTTGTCTTTCAGCTTTGCTTCGACTGCATCCTTGATGGCAGCTTTCAATTGCTCCGTCGTTTTGCCTTCCGTGCTAATCCCTAGCTTCACTGCCTTCTCTTTCAGCTTTGCTTCGGCCGCATCCTTGATGGCAGCTTTCAATTGCTCCGTCGTTTTGCCCTCCGTGCTAATCCCTAGCTTCGCAGCTGCTTTGTTCAAATGCTCCGCCTTTTGAGCCGCAAGCGCAGCTTTAATCTCGGTTTTGATTTGCTCATTGGTTTTGCCGTCTGTTGCTATGCCTAGCGCTTGCGCCTTATCTTGCAGCAGCTGTTTCAGAGGATGTGATGTACTTGTTGTCGCAGCTGTCTTGCTTCCTTGTGCGCTTTCGGCAAAGGCTGCCACCGGAACGGATAAAACAATTGCACCCAACAATGCTAAGCTTGTTAACTTTTTCAACATAAGTATCACGCCTCGATTCGTTTCGTCTATGTTTACCTTACGAACCCTATCTTACTGGATAGTTATGTCATAAGTTTGTCATGCGGCGAAACATTCGCAGCGGGCAGAAAAATTTTAAAAACAGTCCCCGCCTGAAGCTTGGACTCAACTCTTATCGACCCGCCATGCGCTTTAATAATATGCTTAGAGATCGTTAAACCGAGACCAGCACCAGATATGTTGCGGCTCTCATCCGCTTTATAAAAACGATCGAACAGATGCGGCAGCTTCTCCGGCGCGATACCAGGACCGTTGTCCCAGACCTCGATCCAGCGCTCGTTTTTGGTCTTTTTCACGCGAATCCCTGCTTGGGCTCCTTGATCAATATGGTTGATGGCATTATCCAGCAAATTAATGAACACTTGCCGCAGCCGATCTGCATCTGCCATAACCATGTAAGGCTCCTCAGCCTGCGCATGCAGCTCGATGTCTTTTCCTTTCGCCTTCATCTTGAGCTGCGTCACGACAAACCCGATGACTTCCGTGACGTCCATCGCTTGCAGATTCAGCTTCACCTGCTTCTCCTCAAAAGATGACAGTTCCATCAGATCATCCACCAAACTGCTCAATCGCAGCGTTTCTTGCAGGGAAACTTCGATGAATTCCTTCGCATCTTCCGGTTCCACCACCCCGTCAGTGATCCCTTGCAAGGAAGCGCGAATCGTCGTCAGCGGTGTCCGCAGCTCATGGGAGATTTCCGAAAGGAATCGCTTGCGCCCTGCTTCTACCTTCTGCAGCTTACCGGCCATCCGATTCAGGGAGCCCGATAATGAGGCGATTTCATCCTTGCCTCTGACAGGAACCCTCCCGCTGAAGTCCCCTAATGCCAAGGCTTCCGCAGTTTTACTCATCAACTGAATCGGCTTCACAAAATGTCTCGAAACAAAATACAACACCGCTATCGCCAACAAAGCAACGGATATCGCGGTTACAAAAATCGCCTTATTGATTCCATTAATAGTCCCTTGAATGCTAACAATCGGCGTATATAGGAAAATGCCCCCAATAACACTGCTATCCTGAACAACCGGTCGTCCAACGATAAGCATTCTGATCGCATTATTTTGCGAAAAATTGCTCCGTACCGTTACCTGATTACCCGCCAGCACTTTATCCACCCATTCCTTGCGCGCAGGGGTTTCGCCAACGGATTGAACTTTATCCAAATTCGCTTTGGGATGCTTAATTACCGCAACACGGACGTTGGATGATCGCTCAATAGCACTGATTTGCTTCCGGAAATCTTTCAACAGTGTCGAACCATCGAGCAACCCTTTGGCCAGCTCATCCACTTGCTCCACCTTTTCCAACAAAAGCTTCTCGCTGCGCTCATACGTCTGCTGATTCATGGTATAGCCAATTGTTCCGGAAATGGCCAGAATAGATACAATGGTGATCGACATATAAACAAATAATAGCTTTCTATAAAAGGAATTCAGCATCCTTCAGGTCCCTCGAACTTATATCCTACGCCCCAGACGGTGCGGATGGCCCAGTCATCTTTGCGCTCTGTGAGGGCAGACAGTTTCTGCCGCAAGCGTTTGATGTACAAGTCGACGACCCGATCCTCGCCTTCGAAGTCCCAACCCCATATCTTCGCTATGAGATCTTCACGCGTGAACACTTGATTCGGATTGCGCATGAAAAATAGCAGCAGCTCATACTCCTTCTTAGGCAAAGCTACGGACTGCCCTTCAACGGTGACTTCGTGAGACAGCACATCGACGCGCAAGCTGCCGACTTCATAGATGTGTGAAGGCGCGGCCGCTTCCGTCCTAAGCTGTGTTCGGCGAAGAATCGTAGTGACGCGTGCCACTAATTCATTCGGGTCAAAAGGTTTCACCAAGTAATCGTCGGCGCCCATTTGCAAACCCTCGATCCGCTCGTCTACGTGACCTCTTGCCGTCAGCATCAGAATGGGCACATCGCTTTTCGCCCGAATCATCTGACAGACCGACCAGCCGTCCCGTTTGGGCAGCATAATATCAAGAACGATGAAATCCGGGCCCAATTGCCCGAACTGCGTTAACGCCTGCTCGCCATCATGGGCCGTAACCACGAGATAGCCACTCTTCTCCAAATACAGCTTCGTAATTCGGCAAATATTAAGATCATCATCTACGACCAGAACGGTATTCATGCAGGCGGCACTCTCCTCAGCGACGTGTGTCTATGTATGCTACATGACTTCGCGTCATGCGGCTTGTTTTCGTCCTTCTCTACACAAATAGTACAGGAATTTGAATTTGAAGAATAGCTTAACTTCTCACTCTGCCTGTTCTCAGCCGTCCACCTACTAGACCCTCTAAAACAGAAGAGGCTGCCTCGCAGTCATTTTGGACTGTTGAGACAACCTCATCGGGATGGTTTCCTGCTTATACTTCAAACGAGCTTTTCAGAGAGACAATCAAGTTGAACACCAATTGTTCACTTGTTGTGTGTTTGGGATCGACGTTGAAATAGCCATGGCGGAAAAATTGGAATTTATCCAGCGGCTTCGCTTGCTTCATGTTGTCTTCGACGAAACCTTTGACGATTTGCATGGAGTTCGGGTTCAGGTTCTCTAGGAACGTAGCATTCTCGTCCTCCGAGTCGTCCAGAATAAGTGGTTCGTACAAGCGGAACTCCGCAGGTACGGCGCTTTTCGCGTCGACCCAGTGGATCGTTCCTTTCACTTTACGGCCTGTGAAGCCGCTGCCGCTCTTCGTTTCCACGTCATACGTGCAGTGAAGCTCAACGACGTTGCCGTTCTCATCCTTCACGAAGTCATTGCATTTAATGAAGTAAGCATGTTTCAAGCGCACTTCGTTGCCGGGAAATAAGCGGAAATATTTGTTCGGCGGATTTTCCATGAAGTCGTCTTGCTCGATATAGATCTCGCGGGAGAACGGAATTTGGCGATTGCCCATTTCCGGATTCTCGGAGTTGTTCTCGGCTTCCAGCATCTCCACTTGATCCTCAGGATAGTTGGTGATGACTACTTTCAGCGGGTTCAGCACGCCCATGGTGCGCAGCGCCTTTAATTTCAGATCCTCGCGGATAAAATGGTCCAGCATCTTCGCGTCCACCGTGCTGTTGCTGCGGGCAACGCCGATTTCGCGGGCGAAATTGCGGATCGCTTCCGGCGTAAAGCCTCTGCGGCGCAAGCCGGAGATGGTCGGCATCCGCGGATCGTCCCAACCGTCAACGGCTTTCTCGTCAACGAGTTGTTTGAGCTTTCTTTTGCTCATCACGGTATTCGTCAGGTTCAGACGGGCAAATTCGTACTGTCTAGGGACATTCGGCATCTCGCACTCGCGAATCACCCAGTCGTAGAATGGACGTTGATCCTCGAATTCCAGTGTACAAATGGAGTGCGTAACGCCCTCAATCGCATCCTCAAGCGGATGAGCGAAAGCGTACATCGGATAGATGCACCAAGCATCGCCTGTATTATGATGGTGAGCGTGCACGACACGATACAGAATCGGATCGCGGAAGTTGATATTCGGTGAAGACATATCGATTTTGGCCCGAAGGACTCGCTCGCCGTCTTTGAATTCTCCCGCACGCATGCGTTCGAACAAAGCAAGATTCTCTTCTACGGAGCGATCACGGTGCGGACTGTTCGAACCTGGTTGCGTCAGTGTTCCACGCATTTCACGGATTTGATCGGCTGTTTGGTCATCCACGTATGCCAAACCTTTGCGAATCAACACAACCGCGCGTCTGTACATCTCCTCAAAATAATCCGAAGCAAAGAACAATCCGTCCCATTGGAAACCTAGCCACGCTACATCTGCTTTGATGGATTCTACATATTCCGTATCTTCCTTAACTGGATTCGTGTCATCGAAGCGCAGGTTCGTCAGACCTTTAAATTCATCGGCAAGTTCAAAGTTAAGACAAATCGATTTGGCATGCCCTATATGAAGGTAACCGTTCGGCTCCGGGGGAAATCGGGTAACGATCTGGCTGACTTTGCCTGTTTTCAAATCTTCGTTTACAATGTTCTTAATGAAATTGGATGGAGTGCTTGTTACGCTCTTCGTTTCCATATTCCGCCAGCCTTTCTCCCACAGGTTAAAGTTTTATTTTCTATCATACACTAAATCTTAGTAAAATATAAAGGAGCCGGTCAGATGGAGACATTCGAGCATTATTTAGATAAATATGCAGAACTCGCAATACGAGTAGGATTAAATGTTCAAAAAGATCAAACGGTGGTTATTATGACCCCCATCGCCTGCGCCGATTTCGTGCGAAAACTAACCAAAAAGGCATATGACGCCGGTGCCAAAGATGTCGTAATCGACTGGGACGACGATGAGGTCAAGGCTCTGCGGATGAAGCATGCACCTGAATCCACTCTCCGGGAATACCCAATGTGGCGGGCGAATGGCATGGAAGAAATGGCTAAGGAAGGCGCAGCCTTTTTACAAATCTATGCCCCTAATTCTGATTTGCTCAAAGATGTTGATCAAGAGCGCGTCGCCATCTCCAGCAAAACGACGGCCACTGCGCGTGAAGGATTCTTGAAGTATCTGCGCAGCAACCAGGTCAACTGGCTGATGGTTTCCTATCCGACAGCGGAATGGTCCGCCAAGGTGTTCCCCGAATTGAACGAACAGGAGCGCATCATCAAACTCTGGGAACAGATTTTCAAACTGACACGCGTTGATAAAACAGATCCGGTCGCCGCTTGGAATGAGCATATTGCTTTGCTGACGGCGAAACAAGATATGTTGAATGCGAAGAGGTTCAAGCAGCTGCATTTCAAAGGCGCAGGAACCGATTTATACATCGAATTGGCTGCCAAGCATCTGTGGGTGGCTGCAGGGAGCAAGTCCAAGGCGGGAACTTTCTTCATTCCCAACATTCCGACCGAAGAAGTTTTCACGATGCCTGCTCGCAGCGGCACGAACGGAACGGTCCGCAGTACATTGCCGCTAAGCTACCAAGGTTCGTTAATCGACGGCTTTACCTTGACATTCGAGAACGGCCGCGTGATCGAAGCGACTGCCGAGGTCGGGCAGGAAGTGCTGAACAAGATGCTGGATATGGATGAAGGCGCCCGTTATTTAGGCGAAGTGGCCCTTGTGCCGGATGATTCCCCAATCTCGAATTCCGGGCTGATTTATTACAACACCTTGTTCGACGAGAATGCTTCCTGCCACATCGCCCTTGGCAACTCCTACCCATTCACCATTGAGGGCGGAACTACGATGAGCGCGGAGGAATTGGCTGCGAATGGCTACAACAAAAGCCTCATCCACGTTGACTTCATGATCGGCTCTGCCGATATGGAGATCGACGGCCTCTATGAAGATGGGACGCATGAACCTTTGTTCCGCAAGGGCAACTGGGTATAAGCTGCCTTGTAATCTACCTATATAACCTCCAATTACTACTTGCAGAAGTGGGGTTGGAGGTTTATTTACAATATTTGACGAGCTATGTTAGTATGATATATATTACAAAATCATTTGATAGACATAGGAGAGTAGACAGATGAAGACGGACCTATGTGGACAAGGTCAATTACAAAGAAGGTGAAGAAAATACCACCTCTGCCAAATACACGGTAACCGTTAATACGGTCAAACCTATTTCTACTACTGAAATTGAGGCTCTCGGCTACCGCAAACCAGAAGCTAATGCCTTAATCGAATATAAGTTAATCGATATTTCCTTGAAAGTAGACAATGCCACCTTCAAAAAGGGCAGCAAAACGGACGCCTATTACTCTGATCAGTATTTGTCTCTGTACACACCGAACCTCTGGGGAAGTAAAACCTCGGATGGAAATCATATTATTGGCGGGAATGCAAGCGGATTTGAAGGGTCTCTGGACAAAAAGATTCATGATGCGCTGCCCGATTTCCCGAAAGTAAAAGAAGGCGAATCCAAATCCTATTCCGCTTCCGGGAAAATCATTTTGCCCGTGATTAAAGGACAAGAGAACTATCTTATTTTTAAAAGAAGTGACAGCACGCTTGAGTACGAAGATCTCTATATTTATTTCAAACTGCAATAATCCTATCCTCTTGTAAAAAGCTAAAAGAGGCTGACTCAAAAGGTTCAAACCTAGAGAGCAGCCTCTTTTGGTCAATTAACGAGGGCTGTTGGGCAAATTTTTGACAACGGCTGATTTCATCAGTACCCATTTGCCTTTTTTCCATTTCCATATGGAAGTGGCGTATCCAATCGTATCCGCATTGGCGATGCCAGTAATACGCTGAATGCCCATCAATTCGCAGATGCCGTCATTGTCCTTATCAATCGGTTTCAGGGCTCCGTAACCGTCCACATTTACGATGAGCGGCTTGACCACTTTCCCGTCTTTGTAGACGCCGAACTTCTCGTAATCGTCCTTGCGATCGCTGAGATCAATGAGGAACGATTTGCCGGTTTCTTCGATCTTCAGCTTCACCTTATAGTTGTTTTTGAAGGTGGATGTGACGCGAAGCGGCTCAGGCAGTGGAATGGCGGTAGGAACATCATTCTTCAAAGAATAGATGTAGTAGTAGGAAAGTCCGCCACTCCCCCCCGTTTCCGCAGCGACATAGATTTGCGGCAGCTTGTCCCCGATGAAATCGCAGAACGCCATATACGGATTGTAACCGCCTTCGAGCGGGATAATGACCTGCTGCTGCGCTTGTCCCGATACAGCGATGTACAATTTATCAAAGTATGGGCTGCTGGTATCCGCCTTCGAACCGAATAGAGAGACGATGTCCGGTTTCCCGTCACCTGTCACATCAATCTCTCTCGTCTGAATCAGCTGCCCCTGCTGCGCAGGTGCAGCAGGAGGCGGGAGTTCTTCGGCAGCTGCGAATCCCCCACCCCAGAGGAGGAGGCTGCTGATGAGCAAACTGACCGCTGTTTTATGCACGGTAACGGGTGTAAACTTTCTAAATTTCATTCTAGACTCCCCTTCGCAATTGAATTCAGCTTATTATTTCAAAAGTTACCAAATCGTATGCTTACTGGGCGCGTTGACTTTTGATAAATATAGCTATAGGATTTTGTAGATCACTATAGGGGAGAGATTAACTATGAAAACTTTGGTTATTGTAACACATCCTAACTTATCCGCCTCGCGTGTAAACCGCCGTCTAGCGGAAGAAATGGAAAAGCAAGCACATGTAACCGTTCACCGCCTATATGACGTTTATTCCGATGAGCAAATCGATGTTGCAGCCGAGCAGAAGCTCTTGGAAGCCCATGATCGCATCATTCTGCAATTCCCTTTTTATTGGTATAGTTCGCCCCCTTTGCTCAAAAAATGGCTGGATGCCGTCCTCACTTATGGCTGGGCTTACGGCAGCGAAGGAGACAAGCTCCATGGCAAAGATTTGCTTATCGCCATCTCCACCGGCGGTCCAGAGAAAGCCTACGCGCCAGGAGGCTACAATCATTACACTTTGCCTGAGCTGCTGCGCCCTTTTCAAGCTACGAGCAACCTCATCGGCACGCATTACTTGACACCGTACTCGGTCAACGGGGTACACCAAGTCACCGATGAACAATTGGACTTATCGGCCAAAGCATATGTGACTAACGCGCTGGACCCAGAGAATTCACCTCATTTTAAAGCCGGGCATTAATACGAAGAAGAGGCTGCCCACAAGGTTCTCAACCTTGTGGGCAGCCTCTTCTCGCGCACCTACAACACTGGAGCCTTCCGATAGTGAGTTGCCTGCTCGAAAGCGTAAGCCAACTTAATCAGCGTCGGCTCGCTATAAGCCCCAGCAGCGAACATGACGCCCATCGGACCTGCTTCTGTAAAGCCAGCCGGGACGATCAAGAGCGGATAGCCCGCTCTCGCCGCGATGTCCTCTCCTTCATCCCCCGGAAAGAACAGAGCATCGAGTCGATGCTCGGACAGTACATGATCAATACCCTGCGCTCGGGTGAGATTCTGATACTTGCGCAAGCTCTCGTGATAGCTTTCTTCCGTCAGCGTACCGCTCGTCTCTTCCGACCAGATCAAAGTATCCTGCCCGTAGACCAAGGCTTTATCAGCATGCTGATCATTGTAAGCAATAACTTCTTCCAAAGAATGAACAGATAGAGAGGCATCTAACCGAGCCAGGTAATCGTTCAGATCTTTTTTGAACTCATGGCGCAGGACATCGAAATTCCATTTCTCTCGCTCACAAGGGATGGATACGGGATCAACGATGACCGCCCCCTGCCCCCGCAGGACGTCGATAGCTCTCTCCGCCACGATGCGTTCATCCTCTTTCAAATTCTGATAGAACCACCGGGGAATACCGATTCTGGCGCCTTCAAGCCCCTTTTTATCCAAAAAGGACGTATAATCTCTAAGACTCTTCCCTTCGCTCGCCAAACTCAGAGGATCTCGTTCGTCGACACCAGTTAGAGCACCCAATACGATAGCCGCATCTGCCACTGTCCGCGTCATCGGTCCCGGTGTATCCTGCGTATGTGAAATCGGAATGATACCTGCTCGGCTAATTAAGCCTACGGTTGGCTTTAAGCCAACTATGCTGTTGCGATGCGCAGGATTCACAATTGAACCCGATGTTTCTGTCCCAATTGAAGCAGCAGCAAAACAAGCTGCAACCGCAGCGCCTGAACCTGCACTGGAGCCACCCACATCGAATTGGCCCGGGCCATACGGGTTTAGCACCTGACCGCCTCTGGAGCTATAACCCGAGGGCATCGCTACGGCCATGAAATTGGCCCATTCCGTCATGTTCACTTTCCCTAGCAACACAGCCCCTGCCTCCCGCAGCTTGGCCGCTACGAAGGAATCCGCTGAGGCTTTCGAGTCTGCTAGTGCCAAAGAACCCCCACTAGTATGCATACGGTCCCCTGTGTCGATGTTATCTTTGAGCAGGATAGGAATGCCATGCAAGGGGCCGCGAGGGCCTCTTTCCTGACGTTCAAGATCCAACTGCCTGGCTATCTCCAGAGCGTCTGGATTCAGTTCCAATACAGCATGAATCTTGCTATCGTAGACTTCTATTCGTTTTAAATACAAATGAACTAACTCCACGGCATCGCTTTCGCCCCGTTCCATCGCCTGCTGCAGGATACTGATGTCTGCTTCCACGATCCAATCAACCGATTTGCCTGTCATCGCTAAATCCCTCCATTTCCCATTTGTAAACAATTCCCTGTTCCCCTCGTTTTTCCTTTCCGATTTGGGTTATTATGATAGATAGGATTGAAAATAATGATGAGGTGTCTGTCTTTGAAAATAGATCGTCTGCTTGCCATCACGATGCTGCTTTTGAATCGAAGAAGAATTAGCGCATTGGAACTATCTGAACGCTTTGAAGTCTCCTTACGCACCGTCTATCGCGACGTTGAGGCCATTAACCAAGCGGGAATTCCCATCGCTTCTTATGCGGGTTTAAATGGCGGCTATGAAATCATGGATCAATATCGACTGGAACGCCAGTTTCTCTCCCTCGAAGAGCTCCAATCCATCATTGTCGGCCTCAAAGGAATTCGTTCCACCGTAGGCGATCAGGAAGTCAGCTCCTTGCTCGATAAAGTTGGCGCGCTTGTTGCCAAATCGGAGCATCACTCCTTGCATGATCAATTGGTCATCGATATGAACCCTTGGCGGGGTGGCGATCATGAGAAAGTGAAATTAAATACACTTCGTACCGCTATCAAAGAATCCAGACAAATCAGCTTTCAATATATTTCTTCGCAAAGCGAGCAGTCCGTGCGAACAGCGGAACCCCTGAGCATCGTGGCCAAAGGATTCGGCTGGTATTTATATGGATACTGCTTGCTGCGGGAGGATTTTCGCATTTTCCGCTTATCCCGGATGAAGGAACTTAACGTGCTCTCCCAGACGTTTGAGCGGAAAACAGAGACGATTGAATCGCTTCATCACGGCATGGGCAACCGAGACCCGGAATCCCTCATTACACTCGTGCTTCATGCTCAGCCTAACATCCAAGCGCAAATTGAAGACTACTTCCAATCGCAACAGATTGATTATCAGTCTGACGGTTCGATGATCGTTACCGCTAGACAACCTGATGATCCTTGGCTTCATGGCTTGCTGCTTGGATATGGTCCAAGCGTGCTCATCCTGGAACCGCTCCACCTTGCTGCTGCCATCAAAGAGAAGGCCGAAAAAATTGTTCAACTCTATTCATGACCACTGACACTATGTTGTCAGTAGAGTTTGTCTATACTGAATCTATGGCTTACGATGCCAGTTAACCTGTCGAAAAACCTTAAGGAGGCCCACACATGTTCACAACAATTCAAGATTTCGTCAACGAATGGACCCGAGAAAATCAATCGACCCAACGCGTGTTGGACACCCTGACAGATGCTTCACATAGCCAAAAAATCGCCCCTGATTTCCGCTCGCTAGGACAGTTAGGTTGGCACATCGCGACTACAATTCATGAAATGCTTTCACGCACGGGGTTAACGTTTGACCCTCCGGGAGGTGAACATCACGCTCCTGCTTCAGCCAAAACTATCGCTGACACTTACCGTGCTGCTGCTGCCGGGTTAACGAGTGCCATCCATTCCCAGTGGACAGATGAATCCTTGGCTGAATCCGCCGATATGTATGGTGAACAGTGGAAGAACGCAACGACACTGCGGATTCTGATCTCCCATGAGATTCATCACCGTGGTGAAATGATCGTTCTTATGCGTCAAGCCGGTCTTCGTGTACCGGACATCTATGGTCCGACTCGCGAGGATTGGATCGCACAAGGCATGGAGCCTTTGGTTTAACAACTGGATAACCGCCTCGGGGCTAACCCTTGGCGGTTTTTTTGTTGCCTTGCTTTTCCGTACATCAAACCTAAACTTCGTCACGCCAACAGACAATGCAGACAATGCAGACAATACAGATACGGTATCCATCAGCTATAATGGAATAAAAATACAAAGGAGGCGTCCGCATGCACAATCAAACTGTATTGATCACTGGAGCCAACTCCGGAATGGGGCTGGCAACCACCGTCGCCCTTGCACAACAAGGCGCTCATGTCATTATGCTGTGCCGCAGCAAGCACAGGGGAGAACTGGCGCTAGCCGAAGCGAAGAAGCAAAGCGGTTCCGAACGCATGGAGCTCATGCTATGCGACCTGGGCTCACTCGCAAGCATTCGCGCGTTCGCCGAGGCGTTCCTCGCCAAGCATCCGGTGCTCGATGTTCTGATCAACAACGCCGGTGTCGTCACCGTGAAGCGGCAAACCACGTCTGACGGCTTCGAAGCCATGACGGGCGTCAATCATTTGGGTCACTTCCTGCTGACCAACCTGCTGCTTGAAGCCATCGTCCGCGCTCCGCAGGGGCGGATCGTGAATGTCTCCTCCGGCGCCCATAAGATCGGGCGCTTCGACTTCGACAACCCGTACCTGATGCGCGGGTTCACGGTGTGGAGAGGCTATGCGCAATCCAAAATTGCGAATATCTGGTTTACCCGTGAGCTGGCCCAGCGACTAGCGGACACGACAGCCACGGTCAACGCGCTGCATCCAGGCGCGGTCGGCACGAACCTCGGTGTCAATCGCGACACCGGATTCGGGAAGGCCGTGTATCGGTTGCTGCGGCCTTTTTTCCTGACGCCGGCGCAAGGCGCGGAGACGGCGGTTTATTTGGCAACCAGCCCGGATGTGCGGACGGTCAGCGGCGAATACTTCTACAGGAGCAAGACAGCTCCTGTTTCAGCTCGCGCCCAAGACGGCGAGATGGCGCGTCGCTTCTGGGCTTGGAGTGAAGGCGAAGTCGGCATGAAGTGAGCGAAGAGTAAACAATCAATCCCCCATGCTATAATGGAATTAATATCTAAGGAGGCGTCCGTATGCATCACCCAACCGTTATTGTTACCGGAGCCAACTCTGGGATAGGACTGGCAACCACCGTCGCCCTAGCCCGCAAAGGTTCACATGTTATTATGCTCTGCCGCAGCAAGCAAAGGGGTGAGCTTGCGCTGGCCGAGGCGCGACAGCAAAGCGGATCCGATCGCATAGAGCTGATGCTTTGCGATTTAGGGTCGCTAGCGAATATCCGCGCCTTCGCCGAGGATTTCCTTGCCAAGCACCAAGTGCTCGATGTGCTCATCAACAACGCCGGGGTAATCACCAAGAAGCGGCAAACAACATCCGATGGCTTCGAGGCCATGACAGGCATCAATCATCTTGGTCACTTCCTCCTGACCAACCTGCTCTTAGAGGCCATTATCCGTGCGCCGCATGGTCGGATCGTGAACGTCTCCTCCAGCTCCCATAAGAACGGGCGCTTCGATTTCGATAACCCTTACCTGACACAAGGATTCAGTGTGTGGAAAGCGTATGCGCAATCCAAAATTGCGAATATTTGGTTCACGCGTGAGTTGGCCAAGCGACTAACGGGCACCACAACCACGGTCAACGCCCTGCATCCAGGAGCCGTCGGAACGACCATCACCGATGACATGTTCATGCTCCGGCTGCTTAAACCATTTTTCCTGACGCCGGCGCAAGGCGCAGAAACAGCGATTTATTTGTCCACCAGTCAGGACGTACAAACGATTAGCGGCGAATATTGGTATAAGAAAAAAATAGCGCCCATCTCGAAGAGGGCGCAAGATGCAGATATGGCACATCGCTTCTGGACGTGGAGTGAACAGGAAGTTGGCTTATAGGCAGCCAATTGCGAAACAAAAAGACGGACAAACGCTATTCGTAGCATTTGTTCGTCTTTTTGTTATCGATAGATTTGCCGAATAACGCTGGGTCCCTGGACATCGGGAGCATTTATTCCGTTGTATACATTTTCTAATCGCTATGTTATTATTTAATTACGTAATTACGTATTTAAATAATAACTCATGAGGTGATCCAATTGACAGTACCACGGGATTATGGAGCCGAACTAGATGCCTTGCAAACACAAATGAATATGCTCCAACAGAGCATCGGAGAATTCATGCAAAGGCAGGAAGAGACGAGTAAATTTACGGCCCAACAACAGCTGCCGGACGCGGAACAAGGCAGAGTCTTTTACTCGGGACAATTCCAGAGCGGGCCTACTCATTATCGCTGGGAGCCGCAAGAGAGAGGCGTTAGTCAGCTTCTGCACTTGGATAGTGATAAAGCAGCCAAAATCCTCGGCGCTCTGGGCCATAAGCAGCGTCTAGATATTTTGCGGACCGTTCTTCAAGAGCCGCTTACCGGTCCAGAGCTCGTCGAGCGTCTGAATATGGGAACAACGGGACAACTTTATCATCATATGAAAGCATTAGCAGGTGCCGATCTGCTTGTACAGGAAGAACGCGGCGGTAAATACGTAGTTCCCGGCCATCGCGCACTTCCGCTCCTTCTCCTGCTTGCCGCGACAGCTGATTTATTCGATACCAGTGATTTCCTTGATATGTCGGAGGTCAGAAATAATGCACGTCCCTACTTGGGTGCAGCCGATGATGGTTATGATCCCCATCTCCTCTTGTGGGCTGTGGTCGAGAACAGCATTCTGGAGCATTTGCACGGGACCAGTACCGAGGTCCAGCTTTTCCTGCACCGTGACGGCAGCGTAACCGTTGCAGATAACGGTCGAGGCATCCCTGTTCAGGCGCTTCCTGGCGTAGACCATCCCCGGGTTCAAACCGTTCTCACGGACATGAATCGACTTAGCGCCAGTGCCTCATTCTTTGCACCCGGCAGCGAAAAAGGCATCAGTATGCCCATCGTCAACGCGCTGTCTCTCAAGCTTTCGGTTGAAATTCGCCGTGACGGACGTGTGTTTCAACAATCCTATAAGCACGGCATCCCCCAAAGCGAGCTGCAAACGGTCGGTTTCACCAATGAGACCGGAACGCGTGTGACTTTTTTGCCGGATTTGGACATTTTCCCTAAACCATTTGATCGCAAGGAATTGGAGAAACAGGCTGCAGAAATGTCCGTTCTGTATCCGAAACTACGCCTTCAGGTGCTGCTGGATGAACCAACAGCTTAAACCAAACAGGCCAATCAACAACTTGCTTCGTTAGGCATAATCAAAATCGACTCCAACGCCGAGATCACGCCAGCGCTCATAAAAGTCCGGACACGTTTTGGAGACGCAGCCCGGGTCCATCATCTGCACGCCGTCAACCCGCGCACCGATTAGCGATAGCGCCATCGCCATCCGATGGTCGTCATGAGGATCAAGCAGCGCTGGTTGCGGCTGGCCGGGATGCACCGTCAAGCCGTCTGCGTGCTCCTCCACTTCAATGCCCAGCTTGCGAAGCTCCTGACAAATTGCCGCAATCCGATCACATTCATGGTGCCGAATATGGGCAGCGTCTATCAGCGTAATCGGCCCATCCGCGAACGGGGCTAACGCAGCAAGCGTGAGCGTTTGGTCGGACCATCGCTGCATGCTGACCGTGAATCCTCCCTTGAGATTGTCTGTGCCTTGCACTTCCACAAAGTCAGCGCCGCTTGTAATGGTGCAACCCATTTGCTCCAATACCTGCAATAGTGCAATATCTGGTTGGCGCGTCTGCGCCGAAATCCCCTCAATCCGGATCCGGCCATTCGTAAGTGCCGCGAGAGCCCAAAAATAACCACATGTCGATACATCAGGTTCCAAGCACAGTGAACGCGCCTCATAGACCCCTGGTCGAACCGTTATCACTTGTCCATCTTCCTGAACCTCCATTTTTGCACCAAATGCCCGCATCATATCCAGAGTCATTTCGACATAATCACGCTGCACCACTTCACCGTCGATTCGAATGCTCAAAGCTTCTTTGGCATAAGGAGCTGCCAGCAATAAACCGCTAATAAACTGACTCGAAACCGCACCAGATATTGCAACTTCTCCGCCATTCAAACCGTCCGCCAATAAAGTGAAAGGGACGCTGCCAGGGTTTGCGCCATATTGAATAACCGCCCCCAAACCGGTTAACGCATCTAACAGAGCTGTCAGCGGCCGCTCGCCCATGCGTCGGCTTCCCTCTATCAGCCACTCCCCTTTGCCAACCGCAAGTACGGCCGGCAAAAAGCGGGCAACCGTTCCAGCAGCGCCTACATAAAGCGAAGCATCAGCAACCGCCCACTTTCCCGCATTGCCGTGAATCGTCACATGCTCACCTTCATCTTCAATAACAACCCCCAATGCCCTCAGCGCCTTCATGCACCAATAGGAATCATCACTTTGCAAGACACCCCGCAGCACAGTCGTTCCTCTCCCAAGTGCGGCAATCAGAAGTGCGCGATTCGTGAAGCTTTTACTGCCAGGTATCGATATCGTTCGATCCAAACGACCTTGCATTCGCGATAGCCTTACCTTCTGCTCTACGTGATGCTGCGACCAGGGAGACCTTGCCTCTCTATCAGGTTCATGTGCACTCGTGATTACCATTTTGCCGACACCCTCTCCAATTGATCTTATCGAATAAGCTCATTATAATAAGAGGATTAGTCATAAATGAAATCGCCAAATAAGCACCTTCCCATAAAGGAGCTCTATATCATGATCCACTTAGAATGGTATCGTATTTTTCTACACGCGGCCAAAGCAGGCAATTTAACCAAAGCTGCACAAGAGCTGTTCATCACCCAGCCTTCTGTAAGCTATGCTATCAAGCAAATGGAGCAAGCTTTATCTCTGAAGCTTTTCCATCGTCAGTCCAAAGGCGTAGAGCTTACCGAAGAAGGGAAAGCCCTGCTGATTTATGTCGAACAATCCTTCGCCCTATTGGATGCAGGTGAGCGTAAAATGACCGCGCTCAAGCACCTCACAGGCGGCGAGCTGCGAGTTGCAGCCAACGACTCCTTGTTCAAACACTTCCTGTTTCCCTATTTGGATACGTATCATAAGCAATACCCGGACGTTCGAATCCGCCTTTCCCACGGTAAAACATCCGAGATCACCCAGCGGGTCAAAGAGGGCGCGATCGATTTCGGCCTTATCCATCTACCGACGGTCGAGGAGCCTCTTTTGAACGTTCAGACCATCATGACCCTGCAGGATTGTTTCGTTGGCGGCGAAGCCTATCGTCACCTCGCTGAACAGCCGCTTACAGCTCAGGAAATCAGCCAATTTCCGCTGCTGCTCTTATCTGCCGGAAGCAGCACGAGACGTTTTGCCGAGCATTGGTTCTCCCAGCAAGACGTCGATATCCAAGCAGATATTGAGTTAGGCAGCATCGATTTACTCATCGAATTTGCCAAGCTCGGACTGGGTGTCGCCTTCGTTTCCCGCTCCTATGTTACGCAGGAACTAGCGGATGGTCTCCTTCACGAGCTCAAGCCAACTGTCGCCATACCCACACGCTCTATCGGGATCGCAACCCGCCAAGATATCTCTCCATCTCTAGCCGCGGCCAAATTCCATGAGCTGCTAGCTGCTGGCGAACCCTTTTTCACTTAGGCAAAATGCCGCTCAATTCTTTTGCTAATGACCATTGAAACTCCCACGAAAGCAACCACATAAGCAATCTCGTAGGGATGCTCCAGAAACCGATTCAGATCATGGCCGATAAACGAAACCGACATCACCATAACCGCTTTGCCTGAGGCAACCGCAACCAGAAACGATCGAAATCTCATCCGTACGACAGCCGCAGCCATGTTAATGACCACAAAAGGGCCTACAGGAAACAGGCTCAGCAAAAAGACATAATTAAAAGCCTGTCTTCTCGCCCAAGATAGGCTCTTTTGCACTTTGGGCTTTTGTGCCCAGCGCACGAGGTAGGGATGTCCCGATACCTTTCTCACGATGAGAAAAGTCACCAAACAGCCGCACACAATGCCGATCCATGAGTATAAAAAACCAAGCCAGAGCCCATATACAGCCGCATTCACGCTAATAATGACAAGCGTAGGGAGCGGCGGAACGAATGATTTCATAAAAGGGAGAAGAAGACCGGGCAACGGACCCAAGGAGCGGTACTTGTCCAACCATAAGGACAAATTTTCTTCGGTGAAATAAGATAAAATCTCTGTGATTCCCATGTGTGTCACACCTACTCTGTTTAGCCAAATTAGCGACGGTGTGAGCCGTCGTCTATAGGCATGATAGCATATTTTATAGTGTAGGAGTACAACTCTTACACCTAGAAAAAGCCTCCAAAGCTACTTTATTGCTGCTTTGGAGGCTTAATTTTGTCTAATATGTGTGCAAATAATTCGGAACAAATATACATTCCCGAACGTCGTTCCCGCTAGGAAAACATTGTATCTTATTCCAAAATAAAACAAATAAAAATTAATATTTCTATATTTTGTGATTATATGCCATCCAATGAACAGCAAACTTTTCGCCAGAAGCCTAAGCCTCCAGCGGGTTCACCGCCTCATGCAGCAGCAGCTCCAACTCGGCTGCATAAGCCTTAGCCTGAGCTTCGTCCCAGCCGAAGCGCTCTGCCAGGTAGGCGCCCACCGGCGCCTTCCACTTCTTGGCCCACGCGATGTTGAAGAAGAGGGCGCCCGTCCGGCGGATGAAGAAATCCGCCGGCTTCACGACCATCTCGCGCTCCATCGCGTACACGAGCGCAGCGAGCACAGCGGCGGGCATGCCCCGCTGCGCCGCTTCAGCCTGGTGCTGCTCCAGCAGCTCGAATACGGCGTCCACGTTGGAGCCGTAGCGGTGCGCTAGCAGCGCAGCTTCGCTCTCGGTCAGCCCCAGCCGCTGGCCTTGGCTGATCTTGCCTTGCAAGAACGGCGCCAGCTTCGCGGAGCCGCCCACCTCGCCGCCGGAGATCGGCAGCGTTCGGGTGCGGCTCGCCGGCAGCGCCGCCGAGACCGTACCCTCCGTCAGCAGCATGGCGGCGATCTTGTCCACGACCGACTCCGCCATTTTGCGGTAGCCGGTCAACTTTCCTCCGGCCATAGAGATCAGGCCGGACGCAGACACGAAGATTTCATCGCGCCGCGAAATCTCGGAAGGGTCTTTGCCCTCTTGATGGATCAGCGGGCGCAGCCCGGTCCAGCTCGATTCGACGTCAGCCTCCGTCAACCCGAGGGACGGGAACATCTCGTTCGCGGCGCGCAGCACATAAGCGCGGTCCGCGAGCGTGATGCGGGGATTCGCGATATCCCCTTTGTAATTGGTATCGGTCGTCCCGATGTACGTTTTGCCGTCTCGCGGAATGGCAAACACCATCCGCCCGTCCGGCGTATCGAAATAAATCGCCTGCCGCAGCGGAAACTTGCTCTGATCGAACACCAGATGCACCCCCTTGGTCAGGTGCAGCGTCTTGCCTTGCTTGGATCTATCCATCTCGCGCAAGGTGTCCACCCACGGACCTGCGGCATTTACAATCTTGCTCGCGTACAGCGAGTAAGACCGCCCGCTCCCTGCTTCTGCACCCGCTCCACTGCCGCCCATCTGATCCACAACCCGCACGCCAATCAGCTTCCCGTTCTCAACCAGCAGCTCCTCCACCTTGGCATAGTTCACGGCCAAAGCGCCCAATTCGACGGCTTTTTTCATCACTTCAATGGTTAACCTCGCATCATCTGTCCGGTATTCCACATAATAACCGCCGCCTTTCAGATCCTTCTTCTTCAAAAGCGGCTCGTGGGAAAGCGTCTGCTCCGGACGAAACATCTTGCGGCGTTCAGACCTTTTGACACCTGCCAAGAAATCATACACACGCAGTCCAAGGGACGTAGACAACTTCCCGAATGTGCCCCCTTTGTAGAAGGGCAGCAGCATCCACTCCGGCGTCGTGACGTGAGGGCCATTTTCATAAACAATCGCTCGCTCCTTGCCGACTTCCGCCACAACCTTCACATCCAACTGCTTCAAGTAGCGCAGCCCGCCATGAACTAATTTGGTCGAACGGCTCGATGTCCCGGCAGCGAAGTCCTGCATCTCAATCAGTGCCGTGCGAAGCCCTCTACTTTGCGCATCCAAGGCAATTCCTGCGCCCGTGATACCGCCGCCAATAACGATTAAGTCCAAAGGCTGTTCCGACATAGCCTGCAGCATTTGAGTCCTATTTAACCCGCTGAATCCGTGTGTTTCCGTCGTTGTATGTGTATGGTTCTGTCCCATTGCCATCTCAATCTCTCCTCGCGTTTATCAAAATAAAAAAGCCACAACACACCTAACACGTTCACACGTGTAGGCCGCTATGGCTTCTCCTAGTCTCCAACCGAATATTAACTTGTTATAAGTATATCATTGCTATTGATTATTTGAAAGCCATTGCGGCATTTACTGCTTTTTTCCAGCCGCTGTACAACTTCACTTGCTGTTCCTTAGCCATCGATTGGTCGAAAGCCTGATCCACCTGCCACTGCGCGGCAATCTCCGCCTGATCCTGCCAAAAGCCGACCGCCAAACCGGCCAGGAAGGCCGCGCCAAGCGCCGTTGTCTCACTAATCACAGGACGCTCCACCGTAACACCCAGCATATCGCTTTGGAACTGCATGAGGAAGTCGTTCTTCACAGCACCACCATCGACACGCAGCTTGGTCAACTGAATACCGGAATCGTCCTCCATCGCCTGGAGCACATCCTTCGTTTGGTAAGCGAGGGATTCGAGCGTTGCGCGAATGAAATGTTCTTTGGAAGTGCCGCGCGTCAATCCGAAAATAGCTCCCCGAACATCGCTGTCCCAATAAGGAGTACCTAGCCCAACGAAAGCAGGCACGACGTACACACCGTCAGTCGAAGCCACCCGCTTCGCATAGTCTTCCGTATCCTTGGCCGATTTAATCATCCGCAGCCCGTCACGCAGCCACTGAATCGCCGATCCTGCCACGAAAATACTGCCTTCCAGCGCATACTCGACCTTGCCCCCGAGCCCCCAAGCAATCGTCGTCAAAAGCCCGCTGCGCGAAGGTATCGCGTGATTGCCCGTGTTCATCAGCATGAAGCAGCCTGTGCCATAGGTATTCTTGGCCATGCCTTTTTCGAAGCAGGCTTGCCCGAACAAAGCAGCCTGCTGATCTCCTGCCGCACCAGCAATCGGAATCGCTGATCCGAAGAAGAGGCTTTCCTGCGTATAGCCATATATCTCAGACGACGAACGAACTTCCGGGAGCATCCCAGCCGGAATGTCCAGATGAACGAGCAGCTCCTCATCCCATTTCAACTCATGAATATTGTAGATGAGCGTACGCGAAGCGTTTGAATAATCCGTCACGTGCGCCTTGCCGCCTGTCAATTTCCAAATCAGCCACGTATCCATCGTGCCAAAGAGTAGTTCTCCACGCGACGCCTTCTCTCGAGCACCCTCGACATGATCCAAAATCCATTTGATTTTGGTCGCTGAGAAGTAAGCGTCAATCAACAGTCCTGTGCGTTCCCGGAACAAGTCGCTCAGCCCCTGAGCCTTCAACGTTTCGCAAATATCAGCGGTTTGACGAGACTGCCAAACAATCGCATGATACACAGGCATGCCCGTGTGACGATCCCAGACAACCGCCGTTTCGCGCTGGTTCGTGATACCGATTCCTGCAATTGCCGCAGGCTGTACACCGGATTCGGATAAAACAGCTGCCATGACCCCCTGAATAGAAAGCCAGATTTCATTGGCATCATGCTCCACCCAGCCTGGCTTTGGAAAATGCTGCTTAAATTCCTGCTGCGCGGTATGCACAATATGCCCTTTTTGATCAAAAAGGATAGCTCTAGAGCTCGTAGTTCCCTGGTCGAGGGAAAGTATATAAGAGGGATTCATCCCTGTCGCTGTCATGGTCATGCCTCCAATTGTTCAAGATCGCTTGTGATAGTGCTCCCACAATTCCGTTTGTGACGTAGTCACCGCGGTCGCCCCGGCTCCTAGCGCTTGCTCCACATCCTCGACAGACCGAATGAGGCCTCCTGCAAAAATAGGAATCCCCGCTCGCTCCTTCACTTCCCGAATGATATGCGGAATCACACCGGGCAGCACCTCAATATAATCAGGCTGCGTTCTCTCGAGAAGGGTGTAGCTTTTGTCCAAAGCACTGCTGTCTAGTAGAAAGAGCCGCTGAATAGCAATCAGACCATTCTGTTTGGTCTTCGTGATCACATTCCCGCGCGTCGAGATAATGCCGGCAGGGCGAATGCTTTGACATAAAAATTCAGCAGCGTACTCGTCATTCTTGAGTCCTTCGATCAAGTCCGCATGCAGCAGCAGCTTCTTCCCGTTGGCACGGCCCAAATCGACAATATTCTTCAATTGCCCGATGTGGCTATCGAGCAGCACAATATAGGTAAAAGACGACTTGAGCAGCTTCTCCAAATCCTTCATTTTCTTAATCGCTGGTAAAATGCGCTGCGTTTCTAATGACATGGCCCTCGCCTCCTTCAAAACAATAAAAAACTCACCAAGAAGTGCCAATTATATGCAATTGGCGTTTCTTAGTGAGTCTCCCGATCTCCGTCACAGTGTATTAACTTACCCTCATTGTACTGAGGGGGGTGCCTGCTGTCAATGCACAAGATGACCCTTTTATGTCGACAGCGCTTTGCGTACTGCCAGAATATACTTGGACTGGTCGAGTGGATTCACGCCCCGCCTCCTGCGCTCGGCCTGTACATCGGGCGGACTCGGCTGATACCCTCCGAAGGATGACGTTATCACGCCTCGGCCGCCAGACATGGCGCTGAGCTTCACTGGATAGTCCAAAGATGTGGCCACAGGCAGCTTGCCTTCCACGACGAAACGGTCGCCGCTAATCTGCGGCGGATCGAAGATCGCGCGCATCTGCACCAGATCGCTGAGCACCTTGCCGCCGTAGACTTCGGGTACGGTAATGCGCACTTGCAGCATCGGCTCAAGCAGCTTTGTGCCTGTCTGGGCGAGGCCCTGCATTAGACCCATTGGCGTAGCGACAGCGAAGTCGAGCGGATGGGTGTGCCACACATGGTGCTCGCCATACGTGAGCGTGACTTTCAGGTCGGTCACTTCCCAACCGAGCAGACCTTGCTGGAGCGCCTCCGGCACGCGGCGCTCCACTTCATTCTGGTACTGCACGAGCAGCTGCTCGCCGCGTACCAGCGATTGATAGACGAGCCCGCTTCCCGGTTCACCGGGCTCGATGTGAAAGCGCAAGATCGCCCAACACGGCATGGGCATCGTATAGGCGATGAAGCCTTCGCCTGATTGCGAGGGGGTTTCTTTGTAAATCACGGAAGGCTGATCGAATCTAGCCTGGAGTCCGAATCTGGAAGCGAGCAGACTGGTCAGGATCTCCAGCTGAATTGCGCCCATCACCTTCACGTGGAGCTCCCGCTCCTCTTGGAGCCACTGCAAGTCAAGCAGCGGATCTTCATCCGTCAGCTCCTGCAGTGCAGCAACTAGCGCAGGATACTGCGCATTGTTCTCTGCATGCACCTGTACCGTCAACAGCGGAACTGCCAACTGGGGAGCAGGCGGAACAGCGTCCGGTTGGCCCAGAACGTCTCCGATTCGCACCTGCGTCAAACCGCAGACGGCGGCGATGTCGCCCGCCCCCACGAACCCAATATCCTCGGCGCGGCGGCCGTCGATTCGGCGGATCTGGGTCACCTTCTCCTCCACGCCTCGCGTGTTGTTGAAGACGGTGTCCCGGTTGCGGATCGCCCCCTCATAGAGGCGGACGTAAGCCATGCGCCCCATGGTCTTGTCCCGCTCGACCTTGAACACCACGGCCGAAAGCGGCTGCTCCGCGCTGCCGCTCGGCCCGG
The DNA here is from genome assembly GCF_014640555.1 of Paenibacillus marchantiophytorum. Classification (GTDB taxonomy): domain Bacteria; phylum Bacillota; class Bacilli; order Paenibacillales; family NBRC-103111; genus Paenibacillus_E; species Paenibacillus_E marchantiophytorum. Next base: position 47,099 of record NZ_BMHE01000016.1, on the reverse strand, counting down.
GCAAGTAATCGAGGATGGCTTCCAGCAGCTCCTCGATCCCGATCCCTTTGCTGGAGGCTCCCACCAGCAAAGGATAAGCCAGCCCCTGCCGCGCATAATGCTGCAGGGTTGATTTCACTTGGCGTGCCGGGATGGGCACGCCTTCGATATAGCTCGCCAGCAGCGGCTCGTCGAGCTCGGAGAGCTTTTCGACCGCAGCGGCGGGGTCGAGATCCAGCACGTTCACCGCACCGCGGAACGTGTCCTCTATACCGAGCGGCGCATGAATCGGCACCGCCATCGGTGTGAGCTGCTTGTGAATCTCCTCCAGTACGCGTGTCAGATCCGCGCCAACACGATCCATTTTATTCACATACAGCAAGGTTGGAATCTGCAGCGACTTGAGCGCATGCCAAATCATCTCCGTTTGCGACTGCACGCCCTCCACCGCTGACACGATCAGAATGGCTCCGTCCATCACCCGCAGCGCGCGCTCCACCTCCGACAGGAAATCCACATGCCCCGGCGTATCCACCAGATTAATCAACGTATCCTTCCACGAAAAAGCCGTCGTCGCGCTGCGCACCGAGATCCCCCGCTCCCGCTCCACGTCCATAGAATCCGTCTGCGCGGTCCCGCTATCTACACTACCCAAGGCCCGAATCCGCCCGCTATGATAAAGAAGATGCTCCGTTGTCGTTGTCTTTCCCGCGTCGACGTGAGCAAAAATCCCCACATTCCTTCGCAAAACCGATAATTGCTTACCCTTATCGTCCATCATTCCAATGCTCTGCTCCTTCTACCTCTCAGCCTTATCCTCCTATTATACTAAAAGCGTGTTCAAAACGATAAACCTGCTTTGCTCCAAAATGCGCAACCTACAGCTGCAGCTGTCGTATCTACTTTCATTTCCTTGCTAGTGAAAGCAGTACGCCCCATATAAGAGCCTTTGAAAGCTCCTATTCATGCAAATTCTCTATTTTCAGCCTATTTAGAAGCCTCCAGAGACTCCTATCCCTGGAAAGGGTGAATTTTGACAAGCCATTTCTGCAAATAAAGGCCCTTAGGGTCTTCTATTTGCCTTGAGCGGCTACTTTTCTAGGGAATAGAAGCTCTCAGAGACCCCTATTCTCTAATAAAAAAGACAGCCACAGATTGCTCCGCGCTGCCTATCCAACTCACTCATCTACTATTTCACCTGTTCAACTTGTAACCGACAATCCCCTCAAGTAAGTCGTCAAAAGCCTCCTCAAGCTCTCATTACGCTCCAACCCCATACGGAAGCCATTCTTCATCTCCAGGGATGAGAAGCCATGCACGATGCTGCGGAATCCGCGCACAACATGCAAAGCATCCTCCTCACTCAATGAATACGACGCCAGAAGTCGAAGAATAAACATCACCACTTGCGTGCTCGCTTCCTTGACTTGCGGATCTTCTAAATCAGGCAGCGCCGCCATAGCATCATATAAACCCGGTTGATTGCGGGCAAAATTCACGTAAGCGAAGCCAGCTGCCAACAGTGCCTCATCCCCCGATTTGCCGATCACAGCATCGACCATCGCCGCCTTGATATCTTGTAAACTCCGCTGCGACATCAATCTCCTGAGATCCGGCAGTCCTTTAATATGGTTGTAAAGTGAGGGTGTCTTCACATTCAATTTGGCGGCTAATGCAGCTAAAGTCACTTGCTCGATCCCCTGCACGTCAGCAATTTCAATTGCTGCTTGAAGCACGGTTTCCGTATCTAATCCTTGTCGAACGGCCATGCTGCTCCCCCATCTCTAAATGCTTGCGATTTCAATTTGAAAATTCTTCGACGCTTCATCCACAGCCTTATCCAACATCGCTTGCGGCTGCACGATCATCTGACCGTGACCGACGGCTATCAGACTTGGTTTCAAGGCCCGCAGTTTAACTGCGCTTGCCAGTGACACTTCTTTGCTCCAAGTTGCCATGGCCGGGAACGGAAACCAGAATTTCACCACACCGGATACAGCAAATCCGCCGCGCACTTGAAACGCGTCGCCCGCAATCAACGCACGGCTGCGTATATCCAAGAATGCCATCATTCCCGGTGTATGTCCAGGCGCCGCTACCGCTTGCAAAGAGCCAACCCTATCGCCATCTTCCAAATAAACATCCGGTTTCGTTTGGATCGCGCCAGGTTTAGGCACGGCCCCTTTGATCGGCTGGTTCGGCTCGCCAGCTTCCAGCTCTTGATTCCCAGCCAGCAGCTTTCCATCTCGGCGAGAGATATGCACGATGGCTTGCGGCAGCGCCTTTTTCAAACCATCTAGTGCGCCGATGTGATCCCCATGAGCGTGAGTGAGTACAATGCGGGTAATGGGTTTCCCTATCTTGGAAGCAGCTTCCAGGATGCCATTGACACTGAATGGCATCGCCGCATCAACCAAAGTTAGCTCTTGTTCTTCCTCGACCAAATAACAATTAACGGGGAATATGTTTGGCATAAAAGCAACTTGATAGACCTGACCGATTTGCGTGATTTTCATAATAACGCCTCCTGTTTACTATTTATATTAGTAATATAACTAATGTCATTAGTTTAGTCAAGGGTCAGTTGTGCATTTATCGCTTTCGGCTTCCCTATGTTAAAATAATCCTCATACTTTGTTGCACAGCCAGAAGATCACACTTGATAAAGCGAGGGAATCCACATGAATACAGAAACTTTAGAACTGTTCCGAACTCTGACTGAACTTCAGGCAGCGCCTGGGTTCGAAAGAGAGATTCGCACTTTTGTACGCGGCGAATTGGAGAAATATACACAGGAGTTCGTCCAGGACGGACTCGGCAGTTTGTTCGGCATCCTGCGCGGCGATGAAGCCGGACCGAAAATCATGGTTGCCGGCCATTTCGACGAGGTTGGCTTCCTCGTCAGCGGCATCACCGAGCACGGCACGATCAAGTTCCAGCCGCTCGGCGGCTGGTTCAGCCAAGTGCTGCCCGCGCAGCGCGTGCAGATCATGACCCCGCAGGGGCCGATCATCGGTGTGATCGGCTCGGTGCCCGTCCACTTGCTGGACGAAGCGTCACGCAGCAAGCCCGCAGACATCAAGACGATGTATATCGACATCGGCGCGGAAGACAAAGCCGATGCGCTCGCCATCGGCATCAAGCTCGGGCAGCAGATTGTTCCCATCTGCCCATTCACCCCTCTGGCCAATCCGAAGCGGATTATGGCCAAGGCTTGGGACAATCGCTACGGCGTCGGCCTGGCGATTGAGCTGATGAAGGAGCTTCACGGTACGAAGCTCCCGAACATCCTGTACGCAGGCGCAACCGTACAGGAAGAGGTTGGCGTGCGCGGCGGACGCACGGCGGCGAATCTCATTCAGCCGGATTTGTTCTACGCGCTGGATGCCAGTGCCGCCGGGGATATGACCGGCGACCGCAATGCTTTTGGGCAGTTGGGGCGCGGGGCGCTGCTGCGTATTTTCGATCCCACGATGATCACCCACCGCGGGATGGTAGAGTTCATTCTGGATACGGCGGAGACGCATAAGATCCCGTATCAATACTTCATCTCCGCCGGTGGGACAGACGCTGGTCAAGTGCACGTGCAAGGCACCGGCATTCCTTCCGCCGTCATTGGCGTCTGCGCGCGATACATCCACACTTCCGCGTCTATTCTCCACGTAGATGATTATGCCGCCGCGAAGGAACTGCTCATCAAACTCGTCCAAGCGAGTGATCGCACGACCTTGAACACGATCCATGCGGGCGTGTAATCCATCTATCATCTTTTACATAAAAGATTGTGCAGAAGTCATTCTGTTCAATCTTTTTTTGTGTCACCATCGATTTTTTCGCTAACGCTATCCAACAAATGTAGAACTTATGTTCCAATATATGGTATAATTACAGAAACATAGGATACTAGAAAGAAGGCTATTTATTTATGACTTATATCATTCGTGAAGCTACATCCCAAGATACCAAAGAAATCAGCTCTTTTATTTCAGAACGCACCGGGAAAACGATATCCCCTTTGCACATTGAGAACAGGCTGCATTTTATGCGGGAAAATCCCAATGAATCCCTTTATGTATACGAGGAAAAGAATCAAATTCTGGGAACTTTGGGCTTTCGCGTTCGGCAAAGCGCAGACACTATTTTTAAATACAGCGAAATCTCTGTAATTTCAGTCAACGAAGCCAACAACCCCCCAGCCGCTGCAGATAAATTAAAAAGCTATGCCGAGCAATTAACCCAGAAGCACGACTGCACAGGGATGTGGTGGATCTCAGGTTCCGAGAAACATGACGAGTCCCGCGCTGACCGTGAGCCTCTTGGTTTTCAAGAAACAGGATACAAATTCGTTAAGCGTTTTTTATAGCCCACAGTGAATGAGGAGATCAACTGATGGTTGATATCCAAAAACAACGTATACGCGAGGATTATAAAGGAAATGTAAAGCCAGGCTCCGCAGAACCCTTATAACTAAATATTCTGAATATTTACAATATTAAAATAATAGATTAGTATAAGGACAAGCTTACTTGAAGGACAAGCCGGACAGATGGTACGGCATTCGGAGAGTAGCGAGGATACCCTAACTAAGGAAGGGGATAGTCCAATGGACCACGTTAGCGAAGCATGTCCACTTTTCCTTCAAACGACAGAAGAAAAGGTGCGGGAACGGTAACGTTCATCGGACATGTGGGAATCCAACCGGTAAATGTGATTAGCGTTTATTCGAGGAAAGGATCCGTAAGTACGTAATGTCGTAATTTCAACGTCAGTTGGTTGATTGGAGTGTGTGTAGGTACAATTGAATACTATGAATGAACCTTAGGGGCCTCCGGTTATCTCAGATAAGCGGGGGTCCCTATTTGTGTTCAAAAACTTAGTTGGGTAAGGACAAACGAACAATGAACGTCGTCGTCTTCTCCGGTTCACTTTCTACGGCAATCGAGCCTCCATGCATATCGATGATCTTTTTCACAATAGACAAGCCCAGTCCATTTCCGCCTGAAAGTCGGTTTCTCGACTTATCCGCCTTGTAGAAGCGTTCAAATATGTGGGGCAGATCCTCCTCCGATATATGGATGCCATTATTGGAAATACGAACAATCGCTTCTTCCCGGCTTGCCGTGATATGAACGCCTATCGTACCGCCAAATGGCGCGAATTTAATCGCATTATGAATCAAATTTGTCCATACCTGACTAAGCAAGTCAGCATCCGCCGATAAAGCGACTGCCTCTAATTCGATGTCCATCTCAATTTCTTTATCCACCCATTGTGGTTCACAAGCCAGAATATGATTGCGAATTTGCTTGTCTAACCGGTAGCTGGTCGGTTCAAAAGGATGATGCTGTGACTCTAGTGAGGTCAGCTTGAGCAAATTATCGCTAAGTTTCGAGAGCCTTGTACTCTCTGCTTCAATAATCTCCAGATAGTGCTTTCGCTCTGCCGGGGAAATCTGCTCATTCTGCAGCGCCCGTGAGAAACCGCTGATAGAAGTAAGCGGAGACTGGATCTCATGGGAGACATTGGATATGAATTCCTGTCTCATTTTCTCCAACTGCCCCAGCTCGACTGCCATGTTATTAATAGACTCTACCAATTCGTTGAAAGGCCCATTATCGTGCAAGTCCTCTTCCACAGAAACATTGAAATCTCCTCGTGACATGCTGCGAATGGCCGCAATCATTTTTTGGAAAAAGATCATTTGTTTATTGCGAAAAAACCGACCCATAATGGCCATGGTAACGCCCCAGAGAAACATCCCGCCTATCGAATTAATGAGCTGCACGACAACCTCTGCAGGACGCATGTTAAGATAGTCATATAACCAAGAGGTTCCGTAGAACAAAGCGAGCCAATACCCAACAATCAGAGTAAACATACTAAGAGCAAATAGGAAGCCCCTAATAAATTGCATGGCGGAATGCTTGGTCATCGGCTTCTTTCTGCGCTCTCGGCGCCCCTTGCGCCATTCTCGCTCTGCTCTCGCATCTTGCTCCTGGCGCTTCTCCCCGCTCATGATCGCAGTACCTCCATTCGATACCCTAGCCCCCTGATCGTCGCAATGCGAAAAGCATGCTGCTCCTCCGGGAAGCGTTCCCGCAGGCGGTTGATATGGACGTCAACGGTACGCTCGTTGCCTTCATAATCAAAACCCCAGATCTGCTCGATGAGCTGATCACGGGAAAAGGTTTTTCCTGGGTAGCTCGCCAGCTTATAGAGCAGTTCGAATTCTTTGAGCGGCAGGGTGACGCTCTCGGAGCCGGCTGTTGCTTCGAAGGTTTTGCGATTCATGCTGAGATCGCCGACCTGCACGGTCTGGGACGAAGCAATTTTATAGCGCTTCAGCAGCGCCTTGACCCGCATGGCCAGCTCCACGGGCTCGAAAGGCTTGACGAGGTAATCGTCTGTGCCCAGCTCGAAGCCCTTGACCTTCTGCGAGGTCTCACCTTTGGCGGTGAGCATCAGCAGCGGGAGATCATAGTGCTCCCGCAGCTCCTTGCACAGCTCCCAGCCGTCCATATTGGGCATCATGATATCCATGATCACCAGATCTACCTGGACGGTCTCGAGCAGTTTCAGCGCTTCTGCGCCGTCCGAGGCTTCGACAACATCGAAGCCCTCATTCTGCATGAATACGCGGATCAGTTCGCGGATATAAGGATCATCATCAACAATCAGAATTGGAGCCATCTGCCTCAAGCCTCGCTTTTTTTAGAATCTTCGCCGGATTGATTTTAACCTTATTTTAGCATACAATGCTTGGCTTACTTAGCTACTGCCGGTCAATGCACTTAGCATACGCGACTTTTATAAACTGAATTTAAACCATTTCGAATTTTTGTTAGGCAAGGACTTTTTTCGGGAAAAACTTTGTGATACATTTTGGAGAAAGGAAACCATTTGGGGGTATTCACGGATATGGTCAATCAAGCCTATACGGAATTCAAAAGTCTTTCTTCCAGCGAAGCAGAAGCTGCGTTCCAAAACGATGTTCAGTCGGAGGGCTACTCCGGCTTCAGAAGGCTGCTCGACGGCCTTACAGAGGCCATTAAAACGGCTTTGGATGCTGACATGGCTGAGATCGAAAGCGCGGTCAGCAAAGGCAGAAGCCTATTCCCGGAACCTGTTCAATTCAGTCCGTCGTGGGAATATGTCTGGGCCGAACTCGAAGCAACGATCGCGGCCAAACGGCATGCGCTTACAGCCATTGCGCCAGCCGATCGCACAGGAGAGTGGCAGGTGATTATGGATAATCCGAACGCCGTGCAGGAAGTCGTTTGTTACCCAGGGCTCGATTTCCTGGATGCGGCTTATTTATATGCGTACTTCCGGCCCCAGTTGGAAAAATCGGAGTATATTCGCTTGCAGAAGATTCAAACGGTTATTCAGGATGTCGGCAGTTGAAAAGGCCTTTACATACAGCAACAAAGGAGGAACGATTGCATGATCATTTCAATTATCGCAGCAGCTTCCATGAACGGCGTCATTGGCATGGACGAACTTATTCCCTGGCAGATCCCTGGGGAGCAGATTCGATTCAAAGAACTTACGCTTGGGAAATCGGTCATAATGGGGAGAAAAACATTTGAATCCATTGGCAAGCCCTTGCCGCGGAGGAAGACCGTCATCATTTCTAGAACGGTGCAAATTACAGACACGAATTGTGTAACAGTGAAGTCCCTCGAGCAAGCGCTCGAACTTTTGAAGGACGAAGACGAGATTTTCATCGCCGGTGGCGGAGAGATATATAGAGAAGCGCTGCCGTTAGCGGATAAACTGTATTTGACAGAGGTAGAGAAAGAAATCGCGGGAAATATTTATTTTCCGGCATTCGACAAAGAATCCTTCCAATTAACCTACAAACAGCCAGTCAACGGAACGATTCCATATACGTATTATACCTATGAAAGAAAATAACAGACGTGCGGATCGGCTAAGCCTTTGTGCCCTTTAGGAGGAACCACTCAATAACCCCCGTTACATTCACCACTCCTCTCCTAGTGTAGCTTCTTCTTCATCCACTCGCACCAAGTCAGATCTGCGTCGACCTTCATCATCGCTTTTCGCACAAGAACATAAGGGCCGAATTGTAGATCTGTGATCTCCAAATCCTCCAGATCCTTGCCGCTCTCTTCTTTGAATTTATCGAACAGTTGATTGAAGCGCTCTTTTTTCTTTACATAATACACTTTGCGATCTGCAAGCAATTTCAACGCATGTTCTTTATCTACGAGGCTGATGCAGTAAACTTTCAACGCTAGTTCATCGCGAAAAACAGGATCATCCGTTGGCTCCTTAATCCAATGACGAATGGCTTCCTTGCCAAGGTCCGTTATCGAATATACCTTTTTATCCGGTTTATCGGACTGCGGGACATGCACGAATGCTACATACCCCTTCTGCTCTAATAGAGCAAGGAGTGGGTAAATTTGGCTGTGCTTCGCTTGCCAGAAAGGCTGAATATGCTGCATAAGTTCGTAACCTGTACGGGAATGCTTGGTTAACAGACTAAGTAAGCCATAAGAAAGGGTATTCATAGACACTCCTTTAATATGTCATTATTGACATATTAGATCTTTGGTAGTATGATGATTTTCATTCAAATTATAGAGAATCCGGCGAAGAAGTCAATGGATGGAGTGGAGGCAACACCTTGAGTAAGGATGATTTACAGCAAGTCCGATTCTGGCCTGTTATGATTGCCATTTTTTTCGGATCGTTCGTATCAATCCTGAGTATGAGCACGATAAATATTGCCATACCGATTTTGAGCGAGCATTTCCAAACCGATTTAAGTAAGATTCAGTGGACGATTACGGGCTTCATGCTCGCGAGCGGCACCATTGCCCCGATTACCGGCTATTTCGGTGAACGGTTTAGCTACAAGCGTTTATACGCGTTAGCGCTCGTTGGTTTCACGGTCTTTTCCTTTTTATGCGCCATTTCTTGGGATGCAACTTCGCTTATTGCTTTCCGTATCGCACAAGGGGCATTCAGTGGTCTCATTATGCCTGCTACGATGACGATTGTCTACCAAGTAATCCCTCGCGACAAACAACCTATCGCGATTTCCTTATGGTCTTTATCGGCGATGATGGCTCCTGCGATCGGTCCAACGCTAAGCGGATGGCTTTTGCAAAATTGGAGCTGGCACTGGTTGTTCCTCATGAACATCCCTGTCGGTCTCGTCGCTATTTTCTTAGTTTTGAAATTGATTCCTTATTACCGTCTTTCCGTGCCCAAAAAATTCGATCTCATTGGCTTGCTAACTGTCGTTATCAGCAGCCTTTCTTTGCTGGTCGCTTTCTCCCAAGGTCATGCCTGGGGTTGGGGATCGAGTAAAGTTATCGGCTTGTTCGCTCTCGGATTCGTCGTCCTTCTCCTCTTCATTTGGAGAGAGCTAACGGTAGAATCACCACTGTTAAATATTCGTCTCTTACGCAATACACGTTACTCGTTAACGCTTATTATTTCCAGTATTGTGACCATTAGTTTATATTCCGGGACTTTTTTAACGCCTATTTTCTTGCAAAATATTCAACATGTAACCCCGCTGGATACAGGTCTGATTCTGCTTCCTGCATCACTGGCCATGGCGCTGTGCATGCCGATTGTAGGGAAACTGTATGGCATTCTCGGTCCTCGCGTCCTTATGTTCAGCGGAATTGCGTTGATCGCTGTCGGTACGTTAACGCTTAGCTGGTTAAGTGTAGACGTATCTCGCAGCTATATTCTGTTCTGGATGATCGTTCGGAACATCGGTATTGCCCTGGCGACCATGCCTGCGAGCAATGCGGGTATGGAACAAATTCCGCGGACCATGTCCGGCCATGCCACATCGATCAGCAACTGGGTTCGCAACGTCTTCGGCTCGTTCGCCATCGCCCTCTTCACATCGGTTCTGTCATCCAAAACCGCTTCACATACGACCGAGTTGGTTAGCAGCGGCATCAAAGATAAAGTGGTTATAGGCACACACGCCTTCACCATGAGTGTCAATGATGTTTACTTGCTCGCAACCTTCATTGTAATCGTCGCTTTGCCGCTTACTTTATTTATCAAAAAGCGGCCGATTGAGAAAGAAGATCCAGCAGCGATTAATGCCGCTATTAAATCTAGCGCAGCTGCTAAGTAATATTTTGAAAAGCCTCACTATACTCAGATGTATATCGGTGGCGTAGGTTCTGGAGGAGAAGGCGTCACTGATTAAAAAGCAGCAGCTGGGGCCAATGCCCGTGCTTATCATTGTAGATGGAGGCTTGCCCAGAAGGCCAACGGACCGTGAGGCAATCCGCCTTACGAACTCAACAACCTTTATTTTATCAAAATGGTTCATCAAAAAAATCTAACGAATTCCCGATACGTTATTGCATGTAAATGATCATCATTCCGCCTAAAAACTGCTCGATAACGCCAATTCAGTTCATTAGATCTTCAAAGTAGCCAATTTCTCGTCTATAAGCATCATACAGTTCATTAGAATGACAGATGGATGGTGCGGGTCGGAGTTTCAAGTGGTCGGGAGCTCAACGGGGTCGGGGGACCACGAGATCAGGGGATTGGGGGGAACGAGGGCTCGGGGGACTGGGGGCTGGGAGACTAGAGACTGGGAGACCAGAGACTGGGAGACCAGAGACTGGGAGACCAGGGGCTCGGCAGCCATACCGCCGTTTCCAGTATCCGCCAACATGGCAAAAAGGCTGCTCCCCAGGTTTTCAACCTTTGGAGACAGCCTTTTTGCTTTATCCCAACACCACGCGGTCATCCGCCAGCTTGGTGCCGCTTATGTTCTCGAACTCACCGAGCAATTGCTCTACGGTGAGGTCCTTTTTGCGTTCTTCGGTCACATCAAGGATGATGCGGCCTTTGTCCATCATGATCAGGCGGTTGCCGAGTCGGATCGCCTGCTCCATGTTGTGCGTGACCATCAGGGTGGTCAGCTTCATCTCGCGCACGATGTCCTCGGTCAATCGTGTGATCAGCTCCGCGCGCGAGGGGTCGAGCGCGGCCGTATGCTCGTCAAGCAGCAGAATCTGCGGCTTGGTGAACGTCGCCATGAGCAAGCTGAGGGCTTGGCGCTCGCCGCCGGAGAGCAGCCCCACCTTGGCGCGCAGTCGGCCTTCCAGGCCGATCCCGAGGCGCTGGAGCTGTTCCAGGAACAGCGCGCGCTTGCGCGCGGTGACGCCGAAGCTGAGCCCGCGCTTCTTGCCGCGGGCATACGCCATGGCGAGATTCTCCTCGATGGTCATTCGAGGAGCCGTCCCCGCCATGGGGTCTTGAAAGACGCGGCCGATCCACCGGCTGCGCTCGTACTCCGGCAGGTGGTGAATGACCTCGCCGCCGATCCGCACTTCGCCGGCATCCGGCGTCATGACGCCGGAGATGACATTCATCAGCGTCGACTTCCCGGCGCCGTTGCTGCCTATGACCGTGACGAAGTCTCCGGGTTTCAGGTTGAGGTTAATCCCGATCAGGGCGATTTTCTCATCCGCCGAGCCAGGGTTGAACAGCTTGGAAACATTGGAGAGCTGAAGCATCAGCGTTTACCTCCCTTATTCAATTGCACAGCGCGAGCGATGAGCTCAGCCGAGCGCCGTTTTGCCATTGCTTTTTGCTTGATGGAGCGCTGAATAGAAGGCAGTACCAGCGCGATGATAACGATGATGGCTGTGATCAGCTTCAAGTCAGACGCTTTCAGCCATTCAACACGAAGCGCCAGCGCGACCACAATCCGGTACACGATAGAACCAAGAACAGCCGCCAGCGTCGCCCGAAAGACTGAACCAGCTCCGAAAATCGCTTCCCCAATAATAACGGAAGCAAGCCCGATCACGATCATTCCGATCCCCATCGAGATATCAGCAAAGCCTGATTGCTGTGCAATCAAAGCACCGGACAGCGCGACTAATCCATTGGACAAGCTAACGCCCAGGATCGTCGTGCGGTCCGTGTTCGCTCCGAAACTGCGGATCATTCGGGCGTTATCCCCCGTTGCTCGAAGCGAAAGCCCCAGGTCCGTATGCAAGAAAGCATCCAGCAGAAGCTTGAACACAATGACAATAATGAGCACGACCGTAATCGGCTTCATGGTGGAGAACAGTGTATCCGCGCCCAAAAGCGAGATATTCGGTTTTCCCATAATGCGCATATTAATGGAGTACAGCGCAATCATCATCAGAATTCCTGACAATAAGCCATTAATCTTGCCCTTCGTATGAAGCAAGCCCGTGCAGGCGCCGGCAGCAAGTCCGCCCACAAAAGCAGCCAAGCAAGCCAAGATCGGTGAATAACCGTGCGATATCATGATCGCAGCGATTGCCCCGCCTGTGGTGAAGCTGCCGTCTACTGTTAAATCGGGGAAATCAAGAATACGAAACGTGATATAAACGCCCAATGCCATTAAGGCATAAAGCAGTCCTAACTCGACGGCACCCACCATGGAATCCATCATCTGAATAACCTCCCTAGCTTTGAAAAAAGAGGTGAACGAAAGTGACGTTCACCCCTTTTGTGTCCTACTGCTTACTGAATGATGTTTTTCTCTTTATCTTTCACAGCATTTTTCATCGCGTCCGTAACTTCTACGCCTTGCGCTTTCGCTGCTTTCAGGTTCAAAATCAGATCCAGTTTCTCAGGAACTGTTACTTTCATGTCAGCAGGTTTTTTGCCATTTTTAAGAATTTCAACAGCCATTTGACCTACTTGGTAGCCATGATCATAGTATTTGAAACCAACTGTTGCGAATGCTCCCTTTTCAACCGTATCACGGTCACTGGAGAAGAAAGGCATCTTTTTCTCGTTGGCAATTTGAATAATTCCGTCTACACCGCTAACAACTGTATTGTCCAGCGTGATCAAGAACGCATCTGCGCGACCTACAAGAGATTGCGCCGCTTGCTTCACTTCGGAAGTGTTTGTTACCGGTGCTTTGATCAGTTTAATACCGTGTTTGGTAAGGGATTCTTCCGCGTTTTTAGCCATAATCACAGCATTCGGTTCGCCTTCGTTGATAACAAGACCAACCGTTTTGATTTTTGGCATGTTCGTTGCTACGAAATCCATTAATTGAGCTACAGCCATTGGATTCGTATCGGATGCTCCGGATACATTGCCGCCCGGTTTGTCTACACTGCTAACGATTTTGGCAGCCAGCGGATCCGTAACAGCTGCAAACAGAATTGGCGCTTTCTTCACTTGCTGCACAACTGCTTGTGCGGATGGTGTTGCGATCCCAAGTACCAAATCATTGTCCGCGGAGGCAATTTTTTGGGCGATGGATAAGTTGTTCGTTTGGTCGCCTTGAGCATTGTTGAAATCAACTTTCAAGTTCGTGCCTTCTACGATCCCGGCATCTTTGAGCGCTGCCAAGAAGCCTTGACGCGTTGCATCCAAAGAAGGATGCTCAACAATTTGCGAAATGGCAATTTTATAATTCTTCGCTGCTGCAGCTGTAGCTGCCGGTGCTGTCGATGCTGGCGTGGTAGCTGCCGGAGACTTGTCCGCCGCCTTTTGCCCGCAACCTGCTGCTACAAGCATAAGTGCTGCTGATAAAACGAGTGACGCGAGTGCTTTCTTTTTCAAATGAATTACCCCTCTCTACGTTCCCATTTGTTGACTTGGTCTCATTTTCCACTCATCACTTTAACGCTTTCGCTTGGCAAAGCTTGAGGATGCAGGACTGTGAGACACCCAAGTATTGATCACAATTAACCATAGTTTAATTGCCTCTTGGGTTTCCGTCAATTGTTTTATCCGCATATGTGTGTGATTTGTAAATATCTGGTGCAAGCGCAATCATAGCGATGGCTTCGCATAATAATCCTTCAGCAGCTCATCCATAACACGATTCGTCCGGGCAGCCGTAACCCCTGTGCTTGGACTTTGGCCAATTCCTCTTAATTCCTCAACAACCTTCGTAATCAGCGGCTGCTGAATATGTGGCGGATTCGGAATCTTCTGCTCCTCAATTTGACCATCGATTCGTTCTATGCGCAGATCATCGCCGAATGTGGAAAATGTGATTTTCCCCAGACTGCCAACGATTTCATTGCTATCCTTATAGGTGAATGTATTGAAGCCCCAGATGCCTGTCCCCATTACACCGGATTCAAAGGCATAGGTCGTCGTTACGATGTCCTCCACTTGATAGCGCTTGGACTGATTTCTAGCGAAGCCTTTGACATCTCCAATAGGGCCCAACAAATAATCAAGAATATCCAGCGTATGACTCGCCAAATCAACGAACAACCCGCCACCGGACAGCTCCGGCTGGATGCGCCAAGGCAATTCTTCGCCCTGCTTATCCTTCAACTGCTGCAAATAGGTGGTCTGCACAAAACGGACATCCCCTATTACGCCGCTGTCCAGCAAGCGTTTAATTTCTACAAACCTAGGCAGCCCTCTTCGATAATAGGCGACAAACAAAGGAACTTGCGCCTCTTCGCAGGCGGCTATCATCTCCAGACATTCCTGGTGATTTCTGGCCATCGGCTTCTCCACATACACAGGTTTCCCCGCTCTCGCAGCCAACAAGGCATATTCATGATGAAAAGCTGGCGGTGTCGCGACATAAATCGCGTTCACATCAGGATCATGAATCAGCGCATCAGCATCAGCATACCATTTGGCTACCCCGTGCCGTTTGGCATAGTCTTCGGCCAGCTCGCCATTACGCCGCATCACGGCGACAAGTTCGGAACCTTCTACTTTTTGCAGCGCCGGACCGCTTTTAACTTCCGTAACATCCCCGCAGCCGATAATTCCCCAACGTACTTGATCCATCGTTTCGCTCCTCCTAGAGGTAACTATTTTAGCTAATGAATACAGTATTCGACGTTCGCTTGTTGCTTCCTTTGAGGGTGTTTCGTTACTTAACATCCTTTTTCGAGAAAAGCGGCTTTGCCGCTCTAAGAGATGAGCGTCTTCATAGCTGTTTTCAGCAATCTAGCAGATGCTAGTTCCCTTTGGGCTTTGCAATGGCAGAGAGCGTCGCGTGAAAAGGAACTATGATCCGCTAAATGGCGGGAAATGGGGTAAACGTAGCATGAAAGGGAACTGAGATCCTCTATTTAAGCGGAAACTGCTT
>NZ_BMHE01000016.1:0-32025 GCF_014640555.1 Paenibacillus marchantiophytorum | reverse complement strand
ATGGTGAAATAGCGGATCGTAGTTCCCCCTGGTGTGGAATATGGCGGTTTTCAGAATGATAGCGTACTGTAGTTCCCTCAAACTCGCGATCATGACACATTCTGCTAGTATCGTGGCTTGACGTTCTCTTATCTCCGCGCGATTGCAAAGCTAGAAGATCTCACTCTGAAAATCTAATGAATGCCAGATGCTCTATTTCAAGCAAATGATCACCAATCGGCCAATATAGTGCCGGGTAGCGCCAACTCCGTTCATTACATCTCCAAAGTAGCCATTTTCCGGTCTATAAGCATCATACAGTTCATTAGATGCCCTTTGGGAGCGAAGACCTCCAAAGCAAAGAAGACTGCGGTGGACGCCAATACTTATATATCGAGAAAACTAACCCTAACTTTCATTCTTACCTAATAGATAGGCAAACCTTTCTGGTTCTTTCCTAATATCGCCGGCTAACTCGTCATACCACTGAGTTAGAATAACAGTTCTAATACGCTGAGCATCAGGATCTTTGGGTTCTAAGAAACCATCTTGAATCCAGCGTTTCACCTTTTCTCGAATGGTTTTTTCGCTTTTCCTAAGTAAAATAACCAACTCTGTGATGGTTAGCATTTCTTGTTTAAAAACAAGTTCCCTAAGAACCTGACGCTGCTCTATATCCAATTTCCGTATTAACTCCGGCTCGACCTTTAACAGCTCACTATTTTTTTCCTGAACGATGCTAGCAGCTTGTGTATACACCTCGGCAAGACCGTTCAAAAAATATTCAAGCCACTGTGTAATATCCGCATTATGGCGGCCAAAATAGTAATTATGTGAAAGTCCCATTTGCAGAGCCTTATAGTATTCATTCAAATTACGATCGTAAAAATTTTCTAGAACGAATAGACTTTTCAGACCAAAACCGCCGCGTCGTAATAGGTATGTCGCAATCATACGAGCGGTACGTCCGTTGCCGTCCATATAAGGATGGATGGTCAATAGTTGCCACATCGCAATGCCTGCCCGTATAGGCGGTGACAATTCAAATGTATTAGGGGAATTAATCCAAGCAACAAGATCCTCCATAAGTGTAGCTACATCATTCGGCTCAGGCGGCAAGTAAAACCCAGAAAGATTCCGCTCTCCTACTTTATTTTGCTGCTCTCTATACTCGCTCAACCTAGGACGTTATAATTACCGCTAAATTACCGCTATTAATTAAATGGCACCCATTCAAACTTGACTGGTCAATGCTTTCCACTTACACTTCACTCGCTTACACCGAGTTCCTTCAACACAAAAAAAGCCGCTCCGACATCCGGAACGACTTGAATGATTTCCAACAACGAACCCTGCTTACGACACACCAGGCGCATGCTCCGCAACCATCTGCTCCTGCAGCTGCAATTGCTGTGTCGCGAACTCGCGGTACATCTCGTGTGATTCCACCAATTGCTGATGCGTGCCGCTGCCCGTGACAACGCCTTTGTCGAGGAAAATGATTTGGTCGGCATCGACGACCGTCGATAAGCGGTGCGCGATGACAAGTGTCGTGCGCCCTTGCATCAGATTCTGCAAGGCCTGCTGCACAACGACCTCTGATTTGCTGTCCAGACTCGATGTCGCCTCGTCCAGCATTAGGATTTTCGGATCGCGCAGCAAGGCTCGAGCGATGGCAATCCGTTGTCTTTGTCCGCCGGATAGCTTGATCCCGCGCTCCCCGACTTCCGTATCGTACTTCTGCGGGAGTTCATCAATGAAAGCATCGGCATAGGCCATCTTCGAAGCTCTTCTCAGCTCTTCCATCGACACGTTATGCTGCAAGCCGTAACAAATATTATCGCGAATCGTCCCCGCAATCAGCGGACTCTCTTGCGACACATACCCGATCTGGCTGCGCCAGGAGATGAGCGAGAACTGATCAATGCCCTCATCACCCAGTGAGATAGCCCCCTTCTGAGGTGTATAGAACCGCTCCAACAGCGAGAACATCGTCGTCTTCCCGCTTCCGCTCGGCCCTACGATAGCCGTGACCTTGCCCGCTTCCATGGTGAAGCTGACATTCTTCAAGACAGGTTCCCCTTCTTTGTACCCGTATGTCACCTGATCGAACAGCAGCGATTGCGAAGCGTTCGCAACTGGGACGCCAGCATGCGGGTTCTCTTCTTCGTAATCGAGCACATTGAGAATCGTGTCTGTAGCCCCCATAGCTTTCTGCGCTTGATTAAAGAACTGCGTAATTTGCGTAATCGGCATAACTATTTGGAACAAATACAACATGAAGGCGACTAACTGCCCGGCCGTGATCGCTCCCGAGGCTACACGTGTGCCGCCATAGCCAAAAAGCACAACGAATAGCATAAGCATAACGAAGGTAACTAGCGGCGCCATCAACGCTTGGATGCGGCCTTCTTTTAAGCCAAACTTGAACAACTTCTGAATGCCTGTGCTGCCTTCTTTATATTCGACAGGCTCAGCATTAGCGGCTTTGACAAGACGTATTTCCGACAACACCCGATTAAGCACCGATGTGAAGCTGGCCGTCTCTGCTTGCATGCCTTTGGATATTTTGAACATTTGTCGACCCAGCGGGAAGAGAATTACGAATGCAATGGGAAATACGCTGAACATGATGAGTGTCATTTTCCAATCCATATAAATCAAAACGACGATGGACCCGACAATCGAAATAATACCTGTAATGAAGCCTGACATATGCTCCGCGATCAAACCTTTAATAACGGCGGTGTCGTTCGTCATGCGAGAAATCGTGTCGCCTGTCTGGTGGTTGTCATAATAGCTAACCGGCAGCACGAGCAGCTTTTTCCATAGTCGCTCTCTAATGCCGGCCACAACCCGCTGTCCTGCGAAATTCAGCAAGTAGACGGAAACGCCAGAGGCGATCGCCGAGGCGACGAAAGCAATAGCCATTCCGCTAATCTGCAGCCAATTCAGCGAATCAATAGAGAAGCTGTCGACGACATTCTTCGTGAACAGCGGGATAACCAAACTGACCAAGGTCGAGATCACGCTCAAGCCTAATGCTATGCCTAGTACAAGCTTGGGGGGATTGGTTTGGAGCAGCAAGCGGATAAAACCGCGCCAATTGCTCTTGCCCTTGAGCTCATCTTTCGTTGTAGTTGCCGTTCTCATATCTATCTACTCCTTTACCGATCGGATCTTCACATCCGTCTGTGTATGATCTTCTTCTTTAACCAGATCATACACGTCTATTTTAAACGGAATATAAACAAAATGAATCCGTCGCTAGAAGTAGCTTAACTTCTTACTTGGTTTGGGTACGGTACCACGCCACGGTTTCCTTGAGCGCTGTACGAAGCGGTGTTGGCGTCATTACCGCACCAAATCGCTGCGTAAATTTCGTGCAATCCATCACAAATGGCTGCTCAAATTCATACAGCATTTCGATCATTTCGCGTGCCGCGGGTATGAATAAGCCGCCAATGCGCAGCATGCCACGCCCCATCGTGCCGATCCGCGGAGCGTGTCCCGCAGCCTCGAAAGCCAATTCTGCGAACCTGCGAGCACTTACCGTCTCCGCATGGGGCACGTGCCAGATCTGACCGAGAGCATCCTCATGCTCACTCAGGACGACAAGGGCTCGGCCAAAGTCCTCGACGTAGGTTACTGTGTGCAGTTGATCGGGGTTCCCCATCAGAGCAACCGACTTCCCGGCTATCAGCGGCCCAAAAAAGCGCCCGCCAAATGAAGAATTCGCCGCATGCGGTCCATAAAAGTCCGATCCTCTGCCGATGGCCACCTTAAGTATGCCTTGGTTATGCAAATTCAGGAGGTTCTGAGCGACTTCTGCTCGCACTTTCCCTTTGCGCGTATGCGCCTTATAAGGCAGCCCCTCATGCATAGGTCCTTGAACTTCTCCATACATATAGAGATTGTCTCCCATGATCAAACTGGCTTGATGGAAGGCTGCTGCTTGGGTAATACAGCTCATCATTTGCTGAAACAAGCCCTCCCACTTGTGATAAGGAGGGGCTGCACACTGGAATACACGGGTTGCCCCCTTCAATGCCGCTAGCGCTCCGATTTCGCTCATCAGATCGCCCTGTACCACCTCAACATCGCCAGGGACATTCGCTTTTCCCGAAGAATTGACCATTCTAACCTTTTTCCCTTTGCGTAAAAGTTCTTTCATCACAGCTCGACCCAATGGTCCCGTTCCTAAAATGACTTCCATCCTTCCATCCTCCTAAGTGTTTATCGCCGGTTAACCAGCCTTATAAAATAAAAATAAACCCTATAGCAACTATAGGGTCAATACGCGTTTTACAGGAATTTGCAAATCGACGATAAACTCTTCGACATTCCTCATATGAGTAAAATCAACCAGATAACGTTCCAATACAGGACCGTTCTCTTCGTAACCATTTTCGTTCATCCACTGCCTCAGACGTCTATAGAGACCTTTGCACGATTCCTCGTTCGGGAACCCGGCGAATACTGCCGATATGTAGTCACCGCCAGGCAACCATCTTGTGAACGATGGTTCATGCTCGCAAGGCAGTACGGGAATACAAACCTCGATATCTGAGTCGTTGCGGTCGAATGTCAGCAGATCCTCGTGGTAGATCGTCCAGAAGTAGCCATCCGCCGTCAACCCATGCTCTTTGATCTGGTCAAATAAAGCCATGAAACGGATCACGGAGGATTCCATGCCGCATACAGCATTTTGGCGTTCATACGCCATGAAACGATCCGGATACGTTTGCAGTTCCAAATAATAATCCGTTTCTTCAAAAGCCTTGCGCAGCTGACTATGGTCTTCCAAATGCTTCAACCGCTCATCAATGGTTCCGACAACGGTTTGAAGCGTGCGAATGGTTTCTTCGGCCTCCGCTTTCTTCGCACTCATCAGCTCAGGGATACTGGCCATGCTGTTATTTTTGAACATCTGCCCGACCTGCTCAAGCGTAAATTGCATGCTTTGCAGATCCTGAACAACCTTAATAGCCAAAATATCATGGCTCGAATAATAGCGATACCCATTCTGGGCATCCACTCTATGCGGCTTTACAAGCCCTATTTTGTCATAGAAATGAAGCGTTTGGATCGAAGTCTGGCATATCTTCGCAGTCTGTCCTACCGTGTATCCTTGCATGGTCGGCTTCCCTCCTATACCTATGTGGAAGAATTCGGCATGCTCGATTGGAATTCCTGTCATGCCTTACATTTGAGCGCTTATCATACCCTGCCTCTTCCTTCGCTTCGCAAGCTCAGGCAGGGCGATGCCGCACATCGTCACCACGACGCCTAACCATTGCAGCCAGTTCACCGACTCGCTCAGCACGACATAGGACATAATGACCGCCGTCGGCAATTCAGCTGCGCTGAGAATCGTCGCCAACCCGCCGCCAATCTTGGGTACACCAATAGCGAAGAACAAAGGCGGAATCACCACACCGAAGAAAGCAAGCAGCAACGCCCAAGGCAGCAGCGCTTCATGCAAAGAACCATTCACAAGGAAATGCGGCGGAAATACCAGCATGACCAGAATGAAAGAGCCAGTAAGCATAATAGCGCTTCGCGTGATGGGAGAGACCTGTTTGGCCGTCTTGCCGCTAAACCAGATAAACAGGGCATACGTCACAGCAGCGAGCAGACCTAGGATCACACCTATCCAGGATATGGCTTCCTGGCCGCCGCCGATATAGCCGCTCGCCATGATAATTCCAACAAACAAAATAATGAGTGACAGCAGCTTTTCCTTGCCAGGACGCTTGCGTTCCACGATAGCCTCCAACAGGATGCCCATCCAGGTGAATTGGAACAGCAGAATGATGGCGAAAGAAGCGGAAATATACTGCAGCGCCGCGTAATAAAATATGCCCGTTAAACCTGTTGTGGTTCCTACCGCCATCAGCGGGAGGATTTGTCGCTTGGTGACTTTGAAGGCGCTTGAAGCCGCCGCTTGTTTGGTCGATTTGACCGATACGAATACCAAGATCCACAACATGATGACACCAAAAAGATTTTGACTTCCGACAACATCGCCGACACTGAAGCCGGACTCATAAGCTTTCTTAACAAACGTCGATAACATACCGAAGCTGCATGCCCCGGCTAATACGAATAGAATGTACTTCATGATGCCTCCCTGCGAAAAGAAAAAAACGGACTGTGCCCAGTCCGCCACGTTTCGTTAATATACGATTTGATAAATTTAAACAACTCTACTTAGGAAATGTTTCAGGAAACGATCCGCGTCTACTTGCAAACAAACTTGCATATTAGGCTGATTGGCAGGCTTGCTGCGCAGGTCTCCAACCGTACGGCCCAGCGTGTGAAAACCTTCAAGATCGACCCGAACATGCATCGGGGACGTCGTTACGAAATCTGGATGTATCGCTACGCCTACAGCAAGCGGGTCGTGCAGACCACAGCCGCCAATGCCTGGGTAGAAGTCTTCATAGGCATCAATGTAAAAGTCCGTCATGTCGGCCATCAAGTCCCCAAGCGTCGTCTGCTTGTCCCGCCACACCTCGACATCTTTCTTAGGCAGCAATGTCTCCATCGTCACGTCCAGACCGACGAGCGTAATCGGAATGCCGGAGGCGAAGACATAATCCGCTGCTTCCGGGTCGGCATAGATGTTCGCTTCCGCATGTGGCGTAGCATTGCCAGCGCGCGTGACAGCCCCGCCCATAACGATGACATTGTCGACCAGGTTCACAATGTCAGGAGCCTGCATAATCGCCAGCGCAAGATTGGTCATCGCGGCTACGGTAATAATCGTTACCTGATGCGGTCTGCTTCGTACTTGATCAATAATAAACTGCGGCGCATATTGCGACGATGCTTCGCGCTTAGGCAGCTTGCCATCGCTCAGTGTATTCCCCATGCCATCTCTGCCGTGGATATGAACCGCACTCGCCTTCACGCGGCTCACGAAGAACGGCTTAGCTGCGCCAGGGATAACTGGCAGCGAGCTGTCCAGATGCTCCAGAACCAGCAGCGTATTGCGGGTGGCTTCCTGAACCGTTACATTGCCGAAGCAAGTCGTTACCCCCAACAACTCAAGTTCAGGGGAATTTACAGCATAACTTATCGCTAACGCATCATCAATACCTGTATCGACATCCAAAATAATCGGTTTCATCTCAGTTCTCCTCTCGTTAGCTCTTTAATGTGTTGATGAAATAGTCAAGAAACCGTGGGCTGTCGACGTCGACCCCTACTGCTGTGTTCGTAACTTCTACCGATCTGCGTAAATCCGCCAAGGTAGCTCCGTAGGACATCGTCCCTTTCGTTTCAATCCTTATATAATGGTCTTCGGTTGTAATTAAATCCGGGTAAGCAGCAACGGCTACGGCGAGCGGATCATGCAGCGGTGCGCCGTAGAAACCGTTTTGCTTATCATACGCGCCGAAATAAAATTGAAAGGCTTCACCGATATAAGCGGCAGCTCTTTCATTGCCAGGAATCGGCGCTGCCATCAGGTCGAGACGGTGTTCTTCGCCGATGATTGTTTTCATCGTGACATCGAGGCCGACAAGGGTAATCGGGATGCCGGATTCGAACACGCGGTGCGCTGCCTCCGGATCGCCATAGATGTTCGCTTCGGCAGCGGGTGTGACGTTGCCAGGCACTTTGACCGCGCCGCCCATGATCACCAGACGCTTCACCTTGGAAGCGATGGTTGGATCTTTGGCTAGTGCGAGCGCTAGGTTCGTCATGCGGCCCACGAACACGAACGTCAGCTCATGCGGGTTCTCATTGACCATACGAACGATGAAGTCAGATGCGCTCTCTGGAATCGCCTTGCCTTTGGGCTCAGGCAGCTCGCAGTTGCCAATCCCGTTATCGCCATGAATGTGCGTGACAGGTCCCTTCCAGTCGCGGTACAAAGGGCGCGCTGCCCCCATAGCAACGGGTACTTCATAAGGGACGCCTGACAGCTCAATCACTTGCAGCGTGTTGCGAGTCGCTTGTACGACATCCGTGTTGCCGAACACGGTCGTAATGCCCTCTACTTTAATATGTTTTGTTTTCAAAGCCAGCAGAATCGCCATTGAATCATCAATACCTGTATCAACATCAAGAATCATCCGAACATTTTGCATGGTGATCACCTCTATGTGTAGTTTTTCAAAGTTTGAATAAGCATGTCCCAGAATTTATCCTGATCAAGCGTAAAAGCGACATTCACATTAGGTTCCCGTCCTGTGACGCCAAGCAAGTCAACGACCGTCATGCCGTAGGTATGCTCACCCTTCGTTTCGATGTCAACGCGCAGCTTCTTCGTTCCGAAGGCCGTCGGATCAATGCAATAAGCAACACAGCAGGCATCGTGAATCGGAGCCCCCGCAAAGCCGAAAACTTCCTTATACGTATGGGCAAAAAAGCCTAGCAGTTCATGCACAAAATGAGAAACGTTGTTATCTACATCGAGAATGCGCTGGTGAATCTCGTCGGTGACGATCGCTTGATGCGTCAAATCCAGGCCCATCATCGTGATTGGCACACCGCTCTCGAAAACGATCTTGGCCGCTTCCGCATCCACATAAATATTGAACTCAGCAGCCGGTGTCGTGTTCCCGAACGTGCCTCCGCCCATAATGACAATCTCCTGTATTTTGCCTAAAATTGCAGGCTCTTTACGCATCGCCAGGGCAATGTTCGTGAGCGGCGCGACAGGAACCAGCGTAATGTCGCCATCTGACTCCATCAGTTTACGGATCAAGAGATCAACAGCGTGCTCCTGCTCCTCCGATTTCTGCGGATGAGGCAGCGTAGGGCCATCCATGCCAGAATCGCCATGAATGTCCGCTGCCGTCTGGCGCACTCGCAAGAGCGGCTGTCCGGCCCCTTTGGCAACCGGGATGTGCGTGATGCCAGCCAGTTCGCAGACCTTCAACGCGTTTACCGTCGTTTTCTCGACCTCGGCATTGCCAGCAACCGTCGTAATCGCGACCAACTCCACATAGGGGTTAGCCCCTGCCAACAAAATCGCGATAGCATCATCGTGCCCAGGATCGCAATCAATAATGATTTTACGTTTCACATTTTCCATCATACGCTCCGCCTTCCATTCTCTTAGTCAGTTGTCTGCTTAAGCCGCAGCTATCTTGGATCCTTCGGTCTGCGCTCTAAGCGCGTCGTTCAGCTTCCGTTTTTTGCGAATAGCGAAAAAAATCAGGGCAACAATGGTCACAAGGTAAGGAATCATTTGGATGAACTGACTCGGAACTTTGCTTCCTGGAATAGTTTGGACGACAGTAGCAATGGCGCTTGCCAATCCGAAGATCAGCGAGCCGAACAGAATCCCGATGGGATTGCGGTTCCCTAGCAAGACGACCGCCAACGCCAGGAATCCGGTTCCCGCCGTCATGTCTTTCACGAACATGCTCGTCATGCCCATTGATAAATACGCGCCAGCCAATCCTGTGAACAGCCCGCTCCATGCGAGCGCCGAGAATTGAATGCGATGAACAGAAATACCGAGCGATTTGGCCGCTTGCGGCGCTTCCCCAACAGAACGGAGATGAACGCCGTACGGCGTTTTGTAGAGAATAAATACGCATACCAGCACGGAAAGGAAGGCAATCCACGTCATCAGACTATGACCGCTAAGCAGTTTACCTAGAACAGGAATCGATTCGATAACCGGTATGTGCACGACTGGAATGTTGTGAAGTGCTGATGGGGTGTAGTTGCCCGTCACCCCAAAAATTTTGTTCATAAGGAAAATCGTTACGCCTGAACCAAAAATATTCACGGCAAAGCCGGTAATGATCATATCTACTTTCAGTTTGAGGGAGAAGAAACCCATTCCGTAACAAACGAGCATGGAAGACGCAACGCCTGCCACCATACCAAGAACCCAACTGTCCGTAACAGAGCCCACCGCAATGGCGCTAAATGCCGAGATTAACATCAGGCCTTCCAAACCGATATTGATGACGCCTGCAACATCAGCGATCAGACCGCCGAGAGCCGAGAGGAGAATCGGCGTTGTGAACCTGAGCAAGACAATGAAGAGAGACAAGTCGATGATTTGTGCCCAGAGAGCTGATAGCATCTTAGTTCACCGCCTTTTGACGTAGCGCAGATTTTTGCTTCAAATAAGTAAATATCGCTTGTGAGGATACGAATAAGACCAACATGACTTGAATAATAATGGCCAGTTCACGCGGCACATCGCTTCCAACCTGCATTTGGGTTGCGCCCACTTGGAGGTAAGCGTAAAACAGGCTGACAGCCACAACGCCAATCGGATGATTTCTCGCGAGAAGCGCAATGATAATGCCATCAAATCCTAAACCTGATGAAAAATTATCTTTATAGGTGCCATGCACGCCTAGAATTTCCACGATGCCAGCAAGTCCAGCAAGCGCACCGCTAATCATAACACTTGTGATCACAACACGTTTCGTGGAAATGCCGCCATAATTGGCAAACCGGCTGTTTTTGCCCACTAATCGCATCTCGTAACCTGATCTTGTTTTATACATAAAAAGATATACAACAACAGCAGCCAACAGAGCGATAAGCACTCCATAGTGTGCCGGAAAACCAGCGAAAATTTTGCCCAGCTTGGTGCCATCCGCCACATAATGCATACGGGCATAGCCGCCGCTGGCAGAGTCTTTAAACACATTGTTAACCAAATAAGACGTGGTCAGAATAGCCACAAAATTCAGCATCAGCGTAGTCACAATTTCGTTGGCTTCCCATTTGGTCTTGAGCCAGCCCGGAATAGCGCCATACAGCGCTCCGCCAGCCATCGCACATAGAAGAACCAAGGGAAGCAGAATCCATGCCGGTAATCCATGTACATACACAGCGACTAGTGACCCTACGAATGCCCCTACGTACAGCTGACCTTCGGCTCCCATGCTGAAGACGCCGCATTGAAAGACGACAGACAGTGCCAACCCAGTGAAAATAAGCGGAACTGCTTTGTTCAAAATGGTACCGATATTAAACGCCCCGGACAGGGGGCCGCCCAGAAAAGAACTAATGGCTTCCATCGGCTGTTCACTGGAGAACATAATAACGATAAACCCGCAAAGGATCGCCAGAACGGCTGCGACAATGATACCTGTGATTTCGAGATAGATCGCTTGTTTTGTATTCATTGGAGCGCCTCTTTCCTTTCCTGATGCTTAATCCCCAGCATGTAATAGCCGATTTCTTCCTCCGTCAGCCCCTCATGGTTGTCAAGTACCGCTACGATGCTGCCATTGTATACAACGGCAATGCGATCGCTTAAACCCATGACTTCCGATAATTCAGCGGAAACGAGCAGCACAGCCGCCCCTCCATCCCGCCTCTTGATAATCTCGCGATGGATAAATTCGATGGCTCCAATATCGACGCCCCTTGTCGGCTGCGAAGCGATCAGCAGCTTAGGGTTTTTGGATATTTCCCGGGCAATAACCACTTTCTGTAAATTTCCTCCAGATAGTGCGCCCGCCAATACATCCTCGTTTTGAGCGCGGACGTCATAGATGTCCATCATAACTTTGGCAAATTGCTTGATTTTCTTCTTATTTAGAAAAGGTCCCCGACGAAATTCAGGATTCCGGTAATGGTCAAGAATTAAGTTTTCGGCAATCGTGGATGTTAAACTGGCCCCCGTCGTTTGCCTGTCTTCCGGGACGTGTCCGATCTTCATAGCACGGATTTGGGCCACGCTCTTCCCGAGCAAATCCTCGCCAAAATAGTGAATTTGACCTGACGCTGCTTTACGCAAACCCGTTATGGTTTCGATCAGTTCAGTTTGCCCATTGCCTTCTACACCAGCGATTCCCAAAACTTCTCCAGCCCGGATATCAAGCGATATCCCACGAAGCGCCGGCGCTCCTTTATCATCCGAAGCGTACAGATCCTTAATGGACAACACCGTGTCTTTGGGCTCAGCCGGCTGCTTCTCCACACGGAATAGAACTTCACGGCCAACCATAAGTCTCGAAATCTCTTCTGGATTGGTATCCTTCGTGAGCAGGGTCGTGATCGTTTTACCTGCTTTCAGCACCGTAACACGGTTGGATATTTCCATAACTTCACGCAGTTTATGTGTAATGAAGATGATCGTATAGCCTTGTCGCACCAGCGTCTGGATCGATTCGAACAGTTCATCCGTTTCCTGCGGCGTTAACACTGCAGTAGGTTCGTCCAGAATAATAAGGCGCGCGCCGCGGTACAGTACTTTGATAATTTCTACACGTTGTTTCTGGCCTACAGATATCGTTTCAACCGTAGCGCGCGGGTCCACCTTCAGTTTGAAAGTTTCAATCAACTTCTCGATCTCCGATAATTCCTTAGCGCGATCTCGTACGAGGGAGAAAAGCCCTTTGACGGGCTCCTCGCCAAGCACGATGTTTTCCGATACGGTGAGCGAAGGGACGAGCATGAAGTGCTGATGCACCATCCCCATGCCTTGCTTAATCGCATCTTTCGGTCCTTGGAAGCGCAGCGGCTGTCCCTTGTAGAGAATCGAGCCGCTTGTAGGCGCTTCCAGACCGAACAATATTTTCATAAGCGTCGACTTGCCCGCTCCATTCTCGCCGACCAGGGCATGGATCTCACCTTCATGTACGGTTAAATCCACACCACGATTCGCCTTCGTACCGTTGGGGTACGTTTTATGGATGTCTTTCATCTCCAGCAAAATCGTCATGGCTGCGTTCCCCCTCGTCACCGGCTTATTTCAAAGTCGTTTGTACTTTGATCTCGCCTTTGTTTAACTTCTGTTCGATGTCCATGATTTTATCTTGGATTGCTTTTGGAACATTTTTGTTGTACAAATCATCTTTCGCCAAGCCTACTCCGCCTTCTTTAATGCCTAACACTTCATTTTTACCGAAACCTAATCTGTCTTGGCTGTATAAAGTCAATGCCCGCAGAACGGAGTTATCGATGGATTTCACCATGGATGTTAGAACGCTGCCTGGATATAGTCCATTCTGATTGGAATCTACCCCGATTGAATATTTGCCCAACGAGTTGCCGGCTTCCAGAAGACCAAGCCCAGCTCCGCCTGCGACGTTAAAAGCGATATCTACTTTTTGTGAATTATATTGCGCTAGCGCCAGTTCTTTCCCTTTGGGAGCGTTTGCAAAGTCGCCAACATAAGAAGAAACTACCGTAATTGCAGGGTCCACGTATTTCGCGCCTTGCTCATAGCCTGCTTTGAAGTCGTTAATAATAGGGATGTCCATGCCTCCGATAAAGCCGATGACTTTCTCAGGATTAGCGCCTTTCAATTCTGTGCTCGTCGTGACTAATGCGGCGAATGCGCCCGCCATGAAGGAACCTTCATTTTGTGAATAGGTCATGGAATATACATTCGGAATTCCCGTAATCGCTTCATCGAAGAAAATAAATTTCTGTTTGTCATAACGTTTCGCTACGTCTTTGAGGATGTCTGTCATTTGGCTTGTCCCTAGGACGATGACATCATATTTTTTGCTGGAAGCGAGTGATTCCAGACCTGCAGGCCAGTCTGCCTGATTCGTGCCGCCTTCTACCGTCTTCACTTCCATGCCGAGAGTTTCAATCGCTTGCTTCACACCTCTTTGCGCGGAGTCGAAGAACCCTTTATCACCAAGCGTACCGTTCACGAAGTACGCTGCATTGATTTTCTTGGCTGTTGCCGTTTTGCCTGCCTCGGCTGTATTGGTAGGCGTTGTCGTGGATTTCCCGCAAGCAGCTAAGATAACCAAAACCGAAAGCAGCAATAGAGCAGTAATTCCTAATCTTTTTTTCATCGTATATCCCCCTTAGGATGGTCTTATTGGATGGGAAGTCTTGTTAAATCGTCTTGGGTTGGCATGCCAGCTTGGGCACCCAGCTTGGTTACTGACATTGCGGATACTTTGCTTGCGAATTGCACAGCTTCACTTAAACTGCTGCCGGCAGCCAGCGCATAGGCTAGTCCGCCATTATAAGCGTCGCCTGCTCCAGTCGTATCTACCACAGGAACTCGGTAGGCCGGAATTTTCACGATTGTTTCACCCTTGCGCAGAAAGGCAGAGCCTTCCTCGCCAAGTGTCGTTACGACACAGCTCGGTCCCATATCCAGCAACGCTTCCATGGCCGACTGCAACTGTTCGTCGCCAGCGGTTTCGATACCCGTCAAAGTCGCAAGCTCCAGTCTATTCGGTGTGATATAGTCCACACTTTGCAGCATGTTCGCTGGCAATTTTTGTGCAGGAGCTGGGTTTAGAATCACGATCTTGCCTAACTTTTTGGCTAGTATACAGGCAGCCGATGCTGTTTCTAGCGGGATTTCCAGCTGCACAAGCACGATATCATGTTCAGCAATGACCGACTCCAATGCTTGAATGTGTTCTGGCAAACAACAGGCATTCGCACCTGGAACGACCACGATTCGATTGTCCGATTCGGCCAGCATAATGGAAGCAATTCCTGTTGGCTTATCTGGAACTTGCTTGATGTAATCTGTCACAATGGCATCTTCGTTCAGATATTGGAGGAGAGATTGCCCGAACATATCGTCTCCGATCGAGCCGATCATCGTCGTCTGGCCTCCCAGTCTAGCGGCTGCTACCGCTTGGTTCGCGCCTTTACCGCCTGGAATGAAATGGACATGCTCGCCTGTCAGTGTCTCCCCAACACGTGGAAATCGGGACGTTTCCACTACAATGTCCATATTCAAGCTCCCGATGACCACAATACGGGGTTTATTCATCAGTTCGTTTCCTTTCTGTCGATCCTCTAGTAATGAGATTCACATCAAAAAGATGTGTTTGCTCTTCTTGAATGTCGCCTTCAATCTTCTTAATCAGCAGCCTCGTAGACAGCATGCCCATATCATAAATCGGTTGAGCCACTGTCGTAATCTCCGGTTCGACGATGAGCGTTAAATCGATACCGTCAAAACCGACAAGCGCTACTTGATCAGGTACTTTAAGCCCCATTCTCTGGAGCTTCTTGAGAGCTCCCAGCGCCATCATATCGTTGCCTGCAAAAATACCGTCAATATCCGGATGACGCTGCATCAAATTCTCTACGGCAGTCATCCCGCCATCAACGCGGAAGTGGCCTGGCTCGACGAGACTGGGTGAATACCATGGCAAATGCTTCACCGATTGTTCGTACCCAATGAACCGCTCTCTGCCGGTTACTGTCTCCTGCGGGCCATAAATGTGAGCGATCTTCTTGCATCCCACATCCATCAGATGCTGAACAGCCATCTGGGCACCTTCCAAGTGCTTCGAGCTGACCACCGTGCAAGAAGCATCACGGGGCGCTCTATCTAGGATAACCATCGGTATCTTCTCATTCTTCAGTGCTTCTACATCGTCGGAACGAAGGTTGTAAGAGGCGAACAGAATGCCATCCACATATCGCTGCTTCAATACTTTGATATACGTCTGTTCTTTGTCTGCTTGATTGTCTGAGTTGCACAAAATAACCGTGTACCCGTACATCCGTGCCACATCTTCAACAGCTCGGGCCAGTTCAGCAAAGAACGGATTCGTAATATCGGGGAAAATAAGGGCGATCGTCCCTGTCTTCCTTCCCGCAAGCCCTCTCGCTATCGCGTTGGGCTCATACTGAAGCGTCTTGATCGCTTGCTGCACTCTGAGCTTGGTATCTTCATTGACGTACCCATTCTTGTTCAAATAACGGGAAATCGTCGCAACCGATACACCAGCTAATTTCGCGACATCTCTAATTGTTGCCATTCGTTACAACCCACTCCTACTGATGCGAGCAACCCGCCTACACCCAACGATGTTATCTATTAGGTAAACGGTTACACATACCCGAAATTTTCCTTTATCTCTATTATTACCAATTATTAAAAGAACAATTACCGCTTTACTGCTTGATGTAACAACCAATGTGTAACCGGTTACACATCTTACTTTTTTATTATATCCCCCTTTTTCAAAAAGTGTCAAGCAAAAAGTTGCCTAACTAAACGCCAAAGAGGCTGTCTCATAAAGCCGACAACCTCATGAGCAGCCTCTTGGGCTTATGCAGCGCTGCATGTAACAAGAATTCCTCCTGTTACATGATTAAAGGATTACGGTGTCTATCCCCAAACGATTCGGTCTCTGCCCTGTTCCTTGGCGGCATACAAAAGGGAATCTGCTGTCGCAACTAACTCTGTCGTCCACTGCTCTTTGTCTCGAATCGTAGCGCCCAAGCTCATCGTGATATGGAACTTTTCCTGTTCCGTTCCGAACTCCAGCTCACGCAGCTTGTCCATGAATTGACGCAGCAAATCACTCGCGATATGTTGGTCCTGCGTATACAGAATAATCGCGAATTCCTCCCCGCCATATCGAAATACCCGGCCGTAAGCCGAGGAAATCATCGAATCAAGCAGTGTACCGATGGATCGCAGAACCGCGTCACCAACTTGATGACCGTATTGATCATTCACCTTTTTGAAATAATCAATATCACCCATCACCAGGGCAAACCGCTGTTGCTTCACCATCGTTTCCCTAATGTGCTCCTGAAAACTGCGGTGATTGTAAAGCCCCGTCAGATAGTCTTTTTTAGCCAAATTCTCAAAAATATCCTTCTCTACAAAATGCTTTCGTTCCCGTGAAACAATGATGCCGCCAATGACACCAATCATGATTAAAAAGGCAAAGTTAAATAAATGCCGCGGCATCTCCCCTAGCGTGAAACCGCCATCTATGGTCAAAACGATGCCAATATAGCCGATAATTACCATGCACGTTGCCACCATAGCGCCTATTAAACTCCAATACAGCGACGCATGCAAAAGCACCAAATAGGCAATCGGATACAGCGGACTATGGGTTCCCCCGGTCAGTGAGACAACCGCAAGAAAGGTCAAATAATCCATCACAACGCCTATTCTCGTCATATAACGATAGAACATGGAATCGACAGGACTGCGATGCAGAGCAATTTCTGTCCCCGTCATATAAGCAATAGCAAAAATGAATAGCGTGAAATAAAGAATCAAATCTAATGTCGTGTGGTAATAGTATTTGAAAAATAGCAAGGTCGATGTCGGCACCAAAAACCATCTTACACAGCTATAGGCAGTTTCTAAAACATGATCCGATTTTCTAGTTGCGAACATGACGTACTCACTTCCCAAAAGTGAAATTATACATGTAACGTTGAAATCTCCAAGATGGATCAATCATTTCCACTATTTATCTATAAATAGATTCAGCAATAACTAGATAGGGTAACCAACTTATAAGTACGTATCCCTTCATTGCTTCGTTTTGTTTTTTCACACTGTATTCTATACAATGAAGAAGGACTACATCTGTCCAACAGATTTACAGAGGAGGTATATCGATGAATACTTTTACATTCCACAATCCAACCACACTGCATTTCGGTCAGGGACAACTGGAGAAATTAACAGCTGAGGTTCCCAAATACGGCAAAAACGTACTGCTCGTCTATGGTGGCGGAAGCATCAAGAATAACGGGATTTACACCAACGTCCTTCATCTGTTAAAAGGAATCGATGCTCAAGTCTTCGAACTCAGCGGCGTGGAACCGAATCCCCGACTGACCACCGTTCATCGCGGTGTCGAGCTGTGTCGCAAACAAAACATCGACCTCATTCTCGCTGTTGGCGGAGGCAGCGTCATCGATTGTGCCAAAGCTGTTGCCGTAGGCGCGCAGTATGCAGGCGACTTCTGGGATATCGTTACGCGCAAAGCCTCCCCTAAGGGTGCGCTTCCACTTGGAACAGTCCTCACCATCGCAGCCACTGGCTCCGAGATGAATTCGGGTTCCGTGATTACCAATTGGGAAACCCAAGAGAAACTCGGCTGGGGCAGCCCGTTTGCTTTCCCGAAATTCTCCATTCTCGACCCTGCTCACACCGTCTCCTTGCCGGAAAATCAAACCGTATATGGCATCGTGGATATCATGTCCCATGTCTTCGAACAATATTTCCATCACACAACAAATAGCCCTTTGCAGGATGGCTTCTGTGAAACCATCTTACGCACTGTGATCGACACCGCTCCTCGGCTCTTGCAGGATCTGGAGAACCTGGACGATCGCGCCACAATTCTATACAGCGGCACCATGGCACTTAACGGCATCTTGAGTATGGGCGTGCGCGGCGACTGGGCTACGCATAACTTGGAGCATGCCGTGTCCGCCGTTCACGATATCCCTCATGGCGGCGGATTGGCCATTCTATTCCCGAACTGGATGACCTATACACTGGATGCCAACGTACCGAGATTTAAACAGTTTGCACAGCGCGTCTTCGACATCGAGACGGCCGACAAGTCAGATCGCCAAATTGCGGAAGAGGGTATCGCAGCCCTGCGCGATTTCTTCGCGGCCATTGGCGCTCCAAGCAAATTAGCCGATTACAACATCGACGACTCCACCCTGGAAATCATGACAGACAAGGCCATGGTGTACGGCGATTTCGGCAACTTCAAGAAGTTGACGCGCGAGGATGTCGTGAACATTTACCGTATGTCGCTTTAAGTAAAAAAAGAGTGTTCTCTGACGCCGCGGCGTTGGAGACACTCTTTTTTGATTTCGTTCAGTAGTTGCTTATGCTTATGCGGGCGAAAATCATTGCTGCTGCCTATTATATGGCAAAAGTCATAGTAATAATAACCAACAAGATAAAGAGAACCAATACTGCTGCTGAACTATTGCCGCCATAGCCTACGCCTGCTTCACATCCCATATTCAGTCACTCCTTTCATCGTAATTTCAACATTGCTTTTTCTCAGAAGAAAAACAATAGCTTACGCAAGAAAAGTGGAGACTCCTTAATTGCCAACAAATCACAAAGGACAAGCGGGATAATTGGGATAGAATGGGCTGAACGTTGTAAACGTACTAGTGCTTAGCGGTTTGGCATTGAACGAAGATAGATTTTATCACGCGAGCGTTTATCCACGATACCATCTCAAACTTGCCCCTTTAACTGATTGTTGCAATCTCTAAAAAAGCATGAGTCTATTATGAATTACCAAACAAATGCACTAGTAATAATAACTAAAAGAATGAAGAGAACCAGGACAATTGTCGAACTTGTACCCCTTCCACCGCTATAACAACCTTCTGCAGCATAACCCATTCTAACTTCGCTCCCTTCTGCATCGGATGGTTTATTGTATTGCAATGGCAATTGAAATGCATGGACGAACGTCAGTCAGTGAACGCCTGTTTTGAGCGCCTTATTAACGGTTTTCAACGATATAGCGGATCCTAGTTCCCTTCGGGCTTTGCAGTAACAGACAGCGTCGCGCGAAAAGGAACTATGATCCGCTAACTGGCGGAAACTGGTGTAAACGTAGCATGAAAGGGAACTGAGATCCGCTATTTCAGCGAAAACTGCTGATTCCAACCGGGAAATGGTGAAATAGCGGACCGTAGTTCCCTCTGGCTTAATAGATATAGCTGTTTTCAGAATTATAGCGCACTGTAGTTCCCTCAAACTCGCGATCATGACACATTTTACTATAATCGCGGATTGACGTTCCCTTATCTCCGCGCGATAGCTAAGCTAGCGGATCTCATTCTGCCAAATAGATTGTATATAACTGCAAACCAGCAGCAATTCGAACAAATAAGTTCAGCTGCCTTGTTCTCATCGCATCGCATCGAACCACTCCATCATGGCGGGGCAGGTTTTCAGCATTTCCCTTTCCTGTAAGCGCGTTTTTCAACGTTACAACTGCTTTCGGGCCAGCATCTACAGCTTTAACGCTGTAAAACAGCGTTATCACACTCGGCGTGCCGGCCACAGAAGCCGCTGAGCTCCCCCGCGAGCGCCGCATGCCTAGAGCCGGCGGGCCGCCAGAGCCCCCAGCCGCTCAAGCAAAGTTCGCCCCTATCGCCGCTGCGCAGGGAGCACAGTGTACGCCCGCCACTCCTCCGGCAGCAATCGCTGATACAGCGGCTGCAAGTAGCGGTCGTCGATCAGCAGCAGCACGCCCCGATCCGTTTCGGAGCGGATCAAGCGGCCGCCGGCCTGCTGCACCTTGTTCATGCCGGGGAAGACGTAGGCGTACTCGTAGCCATTCTTGCCCGTACTGTCCAAGTAAGACTTGATCAGGTTGCGCTCCGGTCCCAGCTGCGGCAAACCGACGCCAACGACAGCGACGCCCGTCAGTCGGTCTCCGACCAAATCGATGCCTTCGGAGAAGATGCCGCCCATCACCGCGAACCCCACAAGCGTAATCTCCGTCCCCGCCTGGAACTCCGCCAGAAACTGCTCCCGCTCCTCCTCGGACATCTGCGTCTGCTGAACGAGCACCCTCATCTCGCTGTCCGCAGCAAGATCGGTGAAAACCTCGTACACGCTGCTCATATAGGCATACGAGGGGAAGAACACCAAATAGTTGCCCGTCCGCCCGGTCACTAATTCGTGCAAAGAGCGGGCTATCGGCTCTCGGCTGCGCTCACGATCCTGATAGCGCGTCGACAAGGGCTGCACGAATACTTCCAGCTGATCCTTGCTGAAAGGAGACGGCACCGTCACAGAGTAGTCCTCCTCCCCCGCTCCCAGCGTGTCCATGAAATAGGATAGCGGGGATAACGTCGCAGAGAAGAACACATGCGACCTGTACCCCTTCCCCATCTGCCGCAGCAGATGCGAGGGATCGAGACAGATCAGCTTCACGCTGATCTCGTTCCTCTCATTGACGGTAAACGTCACATACCGCTCATCGAATAACTTGGCAATCCGCACAAAGTTCTGCGCGTTAAAATACACCTCCAGCAGAAGAACTGCGGAGGAAGCCGCCGAGCCCCCTTGCCCGGCCAGCTCTTTTTCTGCCGCCGCAATGAACACTTCGAGCAGGGCGATCAAACTCTCCGGCAGCTCTGGCTCCACGAGCATCTGGCTGTCGCCCAACCTTTTACGCAGCGCGATGTAATACTGATTAAGCGCCTTGGCCGCATCGTGCAGCTCTGCGCGAACGCCTTTGTATTCTCTTTGCAGCGCGAGAAAACTCGATTTGGGCAGCTCGCTGCTGTACATCTCCCGCGCGCGGTCGACAAGGTTATGCGCCTCATCCACCAGCAAAGCGGTATGCCGCTTCTGCTCCTCAAACAACCTTTTCAAATTCACGCGAGGGTCGAAAATATAATTGTAATCACATATAACCGCATCCGCCGCATAAGCGATATCCAGTGAAAACTCAAAAGGACATACGCGGTGCTTACGCGCATACGATTCTATAACGGGACGTGTCATAATTGTCGCATGCCGCAGCACATCCAGCACCGCCTCATTAATCCGGTCAAAATACCCGTCTGCGAACTCGCAATGCTCCTTGGTACAGCGAACCTCCTCCTGAAAACAAACCTTATCTTTCGCGGTTATCGTCACAGTATGAAGCTGCAGTCCTTGGCTCTGCATAAGCGCAAAAGCTTCCTCCGCTGCGGTGCGCGTTATTGTCTTCGCCGTCAAATAGAAAATCCGCTGCAGCAGCCCCTGTCCAATCGCTTTGACGGAGGGAAATAAGGTCGACATCGTCTTCCCGATGCCTGTTGGCGCTTTGGCGAACAGCTTATGCCCTTCCTGGATCGTCTGATAGACTGCCCCAGCAAGCTTGCGCTGCCCTTCGCGGTAGCTCGGAAACGGGAAAGCCAACTCCTTCACACTCCGATTCCTTCGCTGCTCATGCTCATACCTAGCCTGTGCGTACGGATAATACAGCCGCACCACCTGCCACACGAACTGCTCCAACTCGTCCGCCGCTGCTTCCTCCACAAAGCGAAGCGTTTCCTCCGTCTCGACCTGCATATAAGTAAGTTGTATGCGCATGCGGCTAAGACCGCGATCTTTGGCTACCATATAGGCATAGCACTTCGCTTGCGCCCAGTGGACGGGATAGGAATCCGCATCAATCAGCGTGATATCCCCGGAAGTCGATTTGATTTCATCCACCGTAACCGTTATGCCATCGTCATCCATCAGCAACCCATCACAGCGTCCATCAATGACAAATATAAGGCCTTCATAAGGAATCTCTGCCGATACATACACCTCATGCTGATCCAATTCGCCATATTGTTTCTGCAGTTTCTGATGGGCCTTGGTGCCTTCGGTCAGCGCCTTGCTCGTTCGAAAGCCGATCTCGATACTGCCCCTGCGGTACACATACTCAACCAAAGAGCGCACAGAAATATTGACGATATCAGCCATGTGATGATTCTCCATTCCAGAACATTTGTTCCTTATTTTAACATGAAATGATCCCTAAGAGAAAGGATGCCGCACATGTTCTATTTCACTAAGTTCTTTCTCAAATTGCTGCGATTGAATAACAAGTTTGTATTCGGTCTCGCCCTTCTGTTTCTTATGCTGTCTTCTTCCTGTGCCTATCTCTTGGAAAAAGAAACCTTCGGCAACCTCTTCAACGGCCTCTGGTGGGTCATGACAACCGTGACCACAACCGGCTACGGGGATTATTATCCCAGAACGGTAGCAGGCAAGTGCCTCGGAATATTTCTCTACATTTTCGGTATCGGCTTAATTTCTGTAACCATTGGCAAAGTGATTGATTCCCTATTCATTTACAGACAACGAAAGGAGGCGGGCAAATTGAGATATCAAGGTGAACAACACTTCGTCATGATCGATTGGAGCAAACATGCGGAACTTGCCATTCAAGAAATTCTGAATTCCGATGAGGAAACCGAGATCGTGCTTATTGATACACTGGAAAAGACGCCTATCATCCATAATCGCGTGCATTACATTCAAGGCAATCCGACACATCTGGAAACGTTGGAAATGGCCAATATGACGAAAGCACGCGCCGTTTTTGTCTTTGCGAATGACACCACCGAAGACCATACCATGCTTCGCGATCCTTCCTTCGTTGATGGCAAAACCCTGCTTGTCGCCACAACGATTGAGCGTAATTATCGGCACGTTCACTCCATTGTTGAGATTAAAAACCGGGAAAATATGCAAAACTTCCAACACGTTAACGTCAACGAATTCATCCTTGGCAACGAAACCATTTCACAACTGGCCGTTCGCTCCGCTTTCGCGCCAGGGTCTTCCCGCATTGTGTCCCAGCTTCTGACCAAACAATCCGATAGCAACTTCCATGTGCTTGGTCGGAGAAAAGCTTGGAGATCCTACCGCGACGCTTTTGAGCAGCTGCTTGAAGAGGGTGCTACCCTGATCTCTGATGGCGATCAACTGAACATCAACCGCAAGCTGGATCAGCTGATTCCCGAGGAGGCTCGGCTGTTCGTCATTTGTGACATGGAAACCTATGAACGCATTTCTGTTATCGAATGAAAAAGGACACCTGCGCAGCAGCCATGCGCGCTCAGTGTCCCTCTTCTTTAGTTTTTCGGTTCCACCCAGCGAAAAGGTGTCGTAGCCCAGAACAAATCGGGATTGACCTGCACGTTATGCGCCCAAAAAGTAAAGTGCAAATGCGGCCCGGTAGAGAATCCCGTCGTGCCGACAAGCCCGATAATATCGCCTTGCTTGACGCGATCGCCCGTTTTGACGCGCAGCTCGGAAAGGTGGGCGTATTGTGAGAACAGACCCATCCCATGATCGAGATAGATGGAATTGCCCGTTAAGTACAGGCTGTCCGCAAGCGCGACAACCCCGTCATTAGCCGCTTTGATCGGGGTGCCTTCCTTCGCGGCCAGATCGACAGCCAGATGCGCGCTGTCGTATTTCCCGTTCACATACCGCGTGTACCCATACGGCGTCGTCAAAATCCCCTCGATCGGCTTCACGAACGGCCCGCTGAACAGAAACTCCGGCTCTGACTTGCTGCGCGCCAGATCAATCTTCTTCTGATCGGCATTAATGCGCGCCGTATCCTGCTTCATGCTTTCCATTTCGGCAGTGACTTTCAAATACTGCGTTTCGAACTTTTTTGCCTGAATGGTTAACGTTTGATCACCGATCGGATATTTGCCCGGCTTCGCCTGCATCGTGATCGGCAAATAAGTAAAATAACCGCCCCCGAAGGGCTGCAGGTTATACACTTTACCCAGCCACTCGACTTTCCCCGGCTTATTATGGCGAACGAGGACCACGTCACCAGGGGCTGACGTACTCGGAAGAAGTGTCCACTCCGACTGGATGGCCGCCTTGGCTGAATCGGTAGACGCGTATAGCGCGGCCTCCTTTTTCAACTGCACAAGCCGCTCTTTCTCTGCGAGGATGGCGGCACGAATAGCAGATGTCACCTCACCGTTCCACGTTTGTCCCCCATCTGTCGTCACCAATAACGGAGTCTGCAGCGCCCCGGCCTCTCCCACGAGTGCCCATCCGATTCGATCGGTCAGAAACTGGGTTTGTTTGACCGGATACGTTTTGGATCCGAACATCAGGCTGGTCAGCTGCTGATTTATGCTCATTCCCAGCATTCCGAGTGTCGTTTCGTCTACCGCTTCATGGCCCACAGCCGCCTCACTCGGCAAGCTTGCCTCTGCCTCCAGCCACTGTGCTCCTCCATCCTCCGTCTTCATTACACCGTCCGAATATCTCAGCCAGCCCTGTTCGAAGTCGATCATATGGAAATCGAGCGCATCCCGATGAACGGGCGCCATTGTCTGGGCAGGCTGTTCTGCCCTCTGCTCCACTGTAGGCGTCAACGTAAAATACTGCCTTCCCAAGAACACAACAATACTAGCCGCCAGTAAGCAAAAAATAGTAAGAAGAAGCCAATACTTAGGTGAGTACAGCAGCGAGGAGCGGCGCTCATGGCGCGTTCGCGGTTTCATTCAGACATTACTTCCCTTCCGCCAAAAGAAATTAACTCTATGATTCTATGATACCATATTACCTCTGGATGCAAAAAAACCACACCATCCGGAAACAATAACGTCTCCGAGTTGTGTGGTTTTTCCAAATCATTGTAGTTCTATATCTGCACGCCCTTTTTGAGCGTTTTCTGATCACTATTCGTGTTATTAACTAATGGAAGTAACTTGACACTTCGAACCATGGGGGACTGACATAAATGACAAGTCGGTACGTGATCGAATGCAAAATTATCTCGCATCCAGCCTTTACAGCCTTCTTTTTCACAAGACCATATCGTCACATTTTCTAGAGGCATCTCTTCAAGCGACTTTTTTCTGGAATACATGATAAACCTCCTTAGTGTTTCGCTAATTTTGCAAAACTCTTCCTAGCATGGAACTAAATTGAAAAAGACTGCCATTACACAAGTAAAGGCAGTCTTTTTAATTATATTACAGTTTTACAACGTTTTCTGCTTGTGGTCCGCGGTTGCCTTGAACAACGCTGAACTCAACGTGTTGGCCTTCGTCCAAAGTTTTGAAACCGTCGCCTTGGATTGCGGAGAAGTGAACGAATACATCGTTGCCGCCTTCAACTTCGATAAAACCGAAACCTTTTTCTGCGTTAAACCATTTTACTGTACCAGTAGCCATGAGAAATACCTCCAAAAATTATTAACATGTTTTTTATTCTTCAAAGAGAAAAAAATTCACACATTGTAAAAGTTTCACTAACAAAAATGAAAACCCTTTACAATATGTGAATTCAGGTTCTTTTTGTCGATTGGATTCATCATACCATAACCATTTTGAAAACGCAAACTATTTCCAGATTATTCACAACAATGCAATCGCTTACCTCATAAAAATGGGCGCAATGGGGCAAAGGCTTGATTCCCCAACTTTAGTCTAGGATTTGACTTAGTCTCGGGACCGTATGAAGGGTTTCGGCAGGGTATTATACTTAGACTATCGCAAATTAACTAGGAGGTTTCTTCATTGTGTATAGCATAAGCATCACTATTATATTGTTCGTCAGTCCGCTTTTCTTTATTCTCGCATGGATCGGCAGCGTCAAAGCATCACGACTGTTATACAGCTCAAGCATCGAGCGGTTGAACCGCAAAACACGCAAATTACTCTTCTGGTCGTGGTTCCCAGTACTTCCAGCAGCCTTGATCATAGGGACAATCGCTTGGATGCAGCGAACCATGGAGCAAGTTTTCTGGTTGGATCGTGTTTTCATCCAAGCCCCGCTTATCATTGTGCCTATATTAGCCATATGGTTCGCAGCGGTGCCTAAGCTAATTAAACTCAAACGTGTCACGAAGCAAATATTGGCGGAACAAGCCGCGAATGAGCATAGCCCAGCAGATCAAGATGAGCATAACATCGCATTGCAGCCTAATTCCCCAGTATACCAAAGAGCCGCGAGCCCAGCGCTCATTCTTCCTTTTCAAATGACAGCTCTAGGTGCACTGACTGCCCTTTATTTTGCTTTGGTGCCGCCGATTCCGTTTCAATGGCTGGACATTACCGTTCCTCTGGCGGTCTTCGTCCTGGCTACTGCGGGACTTTGGGCGAGACACCACATCCGCTTCAAACAGATAGGCAAAGCACCGAATTATGTGGTTCCGGCCTTTTGGAAACGCGCTTCCGCCATGTTAGGCGTATGCGTCATCATCGCTGGCTCAGCTTACTATTTATTTACTACAGCCATCAATAACAGTGAGTTGCCGACAGAAATCGATATGGCGAGCGGAACCATCGATTATGGCCGTCAGGCCATACCAGTGGGCATGAGTTCGCACGGCATGGAGGGACTGAACGGTTACTCAGCAAAAACGATATCGGTCACCGATCTGACTGGCCCGCGCGAAGGAACGCCGGATCGTCGTTTCACTCTGACCGCGCAGACAAAGACCGTCACACTTAGCTCCGGCAAAACGATCGACGCCTGGACGTACAACGGACAAATGCCAGGGCCTGAGCTGCGCATGAAAGAGGGGGAACTGGTCGAAATCACCTTGGTCAACGAAGATATTAAGCAAGGCATTACTGCCGATTGGCATGGGCTGGATGTCTCCAATGCGGAGGATGGCGTTGCCGGCGCTACGCAAAGTGCCGTGATGCCGGGAGAAACGCACACGTACCGTCTCCGCGCTGAGCAAGTCGGAACATTCTGGTATCATTCCCAACAGGATTCACAGGAAGCCGTCCGTATGGGGCTGTTCGGAGCCCTGATCGTCGAGCCGAAAGAGACACCTATGCAAACTGTGAAGGATATTACGGTGATGACGCATCAGTGGAAAGGAGCCGGGATGGCCATCGGATCATCGGATCAGTTGGAGCGTATGACGATTGAGCCAGGCACATCGGTTCGTATGCGATTGATTAATACGGATGATTGGGATCAGCAAAAATATACGCTCGTTGGCACCCATTTCGAGGTTGCCGCTATTGATGGCACTGAACTTAATAAACCAGATATTTTGACCAACACGCATATCGTAGCTGCTGCAGGGGGGCGTTATGATCTGACATTCATTATGCCGGAGCATCCGGTTTACCTCAGCGTTGGGGATAACGGCAGGTTGGGGATCTTGATGTCCCCGGATGGGAAAGGCGAGGTGCCGGCAATCTCCCGAACCCTTGCTTTTGATCCTCTTCACTATGGCACCCCGTCTGCTACACGCGTGGATGCGAATAGCCGGTTCAATCACGACTTCACTTTAATCCTAGATTATAAATTAGGTTTTTATAACCGCAATATGAACTTCCTATTCACAATGAATGGGCATGTATTCCCAAAAAATCCGATACCGACGTTCAAAGAAGGCGATCTCGTCAAATCCACCATCGTCAATCGCGGCAATGTCGATCATCCGATGCATCTCTACGGACACCATATGCTCGTATTATCCCGTAATGGGAAGCCCTCCACAGGCAGTCCATGGTGGACCGATACGTTAGGCGTGCAACCTGGTGAAACATACGAAGTTGGTTTCGTCGCCGACAATCCACAGTTCATGAAATGAAAATGAGATTTTCATAAAAGAGGGAGGACATGTCAGTTAATCTAACGCACTGTTGACAAATAGCTCCGATCCGTTTACG
Source organism: Paenibacillus marchantiophytorum (assembly GCF_014640555.1). Taxonomy (GTDB): domain Bacteria; phylum Bacillota; class Bacilli; order Paenibacillales; family NBRC-103111; genus Paenibacillus_E; species Paenibacillus_E marchantiophytorum. The sequence goes on along the minus strand of NZ_BMHE01000016.1, from coordinate 4,194 downwards.
CTAGAAGAAAGCAAGGACAGAACTGAATAGGAACCATTTCGTATAACCTTAATAATTGGATTAAGGGTCTCTACTTAGAAACCGTAAATTTCTAGCTACGAAAAATGTGCACTAGCATATTTTTCGTGGCTATTTTTTGTTCCCTGGCTTTTACGATGACAAATAAGCAGGAGGTTTATCGCGATGACGACCATTTTAATTAAAAATGCCGAAATTGTAACTATGAACCGGAAATCAGAGATCATTACTGGCGATATTTTGATCGAGAATGATCGGATTACAGCAATCGGACCAGATTTGGACCCGGCACAGGTGGATAAAATCATTGATGCAACCAACCGCACGGTCATTCCCGGCTTCGTCCAAACCCACATCCATCTCTGCCAAACGTTGTTCCGCGGCAAAGGGGATGATCTGGAGCTGATGGATTGGCTGAAAAAGCGGATCTGGCCGCTGGAAGCCTCCCACGATGAGGAATCGATCTATTACTCCGCGCTGCTCGGGATTGGCGAGTTGATTCAAAGCGGCACAACAACGATTGTCGATATGGAGACCGTACATCATACGGACTTCGCTTTCCAGGCCATCGCTTCCAGCGGAATCCGCGCCTTGTCTGGCAAAGTGATGATGGATAAAGGGGACGAAGTGCCTTACGCCTTGCGGGAGAAAACGGCTGACTCGCTGCAGCAAAGCGTTGATTTGCTTGAGAAATGGCACGGCTACGATGACGGCCGGATTCAGTACGCCTTCTCACCGAGATTCGTTATCTCCTGCACCGAAGAGCTGCTGCGTGAAGTACGCAGCCTGTCGGAGCAGTACCAAGTGAAGGTGCATACACACGCTTCCGAGAACCTCGGCGAGATCGAGATTGTGCAAGCCGAAACGGGCATGCGCAATGTTGTCTACCTCGACCATCTCGGCCTGGCCAATGAGCGTCTGATTCTGGCACACTGCATCTGGCTCGATGAGGAGGAGAAACGCATCATCCACGAGCGCGGCGTGCATGTCAGCCATTGTCCCGGCTCCAATCTGAAGCTTGCTTCAGGGATTGCCGAGACGCCGGAGATGCTGAAGATGGACATCTCCGTCAGCTTAGGAGCAGATGGCGCGCCATGCAACAACAATCTCGATATGTTTAACGAGATGCGGCTTGCCGCGCTGATCCAAAAGCCGATCCACGGACCGACGGCGATGAACGCCCAGACGGTCTTCCGGATGGCGACCATCGGCGGTGCCCGCGCGGTCGGGATGGAGAAGGAGATCGGCAGCATCGAAGTCGGCAAGAAAGCCGACCTGGCCATTCTCGATCTCGTGAACTTCCACACGTATCCGTCCTTCGACGTGGATCCGATCTCGCGCATCGTTTACTCCGCGACACGCGCCGATGTAGAAACGACGATCATCAATGGTCGGATCGTCATGGAGAACCGCATCATGCGGACGATCGACAAGGACATCGTCCTTCCCGAAGCGAACCGCTCCATTCAGCGGTTGCTGAAGCGTTCTAATCTGCGCTAGCTTTCACTTTCCCTTGCCCCAGAGCAGTTGTCCCGCTTCCAGCTTGGACAGCTTGGCCATATCACGAGAAGGGTCGCGCTTCAGAAGCGCGGCTTTTTGCGTTTGGGTGGCAGGCTCCTTGCGCAAGACGCCGTCTAAATTCCCATAGGCTATCTTGCTGACTAGCTCCGAGTCGCCCAAAGCGTCCAAGACGCGATACATCGCTTCGATCGCCGCCTCTTCACTTTGAACGCCGTAGCCCGAATCCGTGCTCAGCATGAATCGGTCAGGGAACTGTTTCATAACTGGCAGAAAATCCTCAATCCGGTTCGCGCTTTCGGGATTGAGTATCGTGAATCCCGCAAAGAAATCCATGTACACATTCGGATATTTCTCCAGCAGTATTTTGATATTATCAGGAGAGTTATAGGCGTTGGCATGGCCAAAAATAAATGTAGTTTTGGGATGAGCCTTCAGCGCTTCTTCAAATGCCTCCAAAACAAAGCCATTCGGCGGATCGATATGCAGCAAAATCGGAGCTTGATACTCGGCGCAGAGCTCATAAATTTGCGGTAGAAAGCCGTCCATCGGATGCTTTGCTTTCCATTCCACCTTGGACAATACCGGTGAGTTATAGGACGCCCCGGCAATTTCACCCAAGCCTAAGTAGCCCATCTCGAGATTCTTGCGAATAATATCCAAACTGGACTTATCGCGCAAATCAAAACCTGAGAAAAAAGGCACGAAGAAATCAGGTTTCTCCGTATAGGCCTCCCAAGCATACTCGTCTGTTCGAATGGCACTGAACTCAGAAACATCGCCGAACAGCACAACACGATCCATCCCATCCCGCTGCCAGACATCCTTCATTCCTAAATACTTCTTATCACTCGCATCATGATTGTGCGTGTCCGCAAGAGGGAGGGAGCCATATTGCTGCAGCAAAGCAGCTAGGCTTTTCTTGGCAGGAGCAGTAACCGCTGTTTGGACCGGAGACTCGCTGAGCACAGCGCTGACCGCAGTGGAACCTGTTGATTCACTAGCCTTTTTATTATTATGCCAAGTCCAATATCCTGCTCCAATTAATATCGCAGCAAGCCCTATAACTATATATGAACCCGCTTTCATTTTTGGCATGTTGGATGCGGCAGCTCCTTTGTTTTCATGCTTGTATATGTTCCTATTAATTATACCATATTTTTCCTATTATAAAATATGATCTGCATAAAATTCATCCCGTTTGCCTACCCAAGTTCCCAACGGCCATTTTACCCATATAGTAGTAAGAATGCATACCTTAATGGAGGAAGGGATCTCATATGAACAGGCTGTCACAAACCCCTACACAAGTTAAGGCACAGTCCAAGCTGCCCAAAGTCCTCAGCATCATTCCCGTCGCTGGCGATGTAGGCGATATTCAAGTCAACTCCGTGACGAATCGCGTCTATTATGTGCATAGCGAAAACCAAGTAGGTGTTCTTAATGGCGCAACACAGCAAGTCATCCAAAATGTGAAAGTGGGGGAGGGAGCCACCTACCTTGCTGTGAATAGCGCGACGAATCGCATCTATGTGACGAACTTTCGCGATGCCACCGTTTCTGTTATGGATGGACAAACGAACCGTGTCCTAACTTCTGTCCCCGTTGGGCAACGTCCTTTCGGCCTCGGCATTGACCCTAAGCGGAACCGCATTTACGTCGCCAATCTTGGCGGTACGATTAGTATCATTGACGGCAGTTCCAACCGTGTCGTGCAAACGTTGAAGGTCGGCGGAGCGCCCGCACTGGTATCCGTGAATGAGCGGACGAACCGGATTTATGTGACGAACGTCGAGAAAGATTTGGTTCATGTCATCAGTGGAACATCACTGCGAGTGATTAAAAGCTTGAAGGTCGGGCGAAATCCTATTGTAATCCCTGGCATCAATCGTGTAACGAACCGCATCTATATCGCCAATAACTTGAGCAATTATGCCTCGCTGATCCAGGGGAATACGCTTCTTCCCAGCATCCCCATCCACCTTGGAAGTCGGCAAAGCGAGCTTGCCATGAATGCTCTCACGAACCGGATTTACGTGACTAGTGCCCAGCAGGAAGGCAGAGGCAAGCTTTTTGTGCTGGATGGGGATACGAATCGGATCGTGAAGACGCTGCGCATTCCGACCTTTGCCTCCTTGCTTGTAAATCCACTAACAAACCACTATTTTATCGGAGATACGGATAACCGCAATTTATTTGTCTATGGCGGCCAAAATAATGAACTCCTGACTACGCTGCGCACTGGGAATTCATCCGGCAATATGGCGTTGAACACAAGAACGAACCAAATTTATGTAGGTAATACAGGGACGATTACTGTGGTTCAGGATGAGCGGGACACGACGACTTCAGCTAGTCCCAAGCCGCTTCTTGCCAAGCGTGTATGCGCAGGTTGAGTCGCCGAGAAAATCAGCTTCGCCGCCCTGAGCGATCAGCCTCTTATTCGCAATAGAGCCTATTAAAGGGAACTAGAGGACGTTATTTAAGCAAAAAGCAGGGTTGCGAGGGTCATAGCGGAACTACAGGGTCTTATTTGCAGAAGCTTTGCAAAATATATGACATGATAAGGCATTGTGCTCCTTAGCGGCTGATTCACCTTTACGGAGCACATGCCGACTAGGAGGAAATTCAAAAAAATTTATAATAAGGTTTATATTT
>NZ_BMHE01000015.1 GCF_014640555.1 Paenibacillus marchantiophytorum | reverse complement strand
TTATTCCTAAGAATCCGCAGTGTGATCTCCACTCTACAAAAACAAGCTCGCCCAATTTTCGACTCTCTTTTCCGTGCATTTCGGGGGCAATTTATTTTCAACTAACTGATACCTAAGTAGTTACTTCCGCTCTATATGCATCATTCAGTTCATTAGACGCACTTGAGAACACTTGAGGCCAAAAACCGCCGTAGCAAAGAAAGCTGCGGTGGACGCCAATGAGACAAACCTAGCCTGAGGCTAGGTCATCCAGTCAATGAACATTGTTGCAAACCCTAGCCCCACTAACGAACTCAATACCCTTTATTCGACCAAAATCGTTCATTCTGAAAATCTAATGAATGCCAGATGCTCTATTTCAAGTAAATGATCACGATTTCACCAATAAATTACCGGGTAGCGCCAACTCAGTTCATTAAATCTCCAAAGTAGCCATTTTCCGCTCTATAAGCATCATACAGTTCATTAGATGCACTTGAGAACACTTCAGACCAAAAACCGCCGTAGCAAAAAAAACTGCGGTGGACGTCAAAATATAGGGGTAAGCTTTTTGACATAGTACGCATTATCCCAAAAAAGCCTACCGCTTCCGCGTAGGCTTCTGGGAAAACCCTCGTCATTTAATTGGACTGCTGATCGGACTGCTGATCGGATGACTCCAGTTCCTGTTTCAATTCGTCGGATTTTTGCTGAGCTTGCTTGACTTGTCCTTGCAGCTCTTCAATCTGTTGCTCCGTCTCAGAAAGAGCTGCCTGTGTAGCTTGCGAATGGAGTTGTTGCGCTGCCTGAAGCGTTTGTTCCGCCGCTTGCTCTGCTTTCAGCGCAACCTCTTTGATTTGATCCATCGTTTGTTGCGGCTGTTCCGCATTTTCTTGCTCCTGTTGTGGCATTGAAATACCCCCAGTTGAATTTTCTTCACTCGATTAATTTTGGTTTATCAGCCTGATTTTATACTTATTGCTATATGTTTCTTTCAGGCACTGTTGCTTACCCAAATATCCGATAAATCGCTGAAAGAAATAACAAACGCTACTCCCCTATGTATTTAGGAGCATCTTCATAAACGAGCCTGTAGTTTGGTGATTTTATCATAGCTCAGGAAATCCGTCGGAAGTCATCCTTCTTCTACCAATTTGCCTTGGCCACTGCTATACTTACATCATGAAGAAGCTTGTGAGGTGATGACATCCATGAATATTATTAAAGTAAAAGATCGTCTGGAACTTGAGAAAAGAATCCCTTCCATGCCTTGGTATATTGAGAAATTTATTAATTATAAACTGCCAGATCTATCCCCATCATCCTTATTGGAATATGTTAGGGACTATGAAATTTTCCTGTCTTGGCTCTTGGCCGAAGGTTTGAGTTCAGCCTCTTCCATGAATCAAGTTCCCTTGGAGGACTTGGAGAAATTACATATGGATAGCGTAGACAACTTTCGGATGTTCCTGGCTACTCGCAGAGTTCAGGCGAATGTGAAAACGACCATTAATCGCAAGCTCTCCGCCTTAAGATCGTTATTTCATTATTTAAGTCAGATTGCTGAAGATGAGGACTTCTACCCGCTTCTAAAGCGAAATGTCATGGCCAAGGTTGAAATCAAACGATCTCATAGGCCTAAGGACAGCGCGGCTAAGCTAGAAGGCAAGCTGCTGCAAGAAGAAGAAATCGTCGAGTTTATCGATTATGTCAAACATGGCTACGAGCATGATGTAGCTAGCAATAAACAAGCGCTATACTCTTATGAACTGAATAAAATCCGAGATGCCTGCATCATTACACTCATTTTGAATTCAGGACTCCGTGTTTCGGAAGTTTTTAATTTGAACGTGGACGATTTTGATCTTAAAAACAAATTGACCTACGTCTATCGAAAAGGAAAGAACGACGATACGTTCAAAACGCCCGTCTATTTTCGCAATGAAGCCATCCAAGCTTTAACGGACTATATGGCTATTCGACAAACGCAGTACAAACCGCTAAAAAAAGAAAAAGCCCTCTTCCTTGCCATCGCAAATGGCAAAAAAGAAGGAGAACGCATGACGAAACGCGCCATACAAGAACTGGTGATCAAATATGCCAAACGTTTTGGCAAGCCGTTCTTGTCCGTGCATAAACTGCGGCATTCTTTCGCCACAGACTATTATTTACAGAACGACTTGTACAAAACACAAGAACAGCTTGGGCACGCTTCACCAGAAACAACACAAATCTATGCGCATCTGACAGACAGAACGATGTCCGAAGCGATTGACCGAAGAGCGGAATCCTGAAGATTACTTCAGGATTTCTTCGATTTTAGCTAACTCTTCCGGATCGAACGCAAGATTCTTCAATGCTGCGACGTTTTCCTCGATTTGAGAAACACGGCTTGCACCGATTAAAGCTGAAGTGACGCGCTCACCGCGCAGAACCCAAGCAAGAGCCATCTGTGCTAAGCTTTGGCCGCGGCTGCTGGCCAGCTCATTCAATTGTGTAATTTGCGTCAACTTCTCTTCCGTAATATCTTTGGAGTTCAGGAATTGGCTTTTCCCGCCCGCGCGTGAATCGCTTGGCACGCCACTCACATACTTGTTCGTCAATAAGCCTTGAGCCAGCGGACAGAAAGCAATGCTGCCTGTACCGAACTCATCCAGCACGTCTTGCAGCCCATTCTCGATCCAACGATTCAACATGCTGTAAGATGGTTGGTGAATTAACAGCGGCGTACCCAGACCTTTCAGAATCGTTGCTGCTTCTTTCGTTTGTTCAGCTGTGTAATTCGATAGGCCGACGTAAAGAGCCTTGCCTTGACGAACGATTTGATCCAATGCGCCCATCGTTTCCTCGAATGGTGTATTCGGATCTGGTCTGTGGGAATAGAAAATATCAACATACTCCAGACCCATGCGCTTCAAGCTTTGGTCCAAGCTGGAGATCAAGTTTTTCTTGGAGCCCCACTCTCCGTACGGCCCTTCCCACATGTGATAACCGGCTTTGGTTGAGATGATCAATTCATCCCGATAGGCGCCCAAATCACTTTTCAATACTTTACCGAATAGTTCCTCTGCCGATCCTGGAGGGGGACCGTAGTTATTTGCCAAATCAAAGTGTGTGATTCCTAAGTCAAAAGAGCGAAGCAGCATTGCCTTGCCGTTCTCTTGAACATCCAAGCCGCCAAAATTGTGCCATAGGCCTAAGGAGATAGCCGGAAGTTTAAGTCCCGATTTCCCCGAACGATTATATTTCATTTCTGCATAACGTGTTGAGCTAGCTTGATAGACCATGTTTGTCCTCCTCAGAGTTTTCGTAGATCGCTTACTTCGTAAGCATCTCCGAATTTGTTCAGAAACTTACTTCATAAGGTTCTTATGTCCTAGTATAGGCTAACGAGCTCAACAAAAAAAGAACTGAAAAAAACGTGTCTTACTTACCTTTAGGTTAGTCCCCCCTACTTGGGCTGCAAAGAACGAACTAGTTCAGAGCCATTTTCCTGCAGCCATTTCGTTTTGCCAAACGTATTTTGAATGATATCGATCAGCACGCCTTGCGCATCTACCCCATCCACATATCTGCCTAGAAAATGGATAAAAACATCTAATCTTCGCAACTCTATCAGCAGCGGCAGCAACCGGATCTCTTCCTCTTCCAGTTGGATAAACGATTGATATCCTTCATAGAAAGCCGCGCAATTGCGTTTTAACTCCAAACCGGGCAGGCTTGGGTCAATCAAATCAGACAAACAGACCGCTAATTCCATAACGCGCACATCAAGGGTCACAAACTCAAAATCAAGGACGGCAGCAATCTTCCCTTCCTCGTCAACTAACATATTGGAACCGTTAATGTCACCATGAACAAGCTGATGCGGCAATTGACGAAGTGCGGGAATCGCTTGATAGAAAGCTGCAAATCGTTCATATATATAGGAAAGCTCTTTATTTTGCGGTACAAATATATCCGGCGGCTGCAGGCAGAACGTCCGAACGGCTTCCGGTGAACAACGGGGATGAATATGCTCGATTTCATAGTAAGGAGGGTAGACCGGAGCCAGCTCAACAGAAATCGCAGCAAGCGCTGAGGATAATTGTCCGACAGCTTTTCCGAAATTGACTAGTTGCTGTGGATGTGCCCATGTCGGATTGTAACCATCCGTATAGGTAAATAAAGCAGCCAATTTCCCTGTACCCTCATCTAATTGAACAATTGTTCCCCCTTCCGGCAGTTCGATAGGAACCGGCAATCGATAAGAAAGTTGACTTTTGCGATCTGCTAACGCCAACAAAATGCGATGTTCATACCTAATTTTATCCATGTCCCTATGCGTCTCATACAATCTAAGGACATAAGAAATATCATCAACGTCTACAAAACGAGTTGTATTATTCATACCGCCTTCGCCTGTGCGCATCGTCCACACTTGACCTGGGAACCAATGGGCAGGCAGTGCAGCCAACTGCTCCTCTTTTTCTTTGGAACTCATAATAATAGATGTCAACTCCTTCTATACCTGATTGTCATCTTCAACCGCGAATTCAAAATCTGCTACATCGAAGGCTTGAACGGGAATCTCCGCTTGAATGATTCTCTCAATGAAATCTAGTTGATCAGTTAGCAGCGCTCCCTGCTCCTTAATTGAAGTAAGAATTAATTCCGTTTCGATGGGGTCAAATTGTTCGCCATAAGCTTCGTTATCAATGGCAAACACAACGAGTAAAGTCACATTTTCATTGATAGGAAGCGGCGGGCTTTTTCTCCATGGCATCGAAAGCGCTTTTTCTATCTTTTTCTTGTTAAAAGCTTCTTCAAAGAATGCAATCAGTTCGCCAATCATTTGTTTGACAAATCCATCGTCTTCTTCCTCCAGCATAATGGGTTCGCTTCCGGACTGCAGCTCATACAGCTCCTGAATACTGGTATACGGGATTATATAAGTAACGGGCTGTCCGGGCAGCATCAATTGTCCGTGAACAGCTAACATAACAGCCTCTATAATAAACGTTTTGCTCATATATAGCATGCTCCCCTCTCTCTAAGGTAGTCCTTGCATTATTTCGATATAAGCTGGATAAATCCTTTTTTTATGCAAACAAAACCGTTAGTCGCAGGATCCTATTGATCACTTCGTACTAACGGTTCGTCTTTCTTATAAAATGCCATCGATGACCTCACGATCCTCTAATTGCGGCTGATAAGGCTTTTTTGAAAATCGATTCGCATAGGCAGAAGCTACGTAACAATCTGGTTTAATTACAGGTACCATTCCGACGGATTCAACACGCCGTACCATTTCTTGGACAAATTTGGCTGTCCGGTTCTTATTCTCATCATCCCCGGCATCAATATGAATAAACATATCGAAGGATGCCCCTTGGTAGAGGTGAGGAAGCACAATATCTTCCATATCTTGTCTCTTCGTCTCGTCGAAGTACATGGCAATCTCTTCACTAAGCGCCGTTTCCATAGAAAGCTTCTCTCTAATTGAATGCAAGGCTCTGTGAACGATGACTTGCCGATAACACGCCCACGCTCCTTTTCCTAACCGCTGAATGACAACACCGGTAATGAATTTCGTATGACCCGAATGAACTTGACAATCCGTTCCGATAATGAACTTGTAAACAGCTGCGGGATCAAGTCGTATAAAGTGTAGAATACGTTCGTGTACCGTATCAAGGTCAAGTCCTCTTTCCGTCGTGTTCCGAAACTCCATGGGATGGCTTGCCGTCGAAGGTTTCAAAGATAGGGTTCTTCCTTTCTCCTTAGATTGAAGAAGAGGCGAATACTGAAGCCAGCATTCGCCTCTATCTATAGTATATGGCAAAGTTCCCTAGATCGAACCATCTGTTATCGAATAACACTGCCGCCGAACAAAAAGCGATTCTCCCATTGCTTGCCATCGATCGTATCCACACGAACGCCGCCGGATTCAATCGAATACGTATGAAGCAGACTTCCATTGCCTAAGTAAATCCCAACATGCGTAATTGGTTCTGTTAGCGGGTTTACATCTTGATAATCAGAAGCTTTGCTTCCTTTGTAACTACTGAAAAACATCAGATCGCCACGTTTCAATCTTGTCCAATCTTTGCTTACAGCTCCGAGGGATTTAACGAATTCACCCTGATCTCGGGACTCACCCGGAACAGAGAATCTAAGCGCATCCCAGAACATCGTTTGGATGAAATCGGAACAATCAAAAGTGGAAGTATCTCCACGAACAGATCCAAATTCATACGGCGTCCCTAAGTAAACATTGCCTGCTGCGATCACAGCTTCAATCTCATCCGCCAGGGGTAAATTAGGTATGTTAACTGAAAAATCAGTGCTTATGTATTTACTGCTGGTGCTTACATATCCGCTTACGCCACTGCCGTCTTGAATCTTGTACCAACTGTCATTCACTTTATCCGTAACCAGAACCTCTTCCCCTTTGCTGAGCATGCGAATGACCTTCGAACTGCTGTCTGATGTCGGTTGACTGCGAAAGTTAACGCCATAAATGATTTTCGCATTACTGATCACTTTTATGTACTTGCTATTCGTTGAAACATATCCGCTTACGCCCTGAGCATCTTTAATTTTGTACCAATTGACAGTAACATAATCAGTCAAGGTAACAATTTCATTCGTTTTCAACATGCGAATTACATTGCTGGAAGTACTCGCTTGATCACGGAAACTCACACCTGAAACAATTTGCGCCTTCGTCGTGACCCCTTCATCTGCCATCGTTGCAGCAGGAAATGCAAAAGCAAGCGCCATCACGAACATCCCCAAAACCATCGTCCATTTTCTCATCGTCTCTACCTCCAAAGAATGTGTTTGTCTAGCTGTGAGTTAGCTTTGTAAAGCCGATCAGACGATATGGGTAATTAGATCCGCTTTTCGCAACTTTCGACACCGAAAGATAGCAAAAAGGATAACCCAATAGCCTCATCTGGGTTATCCTTTCCTGGTAGGAAGGTCCCATCGCATTCGGGAGCTGGCTAGCACTGTGCCGCAACACGAGAGCCCCTATAGCTTTGCGTCCCAAGCTTTCGCTCGGTTTGCCACTTCGCTGTGATGTGATTTTTTTCTTTCGTAGCCTAATTATAAATTGCGGGGGTGAATATCGAATATAGGCGCAAAGTTGCGTTTATTGTCGAAACCAAAGAGGCTTGCTGCCTATTGACTAACCGCCTTAATTTTCCAGTTTACGAACCTCCGGTTTTCGTGTATGCGGCCAAAAAACGAGCAAATTCGGATCATTTTTCAGCTTCACATTACAGAGTTTCATCTCCCCTTCTTCGATCTCTACCACTTGCCATTCATGCGATGCTTGCTCCAAACGCTCATCTACAAAGGACGCAAATTGCTCAACTGCTTCATCTTGTTCGAGCCAAAATTTGACGCCATAATAAGCTAATCCATAATGATTTACTAATTGGCAAGTGAACAGTTGTTCACTTGCTTTGTGCTGCAAGACGTAGGGCATTCCTTTCAACCTCCGATAAAAAGGCACGTTCACCACTCGGGTGAATGTGCCTTCCTGTTATAGTAGGAACTTATAAATAGGCATTCTCATGCTTGGCTTTCAACCGGTTCCAACGACGCTCTACTTCCGTTTCGAAAGATTTCAAAGAACCCTCGTACTCCGGCTTCGTCATATGCTTCGTTTTGCCCATCGTCTTGAGCCAATCGGATAATGGAATCTTCTTGCTCTTGTCCTCCGGATTATAGGTGATCGTCGTAACGCCATGCTCCACCTCATAGAGCGGAAAGAAGCACGAATCAACGGCCGCTCCAACGATATTGGAGCCTTCCTGATCGTCAGATAACCAGTTCAGCGGACAGGCGATCAGGATTTTACCATAGACCAGCCCCTCATGCTGCGCATACCACTGGGCCTTGGCAGCTTTTTTCACCAGATCCTGCGGATAAGCTTCCGATCCCGTAAAGACATAAGGAATATGTGTGGCAGCCATAATTTGCGCGGTATCCTTATGATGAAATACTTTACCGCCTTGGTTTTTCCCAACGTTGGAGGTCGAAGTCCGGTGACCCATTGGTGTCGAATAAGATAATTGGGCTCCTGTATTCATGTAGCCTTCGTTATCGTACTCGAGAATGATCATTTTATGATTCCGCAGCGCAGCTCCTATAGCTGGTCCCATCCCAATGTCCATACCGCCATCGCCGGTAATCATGACGAACGTGAAATCATCCTGCAAGCCAAGATGATCCAGTTCACCTCGACGCTTACGCTCCCAGAACATCTCTACAACGCCTGAGAGCGTTGCTGCGCCGTTCTGGAAAAGATTATGGATATACGTAGCTTTATGAGCCGAATACGGGTAGCCAGTCGTTACAACCATGGCACAGCCCGTATGGAAAATCGAAACAATATCGCCTTCAATGCCTTTGAAGAACAGCTCTAAACCAGAGAAAATGCCACAGCCCGGACAAGCGCCATGACCCGGCGCAATTCGCTTGGGCTTCTTCGTCAGCGCGCGCAGAGGCGGAATTCTTACATTCAGCTTACCTGTAGCTTCATCCGGTGTTACGGTTATGAGGCCTGTATTCAGGTCCTCATACTTCATCGGTGTCAGCACCCGCTTAGGCGCTTTGGACGGATCACCAGGCGTGTGCCCATAGTAATCGAAGGGCACATCCACTTTGCCGCTTTTTACAGCGTCAATGGCAAACTGGAACAGATTATGCCCATCCTCGGCATAAAAGTCCTTGCCACCTAAGCCGTAGATTCGGCTTATGACAAACGTGTCCTTATTCCCATGCGTGAACAAGGCCGCCTTAATTTCATTGACCATATTGCCGCCATGGCCGCCGTAAGAATCTGCGCGATCGCCAACCGTGATCGCCTTCACATGCTGCAAAGCTTCTGCGATCTGCTTGGCAGGGAAAGGACGGATCATGTTCGGCGCGATGGATCCGGCTTTAATGCCCTTCTCGCGGAGCTGGTCGACGACGTCTTTGATGATTTCGGATGCCGAATTCATCAGGAACACCGCGACTTCCGCGTCCTCCATCCGATAGAGCTCCAGAATCGGATAGTCACGGCCCGTCAAATCGGCATATTCTTGCCGAATGCGATCGTAAACCTCACCGGCATTGTACATAGCCATGGATTGTTGATAACAATTATTGATATAATCCGGTTCATTCATGTAAGGTCCAACCGTAATCGGATTATTACGATCTAACGTATCCGGAAAGCCTTGCGGCTGCTCGCCAATAAAGGCATGCACATCTTCTCGATGCGCGAACGTTTGTACTCTTCGCTTCTGATGCGATGTGAAATAGCCATCGGAGGCAACCAATACGGGTAAACGCACGGCTGGATCTTCGGCTAGCCGCAAAGCGATGATATTCATATCATACACAGCCTGCGGGTCACGACACATAACAATTGGCCAACCTGTATTCAAAGCGTAATACAAATCGGAGTGATCGCCATGAATATTGAGCGGACCCGATACGGAGCGGCAGACCAGATTCATAACCATCGGAAACCGTGTTCCGGATTGAACCGGCATCTGTTCCAGCATGTACAAATAACCGTTAGCACTGGTCGCGTTGAAGACACGGCCGCCAGCGGTTGAAGCACCATAGCATATGCCTGCAGAACCATGTTCCCCGTCTGCGGGGATGAGAACGATATCATGCTGCCCATTGGACTTCATGAGATCGAGGAATTGCGCGACTTCTGTAGATGGGGAAATAGGAAAATACCCCATGATATGATAATTGATTTGATGAGCTGCATAGGCTGCCATCTCGTTGCCTGACTCGTAGACAATGCGCTGCTCCACTTTGGCTTGCCCTAATTCCTTCTTGATATCAATGGACATGCGAGTAGTTCCACCCTTCTCCCATAAATACTCTCTAAGAGTTTATAGCTAGATTGAAACGATGCGGCATTCGATGACTATCGGCATATCCATCTTCTTCCCGCTCACTAGCGAGCGCATCCGTCGGACAAGCCTGTACACATTTAAGGCAGCCTTTGCAGTATTGATAATCAATGCCTTGCAAGAACATCTGTGGACGACCTTTCTTGTCAGGGAGCTCATCCCATACGAAGCAGAAGTCCGGACACACATTATCGCAAGAAGCACAGTGAATACATTTATCTTCATGAAAATGGGGCATCATCCCCGCGCGTGAAATACTGAGATCCTTCAGAACACTATTGCCAGGATTCGTAATTACCCCGCCAATGGACTGTGTTTCATACCCCAAAACAGGCGTATCAAACCGCACAAAATCAGGCATTGTCTCCCCGGCTGGAAGCGCATACGTTTGGAACACGACTTCATTGTATCCCCGGTCAAATGTTCGCAAGGCAGGCGCTACGGCAAGCGGATATTTCTTCTCCAAAGACTTGCGGATAACTCCTCGCATCACCTCCGGATCAAGAAAATCGCATAACCGGAACAACGCGCCAAGCATCGCCATGTTAACGCGATTCTTTTCCTCCAGTGAAATACCAATCGCGTCAATAACCGCAATGGTACCGCCACGGAGCTTCATTTTTTCCTTGAGTTCATCTGGCGTTTTCGTTGAATTTACTAGCACGGTACTATCTTCGTAGATGCCACTGATAACGTTTACAGTTTTGGAAAGCGACTCGTGAAATACACCAACAACGTGCGGTCGTTCTACGGGCGAAGTATCCCGTATTCTCGTCTCCATGTCACAGAACCTGATATGTGCCTTCACTGCTGACCCTTTCTTCTCTGAACCATAAGAAGAGAAGCTAACCCCGTTCAAACCCACTCCGACAACACCTGCTTCAGCTAGCATCTTTCCCGCTAGATTTGCGCCAAGTCCGCCAATGGATTCCAGTCTAATCTCGAAAAAGCCGAGATCGTTCAATTTAGGTAAAGTTACCATGCAAGGTCTCCTTTCGAAAATGAACAGCATAAAGAATGAATAGTATGAATAGTAAATCTACTTTCATTGTAACAAGAAATCTCTGGTTATCAACCTTTTTTTGTCCTTGTCCTCAAAGCAAATAATCAATAATAAGCCCACAGCTGCCTAAATAATAACTGGATGTTCCCTTACTCTCCTCACTGGCTGGATCGTCCTTGATGGCGTCTTCACAATCCTCACATACGTTTACATAATCTTCGTCAAGCGGATTAAAGACAACACCGCAAACCTGTGAGCACGCCTTCATCCTCATCTCTCCTCGTTTTCAAACCCAATGAATTTGTAAACGTTTGCACTCTAATTCTTATTCATTATACAGCCGCATGCAGCCATAACGCTATAAGTCTTTATCAAATCTTTAGCAATAAAAATGTACCATTTCTATTGATAAGGTCCAATTTTATGAGATAATGTAGAAATAATACAGATTCTGTCGTAATCTTTGGAAAAGACGGAATTACTTTGCTCCATTCAGTCGTTTCTTATGAACTTCATGGCATTTTCTACCTCATTACTGCGATCTTAATCCATCTGGTTCTTGCACCAATATTCATCTACAAAGATCAACAGCAGCATTGATTACTTTTTTACTCTTTTATGTGAAGAAACACGAAATCCACTGACATCTACCCGCGGCTTCATTCAACTTTTGGACCAGGCTTTCAAGAACAGTTAGAAATCAAATAAGAAATTGCAGCCGTTCTTCGCTTCATCACACGAATCCAAAAAATTAAGGCAATGTCTGATGAATCTGATCAAAAATGTCATTGAATCTATGCCTGACGGGGGTACATAAACTCCTATAGCCTTCCTTTAACAAGTCTGTTGATCTGTGTTATTCTGATAAGACAAGCGATCATCAACACAAGTGAAGGAGGGTTTTTGCTATGAATAATTCAGATTTCATCCAGATTAAATCACTGGAAGGCGACTTGAAAATGTCGCACAAGAAGCGCGATCTCGGATTAACCGTCTCAACGAAAGAGTTGATACTTCACAAACCCCACATTAACTATTATTTCAAATTGGAACACATCGTGAGCATTGTTCCTTATGATAGCTCGGCGCTCAAATCAATCACATTTATTAATAAAAGCTCCGGTAATCAAGAGGCTGTGCATATGGCTACCGGTTCAGAGCACTACCGCATTTATGTACAAGCAGCAACGATTCACAACCGAAGTGGTTTATTCGAATTGGGACCTACCGATGTCATTATTCCTATCCATCCCACCGTGCTGAACACGATAGCAGAATGTCTACAACAGAATGGACTTACTATAGTCTAACCTACCGCAACAGCAAAAAAGCAACGGTGAAAGAGATCTGTACTCTCTCACCATTGCTTTTTTTATAAGTTCTCTTTTTCCTTCAAATAAACAAGTAAACGTTCACAGCTCACTTCAACCATCTCATAAACTTCTTGAAAGTTTCCCGTATAATAAGGATCAGGCACATCTTTGATGACCCGATCAGGAGCGAAATCCAGCAATTTATGAATGGAAGCTCGCTGCTCGCCTTCTACATGTTCAGGAGCAAACGAGGCCAGGTTGTGCACATTACTCTCATCCATTGCAATGATATATGTATACGCAATAAAATCTGCGGGCTTGACTTGCCTTGCTCTGAGGCCTTCATGCTCAATCTGGTATTGATCCAGTATATCTCTCGTCCCTTGGTGCGGCGGATGACCAATATGCCAGTCCCCCGTTCCAGCCGAGTCCATCGTAATCTTCGAATCGAGCTTCGCCTTCGTCACTTGGTGACGAAAAATAGCTTCAGCCATAGGTGACCGACATATATTTCCTAAACAAACGAATAAGACCTGAATCATACTTCACCAAATATGAGCATTTTCTCACGAAGGGTCAGAGATCTGGCAGGAATATCAAGCACGATTCTTCCTTCGGAAAGCCCCCAAATGCGCGTAGCATATCGCTCTGCCAGCTCAACCTGATGCAGCGTTGCAATTACACTCATATTGCGATCTTTGCATAAAGATTTTAAATCCTGAATGATATACTCCGTGGATTTGGGATCCAAGCCGGATACAGGCTCATCAGCGACCAGCACCTTGGGCCCGAGAATCAATGCTTTGGCAATCGCAACACGCTGCTGCTCACCTCCGCTTAATTGACCCACCTTCTTGTCACCTTTATCCAGCAGACCCACCTTCTCCAGGTAGTCCATGCCAACTACATGTTCATCCCGTGACGTCATCCCTGTGAGAATCCGCAAAGGCGCTTTGTAGACCTTGCCCATCATGACATTCTTGATTGCGCTCTTATTCCGGTTTAAAGATGGCTTTTCCTCAAGATAAGCGAAATCTTTGCCTAATTTAAATCGTTCTAGAGGGCCAGGCTTGGAAATATCATTGGATTTATAAATTAATTGTCCGCTTGTCCACTTTTCTTGATGACTTATACAGCGCAGTAAGGTTGTTTTCCCACTCCCGCTGCTTCCGATGACCGCAATAAATTCGCCTTCATCCACTTGAAAGCTGACCTGTGAAAGGACCTGAATATCTGGTGGATATACTTTACTTAAATTACGGACTGTAAGCATGACCATGTCTCCTTCGAGTAGGCATATTCTACCAAAACTTTCTTAGTCACAAGAAGTCGGCGGTTCTTCTGTACCTGCTTCAACATTGATCTTATCGGAAATGGTATCCCGGATCACGGACATGACCAGTTGCAAT
Source organism: Paenibacillus marchantiophytorum (assembly GCF_014640555.1). Classification (GTDB taxonomy): domain Bacteria; phylum Bacillota; class Bacilli; order Paenibacillales; family NBRC-103111; genus Paenibacillus_E; species Paenibacillus_E marchantiophytorum. The sequence goes on along the minus strand of NZ_BMHE01000015.1, from coordinate 133,129 downwards.
AAATAATTGATATCATCTTGCGTTTGTTTGAATTCATTGACGATTGGAATGCCATCCAATTCATCTTGCAGAACTTCAATTTCGGTTTCAATCTTATCAACCATTTTTGCATTTTGAAACGTTTGGAAAGCAACGATTTCTTTCTGTTTCTTCTTAATAGCACTAATCAATACTTGAATATCAGGATTGGTGGCGATTTGTTTCTCCGCTTTTTGATAGAACTGAACTTCGTTTGAAGTTGTTAACAAATTCGCCAGTTCCTTAGCTTTGGACAAAATATCTTCGCGTACAATCATTTCTGTATTTGTAAACTCCTCAACTTTGAAAGCATGAGGTTGGTTATCATGATGATCATGGTCACATTGAGACATCTGAGCACACTCCTGTTCGTTTAACTTGCTATTAAATAGACATTTTCAAAGGTTTGCTGACAATCTCACCTTTTAGAATCCACGTTTGCGCATGTGTCACATGGACTTCAACCATACGACCAATGAGATCACTTGAACCCGTGAAATGGATCAATTTATTCGTCCGTGTCCGACCTGCCAAGACATCTGGGTTGTTCTTGCTTTCACCTTCAACGAGAACTTCTACAGTTTGGCCCAGCAGCTTGTCATTGCTCGCTTTACTATGCGTGTTCACTAGCTCATTCAGGCGATATAACCGTTGTTTCTTAACTTCCATCGGCACATTGTCTTCCATGCCAGCCGCAGGCGTTCCTTCCCGAGGGGAGTAAATAAACGTAAAGGCGAAATCGAAACCTACTTCCTCATACAGCGACATGGTTTCATCAAACTGCTCGTCAGTTTCCCCTGGGAAACCAACGATAATATCTGTTGTCAGAACAACGTCTGGCAGCGTTTCTTTAATTTTACGAGCAAGAGTTAAGTAATGATCTCTGGAGTACTTGCGGCTCATCCGTTTAAGCACTTCACTACTGCCTGCTTGTACGGGCAAATGAATATGTTCGACCAAATTCCCGCGTTTTCCTAAAACTTCGATCAACTGATCGTCGAAATCACGTGGATGCGAAGTCGTGAATCGAATGCGCGGGACATCAATTTTGCGAATATCGTCCATCAGTTGAGCAAAAGAATACGTAATATCTTCAAAGTCTTTGCCATAAGCATTGACATTCTGTCCAAGTAAGGTGATTTCTTGAAACCCTTGGCGAGCCAAGTCTCTAACTTCAGCCAATACGTCCTGCGGTCGGCGGCTTCTCTCTTTACCGCGTGTATACGGTACAATACAGTAGGTACAGAACTTATCACAGCCGTACATAATATTGACCCAAGCGCGTATTCCTTCCCGCTTCTTAGGTAAGTTCTCAACGATGTCGCCTTCTTTGGACCATACCTCTACAACCATTTCCTTGTTAAAGAAGGCATCCTTCAACAAAGCAGGCAATCGATGAATATTGTGCGTACCAAAGATCAAATCAACAAAAGCATGCTTTTGCATGATTCGATTGACAACAGCTTCTTCTTGCGACATGCATCCGCAAACACCAAGCACCAAACCTGGTTTCTGCGCTTTCAAAGCTTTCAAATGTCCTAACTCGCCGAACACCTTGTCTTCCGCATTTTCCCGAATCGCACAAGTGTTCAACAAGATCACATCTGCTTGATTTTTATCCTCGGTCGTTTGATAGCCCATTTGCTCAAGCAGGCCCTTCATCACTTCTGTATCGTGCTCATTCATCTGGCATCCGTAAGTGCGAATTAAATAATATTTATCTTTGCCGAACTCCTGCATCTCCTCAGGAATCATGAAATCATAATGAACGGCGATCTCTTCTTTTCCGCGCTTCTTAGCATCTGTCAGTGAAGGAGGCTGAAAATATTGGGAATAATCCTTATCGGATTTCACTTGGTTAGCCACTTTCGTTCCTCCTAAGAGTTTTGCTTGTGAAAACTTGCTTTATTTACAAATAAATACGCAACTTTTATTATAGCATCTCAAGCCTACTTAGCACAAAAGGAAATTACCATCTGTCTGAAAACGTGGTACCCAAGGACTAATCAAGCAGCTCGGCTAGATCTCCTGTTTTTACACCTGCTGCATTTCCCTCGTCCGTATCAATATGCATATCCAAGGCATATTGATCTGATACACGTGCAATAACATTCTCTAATACTAATGGGCGCTCCCCATTCATTCTAACGCGCAGCATTTGTTTATCCTTAATGCCCCATTTGTCTGCATCGGAGGTATGGAAGTGAATATGCCGAGCTGCAACGATAACCCCTTTCTCCAGCTCTACCTCACCTTTTGGACCAATTACGCGAAGCCCAGGTGTGTCTTCTATGTATCCTGATTCCCTAACTGGGGGTTTGATGCCGAGTGAAAAAGAATCCGTCCGGGAAATCTCAATTTGCGTATTTGTGCGGGCAGGACCAAGAATTCGCACTTTCTCAAATTTACCTTTGGGTCCGACGATCGTTACGGTCTCTTCTGCCGCGAATTGTCCTGGTTGGGAAAGATCTTTGAAATGCGTGAGTTCGTAGCCTTCGCCAAATAAAATTTCGATGTGATCTGGAGATACATGTATATGTCGAGCTGATACGCCTACAGGAACAGTTTTCATTGTTATTCATCCTTTATCGTTGATATAGTTGTCAGTATTGCCGCTCAGCAAAAAGGGCATACGGAGTTTCTCCATATGCCCTCAAGTTAGAAAACGTATTATTTAAACTCAGTAAGCATTTTGTTGAAATCCGCTTCTGAAATCTGAAGATTTTGTTTCGAAAGTCCTTCTTTAGCAAAAGTAGGAATGGAATCTTCGTAGCTTTTTTTGTCTTTGTTTTGGTAAATGATACCTGTCAACATGGAGTTTGTTTCCATGATTTTGGTCATTGCCATCACACGGTTCGTGTAATCATAGTCAGGAATTTCATCCAGATCCACGATGTTCTCTTTGAACCAGTCATAAGTGTTTACTTTGTTGAAAGTTACACAAGGACTGAATACGTTGATTAGGGAGAAACCTTTGTGGTTCAAACCAGCTTCGATAACAGCTGTTAACTGTTTCAAGTTACTGGAGAAAGATTGAGCAACGAAAGTTGCACCTGCAGCCATAGCTACTTCTAACGGAGAAATCGCCGATTCGATTGTACCTAGTGGAGTGCTTTTCGTTTTGAAGCCTTCCGCACTACGTGGGGATGCTTGCCCTTTAGTCAAACCGTAGATTTGGTTATCCATTACGATGTAAGTTACATCGATGTTACGACGAATCGCATGAACAGTATGTCCCATACCGATTGCGAAGCCGTCGCCGTCACCGCCGGATGCGATAACTGTCAAGTCACGGTTAGCCATTTTCACACCTTGTGCGATTGGCAATGATCTACCGTGAATCGTATGGAAACCATAAGCATTGATGTAACCGGAGATACGTCCGGAACAACCGATACCGGAAACAATTGCTAACCCTTCAGGCTCTAAACCAACATTAGCAGCTGCACGCTGAATGGCCGCTTGTACGGAGAAATCTCCGCATCCTGGACACCAGTTTGGCTTAACATTGTTGCGAAAGTCTTTTAATGTTGCCATGCTAAAGTCATCTCCTTACATTTTTGTTCAATTTCTGCCGGTAAGAACGGATTACCGTTGTATTTAAGCACATTTTTAATTTTATCCGCATGACCTACATGCAGTTTAATTTGATCAGCTAATTGGCCAGTTGCATTGTTTTCAACAACGATAACCGTTTTTGCTTTTTCAATGTATGGACGCAATTGCTCAGCCGGGAACGGATGAATCAAGCGAACTGTTGCATGGTTCGTTTTGATGCCTTCCAACTCAACGCGGCGGCGAGCTTCGTCAATGGTTCCACCCGTTGAACCCATACCGATAATTAGAAGATCTGGGTTTTCGTGCGTAGCATCCACTTTGATAGCGTCCGTCACTTGAATGTGTTTCAACTTCTCAAGACGTTTATCCATCATGCGTTGACGGTTTTCCGTGCTCTCGGATGGACGACCCGTTTGGTCATGCTCAACCCCAGTAACATGGTGAATACCATTTTTGACGCCTGGAATTATACGTGGTGATACACCGTTTGCAGTGAATTCGTAACGCTTGAACAATTGGTTTGCTTCTTGCTCAGGAGCTTCAGTTACCAATGTTCCGCGGTCAATCACGATGCGGTTGTAATCCAGCATTTCTGCGGATTGTTTACCTAGGGAAAGCTGAAGATCTGTCATCAAGATAACGGGAACTTGATATTTCTCAGCAAGGTTGAACGCTTCAATTGTATCGTAGAAGCACTCTTCAATCGTACTTGGGGACAACACGATTTTGGGAATCTCACCGTGAGTTCCATAAACCATTGCGTTCAAGTCGGACTGTTCCTGTTTGGTTGGAAGACCTGTACTTGGACCACCACGCTGTGTATCTACGATAACAACCGGTGTTTCTGTCATACCTGCAAGGCCAATTGCTTCCATCATCAAGGACAGACCAGGACCAGCAGAAGCTGTCAATGCACGAGCACCAGCGTAGTTAGCGCCAATTGCCATTGTACATGCTGCGATTTCGTCTTCTGTTTGGATTACTGTACCACCGAATTTAGGAAGTGCTTTAATTAAGTACTCCATAACTTCGGATGCTGGTGTAATTGGGTAAGCCGGCATAAAACGGCACCCTGCTGCTACCGCTCCAAGAGCGATTGCATCATTACCGATCATAAACAATTTTTGTTCGCCGTCGGCTGGTTCCAATTGGAAATCAAGGATAGGACCGCCTGCAAGTTCCAGAACGGATTCAGCACCTTTACGAACAGCTTCGATGTTCTTCTCAACAACAGCTGCGCCTTTACGGCCGAACTCTTCTTCAACAGCTTTATTAAACACATCAAGCGGCAAACCGAGCAGTGCCCAAGAAGCACCTGATGCGGCCATGTTCTTAAATAGGGATGTTCCTAGTTCTTCTGCAATTGCAGTAATCGGAACTGGAAACAGACGTGCTTTGATGCCTTCAGGTAATACAGGATTAAATTTAGCGTCTGCTACGATAACCCCATTGTCACGAAGCTCGTGAGCATTGAAATCAATACTTTCTTGGTCGAAAGCAACCAAAATGTCCAAATCGTCTGAAATTGCGCGAATCGGTTTAGTGCTGATGCGAATCTTGTTATTCGTATGTCCCCCCTTAATCCGTGAAGAGAAATGACGGTACCCATACAAATAGTAACCGAGACGGTTCAATGCAGTAGAGAAAATGCGGTCTGTACTTTCGACCCCTTCACCCTGCTGACCTCCGATTTTCCAAGATAACTGACTAATCACCGTACGTCCACTCCTTTTGATTGTAGCTGCATGAAGACATTAATAAGCTAATTGTTTAGTAATGAAGATGATTCAATAAAAATTTTCTTTCACTTGTCAAACAAATTCTATGCCTTTATGGATCAAATTGCAAGGGGTACAAACGATTCTAAAAGATAGAGTTTTTAGATCGAATCCATATCAATATTAGATTGATTATGAAAATTCATTTCGGAAGGTTCTGAAGCATGAAATTGCGCCAATTCCCATACAAAAAAGCTTCAACTTGTGATTCCCTATAGTTTTTACATAAAGCTTCTATTATATTTCCGTATTGTCCGGCATGCCGTAAACCTTTGATCCACTGCTCAATGCCATCAAAATCAGAACCAAACCCTATATGCTGCTCCCCCCCTAAGGCACAAACATAGTCGATATGTTTCAACAAAGCCGAGATCGGGACAGTCATAATAGCGCTATCTACAAAGTAAGGTACGAACGTAATTCCGATGTTGCCCTTACATTGAATGATAGCTTTAATTTGATCGTCTGATAAATTTCTTGGATGGGGACATACTTTCTGAGCATTGGAATGAGAAGCGATGAAGGGTTTGCTGTATATCTCAACTAGTTCCCAGAAAGCCGCTGTAGATAAGTGTGACACATCTACTATTATACCCATAGTTTCTAATTCTTTTAACATCAGTTTCCCTTTTCTTGTGAATCCGCCTTTTCTGGGCTCCATGACGCCGTCTGCTGCCCAATTGGCATAGTTCCAAGTCAAGCCGATGCTTCTAACTCCCAAGTGCTGTAGGATTCGCAAATGCGTCATATTGCCAGCGAGAGCATCTACCCCTTCAAGTGTTAAAATAGCCCCAATCAGGTCCCCGGCCTCTACGATGCGCCAGTCAGCCTCGCTCTGAATAAAATGCATGCCTGGATGCTGAACGACTTGCCGATGAAACACGTCGACCATTTGCAGTATGTGATCAAAGGTAGGTTGTTGAATGGAATCTGACAGATAGATCGCGAAGCATTGCACCTTGACTCCTGCCTGTTTGAGTCTTGGATAACTGACATCAAGTTCCTGTTCTTCTATGCCGAATTGAAGCTTAGGATTCATATACAGTTTCGTGAGCGCATCGCAATGACCATCCATGATTTTGATTTTCATCCAACCTGCCTCCTCTGTTTAGATCCAAACAAAACAAAAACCTCTACCATAGAGGTCTTGTCACTGTCGCATGAGAAATGAGAAAAAAACCTGTCTACAAAGTAAACAGGCGTCGTGCTGTATGTATATTGCCGTACTCTAGCGCGGCTCAACAATTAATTTAATGGCCGTCCGATCTTCCCCGTCAATCACAATATCTGTGAAGGCTGGTACACAAATGAGGTCAACTCCACTAGGCGCCACAAATCCTCTTGCGATAGCTACTGCTTTGATGGCTTGGTTAAGGGCTCCTGCACCAATAGCTTGGAGCTCAGCGGCTCCACGCTCACGCAAAACACCTGCCAATGCACCTGCTACGGAGTTTGGATTGGACTTTGCTGAAACTTTCAATACATCCATGAATAGTACCTCCTCGGGAATGATGGATAGATTCCATTAACCATCATATTCCTCAGGTGGGCCAAACATGTCAGATAACTAAAATTGAAAATTCGAAATTTTCTGACCTGAGATGCTAATCCATAAACACTTGATCTTCATCATATCGAATGAGATTAATGCTTTTGGCTAATCCCGTCTGATCATTGAGCTCAATCACCACAGCATGGAAATGCCATTTCCCTTCATCCGTGACGAAACGCACCGGCAACTGTGTTTTAAATTTCTGCAGTACCGCATTGCGTTCTACGCCGAGAATGCCATCGCGAGGCCCGACCATTCCCACATCCGTTATATAAGCAGTCCCCTGCGGCAAAACGCGATTATCATTCGTTTGAACGTGCGTATGCGTCCCGACGACAGCTGAGGCTTTTCCGTCCAAATGCCAACCCATGGCAATTTTCTCCGAAGTTGCTTCTGCATGAAAATCGACGAAAACGAATTTATGCTTTTTCTTGTCAGCTTCAAGAATCTCATCCACTTTGCGGAACGGGCAATCGATCGGCGGCAAGAACGTCCTTCCTTGCAAATTGATAATTAATAGTTCTTGGTCTTTCACTTTAATGACGGTATGTCCTCTGCCCGGTGTACCCGGTGGAAAGTTCGCAGGTCTAATCATTTTCTCATCACGATCGATAAAATCGAATATTTCTTTTTGATCCCATGTATGATTGCCCATTGTAAGGGCCTGAATGCCCATCTCATAGATTTCTTTGGCAATAGCTGAGGTAATGCCCTTCCCAGCTGCCGCGTTCTCCCCATTGGCAATAAAGACAGCATGAGGATGTGCTTGCTTCAATCTTGGCATAATGTTCTTTAGTGCTTTCCTACCTACGGATCCAACGATATCTCCAATAAATACAATTTTCATAACTTCAATATAGCTCCTTTTCAAACCCTGCATAGTCTCGCGATGATGATTTCAACCATTTGCCTTAAAAATAAGGAAAAGTGGCTATATCAGCCACTTTTCGCATGCTTTCTTATTTAGCGTACTCCACTGCTCTGGTTTCACGAATGACCGTAACCTTAATATGTCCTGGATAATCGAGTTCACCCTCGATTTTTTTGGTAATATCACGGGCTAGACGGAACGCTTCGGTATCATCCACTTTCTCAGGTTGTACCATAACGCGCACTTCACGACCAGCTTGAATGGCGTAAGACTTCTCTACACCCTCAAAGGATTCAGAAATTTCTTCAAGTTTCTCCAGACGCTTAATGTACGTTTCTAGTGTCTCTCTGCGTGCTCCCGGTCTTGCTGCGGACAATGCGTCAGCAGCTCCAACCAGCATTGCGATAACAGAGGTTGCTTCCACGTCACCGTGATGTGAAGCAATACTATTAATAACGACTGGATGCTCCTTGTACTTCTTACCAATCTCAACACCGATTTCCACGTGTGATCCTTCGACCTCGTGGTCAAGTGCCTTACCGATGTCATGAAGCAGCCCGGCACGTTTCGCCAAAGTTACGTCTACCCCGAGCTCCCCGGCCATCAGACCAGCCAGATAAGCTACTTCCATGGAATGTTTCAACACGTTCTGACCGTAACTTGTTCTAAATTTCAGACGTCCCAAAATTTTAATCAAGTCAGGATGCAAACCATGTACGCCAACCTCGAAAGTGGCTTGCTCTCCGTATTCGCGGATACGCTCGTCCACTTCCTTGCGGGATTTCTCAACCATTTCTTCGATCCGTGCTGGATGAATACGTCCATCAGCAACCAGTTTCTCCAAAGAGGTACGAGCAATTTCGCGTCGGATGGGATCAAATCCAGATAAAATAACAGCTTCTGGCGTATCATCAATGATGAGGTCGATACCCGTTAATGTTTCAAGTGCACGAATATTACGTCCTTCACGACCGATAATGCGGCCTTTCATCTCTTCATTAGGCAATGAAACAACGGAAACCGTCGTCTCAGCAACGTGATCTGCCGCGCATCGTTGAATAGCGAGCGTGATGATCTCACGGGCTTTCTTATCGCCTTCTTCTTTGGCTTGTTGTTCAATCTCTTTAATCAACTGTGCCGTTTCGTGACGTACTTCCTGTTCTACGTTGGTGAGGATGATGCTTTTCGCTTCCTCCATTGTAAGACCGGAAATCCGCTCTAACTCCGAAACTTGGCTCTTGTACAGCTGATCAATTTGTGTTTGTGTATCCTCGATCCGCTTCTCTTTGTTGGCAACTTGCTCTTCTTTACGCTCGAGAGATTCTAATTTTTTATCCAGCGATTCCTCTTTTTGCAACAATCGTCTTTCTTGTCGTTGTATTTCATTCCGACGTTCACGAATGTCTTTTTCAGCTTCGGACCTCAGCTTATGCACTTCGTCCTTTGCTTCCAGAACCGTTTCTTTTTTCAGTGCTTCTGCTTCCTTCTTGGCAGATTCTCTAATCTGTTCAGCGGCTGTTTCAGCACTGGAAATTTTCGCTTCTGCAAGAGATTTACGGATAAAATAACCAATCCCTAAGCATGCAGCTCCAACAATGAGAATGATCGCGACCCAGATGAAAGACATCATCTTGTTCACCTCCTCGTTGGTTTCTCCAAGGTGTTAGCCTGGGATTCCGTTCGGTTTTTTAATCCGATTTTTAATTGTTTGGCTAGTCATACATACCCTATGATGAAAAAGAGTATGGCTTTTAAATGAATGCGCACTGTGCGTTAGAGGCACTATAGTGCTAATAATCCATAATCAACAGTGTAAAAATTGGCGGTTTCTACATCTGTTCCCTCAAAATCAATGATAGAAGTATGATTTTGAACAAATTATGAAAATATACACTGTTATTTTATCTTTTGTCGAAGAAGCTTGTCAAGCGAATGTCATGGATTCTCTCACAAGAGTCCCAAACTATGGTTAATGACATTAACTAAACGTCCTTTTAATTAATGACATTAATTATCAAAATTATCATCGATGAAATCAAACTCTTCGTCGTCAGGTTCGCTGCTGACTTGGGCCAAAACCTTGCTAACAATAGATCCTGTATACCCTCGGCGCATCAAAAAGGCGCCTGTTTTTCTTTTGCGATCCATCATTTTGCCTGAGGTTTGCTTCCATTTTGTTTGAGCGAGTTTCATAGCACCCGCAAATTCATCATCAGGATTGATCGTTTCCATTGCATTTTTCACCAATTCCTTATCGATACCTTTTTGTTGAAGTTCCTGACGAACCAAATTCCGACCTTTGCGTTGCGTAATAATCCGACTGTCTGTCCACATTTTCGCAAACTCTTCATCATTGAGATAATTCTGTTCAGCCATCTTCTCACATGCCCAATCGATGACTGCCGCTTCGTAACCCGCTTCTTTCAGCTTGCGTTTAACTTCGATTGCCGAATGAGGGCGACGTCCAATAATACGTATCGCTTTTAGGTACGCACTATTACGTTCTTCATCAATCGTAATTTTTTCAAAATCCTGTTGATTAATAATTTCTCCCTTAACTAATCGATGCTTGATCAAAATATCTTCATGAACCGAGAAGGCGTACTCCTCATTGATAAAAATATTATAGCGATGCCTGCCTTTCTTTTGTTTCTCAACCAGCGTAATTATTGACAATGTTTGCTCTTCATCGCTCATATCCAGCCAACTCCCCTAAAATGAAAAGCACCTTAACCCAAGGTTAAAGGTGCTTTCCTCTATGATTTAAATGTTATTCGAAAGCAACTTCCAATTCATCTTCGTCCTCATCTTCGTTTAGACCAACAACTTTGACTAAATTGCTGTTTTCACGAATTTTCAGCTCAATCGTTTCGGAAATAGCTTTGTTGTCTTTCAAGAATTGCTTCGCATTCTCACGACCTTGACCCAGTCGCTCGCCTTCATACGAGTACCAAGCTCCGCTCTTATTAACGATATCCATCTCTGTACCGATATCAATAATACTGCCTTCGCGTGAAATACCCTCGCCATACATAATATCAACTTCCGCTTGTTTGAATGGAGGCGCTACTTTATTCTTAACGACCTTAATTCTTGTACGGTTACCGACCATGTCATTTCCTTGTTTGATCGTTTCAATACGACGAACATCAAGTCGTACAGAGGAGTAGAACTTCAATGCGCGACCACCCGGCGTTGTCTCTGGGTTACCGAACATGACGCCGACTTTTTCACGCAATTGGTTGATGAAGATCGCAATAACTTTGGACTTGTTAATTGCACCTGAAAGCTTACGAAGAGCTTGAGACATCAAGCGAGCCTGCAAACCAACGTGTGAATCGCCCATCTCGCCTTCAATTTCCGCTTTCGGAACAAGCGCAGCAACCGAGTCAATGACGATGATATCCACTGCGCCACTGCGTACAAGCGCTTCAGCGATCTCTAAAGCTTGCTCACCCGTGTCTGGTTGGGATAATAGAAGCTCATCTATGTTAATACCAAGTTTACTTGCGTAAGAAGGATCCAGGGCATGCTCTGCATCAATAAAGGCAGCTTGTCCGCCAACTCTCTGTACTTCTGCAATCGCGTGAAGGGCTACCGTCGTTTTACCTGAAGATTCCGGACCGTAAACTTCAATAATTCTTCCGCGTGGGAATCCACCTATACCGAGCGCAATATCAAGCGCAAGTGCTCCAGTCGAAATCGTTTCAACTTGCATATGCGTAGACTCTCCCAGTTTCATGATGGAGCCTTTACCGAACTGTTTTTCAATTTGACGTAGTGCATTATCAAGTGCTGCGCGACGATCTGTCAAAACAATCACTTCCTTCTTCTATCATTATAGGTATATGATAACCTGTTTCAGGGTGTTTGCCAAGCATTTTTTCGAACATACATTCGACTTTTTAGCGAACAAACAAAAAACCGCAACAAAGTTATCGCTTTGCTACGGTCCTTCCGTTAACACTTACTCTTATTATAAGCGAACATTATTGATCTTTCAACTGTTTCCATAATTGATAGAGCGCGCTTTTGGCTGCTCTATGTTTGATCGATTCCCGATTGCCCGAAAGCTGCAGCGCAATCACTTGGGTTGGCTTATTTTTTTGCGCGAATCCAATATAGACCAACCCTACCGGCTTGCCTTCTGAAGAGCTTGGACCCGCTACGCCGGTAATCGAGATGCCAAAGTCACTTCCGGTCTTCCCGCTTATATGTTCAGCTAGCAGAACAGCTGTTTCACTGCTCACCGCACCGGGAGCTCCCTCGCCTTCAAGAACTTCCAGCGGAACTGAAAGAAGCTGATGTTTGAGCGCATTTGTATAACAGATGATGCCTCCAAGAAATGGCTGCGAGCTGCCTGGAATTGAAGTTATCAGATCACCCAACAAACCGCCTGTACAGCTTTCCGCAACGGCAAGCGTTAATTTCTTAGCCGCCAACAATTGTACAACGACGGCTTCAATAGGGACGTCATGATTCGCATAGAGATGTTCAGACAATCGACTTCTGATCGCTTCTTCCGTGGATTGCAGCTTTTTCTCGCCTTCTTCAGCCGATTGTGCACGTGTCGTAATACGAATCGTCACTTCGCCTTCTTTGGCGTAGGGAGCAATGGTTGGATCGGTTTGGGCTGCAATCAAATCAAGCAATTGATGTTCCAGATTGGATTCGCCGATGCCGGCAAATTTAAGCATCTTGGAATAAAGAGGCACTTCGTCAGTCATCTTAGTCTGCAGCCAGGGAACTGCATATTTTGAGAACATAGGCTTCATTTCTTTGGGAGGACCTGGCAATAGAATAAAATGGGTCCCTTCGTATGTAAAAGCGATCCCAACGGCTAGCCCCGTTTCGTTATGCAAAGGATCACTGTCCGCCAACATCAATGCTTGTCTTCGATTGCTCTCCACCATATGAATGCCGCGGGATTGGAACATATCCGTTATGGCTGTCATCGATGGTTCATGGATGATCAGTTCACGGCCTACGAACCCGGCCAGCACGTCCTTGGTCAAGTCATCCTGGGTTGGGCCAAGCCCCCCCGTACAAATGACGACGTCCGCTCTGGAAGCCGCTAATTTGAAGGTTTCAAGCAATCTATGTTCATTATCACCGACAACGGTTTGCAAATACACGTCGACACCGATCGCAGCGCATTCACGTGATAGGAATTGTGCGTTGGTGTTCACGATTTGACCAAGCAATAGTTCAGTTCCAATAGCGACAATTTCAGCTTTCATTTCAAATTCCTCCTTTAAATAAGAAAACCTCTATAGCGGCTGTTCAAAGAAGAGCGACCGCATGTAGAGGTAGGTTTTATCGCCAATAGGTTGCCCTATTATGCTTTTTCTGAAAAGTCTATGACGTGTTTATTCTTCACAAAGTACTCAATTCCTGAGTAGACCGTAATAATCGCTGCTGCCCAACTAGCTATAACATCAAAGGGGAAGTGCAGAAACGTAAACGGAAAATTATTGATAAGCAGTGCAATGATGGCCGTAATCTGTGCAGCCGTCTTTGCCTTTCCCCATTTGCTTGCAGCCATGACTGTGCCTTCCAATAGAGCAATTTGGCGAAGTCCGGTAACTGCCCATTCTCTACTGATAATCACAATGACAATCCAAGCATCTACTTTATCCATTTCAACTAAAGAAACGAGTACAGCTGTAACAAGCAGCTTATCCGCGAGCGGATCTAACAGCTTGCCTAAGTTAGTTACAAGATTACGTTTTCTAGCTATGTAACCATCTAAACTATCGGTACTCGCTGCAATAATGAAAATTAAGGCAGCAATAATTTGATTGTACGTAATACTGAATTCCTCAATCCGTATATGTGGAAATTTCACCTTGATCAACAAGAAAAACATGATGATAGGTACTAATAAAATCCTCGCCACGGTGATGCGATTGGCTAGGTTCATGCAATAACCTCCCCTGATAAATCAAACTCATAGGAGTGGGTAATGCGAACTTTGGCCATCTCGCCAATATTCAGCTTCGCGTTAGAAACGAATACTTCGCCATCAATCTCGGGAGCGTCAAACTGGGAACGGCCAATATAGACATCGCTTCTGCCATCGTATCTTTCAATCAGCACATCAATTTCTTGACCGATACGGCGTCCGCCGCGTATATTCGAAATTTCACGTTGAATTTCCATTATGGAGTTCGCGCGATATTCTTTCACATCTTCCGGAACTTGATCCGGCAAACGTGCTGCTGGCGTATCGTCTTCCTTGGAGTAAGCAAATACACCCAGACGATCGAATTGTACGTCGCTTACGAATTTCTTTAAGTTTTCGAAATCTTCCTCCGTTTCCCCTGGGAAACCAACAATCAGCGATGTGCGCAGCGCGACATCAGGAATAGCCTCACGGATTTTGCGGACCAACTCACGCGTATCTTTCTGGCGACCTGGTCTTCTCATCCGCTTAAGGATCGAATCTTCACTGTGTTGCAGCGGCATATCGATATACTTGCAGATCTTGGGATTAGACGCCATGACTTCAATCAGCTCGTCGCTAAAGAATCCAGGATACGCATAATGCAGTCTTACCCACTCAATACCTTCTACTTCGCTGACTTTATTCAATAAGGTAGGCAGCATAAAGCTATCATAAAGATCGGTACCGTAGTTCGTGGAATCTTGTGCAATAAGACTAATTTCCTTAACGCCTTGTGCAGCCAAATTAGCCACTTCCGCAACGACAGACTCCATGCTTCTGCTTTTGAAGGCACCGCGCATAATCGGAATACTGCAAAACGTACAAGCATTGTCGCATCCCTCTGCGATTTTCACATAGGCTGTATAGCGCGGTGTTGCCACGAGTCTTGGCAGATCCGCATCATAATTAAATACCGGATTCCCCACTAGAACCGGTTTCTTGCCGCGCAGAGCTTCATCTACGATATGATTGATTTTATCAAAATCACCAGTACCAACGATGCCATCTATTTCTGGCATTTCGTCCATTAGCTGCTTCTTGTAGCGCTGAGTTAAACAGCCTGAAACGATAAGCGCTTTGAGATTCGCGGTTTGTTTCAGTTCTGCCATATCCAAAATTGTATTTACGGATTCTTCTTTTGCTGCATCAATGAACCCGCAAGTGTTCACGATAATGACGGTAGCGTCTTCCTTGTTGTCCACAAGTTGAAAACCACGTCCATGTATTAATCCAGCCATAATCTCGGAATCAACCATATTCTTTTCGCATCCGAGGGTTACTACTTTAACCTTTTCTGTCATGAATGAAACAACCTCCAATAGTCCTAAAAAACGCTCCTTACCAGTATAATACAAGCCCTATAGGGTGTCAAAATGTAAAAACCCCCTATAACTAGGGGGTTTTAAACAATTGCCGCTCATATGTACGCTTATTTCATATTGACAAATTGTAAATCAAGAGGGATGTCCGCTTTGCGTAACAGCGCAATAACGGCTTGCAAATCATCACGACTCTTCCCTGTTACGCGAATTTGATCCCCTTGAATTTGCGTTTTGACCTTTAATTTGGAATCGCGAATCAAGATGTTTATCTTTTTGGAATTATCCTGATCTACACCCTGTTTCATGCTGATTTTCTGTCTAACCGTTTGACCAGCAGCCGGCTCAACTTTGCTGTACTCCAGATTTTTGATCGAAATTCCGCGCTTCGTCATTTTGGCATGCATAATATCGAGGACATTCTGCAGTTTAAACTCATCATCGGAAGTGACTACCAACTGATCTTTATCCAGCTTAATGCTGCTCTTGCTGCCTTTAAAATCAAAACGGGTAAGCATTTCTTTCTCCGCCTGCTGAATCGCATTGTTCAGTTCCTGCATATCCACCTTAGAAACAATATCAAACGAACTTTCTGTACTCATCGTAGACAAACATCCTTTCCATCAAATTACATTAGCATTATAGCAAGAAGCCAAAAAAAAAGAAACATCCTGCAGCCCTTGGCCTAGGATGTCTTTGTTGGGCAATCATTACCCGGGAAAGCGCAGGAAGCGCCAAAATGCTAGTTTTTTTGCAAATTGAGCTGGACGCGTTTAGGGTTTGGCGTGTCACCGACAGGTACAACCGTGCCGTTCACGCTAAGCTCCACTGCGCTAGCAGCACCAACATTGAGATAAGCAGAAGTTGCGATGTCAAATGTATCGGTATCCCCGGCTTTGTAAAGCTTCTGTCTAAGCATATCTTTGCCGCCTTCTGTCAAGGAATCGACACGAATCCAACAAGATCCTGTAATCTTCAATTGAATATTCAAATTTGCAGTGCCCGTAATGATGTAATTGTCTACACCCTTCTCATTACTACTGAACTTCACTTGTACGGCAGATGGAGTCGGAGTCGGAGATGGTGTTGCAGTCGAAAGAGGTGCCACTTTACCATCACTGGATGCAGTTGTAGAATTCGTGGAGTTCGTGCCTGCCGCAGGACTTGTTGAGTTTGTTATTTTCGAAGACTGCGTTTGAGCAGGCTTTTCGTCCGCAGGCGTCCCTTTATAATTCTTATATGTATAATAGTAGACGATCCCAAAAATTAACAGAATAAAGCAGATAAACATGACGCTAGAGGCCCAACGGCTTAATTTCTCCGTATTGCGAACGCTCGTTCTGTTCTTGCGTATATTTTCTACTACAGGCTTCTCTGTTACCGGGGATGGATTCGTCGATTGATACATGTTCAGCACTTCGGTCGGATCAAGACCTACTGCTTCCGCATAGCTCTTAATGAAAGCTCGCACATAAAAGCTGCCAGGCAGTACCTTGTAATTTCCTTCTTCAATAGCTTCTAAGTACCGTTTGCGAATTTTTGTGACTTCTTGAAGATCATCGAGCGATATCTTTTTTTCCAATCGTGTTTTGCGTAAAATGAATCCTAGATCAGACATATGGTCACCTCCCCGTAGGCTTTATATTAGTTAATGACGTTTATAATCTTAAAAAGGTTCGGACGTATACGTAAATGAGTCGTAATTAATTTCCTCATCCGGACTATTTCGCAGCTCAATAATATAATCAAAGTGATTATATGTGTATTCAGATTCACGGATGAATATATCTGGATGCTCAATCACCTTCGTAGATGGCATGCCCATGATATCCTGCAATAGGCTGTAGTGCTTCTCATTGGAACGAATGGTCGAGACGATGCCATCGATGATATAGACATTATTAGGGGTCATTTCATCCTCGGACAGTTGACTGCGAACGGTTTGTCTCAACAACGTTGAAGACACGAACGTCCAGCGCTTATTGGCGCAGACACTTCCAGCAATAATGGACTCGGTTTTACCTACACGCGGCATCCCTCTGAGACCGACTACTTGGTTGCCTTCCCGTTTGAAAATTTCACCTAAGAAATCTACGAGCAGCCCCAATTCATCCCTTGTAAAACGAAACGTTTTGCGATCATCGGAATCGCGTTCAATATATCGGCCATGACGAACTGCCAAAATATCAACCAATTTAGGCGGTCTTAATGCCGTAATAGTAATATTATCTACTTTTCTCAACATTTTACCCATTAAGTCAATTTTTTCTTCATCATTGGTTTGAAGCAACATGCCACGGGTGCGATCTTCCACCCCATTGATCGTCACGATATTAATATCCAGCATCCCCATTAAGGAAGCAATGTCCCCTAGCAAACCAGGACGGTTCTTATGAATCTTGTACTCCATATACCACTCTTTAACGTCCAATCGTTCCACCTCATCACCATATCTGTAACAAATGTATGTTACCCATGTTATATAATTTCTACAATTTTCGTCAAAATCCTTCTAAAGACTCATGCAAATCACAAAATTATTTGATTTTTAGTTCTAAAAGCTCTTTCTCACTGTAAGGAAAGCTGCCTTTCTGCCATCCATGATTCGTCATCATCGCTAACCGGTTGTTCAAAATTTCAATCCAGTTGAGTTCAGCTGATAAAGCGTTCGAAATATCCAAGACAGAGACACCTAATGTTTTCGCTTTTTGTACTTGGGCTTCTGTTACAGGCGTGTAAAAGATAACCCAATTAGCGAAATGCTGCTTCGTCTGAAAGGATAATTGCTGAAACCACTGGTCATTGTTGTCCAGCAGCACAATATGATCCGCTTCCTCAGAAGGAGCCCACACGGATGGTATGGGACGATCACTGCGCGTCACCCATTCAACGGTTGCCTTCTGCGCCAATAGATCTTGAATTCGCTTCGTTTTCAAATTCTCAACCTGCTGTGCATCGATTTGCCATGTGGAGGCTTGGTCGCTTACAGTGCTTACGCTTCCATTGCTGTCTAGCTGACTCTGTAACAATGTCCATTTCCCTGTTGTTAGACCTTGAGCAATCAACCCATTGGCCGGCCCGATTAGTTCATTCCCAATGACATATATGTAATCATATGTGTTTGCTTTCAGCTTGGCGCCAACACTATCATCTAGGCTGTTCACATCTTTGATCCAATCAAAAGCGATAAAATGTTCACCTCTCCAATTAAGCAATGCTTGGCCAATTGACTGCTTGGCTGCATCCGATAAACGGGGGCTGGAGAGCATTAAGACGGACACTTTCTTGTCCATAACGTCCTGTTTAATGACAGGAATCCCCCGATTTCCACAGCCTGTAACGATCAATATGAAAAGTATGAACAAGAGCATAAACTGTTTGTTAACCATGCCATTCGTTTCCTTTCTACCTTTGAAAGCATGCAAAAGCCTCCGAAAGAGGAGGCTTTCACATAGTACCTTATTGAATTGTAAAACGGTTATTAACCTTTGTCTACTAATTTTACCATGAGTCGGGCAATCGTCCGTTTTTCTTGCTCATCCCCTGCATCCCATAGCTCCTTGAGCACTCGTTCTTGCTCATTTCCAGGATCTACTTTATCAGATAAGAATTCACCGATTTGAAAAGCGAGCTTGGAAATCGTTTCCTCACTCATCCCTGCATGCCCCGCTTGACTCACACGTTCAGCAAGAAACTCTTTCCACTTATCAAATACTTTAAGAACTGTACCCATTGTAAGAAGCCTCCTTTGAGTTATGAGAAATGGTCATTACATACGTAATATTCGCTTCCCGCTCAATAATTATGCACAAGGCTTCTTCGCGTAAACTTAGGTTAGCCATCCACCATTTGGACTGATAATTTGCCCAGTAATATAACCAGACTCCGGCAGGGCCAAGAAATAGACAAGAGAAGCTACTTCATCTGGCAATGCAAACCGACCCACTGGAATTTCATTCTCAATGGCTTCCCGCTCCTCAGGTTGAAAACCAGCCATCATTTCCGTATGCACAGCACCAGGGGCTACGGCATTCACTGTAACGCCTGACGGTGCCAACTCCTTCGCTAAAGCTTTGGTAAAGGCGTTGAGTCCTCCTTTGGCTGTTGAATAAACAACTTCACAGGAAGCACCAGAAATGCCCCAGATGGATGATACATTGATAATCCGGCCATACTTCTGCTTCACCATGGCTCCCATAAAGGTTTGCGTACACAGAAAAGCACCTTTGAGATTCACACCCATGACGGTGTCCCAATCCTCTTCGGTTACGTCAGCCAACATGCCATATAAGGAAATTCCCGCATTGTTCACGACAATATCAGGGATCATGCTTTTTTGTTCAAGTATTTCCTGCATTTTATAAATTTGATCTCGTGATTTCACATCTGCAGAAACGGTCATTACTTTCGCGCCGTGTTTCATACAGGACCTCGCTACTTCATTCGCCGCTTCATGTGATTCACGATAATGAATAACGACATTCATGCCTACCGCGGCGAAGCGTTCAGCAATTGCAGCACCGATCCCTCTGCTTGCGCCAGTCACAAGAACCGTTTGTTCACTAAAGGGTTTACTTGGTGTTAAGATCACGTCACATCACGACTTTTTACGATAGAAACAGCTAGTTTGCTCCAGTCAAAATGATCGCGGAAGCGCTGATTCACATCATCCAATGTAATCTGCTCGTAGACCGGCAAAATATCAAACAAATCGATGTCTTTGAACCGATATTTCGTAAATTCATTGGCAATCGATTCCGGAGAGTTCATCATCCGCAGGAAATTACCGATTTTCTTTTTGCGGCTCCGCTCAAAGGTAACCTGATCCAAGCCAGCATCTTTGCGCTTTTCGATTTCTTCGCGAATTCGTGCAACGAGCCCCTCTGGATCTTTGGTATCACCGCCAAGTATGGAGAACGCGTAACCTTCACTGCAGTTAAATTCATGACCGAAATTATCTGAAATCAATTGCTCATCATACAACGCCTGATAGATCTCCGAGCTAGAACTGAAGAGTACGTCCAGCATGAGCTTGGTTGTAAGCTCTCTGACCAGAAGTTCCTTGCCTATTACGGCAGGCGCAGCTTCCTTGAAGCCCATTAGACACTTAGGCATCGATACAGGCAAGTTGATAATTCGGCGGGCTTCGTTCACGTCAAGCGGTTCGTCCGGAAAAAACCGTTCGATACTTCCTTGTGGCGGAAAGCTTTTGGCAGCTTGATTGGCTTTGACTAGGGAGAGAACTTCCTGAGCGTCCACCCCGCCTACGACAAACAAACTCATATTGCTCGGATGATAAAAGGTGTGATAACACTCATACAGTGTTTCTTTGGTGATTTCGGCTATCGACGCTACGGTTCCAGCAATATCAATATGAATGGGATGTTTCGCGTAGAGAGATTCAATCAAACCGTAATAACTTCTCCAGTCCGCATTATCCTCGTACATTTTGATTTCCTGACCGATGATCCCCTTTTCTTTCTCCACATTTTCATCTGTAAAATAAGGGTTTTGAACAAAATTAATTAATGTCGTTAAGTTTTCTAAATAATGATCGGTGGACGAGAACAAATACGCTGTTCGATCAAAACTTGTAAAGGCATTCGCAGAAGCCCCATTGGAAGCAAAGGTAGCAAAGATATCACCTTCTGGTTCTTCAAACATTTTGTGCTCCAAGAAATGAGCTATGCCATCCGGAACTCGAACCGCATCTTTGCCAGTAACTTGAAAATAATTATCGATCGAACCGTATTGGGTCGTGAATGTAGCATATGTTTTCTGAAAACCTTCCTTAGGAAGAACAAACACATGTAGCCCGTTATCAAGCTTTTCGTGATATATGGTTTCACCCAAGTGTGGATAAGGAATTACCTGCATGGTCTACTCTCCCTTCTGGTCCCGCAAAAAGTAAATCGTGTCCAACTGAACACGTTTGGCAGCTTCAGCAATTGCCGGCACATCAACCTGCTCCACAGCTTCGATCAATCCAGAAACCGAACGTTCTTTTCCGGATAAAATCGCATTGAAATCAAATGAAATAAGTTCGAAAGCGGAGTCTTGAATTTCACGCAGCTGATTGGAAATCATCGCTTTGGTTTGACTCATTTCAGTGTCATTAATCTCACCTTGCTCCATGGCGGAAAGCTGTTTACGGATAATATCAACCGCTTTCTCATAGTTGGCCATTTCAATCCCGGATTGAATAGTCAAAATACCTTTATGGCCATCAAAACGCGAAGAAGCATAATAAGCAAGACTCGCCTTTTCACGAACATTTATAAACAGTTTGGAGTGCGGATAACCGCCCAAAACACCGTTATACATAAGCGCAACCGGATACTTGTCATCCCGATAGGAAAGATTTGTGCGTAAGCCTAAGTTCAATTTGCCTTGATTGACATCCAGTCGTTCAACAATTGTCTTCACTTCACCGCTTGCACCGCGGGGTTCTGAAGTGAGGTAACTGACATCTTCCTTGCGGTCAATGGCGAATGCCCCTTTTACAATATCTTCTACCTCGGTCAAGGTTGTATTTCCCACGACATAGATATCGATCGGAGCGGTTTGCAGCCACACTCTATATTGTTCGTAGAGCTGCTCCGAATTAATGCGGTCAAGGTCGGAAATTTTGCCGAGCGGATGAAGGCGGTATGGCTCATCGGCGCACATTTCTTCCATACAGCGCTCTGCCGCGTAACGAATTTTATCATTAATGACGGATTCAATTCGCTTTTGGAGCGTCTGTTTCTCTGAATCAACATACTTCTGGCGGAAATGACCATTTTCCGTGGCCGGTTTCGTTAATGTTTCCCCAACAAAGTCCAATCCTTGCTGTAATAAGGACTGCGCAGACTTCACGAATCGATCGTTGATAATATCCATGCGCAGCTGTACGATTTGATAATCGCCCCGCTTATAAATATCAAAGCCAAAACCAGCTCCGTAGAGATCATCCAAATGCTCGCGAAATTGCTTCGTTTCCGGGCGCAGCGCAGTTCCTCTGCGCAGGACAAACGGTGTCAAAGCCGTATTCGTAACTGTCTCTTCCCCTAAGGGACGGCCTATGTACACTGAAATCGCAAATGTCTTGAATCGATCTGTGGGAAGTACATGCAATCGAATATGATTCCAAGTACGACGCTCAAATTGTATATGCTCCAAAGGTCTGTCTCCCTTCTATGTCCGTGATATCATCCATTATATTCCTATACGAAGAGGAGAAGCAACCAAAGCTGGTTCCTTCTCCTTGTCCGCTTCTAAATTATTTGCAAAAAATATGCTTTCCGATATTCTTCACTTGCGGTCTGCTCCAAATCCATTTCGAGGTGGCCGTTGCTGGATTGAAATAATAGATACAACCCCCTGTTGGATCCCATCCGTTCAAAGCATCCTTAACGGCCTTCTTCGTTGATTCACTTGGTGTAAGCCAGATTTGTCCATCTGCCACGGCAGTGAACGCCCCTGGTTGAAAGATAACACCGGATACCGTATTGGGAAAACTGGCCGATTTCACCCGATTCAGGATAACCGCAGCTACCGCAACTTGACCCACATAAGGTTCTCCGCGCGCCTCGCCATTAACTGCATTAGCCATGAGATTAATATCTTGTTCGGATAGTCCCAGGTTGTTCGAGGGGGTCAAATTCGCGGGCTTTTGATCCGTGGTGACTTTCTCACTTTCGTTATTCCCAGAACCACCGGTTGCTGGAGGCGCGGTAGGCTTCCAATTCTTCGTCGCTTCCCATAACCTGAGTTTTGTTTTGGCTCCAACAATGCCATCCACTGTCATCCCAAATTCGCCTTGGAATCGTTTGACCGCCGTCAACGTCTTATACCCATAATCTCCGTCTATACTGCCATTATAAAAGCCAATGAACTTCAATCGACCTTGCAGCTCGTTGACATCGGATCCAGTGGCACCATAACGGATTTCATTTTTACTGAACGTTTCTTCGGCAGGCGGATTAAACTTTCCTTTTAACTGAAAAGCGACAACAAGTACGAAAACAATACAAAAGGTAAGTACGATTAGTCGTTTATTCATTCCCCTTCTCAACCTCACTTTTCAAATTACAGCCTTTTCTTGCTTATTATGAGAAAGGGAGTCGCTGTTTATGCAAATAAAAACACTCTCCTGAGGAGAGTGCTTGTTCAAATCCTTATTTCTGTTACGAACTTATCCGATTATGTTGATATTGTTCTATGGACATTAGCACCTCACGAGGCTTACTTCCCTCATAGGGACCTACGACACCTTTGGCTTCCATCGAATCAACCAGTCTTGCGGCACGGGTGTAGCCGACTCTCATCCGGCGCTGCAGCAGCGATACGGATGCTTGCTTGGCTTCCAGGACGATTTGAACAGCTTGATCATAAAGTTCATCCTCGAACTCATTCTGCTGATCTGGCATTTCTTCTACGTGCGGAACCATTTCTTCTTGATAATTAGCTTGTTCCTGTGTACGTACAAAGCCCACGACATGTTCAACCTCTTGATCTGATAAAAAGGCCCCTTGCACACGAACTGGCTTGGAAGCACCTACAGGCAAGTAAAGCATGTCCCCTCGGCCTAACAGTTTCTCCGCGCCAACCATATCCAAGATTGTTCGTGAATCCACTTGAGACGATACGCCAAAAGCAATACGGGAAGGAATATTGGCTTTAATGACCCCTGTAATAACGTCAACAGACGGTCTCTGCGTGGCAATAATTAAATGTATGCCTGCCGCACGGGCCATTTGGGCTAGACGACAGATCGAATCCTCAACATCGTTCGCAGCGACCATCATCAAGTCCGCTAACTCATCTACGATGACGACATAGTAAGGAAGCGGTGGTGCAGTGCCGCTCTCTATGAGCATGGTATTGTAGCCCTCAATATTGCGCGTTCCGCTCTTCGAGAACAGCTCATAGCGCTTCTCCATCTCAACGACGACTTTTTTGAGCGCCAGCGACGCTCTACGAGGATCTGTTACAACCGGTGCTAGCAGATGCGGTATCCCATTATACACATTTAATTCAACCATCTTAGGGTCAATCATAAGAAACTTGACTTCATTCGGTTTGGCTTTGTATAAAATACTCGTAATAATCCCGTTAATACACACGGATTTTCCTGAACCTGTGGCCCCTGCTACGAGTAGATGAGGCATTCTTGCCAGATTGCCCACAATAGGTTGTCCAGAAATATCCCTTCCCAAAACGACAGATAATCGTGAACTGGATTCCTGAAAAGCGGACGTTTCCATGACTTCTCGCATTGTCACGACAGAAACCTCTAAATTCGGCACTTCAATTCCGATCGCGGCTTTGCCGGGAATCGGCGCTTCCATTCGAATATCTTTGGCCGCTAGCGCTAAGGCAATATCATCGGTTAAAGAAACGATTCGACTGACTTTAACCCCGACGTCAGGCTGTATCTCGTAACGAGTTACTGCTGGTCCTCTGACTACCTCAAGCACTTTGGCACGAACACCAAAGCTCTCTAGCGTTGCTTCCAGCTTCCTTGCGTTCGCTTTGTAGTCTGAAATTTCACTGCCTTTGCCTACAGCAGGTTTGGCAAGCAAATCAAGCGAAGGCATTTCATATGGTCGCGTTTGGACAACAGGTACGGCGTCCTGGAATTCCAGCGTCACTGGTTCGTCCCCTGAATCTCCAGTTGCAGCAGCGGATTGAGGCTTAACTGGCTGTGAAGGCGTTATCGGAATCGCAGCGGGCTGGGTAACTGCTTGTTGAGCTTCCTGGAATACCTGCTCCTGAAAATCACGAATAATCGGTGTAACCGGCACATCCTCATCCATTGGTACAGACTCAGCTCTCGCTTCGTTGGACTTATACACAACCTTCTCCGCGGTTTCAGTGGAATCCAGATCATTCGATTCGTTATCGTCACTCACATCGCTCTCACGAACAGCAGCTTTCTTGCGTCCCTCCTTGATAGGTCGAAGCAGTTCCATGAATAATGGAGATTTCTTGGCCTTCTTGACTGGCTGGAAAACCTCTTCATCAAATTCATCATCAACCGGTACGTAAGTAGGCTTCTTAGTCTTTCGCTCACTAACTCCTGCTGTTGCCGTTTGGGGCTGACCCGATTCACGATCCTGCAGCCATTCTTTCATCTTATCTCTGAAATTCTGGCCCACATTACTGAATCTGCCTCGAATGACATTCCCCATATCTATATAAGAAATGCCCGTGGCTAAGATAAAGCCAATCACAAATAACGCATATTGGATTAGCCTTGCTCCCAAATAGTCGAATAAGAAATACAAAATACTATACAAGAATGCGCCAATCATCCCACCGCCGATACCATACTCGAGCGCTGCTTTTCCTGCGTCTGTTGGATGCAATCCTTCCAACATAGCCGTCCAAGTCGACGAGATGACTTTACCAGAGGCAAACCCGCCGTCCGGATACAATTGGGCAAACAAATCGATTTGATTTTTAATCAAAAGTCCCAGAATAAACAGCAAAATGCCTGCTTTCTTGGGTGTTATCATTTCCGGCCAAGCTCTCTTGATCATGGCATACAAAGCCACATATATGAAAATCAGCGGTATTAGCGAATACCACGTTCCCACGAAAAATCGAAAAAGATACACCAAAGAATTCCCAACATGCCCTTGATGCGCAAGTGCAATGACGGAAAAAATCAGGATTAGAATACCATACAACTCGAATAACAAGCTCGTTTTTAATGCCTTGCCTTTTTTCTTGCGTTTCGCCACACTTGTCACCCCCAAGTCCACATTATACCATATTGGACTTGGGTGATGATACAGGAACAGCGCTTTAAATAGATGAAGTCGCCTCCGGAAAAGGACTATAGGAAATAATAGTTCCAGGGGCATATTGACGATTTAAATAGTCCTGAGGATTGCAACTGTATAGTCTTACTATGCGTGCTTGAAAGCCGCTAATAGGTTCTATCTGCATCGATATGCCGCCTTGCTCGATCTCCAGATACTTGGGCTCGTAGGTCTCGATCCCCTCAAATACCACTTCCATTGGCAGCACAGAGTAATGAATCATTGCACCAATCCTCCATTGGGAGATGCTTTCTTAGCATCAATCCGCTTATTCAGCTCTCGAATGGCATCTCCGATGCCACCGACTTGATCAATTAGACCATATTTAACGGCATCAACCCCAATAACGGTAGTTCCGATATCTCTCGTGAGCTCTCCCGTTTTGAACATTAGCTCTTTAAATTTATCTTCCGTCACATTGGAATGTTTCGTTACAAATCGAACGACACGCTCCTGCATTTTATCCAAATATTCAAACGTTTGAGGAACGCCGATAATTAACCCATTCAATCGGATCGGATGGATCGTCATTGTTGCCGTTTCCGCGATAATGGAATAATTCGCTGAGACGGCAATTGGAACCCCTATGCTATGTCCCCCGCCTAGCACGAGGGCAATAGTCGGTTTGGACAGCGTAGCCACCATCTCTGCAATGGCTAAACCTGCTTCAACGTCTCCTCCCACCGTATTGAGGATAATCATGACGCCTTCAATTTTCGGATTTTGCTCAGCTGCCACGAGCTGTGGAATTAAATGCTCATATTTTGTTGTCTTATTTTGAGGTGGGAGTACGATATGCCCTTCCACTTGTCCAATAATCGTAAGGCAGAAAATATTAGATTCGCCTGAAAGTGTATTGGTTTGGCCCAACTGTTGAATATTCTCGAGGACGGGGTTCTTTTTCCCTTCCTCTGTTTCCGGCTCTTGCTGCTTCGGTCCTGTTGATGCTGCCACTCGAATTCCCCCTTGTCGTACTGCCCTAGGCCAATTGGACGGCTATGCATGTACGGATCATAATCTCCCATAGTATGAATAAATTTGCGTTCTTTCATGCATCGAAAGTCGTTCCCTCGACATTGAAAAAAGCCCCCTCCGAATTCGGAGAGAGCTTTACTATTTGCATAGGTTCAAGTGACTGTTCGAGCCTAGACTTCCATGATAATAGGAAGGATCATTGGTCTTCTTCTGGTTTGTTCATATAAAAAACGTCCGAGAACATCTTTCACGTTTGTTTTTAAAGATGCCCATTCATTTACATTTTCGTTCATTAATTTCGTTAATGTATTTGTTACAATACGATTGGCTTCTTCCAAGAGACCCTCAGATTCACGTACATAGACGAATCCACGGGAGATAATATCCGGTCCGGATAAGATTTTGCCATCTTGTTTGCTTAGTGTAACGACGACCACCAGAATACCATCTTGAGACAGCAGCTTACGGTCGCGCAACACGATGTTGCCTACATCTCCTACACCGAGTCCATCAATCAGAATGTTGCCGCTTTGAACTTTAGAGCCTTTGCGAGCAACTCCGTGCTGAACTTCTACTGTGTCGCCGATATCGCACATAAAAATATCTTCTTTAGGAATGCCGACAGATTCGGCAAGAATGGCATGTTGACGCAGCATGCGATATTCGCCATGAATCGGAATAAAATATTTAGGCTTTATCAGATTGAGCATTAATTTCAATTCTTCTTGGCTGCCGTGACCAGATACGTGGACACCAGTTACAGAACCTGGTCCGTAAATGACATTAGCACCAATTCGGAATAGCTCATCAACGGTACGCCCTACATAACGCTCATTGCCCGGAATTGGCGTCGCTGCAATAATAACCGTATCACCCGGTAAAATATCGATTTTACGATGAGTGGAACGTGCCATTCTTGTTAACGCAGACATCGGCTCGCCTTGGCTTCCTGTTGAAAGAATAACCACACGGTCAGCAGCAAGCTTGTTCACTTCTTCAGGCTCAATAAGCATGCCGTCCGGAATGTGCAAGTACCCTAACTCGCTAGCAATCGAAACTACGTTCACCATACTGCGACCGATTACCGTTACTTTACGATTTGTTGCCGCGGCTGCATCGAACACCTGTTGTACACGGTGAATGTTCGAAGCGAATGTCGCGATAACAACTCTTTGCTTAGCTTTACGGAAAACTTCTTCAATTTCAATTCCAACACTGCGCTCAGAGCCAGTGTAGCCTGGACGTTCTGCATTCGTACTATCGGAAAGCAAGGCAAGAACGCCTTTCTTCCCGATTTCTGCCATACGGTGCAAGTCCGCATATTGATCATTCACAGGTGTTTGATCAAATTTGAAATCTCCTGTGTGAACAACTACGCCTTCTGGTGTGTCCAAAGCGACACCAACAGAATCAGGAATGCTGTGATTTGTTTTGAAGAACGAAGCCGTAAGTACACCTAAGGAAAGAACAGTTTCTGAGTTAATAACGATTCTGTTCGTAGTTCCGAGCAAATTCGCCTCTTTCAGCTTAGCTTCGATAAGCCCCATTGTTAGCTTAGTTGCATACAAAGGAACATTAAGGTGCTTAAGCACATAAGGTAAGCCGCCGATGTGATCTTCATGGCCGTGCGTGATAATAATTCCGCGTACTTTATCCCGATTCTCTGTTAAGTAGCCGATATCCGGAATGACAATGTCGATCCCCAGCATGTCCTCCTCTGGAAATTTCAATCCACTATCAATGACGATGATATCGTTCGCATACTGAACGCAATACATATTTTTTCCGATTTCGCCCACGCCGCCAAGAGCGAAGATCAAAAGTTTATCAATATTTTTTTTGGACAAGAATATACCTCCTTCTAAGATTGGACGACGAATTTTAAATGAAAAAACCGAACTAGTCACTTGCAACCATTATACATGAAAAAAAACTACAAATACAAGTTAATACCGATTACATTAGTTTCCCCAAAAAAAGAAAACCGATGCCGGAAGCACCGATTCATTAGGCGTTATCATACAAAAAGTGATTGGATGAATTGTCCTTCTTGCTCGGATACGCGAACTAGCGGAAGTCTTACTCCTCCTGTTTCCATCCCTTTCAGTGCGAGCGCATGCTTGATTGGCGCAGGACTCGGTACACGGAAAATGCCGGTAAAAAGAGGGTGAAGCTTACGATGAAGTTCAGCAGCTTGCTGAATGTTGCCTTCTAGATAATACTTTATCATAGATTGCATTTCTTTTCCAATCACATGACTGGCTACACTGATAATTCCTTGGCAACCCACGGCTAAAGCAGGCAAAGCATTGCTGTCATCCCCGCTGTAAACAAGGAATCCAGGCGCTGCTTCATTCAAAATGCGTGTCAATTGATCCGTATTCGCACAGTCTTTCGTGGCTACGATATTCGAAATATGGGAAAGACGAACCGTTGTGTCCGCATCTAGATTAACGCCTGTACGTCCTGGAACGTTATACAGGATTACCGCAGTCTGAACAGATTCAGCTACCGCTTTGAAATGCTGAAACAACCCTTCTTGCGAAGGACGGTTATAGTAAGGAGCTACGATTAATAAACCGTCTACCCCAAGTTTCTCAACCTTTTGGGAAAAGTGAATCGTATGTGAGGTATCATTACTGCCAGTGCCTGCAATAATCTTGCAGCGTCCACGTGAATAGCGAACAGATAACTCAATAAGCTTGAGTTTCTCATCATCCATTAAGGTAGGCGCTTCACCGGTTGTTCCGCAAATAACAAGGCTATCCGACTGTTGATCCTCAATTAAATAGTTAATAAGTGGTTCTACTTGATCCCAATTGACTTGTAATTGATCGTCAAACGGAGTGACCATAGCTGTGACTACTCTTCCGAAATCCACCGTTTGCACCTCCTGAATTTCCTATTTTCATTTCGATAAATTAAATTTATGATGCAAGGCTTTGACAGATTTAATCATATCTTCACCTTGAACAAGTACCCAAATCGTTGTATTCGAGTCAGCTGATTGAAGGATTCGAATGTCTTCTTCGGTCAAGGCTTCAACAATATGTGCCATGATCCCTGGGACACCGTTAATTCCCCCGCCGATAACGGAAACTTTGGCGCACCCGCTTAAAGCCCTAGGCTCGTAACCTTGATCTCTTAGGAGTTTGACTGCTCGCTCCGCCTCATGATCAAACACCGTATAGACCACCGCTGACGGATTTACATTAATAAAATCAACACTGATCTGATGCTGCGCCATCGTCTTGAACACACGAAGCTGAAGGTCAAATTGCCCTTCTACTGCCGCAACTTGAATCTGTGTAATATTCGTAAAATGGGCAATTCCTGTAACGAAACAATCTCTTACTTGGCTGCGTTCCTTCGGCATACTGTCAGAAGCTGTAACCAATGTTCCCTCTTCCTTCGAAAACGTAGAGCGCACGCGAATTGGGATATTCGCCTGCATAGCAACTTCAACAGCACGAGGATGAATGACCTTCGCACCATTGTGAGCCATATTGCAAATCTCAGCAAAGCTAACACGAACAAGCGGTTTCGCATCTTCTACAATTCTTGGATCCGCTGTCATGATACCATTCACATCGGTGAATATATCGACGATTTCGGCTTTTAATGCTGCTCCAAGCGCTGTTGCGGACGTATCACTGCCGCCCCTGCCAAGTGTGGTCAATTCATCCTGACTTGATTTCCCTTGAAATCCGGTCACAATGACAACCAAATCCTGTGCCAATAAATCGAGGATTCGGTTTGGCTGCAAAGCTAGTATCTTCGCGTTGCCATACTCGTCATTCGTATGAATGCCAGCTTGCCCACCTGTCAAAACGGTAGAACGAATACCATTTGCTTGCAGCAAGCTGCACAAATGCACTGCAGAGATTAACTCTCCGCAGCCCATCAGCATGTCGAGTTCCCGCGCCGGCAGCCCCTCTCCGTTCTTTCGAACGAGCTCAAGGAGCGTATCCGTCGCATAAGGTTCGCCTTTTCTACCCATCGCAGATACCACTACAACTAATTGATAAGGATGATTGAGTGCGTCTTGAATATGTCCGATAACGTGTTCTCTAGCTGAAGCGGTGGAAAGCGAAGTACCTCCGAATTTCTGCACAAGGATTCGCATGAGTTTCCCCCATAGTCACTGCATATTGCTAATCGCAGTAGCGCTGATTATTGTTCTATAGCAATATATTCAGCAATTTGCACAGCATTCCAAGCTGCGCCTTTCAGCAGGTTATCCGAAACGATCCACATGTTTAATGCTCTGGGATTGCTCAAATCACGACGTACACGTCCCACGAAAGTTTCTAATTTGCCTGCTGCATCTGTTGCCAGTGGATATTGCTGCTCTTCCGGATTGTCGACTAGCACAATGCCAGGAGCATTGGCCAGCAACGTTTTGACTTCTTCAATGTCAAAATCCTCTTTCAATTCCACGTAGACGGACTCAGAATGCCCGTAAACAACCGGAATGCGTACACAAGTTGCTGTAACTTCAATGGACTCATCGCCCATGATTTTTTTCGTTTCAAGAATCATTTTCATTTCTTCATTCGTAAAACCATTTTCATGGAATTTGTCGATTTGCGGAATCGCATTGAAGGCGATTTGATGTTTGACCGGCAGAGAACCTACTGGCAAAATATCTGGTTTTGCATCATTGCCTTCAAGAACTTCCTTGGACTGTCTCAGCATTTCGTCAATCGCTTTGGCGCCCGCTCCGGAAACGGCTTGGTACGTAGATACGATAACGCGGGAAATCCCATAACGATCATATAATGGCTTAAGTGTAGCAACCATTTGGATGGTGGAACAGTTCGGATTCGCAATAATTCCTTTGTGTTCATTGATTTTCTCAACATTAACTTCTGGTACAACTAATGGCGTTTCTGGATCCATACGGTATGCGCTCGTGTTATCAATACAAATCGTGCCCGCTTGAACCGCATGAGGAGCTAATGCTTTGGTAACATCCCCGCCTGCACTAAACAATGCAATATCAACACCTTGAAAACTCTCCGGTGTGGCTTCTTGAACAACCACATCTTGACCTTTAAAAGGAATCTTCACGCCTGCTGAACGGGCGGAAGAAAGCAATTTTAATTCCTTAATGGGGAAATTCCGTTCTTCTAATAGACGGATGATTTGTTCTCCTACTGCGCCTGTAGCGCCTACAACTGCAACATTAAAAAGCTTCTGGTTCGACATTATGCTGGTTTCTCCCCTTCAAGGATTATATATAAATTAGTATTGAAATCTCTCAATAATCATCGGCTGCAATTGCTTACCTTCCAGTGCAGCTTCACAGGCTTCCATAATCAAGTCCATCCGAGCTACCAACGAATTTGGTTTGGCTCCAGGGGCGTCTTGACCATAAGGAACGAAGTAAATGTTCTTGGTGATTAAAAGTTTAGCAATGTTCATCGCATTCAAACCTAGGCCGTCATTGGTAGAAATAGCTAGAACCAACGGACGCAAATTTCTCATCTGGGCCTTAGCCGCCATAAGTACAGGACTTTCAGTCATTGCATTTGCTAGTTTACTAGTCGTATTCCCTGTACAAGGCGCAATAACCATCACGTCAAGCAACTTGGATGGACCTAGTGGTTCTGCATCTACAATCGAAGAGATAATCTGATTGCCTGTAATATCCTTTAATTGCTGCTGCCAATCCGCAGAGTTGCCAAATCGAGTGTCCGTAGTCATCACCGAATTGGATACAATCGGAATCACACGTGCACCTGCATCTACAAATCTCTTAATCTGAGGCATGACTTCTT
Organism: Paenibacillus marchantiophytorum; assembly: GCF_014640555.1. Classification (GTDB taxonomy): domain Bacteria; phylum Bacillota; class Bacilli; order Paenibacillales; family NBRC-103111; genus Paenibacillus_E; species Paenibacillus_E marchantiophytorum. The sequence continues at coordinate 100,517 of NZ_BMHE01000015.1, read as the reverse complement.
CCAGCGTACAGTGAGAACCGGTTAATGCATAACCGACCGTTTTCCCTTGCCAATTCATTCCACATCGCTCCTGTCTTTGAAGTCTTCCTCGATCAGCTGACTTAATGTGTTTGCCATGATGCGGCCAGCTGTTTTGGGGGCGACGATGCCAGGTAGACCGGGCGCGAGCATCGCTTTAATGCCTCTTTTCTCAGCGAATCGGAAGTCCGTTCCACCAGGTTTAGAAGCCAAATCGATGATGAGCGCGCGATGTGGGATATTGGTAATAACTTGCGCTGTGACTATCATAGTCGGAATTGTGTTAAAAAGCAAGTCAATATTCCCCACTTCCGGGTACAAGTCCTTTGTATAAAAAGGCTGAAAACCCATCTCCCACGCTCTCGCAAAATGCTCTGGCTTCCTTACGCCAACCTTGACGGCCGCCCCTAATCCTTGCAACGTTTTGGCCATTGTAAAGCCTGTGCGTCCAAAACCTAAAACCATGCAAACAGACCCATGAATTGTGATATCTGTGTTCTGGATCGCCATCATGAGTGCACCCTCTGCAGTCGGAATAGAATTGTAGATGGCAATATCATCCCGTTCGAATAACTCAATCACTTCAATGTCATGGGCAGCGCAGAGCTTTTTAAGAAAATTCTTGGCCATCCCTGTGTACACTTTGGCATGCTTGGGCAGCGCAGCCATGTGTTCGTCGGTCAATCTCATTTCTTCATTGGAGAACACAGATTCCACTTGTCCTGAATCATCCGTTCCCACCGCAGGTAATATAAGTACGTCCACGGTTTGCAGTAATACAGGGTCAAGTTTAGCCGTTGAAACACCGCTGAACTGCCTTCCGAGATTATCAAAACCGATTAATGTCACAGTTGCATCTAACTCGGTAAATTTCTGAATTACTTCTAGTTGCCGGGCGTCCCCGCCCATAAATGCAACCGAAATCCCAGTAAGCATTCTTGCCTACACCCCTTTCTCAGTCCGTTTCGATACGTTATAGTATGCGTTCGCCTAAAGATGGGTGCAATTCCTTTTCTGCCGTACCAGTGAAACAAAAAAGGACCGTCTTCACTGGGAAGACAGTCCATAACCTTATTATTTCTAATCAACGCCCTGTATGACCGAATCCGCCGGAACCGCGCTCTGTCTCCGTTAGTTCCGTTACTTCAACAAGATTAATTTGCGGAACTAATTGAAACACCATTTGCGCAATCCGCTCATTGCGCTGAATTGTAAATGGCTCTTGTCCATGGTTAATTAAGAGCACTTTTACTTCGCCTCGATAATCTGCATCAATCGTTCCAGGCGAGTTCAGTGAAGTAATGCCATGCTTATAAGCAAGCCCGCTTCGCGGTCGAATTTGGGCTTCGAGCTCTGGCGGCATACTAAGCGCAAATCCTGTCGGGATAAGTTCCCGCTGGCCTGGGCTCAGAATGATCGGCTCGCTAACCGCGGCATGCAGATCAAAGCCACTGGCTAGTTCGGACATTTTCTGCGGCAGCTTGATATCCTCATGACCAGCAAGGCGTTTAATTTGAACTTCAAAACTAGAGAGTGACAAGCTGATCCCTCCTGAAGCCATTAATTACATCATCCGAATTTCCAACCATGGATAAAGCAAATGGGGTAGCGAACAAGGACTTGATCAATGCGCGAATATGATCCATCTGAACACTTTCAATTCGTTGGATCATTTCATCAAGACTATAATGTTTCCCCGTCATCAACTCATTCTTGCCGAATCGGTTCATGCGGCTGCTTGTGCTCTCCAAACTAAGAATTAAGCTGCCTTTCAGCTGCTCTTTCCCCTTCTTTAATTCCGAGTCCGTCATTCCTTTAATAGCGATATCTTGTAGAAGCTCCATCGTAACTTCGAGCACTTCCAGTGTCTGCTTAGGCGCAGTTCCCGTATAAATCGTGAACATCCCGCTATCGATGTGGGAAGAGTGGTACGAATAAACCGAGTAAGCAAGACCTCGCTTCTCACGAATTTCTTGAAACAGTCTAGAGCTCATGCCTCCGCCAATGGCGTTGTTGAGAAGTACCATCGGGTACAAATTCTCTTCTTGCAGCGAAAGCCCAGGCAGCGAGAGACAAATATGATTTTGTTCCGTTTTTTTCGCATGGAAAATCAAGTCACCAAGAAAATCAGGCGCATCATAGCTAGTTTCTATCCCTGTTGTTGCAAACTCGCCAAAATGCTTCTCGATTAGTTCACGTACGCTATCATCAATATTCCCAGCAATGCTTAACACCGTATTCTCGGTATTATAATGCTGCTTCATATAGTTACGAAGATCCTCTGATTTCATTTTGGACAAGTTATCTTCAGTTCCGAGAATCGTATAGCCTAGCGGATGCGAGCCATACGAAGCCTTCGCTAATAAGTCATGTACCAAATCATCCGGCGTATCTTCATACATGGAGATTTCCTCGTAAATGACTTTCTTCTCTTTCTCCAACTCGCCTTCATCAAAGGAAGAATGGAAAAACATATCGGATAAGACATCCATCGCAAGCGGCAGATGCTCGTCGAGAACTTTGGCGTAATAACAAGTATACTCCTTGGATGTGAATGCGTTGACATTCCCACCAATTCCATCAAATATCTCAGCGATATCTTTTGCTGTATGACGATCCGTCCCCTTAAACAGCATGTGTTCAATGAAATGCGATACGCCGTTCATCTCTTGAGATTCATTACGCGAGCCTGTTTTCACCCATATTCCGAATGTAACCGATCGAAAAGTAGGGATTTGTTCCATGACGACTCTCAAGCCATTATGTAAGCGATATTTGATCACCAAGGTTCCTCCTCAAAGTGTAGCACCTAAAATCCTATTCCCCAATTATACTTACTCAGTCTAACAAAAATGTGTCTACGACTCAACTATGTGCCGAGTAGCTCACTTAGTTCGTCATTTGCCCCCCATCTGGGATTCGTTTGGAGGACATAAGCTCCGATACGGTACCCAGAGTTAAACCTTTATTCTTAATGAGTCGGATCATCCCTTGCAGCGCATCTTTGGAAGATGGTGTGGGGTGCATCAGGATTAGCATGCCTGGTTCAATACTCGTCGTTAGCCGCTGAATAATGCGATCTGCTCCGGGATTTTTCCAATCGATTGTATCAAAGGTCCACAACACCGTTTGCAATTTAAATTCAGAGGCCACTTGAATCGTCTCTTGGCTGAAATAGCCCGAAGGCGGTGCAAAAAGAGTATTTTTAACACCGAGCTGCTGTTTCAAAAGATCTTCTGTCTTGGAGATTTCTTCTACCGCTTTGCTGCGATTTATATTTCTCATATCTTTGTGCGAATAAGCATGATTAGACATTTCATGTCCCTCGCTTTGGATCATTTTGGCCATTTCAACATTTTTCTTTAACCAAGAGCCATCCAGAAAAAAAGTAGCGTGAACGTTTTCTTTACGAAGTGTCTCTAAAATACTAGGTAAATATTCATTCCCCCAAGCCACATTAATCATCAATGAGGCCATTGGCTTCTTGGGGTTTCCTTTATATACGGGAATCGGCCCCAAATCATTCAGTTGAATGCTGGGCTCTACTTCCTTCATGACATAATTAATTTTGCCAGGCGTAAGGTTATGTGCAGATAATTTAAGCGTCTCTTCGACATCCATTGCCAAGCCATTATACCCTGGTATTGCCTTCCATACAGGATCAATCCTAGCATTTATAGGGGCAATATTTCGTTTAATCGCTTCATTTTGGATGATTTCAGCAAGTTGAGAGGGGCTAAGTTTCGTTTGCTGGATTGCCCGCGTTGATTCAGCTGCAAAAACAGGCATTGTCTCTTCATTCTGCCAATCGCTCCGATTCACATAAGGCATTTGTATGTTTTTCACAGCTTGAATATATGTGCCTACATCTGGTATTGCCTGAATGGTGAGCATAACCACAGCAAAGAAACTTCCAAGTAGAAGCCATTTTTTCACGTACATGTACAGGTCCCCCCATCCTTATGTCCTGATTGTATGCAGGTAAGGACAAGAGTAGAACGAGGCGTGTCCATGCTCACTGAAAAGCAAAAAAGAGACAGATTGATCTGACTCTTTGTTCAAAGACTATGAAGAGAGACTTCACAAGTCACGCGGCTTAGGTCTGAGCCGGGACTTGCGAAGTTAGTGTCGCTTTGCGAGAAAGATTTACTCTTCCTTGCTGGTCAATTTCAGTTACTTTGACGGTAATTTGGTCGCCAATATTCACGACATCTTCCACTTTGGCAACACGCTCTGTGGAAATTTGTGAAATATGCACTAAACCTTCTTTACCTGGCAAAATTTCAACAAAAGCTCCGAATTTCTCAACACGCTTAACTGTGCCAAGGTACGTTTCACCCACAATGACTTCACGTACGATGCCTTCGATAATGGAACGCGCTTTTTCGTTCATCTCTTGATTGGATGAAGCGATGAATACACGACCGTCTTGCTCGATATCGATTTTCACGCCTGTTTCTTCGATAATTTTGTTGATAATTTTACCGCCTGCACCAATGACATCACGGATTTTGTCCGGATTAATGTTCATTGTCAAAATTTTAGGCGCATATTTCGAAAGCACTTTTTTCGGCTCAGCAATGCGAGATACCATTTTGCCTAGAATGTGTAAACGGCCTTCTTTGGCTTGCTGCAAAGACTGCTGCAGAATGCTGCGATCAATACCGTCAATTTTGATATCCATTTGCAGAGCTGTAATCCCTTCGGCTGTTCCCGCAACTTTAAAGTCCATATCGCCAAGATGATCTTCCATCCCTTGAATATCAGACAAAATGGAGAAGTGATCGCCGTCTTTGATCAGACCCATAGCAATACCGGCAACTGGTGCTTTAATCGGTACACCTGCGTCCATAAGAGCTAAAGTGCTTGCGCAGATACTTGCTTGAGATGTCGAACCATTCGATTCCAACACTTCAGATACAAGACGTATTGTATAAGGGAATTCAATTTCATTAGGGATGATAGGCTCAAGCGCTCGTTCACCTAAAGCACCATGTCCGATTTCACGACGACCTGGAGGACGAAGCGGTCTTGCTTCACCGACGGAGAATGGCGGGAAATTATAGTGATGCATGAAACGTTTGGTTTCTGTCAAATCCAATCCATCCAAGATTTGAACATCGCCAAGTGCGCCTAATGTACAAATACTAAGTGCTTGGGTTTGTCCACGTGTGAACAGACCGGAACCATGCGTACGCGGCAATAGATCAATATCACAATCGATTGCACGAATTTCCTCAGGTTTACGGCCATCAGGTCTTACTTTATCATGCGTAATTAAGCGACGAACTTCTTCTTTGACGATATCGTACAGTGTTTCTTTCACATCACCTAATAGACCTGGTGTTTCTTCATATAAGGCAGTGAAATGTTCCACAGCTTCGGCGTTAACCACATCAATTGCTTCTTGTCTTGCATGCTTCTCTGGGATTTTGATAGCTTCCACTAATCTAGCTTGTGCAAATGCGCGAACAGCACTATTTACTTCTGCATCAACCGCATGAAGCTTCACTTCCATTTTCGGTTTACCAGCTTGTGCAACTAACTCCTCGATAACCGCGACAATTTTACGGATTTCATCATGACCGAACATAATCGCTTCCAAGACAACTTCCTCAGAAACTTCATTCGCGCCTGCTTCTACCATCATAATTGCGTCTTTGGTTCCGGCAACCGTCAAGTGAATATCACTTTTCTCAGCGATCTCACCCGTTGGATTAATTACGAATTGACCATCAACTCGTCCCACAATTACGCCACCAATAGGGCCGTTGAATGGCACATCGGAGATTGCAAGTGCAGCTGATGTCCCAATCATTGCCGCGATTTCAGGCGGACACTCTTGATCCACGCTCATTACGATGGAAACGATTTGAACATCATTACGGAACCCTTCAGGAAATAATGGACGAATCGGACGATCCGTTAAACGACTCGAAAGAATGGCTTTCTCACTTGGACGTCCTTCCCGTTTAATAAATCCACCCGGAATTTTACCAACCGAATAAAGTCTTTCTTCATAATTAACCGTTAGCGGAAAGAAATCCAAATCTTTCGGTCCGCTGGATGCTGTTACTGTACTTAGTACAACCGTATCCCCGTAACGCACGGTAACAGCTGCATTGGCTTGTTTGGCCAGTCTTCCCGTTTCAAGAATGAACGGTTTGCCGCCAAGTTCCATTTGTACCCTTTTCTCCATAAAATCCTCCTAAGGAATTATTGCATTCCATATGTGTTTGACTGCATGCACAGAAAAAAAGGTCCACAAACCTAGTATCTCCATACTCCGTATGTATTCATCATGAACTCATGATGGAGTCATCCTCTATTTCTGCATACTGTCTAGTATTTCCTTCTTTTTCCGTTTTAAAAATACAAGAAAAAGCAACCTTGTTGTCACTCTCTGCTGAAGCTTTATCAAGCCCAGCAAAGGAGCAACAGGTTGCTTCTCATTGTCGGTTTTATCGACGCAAACCAAGCTTCTCGATCAAAGCACTGTAACGGCTCACATCTTTGTTCTTCACGTATGCCAGCAATTTACGGCGTTGTCCTACCATTTTGAGCAAACCACGACGGGAGTGATGATCTTTCTTGTGTGTCCGCAAGTGGTTAGTCAGGTTAACAATGTTCTCAGTAAGAATTGCTACTTGTACCTCTGGTGACCCAGTGTCAGTATCATGTACTTTGTGAGTTTGAATCAGTTGTGTTTTGCGTTCTTGAGTTAATGCCATGATTGTTCATCTCCTAAATTCTATTGTATCCCCGCTAGCCTAGAAATCGCCGATGATAGCGTCAATCCAAGCTAAGGTTCATGCCACAAAGAACTGTTCCTCTGGGCAACGTTAATCAGTATATCACAAACGTCTAGTAGAAGCAAATGCCTGTTCGACTAGAACGTTATAATTTCATCTTGGCTGCTTCCGCATCCAGTTTGATTTGGGTGATCAACTCGTCGATCGATGAGAATTTACGCTCGGGACGAAGGAATGCAATAAGTTCGACATTCATATGCTCGCCATAAATTTGCTCGGAAAATTCGAATAAATGGGCTTCAAACGATGGTTTTAACTCTCCGGTTGTGAATGTTGGCTTAACGCCAATATTCATAACACCGTTATACGTTTGCCCGTTAACTGAAGCTTTAATCGCATAAACGCCGTTCGTGGGGATGACATAAGATTCATCCAATTGCAGGTTAGCTGTTGGAAACCCGATCGTTCTTCCCCGCTTCTCTCCATCCACAACAATACCGCTTATACTATAGGGACGCCCAAGTAGTCTCGTAACTGTGTCAATATCCCCTTGGTGCAATGATTCACGAATGAGTGTGCTGCTAACTTTTTCGCCATCCATATGAAAGGGTCTCACCACTTCTACTGAAAATTTCCCGTGACTCAACTCACAAAGTGAATCAGGGGTTCCTTTGCCTTGATAACCAAAAGTAAAATCAAAACCACATATGACACTGTTCACTCCGAGCAAGTGCAAGACTTGATCCACAAACTGCTCTGGTGTTAACCTCATTAAAGAAGCATCAAACGTGACAATGTACGTATGACTAACACCTAAGGACGCGAACATTTCCATTTTCTTTCTCATCGGTGTGAGCAGTTCAAAGTATTTATCTTTGCCCATTACCGCTCTCGGATGAGGGGAAAAGGTCATAATGGCCGTTGGCAGCCCAAGCTTCTTCCCTGTTCGCAAAGCTCGTCCAATGACTTCCTGATGTCCCAAATGAACGCCATCAAAATCACCGATTGCCACAACTTGCTCGCCAACAAAAAGGGGCGAACCATCCAAATCAATGGGATATGAGATTGGAATTACTTGCATATGTTTTCATTCACCTACCCATTTCAACCTGTCCCTAGACATTTGTATTAAAGGAAAACTTTGACTGGGACCAGGGCTTGGCTAGCACTTTTCCATTCAAATAGACCCAGAAAACGTTGATCCGGCGAATACGCGCGGACGATGCTTTGAGAATGCTCAACTTCCCCGCGAATCACCGGACTAACGGTCATCACAATCTTCTTTCCTTGCAGGGCATTCGCAGCTTCTTGAGCTGTTAGTACAACCGAAGGAATATGCGCAATCGCTTCATCCATTGGAATCATCTGCGCTTGCAGGTCATTTTGCGCTTTCAGTTGAGCAATTTGTTCAAATGTCAAACATTTCTCTTGACGAATGCTGCCCGTTGAAGTTCGTATCAAACTCTGCATAACCGCCGGATAACCCAACGCCTTTCCGATATCTACGCATAAGGTTCTTATGTAAGTTCCTTTGGAGCATAGAGCGCGGAAATGGATTTCCGGATGCTTCTGCTGTAAATCAATGTGCAGGATATCCAAGCGATAGATCGTCACTTTACGTGATTTTCGTTCTACTTCTTTGCCTTCTCGGGCTAATTCGTAGAGACGTTTACCATCTATCTTAACAGCTGAGTACATCGGAGGAATTTGCTCGATTTCGCCGACGAAAGATTCAAGAACCGAACGAATGTTCGCATCTTCTAGACGAACCTCGGAAACTTCCTCCGTGATCGTCCCCGTCATATCTTCCGTATCTGTTGCCAGACCAATTCGAAGGACAGCCTCATATTCCTTGGGAAGATCCTGAATATATTCAACCATCCGAGTTGCTCTGCCAATGCATAAAGGCAAAACCCCAGTTACTTGAGGATCCAATGTTCCCGTATGGCCAATCCGCTTGATACCTAATATTCCTCTAACTTTGGCAACAACATCGTGAGATGTGAAGCCAGCAGGTTTCCATACAGGTAGAACGCCTTCTAACGTCATATCAGCTTACTCCCTACTTCCTGGACCATTTTGGCAACGGCCTCATCCAATGTCCCATGGATTGTGCAGCCTGATGCGCGAACATGACCGCCTCCACCAAGTGATTGCGCAATGGCCGCAACATCAACAAGTCCGGAAGAGCGAAGGCTGACCTTAATGACGCCGATTGACTTCTCTTTAAGCAGCATCCCCACTTCGACACCTTCTACATTGCGCGGATAGTTAACTAACCCATCCAAATCATCACTAGAGGCTCCTGTTTGCTCCAAATCCGCCAAAGAGACAGCAAGCCAAGAAAGTTTGCGATCATTGGCAAATGAAAGCGTTGATAGCGCTTTTTGTAGAAGAACGATTTGTGAGTAGGTGACTCTTTCCAGCACTTGTTCAGCAATCTCGGCACCTCGCACACCAAGGGCTAACAGCGTTGCTCCCATCTGCATAACTTCAGGAGACGTATTGGAATAACGGAAACCGCCTGTGTCCGTAAGCAAGCCCGTATAGATGCAATCACCAAAGGTCAAATCAGGCTGCAATCCCATATACATCGCTAAATCATACAAAATTTGAACGGTCGCCGCTGCATCATGCTTGATCAAATGACATGAACCAAAGTTATCGTTCGTCGGATGATGATCAATATTGAGCAACTGCACTTGGTCGTCAAAAAGAGTGCTGATCCTACCCATTCTGGAGAAATCAGCACAATCTACACTTATTATGGTTTGAAAATTTCTACTCGGTATTGCTTGGCTGTAATCAAGAACCTGATCACTGCCCCATAGATAGGAAAATTTAGAGGGCATTGCGCCCTCATTGATCATGGAGAAGGCTTTGCCTCGTTGAGTCAAAATCCAGCCCATGGCATACGTAGAACTGGCGGCATCTCCATCTGGCTGGATGTGAGATACCACCAGGAAATCATCATGCTGCTCGATAAACGCAGCGGCTGCTGCCAGCTGCTGGCTGTATTCGGGTGCATGGTTCATTCCGCTGCTCATACGTTTGGATTCCCTTCATGGTTCAGCTTGTGCAATAGGTTGTCGATATGACTTCCATAGTCGATCGAAGCATCGAACTTGAATTGCAATTCCGGGATCTTGCGCAAACGAATTCGTTTGCCTAGTTCGGAACGAATATATCCCGTACCCACGGAAAGTGCCTTCAATGTCGCTTCTTTCTGTTCTTCTGTGCCCATCACACTTAGAAACACTTTTGCTAATGATAAATCATTCGTTACATCTACCGCGGTCACGGTAATGAAACCAATACGCGGATCTTTCAATTCGGACTGTACGATTTGGCTTAATTCTTTCTTAATTTGCTCGCCAACTCGACCTACACGAACTCTAGCCATTTGTCATCACCTCTCAACGGACTCCATGATGAAGGCTTCAATAATGTCGCCCTCTTTAATATCATGATAACGCTCCAGAGATATACCACACTCGTACCCTTGTGCCACTTCTTTTTGATCATCCTTGAATCGTTTCAAGGAGTCAATTTTACCTTCGTGAACAACAATGCCGCTGCGGATCAAGCGTGTTTGCGCGTTACGAGCAATTTTGCCTGATATGATCATACAACCAGCAATTGTGCCTGAACCCGTAATTTTGAATACGTTACGAACTTCAGCTTGACCAAGTACAACTTCTTTAAAGATTGGATCCAGCATACCTTTCATGGCTTGCTCGATTTCTTCAATTACGTTGTAGATGATGTTATGCAGACGAATGTCAACTTTTTCTTGATCAGCTGTTGCTTTCGCAGCAACTTCAGGACGAACGTTGAATCCGATAATAATCGCATTGGACGCAGAAGCCAGAATAATATCTGATTCCGTAATCGCTCCAACACCGTGGTGAAGGATTTTCACGCGAACGCCTTCGACTTCAATTTTCTCAAGGGAGCTTTTCAGTGCTTCAACCGAACCTTGAACGTCACCTTTGATAATCACATTCAGATCTTTGATTTCGCCATCTTTAATGTGTTTGAAGAGGTCATCCAACGTTACACGGGAGTTAGCCGTCATCTCCGATTGACGAAGTGCAACTGCACGACGTTCAGCGATGTCTCTTGCTTTGCGCTCATCTTCATAAGCAAGGAATGGATCTCCTGCTTGAGGAACTTCCGTAAGACCTGTAATTTCAACAGGTGTTGACGGGCCTGCTTCCTTCAAACGCTTGCCTTTATCGTTCACCATCGCTCTTACGCGGCCAAAGCACACGCCTACAACGAAGCTGTCTCCAACTTTGAGAGTTCCGTGCTGAATAAGAATACGGGCAACAGGGCCTCTACCTTTATCCAACTCAGCCTCAATGACGGTTGCTCTTGCCCGTTTGTTCGGGTTAGCTTTGTACTCCTGAACTTCTGCAACCAGCAAGATCATCTCTAAGAGATTCTCAAGACCGATCCGTTGTTTTGCGGAAATTTCGCAGAAGATCGTATCGCCGCCCCACTCCTCCGGAACCAATTCATAAGCGGTAAGAGCTTGCTTAATTTGATCAGGATTTGCGCCTTCTTTATCAATCTTGTTCACAGCAACGATGATAGGTACACCAGCTGCTTTGGCATGGTTGATCGCTTCAACCGTTTGTGGCATAACGCCGTCATCTGCCGCAACAACGATGATCGTAATATCCGTTACCTGCGCACCGCGGGCACGCATTGTTGTAAACGCTTCGTGACCAGGCGTATCTAGGAACGTAATTTTCTTATGGTTAACTTCAACTTGGTATGCACCGATATGCTGCGTAATACCGCCGGCTTCGCCTTCCGTTACGCTAGTTTTACGAATGGCATCAAGCAATGTCGTTTTACCGTGATCGACGTGTCCCATAATCGTAACGACAGGAGGACGTTCAAGCAAATCTGCTTCATCATCGATTTCTTCAAAAGTCTCGAAGTTGTCTTCTTCAACTTTAATTTTAATTTCAACTTCAACACCGAACTCCGATGCGATCAATTGAATAGCTTCCAAATCCAACTCTTGATTGATCGTTGCCATTGTTCCCAAGAATAACAGCTTCTTAATCACTTCAGAGGCATCTTTGTGAAGCAATTTCGCTGTTTCTCCAACGGTCATGCTGCCACGAACGATGATTTTCTTAGGTGTGTTGTCGATTTTTTCTTTCTTAACCGTATCTTGCTGGTAACGGCCTCTGTTGTTGCCGCGTTGGTTCCCTCTGTTTTGTCCACCAGGTCCACGATTTCCGCCTGAACGATTATCATCAAAACGTTTAGGTGTTGGTTTGGACTTCTTCGTTGTAATAACGCCAGCTTTCGCTGCTGCATCATCCAACTCCGCTGCCGTTGCGCCAACATGGAATTGTGGTTTAGCTTCTTGAACAACAGGTCTTCCGCTTTGGTTGTTGTTGCGGTTGTCAAACGGTTTGGATTGACGATTAGGACCTGCGCTGCGGTTCGGTCCTGCATTTTGTGGACGGCTGCTGTTCGCGCTTTGTCCACCACCTGCACCCGGACCACCAGTGCCTTGGCTTGGACGTGATCCCGCATAATTGCTGTTGCTGCGTGGAGCTCCGCCTTGACCTTGGCCTCCTTGACTGTATCCTTGACCGCCACTTGGACGTTGGCTGTTGTAGCCGCCAGTAGAACCAGCAGGACGCTGTCCACCAGTGTTGGAACCTTGATAGCCTGTGCGTTGTCCTTGACCTTGGCTAGTGCCTTGACCACTTGGACGCTGTCCACCTGGATTAGAACCTTGATACCCTGTGCGTTGTCCGCCTTGGCTAGAGCCTTGGCCGCTTGGACGTTGTCCGCCTGGGTTAGAACCTTGATACCCTGTGCGTTGTCCGCCTTGACTGCTTGGGCGTTGTCCGCCTTGTGAAGAACCTTGACCGCTTGGACGTTGGTCACGTTGCGGTTGGGAAGGACGACTCGTCGTGTTGGAAGACGTAGACTGTCCTTGCTGGGAAGTTGGTGTCACTGCACCATTGGCTGGTGTGCTGCTTGCTTGTTCTGAAACAGCTGGCTTTGAAGCCGGAGCTGCTGCACCTTTATTCTCTTGTGCTGGAGCCTGCGATGCAGGATTCTGATTCGTCGTAGATGAACTCACATTTCCTCCGTCCGTAGCTGCTCGTTTGGCAGCCGCATTGGCTTTAATATCACGAAAAAACTTTTCTACACTGCTTACTGCATCATTTTCCATTACACTCATATGGTTGTTAACGGGAATGTTTAACCGTTTGAGAATTGTAATAATCTCTTTGCTACTCATATTGAGCGTCTTCGCGTATTCATATACGCGGGTTTTGTCTTTATTGTCTTGTTTATTGGTCAATATGTTCCACCTCCGCAGGATTATCTTGACTCTTCTGCAGCATCTGCGCGAAGCCTCCGTCCAATACACCTATGGTGACACGCATTTCTTTCCCTATGCTGCGGCCCAATTCATACTTCGTACCAATTTCCAAGAGTTTGACTCCATAAAATTGGCATTTATCTTGAAATTTCTTACGTGTATTAGCCGAGGCATCTTCCGCCATAATGACAAGTTTGGCTTCTCCCCCGCGAATCGCTTTAAAAACACCTTCATCGCCGGTTACAAGCTTCCCTGCCCGCATCGCCAAGCCCAATTGAGACAGAAATTTAGGATTCATCTTGAGGTTCATCCTCCTTAGAAGAGAGGAATTCATCTTCAACACGAATGAAATCTTGCTCCAATTGATCATAAATATCAGCGGCTACGGCATGCTTGAGTGCTCTATCCAGGGCTTTGCTTTTTTTGGCCAATTTAAAACAAGAAACTTTACCGCACAGGTAGGCACCGCGCCCAGACTTTTTTCCTTTGAGATCAATGAGAATGTCATCTTCAGGCGTTTTGACGACGCGGATCAAGTCCCTCTTAGGCATCATTTCCTGGCAGGCCACGCATTTTCTCAGAGGGATTTTTCTCTGCTTCATTCCGATCACCCCTTGCTTCAAACCAAAACCTAGTCGATACTGACGGAGTCTTGGTGCATTTCTTCTGCATAAGTTTTCACTCTGCCAAACTCTTGTTCTGCCTGTGTTTCACTCTTTATGTCAATTTTCCATCCGGTCAATTTGGCAGCTAAACGGGCATTTTGCCCTTTAATCCCAATGGCCAAAGAAAGTTGATAATCAGGAACAATGACACGTGCCATCTTTTCATTTTCATGAATTTGCACTTCAAGAACCTTGGAAGGACTAAGCGCATTAGCGACATACTCTTCCACGCTTTCCATCCATCTTACGATGTCGATTTTCTCGCCGCGCAGTTCGCCAACAATCGTTTGAACGCGAAGTCCTTTGGGACCAACGCAAGATCCGACTGGATCAACTTCATTATTGCGGGAGTGAACAGCGATCTTGGAACGGAAGCCAGCTTCACGAGCCACCGAACGAATCTCCACAACGCCATCAAAGATTTCTGGAACTTCCAGCTCAAAAAGACGCTTTAACAATCCAGGATGTGTTCGTGACAAGATGATTTGAGGACCTTTGGTCGTATTCTCTACTTTCGTGATATACGCTTTGATCCGGTCGCCTTGCTTGAACTTATCTGTCGGCATGAGCTCCGTGAGCGGCAATACAGCCTCTACTTTGCCCAAATCCACGTAGATATTACGTTGATCCTGACGCTGAAGGATACCCGTAACGATATCTTCCTCTTTATCGATAAATGCGTTATAAATCAAGCCACGTTCCGCTTCGCGAATACGCTGAGTAACCACTTGTTTAGCGGTTTGTGCAGCAATTCGACCAAAATCGCGAGGTGTCACTTCAATTTCAACAATATCATCCAATTGATAGTTCGGATTAATTTCACGTGATGCATGTACTGAAATTTCCAATCTTGGATCTAGTACTTCCTCAGTTACCGTTTTACGGGCATATACTTTAATGAGGCCTGTATGGCGATTGATATCGACGCGCACATTTTGTGCGGTGTTGAAATTACGTTTATAACTGGAAATCATCGCTGCTTCAATTGCATCGATAAGTAACTCCTTCGAGATACCCTTCTCACGTTCAATTTCCGACAGCGCTTCGATAAAATCCGTGTTCATTTGAACTGAGTCCCCCCTTTCAATAAGTAACGTAACGATTACTAAAAAACGATAGCAAGACGAGCACTTGCTACTTTAGCAAACGGAATGATGATTTTCTTTTTACCGATTTCAACAACGAGTTCTTCTTCGTCAAATGAAAGCAGTAAACCTTCAAATTCCTTGGAACCATCAATTGGTTCATAAGTGGTAACAAATACGTGACTGTTCACTGCCTTGTGATAATCTTGAGTTTTCTTGAGCGGACGTTCCGCTCCAGGTGAAGAAACTTCCAAGAAGTAGGCATCAGCGATTGGATCTTTCTCATCCAGTTGAACACTTAAGTACTCACTGATACGGCCGCAATCATCTATATCAATTCCGCCTTCCTTGTCTGCATAGACACGAAGGAACCAATTGCTGCCCTCTTTGACATATTCAATATCCACGAGTTCAAATCCATTTTGTTCAAAGAAATCTTTCAGCATGTCCTCAATGACGGATTTGATTTGTGCTTGTGTAACCACGAATACATGTACCTCCTAAATTGACTTTCCTTTGTCGTAAACCGAAAAGTCCTATATCAAAATGTAAAGAGTGGGTTTCCCCACTCTTTAATCACAAGATGATATCCTCATTATTGCCAATAAAAATTATACCATAACCATTCTTTGCATTACAATAGCAAACTTGTTAATCATTTTCACTTGACAGCCTGAGCTGAACTCTCGAAAACGGGCTAAAAAAACAGTCAATTAAAATAATGAAAGTTGGTTAGACTCCGGCAATCCACGGAAACAGCCCATCGAAGCAAGCATCTCAATGACTGTTTTGGAAGCCTTGGAACGATTCTGGAAATCTTCGATAGAAAGGAAGTCTCCCTGATCTTTGGCTGCCGCGATATTCTTCGCCGCATTCTCCCCAATTCCGGAGATCGCCGCGAATGGCGGAATGAGCGAAGTGCCGTCGATAATAAACTTCGTCGCGTGCGAGCGGTAGATATCAATGGGTTTGAAGCTGAAACCGCGCGAAGTCATCTCCAAGGACATCTCCAGAATGGACACCATCGCCTTCTCTTTCGGCAGCGCTTGGAAGCCCTTTTCTTCAATTTCAATCAGCTTTTTGAGAATAGCATCATAACCTTGACATAATATTTCAAGATCAAAGTCGGCTGCACGAACACTAAAATAGGTCGCATAGTAGGCAATCGGGTGATAGACTTTGAAATAAGCGGTACGAACAGCAGAGATGACATAGGCCGCAGCATGCGCTTTTGGAAACATGTACTCAATCCGCTCACAGGATTCAATATACCAAGCCGGTACATTACAGCGCTTCATCTCATCTTTCCACTCATCTGTCAAACCTTTCCCTTTACGGACACTCTCTGTAATTTTGAAAGCTAGACCTGCATCCATGCCTGCCTTGTAAATCAAGAAGAGCATGATATCATCCCGACAACCGATAACGGTCTTAATGTTGCAGATCCCTTTCTTAATCAGTTCCTGAGCATTCCCTAACCAAACACCTGTTCCATGCGACAGTCCAGAAATCTGCAGTAAGTCAGCGAAAGAGCTGGGCTGTGTTTCTTGAAGCATTTGTCGAACAAATTTGGTTCCCATCTCCGGAACGCCATACGTCGCGACCGGTGAACGAATTTGATCCGGTCTGACGCCGATAGCTTCCGTTGAATTAAAGATACTCATGGCCTTGGCATCATTCATTGGAATCGTCGTTGGATCAATCTCTGTGAGATCTTGCAGCATCCGCATCATCGTCGGATCGTCGTGTCCAAGAATATCAAGCTTGAGCAAGTTAGCATCAAAAGCATGGTAGTCAAAGTGAGTTGTCATCCACTCGGAATTCTTATCGTCAGCTGGGAATTGTACAGGAGTGATATCATCGACTTCCATATAATCCGGCACAACAACGATTCCGCCGGGATGCTGCCCTGTGCTTCGCTTTACGCCCGTACAACCGGATGCTAAACGGTTAATCTCGGCACCTCGCCATTTGGCGCCTTGTTCTTCTTCATATTTCTTAACAAAACCGAAGGCTGTTTTTTCAGCGACCGTACCTATCGTTCCCGCACGGAAAACACTTTTCTCGCCGAACAGCTCTTTGGTATAGTTATGCGCAACCGGTTGATATTCCCCGGAGAAGTTCAAATCGATATCGGGAACTTTATCCCCTTTAAAACCAAGGAACGTTTCGAAAGGAATATCATGCCCATCCCCTTTGAGCGGTCCTCCGCAATTCGGGCAGATTTTATTCGGGAGATCGAATCCACTCGGAACACTGCCATCCAGGAACCATTCACTATGCCGGCAAGCTGCACAAAGGTAATGAGGAGGCAGAGGATTAACCTCAGAAATCCCCAGCATCATGGCAACAACAGAGGAGCCTACAGACCCCCGTGACCCTACGAGATAGCCATCTTCATTAGACTTTTTGACGAGACGTTCTGAGATTAAGTAGTTGGCAGAGAACCCGAACTTAATAATCGGCACCAGTTCTTTCTCCAAACGAGCGACAATAACTTCCGGCAATTCATCTCCGTACATGTTCTTAGCGGTCGTATAGCAGGTTTCTCGAATTTCTTCGTCTGCTCCTTCAATAATCGGGGTAAACAATTTATCCGGGAAAAGGTCAATCATTTCAAAGCGATCGGCCAAATCATTAGTGCTGCGAATGACGACCTCCATCGCTTTCTCTTCGCCCAGAAATTTAAATTCTTCCAACATCTCTTTGGTGGTCCGGAAATGCGCATCCGGCTTCTTCATC
Source organism: Paenibacillus marchantiophytorum (assembly GCF_014640555.1). GTDB lineage: Bacteria > Bacillota > Bacilli > Paenibacillales > NBRC-103111 > Paenibacillus_E > Paenibacillus_E marchantiophytorum. Next base: position 82,888 of record NZ_BMHE01000015.1, on the reverse strand, counting down.
GCTTTGAGCGGGCTGAAACCTGTAATCCCTTGAATCGTAATGTCTCGGCATACTTTCTCGCGAGGATTCATGTAATGAACATTGCCAGTAGCAATGACTGGTTTGCCTGTTTTATAACCGATTTCGCACACTCGGCGTACCGCGTCTTCTAACGCCTCTACACTGCCGACAAGCCCTTTTTCAACCAGATGCATGTTGTAGCTAACAGGTTGAATCTCGAGAATATCATAAAATTCTGCAACTTGTTCGGCTTCCTCCATCGATTTATTGAGTACGGCTTCAAAAAATTCGCCTTTTTCGCAACCCGATGTAATCAGGAGGCCTTCTCGGTGCTCAACCAATATACTCTTAGGGATGGTTGCGGCACGCTGCAAGTATTTCGTATGTGATAATGAAATAAGTCTGAATAAGTTCTTCTTGCCAATCGCATTAAGTGCATAAATACAACAATGGAACGGTCGTTGATTCGACAAATCTTTACCGACGTAATCGTTCAATTTCGCGAGACTCGTAATTTGTCGATCATTCGCCTCGTTAATTAAATGATACATAACATAACCTAGGGCAATGGAATCGTCGATCGCTCGGTGATGGTTATCCAAGCCCACTTTAAATTTATCGGATAAGGTGTTCAACCGATGATTTTTCATAGAAGGAAAGAGAAATCTCGCAAGTTCAAGCGTATCCAGCACCGTGTTGGTTACTTCAGGCAAGTTCATCCGTTTCAGATTCGTTTGGAGGAATCCCATATCAAATCTCGCGTTGTGGGCGACCAATACAGAATCGCCTATGAACTCCACGAATTTGGGCAGTTCATCCTCAATGTCTGGCGCATCAACCACCATATCATCGGTAATATTCGTTAGTTGCTGGATATTATAGGGTATCTTCTCATGCGGATTGATGAATGTTGCAAAACGATCGATTTCTTTGCCATCCTGCATTTTCACGCCGGCCAGCTCAATAATCCGATTGTTCGTTACCGATAGACCCGTTGTCTCGACGTCAAATACCACATAAGTCGCTTGTTTGAGATCCAAATCACGACTGTTCATGACAATGGGCACCGAATCATTAACAACGTTCGCTTCTAAACCAAATATCACTTTGATGCCATGTTTCTTGGCCGCTTTGCCTGCATCGGGGTAACATTGAATGTTGGCGTGATCCGTAATGGCAATCGCTTTATGTCCCCATTTCGCTGCCATTTTCACATATTGATCTACGGGGGTTAGCGCATCCATCGTGCTCATATTCGTATGTAGGTGAAATTCAACGCGCTTTTCTGCCGCATCATCCATACGATCTCTAGGAGGCATGACTTCGGTCAAATCATTAGGGATCATAACCAATTCCGGAATTTGCATGAATCGATCATATTCCACCTTGCCTCGGGCACGAATCCATGTCCCATTGGCAAGCAAACTAAGAATTTTCACATCATCCTTGGTCTTCGCAAATACTTTCATAGCCAAAGAATCCGAAAAATCCGTCAAGTTAAACGTGAACAAGGTATTACCATTTCTCAATTCCTTGACATCTAAACCAAATACCGTTCCTTGTACTGTAATTTTCTTCTCTTCTTCTTGAATGTTTTTGAGCGGTACAGGAACTTCTTTAATTTCGTAGCCCATAACGAGCTTGAGATCATCCGGCAAGGAAGATTCTTCTTCCTCCATATCGATCGACATCATGATTTCTTGCGTGAATGTCTTCTCGCCTTGTTCTCGCTGCTTGGCAAATTTCTCGTACTCGGCTTCGATTTCGGTTGAATCACTAATGGCGTACTTGATCGTTAGCTCGGTTTGAAAAAAGTTTTGAAAAAAATTGCGGATAAACATATCCATATTTTTCTTCTTAGCGAGTTCAAGCCCTATTTGATCGAGCATGATAAGGGTTAATGAATGACCTTGAACATCCACTTTGGCCTTCGTCATCCAACCATTAATCGAAGCAACCTCACGCTGCAGCCACTCCAGGAATAAACTCCAATATTCATCTACCAAAACTGCCGGTTCCACTTGCTCGTATTTCCAAATGAAACGAATCTTCGCTATTTGCGCAAACTTTTCTTGAATCATTTTACAAAATGAGCGATAAACGTTCAGAGGCACCAAGTCATTTTTCACCAAATAAAAAGTCCAGTCCCGATTCTTGCGACTGATTTCCACTTGATCAATATAGCCTTCCGCAAAAAATGATCGCACAACATCGGCTGGAATCTCGGCTTGCTGCATCAAAAGCTCAAAGCGATTCCGTTTATCAGCCAAATTACTCATGAACAGCCTCCCCATAAAAATACGAAGGGCAATGGAATTGTTGCCTCCATTTGCCCTTAGGATTGTAATTAATAGCTTCGGCCAAATACGACCGTATGTTTAGCAGCTTCGCCGCAAACCAGACACGTTGATTTCGTTTCTGAAGGTGTGAAAGGGATATTACGGCTTGTTGCACCCGTTTCTTGCTTGACATGCTCTTCACATGCTGTTGAACCACACCAACCTGCTAAGGCAAACCCGCGTTTCGTTTCTAGGAAGCTCTTGAACTCCTCGATCGAATCGACAGCAATATAATGCTCATCGCGGAACTGCTTGGCTTTATCATACATCTGCTGATGAATCTCAGCAAGTAAATTTTGCACCTCTTGCACGAAGTCAGCTTGCTGTACCGTTTTCTTCTCGCCGCTAACGCGGGATACAAGCACAACTTGACCATTTTCCATATCACGAGGTCCTAATTCAACCCGAATCGGTACGCCGCGCATTTCATATTCATTGAATTTCCATCCCGGACTTTGGTCAGCACGATCATCTACTTTGACACGAACGCCGGCTTTCTTCAGTTCAGCGAACAGCTCATCCACGCGGCCGATGACTTGCTCTCTCGTTTTGGGAGGCCCGATCGGAATCATAATGACTTGGGTAGGGGCTACTTTAGGAGGCAGTACCAAACCACGATCATCACCATGAACCATAATCAGCGCACCAATCAAACGAGTGCTCACACCCCATGAAGTTGTATGTGCAAACTGGTGCTGATTCTCACGATCCAAAAATTTAATATCAAAAGCAACAGCAAAATTCGTTCCAAGGTAATGGGAAGTTCCGGCTTGTACCGCTTTGCCGTCTTTCATCATCGCTTCGATGGAGAATGTATCTATAGCACCAGCAAATTTCTCGGAAGGCGTTTTTTGCCCAACGATAACAGGTATCGCTAAGAAATCTTCCGCGAACTGACGGTAAACTTCAAGCATCTGCATCGTTTCCCGGCGCGCATCCTGCTCATCTTCATGTGCGGTATGGCCTTCTTGCCACAAGAATTCTGTTGTGCGCAGGAACGGCAATGTACGCTTCTCCCAACGAACGACATTCGCCCATTGGTTGATCAAAAGAGGCAGATCACGGTAGGAGTTGATCCACTCCGAATACATATGGCCAATCATTGTTTCCGAGGTCGGACGAATTGCCAAACGTTCTTCCAGTTTCTCGCCACCTGCTTCTGTCACCCAAGGAAGTTCAGGATTAAAACCTTCGACGTGCTCTTTTTCCTTTTGGAAAAAGCTCTCTGGAATGAATAGTGGGAAGTACGCATTGCGATGCCCGGTTTCTTTAAATTTGCTGTCCAGCTCGCGTTGGATGTTTTCCCAAATTTCATAACCATCCGGTTTAAATACGATACAGCCCCGTACAGGAGAATAACTCATTAAATCAGCTTTCTTAATTACATCTATATACCAACGGGAGAAATCTTCTCCTTGTGGTGTAATCTCTTTTACAAACTGCTTATCGTTTGACATAAACCCTCCCAGATCATTAGAACTAGCCTTTAATCAAGCGCAAAATATCATTATACGTTACAGCCACCATCAGCAGCATAAGCAGTGCAAACCCAACAAAGTGAACCATGCTTTCCCGATTCGGATCAAGTGGCTTGCCGCGCAGTGCTTCCAATCCCATAAATAGAAGTCGACTTCCATCCAAGGCTGGAATCGGCAGAAGGTTAAATATCCCTAGGTATAAGCTCAAAGTAGCTGTCCAAGAGAGGAAAACCGCTATTCCCATTTGAGCAAATTGGGCAGATACTTGAGCGGTTCTTACAGGACCGCCTAAATCATCGAGTTTAAATTGAAGCGTGACGAGCTTTTGCAGCCCTGTTACGATTCCGATTGTCGTACCAACGACCTGATCGTAAGTGCCTGTTAAGACTTCACTGAAGCTTGCGCTCCTGCGATCACCAGAAATGACAACACCTAACTTACCGGAACCTGCATCCATCTCAGGCGTAACTTGAACCGTTAATGGGTTGCCTGCACGATCGATGACCCAAGTCATCGGCTTCCCCGCTGATGCTTGAATCGATGTTACCAGCTTCTCGCGATCCGTACCAATCGGTTGATTATCAATGGAGATGATGACATCACCTTTGTGCAAACCGGCTTTTTCTCCAGCTTTACCCGCAAGCACGGAATCCAGTTTTACATTCGTAAACACACCAGATATCACAACCACGATAAAAAACAAAACGATCGCCAAAATAAAGTTCATAACGGGTCCCATTACGATCGCCAAAGCTCTTTGCCCCACTGTTTTGGAGCCGAACTGCCTGTCGTATGGGGCAATTTGGGTTTCTGTTCCCTTCGTGACCATCATGGCTTGCGGATCCATCGGATAAGTGACTTTCTCTCCATCCACATCCAGCGAGACTTGAAGCGCCCTCTCCAGATCAATCTGTTCCACCACACCAATAATAACATTGGAACGACGGTCCAGTTGGTCCAGATACAGAGACGTCACTTGATTTTGTTTGTTTAATTTAATCGCAACCGTTTGCCCAGGATTTACCTGAACAATTTCCGGATCTTCACCCGCCATCCGCACAAATCCGCCAATTGGCAGAATACGCAGCGTATAGCGTGTTTCCCCTTTTTTATATGAGAAAATCTTGGGCCCAAAACCAATGGCAAATTCTCTAACTAAGATCCCTGCACGTTTGGCAAAGTAAAAATGACCCCATTCATGAATCGTTACCAGAACGAAAAACAACAAAATAACCTTCAATCCCACTTCTATGGTTGACAAGTCGTAATTCCTCCTTCAAGTTTTCTCCAGAAAACTATCCTATGTATGGAAAACCATATCGTTTTCGTTGGAAACCTGCCTTTTAAGCATCCATTCGTCGACAGCATGTTCTTAGATTACCATTATTGAACCGCTGAATACAAGCTATGCCCGTTTAGCACAGTATACGAATAAGAAGATTGAATTAGACTTTACTCCCTAAAGCATGCTAGCCGCTGATTAAAAAAAGAGCCGAGCCAAACGCTCTGACTGTAGCTCCCTTGCTCATCTTAGAATTGGACATTTGTCGCGAAGGCTCTCGCCCACAAATCCTGCTCATGAATAACTTCAAGAGGTGGATTTGAAATCGACTCATGCTTTAATAAAACAGATTCAATAATATGTTCAATTTGCAAGAAAGCAATTTCACCTTTGAGAAAACGTGCAACTGCAACTTCATTCGCTGCATTATAGACTGTCGGTGTTGTTCCACCCTGAATACCGCTCTCGAAAGCCATCTTGAGACATGGAAAACGATTGAAATCCATTTCACGAAAATGTAACTTGCCGATTGCCGCTAAATCCAATCGCTTAGTCGGTGTTGGATAACGATCAGGATACGTTAACGCATATTGAATCGGCACCCGCATATCCGGATTGCCTAGTTGCGCAATGACACTATTGTCTTCGAATTCAACGTAGGAATGAATGACGCTCTCTGGGTGAATGAGTACATCGATTTGATCATAGCGAAGATTGAACAACCAATGGGCCTCGATGACTTCAAGTCCTTTGTTCACCATAGTCGCAGAATCAATCGTAATCTTGGCGCCCATGGACCAATTGGGATGCTGCAAAGCTTGCTCAACTGTTACTCCCTCTAATTCAGCTCGCGAGCGATCACGAAATGAACCTCCAGAAGCTGTCAGTGTAATCTTGGCAATTTGTGAACGATTCTCACCATTCAAACATTGAAATATGGCGGAATGCTCACTATCGATAGGGAGCAAGCTAACACCTTTCCTGCGAGCAGCATCCGTCACAATGTGCCCAGCGCTCACCAGTGTCTCTTTGTTAGCTAAACCAATATGCTTGCCTGCCTCGATGGCAGCCATCGTGGGCTTCAAACCCTGACTCCCTACCATGGCTGTCACAACAAGATCTGCCTCGCTTGAAGCAGCAACTTCCATTAAACCTTCTTCTCCGTATAAAACCTTGGTCGTGGATGTTATTTGCTTCGAAACTTCATCCGCCAATTCTTTGGTTGCCACGGAAACGATCTTAGGCTGAAAAGCTTTAATCTGTTCGATTAATAATTGACTGTTATATCCGCCTGCTAGGGCTTCCACTTGAAATTTCTCTGGCGCGTGTGCAACAATGTCCAGCGTTTGAGTCCCAATGGACCCCGTTGATCCCAAAATGGCAATCCGTTTCATCAATTTCCACCTCGTAGCTGACAATTAGTGAGGAATCATTCCAAGCAAATGAATAAATGGGAATACGATTAACCAGCTATCCATTCGATCGAGTACACCACCATGACCGGGGAGTAATGTTCCTGTATCTTTAATACCTTTCACTCGCTTATAGGCAGATTGAATCAAATCGCCGACTTGTCCCACAACAGCAATGACTAGCCCAAGAAACAGAGCTCGTCCATAGCCGAGTAAATCTGGCGCGTACCAAGCAAATACCAGGGCGATAATCATCGAGATCACAACCCCGCCGACTGCCCCTTCAACTGATTTTTTCGGACTAATTTGTGGCCAAAGGAGATTTTTCCCAAGCTTAGAGCCTACAAAATAAGCGCCTGAATCCGATGCCCAGATACAAACAAAGACAAGGATCGTCCAAAACAAGCCATGTTCAGCAAGCCGTGAAGAAATCATATAATAAAAGCCAAAACCAATATAGACAACACCAAGCAACATAACCGAAACCTGATCAATCGTAATTTTGTTTTTGGTCGCTACCGTTATGAAAAGCAGTAAAAACATGAGAAGCCATATAACGGCAGTCGAAGTGAGAGGTATTGAGATACCCACCCAATCCCAGGGAATCGTTATGTATAAGAGTGCAATTAGTCCCACTGCGCTTGTTAATTTAAATTTAGAATAGCCATTCATTTGCAAGTACTCGCGATATCCCAAAATGGATACCAATACGATTAAACCTGCATACCAATAACCACCCAAAACTAATAGAGTGATAAATAAGAAGCCAGCGATGACTCCTGTGACAATTCTCTGCTTCAAGTTGAATCCCCCTAGATGAACAACTTTCAATCGTTAAGCCAGGTTACGCTTCCCTACTAACGTAGAAAGAGAGGAGCTGTAGACTAAACGCCCCCATATCTTCTTCCGCGGCGCTGGTATTCCGCAATGGCTTGTAAGAATAACGATTCCGTGAATTCCGGCCAGTAAGCCTCCGTAAACCAAAGCTCCGAGTAGGCTATCTGCCAAAGTAAAAAATTACTGAGTCTCAATTCACCGCTAGTGCGAATTAATAAATCCGGATCTGGCAAATCGGAAGTAAGCATATAGGAAGAAAACCGGTTCTCATCCAATTCCTCAACTTGTAATTTACCGCTATGAACATCACGAATCATTTCTTGAACACCAGCAATCATTTCTTTACGCCCGCCATAATTCAAGGCAAAATTCAATATGAGTCCTGTGTTATCCTTTGTCCGTTCGATTGCACCTTCAATCGCTTTCAGCGTGTATTCAGGCAAACCTTCGCGCCATCCTGTCATTCGAATGCGGACATTATTTTCGATCAACTCTTCAATTTCCAAAGGGAAAAACTCTTGAGGAAGCTTCATTAAGAAATCCACTTCTTCCTTAGGCCTCTTCCAATTTTCGGTCGAAAAAGCATACATCGTCAACACTTTGACACCAATTTGATTTGCAGCCATCGTAATTTTCTTCACATTTTTCATACCTGAATGGTGACCAGCTACGCGAGGCAACCCTCTTTGTTTGGCCCACCTTCCGTTGCCATCCATAATAATAGCGACATGTGCAGGTACTTTGTCTAATTCGATGTCTTGTAATTCGGCCTTAACTGGTTTACTTCTTCCTAACCATTCCTTAACTAGCTTGAACACCACTGTTGTTCCTCCCAACTAGGGAAAGATGAAAAACCCCCAGCGAATACCCGGGGGCATATCTATCTTATACTTCCATGATTTCTTTTTCTTTAGCAGCCAAAACTTTCTCAACTTCAGCCACGAATTTATCCGTAAATTTCTGGATATCTTCTTGATGTTTGCGGGACTCATCTTCAGAAATCCCAGCTTTTTCAAGTTTCTTAATTTCATCGTTCGCATCGCGGCGAATGTTACGAATAGCAATCTTCGCTTCTTCGCCGAACTTCTTCGTCATTTTCACGAGATCAGCACGACGCTCTTCCGTTAAAGCCGGAATGACAATACGAATAATCGTCCCGTCATTGGACGGAGTTAATCCTATATCAGACTTCATGATTGCTTTTTCAATCGATGACATTGAACTTTTGTCCCATGGTTGAATGAGTAAAGTACGTGAATCCGGTGTAGTCAAATTAGCAAGTTGATTAACAGGTGTCATTGCACCATAATATTCAACTTGAATACGATCTAATAAAGATGGGGTCGCACGACCAGCACGAAGCGAAGTCAAGTCTCTTTTCAAAGAACCAATCGCTTTGTCCATTCGATCTTCCGCATTTTGTTTCACTGCTTGTGGCATGGTTAGACACTCCCTTTAACTGTAGTCCCAATTTTCTCGCCAAGGACCACTCGTTTGATATTCCCTTTTTCTGTAATGTTGAACACCACTAACGGGATGTTGTTATCCATACAAAGGGAAGATGCGGTGGAGTCCATGACACCAAGATTATTACTGATGACTTCCATATAGGTTAACGTCTCGTACTTCTTAGCTGTTGGATCTTTGAAAGGATCAGCGGAATAGACGCCATCCACTTTGTTTTTGGCCATGAGAATAACTTCCGCTTCAATTTCAGCGGCTCTCAAAGCTGCTGTCGTATCCGTTGAGAAGTAAGGATTACCAGTTCCTGCGGCGAAGATAACAACTCGACCTTTCTCAAGGTGACGCATTGCTCTTCTCCGAATGTACGGTTCTGCAACCTGTTGCATGGTTATCGAGGACTGCACGCGTGTAGGGACTTCAATATTCTCCAAAGCGTCCTGCAGCGCCAATGAGTTCATCACCGTTGCCAACATGCCCATGTAATCAGCAGTAGCTCGGTCCATCCCCTTCTCGCTTCCGGCTATCCCACGCCAGATGTTACCGCCACCTACGACGATAGCTACTTCTACATTCAATTCCACAACATCTTTGACCTGTTGGGCAATGGACGTAATGACTTCCGAATCAATGCCGTAGCCCTGCTGACCAGCCAAAGCTTCGCCGCTTAATTTTAGCACTACTCTTTTGTAAAAAGGTTGACCCAACTTGTTTACCCCCGTTTCATTGCATGAACCAACATCTCTTATTGGCTAAAAAAGAAGGAACACCGAGTGTTCCAACTTTTTTGAAAGCTATTATAGGTTAACTTGGGACATAACTTCTTCCGCAAAGTTCTCTTGTTTTTTCTCTAGACCTTCACCAAGACCGAAACGTACGAAACGACGAATGGAGATATTCTCACCGATAGCTGCGATTTTCTCATTCAACAATTGGTCGATCGTTTTGTCTGGATCTTTAACGAATTGTTGTTCCATCAAACAGAACTCTTCGTAGTATTTGCCGATACGGCCTTCAACCATTTTGTCAATGATTTTCTCAGGCTTGCCTTCATTTAAAGCTTGGTTGCGAAGAATTTCTTTTTCTTTTTCCAAAGCTTCTGTTGGTACTTCTTCACGTCGTACATAAGTTGGGTTCGCTGCTGCGATGTGCATCGCGATGTCTTTACAGAACGTTCTGAATTGATCTGTTTTACCAACAAAGTCAGTTTCACAGTTGATCTCAACAAGAACGCCTACTTTACCGCCAGCGTGGATGTAAGACTCTACTGCTCCTTCTGTAGCGATACGTCCAGCTTTGTTAGCTGCCGCGGAAAGACCTTTTTCACGAAGCAATTCGCCGGCTTTCGTGATATCACCGTTTGCTTCTTCAAGGGCTTTCTTGCAATCCAACATACCTGCGCCTGTTTTTTCACGTAATTCTTTCACTTGTGCTGCTGTAACTGCCATTGAAAGAAACCTCCCGTTGTTTGTTAGTATAATATGTAACATACCATGAATTCTTCTTTAAAAAAAGGGTGGTGACAGGCTGTTACACCTTCCAACCACCCTTTTCACGTGCCTATAGATTAAGCTGTTGTTTGTTCGCCTTGGTGTGCTTCGATAACTGCGTCAGCAATTTTCGCTGTCAACAATTTAACCGCACGAATCGCATCATCGTTACCTGGGATCACGTAGTCGATTTCGTCCGGATCACAGTTTGTATCAACGATACCAACGATTGGGATACCCAATTTGCGAGCTTCTGCAACAGCAATACGCTCTTTACGTGGATCGATAATGAAAAGTGCACTAGGCAGACCCTTCATGTTCTTGATACCGCCTAAGAATTTCTCAAGACGATCTCTTTCTTTGCGAAGGATGATAACTTCTTTCTTAGGAAGAACTTGGAAAGTACCGTCCTCTTCCCATCTTTCAAGAGTTTTCAAACGGTCGATACGTTTTTGAATTGTTTGGAAGTTAGTTAATGTACCACCCAACCAACGTTGGTTGATGAAGTACATGCCACAACGTTCTGCTTCTTCAGCAACGGAATCTTGTGCTTGTTTCTTAGTTCCAACGAAAAGGATTGTACCATTATCTTCCGAAACGGATTTAACAAAGTTGTAAGCTTCTTCAACTTTTTTAACCGTTTTTTGTAGATCGATAATGTAAATACCGTTTCTTTCTGTAAAGATGTACTTGTCCATTTTCGGATTCCAACGACGTGTTTGGTGACCGAAATGTACGCCAGCTTCTAAAAGCTGTTTCATGGAGATAACTGCCATCCCCAATCCCTCCTCTAAAATGGTTTATTTGGTATCCGCCGCCTATCGCATCTTTGCATAAAACTTACCAAAGTAAGCACCATTATGCAAATTGACGGGCGTGAGTTTTTAACACCGAGAATAAATATACCACAACTCAAATCCCTATGCAACCTTTTGTCGACAGCGTTTTTGGATACTGTAAATAAAGAGTCTCAGGGACTAAACGAACAAAAAAGACCTCCATAAGAAAGATCCATTTGTAAGTTAAACTATTGAGCTGCAAGTAAATTCGCAACGATTTTCTGCACGTCCAAAACACCTTCAAAGGAATGAAAACCTACTTGAATCTTCGTGTTTCCGCCTTGCTTCTCAAGCTCCGTCGTGAAGGCTTTACGATCCGCAATAATGCCCGATTTCATTAACAAATCAGCAACTGCGGTAGCATCGAGATTAGGTTGTACATATAGAATTATTTTCTGGCTTCCTTCAGGTGACGTAGCTTTAGGTTGATCCTTGGGTTTAGCCGCGGCTAACTTATCGCTTTCTTCTTTCACCTTCGTCTGTACAAGGGTATCCAGCTCGGCTTGGGTATATACTTTTATGTTTTTATCAAACACTTGATAATATTTCGCGGATTCATCCTTTAACTTCTGCGGATCCAACTCGTCCAAAGCCAAGTTTGTCTGACCAGGCGCGCTCGTTCGAACGGACATCATTTGCAAAAGCAAGGCACCCATAATAATCCCAATCCCGATACCTAACATCATCGAACGATTTTTAAGCACGAGTCATCTCCTCCTGTCTCGAAAGCTGCAGGATTAGACTGACTTCGCCTTTATTCATCCCTAATTTCTTAGCGATGGCTTCAACACCTTTTCCTTGATCGTGCAAAGCAAACAACTCTGCATATCTGCTCTTCATACTTAATCCCGAGTATACAGGTTCTTCTACGACAAGTTCTTCATGATGCGCATCTGCACCTGATGGTAGCATAGGAGCTGATGGTGTGGGAATAGACACGACAGTCATGTCAGAGATCGGAAGTTGATCTGGAACTGCAGTCATTCCAGTTGCAGATTGATTCACATGAACTTTCGTCAATTCCTGGGAGAGCTCATATTTTTGCTTCTCAAGCGATTCTAGTCGGCCTGCAAGCTTTGCTAATTCGACTTCATAGTCTTGTTTCGTTTTGGAGAAGAGATTGAGCAGGGACTGATTTTGCTCATCCATTTCAGCCGCAAAGTGCTCGATCGTTTCCTCAATTTCTTGCACTACGCTTGTCTTGGTTGACAAGGCAGCCTGATCTTTGGGTAGGAACCGTGCGTAAACAATAAGGACAAAGCCCAGAAGAACGACATACATCCACGGCTGCATAGCCATTGGGTTCACCTTTTTCTATATGTAAGATAGCTGGTTACAGAGATAAATCAATATGATGCCCTTTATATGGGTGTTCTGGCTCGTGAGGTGCAGCTGACGATTTCCCATCTGCTTTCCTCTTCCCCTTTGACTTCCCTTTAGAAGTTTGTTGATTCTGTCCGGACTGATCTTTGATATCTGCCCTTGCGCTTTCTTCCAGCTTACTGCTGCGATGACGATCTCTCTCAGTATTCTGAAGCGATTGATTCTCTAGAATGGTTTCATCCTGACGTGGTTTTTGCATGAGTTGATTCTGGCGTATACCCGCCTCATCATTTTTGTGAACGGCCAGTTGTAAATCAATGGCTTTAAAACTCATTGTCTAGCCACCCCTTCACTCACACATAGGCACTCATTGTAATATCACCTTCACTTAGACGGAACGTCATCCGATTCGTTGGATCCTTGATGAATTTCGTATAGCGCCCTATTACGATTTTCGTTCCGCCATATACGGTAGACAGAACCTCCACTTTCGCTTTCTCTGAGTCTTCCAAAGACTTCTCAATTTCAAAAATCCGATCTTTAACCGCATTTTGTTCTTCGATTGCCTGTTTTTTCGTGTGATTCAGTTTGATGCGCATGGCCACTTTATCAGGTGTAAGCTGACCTGCAGCAGCTAATGAATCTAGTAAAGTAAGCGCTTTATCCGTCTTATCCATATTTTCCATATACACTCTAAGTTGATTGCGTAAAGTAATCATTTCATTGCGAAGCTCGGGCAATACACCAACTTCGACGACCGTTGCGGTTGACATCGTATTCCCGATGGTTCTGGCCGTTACACGTTCACCAGCCTGAATCGTACCTCCAACAATAAGTCCCTTGGAACCACTGCAAACAACAGCTTTTCCAGCTCTGATCGTAGAATGCATGATACTCTGGCTAACTAGCAACTCACCGGCAACTTCTATAGTAGCATCTTGAATGAAAGAACTTTTGACATTCTTACCAGCTTTAATATGTGCTTTATTTTGTCCAACAATCCCAGCGTTAATCTCAACAGAACCTTCTGCTTCTAGTTCAGCTGCTTCGACGCCGCCAGTAACGCGAATGTCGCCTGCTGCGCGAATTTTGAAGCCAGGAAGCACATTGCCGCGAATAACAACCGTACCGATGAAATCGATATTACCTATATTGTAGTCCACATCTCCATTTACTTCATACACAGGGAACACATTAATTTTATCCCGATCTGTACGTACAACCATGCCGTCAATGGCCGAATACAGTGCTCTTTGTTCGGCATCAGCAATCACATTCTTGCCCAATTTAAAGCGAGCTTCTTTACCTGCTTTGGCGAACTGCGTCTCTCCTGTAACAGCTCTCCCAGGCGTGCCCTCTGTCGCTAATGAACGCTGGCCGATCAGTTGGCCTTTCCGCACATTGTGAAGGGTGACAACTTCTTTATAATTCACCCTGCCGTCATCCAGCTCGAGTGGTTTTTTTTCATCTTCATCAAAAACAAAAATATATTTAATAGAGCCATTCTGTCCATCTACAGGCTTAGTACCTGTCGCAATTACAACTTTCTGATGATAAAACGACTTGGGATCCGCAGCAATTTGAGCAAGTAAAGGTATATTTAATCCATGCACAATATGATTTTTTTGAATAAGGTCTTCCAATTCACCTATCGTAACTTTGAAATCAGCTTCTGCGTTTGTGATCAACAAGCTTGCAGACAATTTGTTGTCCGAAACAGAAATATTAATATAGTAATCTAAAGGCATGTTCCTCTCAAGCATGGAATACCACCTTTCACGATCGAATTTAAGTTATGAATCCTGAAATAATTGATTCTTGAATCTTCCAAGTACACCTTTTAAACGAAGAATCGCCTTGGAATGCAGCTGTGAAATGCGTGAAGGCGACAAGCACATAACTTCCGCAATTTCACTCAATGAAAGCTCTTCGAAATAAAATAAAGAAACGACGGTTCTTTCTTTCTCCGTTAAACGCTCAATCGCTTTGGCCAAAGAATCTTTCAAATAAAACTCATTCACCTGAAACTCAGGGTTCTTAGCCTTCTCATCCACGAGCAAGGATAACCTGGTTTCAGAGTCTTCCTCACGAATCGGATCATCGATCGAACATACGGTAGTAATGGAAATATCTTGCAGCATCTGTTGAAAATCGGTTTCTGACACTTGCAAATAAGCACTTATCTCCGCATCAGTAACTGAGCGAAGATACTGCTGTTCCAGCTTCTGATAAGCATCTTCAACCTTTTTGGCCTTCTCGCGTACAGAGCGGGGTACCCAATCACCTTGTCTCAATCCATCAATGATTGACCCTCTTATTCTCCAAGAAGCATACGTTTCGAATTGCAACCCACGTGCATAATCGAATTTCTCCACGGCATCTATAAGCCCCATGACACCAAAACTGGATAAATCCTCTTTGGAAACACTCTTCGGAAGTCCAATAGCAAGTCGGCTGGAAACGTAGTCGACTAAAGGCAAGTAACTCTCAATAAGGGATTGTTTCGCAGGCACCCAGCCTTCTTCCTTCCACTGTTTCCATAACTCAATATTCGCTAGTTGTGATTGCTTTTGTTCAATCATGATTTATGTTTCACCATCCTTAATCTTCAGACATTCGCCTTAAGGCACCCGCCAGTTGTTCAGGGTCCAAATTATTCTTGGTGACTAGCTTAGGTGGATTGAGTGGTGAAAATTGCATATCCGCAGAAGATAAAGAGTTGTTATCACTCAGGTTAGCTTTCATCAATTCACGGGTTTCTTCATCCAAATCAGGCGTTGTCATATCGAGTGATTGACCAACTCCCGAATCCTCTACTGGATTACCTGGGAAGGTTCCATTTGCTTGCTCTGCTCCGATCATGACACCTAACACCCATCTGAAGCCAAATGTCAGAACATATAAGATAAGAAAGCTATACAAACTCTTGAGACAAG
Source organism: Paenibacillus marchantiophytorum (assembly GCF_014640555.1). GTDB lineage: Bacteria > Bacillota > Bacilli > Paenibacillales > NBRC-103111 > Paenibacillus_E > Paenibacillus_E marchantiophytorum. The sequence goes on along the minus strand of NZ_BMHE01000015.1, from coordinate 67,491 downwards.
TGGAAAGAAATAAATTATTCCCAATCGATAAGGCAAATGTAAATACTCCCGCTATGGCTGCTACAATAACATTGATTCGCATGGTTCCAATCATTAAATTTCCTTCACTCCTAATTGGACACTTCGAATGACCAGTATGCCTGTCTCACTATTAAATTCAATGGTACGGCCGTAGTTGGCACCTGTATCCTCAGCGCGAATTGGAATTCGATATTTAATCAACATTTCTTTACAAGATTCTACATTTCTAGGCCCAATTCTCATCGTATCATTGTTTCCCGCAAAAGCAAACATCTGTGCACCGCCAGCGAGCTTGGCTTCTAACCTGCTCACAGCTGCGCCAAGCAATTCCATTCTTGAGATTAACTCAGGAATAGCTGTATCCGCGTATTTAGCAATGTTCAGCGATCCCTCACGTGCAATCTCTGATGAAGGCAGCATAACATGTGCCATACCGGCCACTTTAACGCGGCTATCATACAAAGTGACACCTACACACGAACCCAGCCCTGTTGTCTTTAGCACACCTATTTGGTGAGCTACATTCAGGTCAGCCATTCCTACTTTAATCAAATTGTCTTGGATCATGAAGACTCTACTCCCAATGCGGAAAATATTTTGCCAAACGATTCCGGATCAGGAATTAGGAAGAAATGTCCTTGTACTTCATTATCCCCTTCCAAAAATTTGGTATCAATGAGAAGGGCTTGATCTCCCATTTGACCAAACTGCAATAAGCCATAACTCAAGATAGCTCCTGCCATATCAATCGCTAACGCCGGAACGGTAGGTTGCATGTTTAAATTCGTGAAATCTGCAAGTGAGGATAAATAGGACCCCGCTAGAATATTGCCTATTTCATTCAGCGCCGACAATTCAAGTTCGGAATATTCTTCTTGATCCTGTATGTTCATCCCAATCAGATCTCTTAACATATTTTTGGCAGCATCTAAATTGAGAATAAAAAACATATTACCAGGAGCATCGCCATCCACTCGCAAGAAAATAGCTAGAACTACAGTCTCAGCTCCACCGACACTTTCGCAAATTTCTTCAAAAGGCAGCATGCGTACTTTGGGAACAAGCATATCAATTGGCTTATCTAATAAAGTAGATAGGGCGGTCGCTGCATGACCCGCACCTATGTTCCCTACTTCTTTCAAAACATCCATCTGGAAATCTGCTAACTGACTAAACACATCCACAACTTAATCCTCTACTCTTTCCAACTGTTGGAGTTCGTTGCGGTCCAATACCTGCTCCAAGTTGAGCAAAACTAATAATCTTTGTTCTCCGACACGAGCAATGCCATCTAGATACTTGGCTTTAATCCCGCCAACAATTTCTGGAGGATTATCAATATTATCTGTATCCAAATCAATAACGTCATTGGCAGAATCAACAATCAAACCAACTTCGAAATCTCCTGCAGAGACAATGATAATGCGAGTAGCATCCGTAGTCGGCAGTTCATCAAGTCCAAAGCGGGAACGAAGATCAATAATCGGAATCACGACACCACGAAGATTAATGACACCCTTGATAAATTCCGGTGCTTTCGGTACACGGGTCATCGGCTGCATTCTTTCAATTGTTCTGACTTTCTCAACTTCCACACCATATTCTTCAGTTCCAAGTGCAAAGACGATAACCTTTTTTTCTTCTCCCATTGTGAACGCCTCCTTAGATTTAAGTAATTATTTAATCAATGCATTAGGGTCGATAATCAAAGCTACTTGTCCATCCCCAAGAATCGTTGCGCCTGAAATAGCAAACAATCCAGATAAGTATTTGCCCAATGTTTTGAGGACAATTTCTTGCTGGCCAATAAATTCATCCACCATTAAAGCAACTTGCTTGTCCCCTTTGCGAACAACGACAATTTCGGTTTCATCTTCCAAATCCTCATTGAAATCTGGAACACTGAACAACGTACTGAGTGACACCAACGGGATAACCGAATTGCGGTAATCCACCATTTTGTTGCCATGGATGTTGCGAATTTGTTTCTTTTGAATAGCAGATGTTTCAACGATGGAAGACAATGGAATAGCGTATTTCTCGCTGCCAAGACGAACAAGCATCGCTGAGATGATCGACAAAGTCAATGGAAGTTGCACGGAAAATTTACTGCCCAAACCTGGTCTGGAATCAACTTGCACGTGTCCGCCTAGCATTTGGATCTTGGTCTTAACGACATCTAGACCAACACCACGGCCTGAAATGTCAGAAATTTTCTCAGCTGTACTGAAGCCGGAGGCGAATAACAAATTATAGACTTCGATATCAGACAATTTCGCAGCTTGTTCAGCCGTTACGAGACCATTCTTCAGTGCGGTTTTCAACACTTTATCGCGATAAATGCCTTTGCCGTCTTCTTCGATTTCAATAAAGACATGATTACCGCTGTGAAATGCGCGAAGCTGAATGGTACCCTGCTCACTCTTGCCTGCTGCAAGTCTGTCACTAATAGATTCAATCCCATGATCCACCGCGTTGCGAAGCAAATGAACAAGCGGATCACCAATTTCATCAATAACGGTACGATCTAATTCCGTTTCAGCGCCCGTAATCACAAGATCTACTTTCTTATCCAATGATTTAGCTAAATCTCTGATCATACGAGGAAATCTATTGAAAACAGAATCTACAGGCACCATGCGGAGCTTCAAGACGATATTCTGCAAATCACTGCTGACTCTGGACATATGTTCGACGGTTTCAGTCAAATCATTCCGCTTAACTTCCGTAGCGAGTTGTTCCAGTCGCACGCGATCAATCAACAATTCACTAAATAAATTCATAAGTGCATCTAGTCGTTCAATATCTACACGGATCGTCCGACTCGCTACGGGAGCTCCGCCAGCAGCCGGTTTAGCAACAACAGCCGCTGCTTCTACTTTTGGTGCTGCTTCAATCGTTGGAGTCTGCACAGGCACAACAGCTGCAGCCACTGCAGCGGCAATTTCTTGTCTTGCTGCCTCAACTTCAATTCGCGGACGAGAAAGCTCAGCCAAGGATTCTGTATCGACCGTAATGATAATTGCAGATTGAATCTCTGAAACATTCAAAATTTCTTTTTCTAGCGTTCCTTGATCCACTTTCGAAATAAAGTATAAGGAGAAGGAGCGATCGAATTTCTCTTGTTCAATTTCTTGAACAGAAGGCGTCGCTTTCACGATCTCTCCCATTCTTTCTAAAGCATCAAAGACCATATAAGCACGAGCCGCTTTGAGAACGCAGTTCTCGTTCACTGTCACTTCGACATAAAAAACTAGGAAACCTGAATCAATGGACTGTTGCAAAATGGAAAATTGGAACTCGTCAACTTCAATCCCTTTTGTTGCCTCTTTCACGGCAGTAACAGCTGCCGGGACTGCCGCAGTCTTGTATTCACCCGTAACAATAGAGCGAAGTGAAACAACAATCGGGGATACATCTGCTTTACCAGTACCGCCTTGAATAATGTCTTCCACCATGGATTCCAAAGAATCCAAACTTTTGAAAATACAATCAAAAATGAAAGGGTTCATTTCAATTTTACTGTTGCGCACTAGATCTAAGACGTTTTCCATCTCATGTGTAAGGGCCGCGATGTCTTCGAAGCCCATCGTTGCGGACATGCCTTTCAGCGTGTGAGCAGAGCGGAAAATATTATGTACAATACTAATATCCTGAGGGTTGCTTTCTAAACTTAGTAAGTTCTCATTCAAGGATTGCAAATGCTCTTTCGATTCATCGATAAACATGGATAAATATTGACTAAGTTCCAAAACCACACACCTCCAATAGAATCATTATTCAATTTGCTTGCTAACGTTCAACTAATTAAGTACGCATTGAGCTAGTCTAACGGCAATATCTTGCTGTGGCAGCACGTGCATCGCAGCTTGCATCTCTACAGCAGCCCGAGGCATGCCGTATACGACGCATGTTTCTTCAGACTCAGCAATGGTTGTCGCTACACCGGATTGCTTCAGTGACAGCATCCCTTTGGCGCCATCGCTTCCCATCCCTGTCATCAGTACGATGTGCCGTTTCAACTCACTCATACCAAGCAAGGACTCAAACATGACATCCACCGAGGGGCGGTGGCCAGAACGAGGATCTTCTTTGGTTAATCGGATTTTGTACGTTTTGTTCGAATCTTTATATGCGATCATATGCCAACCGCCAGGAGCCACGTAAGCTGTTGCGGTTTGGAGAACATCCCCCTCCGCTGCCTCGACAACTTTAATTTGCGAAATGTCATTCAAACGTTGTGCTAATGACTTCGTAAAGTTAGGCGGCATATGTTGAACAATAAGAATCGGAGCTGGAAAACCAGCAGGGATATTCGAGATTACTTGATGTAAAGCTCTAGGACCTCCTGTTGAAGTACCTATCGCAACAAGATGATTGAAGTGCGTCGAACCCTCAGCCGCTCCCGCTTTCACATCAGGAGGTTTCATAGCGGATGCTTTGCTTCTCTCAAATACCGATGGAGTTGGTGATGTATTCAAACGAGAAGACAATGGTTTCTGCTGAACAGGCTGAAAGCTTCTCATTTTGGTTCTTACTGCCATATGTAGTTTTTCATGAAGTAGCTGTTTTACTTTGTATAAGTCAAGGGAAATCGAGCCAGAAGGCTTTCGAATAAAGTCGACAGCTCCCCATTCTAGCGCTTTAATCGTTTCAGATGCCCCTTCTTCGGTTAAAGAACTTAACATGATAATCGGTGTAGGCTGTTCAGCCATAATCCGTTGAAGAGCATCCAGCCCGTTCATGACGGGCATTTCGATATCCATCGTTACGGCATCAGGACGAAGAAGTTTAACTTGTTCGATAGCTTCTTGACCATTTTTAGCGGTACCAATGATTTGATATTGGGGATTTTCAGAAATCAGATCGCTAATAATTTTTCGCATAAAGACAGAGTCGTCTACGACTAGAATGTTATAAGGTGCCATGCTGTTCCCCTCCCTTTATGTGCTTATTCGACATGATTTGCGAAAATCCTATTTCAAAAGTTTCATCATTTTATTTAAAAATCCTTTTACGCCTGTAGATGGCGTATCAATGACTCGATAACCTTTGATATAATTTTCGGTTAATGTGTTTAAGCTTCTTGATGCTGCTGAATGTGGGAAAGCGACTGTAAACGGTATTTGCTTTTTTACTGCTTTTGAAACTGTTGCATCATCGTCTACAAAACCAAGTGTCGGAATATGAATATCTAGAAATTGCTTAGCAACCAGTGAGATTTTGTCCGCTGTTTGCTTTCCTTCTTTCGAATCTGTAACGCGGTTAATGACTAATTTAAATGAGACGTTATGTCCCATGGAATTCACCATTTTAATTATTGCATAAGCGTCAGTGATGGATGTTGGTTCTGGTGTTGTGACTACAAACGTTTCTTCAGCGGCTAGAATAAATTTGAGTGTTTCTTTGGATAATCCAGCGCCGGTATCAAAAATGATAAAATCTACGTATCCATTGAGCTGCATGACTTGTTCTGCAAAGTAATCTAATTCTTCCTCTGTTAAGCGGAGCAAATCGTTGAATCCCGAACCGCCTGCAATAAAATCTAAATTGTTATAGCCTTTTTGGATGATTTCCCATATTGTTTTTTCTTTCTTCAAAAGATGATACAAATTGTATTTAGAGGACACACCCATAAGCACGTCAATATTGGCGAGCCCGATATCAGCATCAAAAACAAGCACCTTATAACCTTGGGACTGAAGCGTCAATGCAAAGTTCAGCGTGAAATTAGACTTCCCAACGCCGCCCTTTCCGCTAGTCACGGTAATAATCCTGGTTGCCCTTGTGCCTTTATCATTCTGAATCTGTACCAGGTTCCGCAACGCTTCTGCTTGATCCTTCATGCTTTAGGCTCCTCCAATAACAAATCAATGATTTGCCACTCATTCATCTCCGTAATATCATCAGGGACATTTTGTCCATTCGCAACATAGGAGATTTGAAGAGTAAATTCATGAACAATATTCACAATTGCCCCGTAAGAATCCGTTTCGTCCATTTTCGTAAAGATTACTTTGTCCAATTTAAACTTATTGAAATTGTTGGTAATAGCTCTCATATCGCGATATTTGGTTGTTAAACTCAAGACGAGAATCGTTTCACTATTCCCCTGCGTCTTGAGAAGTGAGTTCAGTTCAGAAACATACATTTCATTCCTAAAATTCCGACCGGCCGTATCCATGAAAATAATATCGCAATCCGCTAGATTATGAAAAGCTTTCGATAAATCTTGCGGAGAGAAGACTACTTCCAACGGCACATTCAAAATAGTAGCGTACGTTTTCAACTGCTCAATTGCTGCAATACGATACGTATCCGAAGTGATGAATCCAACTTTTCGTTGATACTTCAGGACTTGTTCAGCAGCTAACTTGGCTATCGTCGTTGTTTTGCCAACCCCGGTTGGCCCTACGAAATGAACAACGCGAGTATTCGGTGAAATTTGTTTGCTTTTATCTGACTGAAAAACTTGACCAAGTTTGGACTTAATGATTTGTTTGGCGGATTCTTCCGTCACGGGTTCATCGGCCAATTCGAAATCAGCTAAGGTCTCGTCAATAATTTGGCGAACAAGTAAAGCATCTACTTCTTGATCGTAAAGTCGTTGTTCAATTTGTTGCAATGGTTCCGGAAGATTGGAAACGTCTGCCGCTTTCGTCAGCTTGTGCATCATTTCCTTCATTTGCTTGAGTTCCTCAAGCAAGTGCTCATCCTTAGCATTAGGCCTGTTAGGTGCATTCACAGAAACGGGTGAGTACGATTGCTGCGCAGCATAGAGCGGAGCTGCAGGCGCTTCGTGAGCTGTTTTGACAGCTACGGGTTCTCTGGCTGGGCTCACGGGAGCGAAAACATCAGGAACATCAGGAAAATCCGACATATGTGTTTGCTGCTTAACAGCTTGAAGATTGTTTGCCGGTGCCTGCACCCGCGGCTGCTGCATGTGAGGTGCTGCTGCACGCTGTTGGTTAGCCGCATTGGCAGCAGCGTTCGAAGCATCGATTGCTGCAATAACTTCAATCTTTTTTTTGCCAAATAAACCGAGAAAGCCGCCAGTACGAATTTCTTTGGTATTCAAAATAACAGCATCCTTGCCCAAATCAGTGCGTATTTTCTGCAAAGCATCCGGCATGGAATCGACAACATATCTTTTTACTCTCATAAATTGACTACCCCCATGCTCTGAATTTCAACGCTTGGCTCTAATTCGCTGTAGGACAAGACAGGAATATCTTGCAGAGTTCTTTCTAGTAATTGTCTTAAATACATGCGAATCGTCGGAGAAGTTAGAATAACGGGCTGTTGACCAGATTGAATCAATTTGGAAACCTGTTCGCTTACACGATGATAAATAATTTGTGAGGAAGAAGGATCCAGAGCTAAGTAGCTGCCTTGATCTGACTGTTGAACAGATTCGGCTATTTTCTTTTCGACTGATGGGCCTACCGTAATTACTTTAAGCGAATCGCCCAAAGAGGTGAACTGTTGCGTAATTTGTCTGGACAAGGACTGTCTGACATATTCAGTTAAAATCTCAGGATCTTTGGTGTAAGTTCCATAGTCCGCTAAAGTCTCAAGAATTGTAACCAAATCACGTACCGAAATTTTCTCACGCAATAACTTAGCTAATACCTTTTGCACATCACCAATCGATAAAACGGAAGGTATAAGATCGTCAACAAGTGCTGGGTACGCTTCGCGAACATTGTCGATAAGAGCTTTCGTTTCCTGACGACCCAGAAGTTCATGCGTATGTTTCTTGATGATTTCTGTAAGATGTGTGGCAACGACAGAAGGCGGATCTACTACCGTATAGCCTGATAATTCCGCTCTTTCTTTGGTCACCTCATCAATCCAAATCGCAGGCAAACCGAAAGCAGGTTCAGTTGTTTCAATACCAGAAATCGAATCATCTTCAATACCAGGACTCATCGCTAAGTAGTGATTAAGAAGTAGTTCGCCGCGTGCTACGGTATTGCCTTTAATTTTGATGATATACTCATTAGGTCGTAATTGGATGTTATCACGAATACGAATAACAGGTACGACAACCCCGAGTTCAAGCGCACATTGTCTACGAATCAAGATGATTCGATCCAATAAATCTCCCCCCTGCTGTGTATCCGCCAGAGGTATTAAGCCGTAGCCAAATTCAAATTCAATTGGATCCACTTGAAGCAAAGAAATGACACTTTCTGGACTGCGAACTTCCTCAATTTGCTGCTCTTCAACCATCTGCTCTTCTTTGATCGCTTCCCGTTCCAAATTCTTCTGCATCTTATAAGCGGCATAAACTAGCAACCCTGCAATCGGGAATGTAGTGAACCAATGAATTGGCGTGAATAATCCAAGAACAACTAACGTACCAGCAACAATGTACAAAAGTTTCGGCTGAGCAGTAAGCTGTTTAGTAACATCCTGTCCAAGATTCCCTTCTGAGGAAGCGCGAGTTACGATAATACCAGCAGCAGTAGAAATCAATAACGCAGGAATTTGACTGACGAGACCATCACCAATTGTGAGAATAGAGAAGGTTTCCAGAGCTTTACTGAAAGACATCCCTTTCATCGTCATTCCAATGATGAAACCACCGATTAAATTGATAACAAGGATAATGATACCTGCAATAGCATCCCCTTTAACGAATTTGCTGGCACCATCCATTGCCCCATAGAAATCCGCTTCACTTTCAATTTTCTTTCTTCGTTCACGAGCTTGAACTTCATTAATTAAACCTGCATTTAAATCAGCATCAATACTCATCTGTTTGCCCGGCATCGCATCGAGCGTAAATCTCGCTGCAACCTCGGCAACGCGCTCAGAACCTTTGGTAATTACGATGAACTGTACCAAGACCAGAATGAGAAACACGACGAATCCCACGACGATATTGCCTTGTGCCACGAAAGAACCAAAAGTTCTGACCACGTCGCCTGCTTCTGCATGCGACAAAATGTTCCGGGTCGTTGATACGTTAAGCGCCAACCGGAACAAGGTCGTAATCAAAAGTAAGGAAGGAAAGATGGAGAACTGCAGTGCTTCTTGTGTATTCATTGCTACTAAGATAATCATTAAAGCAACTGATATATTGATAATCAGCAGAAAATCCAGTAAAGGGATTGGTACCGGTACAATCATCATTAAGACAATACAAATAATGCCTACCAGAACCACTAAATCTTTGATTTTCAACAGATTGTACCTCCCTCTTCGTTAATTCGTTTTGCCCTTCATTTTATAGACGTAAGCCAACACTTCAGCAACTGCTTGGAATAAATCAGCTGGAATGGCTTCACCGATCTCCACTTGGGCAAATATGGCACGTGCTAACGGCTTGTTTTCCATCGTCACAACACCATTCTTCTTGGCCACTTCTTTAATTTTGAGAGCTACATAGTCAGCACCCTTGGCAATAACAGTGGGCGCCTGCATGTTAGAAGAATCATATTTCAAAGCAACTGCAAAGTGAGTCGGGTTTGTGATAATGACATCCGCTTTGGGAACTTCTTGCATCATCCGCTGCATGGCCATTTGACGCTGCTTCGCACGAATCTTTCCTTTAATCAGCGGATCTCCTTCACTTTTCTTATACTCATCTTTGATATCCTGCTTGGACATTTTGAGACTCTTCTCATACTCGTACTTCTGATAGATATAGTCAAATACCGCAAGCACGATAAGAATAGCACCAATTTTAATGCCGAGCTTTAAAGTAAGTGAAGCAATAAATGAAAAGGTGCTTTCAAGTGGCGAATGACCTAACCCTAATAACTTGGCCTTTTCCCCCATTAAAGTCGTGTACACAACGTAACCGATAATAAGCATCTTCATGGTGGATTTCAAAAAATCCATTACTGTTCGCAAGGAGAAGATTTTTTTGAACCCCTCAAGCGGATTAATTTTACTGAATTTCATCATCAAGGGATCGCCGATAAACATAAAGCCAATCTGCGCGTAATTCCCTATGAAAGCAATCAAGACAACAAGAATAAAAATAGGTGCCAGAATGATTAAGCCTTGTATGACCAAATTTGTGAATAGGACTTGAACATTCCCCATCGTAATATCCATATTGAGTTGATTATTGTATACGTTTTTGAACATACTGATGATTCTTACTTTCATGTAGCTTCCAAACATGAGGAACGACAAGAATGAAAAGAGGAGGATGAACGCGGCGGGCAAATCCATGCTCTTGGCGACCTGTCCCTTTTTACGGGCATCCTGTCTCTTCTTCGCTGTCGCAGGTTCCGTCTTTTCTCCTGCAAACCATTGTAAATCAAGCTGCAAGCGATATGGCTGGGACACGGTTTCCTCCTACTCAGGGAGAGGGTTGCTGTGTACCACTAACTAATTGAAGCAACTTCTCCATGTAATCAAATATCGTTGCAAATAAATTTTGAAATTGCGAAATCAATTCTGGGAAAAGCACAACTAGCAAGAAAAAGCCCAAAATCATTTTCAAAGGTGCGCCGATGACAAAAATATTGAATTGCGGAGCCACCCTTGTCAACAGCCCTAATCCTAAATCTGTTAAAAAAAGGGCTGCTACAATTGGAGCAGCAAGCTGGAACGAAAGATAAAACATTTTCGACAAAGATTTGAAAAGAAAATCCGATATCTCACCATTGTAAATATGGGCGAACAACTGATTATCCAATGGAACCCATTTATAGCTATCAATAATCGCTCTAATCAAAAAGTGATGTCCATCAAAGGACAAAAAGAGCAAGATGGCGATCATGTACTTGAGATTCCCTAACATCGGGGATGAAACCCCTGTCAAAGGATCTATGACACTTGCCATACTAAAACCGATCTGCATATCCATGAAAGAACCGGCTGTTTGCACAACTGTAAAGAAAATATAGGCCAGGAAACCAAGTAAAATGCCAATCAGCATTTCACGAATGATCAATAGGATGTATTCACCATCCAATGGTATAGGCTTGTCAAGACCCATACTTGCAAAAATAAGGAAAGAGATGAATACAGAAAGACCGATTTTGAACATCATCGGTACATTTCGCGAGGAAAGCACCGGAACCACGACAAAGAATGATGTAATTCGACAAAAGATAAGCAAAAAAATAGGGATAGCCTGAAAAAATATATTTGTCATATCGCTCACAACCTAACCAACGAATTTGTAAAGGTTGTTGAGTAAATTAAACGTAAAGTCTACCAATGTATTCATAATCCATGGCCCAAAAATTAAAATAGAAAGCAGTACTGCAACAATTTTGGGAACAAAAGCTAACGTCTGCTCTTGAATCTGCGTAGTTGCTTGGAAAATACTGATGATCAAACCAACAACAAGCCCAATAATCAACATGGGGGCACTGGCTTTCAGTACGGTATAAACAGCTTCACCGGCAATCCGAATGACAAATTCCGAACCCATTTAGTAATCCTCCGATATCTTGATCCTCAACCATAGCTTAGGAGTAATGATCTCACAACAAGGTACCAACCATCTACTAAAATAAACAACAGGATCTTGAAAGGCAATGAAATCATAACAGGCGGTAACATCATCATCCCCATCGCCATTAAGGTACTGGAAACAACCATATCGATGACCAGAAATGGAATAAATATCATAAATCCCATCTGGAAGGCTGATTTCAGTTCGCTAATCGCATAAGCCGGCACTAAAGAAGTAATAGGAATATCTTCAACACCAGTTGGCGCTTTAGCTTTGGTGTAATCTAGAAATAGCTTTAAATCCTTCTGCCTGGTATGTTTGAACATAAACTTCTTCATCGGCAGTGAGGCTTTCTCAAAAGCCTGGGTTTGATTAATTTCCCCCTTCAAGTAAGGTTGAAGTGCCGTCTGATTAACTTCCCCCAAAGTTGGAGACATAATAAAAAAGGTTAAAAACAGAGCGAGTCCGATTAAAACCTGATTGGGTGGCATCTGCTGTGTTCCCAGTGACGTTCTTACGAAACCAAGTACAATGACGATACGCGTAAAACTTGTCATCAAAATTAGAAATGATGGAGCAAGGCTCAAAACAGTTAACAATAGCAATAAGGTTACCGTATTAGAGGAACCAGCGGCAGCGCCTCCGGTACCAATATTTACATTTAATCCAGGAATCGGATTGTTCGGATCTGTCTCGGCAGCCGAAGCTGTCAGAGAGATTAGAAAGACGGAAATGAACACGATCAATAGGGCAAGAATTCGTTTATTTCTCTTCATTCATCATTCAACCGATCTGTTGGTTTTTGATCTGAAAGCCATTCTTCCACATTTTTATTCCGATTTGAAACTCGTTGAAGTTTGTCATGAAATACTTGTTGAAAGGAAGAAGTGATTTCAACTTCCTCTTCAATATCTTTCTTTTTAAGCGGCAGTTTGCCAATCCACTTCGTCAATGCGCCAAAACCGACCCTGTCATCCTGAGAGGAAGTCAGTAAATCAGTGATGTAGGCTACTTCATCGGCGTCATTGATTTTATCCAATAATTGAATATTCTCACCGACGCCAACTACGAAGAGCGAATGACCAATTTCTACAATCTGGATTGACTTATTTTGCCCAAGGGGAACTCCACCTAAAGATCGAATCGAGTTCCCAAACATGGTGCCTTTATTTCTCCTAGCTACATACTTGATGAGTACAAAGAACAAGAGAATGATTAAAACGAGAAAGAAAATGACCTTGACAACCATACCAAACGAATCAAAGGAGTCTGTAGTCGGAAAATCAGATGTTGGCAGACCTTGTCCTGGCTCTGTTTCGGCAAAGCTTATTGACGTCGTGTACAACATCGCGGCTACACTAAGTAACGTAGTTAACAGTCGTTTCGATTGGAGTCTTCTCATAGTCGCATCCCTCTTGGTTTATATAAGACTCAACCGAATTAAGCGGCTTACCCTAGAGTCTTTTTAATTGCTTCGATAACACGGTCCGCTTGAAACGGCTTTACGATAAAGTCTTTGGCGCCAGCTTGAATCGCATCAATAACCATCGCTTGTTGCCCCATCGCGGAACACATGATTACTTTCGCATTTGGTTCAATCTTCTTAATTTCCTTCAAAGCTTGAATCCCATCCATCTCAGGCATGGTGATATCCATTGTAATCAAATCTGGTTTTAATTCTTTGTATTTCTCAATAGCTTGTGCGCCATCATTCGCTTCGCCACAAACCTCATACCCATTTTTAGATAAAATATCACGAATCATCATTCTCATAAAAGCAGCATCATCAACAATAAGAATACGGTTAGCCATGAATAAAGTCCCCCTAGAATTAAATTATTGTAGCTTTTGAATTCGTTCCCATTGATTAACAATGTCCGTAACACGAACCCCAAAGTTTTCATCGATAACCACGACTTCGCCTTTGGCGATTAACTTATTATTAACTAAGATGTCAACAGGCTCACCTGCTAATTTATCCAATTCAATAATAGATCCTTGTGACAATTCCAAAATATCTTTGATCACCTTGTGGGTTCTGCCTAACTCAACCGTTACTTTCAGAGGAATATCCAAAAGCAGATCAAGATTAGTATCATCCGAATGAGAGAACGAACCGTTTTGTAAATTACCAAACTGAACAGGTTGCACATTTACATTGCGATTCGGCATCCCACCATATGCGGCTGCAGGTGGCTGCTGATACATAGGCTGTTGAGGTGGATACATGGGTTGTCCCATCGGTGGTTGTTGATACATCGGTTGCTCATACATAGGCTGCTGCTGCTGCTGGTACATAGGCTGCTCATAAACAGGTTGAGCTGCTGCAGGAGGAGGTGTATGAACTTCTTGCTTAGGTGCGGAAGGAGCAGGTGCTTGTGCAGCCGGGGCAGCTTCCATCTCAGACTCTGAACCACCACCCATTAGGATCGATACCATTTCTTTGGCGAAAGGAACAGGAAGTAACTGCATGATGTTGGAATCAATAAGATCACCAATGATGAGTCGGAACGATATCTTAATAAATACGTCCTCGTCAGGTAATTTTCCTTCTCCTTTCGACAAATTTAATATGTCGATTCCAGGCGGTGAGATATTGACAAATCGATTAAAGATAGTAGACATCGAAGTTGCCGATGAACCCATCATCTGATTCATTGCTTCTTGAACAGCGCTGATGTGAATTTCACTGAGATTTTCATCTCCACCAGTACCGTCTCCACCCATCATAAGATCAGCGATTACTTGCGCGTCACTTGTTTTGATGACTAGTAAATTAATACCATCAAAACCGTCGACATAATTAACATGAACCGCTACATGTGGTCTAGGAAACTCTTCTTCCAATTCCTCTTTGCCAATTATTGACACGCGAGGAGTTGTAATATCTACTTTCTTGCCCAGCAATGTCGAAAGAGCTGTGGCTGCACTGCCAAATGTAATATTACCAATTTCACCAAGTGCATCCTGCTCTAACGAAGATAAATAGTCTTCAACTTTAGGAGGCCCATGATAAGAAGAGGCTGGACTATCGTCCGAGGACTGTCTCAACAAAGCGTCGATCTCTTCTTGGGACAGATAATCTCTGTTATTCGTCATAATCTTCTTCTCCTTCGTTTACGATTTCTGTAATTTGTACAGCCATCTTCCCTTTTACGGTACCAGGGCTTCCGAGATATTTCAGCTTCTCGCCCACTTTGACTTGAAGCGAATCTTCGACGGATTTATGCAGTGGGATAACATCGCCAATTGTTAAACCAAGAAAGTCACGTATGGTAATATCAGACGAACCCAGTTCTGCAATGAGTGGCAACTTGGTTTTTTCCAAGCGCGATTGAAGTGCTTCCACTTCTTCAGGAGCTCTCGTCTTTTTCTGGGAAACAAACCAGTGATGAACGGATAGACGAGGCATGATCGGCTCAATAACCACATGAGGAATACAAAGATTGATCATCCCCGTGGTATCACCGATTTTGGTGCTAAGCGAGATCAGTGCAATCGTTTCATTAGGAGAAACAATTTGCATGAACTGCGGATTCGTTTCAAGTGCCTCTAATCTTGGCTGAATGTCGATAACGGTCTTCCAAGCTTCTTGCAAACTATCGAAGGCTCTACTAAAAATACGTTCCATCACAATCGTTTCAATTTCAGTTAAGGCATTAATTTTCGTAGGGGTCGTGCCTGCTCCACCCAATAATCGATCCAACATAGCGAAAGCAACATTGGGATGAACCTCAAGTACCATTCGACCCTCTAAAGGCTCCGCTTCAAAGATGTTCAAAATGGTCATTTTCGGGATCGAACGAATAAATTCGTCGTAGGGCAGCTGCTCCACTTGGACAACACTAATTTGTACAAACGTACGAAGTTGTGCTGAAAAATACGTAGTTAAGAATCGTGCAAAATTTTCGTGAATCCGAGTTAAGCTTCGAATATGATCCTTGGAGAAGCGCACGGCTCTCTTAAAGTCATACGCCCTTACCTTCTTCTGCGTATCCTCTTTTTTAAGTTCATCCGCATCCATTTCGCCAGAGGACAAAGCAGCTAGCAAAGCATCGATCTCATTTTGCGATAGAACATCAACCATTCGAGTCACCTCCTTTAAGCAAAATCAAAAGCGAGTTATTGAAGTACTTTATCGGTTATCCAAATTTGCTTGATTTTTCCTTCATGTAACAATGGGTTTAGTTTATTCATTAAAGTTGAAGTTAAACTATCAGAACCTTTGCTGCCTTCAATCTGATCTTTCGTTAAATCACCTAGAGCTTGTACAATTGTTCCTTTGACCGCGGAGTCCAATAAACTATCAAACTCTGCTTTACCCTTAGCATTTTCTAATTCAAAAGCGAAACTAATTTTAATGAAATTCTGACTGCCGGATAAGTTTGTTAAAATATCTTTGATAATGGCCGTGTTAGCTTTGACTGCTTCAGCAGAAGGCGCTTTGGTCGGTTTCACACTGGCAACAGCATCTTGTGCTTTGGCGGCAGGATCTTTGGATTCATTATTTTTCTCCATAAAGTTCCATAATACAAAGGCCGCTGTCAAAATCAGTGTAATCGCAATTAGAATGGAGACAATGAGTATGAAAATTTTGTTCTTAAACACTTACGAACCCTCCGCATCCTTGGACTTAATAGTCGCTCGAACTGAGCCAATCTCCTGCATGTAGGTCCGCACTAAGCTTACCACAACCTCTGCCTTTTCGAGAACTGTGATTTTCTTTCCTGTTGTTAAACTAATCATGGTATCAGGAGTCTCTTCAATCTGTTCAATTAATAAGGCATTCAGAAAAATAGGCTTGCCATTTAAACGTGTGAGAGAAATCATGCTTCTCCTCCTGTATCAGGATAAGGGGAGGCAAGCTCCCCTCACTTCACATTACTGAAAATTAGCGTTTAAGATTTACGACTTCTTGCAGCACTTCATCGGAAGTTGTAATAATGCGTGAATTCGCTTGGAAACCACGTTGGGCGATGATCATCTCCGTAAATTCACCAGTCAAATCAACATTGGACATTTCCAATTGACCTGAGATCAGGGTGCCTGTACCTGTTGCTGTATTGCCTGGCACATCGATAGTTAAAGCACCTCCTGGATTCGCGTTGGCTGTCATACGGTACAAATTCCCACCGATTTTCTCAAGACCAGATGGATTGATGACTTTAACAACACCAATTTTCTGTCCTGTTGTAACCGTTGCACCTGTGGAATCAATACCAATAATATCTCCATTTTGCGCGATTGAGAAGGAAACAATATCTTCAGGAATTACGATTGGGCCAGCACCTTCAGCCCCCATCACATGAAGCCCTTCAGCATTTACTAAGTTGCGGCTAGCATCTAACGTGAAGTTACCTGATCTTGTAAGGTAAGGCGCATCCGTTTGCTCCGCTGTCCCTACTGCAAAGAATCCATCACCATTCACACGCAAATCCGTTGTAACATTCGTTGTCATGGCACTGCCTGCTGTATGAATAGTATCAATTGCTGCCAAACTAACTCCTAGACCAACTTGCTGTGCATTCACACCACCGCGGTTGTCATCGGCAGCACTCGCACCGGAAACAGTTTGGCTAAGAATGTCTTTGAACATAACACGGCTGCCTTTGAAACCAATCGTATTCACGTTAGCTATGTTATTACCGATAACATCTAATTTCGTTTGAAAACCACGCATACCTGAAACGCCTGAGTATAAAGATCTTAACATCTATTTGGGCCTCCAATCGGTTTTTAAAATCATGAGCTGCTTCATTCGTTCCACAGCCCCAGGCTTCCTGCACGGTCGAGCCTGATTCTTATGCGATAACAATGGCACTGTCGATTTGAGTAAATACATGTTCATTCATAGAGGTTCCATCAAGCGCCGTCACGACGGTTCGGTTAGGAACATTAACAATCAAAGCATTGCCGCCCAGAATCATTAGCGCATCTTTGGCACCTTTAGCGGCCACCTTATCGATTGCTTGACTAAGTTTATCCAATTGCTCGGGCTTTAGTTGAATGCCTCTCTCCTTAAGTCTAACCTCTGCATGATGACTGAAACGAACAAATTGTTCCTGAAGAAGTTGTTGAAACTTAGGAATACCGGGTGTAGATACCGGCTGCTGTACAGGTGTTCGTCTCGTAGACGCTGGAGAAACCGCATTAGGATAAAGCTGTCCAATGGATATTCTCTCTGTCATTTTGTTTCTCCAACATTCTCAATTCTTTTAAGCTTGTCGAGAGAAATTTCCACTCCCTTCACAGTAGCATATTGATTGCCATCTTTGAACGTAATGGAATCTACGATACCTGTTTTTTCAGAGGAAGCACCAGATGAATCTATATCCGTCCACGTCACCGATTTGCCAATTAACCCTGACACGAAACCAAGAGATTGGCGCATCAGCTTCATTTCACCAGCCATATTCGTTAATTGCTCAACGGATGTGAACTGTGCCATCTGAGCGATAAATTCTTT
Source organism: Paenibacillus marchantiophytorum (assembly GCF_014640555.1). Classification (GTDB taxonomy): domain Bacteria; phylum Bacillota; class Bacilli; order Paenibacillales; family NBRC-103111; genus Paenibacillus_E; species Paenibacillus_E marchantiophytorum. The sequence goes on along the minus strand of NZ_BMHE01000015.1, from coordinate 49,576 downwards.
ATCTTGCAAAGGCTGAGTCGGGTCTTGATTTTGAAGCTGTGTGATCAAAATCTTGAGAAAATCATCTTTGCCTAATGTATTGTTGTCTTTTTGTTTCGTCTTGGCATTATTGCCTGCATTAATTAAATCTGACACATTTCCTACAACCGGGTTTGAAGCCATACTATCACCTCCAACTGCTTCATATGTATTCATCTAGGCAATGACATCGAAGGAGTTACCATTCACAGCGGTACGAACTTGAGCAATATTGTCGATTTCTTGATTAAAATCAAGAGCATCTTCTTGAAAATTGCCAGTACGATTCTTGTTTTGCTGCTGTGATTGACCAAAGGTCTGTTGTTGACGTTGATCCTGGAACATACTCGATTGCATATTCTGGTTCTGCGTAACTTCCAGTTTCTCTACTTGCAAACCTTGAACCTGAAGCGCTTGTCTTAGCGATGGAAGCTGACTTTCTAACATCTGCTTGCCGGCTAAAGTATCCGCTGCGAATTGCGCGATTAATTGACCGTCATGCATGGAGATTCTAACATCAACTTGACCCAGGTTTTTGGGAAACAAGGAAAGCTTCGCTTCAGAGAATGAGCCAGCCACTGTAATCTTCATGTTCTTCAGAACATGGTCTGTCATTTCTTCAGCAAAATTACCTGCGTTAATGGTTGCAGGAGCTTTCACTACAGCTGTATTAGCGATCTGTGCTTTCTGAAGATCTGCAATCGTTACAACAGTATTGGTGGAAAGATTGGATTCAGTTGGCAAATCTACAAGGTCAACGAAAGATTCTTTGGAATCTGTTTGTGACTTGAGCGTTGACGAAATGAAAACATTTTTTGCCGCAAGCAGTTCTAATCTGGACTTAGGTTGTTGCACAAGTGTGAATGAATCGCCATCCAGTTTCTGTGGCAAAACCAGATTACTTGCACGCTTATGATGGCTAGCTTTGTCTACATGAACTAATTCTTCTTTGTTTCCATCTACTGAATCTTCTGCTGCTCCTACAACTGGTGTTGCTGGTTTAGAAGTTATAGCTGGTCCTTTCAGATTCGCCATCAGTTCAGGAAGCAAAGGTTGAATCGTGTTCTGCAAGTCTTGATTAAGAAACTTCACAATCGGGTTGTCCGGTTGTTGTTTCGTTAAAGTAGCAAGCGCGAGCAACGTGTTCTGTGCATCTAAGTTTAACGTATCTGCAGGTTGCAAGTTCAATCCATTGGATAAAGGAAAGGCTCCGCTGGCTTGTCCGTCACCAAGCGTTTGCAATAGTTGCTTAGCATCTGCAAACCATTGGCTAACTTTAGGGTCTTGCAACAATTGCTCTGCTAATGCTGGATTGCTATTCATCGCTTCTAGCAGCATCTCAGGAAGAGGTTGATCCTCTGTTCCTTGATCAGGTTGTGCAGTTGCTCCTTGTATGGGTAGAACCAAACTTTGCAGCATCTGCAGCAGCATATTTAGCGAAATTGCGGGATCTGTTGCACTTTGTTCCCCTGTCGTTGACTCCTGCGATAGTTGTCCTCCCAAAACTTGGTTAAAAGCATCTTTGGATGCAGCATCTGTGGACGCTGTTTTACCAGTAGTTGCTGTGGAAGTTGTATTCGCAGTTGGAACTTTAGCTATTTGAACATCCATTTTATTCACCTCCCTTCATGACATCCACATTGCTTATTGAACAAGTTTGGCTGAAATGGCAGCAGCGATTTCCTTATTCGCATCTGAAAGTGATGACATGACTTTTGAGCGTGAGGCATTGTCCATCCCACTTAGAATTGCCAATACCTTTTCTGGATTTGACTTATTCATTTCCAATAAAACAGATGAAGCGCTTTTTGGCGTCATATTAGCAAAAGTTTGTCCGAGATCCGATTTGCTAACGGTGGTTGTTGATTTAGTCGTATCTTTGGAACCATTCATTGATAATCTTTCTTGCAAAGCAGCAATTTCTTTGTCCCGAACAGGTACAACGTCTTTGAGTCCAATGGAAGCTTCAGCAGCCTTGGCTGCATCCATTTTTTCAAGAATCGCTCCTCGACTGTCGGATTTCATCATAGAGAAGATAAGTACCATTTCTTTCTGCGTTAAAGCTTCGATGATTGGCGCCGCTTTGCTTGGCGTCATTTTTGCGTACATATTGGCTAGTTGTGTAATCTGATTATTGTATTCTTCCTGAGTTTGCGTTTTGTCTTTCAACTTTTCTTCGAGCTCGGTCAATTTCGACTGCGCCTCTTTAATAGAAAGATCTTTTTGTTCTGAAGTCGACTCTGCTTTCTGAAGGGCTGCTTGCAATTCAGCAACTCTTCCATTCAGCTTAGTGATTTCATCATCTTTGACTTTCACGTTTTGCTCAGCCGTTTGTGGTTTAGCAGTGCCGTTCACAACGGTTTTCTCCTTAGGAGCAGGAACAATCGTCCCTATGACTGGTGTATTGTGCAGTGCCTTCTGAATACTGCTCTTGATATCGTAATCAAAGATAGATAACAGCACGAAGAGCAAAACCGCCGTGAACACAAAGGGGATGACAAACCATATCAGAAATCGTTCCAGTGCACTATAGGATGCACCCTCAATGTTGGTATCGGCCATCTCCTCTTCCCTCCTTTACATCCTCAATACGTTAATCGCTTGAAACGATTTGTCGCCATTTCATCCAGCGTATCCTGCTCTTTTTTGGCAACGAACGCTTGGAATTGGTTGAACGCTTTTTCTCTAGCTTTGGACCAAACCTTTTCGTCAACCATTCTTTCAGAGAGGTGCTCTCGCTTTTTGTGTACAATATGTTGAGCTTGCTGCACATCTTGATGTTTTCTTGCAATTTGTTGGTCAACATGATTCATATAGCTTTGCATCATCATCATTTTTGAAATGGATACGGAATGACTAGATTCATCCGCCATTTCATTCTGAAGATTTTCTTTTTGTTCAAATAATCCACTTAAATTCGTTTCTTCAGTCCGTAATTGACCCATTGCCTCCGACAAAATCCACTCTGCCTGTGTTCTTTCATTGTTTTTCAAGTTGACAATTTGTTGGAAAGAATAGCGAAAGTTCATTCAGGACCCTCATCCCTTATAAAATTCATGAATCAAACGTTCTTGAGCTTCTTCATAAGTTAACTTCTCACTCGTCTTTTGTTTGGTAAAATCCCATATGGCCTCAATATTATCCATTGCCAAATCAATATTTGGATTAGAACCTTTTTGGTATGCCCCTATATTGATAAGGTCTTCCGAATCTTTATATATAGAGAGAAGTCGCTTCAACTGATCGGCAGCTTCCATATGTTCAGAGGGAACAATTTCTTTCATAACACGACTTACACTGGATAATACGTCAATCGCCGGATAATGTCCTCTGTTGGCAATATTGCGGTTCAAGACGATATGACCATCGAGGATACCACGCACGGCATCAGCGATTGGCTCATTCATGTCATCCCCGTCTACTAGCACTGTGTAGAACGCAGTAATAGATCCTTTGGGACCAGTTCCTGAACGCTCCAAGAGACGTGGCAGCATGGCAAAAACCGAAGGGGTATAACCCCGTGTAGCAGGAGGTTCACCGACGGCAAGACCGACTTCACGTTGTGCCATGGCAAAACGAGTAACAGAATCCATCATCATCATCACATTTAGACCGCGATCTCGGAAGTATTCAGCAATGCTGGTAGCAATCATCGCGCCTTTGATTCGAATTAGAGCTGGTTGATCCGATGTTGCAACGATGACAACTGATCTGGCAAGCCCTTCAGGCCCTAAATCTCTTTCAATAAAATCAAGAACCTCACGTCCACGCTCTCCGATTAGAGCAATTACATTGACATCCGCTGAGGTATTACGGGCAATCATACCCATTAATGTACTTTTACCGACACCAGAACCAGCGAAAATACCGACACGTTGTCCCTTACCAATGGTCAGCAATCCGTCAATACAGCGAACCCCTACAGAAATTGGATGTAGCACACGAGGCCGTGTGAGTGGATTGCCTGGCACATTATTGGTCGAGTACTGCGCCATTCTTGAAGGCAAGAAGGAACCATCCAAAGGCTGTCCTAAACCATCTAATACTTTGCCAAGCAACTCGTGCCCCACTTGAACCGTTAGTGGTTTTCCAGTACCAACAACATCACAACCTGGACCAATAGCATCTAAATCGCCCAAAGGCATAAGAATAACTTTGTTGCTGCGAAAACCAACAACTTCAGCTTTTAACGGCTTATTCGATTTATGTGGATAAATGTAACAAAGGTCACCAATACTTACATCTGGCCCTTCAGATTCAACCGTTAACCCAATGACTTGGGTCACTTTACCGTTGACTCGGATTGGATCAATGGTGTGCAAGTGCTCTTTGTATTTATCCGCTTTTGGCGAAGAATGACTCATGATTAGATTCCCTCGCTTTGAGTCGCCAGTTGTTGTAGGGCAGACTTGATCTCTTTTAATTGAGTATCAATCCTTGCATCAATGCTCCCAAATGAGGAACGGATCACACATCCCCGATCTTGTACAGTGGAATCGGGAATGATTTGCAGTTCTGCTTGTGAGTCAATCGATGTAAGCAGTTCTTCCCTCGCGTCTTGAATATAGGCGAATTGTGAAGGTGCCACGCAGAGAGCGATAATCCCCTTCTCACGTCTGCGCGAAAGGACAGACTGAATTAAATCAATAACCCATTCTGGCTGAAGTGTTAATTGTCGACCAATAACTTTCTCCGCGATAGAGGTACTGAGTTCAATTAGAAAAGGTTCTGATTCCTGTATGATTTGTTGTTTAAGCTTATAAGATTGTTCCAAAATAGCTTGAGCCTCTGCCAGCATTTCTCCGTGCTCTTGTCTGAGTACATCTTCTGCTTGGGCTATTCCTAATTGATAACCTTCTTCATAACCAGCTTGCTTCGAACTGGCAATAAGTTCTTCATCTTGAGAACGGCGTGCTTCCCACCAATGGTTAATTTCTTCATTTGCTTGTTCACGAAGTGTGGCAGTTTCCTGCATGGCCTGATGAATTTGTTCATTAGCGAAAGCTTCAGCATCTTGAAGAATCTGATCTTTCAACGATGTTGCTTCTGCAATTTCTTGTTGCTGCTCAAATGTCAGTTCATCAGAATCTTGTTCTTGCATGAACGGAAGAGGAGAAATGGTTTCGACTAACTTCTTATCATCTAAAGGGAAATAAGCAAATGATTTAATGATATTAGACAATAATATCGTCTCCTCCACCGCGTGCAATGATGATTTCACCTGATTCCTCTAGACGGCGAATAGTGGCAACGATTCTAGTTTGAGCTTCTTCCACATCACGCAAACGAACGGGACCCATGAATTCCATTTCTTCCTTGAACGTCTCGGCCATACGTTTGGACATGTTTTTGAACAATACATCGCGTACTTCCTCGCTTGCAACTTTGAGTGCGAGCTGCAAGTCGGCATTCTCAATATCACGAATAATACGTTGAATAGAACGATTGTCGATATTGACAATATCTTCGAATACAAACATCCGTTTTTTGATTTCTTCGGCCAGTTCTGGATCCTGAATTTCTAGGGAGTCGAGAATTGTACGCTCTGTTCCGCGGTCAACACCATTCAAAATTTGGACGATAGAAGCAATACCACCGGCATTTGTATAATCTTGCGTTACGGTAGAAGATAACTTCTGTTCCAGCACACGTTCTACTTGGCTTATCACTTCAGGCGAAGTACTATCCATAAGCGCGATACGTTTCGCAACATCCGCTTGCTTTTCTTGTGGCAAGGAAGACAAAATAATGGAAGCTTGTTCGGCCTGTAAATAAGACAATACCAATGCAATTGTTTGAGAATTCTCATTCTGAATAAAATTCAGAATTTGAGCTGGATCCGCTTTTCTTGCAAAGTCAAAAGGTCTAACTTGCAAAGTTGCCGTCAAACGATTAATGATATCAAAAGCTTTCTGAGTACCCAACGCCTTTTCCAAAATATCCTTGGCGTAAGCAATACCCCCTTGCGAGATAAACTCTTGCGCTAAACAAATTTGATGGAATTCAGATAAGATCGCTTCTTTTTCTAAAGAATCTACTTTTCTAACATTCGCAATTTCAAGCGTCAATTGTTCGATTTCTTCTTCTCGCAAGTGTTTAAATATTTGTGCAGACACCTCAGGGCCTAAACTGATCAAAAGAATGGCTGCCTTTTGTCGTCCGGTTAACCCTTGCAGAGCAGCTCTGGCCATACAAGTGCACCTCTATTCGTCTACTAACCAAGTACGAAGTAAGTTAACAAAGTCTTCTGGGCGCTTTTTCGCAAGAGCTTCCAGTTGCTTACGCACTTGGTTGTCATTAGTTACATTTTCAATATCCACGGTAGGAAGCTCAGCTTTGCTCGCTGCCAAGTTCATATCTTGTTCTAATTGCGCAGCAGCTCGTCTCCGCTTTCTGATCGCTAGTCCAGCAATAAGTCCAATCGCAAGCGCCGCTAGTGCAAGACCACCATACATCAAATACTGCGTAGTTTTGGAAGCAAGCGTATCTTTCGGTTTTGCAAAAGAATGTGCAAATACCGTAACTTTTTTCTGCAAGTCTTCGTCTGTATATGTAACCTTGTTATCAGCTAAAGCCGTTCTGACAATGTTCACTAATGCATTTTGAACCGCTGTCTTGGTTTCAGCCGTCAAAGAGTTAGGATCATCAGCAACAGGCGGTTCAATACCGACATTAATACTTAAATCTTTGACAACATAAGGAGTAGAAATAATGTCGTTCGTAATTCTATTTACTTCGTAATTAACGGTCTTGCTATTTTTCTCGGAATTGGAATTGCCTGAGGCGCTAGAACCCGGATACCCTGGTACATCCGTCGACCCTGTGCCTGGGACTCCGCTTGCTGCACCAGCACCTTTATTAACATAAGATTCAGTAGCTTCTTGCAAAGAGATTTCCAAACCTTTTTGATCAACTTGATTTGGCGCGCTGACAAGCTGCTCTTTGCTCTTCTTTTGATCAAAATTCATCGTTGAGAAGACACTAACATTCACTTTGTCGCGACCAAACATAGTTCCAAGCATATTATTAATGTTCTTCTGCAAATCATTTCGGAATTGATTGTTAATATCGGATTGATTTGAAACCAGACTTGAAGATGAAGTTCCGCCTGCCTTAGAAGACACTAGGCTTTCCCCATATTGATTAGAGATGGTGATATTCTCTACGGGAAGATTCTTGACACTGTGAGAGACTAAATTATAAATCGTATCAATCTTGGCTTGATCCAATGAATAGCCTTGTTTCATTTGCAAGACCACAGATGCAGTCGCTTTCTCTTGCTGCTGTTGTAAGAACGGACCTTCTTCTGGCAGTGAAATCAAAACCTTTGAACTACCGATCGCTTGATTCGAATTAATCAGCTGCTGCAATTCCCCTTGAATTGCGTTCAAATATTTCACTTTAAATTCGTTATCTGTGATACCAAATGAACTGCTGCTGCTAAAAGCACCGAAGCCTAATGATCCATTTTTATTTAAACCTTGTGATTCTACCCCAAGTTTCACATTTGCTACTTCGCTGGTAGGAACTTCGATACTTTTACCATCAGCACTAAGTTTATAAGGAATCTTAGCTGTATCCAGATAACCTTTAATAGCAGAAGCATCGCTAGGCTGTAGTTCTGTAAAAGCCAATGAATAATCCGTCTTAGATAAATTAATACTTATAATTGCGGCAGTTAGAATCAATAAGAACACAGTTGCTATGAAAGTGATTTTTGTCGTCTTACTGTATCGATTCCAATATTGCTTCACCTTTTCCCAGTACTGGAGCAGGTTCTCGTTCACACTTTCACCTCATCGAACCAAAGTTTAGCAGCATTCATTAAAATCACAGCTGCATTCTCATCATTTCTTGGTAAGCTTCCAGAACTTTATTTCTGACTTGTACGGTCAGTTCAAGTCCCAACGATGCTTTCTCGGAGGCAATTGTCAGTTGATGCACATCGGAAAGTTCACCTTTAATGAAACTCTGATTCAACTGGTCCACTTGCTGTTGTTGCGTATTCAGGTTTGTAATAGCATCATTCAGAAAAGATCCAAATCTTTTACCGAGGTCAGCGGCTCCTTCGCCGGCGTCACTCTTGGGTTGAACGGAGCTCATGATATTGAGCGGACTGTAACTGATTTTGTCAATCATGATGCAACCTCCTGTAATTTATCTACCTTATCTTCCAATCTCCAAAGCCTTCGTAATCATTGCTTTACTTGCATTTAGTGCGGTTACGTTTGCTTCATAAGATCGTGTAGCAGACATCATATCGACCATCTCTTTGAGGACATCGACGTTTGGCATATACACAAAGCCATTTCCGTCTGCATCCGGATGTGAGGGATTGTACACTTGTTTCAATGGTGAATTGTCTTCAAAAATTTTATTTACCCTTACCCCTTCTCCCGTTCCGTCAGCCATGGCTGATTGAAGCGATTGAGCAAAGCTTGGTTGCGACTTTGTTTCGAATGAAACTAATTTCCTTGTATAAGGAACCCATTTGCCATCTACAAATTTCGCACGGGTCGTATCCGCATTCGCTATGTTAGAGGAAACAACGTCCATCCTTAGACGCTGTGCTGTCAGTGCCGAAGAACTAATATCAAATCCATTTGTAAGTCTCATAGGTTATTACTTCCCTCCTAACACTGTACGCATCTTTTTGAATTCACTGTTCATTTGCTGAATCATCGTGTTGTATTTAAGTTGGTTCTTAGCCATCAAAGACATTTCATAATCCATATCCACATTGTTCATATTATTGTTGATTGCTGTCGATTCATCAGTTTTTATTTCTGTATTTGGCAATTTTGTAGTTTTACCTATAAAGAAATGCCTACTGTCTGTCCGATAACCTTCTATAGAGGGTGTCGATGAACTCATTTGATCTTGCAGAAGATCTTCAAATTGCACATCTGAACGCTTAAAGTAGGGTGTATCCACATTGGCAACGTTATTCGCTACCACCTTTTGTCTTAAGGTCGATGCGTCAAGCGATCGCTCCATTAAGTTCCAACTTGGTTTGTCTAACAAAGACATAGACGTTACCCTCCTTTCTATAGCATTTTCCTTTAGTACTTCAACAATAGATTGAATGATTCCTTCTTATTTCGACATTATTTTTATTAAATTAATTCAAATTAGTTCTATAATGTAGAAATATGTAAAACTCCTTGTTACATTTCTTATCATCTAAGATATTAGCCTAACTTACAATAAGAAAAAAGCCCTATCTTTTTACAAGACAGGGCTTTTCCTTATGTTTGCTATAACTTCGTCTTAATCTGTTCGATACTTTGCATTAATTGTTCATTTAATATACGGATATAAGTGCCCTTCATACCCAGAGAACGCGTTTCGATGACCCCCGCACTCTCCAATTTACGGAGCGCATTAACAATCACAGAACGTGTGATACCGACTCGATCCGCAATTTTACTAGCTACTAGAAGCCCTTCCTTACCATCTAATTCCTCAAAAATGTGCTCAACAGCTTCCATTTCACTAAATGATAAAGAGCCGATTGCCACTTGAACAACTGCTTTGCTTCTCGCTTCTTCTTCGATCTCTTCAGCACGTTCTCTGAGAATCTCCATCGCGATTACAGTTGATCCATACTCCGCCAGAACCAAATCATCATCGATGAAGGTGCCTTCATTCCGACTTAATATCAGCGTCCCTAGACGACTTCCTCCCCCAATAATTGGTACTAAAGTCGTATGGATATATGGAAACATGTCTTTCATCTGTTCTGTATAATAGAAATAGGGGCTGTCTTGTTCAGCGATTGCCGATGTTTCCTCAATCTTCAAAAGAAGATTATTGGACTCTGTCGGAAACCTGCGTTCGATGAGAATGGATTGATTCATCTCAAGCGAAATCGGATCATTTGTCGTGGCATAACCAAGGATTTTACCTTTGCGACTTACCACATAGATATTGGCAATGACAATATCCCTTAACACTTCTGCCATATCCATAAAGCTGACCGCATTGCCTGCTTCTTTCTGCAGCAATCGATTCAGCCTTCTTGTTTTGTTTAGTAAACTCATTTAACTGCCTCCTACTTACATTACCGTGCACACATACATTTATAAAATATACTGACTTAAATCTCGGTTTTGAACAATATCTCCGAGCTTATCACGAACATATTCAGGATTAATAACGATCGATTCAAGTGTTATCTCTGGCGCTTCATAGGACAGATCTTCTAGCAGCTTCTCCAAAATCGTATGCAATCTTCTTGCCCCGATATTCTCCGTATTCTGATTTACTTCCACAGCAATTCGCGCGATTTCATAAATAGCTTCTTCCGCAAACTCGACCGTTATACCTTCAGTTTGCAATAAAGCTGTATATTGTTTGGTTAGTGCATTTTTGGGCTCTTTCAAAATAGAAACGAAATCCTCAAGCGTTAAATCACTCAATTCAACCCGAATCGGGAATCTCCCTTGCAGCTCTGGAATCAAATCAGATGGCTTTGCAATGTGAAAGGCACCAGCGCCAATGAATAAGACGTAATCCGTCTTCACAGGGCCGTATTTAGTCACAACCGTTGAGCCCTCTACAATTGGCAAAATGTCGCGTTGCACGCCTTCTCGAGAAATATCCGGGCCGCTCCCGCCGCGGCTGTTGCTCGCTATTTTATCTATTTCATCAATAAAAATAATGCCGGATTGTTCAGCACGATGAATCGATTCCTGGATGACTTCATCCATATCGATCAAGCGTTGCGCCTCTTCTTGGGTCAGAACTTTTCTGGCTTCTTTGACAGGCAGCTTTCGCTTTTTCATTTTCTTCGGCAGCAAGTTGCCAAACATTTCTTGCATGTTCATACCTGCTTGCTCATTGCCTTGACCTGCGAGCATATCCATCATGGAAGGAGAAGAATCTTCAACCTCAATCTCAACTAGCTCATTCTCTAATTTACCGTGTGTCAATTGTTCGGCAATATCTGCCCGCTTAGTGGATAGCGTAGGGTCTGGGGCTTCTTCTTGCTCTGGTTGGTTCTGACCACCGAACAGCATTTCAAACGGATTACGTTGCGTTTTGGCGCGTGTCGCACTTGGTACTAACAAGGAAACCAGGCGCTCATTGGCCAATTTCTCTGCTCTATCCTTAACATTCTCCATACGTTCAGCCTTTACCATACGGACAGCCGTTTCCGTTAAATCGCGAACCATGGACTCCACATCTCGTCCCACATAACCGACTTCGGTGAATTTCGTAGCCTCAACTTTAATGAATGGAGCACCAACCAACTTGGCAAGTCTACGGGCAATTTCCGTTTTGCCTACACCAGTTGGGCCAATCATCAGGATGTTTTTCGGAACAATTTCATCCCTCATGGCTTCGTCGACCAGGTTTCTCCGATAACGATTCCGCAGAGCAATAGCCACTGATTTTTTCGCTTTTTTCTGACCTACTATGTATCGATCCAATTCTTGGACAATTTGTTTAGGTGTAAGGGAGCTGTTGGCCATGTAGGATACCCTCCTATAAGATTTACCTTCAGATACGTTATTCGATCTCTTCGACAATGATATTGTGGTTTGTGAATACACAAATCTCAGCAGCTGTCGTTAAAGCAGCATGAGCAATTTCTTTGGCACTCAAAGTAGATGCATGCCTATGCAGCGCTCTTCCAGCAGCTAAAGCGAAACTGCCTCCAGATCCAATAGCCAAGATACCATCATCAGGTTCGATGACTTCCCCATTACCAGAGAGAAGCAGCAGCCCCGAAGCATCCATCACAATCATCATAGCTTCCAGTCTGCGCAGCACACGATCCTGCCGCCAATCCTTGGTAAGCTCAACCGCGGCGCGCTGCAAGTTTCCATGATGTTCCTCCAGCTTACCTTCAAACTTCTCGAAAAGCGTAATAGCATCGGCAACAGAGCCGGCAAATCCAGCGATAACTTTCCCTCTATGTAAACGCCGTACTTTTTTGGCACTGCTTTTCATAATCATGCTGTTGCCAAATGTCACTTGCCCATCTCCGGCAATAGCCCCTTTACCTTGATGACGAATAGCAAAAATAGTTGTTGCATGAAACGTGGCTTGATTGGAATCCATCTCTTATCACCTCTCAAATGGAATCATACATCACATAAGAAACACTTTTTCTTGGTTTCGGTCTCATAAAAGAGATAAACCCCTAGCGAGGTCGTTTCAAAAAAAGACCGCATCTAGAGGTAAATGTATGAGGAAACAAATGAAAAATACCACAAAACATAATTATAGTACCACAAGAAATAGTACGATTACAACTTATTCGGCAAGTGTTTTCGAAAAATTCTGAATACTTTCTAACGCACGGTTAGCCAGCTTCTCGTATTTTTCTTTTTTGTTGCGAATTCGTTCCGGCAATTGTGGAAGTAATCCGAAATTTGCATTCATCGGTTGGAAGTGCTTTACGTCCGCTTCGGTAATATAATTAGCCATACTTCCTAACGTTGTTTCAGCAGGCAGAGTCACGCATGCCTCACCTTTTGCCAAACGACCAGCGTTCATACCGGCAATTAGTCCGGAAGCAGCCGACTCTACATATCCTTCAACACCAGTCATTTGACCAGCAAAGAAAAGGTTTTCTCTGTTTTTATATTGATACGTCGGATTAAGCAGTCTAGGCGAATTGATGAACGTATTCCGATGCATAACACCGTAACGTACAAACTCGGCTTGCTCAAGCCCAGGAATCAATGATAAAACACGTTTCTGCTCCCCCCATTTCAGATGGGTTTGGAAGCCTACCAAATTAAATAAAGTTCCAGCTGCGTTATCTTGACGAAGTTGAACGACAGCGTGCGGCAATTTGCCTGTATGTGGATTTACTAATCCAACAGGTTTCATTGGTCCGAATAAAACCGTTTGTTTGCCGCGTTTAGCCATAACTTCAAGCGGCATACAGCCTTCGAAATAGATTTCTTTCTCGAATTCCTTGAGTTCTGCTACCTCTGCTGTGATCAATGCTTCATAGAAAACATTGAACTCGTCTTCCGTCATCGGACAGTTGAGATAGGCTGCTTCCCCTTTATCATATCGGGAAGCCAGATACACCTTATTCATATCGATGGAATCCTTCTCTACGATAGGAGCTGCGGCATCATAGAAGTAGAGGTATTCTTCTCCCATCAATTGCTTGAGATCCGCAGACAATGCTGGTGAAGTTAAAGGACCCGATGCGACTACAACAATTCCATCCGGCAGAATTTCAACTTCCTCATTGCGAACCTCAATAAGCGGATGGTTGCGCAGAGTGGAGGTTACAGCTTGCGAGAAACCATCGCGGTCAACCGCTAATGCCCCTCCAGCAGGTACAGCATGCTCATCTGCGCAAGACAGAATGAGGGAATCCAGCTTTCTCATCTCTTCCTTCAAAACACCTACCGCATTGGTCAGGCCATTGGAACGAAGCGAGTTGCTGCACACGAGCTCAGCGAATTGATCGGTAATATGAGCTGGTGTTTTACGAACATTACGCATTTCATATAAAGTAACAGGCACGCCTTGACGGGCAATCTGCCAGGCGGCTTCACTTCCAGCCAATCCTGCACCGATGACTGTTACTCTTGGATATTCTGGCAAAATCAGACACCTCTAATCTTTCATATCGTCGGATGAATCGTCACTTGCTTCTTCTTTATGGTCACACTGCGTACACTGAATCATCACGCCGTTCTTGCTTCTTTTCTCGATCATCATTGAGCTGCAAGCGGGACATGGCTTATTGACCGGCTTATCCCAGGAAACGAAATCACAAGCTGGATATTGATCACAGCCATAGAATACACGTCCTTTTTTGCTTCTGCGCTCTACGATCTTACCTGTCTTGCACGTAGGGCATGTAACGCCAATATCTTTGATGATTGGCTTCGTATTCCGGCAATCCGGGAAACCGGAGCAAGCCAGAAACTTACCGAACCGCCCCATTTTATAAACAAGATGCTTGCCGCACTTCTCACAAATTTCATCGGAAACTTCGTCTTGAATTTCAATTTCTTTCATTTCCTCTTCAGCGAATTCAAGACGCTTTTCGAAGGATTTGTAAAAGGAATCCAATACCCGAACCCAATCTTCCTTGCCCTCTTCAACAAAATCGAGTTCTTCTTCCATATGAGCTGTGAATTCAACATCCAGGATTTCCGGGAAGAATTCCTGCATTAATTGAATCACAAGCTCACCGAGTTCCGTGGGCACGAATTTCTTCTCTTCAATCGCCACATAGCCACGCTTTTGAATCGTCTCCAGCGTTGGCGCATATGTACTTGGACGACCAATACCCATTTCCTCCAGCGCTCGCACCAAACGCGCTTCCGTATACCGTGGAGGCGGTTGAGTAAAATGCTGCTTCGGATCGATGCTTTGTTTCTGGAGGGTATCTCCCTTCGTCAGAGGAGGCAGCAATTTATCCTCTTCTGTCGTTCCATCATCATTGCTCTCGACATAAACTTTCATAAAACCAGCAAATTTCATTTTGGAGCCGTTCGCGCGGAATATCGTCTCCCCTGCTGTCAAATCAATCGTCATTGTATCTAAGACTGCTGAGGACATCTGACTCGCTACAAAGCGATCCCAAACCAGCTTATACAGGCGATATTGATCTTTGCTGAGATACTCTTTCATCTGATCCGGTTCCCTAAGCACGGAAGTAGGACGAATGCCTTCATGCGCATCCTGCGCATTCGCATTCTTTTTCGTGTACATACGTGGTGTTTCAGGGTAGAATGTCGGACCATATTTATGAATGATAAAATCTTTGGCTTCTTCTTGTGCGATCGGTGAAATTCGTGTCGAGTCGGTACGCATGTAAGTAATTAGACCAACCGTACCTTCTTTCCCCAAATCTATTCCTTCATATAATTGCTGGGCTACAGACATTGTCTTGGAAGCTCTGAAATTAAGCTTTCTCGCAGCTTCCTGCTGCATGGAGCTCGTGATGAATGGTGGTGAAGGATTGCGAGCTCGCTCTTTCTCTTTCACTTCTTTCACCGTAAAGGCATCGCTGCCCATCGCAGCTAAAATCTGTTCAACGTCCTCATTCGAATGGAGTTCTTTCTTCTCCCCGTTGATGCTATGATACTTGGCTTCGAACACCGTCTTCCCAGCATCAAGCACTACGGTGATAGACCAGTACTCTTCCGGTTCGAAGGCTTTGATTTCATTTTCGCGATCTTGAATTAATTTAACTGCGACGGATTGTACACGGCCTGCAGATAGTCCTTTTTTTACTTTTTTCCAAAGCAAAGGGCTGATTTTATAACCAACAAGTCGATCCAAAATCCGTCTCGCTTGCTGAGCATTAACAAGATCTTGATTGATTCGGCGAGGCGTTTTGAACGCATCTTTAACCGCATCTTTCGTAATTTCGTTAAATACTACACGACAGAGCTCGTCGGCACCCACGTCCAAATAGTGCGCTAAGTGCCAGGCAATTGCTTCACCTTCACGATCCGGATCCGCCGCCAGATATATTTTCTTAACTTTTTTGCTAGCATCTTTTAATTCTTTAAGGATAGAACCTTTACCACGGATAGTTATGTATTTAGGCTCAAAGTTACGATCCACTTCTACGCCAATTTGGCTCTTCGGAAGGTCGCGAATATGACCCATCGAGGCTTTTACAATAAATTTACTGCCTAAATATTTGCCAATGGTTTTGGCTTTTGCCGGTGACTCCACTATGACTAAAGAATCCGCCATGGATCGTCCTTCCTCCCCTCTTGGTTTCAAGGTAACGTCTATTGGCGAGAAGAAAAACTTCTTGATTAGCCTATGCTAAGATGTAAGTAGAACCTGGAAGCTGTTTAATCGCCTTTTTCATTACCAAAGATAACAGAACTGCATGCAAATGTCCAAACGTAAATTGACCATCCTCTAACAAGCTGTCAATTGAGACTGGCTGATTCGACATTTTCCGGAAAATTTCGTCTTCCTCAACCGTTAGTGTAAATAGCTGAGATTGTTTCTTACTTGCGCCTAGTTCCTCCATACGGATGATATGTTTATACTCCTCCAGAATCTCCTCGACTTGAGTCACTAGTTTGGCGCCATCTTTAAGAAGTTTGTGAACGCCAACGCTTTGTTTGGAGTCAATAGGACCTGGAACAGCAAATACATCACGTGATTCTTCGAGGGCAAAATCAACCGTTATTAATGACCCACTATCAGCTGCTGCTTCCACAACGGTAACACCAAGGGATAGACCAGCAATAATTCGATTCCGCTGGGGGAACATCCCCGGTCTCATGCCTGTACCAATCGGATATTCGGAGATAATGACACCTTCTTGTTCAATTCGCTTATATAATAGTGCGTTTTCACGCGGATAAATGTGATTGATAGCACAGCCGAGGACAGCAACTGTCTTCGATTTGCCTTTTAGCGCACCGATGTGAGCTTTGCTGTCTATGCCTCTGGCAAGTCCACTCACAATGCTGAATCCGGTTCTCGAAAGTGCATCTGCCCATTCCTCAGCAATCCTCTTCCCATATAGTGTCGGCGTTCTTGTCCCAACTATACCTAGGATTGGCCCTTTTAACAAAGAAAGTTTCCCTTTAACATACAGCACCCACGGTGGTTGTGCAATTTCTTTGAGTATTGGCGGGTAGTCATCGTCCAAAATCGTAATAATTTGAATCGATTGCTTCCTATATAAGTGAAGTTTTTCTTCAATAAAAGATCGGTTAAACTGTGTGGCGATTTGGGCAGCGACGGATGCTCGAATCCCTTTGGCAGTTAGTTCAGCTGTTGACAACGTTAATAAACGTTCCGGCTCCGGAAAACGGTTTAGTAAATGAAGAATCGTTTTCCAACCAACACCTTCAAGCTCATGAAGTCCAATCAAAATCAATCGATTATCCATAAGTATATACACTCCCCACTCGAATGACAAATACCTGCCTTTGTAAAAAAACAAAAAACCTCCCAAATCCCTATGTCAGGGATATGGAAGGTTGCCTACCTTCTTCATAAGAAGACTATTTTTTTGTGATAACTTTATCCAGCATACCTTTTTCTTCAAGGACACTTACAAGCGTAGAGCCCATTTCAGAAGGTGTTGCAGCTACGCGGATTCCGCATCTTTCCATTGTTGCAACTTTCTCAGCTGCAGTACCTTTACCACCGGAAATAATGGCACCAGCATGTCCCATACGTTTTCCTGGAGGCGCCGTTTTACCACCGATAAAGCCAACAACTGGCTTCGTCATGTTAGCAGCAACCCACTCAGCCGCTTCTTCCTCTGCTGTACCACCGATCTCACCGATCATGATAACCGCATAAGTGTCTGGATCATCATTGAAACGTTTGAGGATATCAATGAACTCAGAACCTTTAACCGGATCTCCACCGATACCAACAGCGGATGATTGACCGATTCCACGTGTAGTCAATTGGTGAACAGCTTCGTAAGTCAAAGTCCCTGAACGGGAAACAACGCCTACGTGGCCTGGTGTATGAATGTAACCTGGCATAATACCAATTTTGCATTCACCTGGTGTGATAACGCCTGGGCAGTTAGGTCCGATAAGAACCGTTTTCTTACCTTCAAGGTAACGTTTCACTTTAACCATATCAAGAACCGGAATACCTTCCGTGATACAGATAACAAGCTCAAGCTCAGCTTCAATAGCTTCAATGATGGACTCAGCTGCGAATGCAGGTGGTACATAAATAACCGATGCCGTAGCACCTGTTGCATTTTTGGCGTCGATAACTGTATTAAAAACTGGAAGCTGAACAAGCTCACCGTTTTCCAATGTGATATCTACTTTCGTACCGCCTTTACCAGGCGTTACGCCACCAACCATTTGTGTGCCATATTCCAGTCCGCCTTTGGTATGAAACAAACCCGTAGCGCCGGTAATCCCTTGAGTAATGACTTTTGTATCTTTATTGACCAAAATACTCATGATCTTTTGTTCACATCCCCTATATTAGTTAAAACCACTCGGGTTTAGATTATTTCACAAGTGCAACGATTTTTTGTGCGCCGTCTGCCATGGAGTCAGCCGCAACGATGTTCAAGCCGGATTCATTAAGAATCTTTTTACCAAGTTCAACGTTAGTTCCTTCTAGACGAACAACGAGCGGACGGGAAAGTCCAAGCTCTCTTGCAGCAGCGACAACGCCATCAGCAATAACGTCACAACGCATAATCCCACCGAAGATGTTAACGAAAATCCCTTTAACTTGCTCATCGGACAAGATGATTTTGAATGCTTCAGTAACTTTCTCTTTCGTAGCACCGCCCCCTACGTCTAGGAAGTTAGCCGGGTCTCCGCCGTAATGCTTGATAATGTCCATAGTGGCCATTGCAAGTCCTGCGCCGTTAACCATACAACCGATGTTGCCATCAAGAGCGATGTAGCTCAGGTCGTATTTGGAAGCTTGAATTTCTTTCGCGTCTTCTTCTTCAAGATCACGAAGATCTACGATGTCTTTGTGACGGAAAAGCGCGTTGGAATCGAAGTTTAATTTGGCATCGAGAGCCATAACGTCACCAGAGCCTGTGACAACCAAAGGGTTGATTTCGGCAATAGATGCATCTTTCTCAACGAATGCTTTATAAAGAGCAAGCATGAATTTAACTGCTTTGTTGACAAGTTCATTAGGAATGTTGATCGCGTAAGCAAGTCTACGTGCTTGGAAAGCTTGAAGACCGATTGCTGGATCTACAGCCTCTTTGAAAATTTTCTCAGGAGAATGCTCAGCTACTTCTTCAATCTCCGTACCGCCTTCTTCAGAGGCCATCAAAACGACGCTGCCTGTAGCACGGTCAACAACTACACCGACATAATATTCTTTTTTAATGTCACAGCCCTCTTCGATCAAAAGGCGTTTTACTTCTTTACCTTCTGGACCTGTTTGGTGAGTGACAAGCACTTTACCAAGAATCTCGCTAGCATATGTACGAACTTCGTCGAGGCTTTTAGCTACCTTAACGCCGCCTGCCTTACCGCGACCTCCGGCATGAATTTGCGCCTTAACTACGACGACGGATGTTCCGAGTTCTTTTGCTGCTTCAACAGCCTCATCAACGGTAAAAGCAACTTTTCCGTTAGGAACGCTGACTCCGTACTGTCTCAGGACTTCTTTGCCTTGATACTCATGGATATTCATTTCCTAAAATCCTCCTATCAGTGTGGACTTTCTATACGTGCTATACAGGGGAAAAGTGTAATTTCCTGATTGCGTTCTGCACGAAATAATTCTTGCTGCCGGAATTAGTATCACACTTCTTCACAAGCCCTAACCATTGTATCACTTATTTTCGACAGTTTCCTTATTTTTTTCGTTAATTCATTCAAAGTTTCCTTTCACGCTGAAAAACTTTAGCTATCACTTTGCACATAAAAAAGACGTATTTTCCATCATCTGAAAAATACGTCTAGCTTGAATTGCCTAGTAAAGCGGTGTTGTTGGCGTATTCATTCGCGGTTCACGTTCCGCTTGTTTGATGAACCTAAGCTCATTGCCAGTGAAATGACAAATTAAGCATTGAATCGTCGGCTCGCTCTCTGCTATCGCATTAGGATCTTTAAATTCCGTTATACTGCCAGAAAGGGCATCCTTCTGAAACGATTGCGCATAACTGGTAATTACACTGAATTTTACTCGGTTGGAACGACAATTGGGGCAAAAATAGGGTTTCTCCTGCATATCATCACCTCTAGTTCCAGTATGCGCATCGAGGCGTTATTTAAAACGCCTTTCTTACAATTAGGAATTGCGTAATTTTACCATATTCGCTTACAATATAATTACACGGATCGATAAGGAAGCACCTTTTATCCAATTTTATGACAGTATGCTTCATACTGCTTAACCTAGGAGAGGAAGGTGCTTTTTGATGTACGGTAAAGTATTAAGCGCATGTTTGCAGGGTATCGAAGGACAGCCGATCGAAGTTGAAGTCGATATATCAAGCGGGTTGCCGCAGATTAATTTGGTAGGACTCCCCGACCCCGCTGTCAGAGAATCCGTTGAAAGGGTTCGTTCTTCCATTAAAAATGGCGGGTTCAGCTTTCCTATGGATCGCATAACCGTAAATTTAGCACCCGCTGATTTGCGCAAGGAAGGCTCCTCATTCGACCTCGCTATTGCGGTTGCCATTTTGATTACAACTGGACAAATCCCTGCGGATTGCTTCCAGCAAACTTTATTCCTAGGAGAACTCGCGCTCGATGGTTCACTCCGCCCCATTCCTGGCGTTCTGTCGATGACACATGCTGCTAAGTTGCTAGGAATGAGGCGTGTTTGCCTTCCTCTGGCAAATGCCTCTGAAGCAGCGTTGATCGCTGGAATAGAGGTGTGTGGCATTACGAATTTAGCTGATTTCAAACATTGGAACAAAGACTCCGAACCTGATTATATATTTAATGTCATTAATAACAGAGGTAGCGAATCTTCGACAAATTATACGGAAACTTCCCATTTTGTCGAAGATTACGCGGACGTCAACGGTCATTATCAAGTTAAGCTGTGATATTGGCCTACATTGGCTTATAAGTGTTTAATGACCAACGCCTCAAAGGCTCCCTTTATGTGTTCAACCTCACTTCTATTACTCATTTAGCGCCTGGTAATTGTACTAACAGTTGGTTCAAGCACAGTCAAAGTGCTAGTATACGTGTTGAGATTTACCAATGCGCCAATCGGTACAGCAACCTTATATATGCCATGAGCGGCAGCCAAATTAGTCATTAGCGGCTTCCCTAAAGGTACTAATAGTTCATTGATCAAATCATTGTAAGATTTGCCGTAGGCATCTGGGCAACCTGAACACTCGCCCATTACAATTCCAACACAATCATACATCTTACCTGCCAATATTAGATGCTTAATCATTCTATACACCTTGTTGATAGGTTCATGAATTTCTTCAAGGAATAGAATTTTTCCTCTAGTATCAATTTCGAACGAGGTACCCAAAGTATCCGTAATTGAAGATAGGTTGCCTCCGACCATAGGTGCAGTCACATTGCCAACCACTTTACTTGTTAGAACCCTACCTGGAGGATTTTGGATACGCCTTGGAGATTTAACAGTAGAAACTGCCTCAAAGAATTGATTGAAATTAAAAGCAGGAGTAGACGCCTTAAAATCGATAAGCAGCAGACTAGAAAAAGTTACTAAGTCAGAAAATTGATATAAGGTATTTAATAAAACAGAAACATCACTGTATCCTGTGAGTATTTTGGGATTTGCTGAAATTAATTCGTAGTCCAAATACGGGAGAATTCCCGCTACGCCCACTCCTCCTCTTGTGGGAAGAATCATATTAACTTTTGGATTAGCAAACATATTCATGAGATCGATCGCTCTTTGTTCATCTGTTCCAGCAAGAAAACCATTTACTGCATACACATAGTCACCTAAAATAACCTGAAATCCCATGCTTTGCAATACTGAAATACCAGTATGTATGGTGTCCGGGGCTAGTGGACTTCCTAATGTAACAATTCCTATTGTGTCACCACGTTTTAATATGGGTGGATAAATAGGCATGTCTCCACTCTCCTAGCAAGTCTGTAAGTAATATTTATGTGCGGAAAGCGAAAATAATGATACCTATAAGGAATAAAGATCAAGTTGCCATCACTTGAAAAAAAACCTTGCCTGCGGTTAGGTCACCAAGTCAAGTCAATTAACCTTGAGGCAAGCCCCTTTAGGAACTGAATACCCTCTATTCGCTCAAAATCGCTCATTCTGAAAATCTAATGAATGCCAGACGCGCTATTACAAGGAAACGATCACCTTTTCCTCCTAAAAACTGCTCGATAGGGCCAATTCTGTTCATTAAATCTCCAAAGCAGCCATATTCTCGTCTTTAAGCATCATACAGTTCATTAGAAGCCCTTTTGTGCATGAAGAGGAAGGAATTGGGTTCCGACCGCAGTCAAACTCGTGTAAAAAAAGCCTTATGAGGCGTTTGTCCGACGACAACCGTATCAAAAGGCTCCTTCTATATGTTCGATGCGAGGTGCTTCTACACCTAAAGTTACTTCTATCGCGATGACATCAAAGCGAACTGATCTCCCATGCTGTTGAAAGCGATGCAAATAAAATTGCGCTGTCTCTCTGACCTTCAACTGCTTTCTAAAATCAATTGATTCTTTAGCCGTCCCAAAATGCAGGGAGGGTTTTCGTGTGCGGACCTCAACAAATATTAATACGCCTGCTTTTTCAGCAATGATATCGAGTTCTCCTGTCCGGCATCGCCAATTCCGCGCCACAATCCGGTAGTTCATCTCAATTAAATAGCTCTCAGCTGTATCTTCGCCGAATTTCCCTAATTGTTTCCTTGAATCTTTGCGCCTTTCGGTCATTCGTCATTCCTCTTAAGCCGCATCCGATTATCCGAACGATAAATAAAGCTAAGCACCTCAGCAACGAGTTGGTATAATTCGGGAGGAATTTCTTGATCCAAATCTAATTTTGACAGCACTTCCACAAGTGAAGAGTCCTCTTGAATAGGGATTCCATTATCTTTGGCTTTCTGTAAAATAGCTTCTGCCATATGCCCACTGCCTTTGGCGATGAGAGTTGGAGCCTTCTGTTGTTCCGGTGAATATCGAAGCGCTACAGCTTTTTTGAGTGGTGTCGATGCCGGTGCCTCGGATGGATTCCTACGCTTGTTCATGCTCGGAAATCCACTCCTTTGTACGTTTTCGGCTGAAATAGCGCCCGTAGATCAGCTCGGCCATCTGAAATCCCTTGCTTATCTGATTCATTTTCTTTCAACACAGGCGGCAGAGGGTAAGGGGAACACTTCAAAGATATAAATTGATATCCAGCTTTCTGCATGGCTGCTGTTATTTCTTCTTTGGATTCTTCCATTAAAGGGGCTAAGGCAGGATGATCATTATGGATATTCAATGAAACAATTTTATTAACAACTTGCACGTCCAACAGCGTGTTGCCCATGACTTTCATTTGCAGATCAAAAAGAAGTCGGCAATTGCTTGCATCTACTTCTCCGCGTTTGCCTTTGCGGGATTGGATGTGAATGGCGGCCGACTGTTGGCCTGTCCCATCCATGAAAGGAACGAATAGGGTCATATGGGCAAACATCGCACTTTTGTCACCAGTCAGCATGAGCTGTTGGCCGGTAATTTGCCCTATAGCTTGCTGCGCCGCCTCTTTGAGCGGCGCTGGCGTGTCATCGGATGCGGTTAGCTGCAGCAGCAGACTTTTGAGCGTGTCAGCCGCAGGCTTGACCGTGTCGTCCTGCTGGTTGCCAGCAGCGATTAGATTCGGCAGCAGATCGTCTGTTTGTGTCCGTCCGCGCAGCATCGGATCTACACGCTCATCGAGCTTAGCGGCTAGATGAGCTTCATGTTCCACGCCAACGGCTTTGAGCATCCGACTGATCCAGTTGGTCTCACTTTCAGCCGCTGGCGCTGGCGCGTCGGGCGCAGCGCTTCGCGCCTGCGCCTCTGCTGGAGCCGCCGCCTTCTGCTTCGCAGGCGGCTGGGGCTCCGCCGGCGAACCCGCCTTAGGCGGCTCGCCTTCGCGTGCAGGCTCAGCGCTCCGCGCCTGAGCCTGCGGCTGCTCGGCCGCCCCCGCTGCGCGGGCGGCCGGCTGTCCCGCCGCCGGGGCTTCGCCGGCGGCCTTCTCCGCGCGCGGCGCAGCCGCGGCGGGCTCTTCCAGCCCCGCTGCTGCGCTAGCAGCGGGCGGAGCCGTACCGGCAGCAGCCGCAGGCGGGCTGCCGGCAATCACCTGCGGCGCCCCTGCAGGAGCCGCCGTCTTCCCAGCGCCAGCCTGCGAAGCAGCTGGCGCTGCAGCTTCTGCGGCCGCCGTAGCTTCCGGCGGCCGCGCAGGCCATGTCGCTGCGGCAGAAGCTCGCAGCTCCTTGAGCAGCGCGACAACCTGCTTGGCGGTATCCGCCGCGGGGTGCCCCGGATCTTGCTCAAGCAGCGCGCTAGCCTGCTGCTCGAGCTGCTCCAGAACTTTGCCTACGGGCGGGCCCGTTGTCACCTGCTTCAAGGCCCCTACCGTCTCCATCGTGAGCGGCAATCCCTTTTTGTGAGCAAGTATGGCTGCCTGGGCCCATTCTTCCTTATTCGCCCCTTCAGGCAGACTACGCATTAATTGATCAAATGCTTTGACATTTTCCTTCGACACCGGAACACCATCTTGCTGCATCTGCTGAACCATTTGCCGATTACTTGCAGTATCCTTTACATTGAAAGCCTTGAGCAAATCACTAAGCGAATCATCCGCAATCTGCACATCCGATGCTGTGAGTGGTTTCAACAAAACTTGACCCCCGCTGGAAGATTCCGGTTGCACTTGCAGCATCGTCACCTCTCCCTGTTTGAGGGGAGTTTCCAGCTTGGCACGAACCTGTACGCCACCAATATTCAATAATGCTTCTTGATCACTAAGCAGTTGAAGCACAACACCTTTGACAATCTGCCCAACCTTTAATTCAAGCACCTTGCTATCCGATGCGGTTAATTCTCCGACCAAATTACGAATCAGTCCGCTAATATTCACTTTGATCACCTCGAGTTTTCCTGTCACCTTATGTATAGTATCGGCGTTTTCCAAGCATTACTTTACAAGATTAAGTTAAATATGATCCAATTCAAGCTGCTCTGACTGGGGCGCAGATTCCTTCAATTCCAATTGAGCCATAACCTTGCGAATAAATAACTTTCGATGAAGTGCGGTAGGCCCATAGCGCAAAAGCATCTCTCTATGGTGCTTCGTTGCATAACCTTTATGTACAGCAAGGCCATATTCGGGATATTGCTCGTCCCATTCTATGCACATGCGGTCACGTGTGACCTTGGCAATAATGGAAGCGGCGGCAATCGATTGACTTAGCGCATCACCATGTATAATTGCTGTTTGTTCAATGTCCACACTTACAACTTCGGCATCTACGAGCAGATAATCTGGCACGATCTTCAATTGTTCCACGGCCATCTTCATAGCCAATCTTGCAGCTTGTTTAATATTTAAGGCTTCAATCGCATCAACATCCACAATACCTACACCGACTGCAAGCGCTTCGCTCATAATTTGGTCGAATAACAGGTCCCTTTTCTTCTCAGAAAGCTTTTTGGAATCATCGACTCCCTCCAGCAGAAACCCTTTGGGAAGAATAACCGCAGCTGCCACGACATCGCCGAATAGACAGCCTCTTCCTACTTCATCTATGCCAGCAACAAGACTGAAGCCTTGCTCCCATATTTGTTTTTCGTACTCTAGCAACGGCTTTCGCCCCTTTCCATCTCTTCATTATAAAGGATTGACGCCGCGTCAAGCCATACCATTTTTTGCTTGCATCTTGCCAAAATAAAAAGCCATCTTCGAGCCCGCTATCGCAGCGGAACTCCAAAATGACTTTCATTCAACCGATTTTGATTAACGCAAAGGTTTTTCCAAAGAAATGCGCCCCATTTTACCTGCTCGAAGTTCACGAATAATAATCAAGGAAGCCTTGTCCAAATCGACCTTACCACCGCTTACAATAGCTCCGCGCTTGCGGCCGATCGCTTCCATAACCTTAATGACCTCATGAATATTATCCATATCCTCGGGAAGCTCTTGAATGGCATATCGTTCCTGAATACCAGTTCCATAATGCTGAACCATGTATTTAACGACGAACAGCGCGATTTCATCCAAATGAAGCAATTCTTCTTTAATCGCACCTGTAGCCGCCAATCTCATGCCAACCATTTGATCTTCGAATTTGGGCCACAAAATCCCCGGTGTATCCAACAAATCCATCTCGGTGCCGACTTTAATCCACTGCTGCCCCTTGGTAACGCCTGGTTTATCTCCAGTAGCGGCAATTTTCTTGCCAGCAAGCTGATTAATAAGCGTCGATTTGCCCACATTTGGAATCCCAACAATAAGCGCTCTTACTGCACGAGGGTTAATCCCCTTGCGAAGCTGACTCTCAATCTTGTGAGCCCAAAGCTGCTTAACTCGCGGCAAGATTTCTTTCAAATGAGTTCCGTTGGCAGCATCGATCGGTAATGCCGGAAGACCTTGCTCGGCAAAATATTTGACCCATTCCGCAGTGACTTGCGGATCCGCCAAATCATTCTTATTCAGCAAGACCAGGCGCGGTTTATCCTTTAAAATCTCATCAACCATCGGGTTCCGGCTGGAGAGCGGTATGCGGGCATCCAAGAGCTCAATGACGACATCAATCAGCTTAAGCTTTTCTTCAATCTGTCTTCGCGCCTTGGTCATGTGACCGGGAAACCATTGAATGGTCATTCTTCTTCACCTCAAAAATGTATGAAACTAATTTTGCTCACTGGCCAGAAAATGACTTCTGCACGGCCAACAATTTTGTCGTAGGGTACGAAACCTACACTCTTCGCACGGCTATCTTTGGAATTCGGACGATTATCTCCCATAGCGAATATCTCGTTATCTGGAATTTTGGTTTCCGGATAATCTGACAATGTATTGTAGGGATGTCCATCTTTATTTGCTTGTTCAATCGCTTCTTTGATGAAAGGCTGATCAATCTCTTGACCATTAATGAAGACTTTGTCACCCGTCACTTTCACTGTCTCACCTGGAAGACCAATGACGCGTTTGATGTAATCCTTACCTTCCGGAGCGTGGAAAACAATAACCTCTCCCCGTTTCGGCGAGCGAATATCATACACAATTTTATTCACGATAAGTCTTTCACCGGTAGAGAAATTCGGGCGCATGGAATCTCCATCTACAATGAACGGCGAGAATAAGAACCAGCGAATGATGATCACAAGCACGCCCGCAATAACCAAAGCTTTAATCCATTCCCAAGTCTCATTTTTAGTTGATTTCGCAGGCGCAGCAGCTGCCGCTGAGTCCGGCTCTATGTAAGGCTGATCTTGGTTCTTTTGTTCCATCACTGATTGCCTCTTTTCCAGTTTTGGTTTATGTCGTTAGATCTAGTATGCACCATGAAAATGAAAAGGAGACTTGCCTGAACAAGCCCCCCGTTTTTCTTATCGAATTTCTTTGATTCTTGCAGCTTTACCACGAAGACCACGCAGATAATAAAGTTTCGCACGACGAACTTTACCACGGCGAGCCACTTCAATCTTTTCAATCTTCGGAGAATGGAATGGGAAAGTTCTTTCCACACCCACACCGTAAGAAATTTTACGAACTGTAAACGTTTCGCTGATTCCACCGCCGTGGCGTTTAATAACAACACCTTCGAACAGCTGAATACGCTCACGTGTACCCTCGATAACTTTTACGTGTACTTTAAGTGTGTCTCCTGGACGGAAATTAGGAATATCCGTACGGAGTTGCTCTTTCGTAATCTCTTGAATAAGATTCATAGTTGACTCCCTCCTTCCACACAGGTGTTCATTCCGCTCATTCACAAAGTAGATCGTAGTTGTTATGCGTAGAGGACCACCAGACTCGAACTGTTGAAAAAATCACAACAGAATATATATTATCATAGATAAAGAATAATATCAATAGAGAACTTTCTGGCTATTCAACCTTTTACTGCCGGGCATGCCATTCGGCAACCCATGCCTTCTCTTCTTTGGATAACTCTCTATCTACAAGCAAATCCGAACGTCGTTCCAATGTACGGAACAATGATTCTTTCCTGCGCCATTTCCTTACATTCTCATGATGGCCTGACATCAGCATTTCAGGTACTTCCCACTCTCTGAACTTAGCTGGCCGCGTATAATGCGGATACTCCAATAGACCTGTTGAGAATGAATCCGTGACAGCGGACATTTCATTGCCCAGCACGCCAGGCAGGAGCCTCACTACGCTGTCTATGACAACCATAGCGGGTAATTCACCGCCTGTTAATACATAATCTCCGATGGAGAGCTCGTCCGTCACCAGATATTGCCGAATCCGCTCATCGTAGCCTTCGTAATGACCGCAAATAAACACAAGATGTTGTTCGCTCGACAGTTCCTCCGCTTTCTTTTGCGTAAAAGGCGTACCTTGCGGACACATCAGAATCACACGCGGCTTAATTTGCTCTTCTCCGGGTTGTTCATGAACGGGCAGAGCTTCAACCGCAGCGAAAATCGGCTCAGGCTTCAAAACCATACCGCCTCCGCCGCCATAAGGATAATCATCGACTGTATTATGCTTATTGTTTGCATAATCACGAAAATTTACCGTATTCAACGAAACGATTCCTTTATCACGCGCTTTCCCCAATATGCTGGACGAAAAAACACCATCAAACATCTCAGGAAAGAGCGTCAACACATCGATTCTCATTCTAGTAACCCTTCCATCAGATGGATGCGGATTATTTTGTTGGCGACATCGACATCAAGGATTACATCATCAATGACAGGCAGTAATAGTTGCTTTCCTTTCGCCAAAGCTACGACCCACACATCATTAGCGCCTGGTGTTAATACTTCGGACACTAAGCCTAATTCTTGGCCATCTTCCGTAATCACGTTGCACCCGATAATTTCGCTATAGTAATACTCTCCCTCATCAAGCGGTTGCTGCTGGGTGCTTTCAATTTTGAGGAGCGAACCTTTAAACTTCTCTACCTCATTGATGTCAGTGAATCCTGCGAATTGGATGATGAACACATTTTTATGTAAGCGGGACGATAGCACCGTCACCGGCGTTTGCTTATTTTGAGAATCTACAATAATTAGCGAATTGCCTTTATCAAAACGTTCTGGGAAATCTGTTTCTGGAACTATTTTTAGCTCTCCACGAATTCCGTGGCTGTTTACAACTTTACCGATGGTGACCAGTTTTTCGCTCATATTCGCTTGCCCAACCTCCACATTAATTTACCTTCCAAATCATACAAGAAAAAGGCTAGGAACTAAATCCTAACCTACTTTCTTATGAAACGATTTCTACGGCTACCCGCTTCGTTTCTTTCACAGCTGCCGACGTGACCACTGTGCGGAGCGACTTCGCAATCTTTCCTTGCTTGCCAATCACTTTACCGACATCGTCGGGATGAACAGACAGCCTGAACTCAATCTTGTCATCTTTCTCCACCACAGTGACACGTACTTCTTCCGGATGATCGACAAGTGCCTTAGCAATTACCGTGATAAGATCCTTCATGAACTCACCCTCCGAAAGATAACAGATTACTTCTGTAATTTCAGCTCGTGAAATTTAGTCATCAAACCTGCTTTTGAGAACAGGCTGCGAACTGTATCGGACGGTTGAGCGCCAGTTTGAAGCCATTTCAGCGCTTTTTCCTCATCAAGAGAAACTGCTGCTGGTTCTGTAATCGGGTTATAAGTACCGATTTCTTCAATAAAACGACCATCACGTGGGGAACGGGAATCCGAAACCACTACACGGTAAAAAGGAGCTTTATGAGCGCCTACACGTTTAAGACGAATACGTACTGCCATGAAAAATCACCTCCTACTTAGAATAAATAGCTTATTTAAAAGGGGAATTTAAATCCCTTGCCAAGCTTTTTCATACCTTTGCCGCCTTTAGGACCCATCATGCCAGAGAATTGCTTCATCATCTTGCGCATATCATCGAACTGCTTGATGAAACGGTTAACTTCCTGCACGGAGTTGCCGCTTCCCATAGCAATCCGCTTGCGGCGATTTGCATTCAGGAGCTCAGGCTTGCGCTTTTCTTCCGTGGTCATCGACTTCACAATAGCCTCAACACGTGCCATTTGTTTGTCGTCAACCTTCATATCCTTCATGCCTTTGATCTTGTTCGCACCAGGCAGCATATCCAGAATTTGATCCAAAGGACCCATCTTCTTAACTTGCTCCATCTGATCAAGGAAATCTTCAAAGGTGAATTCGGCGTTGCGCATTTTGCGCTCCATCTCTTTCGCCTTATCCATATCAATCCCGGCTTGCGCCTTCTCAATCAGAGTAAGCATATCGCCCATGCCCAATATTCTTGAAGCCATACGATCTGGGAAGAAAGGTTCCAACGCATCCATCTTCTCGCCGCTAGCCACAAACTTGATCGGACAGCCTGTTACAGCTTTGACGGACAACGCAGCACCACCACGGGTATCGCCATCCAGCTTCGTTAATACAACACCTGTCAGCTCAAGCTGTTTGTGAAAACTTTCTGCAACATTGACGGCATCCTGACCTGTCATCGCATCGACAACAAGTAAAATCTCATCAGGTTCAACGGCAGTTCGTACATTCTTCAGCTCGTCCATCAAATTCTCATCGATGTGGAGACGACCGGCGGTATCGATAATGACATAATCATTACCATTATCTTTGGCATGCTGAAGTCCGGCTTTGGCAATGTCCACCGGGTTCACTTGATCACCGAGTGCAAACACAGGCACTTGCAATTGTTCTCCCAGAACTTGAAGCTGCTTGATCGCGGCTGGACGGTATATATCACAAGCTACGAGAAGCGGTCTATGGTTCTGCTTGAGCAGCATTTTGGCTAGTTTACCAGAGGTTGTTGTTTTCCCTGCCCCTTGCAAGCCTGCCATCATAATGATCGTTGGAGGTCGATTCGAGCGTGCCAGTTTACTTTGTGTGCCTCCCATCAGAGAGGTAAGCTCTTTGTTAACAATATCGATAACAACCATGCCAGGTGTGAAGGACTTCAATACATCTTGTCCTATCGCTTGTTCTTTCACCTTAGCAATAAAGTCTTTCACCACTTTAAAGTTAACGTCCGCTTCGAGCAGAGCCAATCGAACCTCGCGAAGCGCTTCGCCTACATCTTCTTCCGTCAGCTTACCTTTGCTTCTCAGCTTGCCGAATACGTTCTGTAATCGGTTTGCTAATCCTTCAAATGCCATGCGCTTCACCTCCTGCCTCTGGACTTTATTTAATCTATCCCTACTATTGTATCAAAAAGCTCCGTCGTTTTCCTCTTTAGCTCAGGATCGCATTGATCCATCACTTGAATCAGTTCTGAACGCAGCTTCATGCGCTGTTCATGTTTATGTACTAGCTGCAGCTTGCCTTCATAATCCTGCAAGGTTAACTCTGCTCGTTTAATGTGCTCATAGACCGCTTGGCGGCTTATTTCAAAATTCTCAGCGATTTCTCCCAAGGAGTAATCATCGTGGAAATACAACTGGAGGAATGTTCTCTGTTTATCGGTCAACAACGCTTCATAGAAATCAAACAGCAAGTTAATGCGATTCGTCTTCTCCAGCATCTGATCGATCTGATCGAGCGTCATAACTCCACCTCCGTAAAGGTTGCGCACTTGACACCAGCACAACAGAACCTATCATACTGAATTCCGAGATGAATGTCAAGCATTTGACCTTGTCAGTTTAAAAAACAAAAAATCCACCTCAAACCGCCACGCGGTTGAGACGAATTTTGAGTTCCACACAAGAATACCAGGATTAAATATCGGTTTCTTCCTTTTGCTCGCCAATCCATTTGCCAAACAATGCATGAACAAATTGCTCTGAATCAAACGGCTGGAGATCATCCATTTTCTCCCCAAGACCTACGAATTTCACCGGTAAAGACAGTTCCTGACGGATCGCTACAACAATACCGCCTTTCGCTGTGCCATCCAGCTTGGATAAAACCAATCCTGTAAGACCTGTTTTGTCGCCGAATAATTTGGCCTGGCTAAGCGCATTTTGCCCCGTTGTCGCATCCAAAACAAGAATAACCTCATGAGGAGCATCCGGTACTTCCCGCTGAATAACGCGATAAATCTTGTTCAGTTCCTCCATCAGATTCACTTTGTTCTGCAAGCGGCCCGCAGTATCGCATAATAGGATGTCGACTCCTCGTGTTTTGGCAGCTTGCACAGCATCGAACATCACCGCGGCGGGATCAGCGCCAGATTGTTGTTTGATGACATCAACACCGACACGTTCTCCCCAAATCTCCAATTGCTCAATTGCTCCAGCACGAAACGTATCTCCGGCAGCCATCAGCACTTTTTTGCCTTGTGATTTGAACATATGAGCCATTTTGCCGATTGTCGTTGTTTTCCCTACCCCATTAACGCCTACGAATAAAATCACAGACAACCCGTTCGGATTCAGATTTAATCCTGCATCCGCATCTCCTTTCAAAAGCTCAATAAGCTTCTCAGAAAGAATCGGTTGAAGTTCCGCCGGATTCTCGATTTTACGCTTCTTCACTTCAGCACGAAGCTCATTAATCAATTTCAAAACCGTATTCACGCCTACATCAGCGCCGATTAGAATTTCCTCAAGCTCTTCATAGAAATCTTCGTCAATTTTCTTGCGGCGACTAAATAAGTCATCTACGCGATCAACGAAGGCGTCCCTCGTTTTGGTTAGTCCTTCTTTAAATTTATTCGTAACAGCTTCGGCCTTGCTGGAAATACTATCTTTTAGTCGTTTAAAAAAGCTCATGGTTCCTCCTAGGAAATTAACTTGTCAACAGATTATGACGCGGAAACAACAGCTTCCTCATCCTCCAAACGCACTGAAACCAACTTGGAAACTCCGCCTTCTTGCATGGTTACGCCGTACAGCACATCGGCCTCTTCCATCGTTCCTTTGCGGTGTGTAACGACGATAAATTGCGTCATTTCCGAGAATTCACGCAAGTATTCAGCAAAACGAGATACGTTCGCTTCATCCAGAGCCGCTTCAACTTCGTCCAGGACGCAGAATGGCACTGGCTTTACACAAATAATCGAAAATAAGAGCGCAATCGCCGTGAGTGCTCGCTCTCCACCTGAAAGCAGCTGTAAATTCTGCAGCTTCTTGCCAGGCGGCTGAGCTACGATCTCAATGCCGGTATCCAGCATATTCTCTGGTTCCGACAAAATCAAATCCGCTCGACCGCCCCCGAACAATTTGGCAAACACAACACCGAAGTGCGACCGAATGGCATCAAAAGTCGTCTTAAATCGCTTCGACATCTCTATATCCATTTCACGAATGACTTGATACAACGTTGTTTTCGCTTCGATCAAATCATTTTTTTGCGAATCTAGAAACTCAAAACGTTCAGACACACGCGAGTATTCTTCAATTGCACCCAGGTTGACATCCCCCAAGGAAGCAATCTCACGTTTGAGCTCACGTACTTTACTTTGGGTCCCTTGAATATCTTCCGGCACCGGGTAGCGATCTTTGGCCAGCTCATAGCTAAGTTCGTAGTCTTCAGCCAGCTTTTTCAGCATATTCTCAAGTTCAACATCCAGACGAGTTACACGAACTTCCGTTTGGTGCAAACTCTCTTCAACCTGTTTTAGTTGCGTGCGCTGCGCGCGAGTTTCATTCTCTTCCTGCTCAAGCTTATGTAGCCATTCCGTTCGTTCAGCCCGTTTGAAATCGATACTTTCCGTACATTGCTGCTTTTTGAGCTTGAGATCGTTAAGCAATTCAACTTGCAGCACCGTCTCCTGCTCAAGCAAAGCCATATCTTGTTCCAGTTGAACAAGAAGCCCTCGGTTCATCTCCATCTCCCGATCAACCTCTCCAAGATCCTGCTGCAAACGCCGCTGTTGGTCTTGCAGAGATTGCTTCTCTTGAGAAATCGATGCCACTTTAACCTTCAAATCTGTCAATTGGCTTTGCAGCTCTTCTTTTTCGGATTCACTGGCTTTTCTGGAGTTTTCAGCTTCGCGAATAGCCTGCTGCAAGGAAGCTTCCTCTTGCTGAAGCTCAGCCAACATAGCTTCGGCTTCCGTTTTCTTGAGAGCCAAATCAGCCTTCTCTGCCAGTAATGAACCTCGATCTTGACTATCCTGGGAAAGCTGGTCTTCAACTGTCCGGCTTTCGGATTCCAACGGGTTCAATTCTGCACGAACTTGCTGCTCCGTGATCCGTTTCTGTTCCCCTAGCTGGCGAAGCTGCTCAATCGTCATCATATCATCAGTAATCTCACGCTTCATCACGCCGGATTGGCTGCGCAAACCGCTAAGCTGCTGCTCAGAGCTCTTGATTTCTTGATCCAATTCCTCAATCTGACGTTGGCGACCTAGCAGATTCGTCGATTTCTTCTGCAAGCTTCCGCCAGTCATAGAACCGCCGGGAT
This sequence comes from Paenibacillus marchantiophytorum, assembly GCF_014640555.1. Taxonomy (GTDB): domain Bacteria; phylum Bacillota; class Bacilli; order Paenibacillales; family NBRC-103111; genus Paenibacillus_E; species Paenibacillus_E marchantiophytorum. Next base: position 15,614 of record NZ_BMHE01000015.1, on the reverse strand, counting down.
TAACAACGTCACCTTCCAACGTGACAACACGGTAGCGGTATTGTGCTTTGGCCGCAATATGATTGGCATCTTCCAAGCTCTGGGCAACTACAACATTCCCTAATAAGCTTGAGAAAATATTCGTATAAGTGGCATCGAATGAAACGAGATCAACCGCAAGACCGATAAAGCCTTTGGCAGATTTCAACGAGCTTAGCTCATGATCGCCAATCGAACGACCCCGAATGACATTCATCGGCAGGAAAGTAGCCCGCCCCATTTGGCGGCGTTTCAAGAAGGCAATGGCTTCACGACCATCGGCTTCCGTTTCAACCACGATATTTTGCAAGGCGCCGCCGAGCGCTGTCTCTATCGCTACTTCCACATCCGCGGGCACTTTGACCAGTTCGGCAATTGCGCCGCGAATTCCCTTCAAATCTTTGCGGGTTTTCGCTTTAAGGACTTCCTTAACCCCTTGCATAAAGCCATCATAGTCGTTAGCCATTTCCTTCATGGTATCACGACGGGAGGTTAAGGCATCAAGCTTTTGTTCCCATTTGCGAACCATTCCCTGCGCTTCATCCAATAAGCTTTGTTTATTTTTCAAGCTTTGGGTTAGCTGCACATACTGTTGCCTAACATCTTCAATTTCTTGGACGGTCTCATCCAGCTTAACCGTTAATTCCTGCTTGCGCAGTGTAATTTTCTCCCGCTGTTCGGACCATTTTTGGCGTTCTTCATCCAATCTCTCCAAACGGCGTGCAAGGCTCTCCGTCTGCTGCTCCGCATACCGAATTTCATTGCGCGCCTGGGCCATCCGGTTAAGGGTTTCCAGCAGCTCCCCTTTTAATTGATCTTCTGGCGATGAGCTGATCCCGCCATTAACACCCAGCAAACGCTGCTCCTCAGCTGTCAGCTTGGCCTGAAACTCAAATAACTGTGCGCCAATTTGGATGATTTTCTCCCGCTGCTCACTCAGTTCGGCTTCTTTATCCAGCTTTCGCTGCTCTTGAATCGCAATCGTTGTGCTTAACTGCTGATGATTCCCGACATAGTTTTTCTTCCGTTCTTTGAGAACTTCACCATGTCCTTCGCACTTCTCGAAATCCTCGCTCAGCCCAAGCAAGCTTTCTTGCAATTTCTCCAACTCTTCTTCCAGTCGGCGCGTTTCCCAGCGATGCTTCTCCAGATGGGCATCATGCTGATTCACGATTGTGGAAAGCTCCGTTTGCTCTTTCGTCAGCTTTTCTAACTTTTGCGAAGCTTCATTCCACGAAAGATAAATCTGATCGATTTGATGGACATACATGGCAATCTCACTGCTCTTGAGCGTCTCGCGAAGCTCCTTATAGCGAATTGCTTTCTCCGACTGCTCGCGAAGCGGTTCAATTTGATCCTCTAGCTCGGAAACAAGATCGTGAATCCGCAGCAAGTTCTGCTCGGTTTCCCCTAATTTCTTCTCTGCTTCCCGTTTGCGTGATTTATATTTAACAATCCCCGAGGCTTCCTCAAAGATACCCCGACGATCTTCGGATTTTGTGCTCAAAATCTCTTCAATACGTCCTTGTCCAATAATCGAATACGCTTCTTTCCCAATTCCCGTATCCATGAACAATTCGGTGATATCTTTCAGACGGCAGGGCTGCTTATTAATTAAATACTCGCTCTCCCCGCTGCGATGCACTCGGCGAGTTACCGTTACTTCATTAAAATCAAGCGGCAGAGACTGTGACGTATTGTCCAGCGTCAGTGACACTTCCCCAAAGTTAACCGCACGGCGTGAATCACTGCCGGCAAAAATAACATCTTCCATCTTGCCGCCACGCAAAGATTTGGCGCTTTGTTCACCCAGTACCCAGCGGATACCGTCTGAAATATTGCTTTTTCCGCTACCATTCGGACCTACAACTGCGGTGATACCGCGTACAAATTCCAGTTCCGTCCGGTCTGCGAAAGACTTAAACCCGGATAATTCAATCCGTTTCAAAAACATGGTCTCACCTCAAAAATTATTGTAACATATCCCTTCTAAAAATAAGAGAGATAAAAACCAAAAAAGGCAGCCGCAGCTGCCTCCTCTAGCTATATTCGTTATCGCTGAACGGTGACATTCAATTTCAACAAAGCTTGAGCTGCTGCTTGCTGTTCCGCCTCTTTCTTGGAACGTCCTGCACCGGTTCCCAGCAGATCAACATCCATATACACCTCTGCAACGAACTCACGCTCATGAGCAGGTCCACGTTCATTGACAATCCGGTATTCCAGTGAACCCATATTATGATGCTGTGTATGTTCTTGCAATTGTGTCTTGTAATCGATCACAAGAAGCTTGCCTTCGTTGGAGATTTTGGTGAACACATGTTTATGGAGAAATCCTTTGACAACCTCGATCCCTTGATCGAGGTATAAAGCGCCTATGAAGGATTCAAATACATCGGCAAGGAGAGCCGGACGGGATCGCCCGCCTGTCAATTCCTCACCTTTGCCAAGCAAAACAAATGCGCCAAAATCCAAATCTTCAGCAAAAGTAACTAAGGACGGCTCACAAACAATCGAGGCTCTAAGCTTCGTTAATTCGCCTTCCGAACGCCCTGGATAAGAATCATATAAAAATTCTGAAACCGTTAGCTCAAGGACAGCATCGCCTAGAAACTCCAGCCGCTCATTATCTTTGTGTCCAGCAATACGGTGTTCATTCACATAAGAGGAATGGGTAAATGCCTGCTTCAGCAATTCCGTCTTCCTAAAAGTGATGCCGATTTGCTTCTGCAGTACTTTGATATCACGATTCATTGCTTAACTCACCGCCCAGAGAGAATGATATTCCGTTATCTTTCTTCGTAGGAAGGCAAATTATGCTTCAAACCTTTTCAAGATAATGGTTGCATTGTGTCCGCCAAAACCGAATGAGTTCGACATCGCAATATCAACCTTCGCTTCACGAGCTACATTCGGTACATAATCCAAATCACACTCAGGATCTTGGTTAACCAGATTAATTGTTGGAGCAATCAAATTATTGGAAATTGTCAATCCGCATATAACGGCTTCTACCCCACCAGCAGCGCCAAGCAAATGGCCTGTCATGGACTTCGTCGAGCTCACTGCTACTTTGTACGCATGTTCACCTAATGCTTTCTTAATCGCCGTCGTCTCGGATTTATCTCCTACCGATGTAGAAGTTCCATGAGCATTGATATAAGTGATGGATTCTGGTGCAATCCCTGCGTCCTTAATCGCTTTCACCATACAACGTGCGGCTCCGTCTGGGTCCGGATCTGTCATGTGATAAGCGTCGCCGCTCATACCGTAACCAATCACTTCCGCATAAATACGAGCTCCGCGCTGCTGTGCATGTTCTAGGGATTCCAGAATCATGACGCCTGCGCCTTCTCCCATAACAAACCCATCACGATCCGTATCGAATGGACGGCTTGCCAGATGCGGCTCTTCGTTGCGTGTAGACATTGCCCGCAGCGCACAGAAACCAGCTACACCAATTGGTGTGATGGTCGCCTCTGCTCCACCGCAAATCATCACGTCAGCATCGCCGCGTTGAATCATTTTGAAGGAATCACCGATGGAGTGCGTTCCTGTTGCACAAGCTGTTACAGCTGTGGAATTCGGTCCTTTAGCACCTGTCACCATCGAGATATGACCTGAAGCCATGTTCGCAATCATCATTGGAATGAAGAATGGCGAAACACGTTTCGGCCCTTTTTCCAAAAGAATTCTATGTTGTTCTTCCCAAGTATTCAAACCGCCAATGCCAGAACCTACCGAAACGCCCACGCGTTCAGGATCCGTATCTTCTTTCACATTCAAGTTAGCGTCCTTCAGTGCATTAATTGCTCCTGCGACTGCGAATTGAACGAACCGGTCCATACGGCGAGATTCTTTGCGATCCACATAATTCTCAATGTTGAAATCTTTCACTTCAGCTGCAATGCGAGTGGGGTATTCAGTTACATCAAAATTCTCAATTAAACTAACGCCGGATTTACCGGAAGTCAGATTTCCCCAAAACGTTTCTAAGTCTTGACCAAGGGCAGTAACTACGCCCATACCTGTAATCACAACTCTGTTCATATGTACCACCTTCTATGTAGAGAAACTTAATTTTTTGTTGTTCAAAATGGAGAGAAAGTCCCGTCTTGATTAGAAACGGGACTCGGTAGACTATTACGTATGAGATTTTATGTAATTCGTAACTTCTCCTACTGTCGTAATCTTCTCAGCATCTTCATCTGAAATTTCTAGATCGAACTCATCTTCTAATTCCATTACTAATTCAACTACATCGAGAGAATCAGCACCAAGATCTTCTTTGAAAGATGCTTCGAGGGTGACTTCAGCTTCATCAACCCCTAGACGATCGACTACAATTCGTTTAACACGATCCAATACGTCGGACATCCGGTTCACCTCCTCTTTGGTATTATACGAGAATCTTTGACAGATTGCCAGTAGGCAATTTCTAGATTCTCTTTCTGGAAAATCTTACATGTACATGCCGCCATCTACATGAAGCGTTTGGCCTGTCATATAGGACGCATCGTCGGACGCTAAGAAGCGAACTACCTTTGCAATTTCCTCAGGCTGACCCAGACGTTCCAGTGGAATCTGCTTCAACATATGTTCTCGCATCTCGGCCGACAATTTGTCGGTCATATCGGTTTCAATAAAACCTGGAGCCACCGCATTCACGGTAATGCCTCGAGAAGAAAGTTCCCTAGCAGTCGCTTTGGTTAAACCAATGACGCCTGCTTTGGCTGCTACATAGTTGGCCTGACCCGGGTTGCCGAGCACGCCAACTACAGAAGATATATTAATAATTCGACCGAATCGCTGCTTCATCATAGGGCGGGTAACGGCTTTCACACAGTTAAATACGCCTTTCAGATTCGTAGCGATGACTTGATCGAACTCTTCTTCCTTCATTCGCATGATTAAATTGTCTCTTGTTATGCCAGCATTATTCACAAGAATATCAATTTTACCAAAAATCTCTAACGTTTGCTTGACTAAATTATCGGCTTCTTGAAAACTGCTGACATCTGCGCGCAATTTGACCGCCTTGCGGCCCATTGCTTCAATAGCTGCTACGACTTCGCCGGCAGCAGTCTCGCTTCCGGCATAGTTCACGGCAACATCTGCGCCATGCTCAGCTAAATGCAGAGCAATAGCCCGGCCAATACCTCTGGATGCACCTGTGACGAGTGCAACTTTACCCGTTAGCATGATTGTGCACCTCCTGCATGTACTTCTCCAAAGCTTCTAGGCTGCCAATGGACACCGTTTTCACCGTTTTGTCGATCTTCTTGATCAATCCGGCGAGAACGGTTCCTGAGCCAAGCTCAATGAACGTGTCGACGCCTTGGCCGATCAAGTAAGCAATGGTGTCTTCCCATAATACAGGGGAATACACTTGTTCAACAAGCAGACCGCGAATATCGCTGGGCTGCGTAACAGGGCGAGCCGTTACGTTGGCCACAACGGGCACGGCTGCATCGCTCATCTCCACGGACGCGAGCACCTCAGCGAGGCGCTCCGAAGCTGGCTTCATGAGCGAAGAGTGAAAGGGCCCGCTCACCTCGAGCGGTATGGCGCGCTTCGCGCCGGCTTCTTTGCAGCGTTCGACAACTGCTGCAACGCCCTCTTGGCTGCCCGAGACGACGATCTGTCCCGGGCAGTTCACGTTGGCGAGCTCCACGACGGAGCCGCCGCTTGTGATAGCCGAGCATAGCTCCGCCAGCGCTGCGCGCTCGGCTCCCAGCACGGCTGCCATGGCGCCCAGGCCGCCTGGGACGGCCTGCTCCATGAACTCGCCGCGAGCCCGCACGGTGCGGACCGCGTCTTCGAACCCGAGCACGCCGGCTGCGACGAGCGCGCTGTACTCGCCCAAACTATGTCCGGCGACATAGTCCGGTGTAATGCCCGCCGCCTTGAACGCTTCCAGACAAGCGATGCTTGTTGTCAGCAGCGCAGGCTGCGTGTGGTACGTGATCTTCAACTGGTCCTCCGGACCCTCGAAGATCAAATCCGATAAAGAGAAGCCGAGCGCTTCATTCGCGCGGTCATAATACGATTTGGCGGCAGGATGATTCGTGTACAAATCCTGCCCCATCCCCACAGACTGCGAACCTTGACCAGGAAAAACAAATGCTATTTTACCCATACGAGAAAAAAATCCCCTTTGGCGATAAATTTTAAAATGAAGTTTATAAGGACAATGGAATGTTCGTGTTCGTGACTACCACACCAGAGCAGATGCGCCCCACGTCAAGCCGCCGCCGAAGCCAACCAACACGATGCGGTCGCCTTCTTTTAATCTACCCTGCTCAGCTGCTTCAGCTAGCGCTACAGGAATGGAAGCTGCGGACATGTTGCCGTATTTGTCTAAATTGATCATACATTTGTCATCCGTTAATTCCAAACGATTCAAAGAGGCTTGAATAATTCTCATATTCGCTTGATGCGGAACTAGCAAATCGATGTCCGCTTTTTCCCAGCCTGCTTTACGCAAAGCTTCATCTGCCGCATTGCCCATAATTCGCACGGCGAATTTGAAAACCTCAGCACCGGCCATATAGATGTAATGCAGACGTTGGTCAATCGAAGCTTGCGTAGCCGGGTTACGTGAACCTCCACCTTCAATTTTCAGAAGAGGACCTCCCGTACCATCTGCGCCCAGCTCGAAGGATTTAAAGCCTCTTTCCTCAGGCACTTCACCAATGACAACGGCTCCCGCTCCATCCCCAAAAAGAATGCAGGTGTTACGATCCGTATAGTCTGTGATCCGGGATAAGCAATCTGCTCCAATCACGAGCGCATATTTATAAGTTCCCGTTGCGATGAAATTCGCAGCATTCGCTAGGCCATAGACGAAGCCGGAGCAAGCGGCAGAAAGATCAAAAGCTGCTGCTTTCTTAGCGCCCAGCTTCTCTTGCAGCACGCAAGCCGTAGACGGGAAAGACATGTCCGGTGTAATTGTCGCGACGATGATCAAATCAAGTTGATCCGCGGTAATGCCTGCGCTAGCCATCGCAATAAGGGAAGCTTCGTAGCATAGATCAGAAGTAGCTTGTCCTTCTGCTGCAATTCTTCTTTCGCGAATCCCTGTTCGGCTGACGATCCATTCATCATTGGTTTCGACCATGGTTTCAAGTTCTTGATTCGTTAATATACGCTCTGGTACGTATTTCCCCGTTCCGAGGACCCCAACTGGTATTAGATTCATGTTGTTATATCTCTCTTCCCATGGCTAATTTCGGCAGATATGGTGCCAACCAAATCATTCTGCAAAGCTATTCTCGCTTGACGAACAGCATTCTTAATAGCATTGGCATCTGAGGAGCCATGGCTTTTCAGAACAAGTCCATCAATCCCCAGCAGTGGCGCAGCACCATGTTCATTGGGATCGAATCTTTTACGAAATAGCGTCAAGCCCGGTTTCAAAACAGCCGCCGCAAGTTTAGTAAATATTGTTTTAGTAAACTCTTGCTTTAGCGCTGAGAAGATCGCCGAAGCCGCACCTTCTAATGATTTCAGCATAATATTTCCAGCAAAACCATCACATACGATGACATCGCATTTGGCTCGAAGAACTTGTGATGATTCCACATTTCCAACGAAATGAATAGGTGCTTGCTCCAATAAAGGATATGCTGTTTTCGTTAATTCATTCCCTTTGGTCGCTTCAGTACCTACATTCATCAGACCAACTCGCGGCTTGGTTATACCATCCACTTTGGAGCGGTATATACTGCCCATAATGGCATACTGAAGCAAATGTTCGGCCGTAGCATCCATATTTGCGCCTAAATCCAGCGCAAGCACACCATTCCCATCTAAGGTTGGTATCATAGAAGCTAATGCCGGACGTTCAATCCCAGGAATGCGACCAACAACAAGTAATCCCGTCGTCATCAATGCTCCCGTATTCCCTGCGGAAATCATCGCCTCTGCTTCTTTCTCGCGTACCAGCCTTCCAGCCACTACCATGGAAGAATCCTTTTTGCGGCGAACAGCTTTCACAGGCTCATCTTCCGCTTCAATGATTTCTTCGGTATGACGGATCGTTAGATTCGCTGGCCGTTCTGTGAGGTGAGCCTCAATCGCGGCGCTGTTGCCGACCAGGATGATATGTACATCCTTCCATTCCTTGGCCGCTGCGAGTGCACCTTCCACTACGATCTTAGGAGCATTATCGCCGCCCATTGCATCAATCGCGATCCGCATGCAGCTTGTCCTCCCTATCTAGATGCTCTTTCTTCGAATGAAAGATCACAAAATTGCCTCGAAAAACAGCCTCATCCCCAACATAAGAAGACACTTCAACTCTTGCTTTCCCCTTGGATACAGAGCGCACATAAGCTTTAGCAATGCATTTCTCTCCGAGCTTCACAGATCGTATAAAACGAATATCTGCTGAAGCAGTCAGAGCTATCGGATCGTCGATGACAGCAACCGCCAAAGAGTTCGCTTGTGAGAATATATGATGTCCTCTTGCAATTTTGGTTCGTGAGAAAACATGATCTTCTTTAATTTCAAAAATCGAAATACCGCTTTGGTCCAGCTGTATGTCGATAACTTCTCCAATAACTTCATCAATGGATAATGATCGAACTTGGTCATGCGTCTTAACCGCCATATGCTTCATTCGTTCCCGCAGCTCAGGAATGCCTAACTCCAATCGATCTAATCGGACGGTCTGGATACTGACGCCAAACGTACGCATCAGTTCTTCGTCTGTCATAAAAGGATTGACTTCAATCGCTTGAAGCAATTGCTGCTGCCTTTGTCGTTTAGGAAGGCGTTCGATGGTGAGCACCACCTTATCTCGTGAGATCTCATCTTATTACCAGATACTAAACTGTAGTATATTAAATTTACAACCAAAAAGAAAGCAAAAAAAATAGCACTTCACTTTTGAGATGAAGTACTATGTCCATTCTTATGCTTTTACGATCTCTCTGCCTTTGTAAGTTCCGCAAGATTTGCACACGCGGTGAGCTAGCTTAAGCTCTCCACATTGTTCACACTTCACCATGCCTGGAACTTCCAATTTAAAGTGAGTACGGCGCTTGTCGCGACGGGTTTTGGACGTTCTCCTTTGAGGTACTGCCATATTCAAAACACCTCCTTATACGAATTTCCGGCGTTGCCTTATTCTTTGTTAAAATAGTCCGCGAGACCTGCAAGCCGAGGATCAATCTTCTCCTGCTTACAGCCGCAATCACGTAGATTGCGATTCTCTCCGCACACGGGACAGAGACCTTTGCACGCTTCGTCACAAAGTGGTATGTACGGTAAACCGACCACTACATTTTCTACAACGTAAGGTTCCAAATCGACTTTATCTCCAACTACCAGATGGATATCCTCATCAAGATCAGGATCTTCCTCTTCTGGCTTCTGCATGAAGACTTCCTCAAAAGGAAGCTCGATTGTTTGATTAGTGTGCGATAAGCATCGTGAACAACTTAACTCCAAGTCTAGCGTTAACGTACCGTTAACTTTTGCTAATCCATCTTCATGCGTAGCTTGAAGATCGACACGTACAGGACCATAACCAAGGACATCGTGACGCCCTTCAAAAGGGGCCGTTAAGTTCATTGATTCCGTCATATGCACGGGCTGCCCTTTAAGAGCAAGCTCTCTAAATCGAATTTGCATGTTATTATCACCCCAAACAAACAAAGATTATTATATCCAGTCGCGAAGCTGCTTGTCAATTCAAAAATTTTATTTTTACTTTATAAAACCTATTTAGAAGGCAGATTCGCTAGAAATTTCAGAGCATCATCCATCGTGCCAATTTCAACGATTTTCATCTTCGTCTTAATTTGCTCAGCTCTGTGAACAGCATCCGAGTAATTATTAACCTTAGTCCCGTCTTTATAGGTCACATCTTTGGGCGCGAAGAAATAATCGGCTTTTTCCCGATCTGCGGCAATAATTTTATGCTCAATTCCGCCAATTGGGCCTACTGTGCCATCCGTTTCAATCGTCCCAGTCCCAGCGATCCTGTATCCTTTGGTAATATCCTCTGGCAAAAGTTGATTGTAAATTTCCAAGGAAAACATCAAACCTGCCGATGGACCGCCAATCTCGCCAGCCTTAATCGTCACTTGCTGATCGGCTTGATCGGCTTTTACAGACTGCATATCTGCCGGAACAACACCTAGGCCAGCTCTCGCCTCTCCTTTATCCCCTTCTTGCTGTGGGAGTGTGCCTAAGACTAGGGTGGCTTGTTGCTCCACTTTCTGCCTCTTATAAGTGATTGCAACGGAATCACCTGGTTTTTTACCTTTGAGCGAGTCCAGCAAATCTTGAGCGACCTTCACTTCTTTATCGCCCGATTTCAACAGCACATCCCCTGGTTTGAGAACCTTTTCGCCCGCTAGGCCAGGCAATGTCTGAAGCACCATGACACCCTCGTGGCTGATATGGAAGGGAACCTTGGCATGCGTATACGCGGCTTGAATAGCATTCGCCTGTGAAGTTAGCATGACATATTCTTGACGCTGCGTGTATTCCTGCTCGGACTCACCTTGTTTCAGTACACTTCGTTTAGGCTGAATCTCCTCATAAGGATGTAGAAGACCTACTATATAATTAACCACATTGGCGTCGGCGACGCGCACCGTGGTCAGCATCAGCGTCCCTTTCTCGGTATCCGATCCTTTGGCCACAGTAACCATGGGCTTTATTTCTTCTGCTGTTCCCGGCATAAAAATAAAAAATGGCAGCCTTACAAAAAACAGCAAATAAACGATTACTACGCCAACAATCGCTGAAAGTAAGTACCTTCTAGTCGCTGATACTCGCGGATAACGGTAGGAATCATTCGACCAAGTGCGTACACTCTCTTCTTCATTTTCCATGCAAGTTCCTCTCTCTCGATGACTAATCTTTGGCCTCTTCTGACCTGTTGCCAAGCAAAGCTTGGTCTAAACCCTCAACTTTCCGCGTACAAATGAAAGCATATTTGAAGGATGAGGTGATTCTATGCAGCCTATGAATACAAGATCCAATTCTAAACTTACGACACTGGTATTAGGGTCTTTGGCTGCCCTAACGGTTGTGTCTGTTATTCTATTTCCGGACAAGGCCTTCCAATCCTCCCTTGAAGGACTAACGATATGGTGGAAGCTCGTGTTTCCGGCGATGATGCCTTTTCTAATTATGACTGAACTGTTAATCGGTTTCGGCGTCATCCAAGGGGCAGGTGTTCTGTTAGAGCCGCTAACAAAAGCTATCTTTCGGCTGCCAGGTGTAAGCGGTTGGGCTTTAGCCTCCGGACTTATTGTAGGTTTTCCTACAGGAGCCAAAATTACAGCTTCCTTGCGTGAAAAAAATCTTATCACACGGACCGAAAGCGAACGTTTAACAGCTTTGTCCCACCTATGCAGTCCGCTCTTCCTCATTATCGTCGTAGGGGTCGGGTTCCTCAACAGCGCCAAACTTGGCATCGTGCTTGCCGTCATCCATTATGGGTCAGCCATTCTAACCGGTATTGCAATGAGATTATTCCGGAAAACGAGCACGCTTACTACCGAGTCTGCTGAACTTGAACCGGCAGATTCAACAGTCGCCAATCGATCGACCCCAGTTATGAAACAAGCCCTCTTCACGATGCGTCACGCCTATTTGCATGATGGACGCGCCTTAGGCAAACTGCTTGGGGACGCCGTGACCGCCTCCGTACAAACTTTAATGCTCATCGGCGGCTACATGATGATTTTCTCCGTCCTGATCAACGTCATTCATATTTCTCAGCTAACAGCTGCGCTGCGCCCTGTCACTCAAGCCATGCTTCAATTGATTAATATCCACACAGACACTGCACCGCAGTGGGTCACAGGCGTTCTTGAGATTCACCTCGGCGCCTATGCATGGAGTCAAACGCAAGGTCTCTCCCTGCTAGCACAAATAGCGCTAATTAGCGCATTTCTGGGTTGGGGCGGTCTCTCTGCCCATGCGCAGGTTGCTGGGTTGCACCAACAAACAGACGCTCGCTATAGCTTCTTTTTGCAATCCCGTATCCTTCATGCTGGGCTAGCCTTCACACTTACACTCCTGTTATGGAAACCATTGCAGCTGCTTTTTACAGACACAGAACCTAGCTTTCTTTGGTTGGACACAACTGCAGCCCATTCCACGGCGTCCACCTTCCCGCTTAACGGAGAATCGACTTGGAGTCTCTGGGGACCTATGCTGGCTCAATTTATTCTGTTGTTCCTCATCATGCTTGCCGTTTCAACAGTCATAAGAGCTTTCCGTAAGAAAGCCCTATAACTACAACAATTCATTTAATTACCTTTAGGAAATTTCAACTTGAGCGCCTCTTCTACTTCCACAGGGACTAAATCTTCAACGGGTCCATGAAATCGAGCAATTTCCTTTACAATACTTGAGCTCAAATAAGAAAACATTGGCTTAGACGTCATAAAAAAAGTCTCAACATCTGAGTTCAACTTATGATTCGTAGATGCCATTTGCAGTTCATATTCAAAATCCGAAACCGCCCTAAGCCCACGTACAATCAAGCGCACATTGCGTGCTTTCATATAATTGACCATTAAATCTCTAAATCCATCCACCTCTACATTGGGCAAATCCTTGGTCACTTGGCGAATGAGGTCCATCCGCTCTTCAAGTGTGAATAAGGGGTTTTTGGACGTGTTGTTGAGAACTGCTACGATTAGCTTATCAAAAACTTTTGCTGCTCTATGTATGATATCAAGATGCCCATGCGTAACCGGATCGAAACTGCCTGGATAAACGGCTATCGTTCTTCCGTGTTCTTGCTTCATCATGCTGTCAACTCCTCTTTCTTCTTATCCCTCGATGGATCGTGTGTAAATCGTTACCGCCGTGTCTCCGTAGTCTGCTCGCCGCATTAGTTTGAAACTGCCGATATCCGCTTGCAGGACATCCTTGGCATCGTGTTCCACCACGATCGTCGCATTGGCTTCCGCAATAGCCTGCTCCTCCATCGTGCTAATGAGATCCGCAATAAGCTTCATTTTGTACGGAGGATCAAGGAAAACCAGCGCAAACCGCTGTTCCCGCTTCGCCAAAGCTTTCAGTGCCCGAGTGGCATCTGTTCGATAAATCTCAGCTTGGTCCTTCAGACCTGCTGTCTGTAGATTGTGTTGGATCGTGTCGATGCTCTTCTTCTCGATGTCGATAAACACGCCCTTATCCATCCCGCGGCTAAGCGCCTCGATCCCTAGTCCACCGGTGCCGGCGAATAGATCAAGTACTTGTCCTCCATCAAAATAAGGACCGATCATACTGAAGATGGCCTCTTTCACTTTATCCGTTGTTGGCCGTGTGCTTGTACCAGGTACAGCTTTTAACGACCTGCCTTTGGCAGTGCCTGAAATTACTCTCATCTAACGTACTTCCCTTTCTAGCTGGCTCATTCTTTTGCTATCGTACCACAAGCTCTAATCCGACACAAAAAAATTATACGCCTAATGTATAAATTTCCTGTAAAACGGTCATCCTTGAACTATCGACATCAGAGAATGTCGTAGACAACCGCGGAGAAGACTTACGTTTCCCCATAAGCTCTTCGTCCGGTTTCTCCTCTCCCATGAGACGGCCTGTAAAAGGGCCGTCGTAATAATTTAATGGTACAGATGCCTAAAACCCTTATTGTATAAGGGTTTATTTGAGTATAACAGCGCTAATATTTCATATAATACAGATCATTAATATTAGCATTGGGGACGGTTTGGGGACGAAAATTTTCAAATTGGAATAAACCATATCAATTTCATTCCAAAAACTTCTTATTAAGCTGTACTAAAAAGATCCTGTCAATAAACATACCTTACAAAAGTAACCTCCAACTTTCACTTCTGCTAATAGCTTTCCAAATTTACGAAACTATTCATTTAAACCGATTTTGGCTCTACAAAAGTTGAATTAGAAACAACAAGGAACAACTTTTTCCAGTTGCTCCTTGTTTTATTGTGCTTTTATGCGCTTTATATCTTCCCTTGGAGGAAAGCCAAACATACGGGAGTATTCCCTACTAAACTGGGATGCACTTTCATATCCAACCCGAAAAGCGACATCAGCGGCATCTGTTGATTCGGATAATAAGAGGCGCCGCGCTTCTTGAAGTCTCAGTTGTTTTTGAAACTGAATAGGGCTCATAGCTGTTACCTCTTTAAAGTGCCTATGAAGCGACGAAACACTCATATTCACTTTTTCCGCAAGATCCTCAACCCGAAATGACTTCTCATAGTTATTCGTGATATGTTCGATTACATCTTTTACTTGATGGGCAGAGCTACCCTTTATTGCAATTTGTTCGAGCATAACCCCATTCTGACCTTTCAGAACTCTATATAGAATTTCCTTCGTAAACAACGGCGCAAGTACCGGGATATCCTCCGAATGATCTAGCAATCGAACTAATCTAATGACCGCATCGAACAAAGGCAACTCTATTGGGCTAACAAACATACCTCGATTAGTATTTTCTTTCGCTCCTACCCGGATTCCAAAATCACGTAAAACCTCGAGGATTTGGTTCGCCGTAAATTCAAGTTTAAAACCCAAGTATGGAAAGTCCTGAGAAGCCTCGATTACTTGGGCGGTAACCGGCAAATGAACGGATGAGACAAGATATTCTGTTGGATTATACTCAAATCGCTCCTGTGCTAACCATACCTCTTTAGCCCCTTGAGCAACAATGCAAAAGGAAGGTTCGTAAACTGAGTAACTTGGTTCGGACATACTAGAGCGACGGATGAAAAATAAAGATGGTATTGCTGTAGCGTAAACACCATCGTTTTCTGCATAACGCTCAATAATTTTGGCAAGCTCATTTTGCTGGTTAGTTATGATTTCGGGCATTAGATCCTCCTTATTCCTTCGGTTCTTATAAAATAATTATAACTCATATTCATCTGCTTACTAAATAGTTGTGAGAGGATTAGGCAAGCATTTGACACGAATGGGATAACGATCGCTTTGTCATTTGGTACATAATAAGGATAAGCGCGGCGACGGGTGCCGGCTATGGAAGTAATGGACAAGTTAGATACCAAACTGAGCCTGCTCTCTTCACATCACGATCCTGAAATGGCGAAATGGCTCGGCAACTATAATTAAGAAAGAAGGAATAAACAATGTCTTCTTCTAAAGAACCTACTGTTATACAGAAACTAATCGGAAATATTGCCCCGAAACTCGCGGAATTAACGGATGACGTCTTGTTTGGCGATATATGGGCGCGCAATGAGCTCTCCCCGCGTGACCGAAGTTTGATTACCGTAGCGTGCTTAATCACCAGCGGAAATACGCAGCAGTTGAAAGACGGCCATTTAAATCTGGCAAAACAAAATGGCTTGTCGGAAAAAGAGCTGATCGAAGTGATGACTCATCTTGCCTTCTATGCAGGTTGGCCGAAAGCCATGTCAGCCATTCTGGTTGCACAAGAAGTATTCACATCAGAGAAATAATTAAAGAAATGATGTTATTTACTCAAACTTCGCAGAGCGAAATTAGTCTTAAATCCTTGATACATATAGCAGAACCAGGATAATGATTGACCTCTTGCTAAAATAGAAAAACACCGCTTCGGTTTGGTATAGTGATTGTGACGA
>NZ_BMHE01000014.1:101078-147064 GCF_014640555.1 Paenibacillus marchantiophytorum | reverse complement strand
AACGCTCATCCGCCACTCCGTAAGGCTGAAAAACAACCTTAAAGCAGGCGAATCTGGGGGGAAGCGCCGAAACCCCCACCGTAACGCTGAATTTCAGCGTTAACGAGCGCGAAACGTCCATCCGCCACGCCATAAGGCTGAAAAACAACCTTAAAGCAGGCGAATCTTGGGGAAAGCGCCGAAGCACCCACCGTAACGCTGAATTTCAGCGTTAACGAAAGCGAAACGCCCATCCGCCACGCCGTAAGGCTGAAAAACAACCTTAAAGCAGGCGAATCCTGGGGAAAGCGCCGAAGCACCTACCGTAACGCTGAATTTCAGCGTTAACGAGCGCGAAACGTCCATCCGCCACGCCATAAGGCTGAAAAACAACCTTAAAGCAGGCGAATCTTGGGGAAAGCGCCGAAACCCCCACCGTAACGCTGAATTTCAGCGTTAACGAGCGCGAAACGTCCATCCGCCACGCCGTAAGGCTGAAAAACAACCTTATAGAATGTGTTCTATAAGTTTCATTGCCGAGGGTGTTAAGCGATAACCGCGAATACGCTGCTTACCTTTGCCAGAAGCTTGTATAAGTTCTTTCTCTAACATGATTTTCAAAATCCGTCTGGCTTTCTGACTCTTCACGGAGAGTATCTGACAAACATCTTGTGGGGTCAGGGGTCTGTCCAAGGCCCAAGTGAAACGGATGATTTCCTTCTCCATATAATCTAAGGCATAGATTGACTGAGTGCTTCCGCCAAAGAAGCGGCCCATAAATTGCTGCAACAGTTGTATACACATGCGCGGCTGGTCTTTGATATCGTCGAATGAGAACCGAAGGATTTTCCATCCATCCATCATCAGGTGATTTTGGCGGATCCACTGGTCGGAAAATTGTCTGCGACTTATTTGGGCAGAATGCGAACCATAACCATCGATCTCAATAGCCAGTTTTAGTGCATGCCGAAGGAAAGCGAAATCGAGAAAGCGCGTGCCGTCACGGAAGTCTTTTACTTCGTACTCAGGGTGAAGGTCATTAAAGTTGCCAAACGCAGGCAACCAAATCTGGCTAAGAAACAATCGTTCCGCATAACCATGACCCTCACTAAGTCGGCGATAGCGTTCGCCATTCCGTACTGCCAGATGTTGTGAAAGATAGTTATTAACCTGCTCCTGCAATTGATCCCTCAAATAGAAACCCTCCTCTTGGAAATAAATAAGCCGCTCCTCCCAATCAACAATAAAGTTGATCTGGAAAAGCGGCGTGTGCTTCAAGCCGTATTTGTTATGAATTTGATATGATATGATTATATTACCACAAAATAGAAATAAAAGGTTCTCGTTTCGGAGCGGATTCTAACTCGTATGTCATCGGCCATCCGATCATACGAATAGCCCGACCAAGTTCGGGTGGATTTGTCGCAACCGCGAAATTCGGGGAGAATGCAGAGAGTAGATGCATAGTTGACACATCACCAAATATCCTATATAATTTAAAAATTGATTGAAATGAACCATACAACACTTAAAACCAAACCTCATTTACCCCACACGAACGATTAGCGAGAAGAAAGTAACCCCCTCTCCTTGTTTGTTTTTCTCCCAATGATGCAGTACATCAGCTCATTTATGGTAAACCCGAGGCAACGTAAAGTGTTTCGGAAGCAAGTGTTTGTTAAGCAATTCGCACTGGCGCGGTCATTGGAGCCGCAAGGATGGAAGAGAGGTAGGGCTTTCATTGTTTTGATTCCAACACATGAATTTTGCAATTTCATAGAAATCAATAATAGCTGTACGAGATATAGCTGTAGCCAAATCGTTGTCGGCCTGATGTCATCAGGATCGGGAACGATTTTTTGCATACTGGTGAAACCAGTTGGTTTCCTTTACAATTAGACCCATTAGATCAAAAGACGAGGTGCAACACGGATGAGCGAGCATCGGTTTGAATTAAAAGCGGCGTGGTTCGGAGGCTTGGATGGGACAGGCCATCTCCTTTCGGGACAGCTGAACACGGCCATTTCGGTACCGAAAGAACTAGATGGCCCAGGTGTTGGGACGAACCCGGAGGAACTGCTTTTGGCCGCTGCGGCAACCTGCTATCTGATTACGCTCGGCATGCTGCTGAAGCGCCAAGGGATTACTGCGATTGAACTGAACTCGGAAATCTTGGTTCAAAGCACTCCGGCCATGAAAGTGGAACAAATCATTCATCGTCCGCGCATTGCAGTGCCTTCTCATACTTCCCATGAGCAATTGGACAAAATAAGAAAAGCTGCTTACCGGGCAGAGATGACCTGCATGATCAGCAAAGCGCTAAAGGGGAATGTTGAAGTCTCCGTGGAACCAGAGATCACGCACCAATCCGTGGAGTAGAGGATTTTATCCCTCTTGCATGCAAACCTATCCCTGATCCAGAAATTCAGGCTCATTTATAATTAATAGGTAGGAACGAACAGGCGCCAACGCTCGGAGGTGCCTCATTTTGTTTGGAAGGAGCCATCTATCACGCATGAATTTGAACAAAAAGGTATTTATCGGCTTCTTACTGTTTATTATTATCCCTTTATTTGTGCTAGGCTCGGCCGTGTATACCGTGTCTCAACAGTTGATTGAGAAGAAATATGGCGATTTGACAGAGGTTACCTTGCAAGCGATTTCCCGGAATATTTATTACATGTTCAAAGAAGCGAATTATTTCTCCGATTTCTGGATGGTCAAAGACGGGATTCAAGGCATTTATCGAACCATGGATGAAGTGAAACCGAATGAAGATGCGCCCTCCTCTTATGATTTAAATACATTTGATACGTTGCTCCGGGGGTCCATTCTGACGTATTCACCGATCCAATCCGTGGTTATTTATAATAATGTAGGCAAATTTTTTAGCGCAGGACGAACCAGCGGCAGTGCATTGCCCTGGAAAGCATTGAACAACAGCACGGCCTTCGAGCAAATCAAAGTACTGAATGGGAGTCCGCTATGGATCGGACCTTCTGAGCATAAAGAGTTCGGGAGCGGGCGAGGAGAATTTTATCAAGCGCGCATGGTTAAAGATTTCTGGACGATGGACAATTTGGGGTACATGCTGCTGAAATTTAAATTTAATGAGCTGGACCAGATTTTCAAATCTTTTAATACGAATGAAGAAAATGATAAGCGCTACCTACTCGTCAATAAGAGCGGGCTTATTCTGTATGATAATAAGCAGCATTTGGAAGGTGCGAATGTGCTTCAGCTATTGCCCGGGAAATTGGACCTGGGGCAAGACAACCATAGCTTTCAGGCTTACTTTCAAAACGAGAAGAGTTTAGTCTCCCTCTATCATTTACAGATTAATCAGATGGGTGTACAGGATTGGAGTGTTGTCTCGATCACCTCATGGAAGTCCGTAGCCGGTGAGATTGAAACCATAATGAAGCTGGTGGCTGGCATTACATTTGTCTGTTTGTTTTTCGCTCTGGTCTATAATTTGGTCTTCGTCCGCCGCATTATTCAATTGATTTTGCGTATGCTTTCTTCCATGAAAAAGGTGGAACGCGGAGATTTGACGACACGCATGGAAGAGAGCGGGAAGGACGAGACGACTGCGCTAGCCCGAGGATTCAATAGTTTGGTCGTACGGGTGGAGGATTTGCTTGATGAGGTCAAACGCCAGCAGGATCGTAAAAATAAGGCGGAGCTGATGCTGCTGCAAGCCCAAATCAAGCCGCATTTCTTGTTTAATACACTGGAATCCATCAATGTGCTGGCGATTCAGAATCAAGGCAAAAAAGTAAGTCAGATGGTGTATCGACTTGGCAATTTGCTGCGGATCGGGATGGAAAGCCGGGAAGAGATTACGTTGAAGCAGGAGCTCGAGCATCTTAAGAGCTATTTGGAGATCCAGGAATTCCGTTTCGAAGATCAGTTCCAGTATGAGATTGATGCGCCTCCTGAACTGTTGGATTTCTACATATTAAAGCTGACACTTCAGCCTTTAGTTGAAAATGCGATTCAACACGGCTTTGAGCCTATTGCGTATAAAGGTTTGATCACGATCAAGATTGTAGATGAAGATGAGCGTATTGCGCTGTATGTGAGTGATAACGGTATCGGCATCAGTGCGGAGAAATTAGCGAAATTTCATTATAAAACAGAGCTTGAGACTCCTTTTCACGAAATAATGGATGCCAATGAAGAACGCAGAGGACTTGGGGTCAGCAATGTAGCCGACCGGATAAGAATCCAGTATGGCGAAATCTATGGCATGTTTATTTGCAGTCAAGAAGGGCACGGTACGACGATGAAGATCGTGATCCCAAAAAATAAGGGGGAAGGCTTATGAGACTCAAGGCAATTTTGGCCGATGATGAGCCTAATATTTTACGGAATTTGCAGGCAGTAATCCCTTGGGATGAACTTGAGATTGATATTGTGGGCACAGCCAAGAATGGGTTAGAGGCACTGGAACTTTGTGAAATGCATGTCCCTGATATAGTGATGAGTGACATTCGAATGCCGCTGATGGATGGGATAACGTTTGTGCAAAAACTGCGTGAAATCAATGAGGAATGTACGGTGCTGATGGTCACCGGGTATCAAGATTTCGAATATGCGCGTTCTTTGATGCGGGTGGGTGTCAGTGATTACATTTTAAAACCCATTAATTATGAAGAGTTAGAGAATAGTATTAACAAACTGGCCAATGAAATGAGAGAGAGAAAGATCAGTCATCTGGAGGAACAGATGAAGTGGGGCAAAATGAAAAATTTGGCCTATGAGAAGATTTTGCAGGATGTCTTGATGAATTATACGGAAATTACAACGCATACGCTTCTGCCGATCGATAATATGGATCTTGAAACACTGACTTATCTGTTCGCTATGATTGATGTTGATAATTATTCGCAGAAATCGCTTCCTTGGACCGAACAGGAACGGAAGCTTTGGAATTTCGCTGTGCGCAATGTGCTGCAGGACTCTTTGACAGATGAGCAGTTGAAATTCTCTGTCCTTCAGATGAGGGAAGGGGAATGGTGCCTGCTGATCCAATGGGAGGACGCGGATGAAAGCCAAGTGCAGGCGAAATTAAATGAAATCGCGCTGCGGCTGCAAAGCAACGTATTGCAATCCGTGAAATTAGGGATCAGTGTCGGATTTTTTCCGGTAGCCGTAGGATTGCATCAATTGTCGGAAACGTACCGCAAGCTGCAAAGATTTTTTCAGCTGAATCTGGGAAAACAGCAATGTGTGCTGATCTATAAGGAATCCAAAGAGCTTTCGGATGCCAGCAATTCGCTGTGGTTTCTGGTCGAGGAGATTGTTGCTGGGCTGAAACAGTTGAACCGCGGCAAGACCGAGGATGCCTTGAATCGTCTGAAACTGCTGCTGGAAGGGCTGCCTGACAGTTCATTTGCCAGAGCCTATCAGATGCTGCATTTTCTCATTCTTCACCTATTGCGGGAACTGCGGGAAATGAATTCTGTAGACATTCACGAAGAGGAGCAGATTTGGCGTCTATTGGACAAGAGTGAATGCATTCAACATCTGCTTCAGGTCATGGTTCAACTGGTCGCGATCGGTTTGGAAGGAACGAATAAGAAGAAAAATAGCGAGCTGCTAATGGCAGCTGCGAAGGAATATATTCGAACGCACTATGCCAATGATTTCGGCATTGAGGATGTTGCGAGTTCTCTTGGGATCAGTTCCAGCTACTTCAGCTTACTGTTCAAGCAGTATTTTGGAGAGACATTTGTTGAGTACGTCACCAAGCACCGGATGGAACTGGCTAAGTCGATGCTGCTGCTCAGTGACAAAAGTATTACGGAGATCGGGAAATCGTGCGGTTATTTGGAGCGCCGTTATTTCACGAAGGTTTTTCAGAAATTTACCGGTGAAATTCCATCTGAGTATCGAGATAAGCGCAAAGATGTGAAGTAGAGAAATTTGCCCCTTAATAAGAAATTTGTGGGTCTACAGAGCAAAGATCCGATATTTTATACTTAGATGGCAAGCCCAAAGGAGTTCAATGAGATGAGAACTAGAGCGTTGATTTCGGTTGCTGGCGCAATAGCTGCAACATTCATCGTATCAGCTTGCAGCGGTTTAAACTTGAACAGAGAGCAGAATATCCGCAATACGGGTGACTCGGCCAATCGTCAAACTCAGAAAGTGGAAACGGTTATGCTGACCATTCGCCATACGCAAGTGAAGGATACGCAGAAGAAACGGCTGGCGATGCTGCAGGAGGTCGTGAAAGCAACCGAAGCGAAAGTACCTGGCCTGTCTATTACCTTGGATGGGGTTGAGGACAAAGTCAATCGTTTCGAAAAGCTGAGATCTGAGATGGCCGCGGGCAATCCACCAGAAATATTTGACCTGTTCGGCGGCACCGATACGAAGGATTATGTCAAAGCCGATCGGCTGTTGGATCTGACTCCCATACTAGGTGAGCTAGGATTAATGGATAAATTCTATAGTTTTGAAGAGTTTACTGTTGACGGTAAAATTTATGGCATTCCCATGGCTGGTTATGTTGAAGGCTTGTATTATAACAAGAAGTTGTTAGCGCAGGCCCAAATCGCTCCGCCGCGAACCTGGGAGGAACTGCTGGCTGCCGCGGCAGCGTTTAAAGCGAAGAAAGTGACCCCATTTGCCGTAGCGGCCAAGGATTCCTGGGTTATTAATATGATGAGCAACACGATGTGGGTGCGGACTGCTGGCAGCGATACGATAGAAGGAATCTTGGATGGCAGCAAAAAATGGACGGATGCGAATGTTGTTGACGCCTTCGAGAAGTATCATTTGTTAGTGAAAAATGGCTACTTCCAAGAAGGAAGCTTGGCCTTGTCCTATGCCGAACAGCAAAATAAATTCAGCAGCGGCGAAGCGGCTTTCATGTTCGATGGCAGCTGGGCGAATACGCCGCTGTTGGATCCGGAGAAATCAGCTATCGTGCATGATGTCGGGTTTATGAGTTTTCCTTCGATGGGAGGCCCCGGCGATGGCTATATTAATGGCGGTTGGTCGAATGCATATGGTTTCTCCAAAAAAGTGACGCCAGCCCAGCTTGTGGCAATCAAAGAATTTATTAGACAAATGTATAACGAGCCTATGCAAAAAAGACAGCTGATTGAGGAAGGCATGCCTCCAGCTATGAAACTTCAGGACACCAGCAATGTGAATCCGCTGATTACCCAAATCTTAACCGTGTTTGCAGACAGCAAAGGCGCTTTTCCGGCCTTCGATTCCCGTATTCAGACGAAGGTGCGTGAAAAATTAGAGCGTGGTATGCAAGAATTAATCGGAGGCAGAACGAATCCTGCTTCTCTCATGAGTGAAATACAGAAGCAGCAGGAAGCTTCGAATAAGGAAGAAACTCATACCAGATAATAGGATAATGCATGAATAAAATAGGTAAGAACCCGTGGGCTTACGCCATGTTTACGATTCCGACACTGGTGTTAATTTCTGTGTTCTTTCTATACCCATTGATGATGTCTCTGCGGTATGGCTTCACACAGTGGAACGGAATTATGCCCGCCCGTTTTAATGGTCTGACGAACTTCGTGACCGCATTTCAGGATAAATATTTTTGGATAGCGGTAAGAAATAATATCACGTTTATATGCTTTTCAATCGGGGTACAGATTCCAGTGATTGTCTGTCTCGCACTCTTGGTCAGCAAAGTCAGACGCGGGAAGAGCCTATACAAAACGATGATCTTCCTCCCTACGATTCTCTCAACGGCTGTTGTCGGTGTCATCTGGAGCTTCATCTATCATCCGCAGGCTGGGCTGCTCAATCAAGTGCTGGCAACGATTGGATTAGCCGCTTGGCAGCATGTTTGGTTGGCAGAAGCGTCAACGGCGATGCTCTCCATTTTAGTTACAAATGCTTGGCAATGGATTGGCTTCTATGTTGTCCTTGTTGTTTCTGCCATTTATACCATCCCTAAGACGATTCTGGAGGCTGCTGAAATCGATGGGGCGGCCGGCTTTCGGCAGACTTGGTGGATTACGCTTCCTTTATTGCGGCCGATCATCATCGTCATGATGCTGCTGAGCATGATCGGAGCGATGAAAGCTTTGGACATCGTCTTCGTGATGACTGGCGGGAATCCATACGGCATCACCGAGGTCATGGCTACTTATATGTATAAAAAAGCATACCGAATTGGGGAGTATGGCTTTGCTAACAGCATCGCTCTGCTCATTCTGTTGTTTACGGGAATACTGACCGCCGTATTTGGCCTGTTGACAGATAAACAGGAGGAGGTGCGTTATTGAAGGGAAATCCTTTGCGCCGTGTCTTCCCGCATGCTGTCCTTGCGATTTATATAGGAATTAGCTTGTTTCCATTACTTTGGGTGTTGAATTCTTCTTTCAAAACGAATAAAGAGATTATTGCCTCACCCTGGTCTTTGCCGCAGGAGTTGCTGGTGGCGAATTATTGGAATGCCTGGACAGGTACTCATATCAGTCAATATTTTATGAACAGCTTGTTTATTTCAGTTGTATCCGCAGTCGTTACGCTTACGTTGGGAACAGCAACCTCATATGCCCTGACCCGAATGAAGTTTGCAAGGATAAGTAAAGTGATAGGACGTGTGCTGCTGCTTGCCCTGATTGTTCCTGTTGGATCACTGCTCATCCCTTTGTTGCTGCTGCTCAGGGATTTGCAGTTGTATAATACACCGCTTGCTTTAATTCTGCCCTACATAACGATGGGGCTGCCCTTGACTGTGTTTATGGTGAGCGCGATGATGAAATCGATTCCGAGTGAATTAGAGGAAGCGGGAATCATGGACGGCTTATCGATTTATGGCATTCTATGGCGCGTCATTGTCCCCTTGGCAGGACCGCCTTTGGTTCCCGTATTTATGCTCGATTTTCTCAGCAACTGGAATGAATTTATGATGGCTAATTTATTTTTGACCAAAGAGAAGTTTCGGACACTGCCTGTCAGCATGGTAGCCTTTTATGATCAATTGAATATGAACTATGGTTCTTTGTGCGCAGCGATTATGTTTAGTCTGATTCCTGTTGTTCTTATTTATCTGATCGTACAGAAGCGTATCATTGCAAGTGTTAAAGCCTAATCACCTATATCAAGGAGCGTGTCATTCATGTCATTGTCATCTACTAACTCACATCAACCCTTAACTTTGCGTCAAAAAGTAGGTCAATTGTTTATCTGTGGCTTTGAGTCCTTGGAACCGAATGAAGCTATTACTCAATTAATAGAAAAATACGGCCTTGGCGGTGTGATCTATTTTCGGAGAAATGTGAATGATGCGCATCAACTCGCCCATTTGTCGAATGACCTGCAAACGCTGAGTCAGCAAAGCGGCGGACAACCCTTGTTCATTGCGGTAGACCAAGAAGGCGGGATGGTATCGCGCATTGAAAAAGGAGCGACGCTGCTTCCAGGCAACATGGCGCTCGGGGCCGCTTTTGCTCCAGCAGGCGTATATGCAAGTTCGAAAGTGATGGGGAAGGAACTTCGCCAAATGGGTGTTAACATGAATTTCGCGCCTTGTTTGGATATCAACAATAATCGTTTGAATCCCGTCATCGGCGTGCGTTCTTATGGTGAAACCGCAGCGATTGTGAGTGATATGGGAACACATGCGGTGAAGGGCTTGCAGGATATGGGCGTAATTGCTACGGTTAAGCATTTCCCAGGTCACGGCGACACGTCGGAAGACTCGCATCATGATCTGCCTGTTGTGCCCCACAGCATGGAACGGTTGATGGAGCTGGAGTTAGCCCCGTTCGTGAAAGCGATTGAAGGTGGCGTAGATGCGATTATGACCGCTCACGTGGTGTTCGCTGCGCTTGAGGAGAACGGCGTTCCCTCTACGTTGTCATACCGTATTCTAACGGAATTGTTGCGTGAACAACTTAGTTTCCAAGGACTGATTGTGACCGATTGCCTGGAAATGAAGGCGATCTCTGAGGGAATCGGCGTCGCGGAAGGCGCTGTTCGCGCTATTGAGGCTGGATCGGATATCATTCTCGTCAGTCATAGGCTTGATCGTCAAGTAGCGGCGATCGAAGCGGTCATAGCGGCCGTTGAGAGTGGACGTATTCCAGAGTCGCGTATTGATGAATCGGTACTGCGTGTTATGACTTACAAATATAAGCGGGAAATTAACTTCGCCTCGCTTGCTCCAGTTCCGACCGAACCGATTTCTACTCCGGAGCATCAGCTTCTGGCCAAAGAGCTTAGCCGCAAAAGCATTACATTGGTCAAAGATGAAGTTGGCAAAGCACTTGATCTGAATGAGCCTACATTGGTAATATGGACGGAAGTACAAACAGGAACAGAAATCGATGAGGTTGTTGACCGCCAAGGGACGTTGGGCAGTACGCTTGCAGAAATCAGCGGAAAATCCGTTGATGAGGTATACTTAGGATTGTACCCGACAGATACGGAAATTGCAGGTGTTCTGGAAGCTTGTGCAGGCAAGAAACAAGTGGTTATCGTGACCTACAATGCCACTTTCTCCACTGGACAGACAAGCTTGGTCAAAACCTTGGCGCAAAAGGAAGGACTGCATTTCATTGTAGCTGCAGGCCGCAACCCGTATGATTTACTTGAGTTTCCTGAAGTGAAAACGTATTTGGCTTGTTACGAAAATCGTCCATTGGCGATGGTGTCGCTTGCGAATGTACTGCTGGGGAAAGAAAAACCGGTTGGACGACTGCCTGTTACGTTATCGGAACAATATCCGATTGGCTGGAGGCAGTACTGAGGTCTGACGGTGAACAAGGAGAGCGAAGAGATGAGTGGGGAAGAGAAACAAGATGGAAGCCTACGCGAATATTATGTAGGCGTTGATTTGGGCGGCACGAAGATGTTGGCCGCTCTCGTTGCAAGCGATGGCAGCATCATCGCGCAGGAAGAGATTCCCACCTTGGCGAAGCAGGGGGCGGATTCGGTTCTCGATCGGCTGGGCAGCCTGATCGAGGGCTTGCTCGCGGCGTCGCCCGGCGGCCGCGGCATCGTTCGCGGGATTGGCGTTGCCACCGCGGGCACGCTGGACACGGCGAAGGGTGTCGTCACCTACGCCTCGAACCTCGGCTGGCGCGACGTTGCCGTCGCCAGCGTGCTGTCGGACCGCTTCGCATGCGCGGTCCGGCTGGAGAATGACGCCACCGCGGCTGCGGCTGGCGAATGGCTGGCCGGCGCGGGCGAAGGCTCGCCGGACTGCTTGTTCGTGACGATCTCCACGGGGATCGGCGGGGGCATTATATCCGGCGGCCGCTTGATCGCCGGAACGAACCACAACGCAGGGGAGCTTGGTCACATTACCATTGATGGCAATGGGATGCTCTGTCCCTGCGGGAATGTGGGGTGCCTGGAGCTCTATGCGTCAGGCACTGCGATAGGCCGTCGCGGCGCTGAGCACGTGCGCCGCGCAGCCGAGGGCGCCAGCAGCCACGGCGCCCTCGCGCGGCTCGCGGGAGGCGACCCGGACCGCGTCGATGCGCGGTTGGTCGCGGCTGCAGCCGCGGAAGGGGATGCCGATGCAAGCGGCATCCTGCGCGAAGCAGGACGAGCCCTCGGCATCGGGCTCGTCAGCATCTTCCACCTGCTGAATCCGCAGGTGGTCGTTCTTGGCGGCGGCGCTTCGCATATCGGCGAGCCGCTCCTGGCTCCGATGCGCGAGATCATCGAGGAGCGCTGTCTGCCTTCGATTCGCAGTCAAGTGCGATTCGTGGCTTCTGCGCTAGGCTCCTCGGCAGGCGCCGTAGGCGCAGCGCTTCTGATGACGAGAAACGATAACTGACTTATTCATTTGTGACTAGTCATATGACAAATGGCACTGTACGATAAACATCTTTTTCGATAAATTAGAAAAGGTTATGAAACTTCTTTCTTCCTGGCACGCAGGTTGGAGGTCAAGTTTGATAAAGCAATCTAATCTCGAAGGGGTGTTTTTCTATGTCTCAAGGTGCTTCAAGCGGCGCGCCGACGATGCGGACTTTTTTCTCCAATCGTTTCGTGCAGTCGATTATGCTATCAGGTGTTTTTCTCCAAGTGGGGATTTGGATTCGCAACTTTGCGATTCTTCTTTATGTCACGGATATGACCAATAATGATCCCAAATCGTTATCTTTAATTTCAGTTGCCGAGTTTGCGCCAATATTTATTTTCTCCTTTATTGGTGGTGCTTTTGCGGATCGCTGGAGGCCTAAGTTGACGATGGTCTGGTGCGATATTCTTAGCGCCGTGTCCGTTTTTATTATTATGATTACGTTATATTATGGGTCATGGAAAGCGATCTTTTTTGCCACGTTAGTATCGTCGATTCTATCCCAATTTTCCCAACCATCCGGGATGAAGCTGTTCAAAGTTCATGTGCCGGACTCGCAAATGCAAATGGGAATGTCGCTTTATCAGTCCATGATGGCAATATTCATGATTTTAGGCCCTATTATGGGGACATTCGTCTACTATCATTTTGGGATCGAAATAGCTGTAGCGATTATGGGCGTATGTTTCCTGCTCTCAGCATTGATGCTTATGTTCTTGCCTGCCGATCGGAAAGTAGAAAAAGGAGCAGAACCGCGGACAACGCATATCTGGGCTGAAATGGGGCAAGGCTTCCGTTACGTGCTCAAGAACCGCATGCTGGTTACTTTAGGCGGCTGTTTCGCGGTTGCGGGACTTGCTATTGGATTAATTAGTCCGCTTGGCCTTTATGTCGTAACCGAAAATCTGGGGCTGCCCAAAGAGAATCTGCAATGGTTCATGGCTAGCAATGGGATTGCGATGATCATCGGTGGCGGCGTTACCATGGTTTTCTCCAAAAAAATGCTCCCGCAAGCCATGCTGACTCTAGGAATGGCAGTAAGTGTGGTCACATTCGCTGTCATCGGAACGACGCATCTTCTTTGGTTAGCGCTTGTCATGCAATTCCTCTCTGGATTTGTTATGCCTGCTATCCAAATTGGCATCAACACGATGATTATGGGAAATACGGAGGAATCTTTCGTCGGACGTGTTAACGGAATCTTGAATCCCCTGTTCATGGGCGCGATGGTTATCACGATGAGTTTGGCCGGAACGCTCAAAGCGTCCTTCTCCTTGGAAGCCATTTACTTCACAGCAGCAGCGCTGTTTGTTGTTGGTGTGCTAATCATGCTGCCTTCGTTAAAATATAAAGCCAGCGCTGCTCCTCAAGCTGCTAGTGAATAGAGT
Source organism: Paenibacillus marchantiophytorum (assembly GCF_014640555.1). Taxonomy (GTDB): domain Bacteria; phylum Bacillota; class Bacilli; order Paenibacillales; family NBRC-103111; genus Paenibacillus_E; species Paenibacillus_E marchantiophytorum. The sequence continues at coordinate 133,888 of NZ_BMHE01000014.1, read as the reverse complement.
TTTCAGAAAAGAGTCCTCTGGGCTCTTTTTTGCTTATAGCCCGTGTGCGCGGCAGACGCAGATGAGCTGTATTTTAAGTTCGAGTACCAGTCAAGGTACAAACGTAAGTACCGGTCCAGGTGCCGGTCCGAGTACCAGTCGGGTGCCAATGCCAGGTGCCGGTCCAAGTACCAGTCGGGTGTCAATGCAAAGTGCCGGTCCAAGTTCCAGTTCCTCCAGTCACGCGGATCGTAGATACGCTAATTGTGAACAAATCCCAAAAATTGTGTTCTCGGGGAACTACGATCCGCGAGGGGAGGAAGTTCCGTATAATTACGGAAATAAGTGATCTACAATCCCTGGCAGGAGGTGTCCTGCATCTATCGCGCGCCAAATCCCACTTGTCCCACCAATAGCAGTCTCCAGAGACTCGTATAACTTCAATTAGCTAGTGTTTCGCGTTACCTGAGCCAGATAACAGCCTGCAAAGACTCCTATTCCGCGCCAAATCCCACTTTTCCCGCAAATAGCAGCTTCCAGAGACTCGTATCCCTTCAACTTGCTAGTATTTCCCGTTACTTGAGCCAGATAACAGCCTGCAAAGACTCCTATTCCGCGCCAAATCCCACTTGTCCCACCAATAGCAGCCTCCAGAGACTCGTATAACTTCAATTAGCTAGTATTTCCCGTTACCTGAGCCAGATAACAGCCTGTAAAGACTCCTATTCCGCGCCAAATCCCACTTTTCCCGCAAATAGCAGCCTCCAGGAGTCTGTCCGACGAAAAGAAATAACTAATAAATATGCAGAACTCTGTAATACGAGGAGAATAAACGTGTATTTCCAGCGTGTTTCGACCTATAAATCCAACGTTTTTTATTAAAATCAAGATGTAAACTCCCTTGTATTGAATATATCTGAATAAATATTCATCAAAAGTATTCCGTCGGACAGACTCCCAGAGACTCTTATCCTTTCAACTAGCTAGTATTTCGCGTTACCTGAGCCAGATAACAGCCTGCAAAGACTCCTATCATGCGCCAAATCCCACTTTTCCCGTAAATAGCAGCCTCCAGAGGCTCTTATTCCTGAGGCGTTGGCTTATGCGAGAGGTCCCGCCGCATACACCATCCCGCAAATAAAAAAACGCAATTCCGTCATCCGGAATTGCGTTTTTTTATAAGAACGGAGCGCCGGCTTCTTTGAAGGCGAGCTTCATTTCCGGGGTGATTGTGGAGTCGCTGATGATGCCGACGGTTTCTTGGACTTCGCCGATGACGAAGAGCGAGCTGCGGCTGAATTTGGAATGATCAGCGACGAGGTAAGTTTCCATCGATTGCTTCATCATGCGGCGATTGGTTTCGGCTTCGAGCTCGTTATAAATCATCATGCCGCGAGATAACGAGATGCCGTCTACGCCCATGAACGTTTTGCGGATGCTGAGATTCTCGAGCGTTGCGTTGGCAAGAGGACCAGAAAGCTCGAACGTTTGGGTGCGAATCACCCCGCCCGTGAGAATGAGCTGCAGACCTTGGGTCCCGATAAGCTCATAGGCGATATTCACCGCATTCGTGATGACGGTAAGGTTTTTGAATTGGTTCAACTTTTTGGCGATGAAGGTGGTTGTAGTTCCACCGGTCAAGCCGATGATATCGCCATCTTCAATGTAGTTCAGCGCCTTGTCGGCAATTTCTTTTTTCTCATCGGTGTAGAGGTCCATTTTGTTAAAAAAGGGAACTTCGACCTTCAAGCTCTCAAGGACGGCACCGCCAAAGGTGCGAATGCAGCGTTTCTCTTGCTCCAGAATTTCAAGGTCCCGTCTGGCTGTGGCTTCCGAAACAGCGAACTGCTGTACAATATCGGTCAAGGCAATAGAGCCCTTATCTTTAATGGCTTGCATAATGGCATCTCGACGAATGTCTGTCTTTCCCATGGTACCTCCTTAAAGCTTTCCTGGAGGAAAGCGAATGCAATCTATTTGTCAGCAGATTCTGCTGGGTAGAACTCTTCATGAATGAGATAACGCTTACTTCTATCTTATCATGCAGACAGATAAGTCGTCCATTAAGTGGTATTTATCAGTCATCCGTATTTTCCGGCAAATGCTGAGAAATTGATATCATATTAAAAAATTTAAGCCGCAAATCATAAGATTTTAATATGTTAAATGGAATGAGAAGTAGGCATTTCCAGATGAAAATCTTATGATCATGCTATGAAGTAAAGCGTTTACATAAAAAGGGTGAAAGGAGCTAATCCATTGCGTCAGGCAGCTTTAGCAGTTCGAACTGGTTATCAGGGAAAGAGATCCAAGAAGGGTTTTATGTATGAGTTATGGAAAAATGGATGGTATTACACGATGGCGTTGCCAGGCTTGCTTTTTTTTATTGTCTTTAGTTATATGCCTTTGCCGGGGATCATCATTGCCTTCAAAGATTATCGTTTTACAGATGGCATTTTCGGAAGTAAATGGGTCTGGTTTGATAATTTCAAGTTTTTCTTCAGCAGTGAGTACGCCTGGAAAACGACATTCAACACACTGTTTATTAATGCAAACTATATCCTTTTCGGTACGTTTTTTGCGGTTGTATTTGCACTGTTACTAAATGAAATAAGAAACGGACTTTTGAAAAGACTGTATCAAAGTTTAATGTTTCTGCCTTATTTCTTCTCAGCGATTGTCGTTGGCGATTTCGTGTATTTGATATTCAGCACCAAATTTGGCATAGCGAATCAATTGCTGTCTCTTTCCAGCAAAGCGCCTATTGATTGGTATTCCAGCGCGCAATATTGGGTGTCGATTCTGGTCGGTGTATTCATCTGGAAAAATACTGGCTATGCTGTCGTCATGTATCTGGCAACTATCGTAGGCATCGACGGTGAACTGTATGAAGCCGCTGCCCTTGATGGGGCAAACAGGTGGCAGAAGATCCGCTTCATTACGCTGCCCTTGCTAGTCCCGACAATCATTATCCTTACGCTGCTATCCGTAGGCAAAATGTTCTATGGTGATTTTCAAACGATCTATTCGATTGTTGGCGATAATGGCTTGCTATTTGCTACGACAGATGTCATTGACACTTATGTCTTCCGGGCGGTCAAATCGGTAGGCGATATCAGTATGCCAGCTGCTGTAGGGCTCTACCAATCGGTTTGTGGATTCATCACCGTTCTCGTATGTAATTGGGCGGTAAAAAAATATAACAATGAGCATTCGTTGTTTTAGTCAGGGGTGGAGTAGTGAACAACCATGGAAGAATGACGCAACTGCTATTCCATTTGATCTTTCTTGTTTTTTGTATCTTTACGACAATTCCTTTCCTGCTAACAATCATCGTTTCGGTGACTGACGAGAAGTCAGTTGTGCAAAATGGCTATCGATTTTTCCCCGAACATTTTTCATTGGATGCTTTTCAATTGATTTTCTCATCCAGCGAAATTTATCATGCCTATTTGATCTCAGTAACGGTGACGATTGTGGGGACTGTGCTGAGTCTGCTGGTGACTACCATGCTGGCATATGCGATCGCCGTTCCCAAAGTCAAATACAGAAACGTGCTTGCTTTATGTATTTTTATTCCAATGATTTTCAACGCAGGTTTAGTTCCGTGGTATATATTTATAACGAAGTACCTGCATCTCAAAAACTCTATGTTGGCTTTAATTTTGCCAATGCTCGTAAGTCCATTCAATGTTTTCCTGGTTCGCAACTATTTTAAATCCTTGCCTCCGGCATTGGTGGAATCGGCAGAAATTGAAGGGGCTAACCCGCTGTATATTTTCGGTAAAATCATCCTTCCGCTTTCAACGCCCATCACGGCGACTATTGCCTTATTCAGCTCACTGGCCTATTGGAATGATTGGAATTTGGCACTGTGGCTGATTGATAAGCGCGAGTTGTATCCACTGCAGTTTATGTTGTTTCGTATTTTATCAATGATTAACTATATCAGCTCAGGCGGGAATTACGGTGTAGGCAGCACGACGCTGCCAACTGTCACCGCCCAAATGGCGATGGTTCTGGTGACGATCGGACCGATCATCCTGGTATACCCATTTGTTCAAAAGTACTTTATTAAGGGCATCATGATCGGTGCTGTTAAAGGTTAACCCAAAGCTTAATTCATGAGGAGGATCTACATTGAAAAAATTACAAATGAAAGCAGCGAGAGCGGCCTTGATGCTTGCGATATTCATGAGTTTTACGGTTGCCTGTTCCAAAGAGGAGGGAAATAACCCGCAAACGTCTCCTGCGAATGCTTCAGCAAATTCTTCATCAACTGCAGCTAAATCCAAAGCAGAAGGAACCGTGAAGATTGTGCTGCCAGGTGATGCGCCCAAGGATTTGGCTGGCGTTCAGAAAGCTATGGAAGAGAAACTCAAGACAGACGGTTTAAACATTAAATTGGATTTTACGTATTTCCCATGGGATCAATATAACAACAAGCTCAATCTCATTGCCGCTTCTGGAGAGAATTACGATCTTGCTTGGACGCATGTCAGCTGGCTGTCACAAATCGCGGCCAAAAATGTTATCATCCCGCTGAATGATTTGATTGCGGAGCAGGGCCAACAGTTAAAGGCTGATATCCCGGCCGCAAGCTTTGCGAGCGCATCGATTGAGCAGATGATCTATGGCATCCCAACCTTGGTCCCTTCCGCCGAGAACAATAACTTCTTCGTCATTCGGGGTGATTTAAGAGAGAAGTACAAATTGGCCCCGATCAAAACGTTAGCAGACTTTGAAAACTACCTGGATACGATCAAGAAAAATGAACCGAATATGGTCCCGATCGCCAATGACAACACGCGTGGCCTCTTACGGGAATTCGGTGATATCTATTTGCCGATAGGTGATTATGGTGCAGGTCCGGCTTACATAGATCCTGCGGATAAGAGCCTTCAGGTGAAAAACTTCTATGAATCTGAGATTTTCAAAAATATCGTAAAAACCAAAAGAAAGTGGTATCTCAAAGGCTGGTTCCCCAAAGACGCGCAAGAAATCAAAGATTCAGAAGCAGCTTTGAACAATGGGAAAATAGCGGCTACTTGGTCTAATGTGCTGAAAACGTCCGAGCGTATCGATGCTTTCAAAGCAGGCGTTCCTACAGGTACGTTGGAAGATGTGTTTCTGAATCCTGAAAAGCCCAAATATGTCTTCGACGCCGCTTCTAACTTATTGTCCGTCTTCTCCACAAGCAAGAACAGCAAAGCTGCAATCGCTTTTGTCAACTGGTCTAGAAGCAGTAAGGAGAATTATGATTTGTTCTCTTACGGCGTGAACAATGTGAACTACAAGCTCGATGGGAACGCGGTTTCCACACAGGGAATTGCGGATAAGTCGACTTACAATCAAGTGAACTGGGCTTGGGATGATATTCGGATGAAGCGTTTCAGCAAGAATGTGAGTCCCAGCTATATTGAAAATCTCAAAGTATGGGATAAGAATGCCGTTGTGGCGCCAACCCTTGGTTTCAGATTCAATGCAGATCCCGTTAAGTCAGAAATCGCGCAAATCGATGCGGTAGGTCAAGTGTATGTCGGAGTCGCCAATAATGGCTACGTGGAGTATGACGATTTCTACCCTGAGTTTAAAAGCAAATTGAAAGCAGCCGGAATCGATAAAGTGATTGCCGAGGTGCAGAAGCAACTGAATGATTTTGTTGCAAAAAAGGCTGCTAAATAAGCGAAGCTCGTGTATTCCAAATTGACTCTAAAGGGGGCAAGTTGACATGCGGAAAAGCAAGATGTTCCTCCACTTCATCTTGTGTTTGGCGATCATAAGCAGCAATTTCCTAGTGCTGCTCCCAGATGCAAATCGTGTTTATGCTGCTGCAAATAACGGGAATTTGGCTTTAGGTAAGACGGTCATCGCGAGCAGCTCGCTATCCCAGCATCAGCCTAGCTATCTGGTCGATGGGTCGATGGATACGATGTGGTCGACGAGTGATACGGGCTGGCAAACAAGTCCCATAACGGATGAATGGGCAGTTGTTGATCTTGGGGGCAATTACGATATTGCCAGATGGGTGGTTAAGCATGCCGCTTCGGGAGCGCTGATGACAAGCGATTTCCAACTGGAATACAGCGCGAATACCCAAGGCCCTTGGCAGACAGCAGATACGGTCACTGGCAATACCTATAAGGTAACAGATCGCATTCTCACGCAGACAGTTCAAATGCGGTATGTCAGGCTTCATGTGACGAAGAAAACGTCGGACGGGGTTGATTGGCCTGCGGTAAGAGTCGGCGAGTTCGAGCTGTACGGGGCTGAGGTGGTCGTACCTGAGCTAACGGCGGTGCCAGGCTCCGGCACCGTTGCCAAAGGGACGAAGGTCGTGCTTAGCAGCTCGCTTGCCACTGCGACTATTTATTATACGACCGATGGCAGTGATCCCACCTCTTCGGCAAGCAGGCAGCTCTATACGGAGCCGATAGGGATTGATCAGGATATGGTTTTGAAAGCTGTGGCGCTGGATACAGTGAAAGGCGGAGCCAGCCAGATTCAAATTATGACGTATAAGCTCGCCAAGACTACAATTGCCGGCAATTTGACGCTGGGCAAATCGGTTAGCGTAAGCAGTTCGCTAGCCCAGCATCAGCCAAGTTATTTGGTTGATGGCTCGATGGATACGATGTGGTCGACAAGTGATACGGGGTGGCGAACGAGCCCCATAACGGACGAATGGGCAGTTGTAGATCTTGGAGAAAGGATGGACATCGCTAGGTGGATCGTTCAGCATGCTGCCACGAACGAGTTGGCGACAAAGGATTTCCAGCTTGAGTATAGTTCAGGCAATGGAGGCGGCCCCTGGCAAACGGCAGATGCCGTAGTAGGCAACATAGCCAAGGTAACGGACAGAGTACTGCCGCAAGTCATAAATACCCGATATGTCAGACTTCATGTAACGAAGAAGGCTGCGGAAGGCTCTGATTGGCCGGCTGTGAGGATTGGCGAGTTCGAGCTGTATGCGGAAGCAGCGATGATCCTGCCAATCGCGGCTTCGCCGGGCTCCGGCATTATACTTAAAGGGCGAACGGTGACCCTGAGCAGCACGTTATCCACGGCTTCGATTTATTACACGATCGATGGAACTGACCCGATTACGTCAACCAGTCGAATTAGGTATCATGAAGCGCTGGCTATTGAGCGCAATACCAGTCTTCGTGCCGTTGCCATTGATGAAGTAGGTGGTGGCGTAGGCGTACCGCAGACATTCACCTATCAACTGCCTGTGGATGACTTAAGCCAATATGCCAATCTCGCGCTTGGAGCTGCTGCCACGATGACCGTTGAAGCAGGATGGGGTAATGTCGCAGGGCGAGCGATTGACGGCGACAATACGACGTACGCGCAACCGGAGAAATCAGGCCTATGGGATCTTATCCTTGATTTAGGGAAGAAGCAGCCCGTCAATTATGCCATTTTGCGTAAAAATCCAAATCATCAAAATTATCTCACGAAATATACCATAGATACCTCTGATGATGGGCAAAACTGGACGTCTGTTGTCACGGAAAATAATCATACGGATTTGGAAGACCAAGTTCATCCTTTCCCAGTAACGAATGCACGCTATGTGAGATTGCATCAGCTTGCTACTGTCGGCTCTCCTGCCGCCGTATGGGAGTTCAATCTGTTTAACACTTCTACAGCTTTACCTGTAAATACGGATCTAATGCCTGCGATAGTCTCAGAAGGAACAACAACAGGGCTATCGAGCAGCGAGTCTACTGCCAAAATTTATTATACGACCGACGGCAGTGATCCCAGAACATCAGGAAGCAGTCGGTTATATACAGGTCGAATACCGCTGACGGGAACTTCTATCGACTCCACAGTCACAGTAAAAGCCTACGCAAAAGTTGACGGGAAAACGGATAGCGATGTAACGTCTTTGGCCTATCAGGTTATAGCGCTTACTGCCAATCCTCCTGCGGGCATTCTGACTGAGAAGACGGATGTTGCATTATCCAGTTCAATCAGCGGCACTGCCATCTATTACACGACGGACGGGTCAGATCCCAAAAGCTCCGGAACGAAACAGATGTATGTGAAACCGCTTGCCATTACGCAAGATACAGCCATTAGAGCCTATGCGGTCAAAGCTGCGAAGGAGAGCGCCGCTATCACTTTTTCTTACACAATGGTTGGTTACAATGAGATCAATGCAGCACTTGGCAAGACGGCCAAGGCATCTACAGAGGAGCCCGATCATCTGGCGGCAAGTGCCGTCGATGGAAAATTGGAAACGGCTTGGGCAGCTATGGATACAAGCAAAGGCAATTGGCTGCAAGTCGATCTGGGCCAAGATTACGAATTGACCGGCACAGAGGTAACCTGGAAAGAGTCAGGGAAAAGCTATACATATAAAATCGAGGTCTCGAGTGATGCAATGAATTGGTATCCGGCTGTCGATAAGACTAATCAGACGGAACGCAGCCAAGTGAATACGGACCGATTCCTGGATGCAGCCAGACGATATGTTCGGATAACGGTGACGGATTTCGAACTTGGCAGCAAAGCCGGGATTGCTGAGTTTAAGGTGTTCGGATACATCAGCGACGCCATGCCTGTTGTACCTGTAGGGCTTGAAACGAATGGCTGGCCGCGCCCCGTGATTGCTCCTTTGCCTGCAGCCGTTAGCGGCGTGCAGCATCCGATCATCAACTTGAGCGGGATTTGGAAATTCACGCAAACGCCTGTCCAGGGTTTCTGGAAAAATAGCGCAGAGCCCTCGGGATGGTCTGACGCCAAAGTGCCGGCTAACTTGGAAGTGCTGGGGTTTGACATTCGCGGCAAGCAAGGCGGCGATTGGTTTCCTGATCGGAATATAGAGAACGTGTACAAAACGTCGGTCTCCATTCCACAAGATTATCAAGGCAAGAAGGTCGTGCTGCGATTTGAAGCTGCTTTTGATTTCGCCCGTGTGTGGGTGAATGGTCATTTGGTTCGTACGCACCGAGGCGGCTTTACGACATTCGACTGCGATATAACGGACTATGTGAAGCCAGGCGAGGCAGCATGGGTTACCGTAGGCATTACGGCTGAGAAAAACTTCGTGGAATACCAGCATGTCAGAGGTTTGGTAGGAGAAGTGAAGCTGCTTGCGCTGCCCCATGATTATTTGACGAGATTGCAAGCGGATACCTCCTTTGATACAACTTATACGGATGCGACATTGAAGCTCACTGCAGGGATGATGCTGGCAAATACGGAAACAGGAACAGGAACTACTGGAACTGCCAGTTCTGTTGTAGAATTTAGTCTTGTTGACCCTGATGGCAGGCCAGTCGCAATTGATCCTGGTTACATGCAGTTAACTGTGCAGGATTCAGAAAAAACGATCCTTATTCCAGTTAAAAACCCATTGAAATGGGATGCTGAGCACCCTAATTTGTATAAGTTGACGGCAAGCGTCAAGGTGAAGGGGGAGACGGTGCAGACCGTCATTCGCAAAATCGGCTTCAGGGAAATCAAAGTCACAGGGAACAAGATGCTCGTTAACGGGAAGGAAGTCAAACTGCATGGCGTGAATTGGCACCAATCCTCTCCTTTTGTCGGCGTTGCGGTAGACCCGCAGCACGATCTGGCTTCGCTTGCGAAATTGAAAGATGGCAATATCAATTACATCCGTACATCGCATTGGCCACAGTATGAATATGTGCTGGATTACGCAGATGAAATCGGCCTTTATGTAGAGCAGGAGAACTCAGTTATGTTCATCAATGACGCGCGATTGAATGACGCTGCTTATTTGAGTTATTTTATGGGTCAATTCTCGGAAACGATCGAAAAGGATCGGAGTCATCCCAGCATTGTGATCTGGTCGCTCGAGAACGAGAGCGGGTGGGGCTCCAATATTGCTGCTATTCATGACTATGTGAAAAAAATCGATCCAACAAGGCCGGTCAAATCAAGCTTCGGTTTTAATGCCCCTAGCAGCTATAATGATTTGTTCAGTGTGCATTATGTGGGCAACGGGCAGAAGATCGGAGGGCGGGATAAACCAGAAATCGATGATGAGTACGCGCATTTATATGTGTACTATGAAGATTGGTTTAATAACGACCCTGCTTTCGAGGATTTCTATGGTGAAGCCATTAAGCGCTATTGGGATGAAATGTATGCTTCCGAAGGTGCTTTGGGCGGAGCCATTTGGCACTCGCGGGATTTGAACACGTATTGCAAGGATGAAATCTGCGGTTTCCGTGTCAAATGGGGCATTCTGGATTCATGGAACAGGGAAAAACCGGAGTATTGGAACGTCAAGAAGGCTTATTCGCCAATCCGGATTAATGCCAATTCCTTGCCGAATCCAGGAGCGGGCAATGTTATGGCGATTCCGATCGAGAATCGTTATAATCACACGAATCTGAATGAAATCAAGGTGGAATGGAGCTTTGGAGATCAGACAGAAACGATAACGGGGCCATCTGTCGAGCCGATGCATGCAGGCGAATTAGTCCTTCCTGCTAAAGGTTGGAAGCTAGGGGATGTGGTGCATCTCAAGTTTTACCAAAGCGATCGTTTTCAGTCCTCACGACTAGTTGATGAATACAATTTGATGATCGGGGAGAAGACCTTCCACTTCGCCGAGCCGCAAGGCAAAGCCCCTGATATCAAGAAAGATGACACGCAGGTCACCCTTTCAGGTCAAAACTTCAAACTCATCTTCGACAAAGCCACGGGGATGATCACAGAGGGAACGTACAAAGGGGAAAAGATACTTACTGGAGGCCCTTACTTAACTATGGGGTTCACATCCAAGCTTGATCCTTGGAAACTGAGCAGTTTTGCCAGCTCGAGCACAGAAAGTGAGGCTATTATCAATATAGCGGGTTCTTATGGAGGTACCGGGGTGACGTTCACGCTCCACGTTGATGGAACGGGACTGATTTCAACAACCTATACTGTCACGAACCTGCCTTCTGTCTATGATGCTGTGGGCGTAGCATTCGATGTCTCAGCGAATGCAGATAGAATGACATGGGACCGAAGCGGTCTCTGGACTTATTATCCGGTGGAGCAAATCGGAAGAAACGCGGGAACTGCCTTCAAGAGCAAGCTGGCGGGCGATGACAGATACGGGATCGAACCGACTTGGGCATGGTCGCAAGACGAGAAGGATTATCACAAGTATGGGAAAGACGATATCGGGAAACGAGGAACCTCTGATTTCGTGGCTTCCAAAAACAATTACAACTACGCATCTCTCCTAATCGGAGAAACAGGGAAGAGACTCACCGCTGAAGGAGACGGGAATGGCTCTGTTAAAAGCTCTGTCAACGCAGACGGGTCCATACGCTTTCAGGTAAACAATATTTGGTCGCATCCAGCGGCGTTTCCTGGTTGGGTGGAAGCTAATTCGATCAGCAAACCAATCATACTAGCCTCCACTTACACGAATACGGTGAATGTTCGACTGGCGGACGAAGATCGTTTTACAGTGAGTTATTCGGATGTACCGACGTATGCAAGCGATATGAACTGGGTTTCTGCAACGACAGGATGGGGTTCGGTAAGAAAGGATTCCAGCGTTCAGGACAACGTACTTACCCTATTCGATGGAATGGGCAGCAAATCTTATACCAAAGGGATCGGCACGCATGCTTATTCTGAGATCGTGTACGACATTGCGAATAGAGGCTTCGAGAAATTCGAAGCGGTTGTTGGAGTTGATCAGGAAAGCACAGAAGGCAAAGTAGCTTTTCAAGTGTGGGCAGATGGACAGCAGCTATTCGACAGCGATAAGATGGGAATCCGCACAGCAGCGAAGAAGGTTAGTGTAAACATTGTCGCTAAGCGTGAGTTGAAATTAATCGTAACCGATGGAGGCAATGGCAACAGCAGCGATCATGCCGATTGGGCGGACGCCAAATTCATCAAGTCGGCGGCTGTGATCATCCCAAGTTCGGACGCCACCTTGCGTTCCATTGAGGTGAACGGTCAAACAGTGCCTTCCTTTGACAAGAACAAATTCGAGTATCAAGTGGTATTACCAGCAGGTACGAAAGCCATTCCACTTGTAACAGCATCTACCACCGATGCCAAGGCTGATCTAACCGTAAACCAAGCGATAGCTTTACCAGGAACGGCTTCTGTTGAAGTGAGAGCGGAAGACGGAAAATCCGTGAAAATCTATAAGGTTAAGTTCACTGCAGAATCCATTCCGACGGGGCCTGGCGGCGGCTACTCCGGGGATAGCGGATCAGAAGCCACAGCTGCGAAGGGGAAACCAATCGTTAAGGTGCTCGAAGTGAAAGACGGTAATGCTATTGTGAACTTAGATTCAGGTGTCACGGAGGTGCTTATTCCCCTCGAAGACAAGTCGCTGCACGACATGACCAAACTTATTATCCGCAACGAAGACCTGAGTTTGGAAATTCCAAGTGCTGTCATGATGGAGTGGGCTGGATTCGTCAAAGACTTGAACCCAGCGTATGTAAGCTTCAAACTGAGCAAAATCGAGAAGAGTGAAGCGGAGAAACTGCTGAATGCTGCAGCCCAAGAAGCGGTTGCGAAGATCGTATTAGCAGGATCGATGTATGAGCTATCGCTGCAAATTAGTGATCGCGATGGGACGAAGCTGAGGACGCTATCCTCCTTTGCTCAGCCGCTTGTCTTAAAGCTGAAGGCCGGAGAGACGGCAAACAAGGAATTAACCGGCATCTACTCTTTCAAAGATAACGGAGGACTTGAGTTCGTGGGCGGATCAGAGCACAATGGCATGGTTGAAGCGTCGATTCATCATTTCAGCAAATACGGTGTCCTGATGTACGACAAAACGTTTACCGATGTTCCCCCATCCCATTGGGCTGCTTCGGTCATTCAGAGGATGGCGGCTCAAGGTATTATCACAGGCGTAAGCGATAAGGAATTTGCTCCGCAAAGCAAAGTAACTCGTGCAGAATTTGTTGCGATGCTGACGCGTGCTCTCGACTTGAAAGCGACAACGGGTCCGACGACATTCCATGACGTCAACGAAAGTGATCCGTATGCAGGTGCAATCGTGGCAGCATATCAGGCTGGCATTGTAACGGGGAGAAGTGAAACCCTCTTTGCTCCTAAGGATACGATTACACGTGAAGAAATGGCCATCACGATCATCCGTGCCTATGAAGTAAAGACAGGCAAGAAGGCTCCCGCTCTTCCAATGCAGAGCCAATATGCAGATGATGATCAGATAAGCGATTGGGCCAAAAAGGCGGTTGACGCTGCTTCGAACTTAGACCTTCTTCGTGGGCGAGGGGAGAATGAGTATGTACCGCAGGGTGTCACTACCCGAGCAGAGAGCACACAAGTCATTGCTAATTTAATGGGTAAATAAAATGTAAAGTTGGAATCTAAAGCACTTGGCTTCTTGAAGCGGGGAAGTTGAAGTGCTTTTAGATTCGAACAGATGCTTGACGCGATTGAATTATCGGCAGTATAGTTGACATGAGTAATGACATAAATTTACATTGTGAAAACGCTCTCAATTTGGGTAATGGGGATGATTCGATGTTGAGGCTTTTCAAGCTAAGGGGAAGTTTCCTAAGTCGAATAATTGTAGCGACGGTAGCTATCTTTTTATTTTCAATTATTTTGATTTCGATCATCAATTATTCCTACAACACCAAAATCAATGATAAGCATACTTCTGATACATACCAGAAATTACTATCGCAAACCGATTATAATATCGAAACGCTGTATGAGCGAGTCTTTCAGATCGGGGAACAGCTTCTCAATGATAGCGAAATCATTAGGGGGCTATATTCCAATGAGCTTAACCCGATAGATGCCATGAAGGTTGAAAACCGAGTCGATGAAGTGGTCAGTGCGAATCCCTATATTAATTCCGTCTATTTGTACAATGGGGAAACGGGAAGGTTCATTCATACGATTAACAAGGATGTTGACATTCCAGCCATTGATCAGCAGGCGGTAGGACTCATCGATGTGCGGAAAAAAATGAACAAAATGCTGTTTCTTCCTCATCAACAAAGCTATATCTACGATTCCAAACCTTACGTTAGCAACATTCTCTCTCTGATTTTCACGTATTCAGGCAGCAGGAATGGACACGCTATCTTTATCAATTTGGAGCTGAAATCCATTCAGGATCTCTTCAACAAAATGGGCAGTACCGCCTATTCGAACTTTATTATTGTCGATAAACAAGGCGTGAATATTCTCAACAGCAATCAACCGGAACAATTCATGCATGATCGCAGTAAGCAAGATTTTATAAGCAAAGTCATCCATTCCGAGGCAAAATCCAATCATTTTATTGAGCAAATTGATAAGAAGAAGTTCCTGATCACCTATGTTTATAACGAAAAGCTGGAATGGTATCTCATCAATACAACAAGTTATGACTACCTATCCAAAGATAGTTTTACTTTTCTGAGGAATATCATTCTTATTTCGTTGGTTGTTCTATTGTTTAGCATTGCTGCGACAGTGCTCCTAATCAATAAAATCTATCTGCCATTCGGTAAAGTCGTTAAGATGATTAAATATAGTCATCCTTTCGGTTCCTCTGCCGAATATGCGGATGATGTGGAATATGTCAGCGATGTCTTCAAGGGACTTATTCACAAAGTCATGTCACTGGAAGACTCGGCCGTCAAAGATCGCAACAAATTGAAGGAAGGCTTCCTCAGAGAATGTTTGAATCAGGAAGGAAGCATGGATGAACAGGGCATTGCAGCTCATTTCCAAAAGCTCGAAATCCAGCTAAAGACGACGAACTTGCGTGTACTCGTGCTGGTGATGGAAGGGGAACATGGCGTCATATCCAACCAACGCGACACGCAGCTCTCGCTTGTTAAAGAGGCTGTTTATGAACTTGCACTGAGAACAATTGCGGATCATGGAGCGTTGGAGAAAATTGAAACAGGCAGCCATTCCATGGTGCTGTTGATGAATGATATGGAAGGCATGAGTGACGATGCCTGGTTAGGATTTGTTCATCACGTGGACAAAATGATGGGAATTCAGCTGAAAATCGGCGTTGGCGAAGGGGCGGCTACGATGCAGGAGCTGGCTAATTCGTATGAAACAGCCAGAGAGGCTTTGGATTATGTATTTCTGAGGGATGATCAGCGCATTTATTTCTATGACAAAATTCAAGCAGCGATTCGCAAGAAGTTCCATTACCCTTTCAAGCTTGAGAATTCCCTGCTTAACCATTTGAAACTTAATGACAGCAAGGCGGCGCTGGAGAACATTGATGAATTGTTTGAGGAAATTGAAGACTGTTCCATTAAGGATATCCATGCGACTTTAAAACAGATTGGTTCCAATCTGGATAAGGTTTTCAATGAGATTGTGGATTTGTCCCCCATCTATACGGCTCATCAGATGGAATCTTTAGCAGATGTAATCTCAAGCTTTGTAAGAGTGGATATGCTCAAGCAATTTTTCAAGGAATTAGTGCCATTTATTATCCAAGAGCTTAAGGGGAATAGGCATCGGGATTGCAAGGAAATCATCAAGCAAGCCTGCGATTATATTCAGCAGCATTATAGGAAAGATGACCTCTCAGCGGATTCGGTTGCTACGGCGCTCCATATCTCGATTCCTTATTTCAGTAAATTATTTAATGAAAATATGCGGGTATCCTTCTCTACCTATGTCACCAATTTGCGCCTGGCGGAAGCGGAAGATTTATTATTACATACTTCGCTAAGAGTCAAGGAAATCGGCGAACAGATCGGCTTCTTGAACAGTACTTATTTTATTACGGTTTTCAAAAAGAAACATGGCCTTTCGCCGAATCAATTCAGGCAAATGAAGAAAGCGAATTAAGGGAACAGAGAATAGAGAGAACCCCCCGGCCCATCTTCGGCCGGGGGGTTCTTGACTAGTTACACGATTGCAGCGCTCAAATCAAGCCACGCCAACTCCTGCGCAGTGAGCACCAGCTCCGCGCCGTCACGGCATGACTGCATCTCGGCTTCGCTGCGCGGGCCGATGAGCGCACACGCCGGGAACGGCTGGCTCACGACATAGGCGAGCGCGATCTGAATCGTGCTTACGCCTTTCTCTTGCGCAAGCTGCTGAGCACGCTGCAGCCGCGTCCAGTTCTCGTCGCTGTAGAACACGCGGACGATGTCAGCATTATCGCTGATCTCAGGGGAGAACCGCCCGCTGAAGAAGCCGCGCGCCTGCGACGACCAGGAGAGCAGCGGAAACTGCTGGGCTTCGTACCAGCGCAGCGCTTGCTCATCGACGGAGACGCAGCCGGCCCAGAAAGGCTCGTTGGCTTTGGCGAGGCTGAGGTTCGGGCTGCTGAAGGTGAAACCGATGAGACCGTGTTTCTCAGCGTAGGCATTGGCTTCTTGCAGCCGTTCGTGCGTCCAGTTGGACCCGCCAAATGCGCGGATGCGGCCTGCTTCTACATGCTCATTAAGCGCCTCAACAATCGCGCCAACCGGCGTTGCCAGATCATCCCGATGCAGGGCATAGAGGTCAATATAGTCGGTGCGCAGTCGTTCCAGACTCGTGAACAAATCGCTGCGAATCGCTTCCGCATTCACGCGCGGACCGTGTTCATTATGATGAGCGCCCTTGGTGAAGATATTCATTTCATCGCGATTGCCCATCTCATCGAGCCAAATCCCGATCGCTTGCTCGCTCTCGCCGCCGCAATAGATGAAGGCTGAGTCAATCGTATTGCCGCCAATGGCCAAATAGTGTCCAAGAATTTCGCTGACTTCATGGGGGTTATTCAAGCGGAAGAAGTCTGAGCCCATGACTAATTTAGAAACAGGTTTTTCCAAGCCTTTAATATGAATGTGCTTCAAAGATTTCATCTCCTCTGTTATTTAGGATTCATTCATGACAATGCGTGAGCGCTCTCTGGCGGATTGCAAGCAAGCATCGATTAATTTCATATTCAGGACGGCATCACTCGCAGGGAAGCGAGCGGCTTTCTCGCCCCAAGCCGCATAAGCCAAATCATCTGCTTGCAGCGCATATTGATTAAGGAAAGGCACTTTCTCTTCACGACGCTCATTCCCTACTTGCACGATAAAGTGACCGGATTCCTCCGTAGGTGTCACGAAAGCAGAGGGGACTTCAATGCGTCCGATGGCACCGACGATTTCAAGCGTGTTGCGGAAGCCCGCCCACATACCGCAATCGAAGGTTAAAGCGACGTTGCCGCTGAATTCAACCAAACCGGACATCATCATATCGACATGATCGTGTTCAGGTGAGAAGAAAGCGTGCGTCGTAACGGCTTCAGGCTCTCTACCTAGAATTAATCTAGCTGCGCTAAGCGGATAACAGCCAACATCATAAGCAGAACCGCCGCCCCACTCGCGAACGTAGCGAACATTCTTGCTGTCGCCAGGATTGCTGAAAGTAAAAGCGCCATGAATGCCGCGAACATCGCCAATTTCTCCAGAGTCAATAATCGCCTTGATACGGTCGTAACGAGGGTGATGCCGGTACATGAACGCTTCGGCAAATTGAACACCAGCTTGTTCGCTTGCTGTAACCATCTCTTGCACTTCAACAGCAGTCAAGGCTGCCGGCTTCTCACAAAGGACATGTTTGCCTGCTTGCACAGCGCGAATGGTCCACTCTTTATGAAGATGATTCGGCAAAGGTATATAGATGGCGTCAATATCGGGATCGGCTATTAATTCTTCATAACTGCCATACGCTTTTGGAATATCAAGCTCAGCGGCTTTCTCCTGCGACTTCTGTAAACTACGGCTGGCAATAGCGCTTACAATTCCTGTTTGCGACTGTCTGATGCCTGGGATACAGGCTCTAATAGCAATATTCGCGCATCCCAAAATTCCCCAACGAAGCTTTGTCATTCTGAAATTTCTCCTTTGTCAAATAAAGTGATATCGTTATATTGTTATTATAGAACGAGTTATTTAAAATGAATATGACAATATATTGTGCCAGATATCGGAATATTGTCATTAGGAAACGGGGTGTGCCTGTGTCAAGACAATCTATGCTGCCGAGATTGCAGCAATCCTCCTATTTCATTTTTCCAGAATCGGTCGGTTGGTATTATGATATGCTGACCCATACCGTCTACCGGCCTGAAGGGCTCTGTGAAACGTTCAGTATCCACTTTGTAATTTCCGGCAAGGGGTATGTCGAAATAGACGGCGAACAGCATGTGCTTCAAAAAGGAGATGCTTTTCTATATTTTCCGTACCAAGAGCAGAAATACTATACGTCCAAGGATGATCCATGGAGTGTGCGTTTCGTTCATTTTTACGGGAGCTATCTCAAAGAATTTTTGCTGGAAAAAGGTTTTTTTCGCGTGTTGTGGTCACTAAAAAGATTGAATGAACTCGAGGAAGCCTTCCACCACTTATTGCTGGAGGCGGAGACGAACGGGATTCTTCGAACAACCAACCTATCGACATTGACGTATCAGATATTGAGCGAATTCATGAGTTATGCGGCTCCTTTGACCGTGAATCGTGGGATGGAGTCGGTTGATCGCATTCTGTCACTGCTCCCAACGATGCAGCAAAAAGCATGCGAGCCGTTCATCCTCGAGGAATGGGCGGAGCTCACAGGCGTCAGCACGTACTATTTCTGCAAATTGTTTCGGAAAGCCATGTCCATGACACCGCTCTCGTTCATTACGTTATGCCGGATCCAGTATGCGAAGCAACGTTTGATTGAGAAAGAGCATTTATCGATCAAGGACATTGCGCGGGAAGCTGGCTATGCAAGCGCAAGCTATTTCAACCAACGGTTTCAAGAACAAGAAGGCATGACGCCCAGTGAATATCGGAGCTTTTATGCCAAAGGGTTATTCAGCTAAGCGGGATCGGATCGGTTGACCATCCCAGATAAGCTCTGTGGCAGCTTGGCGGGCTTTCACTTCGGGTTCTTCCAGCAGCAGGAAGAAGTTCGCGGTAGGCAGTTCACCAAGCTGATGCTTCACCGAAAGCAAATCCAAGTAGGGACGCATGTTGTCTAATTGCCCTGACATGTTGCTGGTTCCTTGTTGGGCAAATGCATAAAGAACACTCGCGATGGGTGCGCGTTTGACACGAAACTGTTCAGCCGCGCGCAGGAAGAAATCCCAGTCCCAATAATGGAACACCTCTGTGTCAAATGGACCCAACGCGGCAATAAGCTCAGGCCGGAAGATGCAGCCGGAAGAAAAGAACGTGGAAAATCTGCGCATGGCCGGGACATCGAATTCATATGCAAAGACGAAGCGATCTGTTATGATGCGTGTTTGGTTTTCATAAGCGTAATGGAAAATTTCAACGTCTGGATAGACGAGATCATAGCCCTCAATCTCCTGCAGCATGCGTTCAATATGAATGGGAAGCAGTAAATCGTCATCATCACAGAGCATGATGTAATCGCCCTTCACTTCTTGCAAACCGCGATTGCGGGCATGGACGTGCTTCAAGTTTTCCGGCATATTGATAATTTGGATATTCAGTTCAGGGTATAGGTCCTGAATGAAATCAACGGATGGACCGTAATCGTTCACAACGATAATTTGCAAATTTTTGTAGGTTTGACGCACTAAAGATTCAGCCAGCTCAGCCAGCTCAATGCGGCGATTATAGGTTGGAATAATAATGGATACCAAGGGTTGGTTTTGGTTAGACATCGCGGAGATCACCTCTATTTTTATATAAACCAAGCTTACCTTAATTGCGTCCTATTTCTCAAATATGGATTTGAAATTTTTCGCGATTTGTTCAGTACTACATAAATCTAGTACTTTTGCAAAAAGTGGCGGCGAGTTACCCTGAACGTATAGAAGCGATAGGGGGATGAAGCCGTGAGAGAAAGAGCAGGCAAGTGGTTGGGAAAAGAACAAATGTTTGCTTCGAACCGTCCACTGCATGTGATGATTATCGTGTATCTGGTCATATGGATATGGATGGCAGTATCGCCGTATAGCAGATTTGATTGGGTGCTGGAGAATCTATTGATATGGGCCGCACTTATCGTGTTGGTAGGTACATATAAGCGGTTTTGGATATCCAATCTATCCTATGGGCTTATTGGCTTATTTCTGGTGCTTCATACAGTAGGCGCGCATTATTCGTATAATGAGAATGTAGTGGATGTCTGGATGAAGCTCCTGTTTCATTCGCAGCGAGACAATTTCGACCGCTTGGTACATTTCAGCTTTGGGCTGCTGCTTGCTTATCCAATTAGGGAAGTCATGTCAGCCTGTACGACACTAAGTCGCAGATGGCTTTCTGTCATAACCTGTGTTATCGTTTTGGCTATGGGAGCTTTCTATGAGCTGATCGAAATGTGGGTGGCATTACTTGTTGCCCCGGAAATTGGGATCTTGTTTCTTGGGACGCAAGGGGATCCATGGGATACGCACCACGATATGGAGCTTGCACTTTATGGTTCGATCATTGCGATGTGCGTGACCGCATTCATGCAGAGGATTAAACAAAGGGAGGCTGGTTGTAGATGACGATTGGCGGACAAAAGGAGCAGTTTTTGTATGTTGGGTCCTATACCGATGAGCAAAATCAAGAAGGAATTCGCTTATACAGTTTGAATTCCGAACATGGTGAGCTGACGCTTGTAGCAGCTTATCATGATTTGCCGAATGCTTCATTCCTGGCATTGAATGATACTCGCAGCGTTTTGTATGCCGTTAGCGAGACGGTAACATATAACGGGGGGTTCGGAGGCGCTGCGGCGGCCTATGCGATTCAAGCCGGAACCTGGACGCTTGAGAAAATCAATCAGCAGCCAACGGACGGATCAGCGCCTTGCTATATCAGCTTAGACAAGACGAATCGCATTGCCTTGGTCGCTAACTATGGAAGCGGCGATGTAACGGTCTATCCCATCGAGGATGGGGGCGGGTTGGGCGCACATAGCCCGCTGGTGAAGCATGAAGGAGCTTTGGGTCCGCAAACGGACCGTCAAGAAGCTCCGCATGCCCATTCGATTGTTCCGTCCCCGAACAATCGTTTTGCGATTTCCGCCGATCTGGGGCTCGATCGGCTGATGGTTAGCCGGATTGACGCGGAGCGCGGTATCCTGCTGCCACATGGCGAAGCTGTGATGAAGCCGGGCGCGGGCCCGCGTCATTTGGTTTATAGCGCGGACAGCCGGTACGTGTACGCGATTAATGAGCTGGACAGCACGATCTCCGTGCTGGGCTTCGAGGCAGACGCGGGCGTGCTGACCGCGCTGCAGAGCATTGAGACGCTGCCGGAAGGCTTCAGCGGCGAGAGCACTTGCGCAGACATCCATCTCAGCGGAGATGGACGGTTTCTGTATGCCTCGAACCGCGGACACGACAGTATCGCGGTTTATGCGGTGGACCGAGAGAGCGGAACGCTCTCGGTCGTGGGCTGGCAGGCGACGCTGGGGCGGACGCCGCGGAACTTCGCCCTGTCGCCGCAAGGGGATTATCTCCTCGCGGCGAATCAGGACTCCAGCAGCATTACGGTTTTCCGCATAGATGCGGAGACCGGCATGCTGCAGGAAACCGGGCAAAGCGCTGCGGTAGCGCGCCCGGTTTGCATCAAGTTTCTTTAGGCTTCGCCCTAGCGTGGCGAGTGTCTATACGTTGAGAATAAGGTAGTTAAACGAAGCTAAATGTGTTTAATTGTTCGAAAAGAGGCTTTCCGCTTATAAACTGACGTCCACCACAGAATTAGGGGGGCGGTCTCAGCGGGCATCTAATGAACTGTAGGATGCTTATAGACCGGAAAATGGCTACTTTGGCGATTTAATGAATTGGATTAACGCTATAGAGCAAATTTTAGCTGGAAAAATGATCATTTGGTTGTAATAGAACTTCTGGGATTCATTAGAATTTCAGAATGAGCGATTTTGACCGAATAAAGGGTATTGAGTTCTTTAGGGGGCTTGGGTTTGCCTCAAGGTGCATGGACTGGATGACCTAGCCGCAGGCTGGGTTTTTCTTTTGGAGTGAACGTGGAGCTACTCCGGCTGCCTCGCGTGGCGGTAAGGGAACTATAGTACGCTATTCTAGTAAAAAGTGGCATTATCGCGGGGAGAGGGAACTACAGTACGCTATTTTGCTGTTTCATGGGAAATTCAGCGCTTTTCGTGGAAATAAGACCCTGTAGTTCCGCTATGACCCTCGTATCCCTGCTTTTTGCCTAAATAGCGTACATGAGTTCCCCTTACTTGGGTTTGTCGCTAATAAGAGGCTGATCTCTCGTGGCGGCGAAGCCGTTAATCTCATGCTTAAAACTCCCATGAAAGCAGGAACTCCACTGAAAATCTCGGATTAACCCCCTTTCTGGTTGTCATAGACCGGAGAAGGGGGTTGTTTTTACTTATTTTAGGCATTGACTTCTGTCCAAGAGTTGCTAGAATAAATTCTTGAACGCGTGTTTATACTGACAGAGAGAATAGGGATGGCTATGGAAACTGCAAAAAAAATGACACTTTTCGGGCTGGTTTGGCCGATCATGATCGAATTATTTCTTCAATTTATGATTGGAACTGCGGACACATTGATGGTTAGCCGAATTTCGGATGATGCGGTTGCTGTTGTTGGCATCAGCAATCAATTTTTCCAGGCGGTAATTATGTTGTTCGTTCTTATTTCCAGCGGAGCGGGGATTGTTATCTCACAGAAGCTTGGAGCGGGAAAAGAGGAGGAAGCTCGCAAAGTTGCTTCAATGGCTTTCACGTTGACCGTGGGTCTAGGCTTGGTTGTTTCGTTGTTCCTATTTTTTGGAGCAAATATTTTCGTCAACATGCTTCATGTGCCGGAATCGCTGCATGCGATGACTTATCAATACATCCGTGTAGTGGGCAGCGGAACGATTGTGATGTCCGCCATTTTAACATTAAGTACAGTCATTCGCAGTACAGGGAACACGAAGGGCCCCATGCTTGTAGCAGTGGGAATGAACATCATCCATATTATCGGCAATTATGTGTTTATTTTTGGTGCTTTGGGATTGCCGAAATGGGGACTTTTGGGCGTCTCCTTGTCGACAGTCGGCAGCCGTGCGATTGCGTTGCTGGTCTTATTTTATATTTTTCGAAAATCTTTTACTGGACTCATCCAGTGGCGTGATCTTCGCCTATTCGACCGTCCATTGTTAAAAGAAGTGGCCAAAGTAGGTTTGCCGATGGCCTTCAGTTCGGCGTCTTGGACGATTTCGCAAGTGATTCTCTTTTCCATGATCGCCACGATGGGAGCCGAGCAGCTAGCTGCTCGAACGTATCTCAACACGATGGAGTCCTTCTCTTTCCTCGCTGGTTGGTCATTCGCAATGGCGGTGCAAATTCAAGTTGCGCACTTGTTTGGCGCAGGTCAGATGGAAAAAGCTTATCGCAGCCTGTACAAAGCTTTATTCTGGGGCGAGCTGATTGTTATTACCAATACCATCCTGCTATTCATTTTTGGCAAGAATGTGGTGGGCGCCTTTACGGATAATCAAGAAATTATCTCCATCGTCGTAGGAGTGATGGCCTTGAACTTGCTGCTGCAGCCGCTCAAAATGTGGAATATGCCGCTGAACAATGCGCTTAACGCGGTGGGTGAAACCAAATATGTGATGAACATCAGTATTGTTTGTATGTGGATTATTGCCGTCGGTGGTACGTATCTGTTCGGGCTTCAACTTGGGTGGCTCATCTATGGCGTGTATGTAGCGATGATTCTGGACGAAGGAATCCGCGGCTTTCTGGTTCAACGACGCTGGCTCGCGCGGAAGAAACTGCCCAAAGAATCTGCACCCATGATCCAAGAGAGGCGTGGTATCGCTGGGCAGATGTGATGAGCTGTCAGGTAGGACAAGCAGCTCGAGAACGGTACGAATACAGCTCCCTGTGGGGGGCTTTTTTTTGTTCTAATTAGTTTGACGATGCAGCAGCAAGCGAAATTTAGAGGATCCCTCTCAAGCGACAGAGCGCGGGCTTCAGCTCCAAAAAAATGGTTGCGAGTGCAACCATTTCGCAGTATGATATTTTAGTGGCAAGTGCAACGATTCGGATGAGAAACAATTTTGAGACGAGACGAGGTGCAGGTTTGATGATAGATAACCGAAATTCAATTCCGAGATGGATCTCACTGTTGTACCGCTATGGGCAGATGTATATCGGTGAGCATTTGAAGGAGTATGAGATTGGGCGGGGGCAGCATATTTTCATTAATGCGCTATATCGAGAAGATGGTCTCACCCAGGAAGAACTGGCCGACCATTTGAAAATTGATAAAGGAACAACCGCGAAGGCATTAAAAAAATTAGAAGAGCAAGGCTACATAACCCGCACAGTGAGTGAAAAGGATAAGAGATGCAATGAAGTCCATCTTACGGATAAAGCGCTCCTGATCAAGGAGGATGTACGTAAAGTTTTGACGGATTGGCGCGAGCGCCTGACGTACGGCATGAGCGAGGAAGAGAAAGCATTAGCTTTAACCATTTTGGAGAAAATGGGCACTAATGCCGCCCGTTTCGCAGAGGAGCCGATGGAGCCATGAATATGAAGCTGGCAGGGTCCCTGTTTATCGAACGGCATTTCCACGCGTTAACGCATCGCAATTATCGGTATCTCTGGCTTGGCCAATGCGTATCCCTGATTGGCACCTGGATGCAAAATATCGGGCAATCGTGGCTCGTCCTCACGCTCACGGGTTCACCTTTTAAGCTGGGGGTCGTCGCGGCATGTCAGTTCCTTCCGATTATGTTATTCTCCTTGTTTGCCGGCATCATTGTTGACAAATTTCCCAAAAAGAACATATTGTTAGTCACGCAAACGGTCGCTATGATTCTCGCTTTCACACTCGCAATCTTAGTTCTTACCGACAGTGTTAAGTACGGCTACATCCTTGTATTAGCGCTATTGTTAGGATTAAATAATACGCTGGATATGCCGACAAGGCAGGCTTTTAATATTGAAATTGTAGGCAAGGAAGATTTGATGAACGCCATCGCTCTCAATTCCACGACGTTTAATATGGCTAGAATTGTAGGGCCTTCTATCGGGGCGGTCATGATGGCTTTGCTCGGCGCAGGCTGGTGCTTTTTACTGAACGGAGTTAGCTTCATAGCTGTTCTATATGGGTTATTTCATATCGAAGCAGCCCCTTATGTTCGCAAGAAAACGTCCAATGATGGCATTATGAAAGAAATTAAAGACGGCATCGTTTACATTGCCAGAGATCCTTTGTTGGCTCAAACGGTTCTGCTTGTAGCCGTAATCGGTACGCTTGCGTTTAATTTCAATGTCCTTATTCCTGTCTTCACGAAAAATGTGCTTCATATGGGGGAAACAACATACGGAACGCTGATGTCTTGTCTGGGGATCGGTTCCTTTGCCGGGGCTCTGACGATGTCATTCCGCAGTAAGCAAGGGCCTCGAATTAAGCTGAGCATTATTGCTAGCTTAGTCGTAGCTGTTTGTCTTATTTTGAATGGACTTAGCACTTCGGTTTGGGCATGCGGAGCACTGCTGGCGCTAACGGGCTTCTTCAATATTATGTTCGCAACCAACAGCAATTCTTCCTTGCAAATGCATGCCAAAGAGGAATATAGGGCAAGGGTCATGAGCGTCTATTCTCTCGTATTCGCGGGTTCAACCCCGATTGGAAGCCTTTTTGCCGGGTATGTGGCAGACCGTTTTGGGGCAAATGGCGCCTTCTTGGGCTGTGGTGTTTTGACTGGCATTTTGTGTCTCATTATCATTTGGAACTATAGGAAAAGAGCTGTGAAAAGGCCAATAGAATCCATATAACCAAAATATGGATTGTCAATTAGGTGTGTATCCATTACAATATGATTTAGATTCATGTCGTTATAGAGGAGGTTACCTTGTGTTGGGTTTTCTGAAGAAATGGATGCACACACCAAAGCAGGAGCCGACGAGCGCTGTGGATTATAAGACGATGGAAATCGACGTTGTTATCAAGTGCTTTGTATCGGATAAAGAAAAGCCGTTTCGCGTTATTTTTAAAGTGGAGAAACAAGGCTCATTCTTTTCCAAAGATATATTCGTGAAAAATGTGGATCATAAGACTCCCTACGAACTGGTTAATAATTTCTCCACACTTGGAATGAATTATGAAGAGTTGAAGAAGTACGAAAGCACAGATCATGCTGAGTACAGCTTCTCTACTTTGGAAGAAGCCAAAAAGGTGAAAGAAACAACAGTCGAGTACATACGCTTTCTTATCCGCGAACATCAGCAAGAAACCATTGCCAAAATTTCATAGGTATACGCTAAAAAGGAGCTTGCGAGGCATTTTCGCTGGCTCCTTTTTTCAATTTGCTATAGTCGTCTGTCTGGACTATTTGGCGATATCATGTGAGGCCATTTCTTGTTTGAATTGCTGCAAGATTTCTTTCAGTCGGTGTTGACGCAATTTCGTAATCGAGGCGTACTTGGATTCGGCGCCTTTCATTTCGAAAAAGACTTTGCCATCTTGAATTTGCAGAATTTTTCTTGTGTTCACATAGCAATCTGTATTGACCTTGAAAAATGTGTTATCTGATGTAATTTCTTGAATTTGTTCGGTAGACATCCGCTTTTTGATATGATAGTTTTTGCCATGAAAAGAGACCAGACCATGTTCACCGACGCGGAAATACATAATGTCTTTTTCTAGCACAAAATCTTCATAACTATTTCTGCTTTCGAGCGCTACATTCATTTTAAAATCCCCCTTTAAAAATGATAACGCTTACATTGAGAACATTTTCATCTTAGCATATTTTAAAGAAGATTTAAAGACTTTTTTGCGGATTTAAATAAGGAACAACGATCGATTTTTTTTAGCATCGGATGCTGTTCCTTCTTATCCATTTATGACAAATCGCAGCGTATTTCCCCGGAAATAATGAATGGTTACAGAGGAATGGATATCGTAAAGCATGTTTCGTTCATTGAACTGTGGACATGAATCTTGCCGCCATATTGATGTACCAGATTTTTAATGATACTTAAACCTAGACCGGCGTGCTGTGTCCCCTCATCTTTCGTGGAGAAGCCTGGTTCAAATATGCTTTCCAGGCGTTCATATGGAATTCGTTCGCCATTGTTATACACCTGAAAGATGAGGGAGTTTCCTTTCACGAAGCCCACAAGGCGAACTTTGCGCTCCACATACTTCTGTGGCGCAACCGCGTCGAAGGCGTTGTCGATGAGGTTGCTCAGGATACGGACCAAGTCTGTTGCCTTGACAGCTCCCAGATGAATCTGCTTTAAGTTGGCTACTTCGTGCTCAAAGGTAATTCTGCGTTCAACCGCTTGGATGACCTTCGACTGTACAATGGCACTCAAAGCAGGAACATTAATTTGGATAATATCGTTCAAGGCGGTTGTTTCTTCCGTGATTTCGGCTGTATAGCGATTTAATTCCGCATATTCCTTCAGATGAACAAGTGATTGAATCGTGGCGACATGATTGTTAAAATCATGCCGCTGTTCCTTCATGGACCGGAAAAGGGAGTCGATGTGATCAACATACACCTCCTGAACATGCTCTGCCGCTAATTCTCGTCTTCTGTTCATGAATCGAATGCTCACGATAACAAGGAAGAAAGCGATTAGACCCGTTGTCCCGATCAGCAGCAGAAGTCTTAATTGCTGTTTCCCGATAGATTGCTGCACTTGTTCATAATCAGCAGTAAGACCGATAACGACAGGCATATCGAGCTGGAGTGGAATGAACATTTTGAGCAAAGTTTTCCCTTGGATGGTTGTAATCAACTGCTGAGTCTTCTTCGAACGAATGACCTCTTGCACCATTTCCAGATCACGGCTGTCTTTCATCGTATAGGTTCCGAACAAGATTTCTCGATCCGAGAACCAGGTATAGCCTTCTTTCTTGAATTGCTCCTGCTGCTTCAAAAAAATAGGTGGATTAAAGACAGCGATTTCTGCGGTTCCATGGTTCGTATAGCCATTTATCATTTCATTGATGACGGCATTCACACCTGTTTCACGTTGATAGTTTTGGATGAACGTATCATGTACGTAGGGGTCCAGAATATAGTTCGTGCGTCCATCGTAATAGTATCCCCATTTATCAACGTATTGCGGATCGGACATGGACGTGTTGATGGGACCAGACCAATAATGTGGCAGCGCTTGTCCGCTGGACACATTCGTTTCGGTCGTATCCAGCAGTTGATTGAAGGCTTTGAACCAGTCCCGGCTCCACGTCTTGGTGCTCATATTAATTTCCTTGGGCTCTGTGGATTTGTAGCCGATAATGTCATCGCCGCTTCGTTTCAACAAAGTCATATGATCAATCATTAATTCTTTACTGATCGATATGAGTTCTTCATTGGTCACTTTCTCAATATCCGGATCGAGCCTATACTGCGCGGCTAGCGCGGCTGTGCGAAGATTTTGGCCAATCAAGTTTTCAACATATTTCTCACCTAATTTGGAATGTTTAATCGAGATAGCGACATTATCTGCAATCAGTTCCAGCTTGGTTTGAAGCTCGGCGGTTAGCATTCGTTTCGTATAATAGTAGAATACACTATCTGTAAGTAGTACAATGATTACCGATATCATCAGGATGAAAAGCGAGGAACGCAGGTGAATCTTGGGCTTGGCTTGCTCGGGTCTATTCATGTTGTCCTCCTAGAATGGCAGCGGATTCCTGTCTCATTTACAAATGATAGTACAAATAATCCAAGATGCACATATCGAATTGGAGGCGTTTTTGTGAAAATAACATTTTTGGGGTGCGGCGATGGTTTTAGCGTCGAGCAAGGTCATAATAGTGCGTTATTAACCTTTGGGGATACAAATCTTTGCATTGATTTCCCGGAGTCCAATCATTGGGGATTGCATCAGTTAGGTATGCAGCTCAATCAAATCGAACATATTTTCATCACTCATTTGCACGAAGATCACGTCAACGGCTTGCAAAAGCTAGCCCTGTTTCACAAAGTGTACCCAGGTAAAGTAAAACCAAGATTGTATATCCCTATTGGTTTAAAAGATGATTTGTGGCAGATATTGCGCCACGGCTTAGAACTGACAACGCGAGGGAAGCGCGTGTTCGAGGATTATTTCGACCTCGTTGCGGTGGAGAATGAATTTGAAATTGCAGGTGTACGTTTCGAACTCATTCAGACTTTGCATGTGCTGGACATGCTGAGCTATGGACTTCTTTGCAAGCCTTATTTTTATTTTAGCGGAGATACAAGACTGGATGCTGGCTACCTTCTCCAGATTTCGGAAGAGGTGCAAACGATTTATCATGAATGTCATATGCAGGACGACCAACTGCCCTCGCACACCTCGCTTGAGGAAGTTTTAACACTGCCGGAGACGATCCAGAAGAAGATGATCTTGATGCATTATGTCGATGATTATGTGCAAAGCAGTGCGCGGCAAGTGTTCCACGACAAGCATCTCGTGCGGTTGGCTGAACCATTGCGAGCGTATGAGTAACAAAGGCTGTCACGTCTTCTAGACAGATGGCCCATCAGGAAATCCAGTGCAAGATAAGAGTCCCCTGAGACTTCTATTCCGGAAAAAGAGCTGCTTATGGCGGGGATAGGAGCCTTTGAAGACTCTTATTGCTCAAGGGTTTTTAAATTCAATTTGACAATTGTCTTAAATCTGTAGTATTTTGAACATAAATAAGTTAAGTGCTTAACTATTTTTGAGGTGGTGAATCGTGTGAAAGACCTGCAAGAATACGTTCACGAATTGCCGCTGCATTCGCTTGCTTTTTTTGCGCTTGTTGAAGCAACAGCCAATTTGGTCGATGTCTCGGAGAAATATTGGCAATCCAAAGGCGTGAATGGCGCGAGAATTCGAATTCTGGTTGAAATTATGAAGGAAGGAGGCACGATCTTACCGTCAATGCTTGCCAAGAAAATTGGTGTGACGAAGCCGAATATTAGTCTTTTATTAATTCCATTAGAGAATGAGGGATTGATTGTCCGGGCAAGCCACCCAAAGGATGGCAGGAAAACCGTGATTTCAATCACGAGTGAAGGTCAGAGCCTCTTACTCAAGTTTTTGCCAGAAAATCGCCAAAAAATCTCGGAAAAAATGAGTGCGCTGTCCGATCAAGAATTAAACCAACTCCTTGTTTTATTAAATAAACTAAAAAATAAGTGAGTTTTTTTGTTTAACTAGTTAATAGCTTAACTACTTTGAAAACTGAAGGGATGAATGACAATGTCGATTGCCATAACTGGAGCCAATGGTCAATTAGGAAGTTTAATAATTAAGGAGCTTCTTCAACAAATATCAGCAGATCAAATCATTGCGTGTGTCCGCCACCCGGAGAAAGCGCAGGCCTATCACGAACAAGGAATTGAAGTCCGTTATTGTGACTACGATCAGCCTGAATCACTCATCACGGCTTTCGCAGGAGCTTCCAAGCTGTTGTTGATTTCAAGCTCAGACAAAGATGATACCGTTCGGTTAAGACAACATGCTCATGTTCTTGAAGCGGCGAAAAAAGTGAACGTTGAACATCTCTTATTTACGAGTTTTGCTTTTCTCGAAAAAGGTTTGATTTCACCTTCTCATTTGTATTTGGCTACGGAACATGCCATACACACAACCAGAATACCGTATACGATTCTTCGAAATGCTTTGTATACAGATTTTGTTGGCGTGCTTGGTCTAGAGGCTGCAATAGCATCAGGTCAGCTTCCTATTCTGCCAGGCGTATGGAAATTTAACACCGTTACACGGGGGGATCTCGCTTTGGGCATAGCGGCAGTCCTCACAGGAAATGGGCATGAGAATAGAACTTATGAGTTGACTGCGTCACGTCCATGGACCTTCGATGATCTCGTGTTGGTGCTTTCTGAACTAAACGGTAAGCCGATTACCCTCGTTGAAGACTCACAGCTTCAAAATTGGATTTATGGGTTTTTGGGTAAAATTGATACCTCCTCAACGTCACTGGATTTAGAGAGATTAATCGGTGGCCCTGTCACTTCTTTGAAGGTAAGTATTCAACAGTTGATGTCATCTAATGTTGGGGGGATCATTTGATTATTCTCAAGAAGGGTCCACAACTGTTCCGTGATATCTGCTGCAGAATAGGGCATTGAACTAGTAAACCACCATTCAATAACGCCAACCGTTGCTGAATTCAAAAACTGCACTAAAATGTCCTGCTGCAAACGTGTGGCGTAATGAGTGCTTAGAGGGATAAGCTCTTTGCCCTTCATCTGGCATACAATTCCGGATTAATTGCTCGAGATGAAACGCAATGCAGGCATCCAATAGATCATATTTGTCCAAATAATGCGAGCAAACGGTACCGCGGTTCACATCAGCGCGCTCGGCAATTTCATTAATCGTTATTATTCTGAAATCTTTCTCGGCCATTAAAACAATGAAGCTATTCATAATGGCTTCCTGGTTTTTTTTGATTCTTCGATCCATTGAGATACTCCTTATGTACGCCAACTTTTTAGACAATCTAATGAAATCTGTTGAAAAAGCAACAGTATCGCGCCATTTAGCGATTGATACAGGTTGTGCAGGTTGATAATCTTATTGTATTGAACAAATGTTGAAGAAACAACATTTGTTCAAATAATAGGAGGTTTGATTATGAGACTATTAGTTTATGGTGCAGGGGTGTTAGGCAGCTATCTGGCTCATGCGCTGGTGCGTGGGGGCCATGATGTCACCATGCTCGCCAGAGGAAGGCGTGCCCAGCAATTGCAGACAGATGGTCTCGTTATACGCCATTATTTTCAGCGCAAAACGACTGTCGATGAAGTAAACGTCATCCAAACCCTATCATCTGAAGATGGTTATGACCTCATTTTTGTCGTTATGAAATATAATGATTTCCCTTCCGTGCTTCCTATCCTTGCCGCAAATCAAAGCAGCCATATCATCCTTGTTGGCAATAATGCGGATGCCTATGGCATGCTGAATTTCCTGAATGAACATAGCGTTGTTCCCAAACATAACGTTTTCGGCTTTCAGCTTAGCGGGGGACTCCGGGAAGAATCGGGGCGCATTATTTGCATACGCGGAGGCGGTCAGATGATTCTGGGAAGCCTGAGCGGTGAGATTTCATTTAAACCGTTACTGGAAAAAGCCTTTCAGCATGCTTCCTATAAGCTAACGTATCAGAATGATATGGAGCCTGGCTGAAAAGTCATATCGTTCCGATTGTGGCTTTGAACTCTGTTAGCTATCTAAACGGCGGCGATTTGAAAAAAACAGCTAAAGACAAGAAGCTTCTAAAGCAAGCTATTTCGGTTATGGATGAAGGTTTTACGGTTTTGGAGAAATCAGGCTATACGATCATCCCTGCAAGTCCGGTTACCTTTATTCGTAAATATAGGAGACTTGCCTACCTTCGCGAAATGGGTAGATGGTTCCTTTGCTGAAATTGTAGCTTTGTATGATTCGTTTCAACCGTTGAAAGACCAATCAACCGTGGCGACTCCTCAGTGGGATGACCTTAAAAAACGAGCGGTTGCTAGATTTATGGGTGAGTGATAGGGAAAATGGGCGCACAATTGCAGGTGACCTAGCCGCCAGGCTAGGTTTTTTCTTATGGCGTCCACGGCAGACTTTTCTGCTGTGGCGGTTTTCGGTTTCAGAAGGCCTAATGAACTGTATGATGCTTATACAGGAGAAATTGGCTGCTTTGGAGATTTAATGAACTGAATTGGCGCTATCGAGCAGATTTTAGGCGGAAAGGTGGTCGTTTGCTTGTAATAGAGCTTCTGGGGTTCATTAGATTTTCAGAATGGGCGATTTTGAGCGAATAAAGGGTATTGAGTTCGTTAGGGGTTCGGGCTTGTCCCAAGGTTCGTTGACTTGGCCCGGCTTGACTTGGCTTGGCTTGATGACCTAGCCGCAGGCTAGGTTTTTTCTTATTGGCGTCCACCGCAGACTTC
>NZ_BMHE01000014.1:0-100899 GCF_014640555.1 Paenibacillus marchantiophytorum | reverse complement strand
GGAGATTTAATGAACTGAATTGGCGCTATCGAGCAGATTTTAGGCGGAAAGGTGGTCGTTTGCTTGTAATAGAGCTTCTGGGGTTCATTAGATTTTCAGAATGGGCGATTTTGAGCGAATAAAGGGCATTGAGTTCGTAAGGGGTTGGGGCTTGTCCCAAGGTTCGTTGACTTGGCCCGGCTTGACTTGACTTGACTTGATGACCTAGCCGCCAGGCTAGGTTTTTTCTTATTGGCGTCCACGGCAGACTTCTCTGCTGTGGCGGTTTTCGGTTTCAGAAGGCCTAATGAACTGTAGGATGCTTATACAGGAGAAATTGGCTACTTTGGAGATTTAATGAACTGAATTGACGCTATCGAGCAGATTTTAGGCGGAAAGGTGGTCGTTTGCTTGTAATAGAGCCTCTGGGATTCATTAGATTTTTTGAATGGGCGATTTTGAGCGAATAAAGGGTATTGAGTTCGTTAGGGGTTCGGGCTTGTCCCAAGGTTCGTTGACTTGGCTTGACTTGATGACCTAGCCGCAGGCTAGGTAGATAGTTCTCCTGAATTTTTGTTTGTTGGACTAGGCTATGTGCTCCTTTATAGTGTGACAATAGTTCCTTTTGCATACAAAAGGCTAAGCCTGTCCCAACAGATCATCACAGGCGTCCAGCAGATGGCTGCCGGTAATTTGCACGATGTCATTCCGGTGAAAGGACGGGGCAGCATGGCTGATCTAGCTGGGCATTTGAATCAGATGCAGATTGGCTTCAAGACGCTTCTGGATAAGGAAATGCGAATCGAGCGCTTGAAAACGGAGCTCATTGCCAACGTCTCCCATGATCTCAAAACACCGCTCACCTCCATCATCAATTATGTGGATCTGCTGAAACAGAAGGATTTGCCGTCGGATACAATAGAGTCCTATGTCCAAGTCGTAGATCGAAAAACACAAAGGCTTAAGGTGCTAATTGACGATTTATTGGAGGCTTCCAAAATGTCGAGCGGCGCCGTCGAGCTGCACATGGAAACGGTTAATGTGTCTTCCTTGCTGAGCCAGGCGTTAGCCGAATTCAGCGACAAAATAGAAAACTCGGAAGTGTCTTTCCGCGTCCAAATCGAGCATCCTCAGATTACTGCGGCTTTGGACGGTCGGAAGACGTGGCGCATTTTTGAAAATTTGCTCTCCAACGCTTTGAAATATGCTATGCCGCATACCCGGGTGCATCTCAATTTGCGCGAGGATCATGATCATGTTGTCTTCACAATCAAAAACGTGTCCGCGTACGAGATCGATTTTGAAGTGGAGGAATTGTTTGAGCGCTTCAAGCGCGGGGATCAATCCCGGCATACGGAAGGCTCTGGCCTAGGACTGTCCATTGCCAAAAGCATCGCCGAGCTTCAAGGGGGAGACCTGCAGATTGAGATGGATGGGGACTTATTCAAAGTGACGGTTAGGTTCAAACGTAAACCAGACTGATTGTATTGCGTCATCACATCTTGAACTGTTAACATGATAGTTGAAATAACTGTGAAAGGGGGAGTGAGGGTGCAGTGGTTTAGTAAATTCACAATCAGGAATCAGCTCGCGGTTCTGGCAGCTTCAACGCTTATTCTGCTCGTCCTTATTTTTAGTGTGTTTTATGCCCTAAACAAAGATATTAGTAAGAAGAAAAATAACGAATACACATTAAATCTCCTTTCCCAATTCCAGCAAGATGTGGCTGCCAATAGTAATGGCATGCTTAAAATACTGATGAATATTGCCTATAATCCTGACATGCAGTCCTACATGCTGGAGAATGAATACGATAAAAGATATGAAAATAGCAAAAAAATTAGCACGGTCTTAAATAATGCTAGATTAATGAAAGACGGGATTGTCGATGTGATTGTTGTGGGAAACTCAGGTTCTTTCTTCAGCACGTATGGAGGGAATGAATATGTGAACAGGTATCAAAACTTATTTGGCAGTCTCCCCTTTATCACAGGTCTGAAAGAAATTAATTATGGGTCCAATATACCGGGGAACCAATTTTTTATTGCCGGTGTATCTGTTTATGGTATTTATGATCCCGATTCTATCGGCAAGCAAATAGGTTATTGCTATTTAGTCATAGACGCCCAAAAAATCACTTCACTTTCCTTCCCTAAGCTAGGTAAAGAAGAAATGAAGTTTTATTTCTTAGATCGCGATCAGCAGATATTCTCATCGAATGATCCAGCTTCTGTGGGAGGGAATGCTAACTTTCTTGAAGCAGCGGCAGCATTAGATGAACCCTCCACGCTCACATTACACGGTGAAAGACAAATTGTTCAAACAAAAAAGCTTCCAGAAATTGGGGGTACCCTTATTAGTACGATCCCTGAGAAAGTCTTATATACGGAAATTAGAGATTTGCGATTAAAAGTGCTCTATATGCTGCTCACCGCTATATTCATCCTCATCGTTCCCTTTACACTTATCATGAACAACCTGATTAAACCGATTCGCCAAATGACGAATTTCATCTTAGGCATTCGAACCCAACAAACCGTAACGCCTAGACAAGAGATTAAGCTCAACGGCTATTTCGAAATGACGATTCTTTCTTCCAAATTAAATAGGATGTTCGATGAAATCGACTCTCTAACGCAAGATCTGATCGATGCGGATGTGCAGCTATATAAAGCTGAGCTCGATAAAAAACAAGCGGAGTTGGCTTTTTTGCAAAGCCAGATCAATCCGCATTTTCTGTATAACACGTTTGAAACGATTAAAGGAATGGCGTCTATCAAAGGCGTTCATGAAATCAAAGACATCGTACAGGATTTAAGCCGTATTTTTCGCTACAGTATCAAAGGTTCAGAGGAAGTTTCGCTCCGGGAGGAGCTGGATATGGTAGGCGCGTATTTGCGCATTCAAAAAGCCCGCTTTAAAGATCGATTTGATATTGAAATGGATATTGTCCCCCTTGCGATGAAAGGCAAAGTACCCAAGATGATCCTTCAGCCCATCGTTGAGAATGCGATTATCCATGGTCTAGAGCCCTTATCCGCCAAAGGTAAGCTGCTTATCAAGGCTGAAATTGATGCCTATAAGAGACTGGTTATTACTGTCAAAGATAACGGGGTTGGCATGAGGGATGAAGTGCTTGAAGCAATGAACAAGAATCCAGACGAGACGAACAAGCTTAATCAACATTTAGGCATGAATAACGTGGCGAATCGGATTAAATTCATATATGGCGAACCCTATGGCCTAAGTCTCCATAGTGAGGAAAATCAAGGTACAGAGGTGATTTTTCATCTACCTTTTAAGGAGGAAGCTTATGTTTAAAGTGTTATTAGTGGACGATGAAGAGTGGGTTGTACAGAGCTTGAAGCATAGCATAAACTGGGAGGAATTCGGGTTTCAAATTATTGGAGAAGCGAATAGCGGGGATGAGGCGCTTGATTTCATAGAAACGAATAAGCCGCATTTGGTCATTACCGATATTAAAATGCCTGGCATGAATGGTCTTGAATTGATCAAAAAAGTAATAAGCAAGGATTCGGCGGTACAATTCGTTGTGGCCAGTGGACATGCGGAATTCGTGTATGCACAGAAAGCGCTTCGTTATGGAGCAATCGGCTACTGCTTAAAGCCGTTTGAAGAACATGAAATCGGTGAGTGTTTAGTAAAAGCGAGATTAAATCTCGAAGCTAGAAGAAAAAACGATGATCTGGAATTCATCGATCTACTGTTTGGACAAAGCGAGCCCGACTATGAGAAAGTGAAGGGCATCTTGCACAGTGAAGGCGTACAGGCAGATAGAAATGAAATGGCTGTTATTCAAATTTTAGACAAGAAACTTGTCCCCCTTGAAGTGAAAGTTCCATTTTGCAGTTTGAAAACAGGACCCCGCAAAATGGTTTTTGTAATCAACCAATCCGATTTTCAGGCTTTTATGGAGACTGTGAAATCCTTCCCGCATAGCGGAGCAGGCTATTCAACCAACATTAAGCTGCATGAACTCAAAGACGCCGTGCAGGCAGCCAATATCTCTGCGTTCCATCATTTTGTAACTGGCTCTAAGGACTGCTATCACATTGTGCCAACTTCTACTAACTTCCGAGGCTATTTGAGCGATATGGCAGATGCCATGGCGAAGAAAGATCTGAAATTGATTGATTATGCTTTTCAGGAACTAACGCATTGTTTTGCAGGAGGGCAGTGTACGGTCAAAGATGCTTATTGGGTCTATTGTCAAATCGTGTATTATGCGAATGACAGACTTGCCATGCAAATAGAGGTGGAAATTGATAATTTCGAGCAGCTTTGCTCTGTTTATATGAATGTGAATGACATGCTGGCCGATCTTGGGCGTCAAGTAAACCAACATATTATCTCCTTCACGCAAGCTGTCCATATGGAAATTGAACATCAAACGATCCGTGAGATTGCTCAATATGTGAATGAAAACTTTTATAAAGACATCAATTTGAGCGAGATTTCTAAATTATTTTATGTAACGCCGAATTATGTAAGTTATTTATTCAAAAAAGAAATGGGCGTTAATTTCACGGAATATATAAGCAAATTGCGAATTGATTACGCGGGAACGCTACTGCATAATGCCAATCTAACCATTCAACAGGTGAGTGAGAAGTCAGGCTTTAATGATTATTTTTATTTCACTCGCATATTTAAGAAAGTGACAGGCTTGACCCCGTCTGAATTCAAAAAGAAAAATAAATAACTGTTTCTGAACAAATCCAAAATGATATGAACGATTTCATGATTTGATATGTAGGAATCTACGAATAGGAAATAGGGATTTCCTGGAACCTGAAACTGTCTATAGGATAGTTGGAAATCGTCTATACTTCCTTTGCGTTTCTTATATTAAAGTTATGTTAAGAAAACGTTTGCATCTTGAGGAGGGTTCCTATGGAAACAACAACGAACTTAGTCGTGAACAGGCAGGTTCGTAAACGATCCAACTTATGGGAAAGGATACGTTACCATAAGTATTTTTATATCATGTTAATACCAATAATTGCATGGTATATCATATTTTGTTATGTTCCGATGTATGGTGTGACGCTAGCGTTCAAGACCTACGATTTTAGCAAAGGCATTACAGGAAGTCCCTGGACCGGTATTCAGAACTTTAAGGATATTCTGAATGACAGTCAGTATCTAAGTTCTCTAAAGAATACGATCATCATAAGCTTTGGCAAATTGATTTTTCATTTTCCTATTCCGATCCTGCTCGCTTTTCTCATCAATCAGATTGCCGGGCAAAAAATGAAAAAGCTGTACCAGACTGTATTTACGTTTCCGCATTTTATTTCTTGGGTCGTATTAGGAGGCATTATTACTAATATCTTGGGCTCACAAGGTGTTTACAACCAAATTATCGGTCTTTTCGGATTCGAATCTTCATCGCTGCTGACGAGCCCGTCGTTCTTCCGTCCGCTCATCTATATCACGCATATTTGGAAAGAAATCGGATGGGATTCAATCATTTATTTGGCAGCGCTTGCAGGCATCAATCCAGAGCTGTATGAAGCTGCTGATATGGACGGGGCTAGTCGGCTCCAGAAAATAGGCCATGTCTCTTGGCCTGGCATTAAATCGACGGTGGCTATCCTATTTATTTTAACCGTAGGTCTCATGATGAATGTTAGTTTCGATCAAATCTACAACTTGTACAGCTCGCCTGTTTACGATGTAGGCGACACCGTGGACACCTATATTCTAAGAACAACGATGTCCGTTGGAAGCAATTTTGGATTATTAGCGGCAGCTGGTCTTATCAAGTCCGTTGCGAGCATGTTTCTACTGCTGTTTGCGAATTTTGTTGTGAAGAAATTTGGGGAGCAAGGTCTTTTTTAAAGGAGGAGAAGAAGCAGTGAGGGCATCACCCACTTCAATGAGTCAACGATCATGGTCGAGTATGATACCGAATATTATTTTAGGATTTTTTGCAATCCTCTCGATATTTCCTTTTTATACGGTTCTTATTTCCTCTTTCGCATCCTTTGATGCGATTACAAGCAAGAAGGTTTATCTATTTCCAACATCTTTTGTTTTGAGCAATTATAAAACGATTTTGAGTCAGGAACAATTTTTCAGCTCCCTAGGCGTTACTGTATTTATTACCGTGGTTGGCGTCTCGCTCAATATGTTCCTTTCCGTAACTGGCGCCTATGCGCTCTCCAAAAAACAACTGCCTGGCCGCAATTTATTTTTATCTATGATTATCTTCACGATGTTTTTCAACGGAGGCTTGATCCCGTGGTATTTGCTGGTTAAGAACTTGGGCTTAATTGACAGCCTATTCGCGATGATTTTGCCGGTTGGCATCAACACGTTCTATCTCATCATTATGAAAAACTATTTCAACTCGCTGCCTGAAAGCTTAGAGGAATCAGCCAAAATAGATGGTGCCAATGATATTTACATTTTAATCAAAATTATTATTCCCATCTCGGCGCCTTTCATGGCTACTTTTGCTTTATTTTACGCGGTAGAACGATGGAATGAGTGGTATAACTCCTTATTATTCATCCATTCGCCTTCTAAAGTACCTTTACAGATCCTGCTTAGAGAGCTGTTGATTAATTTCAATACGGATATCGGCTCTATCGGCGCAGCCATCAGGGACAGCAAAAGCATCTATGTACAGGGTGTACAGATGGCATCTGTCGTGGTGACAAGCTTACCCATCCTGTTCGTCTACCCGTTTCTTCAGAAACATTTTGCCAGCGGTATTATGGTAGGGTCCTTAAAAGAATAGGACGACAATTCGTATAAAAAATACAGGGAGGCTTTAACGATGAAAATGTTGAAAAAGAATGCTGCTTTTTTGATGGCGGCTATGCTGGTCACCACTTCGCTAACTGCATGCAGTAAATCGAATACCGAGCAAAAAGCAGCAACCCCAGTACCGACTGCTGAAGCTGGAGCAAGTACGGCAAAGCCTGATGAAAGCAAGTACAAAGACACAATCGAACTCTCACTTGCTCTATGGGATGTTGAATCCGGCTTGGCCAAAGCGAAGGACGATGCCATCTATCAATATTTGTCCAAGAAATTTAATGTAACTTTCAAGCCGGTGGGAATTACTTGGGATGACTACGCCCAGAAAATTAATCTGTGGGCAGCTTCCGATTCACTGCCGGATATCTTCTCCATAGATGCGATTGGAACGCCAACGTTCTATAACTGGGTCAATCAAGGCATTGTTAAGCCGATTCCAAAGGATTTAACGAAGTATCCGAATTTGTCCACCTACTTGGACGTTAAGGATATTCGAGCTACGCAAATCAACGGCCAATATTATGGGATTCCTCGCCGTACGTATTCATCACTGGATTATAATGCCAATGACCGGGTCATCTTCTACCGCTGGGACTGGGCTCAGGCCGCTGGCGTAACCAAAGAGCCGGAAACCTTTGACGAGTACAAAGACATGATGGTGAAGATCGTTGCTTCGAATCCCGAAGGGAAAAAGCCGGTTGGCTTAACGGGGCTCGCCAAAACAGCGCCGGATGTTCTATGGACCTACAGCAATCCGTTAGCTTCATCCGATGGCAGCGGAGCGGACTCCAAATGGATCAAGGAGGACGGGAAATACATCCCTGCTATTTTTAGCAAAACGTCCATCCCGACCTTGAAATTAGCACGAGACTGGTTCGCATCCGGAATTATAGATAAGGATTTGCCGTTGTTAAAAGGAGAGCAGCATTATGAGAAGTTCGCATCCGGTAAAGCAGCTTCTATTGTTGTCAGCGGTGGTTATGTGAACGGCTATAAGAAAATCGAGAAAGACAGATTCAACAAGGTGTATCCAGATAAAAAGTTTACGGATGTCGTGAAGTCGTTGAAACCATTGGTAAGCTTGGATGGCAACCGCTATCACCCGGTATTTAAAACGTATTGGTCGGAAAGTTACTTTAACGCGAAAATAGATGATAAGAAATTGACGCGAATTTTGGATTTATATGACTATCTGCTGAGTCCAGAAGGTAAACGACTTGTGAATTATGGATTTGAAAATGTGGATTATAAATTGGACGGGCAAAAAATCATCCCGACTGATCCGAAAACGGTTATTGGCGAGAAATATCCAAGCACATTAGTCTTTAACACGCTAGCTACCTGGGAAACACCTTATGCGATGGACGATGCTAATGATCAAAGCTGGTTGAATAAGGATCTTCAAAAGGATGCCATCGCTTACATGAAATTTGTGAAAGCAAACACCAAAATTCCTGAATTTTCACCGGAGCTAACCCTTGTATCCACACCAGCCAAAGATAAATTCTCCGTCATTAATTCGGATTTGCTGATCAAAATTATGGCGGGTAAAGAAGATGTAGAGCAAATGTTCAACAAAGAAGTGGATGCTTACAAAGGCAAGGGACTAGATAAAGTGATCGAAGAAGTCAATGCCAAGGCCCAACAATTGGGCATGAAGTAAGGTTCTGAGGAGCGATAGATCATGAGTAAAGCAGACAAACGGCCGTTTTTCCCAGAAGTTAAGCAAGTGCAGCAGAATCCGGGAGCTTGGATTATTCCTGAAAAAGGGCTTGTCATTTACGCGGGTGCAAATGCCATGCAGGCAGCGAAATTCATGAAGGAAGCTCTAACGGAAAGCTGCAGTTGGGATATTCAGCTTGTCGAGGATGAATATGAGCGAATTCTATTAACTTGTTCAGGTGTGGATATGCAGCACCAAATCCTCGATGTTCCCCAAGAGGCCGAAGGGTATGCTTGCTCTGTCAGTGAACAGGGCATGCTGATTCAAGCAAATGCGTATCGCGGATTTCTCTATGGCTGGTTTGCTATGGAACAATGGCTGAAAGCCATGAGCGAAGAGAAGGAAGGCAAGCTTGCTTTACCTTATGTGACGTGCAGGGATTGGCCTGATGTTGCTGTTCGCGGGCATCACTTTGATTTCAAGGGCAGCGTCCCCCTCATGTCCTATGTCCAAGAAACCATGGAGAGGCTGGCGCGATTGAAAATCAACACCCTTTTAATCGAATATGAGGACCAGTTCCCTTACGCAAGCATCCCTCATGTTCACAAAAAAAATGGCTACACATCAGCAGAAATCAGAGACATGCTTGATTATGTGGAGCTTTATGGGATGGAAGTAATCCCCTTTATACAATGCTTGGGCCATGTTGATTACATGCTTAAACATCAAGAATATGCCCATCTGCGTGAAGATGGACTGACGTTTCAGCTATGTCCTTGTCATCCAGGGTCACTTGAACTTGTGAAGAAGATGATCGATGAGATTGTGGCATGGCATCCCGCAAGCCGTTATATTCACATTGGTGTTGATGAAGCGATGGCTCTAGGTAGATGTGAGAGGTGTCAGGGTTGGCTGCAAGAAACAGCTTCGGCTAGGGGGCGGGAAGATCGCTCCAAGGTGGATTTGTTCATCGACTATGTGAGCCAAGTAGCCGACTATGTGGTGTCCAAAGGGAAGAAGCCCATGCTTTGGGATGATATGTTTCATTCGGAGAAATGCGTGTATCGACTGAAGGAGCTGCCGGAAGGAACTGCAATCTGCTCATGGAGCTATTATGATAACGGCAGAAGCAATTGGGTGTGGTGGGCAGGGAGCTACTACTCGTCCAAACAATGGCTGGAGAAGGACCCCGGAGCGATTCCCAAATTGAATTGGTTGGAAGATTTGCCGGAACTCGAGCAGGACAAAATTCGTGCCTACTGGGACGCCGGAGAGTATCCCTTGTATGGAACGAATAATATCCCATGGATTAGGGAGTACCAGGAGCTTGGTGTTGAAGTTTTTGGAGCGTCCTGCGCAAGAGGAGCAGATCATTCGAATCAATGGTTTGCGAATCAAAATGAAAGAATCGAGAACGTATTATTTTGGGCGAAATATGCCAAGGATTCAGGGTTATCCGGGGTTATTTCTTCCGCATGGACCCGATTTTATTCGCTGTCCCCCTCTATTGAGCCGTGGGAAACCGGTTGGCTGCCGCAGGCCGCACATGCGTGTTGTGCTTGGCAGACATCAACGAGCCGGGATGACTTTGAAGCGCTGTGGACATACCTGTACGCCGAGGGAGATCCCAACTTGCTGAAAGCGATACATCTGATGGAGCAAGGTGTGAATTCGCTTAAATCACACTATTACTTTGC
The DNA here is from genome assembly GCF_014640555.1 of Paenibacillus marchantiophytorum. Lineage (GTDB taxonomy): Bacteria > Bacillota > Bacilli > Paenibacillales > NBRC-103111 > Paenibacillus_E > Paenibacillus_E marchantiophytorum. The sequence goes on along the minus strand of NZ_BMHE01000014.1, from coordinate 90,768 downwards.
TGCGCAGCTGCTGCTTCATCAGTGTGAGATGAAGAATCCCCAGATGCAGCGCTATGTGGCATTTCTTAAATCGGCAGCGAAGTTCTCAGAGCTTGTGATTCTGCTCGACATTGCGCTCAGGGAAGTGGAATGGGTGATGTATGACTTGACCAACCAACCTTTGGGCTCGGATGTGATTATACAGCGCGGAATGAAAGCGTTGGATGGCTTATTGGCGGATGTAGGGAAATGGGAGCAGCATGCGCTGGCGATTTGTTCAGATTGGATGCTGCGCTCAGAGGCGGAAGAGATGGTTATGTCCAAGCTGCATCCATTCAAAGTGCGAGCGCAAGTCGTCAAAAAGCACAGAAGTGGGCAATTGCAAGTGGAAGCAGAAACGCTTGAAGTGCGTTAGACCATAGGCTGTAGAAAGTATAAGTTTTATACTTTTGCTTCGCATCTACCTGGACAAACGCGTTCGTCCTCAAAGGACGATGAAGTCGTTTATCCTTGAAATATAAGAGCTTATATGTTTTGGAGTGAACGCGGAGTTGCTCGAGCTGCCTCACGCGGAGGGAACTACGGTGCGCTATTCTAGTCAAAAGTGTCATTTTCGGGAGGGTGAGGGAACTACAGGTCTCTATTTTGCTGTTTCATGGAAATTTCAGCGCTTTTGTGGAAATAAGACCCTGTAGTTCCGCTAATACCCTCGCATCCCTACTTTTTGCCTATTTAGCGTCCCCTAGTTCCCTCTTACTAGGTTTTGCCGCTAAGAAGAGACTGATGTATCAGAGCAGCGATGCCGTTTTTCTAATCATGAAATTTGTTTAACAAAAGTTTAGGCCTATTGGGAAGGGAGGCGGTTATCACGTAAAGAGGCGTGGTGTTGATTAGGAAAGGTGGCATCTCAGTAAATGATGGGTGTACGAGTTAAATTCACAAGCAGAAAGGGACGATAATTGATGATGCGGCAGGTTTTAAAGAAGATGACTACCAAGAAAGTGACTGCAGAGAATACGATTGCAAAGAAAAGAGTTACAGAGAAAACGATTGCAAAGAGAGCGACTGCTAAGAAAGCAGCTTTACTTGCTCAAGCAAGCTTACTAGTCATGCTATCTTCGTTATTCAGCAGCCTGCTTCCGCAAGAACGTGCGCATGCTTACGACTATTACGGGCACGAAAGCACCGACATATTCAGGGAAGATTTTAATGGGAATACGTTGGATCCTAAGAAATGGCTCATCGCCGCTAAGCAATGGGGCGGGATGAATAACAACGGCGTCGTGCCTGAGAATGTTAAAGTTCAAAACGGCAACCTAATTCTTGAAGCGCACGGTGATTTGTACAATGGTCCGGTCAAGGGCTTATACAAACCAAACAAAAACAAGGAAGACATCACCCCCTATCATCTCCCTTACAATGTCGATACGGTGGAGCGAAGCAATAAAAGGGTGGGTGCAGCCATAGCTAGCAAAGCTTATTTGGGCTCAGGCAGATATACGATGTCCGCGAAGATTGTGCCTGATCTCGGCGTAGCTTCTACCATGTGGAGCTTTCATTATCAGGAATATTACGGATCGGTAGCCAATAAGAATGGCGTCAATGTCGCGAGTGGGGATCCAGAATACATTCGAGCCTTTAATGAAGGTCGACTGCTGCCAGAAGCTGGTGGTACCTATCCGGAATACTACGCTTATAATCATGAAATTGATATTGAACTTCCGGGCAGGCCGGGAGGGGCTCATACGGGGCAAACTTACGACAGAGCGCTTTTGAATACATTTACAGGCGAAGCAGACAATGAATATACAACAATTTATGCCAATCTGGGCGCCAAAGGGATTCATGTTGCGGACGGCAACTACCACAAATTTGAATATCGTTGGCATACGGGAGGCAACGGAGAAACGCCTAGGGTTGACTACTATATTGATGATCAATACATCGCAACCAATACTACAACACTTCCAACGAATGCAGGACGTCTATGGTTGGGAGTTTGGTTCCCTGACGCCTGGGCTGGCGCTTCGGCCAACTTCGATGTGAAGCAAATGGCTGTCGATTATTTTGAATTCGAGCCCTACCATGAACCTAACGACACGTGGGCGCCAGAAACATTTGCTGACGACGGCTGGGAGGATTCTGATTTCCGCCCGATGACAGCGAATGCTATTAACACGAGATGGGGCACCACTACAGGTGAGTTCCGTGACAACTTCGATGGCTCTTGGCTGGACAGCAGCAAATGGAAAGTTGCCAAAAAGAACTGGGGAGGCATGCTCGGCAATTCCAGAGTGAACGGGCAAAGCTGGAACGGCGGAGTACATCCAGACAACGTTAAGCTCGACGGTCAAGGGCACTTGGTGCTCGAGGCTCATGGTGACTATTACAATGGACTGCCTTTAGGCATAAACAGCAATGGCGTTCCGCGAAATGACGGTAAACGAGTGGGTGCAGCGATTGCTACCTCTCATTACTACGGCTCTGGCGAATACGAGATTCGCATGAAAATTCCAAAGGTGATTACAGGGCCAAACAATGAAGGCTTGCCGCATGGCGCCGTACCTGCTCTGTGGACCTTCCACTACCAGGAGATGGATGCTACGAGTCCCGAAGCCCAGCAATTTCACGCAGATCCTAATGCGGACTATTGGGTAAGCAATAACGAAATTGACATGGAATTCCCGGGACGTCCTGGGCCAGCGCATACAGGAATGACATTTAACAAAGCATTGTTCAATACGTGGCAAGGTGAAAATGAGACGGAATATCATACGAATTACACAGATTTAGGTTTGAATGTATCGGATGATCAATGGCATACGTACAAAATTATTTGGCAGATTGCCGACCCGGCTCATCAAGTTGCTCCCTATGTGCAATTCATGGTTGATGGCGTTACCAAATATACGGCAGCTGCACAGAATTTCATTCCCACCAAGCCAGGGCGCTTATGGTTAGGGTATTGGTTCCCCAAAAATTGGGGTGGAAAAGCGAATTTTGACAAATCCCAGTTGCTCATTGACTATGTGAATTTCAAACCGTACAGCACGTCTGGTGCCATGACCCAACAAGAGTCTTATCCGATGACGGGGTGGGCGGCGAACGAAGAGTATCCCGGATATTGCGTTTTTCCATGCACGTCAACTCAAGGACCAGTGTTAGATTCGCAAGCGCCGACAGCACCTACGAACCTGACAGCCACTTCAACGACGAATACGAGCGCCAACTTGTCATGGACGGCTTCGACGGATAATGTAGGCGTAACGGCATATGAGGTATATCAGAACAATGCCTTATATGCGACAGTGACGGGAACAACCTATGCGGTTTCTGGCTTGACTGCGAACACGACGTATAGCTACTATGTGAAAGCCAAAGATGCGGCAGGCAACACCTCCCCAGCCAGCAGCACGGTGAGCGTCACGACCTCTGGCGGAGCAATAGTGAACTTGCTTCTAAACGGCAATTTTAGTTCTGGACTTGTCAATGATTCCACGCAAGGATGGAAAACGATTCAAACGGGTGTTGCGGATGTTATTGGAGGAACGTTGAATTTACATCCTACCCCCGCGGATATTGCCGAAGTGGAGCAGCTCGTAACTGTTACGCCTGGCCAAGCCTACAAGCTAACGGGTAATATCTGGAGCACAGGCGACCCGACATATGGCTACATTTATGTGTACAGTGGGTCACAAATCATTGCCCAGGATTATACGAATTCCTCCAAAATACTAAATCTTATCCTGACTCCTTCGAGTAGTCAACTGCGCGTTGTGCTTAGTACGTATAAGCAGCAAACAGGAATCATCCATGTTGATAATCTAAGCTTAGCAACAAATTAAAAAAGCACGTATTGGGAATGAAAATAAGTAGAAATAGGCCATTGGGGGTTACCCCGTGGTCTATTATACGCCTCGTGGGAGGACTAGCTTAAGCAGTATGTGTGAGCCAGACTCCATCGAGGAATTCATCTAAAGTAATACGTACATGCACTTCTAGGCATCCACCCACATAGACTAATACTAATCACTAAGCGGAGGCTTCCAAAACAGCAATGATCCGCAAACACTGAAGGGGGTGGCTGGAGTGCCTGGAATTTTTAGTGCAATTGCAATCTTGATTAAGCAGCTGACCTTGCTCGTATCCTATGTGAAGAATAATGCCTTTCCACAACCTCTCACCAATGATCATTCGAGGAATAAATTAATTGAGCACAATTTAAGATTAGTTGCCCATATAGTAAAGAGGTTGTGAACACGAAGCTATGTAGATTTGTGGGACAGGCAATGTTTACACTATTTAATAATTTGGAATAATACTCATTAATTGTCAGTAAAGACTAAAAAGTGAATAGATTTAACTGTGCATGATCTTTATTGGACAGGGGTTCGACTCCCCTCACCTCCATACTGAAAACCCGCTCACAGAGCGGGTTTTTTGCTTTTAAGGGGCAGGAAAATAGACATCTTGTAGACAAGCAAAGAGTTAGGTCTTCTTTTCATGGAGATATGGTAGACATTTTGTCTATTATCAAGCCTATTCTTTATGTTCTGACTAAACGTGGGGAATGTATAAAGCTAACCTAGTTACTTACTCGAAACATGTGGAGTGCTTAATATTGATGGTTTTAAGAGAATAACAGAGATGTGACAGTTTGCTCAAAAGTATTGTTTATGTTAGTAGGCGGCTTAACTCAGTTGGTAGAGCGCTTCGCTGGCAGCGAAGAGGTCAGGGGTTCGATCCCCCTATTTTCCATAAGAGATTGGCGAGAAAACGACAGGAATGTCGTTTTTTTTGTTTTTTTATCCACTACTTCACACGTTTCCAAACATGTGGAGTGCATAAAGAAACTAGCAGCTATTTTTAACTAAAGATCACTCCTCAGTCATATCTCCACACTACTCAAGCAAAATCTCCCCCTACACAGCTCCCTTACTGCTGTTCTTCGCGGTCAGTAAAAAAAGATCACCCGAAAAAAGCTTCGGCGTGATCTTTTTTGTCTAAACGTTCGGTACCAGCATGTTGTACAGCATGGCGGATTCTTCTTGTTTCGTCAAGGCTCGTTTTGAACCAAAGTCGATTGTACCATCGATTGTTGTCACTTCGGGACCATACAGCTTTAATGCAAGTACTGTCTGAATATCAGCAAGAGCCCAGTCATCCGTACCAGACGTTAATTGCAAGGCCGCAGTTGGCACCTTGATATCAGATAAATGATGAATGATACGTGACAAGATGACGGCAGCTTCCTGCCTTAGGATAGGGCGATTCGGTTCGAATAAATCAGTACTTACTCCAACGACTAGTCCAAGATTGGCTGCGGACAGGATGTCATCTTGATAGACGGAAGCGCTGATATCTGTAAAGGATGCTTTTTGACTTGAATGGCGAAAATGGAACTGTTGCACAATGTCATGGATGAACTGTCCACGAGTAACCGTCTTCAACGGCTGAAAGGGTTGAGACGCAACATCACTTAACAACGACAACGATTGCAAGCCCTGAATATATGCCGCGTAAGGATGATCATTAGTGATATCGGGATATCCTAATGCCTCAGGGACCTTTGCCGAATAACTGAGGGGATTGTTGTATTTCATATAGGTAATATTGTCCTGTGAATCGGTTTGGAAGGCGAGGGGACGGCCTTTCACATCTACGAACAGCTTATCGTCTACTTGTGTGACTTGCTCATGGTCAACCCATGGCGTGTACACATCCAATCGGCCATCGCCAACAACGCTTACTTTTATGATGTCCGAATCGGTTCTTAGATCGGTATACAGCCCGGCAAATTTATGTAATTCGCTCGCGGATTGGAGCATGAAGTCGGCCTTCCCGAATTGCGTTTTTTGACTGGGATAATAGTGATCCATGAAAGCGGTAAAAAAATCATCGCGCAAACCGCCAGTCGCCGTGTACGAAATAAAGACTCCGGTCTGGCTGTCAGGCAGCATCCATAGATACGAACTGAAGCCGGGGATATCTCCGCCTTTGGCAATGACGTGTTGTCCGTTCGTGTCCTTCAGCATAAAAGGAGCTTCAAAGCCGTAACTGACATCCGCAACTTGCGGGTGGATCGCCACCTGGTAGGTTTCCATCGCTTTAATGGAAGCAGGGGACACAATCGATGTGCCATTCGGTAACTTTCCGTCGTTCAGGAATGCTTGCATGAAACGAACTATGTCATCCGAGGTGGTGACCATACTGCCCTGAGGGATGATTTCCGGTGATAAGCGGTAGACAGGACGGGGTTTTCCTGACGCATCGTAAACTGTAGCAAGACGTTTGGCCAGATCCGTCGGCAGCCTAAAGCTGCTGGATGTCATACCCAGTGGTTGAAAAACGTGCTTCTCCATATAAGCGTCAAAAGCTTCGCCGCTCACTTGTTGCACGATGTAGCCTAACAGAGCATAAGCGAAATTATCGTACATATAGGAGCTTCCGGGCTTGCGTTTGACAGGCGGAAACTGTTTAAAGACTTCATCTTTCAAAGAAATAGGGGTTAGACTGGCATCGATCATAAAACTGTTTGAAGACGGATCGCGAACTTCAAAGCCCGTCGAATGCGTTAATAGCATTTCGACCGTAACGGGAGTTGCAAAGGGATTGTTGACTTTGTACCCATCCAAATAGTTCTCGATATTGTCCTGTAAACCTATCTTTCCTTGATCGACCAACTGCATGATGGCCAGTGCCGTAAACACCTTGGAGACCGAAGCGACGCGGAACACGGTTTGATCGGTCTGGACGGGGGTGTTGGTGCTTCGATCCGTAACACCATATCCCTTCCTGGCCAGCACTTGGCTATTCTGTACGACGGCGACAGTGAGTGCGTTTATTTTCTTTTTGATTGGATCTTGGGAAAAATAATCGTCTAGGAACTTTTCCACCTCCGTAGCAGATTGCGGACCTCTGAACGTATTTGCTAGGGCTGAGGCTGTTGTTCCCGCAGTCGAGGCTGCTAGATTAATAGACGTACTTAAAAAGAGAAGGGTTAGCATGAGAATGGAATACTTGAGGATCAATTTCTTCATCAATCGTAGGCCTCCTTTTGAAACATTTGTCAAGATTTCATCATGATACACCTAATTTCCTACTTACTATCTCGGAAGTTTTTATAGTTGGCTTCTTGCTCCGCAGTCGCCTTGGGAATATCCATGCCTTTCATCCAAACAATAATCTTGTCATTCTTATCTGTCCCTTCGTAATAGATAACTGTTTTTTCTTTATTCGCATTAGAATCAGGCAACGACGACCATTTCTCTGGCAATAAGACAATGCCTTTACTTTGATTTGAAAAAAGCCGCCTATGCTCATAAATGCGGATTATTTCCGACTCTCCATCACCTGAGGGGAATATGCGGCTTATATAGCTTATATAGCCTTTCACGTTGGCAGAGACACTGTAATGAATTGAACCGTCATTCATTTGATACACTTGGCTGATCGTGACGTTAGTACTTGAAACGGGGAAGTCTCTGTTACTAACGAAATATAATGCGCCAAACAAAACGATGACTGATATAAACACGTTAATGCCAGCTATCTTCCATTGTTTGCGTTTGATTTTTTTTAGAAAGTTGATCTGTTTTTGCTGGACTACTTTCATTCCTTTCGTCTCTTGCATCTCTCTCGTCATGCTATCCAATGCCTTCCTGCAATCAACGCAAGTAGCAAGGTGTTCTTGGATGGCCTTGTTCGTTATATCGCTTGTCAAACCTTCAATATAGTTGGGGAGGATATCCTGCACGAAATTGCAATTTAATCTTTGTTCCATTCGGATCTTCCTTTCATCATTTGTTGTTTGCCGCGATAAAATGTCACACGGGCCCAAACTTCGCTCTGACCCAGAATTTCTCCAATTTCGGAAAAACTCAATTCACCGGATAGGCGCAAATACATGACCTCTTTTGTTTTCTCTTCTAATCGATTCAGCATGCGATACAAGGAAAGTTTTTCTTCATTCTGTAAAACATCGTTTTCTAAATTTCTTCTTGCACTTATCGGGATATCAAAATCATCCATAGACACGGATTGCGTTTTCTTATTCTTATTGAGTTCTCTATACCACGTTCGTTTAGCGATTTGGCATAACCAGACGGAAATTTTACATTCGCCACGGAAGTTATGGATGGAATTCATAGCTTGATAAAACGTTTCCTGGGTAAGCTCCTCTGACATATCGGCATTTTGCGTTATGCTGAATAAGTATCGGTAAACCGTTTGAGCATATGTTTCGTAGAGCTGCTCAATACTTTCCATTTATACACCTCCTACTACATAAGTACAAAAAAGCAGAATTTCGTTACATAGTAATGACAAATATTTTAATTGGCGTTTTTGTGGTTCCTTCAATAGAAAAATCCTTATCAACGAAAAGGAAGTTGGTACTTGTCCATATTCCACTGAAAAGGGATCACTGCAAGCTAAGGATACCCTACTATTGTAAAGCGGTAAATGTCTTGCCCAAATGTCGTGTAAAATGTGCGAGTGACACCATCAGCAATAAGTACCATTCTTACCTTGCTCTGCTGCACTCGCTCACCAATAGGAGATTAGCTAGATAGCAGCATTTGATTGCAACAGGAATTCAGAAATTATCAAGGATTTTTTGCTGCAGCTAGCGTTTATAGCAACTTTAATATTTACTTTTCAACTGTTTTTTGCAGAGAAGTCTGAGAGGCGTTTTTTTAAAACGCTCATAGTGGAAGGTTAACAGAGCAGGGAACTTAATTGTGATTTTATGTAAATTAAATCCGTTTGTGCTCTGTTTTGCGGTAGTGTAATACCCCAACGCGGGAGTACGAGCTGGTTGGTTACACACCCAAAAGAATTGCATACCTGAGGAATTAGAATTAGCACGGGGGCTTAGCTCAGCTGGGAGTCCGTGGTTGGGTATTTAACAACCCCAAAAGAATTGAATACCAGAGGATTAGATTTATCACGGGGAATTAGCTCAGTCTGGGAGAGCGCTTCGCTGGCAGCGAAGAGGTCAGGGGTTCGAGCCCCCCTATTCTCCACCATACTTTAAATCAGAAACGGCAGAGATGCCATTTTTTTTATTGTTTGATTGTGTTGTAGCACACTAGACATGTGGAGTGCTTAATATTGATGATTCTAAATCAATAGATGAGATGTGACAGTATTGCTCAAATTGTTTTTGATTGTAGGTGAGTTAGCTCAGCGATTCTATCCCACTAGCCCCAGCAACATCTTAAATGAAAACAGCAGAGATGTCGTTTTTTTTCTTTTCACCTTAAGGTAGACTTCCTGAAAAAAAAGTATTAACAATAAAATAGTAGTATAATAATGTAAAAATATTTATTTACCGGAGGTAAAATGTTCAAAGAGATAAACATTTGGGAACCGATTTCTTTTGATGAAAATTGGTTAAAAGTTTCCGTAATTAAGTTTGATAACATTGCTCCGTCATGGTATAGAAGAAGAGAGGTTCTTAAGAGTAACGAAACCGAATATCAACAATTTTTGGATCGTATCAAAAGGCAACAAGCAATTGAGACGGGGGTTATTGAACGATTATATGATTTAAAAGAAGGAATTACAGAGACGTTTATTAAAGAAGGTTTTGTTGAATCGTATTTGCAGCATGGAGACACAAATATTGAACCGACTCATTTAATGAGTTACTTAAAAGATCATTTTGATGCAATTGATTTCATATTCGACTTTGTCAAAAATAATCGTAGTATTTCTAAAAGCTTTATTCTTGAGTTACACCAGCTTATAACGTCTCATCAAAATCATACGGAAGCCTTAGACCAGTTTGGAAATATAATCCAAGTTAAACTACTAAAGGGTCAATTTAAGCAGTATCCTAACTGGTTACAATAGTCGATGAAATCAAACGCAATCTACTTCCCGTCCGTAAAGACCGACACTATCCAAGAACGAAAGGACTACTCGCAGGAAAATACTCTAACTGGATTTACTATGTTCAAATATCAGAATTCCAAAACTATCACTAACTACATAAAAGCAAATATCTTTAAAAAACAGCGATTGCCCCTTTGTCAAATCTTCCAAAGGGGGCAATCGCTGTTTTTTAACCCGTTAAGTTAATGACATTGTGATAAATAAAGTTTTTTTATGTCGTGGGAGATTCTTGTCTTTTTTTTGCGACAAGAATCTCCCTTATTAGCTAACTCAGAAGTTAAGCAACTAGTAATAAATAGACAATAATTGACGTTAGATAGTACAAATTCTCTTTACAATAATGATATTTGGAGGTGATTTTGTGAAAACAAAATTACGCTATATTAATATATGTGACTTATCTTTTACAAGTCAATAACATTTTAGCTTCAGAGGAGAGTGAAGGTTTGTGAATGATCATCAACTATTTATTAAGAGAATTTTGATCGGAATATTGGTAATGGCGTTTGTTATCCCGTTCATACCAGTATCCCTTTCATCCTCGTCCATCGTTTATGCCACTCCCGTGATTCCTGCGAATCCTAGCGGTGTCGTCATGGTGGAAAATTTCGAAAATGTCGACTTGAGCGAATTATACTTGGACAGTATACGCAATAAAGGCGTCACTCTCGCGCTTGAAACGAATCCGAAATACGTTCGCAATGGGGCAAAGTCCTTACGATTTGATTATGATTTTATTGGAGTTACAGATAATCCCTCTCAATTTGCTGTGGGTGATAAAACTCAAGTAGTACCGTTGCCAGGCGGCAGGGTTCCCAAGAAAATCGGTATGTGGGTATATGGCAATAACGAAGGACATGGTTTAACCGTTAAGTTTCGGAATGCAGGTGGTTCGACTAGAAATTATGATATAAGGGATGAGTATACAGGTATAGACTGGAATGGTTGGAAATATGTAGAAGCTATAATAGGGCCGGATATGTCAGTGCCGGGCTCTCTGTGGTTTTACTTCCAGGTTAAGCAAAGACAAATGAGCAAAAAGAATAAAGGTTCGCTTTGGATTGACGACGTCAGGCTCATTTATGATGAACCGGTTGGTGAAGATATGACCGTGCCCGTGGTCACTCCGACTTCACCAACGCCAAATCAGACTTTGAACGCACCGCTATCTGATATGACCCTGTTTGCGGACGATGTTGGATTGGGCATCGATCCAAACTCGATCCAACTGACCGTGAATGGAAAGTCTGTCACATCGGCGACCTACGCCTATGATCCGGTCAAAAAATTGATTACGTATCATCCAGATGCACCGCTTGATGGCGGCTATTATGAGGTTAATGCGGCAATTAAAGATATATCCGGTAATCCTGCAACGGCAGATTATTCTTTCAACATAGAGCATGGGGCACGGCTTACCATGGAGGCACCGGAAGAATCACTTAGCAGCGACATTTACCGATTACAGCTCGGAGCGAAGGGTGTAGGCGCGGCAAAGAGCGTACATACCAAGCTCAAGTTCGACCCGGCGACTCTGCAGGCGAAAGTAATAACCGGGCGTTCCGACCTGAGCAACGTGCAGACCACTATCGATAATGTAGGCGGTTATGTTGAGTTTAGCGCAGATGGTTTGCAAGGAGACAACGTGAATCCTTTGGCAAGTATCGATTTCGAATTCACTAGAACGGCCAAGATGGAACGCGGCGAGACATTTAAGCAAATTCGCATGGCTGAAGGCAGCTTCGGTTATACAGGCGGCACTTCGGTGAGTTCCTTTGCAGCTCCGGTAAAGTATAAGATCGCGTTTCCGTACAACTTGGCAATCAAGGGAACGGGTTTGCAAACGCAGAGCATAATCACCGTTACCAATCATGCTGGAGCACCTGTGGCAGGAGCGGCGATCGAGTACATCGATGCAAACGGTCCTCAGACATATGTGACCGTGACAGCAGCGAATTCCAATATATATAGAAACGCCGACGGCACGACATCTTTGCTATCGGTAAAGAAAGATCAGCAATTTATCGCAACAACAGGAAGCACCTCCGGATTTGTAACTGTGTATATGCCTGATGGATCCAGGAAAGGTTATATATCTACTGCTGATGTTCAGCAGAATGATCTTAAACTAGGCATTGGCTTAACGGATTCAAAAGGAGAAATTCATACGCCGCTCTTAACCCTTGGGATAGGCACTTGGACACTGCAAGCGGTCAAGGACGGCAGCACCACCGAGAGTATGAACATGGAAATTGTTAATCAGTTTGGTAATGACGATCCGCAATATGTGCAAACCTTTGTTGCCGAAGATATGAGAACAATGATGAACGTAGGATGGCAGACGGCACCTAGAGTTCAACAAACCTCTATTCAGTACATGAAGGAAAGCGAGCCCACGAAATCCATCGTGCAGGACGCGCTTACGGAAGTGCAAGTGATCCATCGTGAAAAGAATGGACCCTTAGTCGAAATTAAGTTCCATCAGGCATCGGTTACTGGTCTTGAGCCGGGTACGAAATATCGTTACAGGGTTGGTTACGAAGGACATTGGAGTACATGGTACGATTACAAGACAGCGGATCCCGCGCAGGATAAGCCCACTTCTTTCGTATTCATATCCGATTCGCATGCCAATAGTGATAATGGCATTGCAAACTTCCAAAAACTGATGAAAGACGCTTTTACAAATTATCCGAACACCCAGTTCATTATGCATGGCGGTGACATTGTTGACGACGGAAATTACTTAGATGAGTGGACCCAGATCTGGAAATCTACGTCGATCTACGCAACCTCGATTCCTTCGGGTTACACGATGGGTAATCATGATGTTGGAGGTGATGGCAAAGGGATTTTCGCCAAGGGATGGGAGCTTCCTAAAAACGGACCGGATTTCATGAAAGAATACGCCTATTCCTTCGATTCAGGCGAGGTGCATTTTATCGTGATGAATTCCGAAGGTGACGAAGTAACCATGGCCAAGCAAGCAGAATGGCTGCGCGAGGATATTCAGAAGAGCAACAAAAAATGGAAAGTCGTTATGTTCCATAAGCCTGTTTATCATACCGAAAAGGGACGCGGGGATTTGATCGAAAATACAAAAACCTATTTCGGACCCATACTAGAACAATTGGAAGTAGACTTGGTGCTGGAAGGCCACGATCACGTCTACTCGCACACGTATCCGATGAAAGCGGGTAAGCCATTGAAGAATGGAGAGCGTGGGACTGTCTATTTGGCAGGAGGAACATCTGGTTGGAAGTTCTACGATGGAACAAAGTATGATTATCTCGATTTCATGTATGATGAACACGTTCCGATATACTCTGCAATTCAAGTTAGCCATGATAAGATCTCGATTCAGGCTCGTACGGAAAGCGGAGAATTGGTTGACGACTACTCGATTGAGAAGAAGGATGCTGCAGTAACAGAAGTAAACGTAAGTCCAATAACAGCAAATGTGGTTCAAGGAGCAACGCAACAATTGACAGCTACAGTAACAGCAGTAGGTGGAGCTGACCAAACCGTAACATGGACAAGCAGTAATTCGAAAGTAGCTGTTGCTGCGAATGGATTAGTGACGGTAGCAGCAGATGCAGTGCCAGGTAACTATACCATTACAGCAACATCAACCTTTGATTCAAGTAAAAAAGGTACAGCAACGATTAAGGTAACATCAACATCAACGGGAACACCATCAACACCAAACAATGAAACACCAACAACACCAACAACACCAACAACAACACCAACAACAACACCAACAACAACACCAACAACAACACCAACAACACCAACAACACCAACACCAACAACACCTAAGCCATTCTATAATGGAAAGGTAAATATCGATGTAATCAAGATTCTAGTTGAAAAAGCAAAAGCAGCACCTTCCGTAACATTCATGGATGTACCCACAGATTCTCCAGTTGTTAAAACAATCGAGTTAGCAACTAAGCTTGGAATCGTAAAAGGGTATGAGGATGGTTCATTCCGTGCTAATGCTATGGTAACTAGAGCAGAATTTGCAACAATGCTAGTTAAAGCCCTTGGTTTAACGTCCACAGGTAATTCCAGTTTTATGGACACCAAAGGTCACTGGGCGGCAGACGCAATTGCTTCATTACATGCAAGCGGTATTATTAATGGTTACGAGGACGGAACGTTCAAACCCAATCAGACAATCTTCAGAGCGGAGATCGTGGCTATGCTTTCCAAAGTAATAAACACTACTTTTGTGAAAAATAGTAAGTTCAAGGATGCTTCGGGTAACTGGGCAGAGGCTGAGATTGATAGATTATCCGAAATGGGTATCGTAAAAGGTGCAACAGATGATTCATTTAAACCAAATGCTAAGGCTACGAGATCTGAGTCGTTACTTATGATTTTGCGTATGCTGAATGTCAGTCTTGGTCTTTCATTGGATGTAGAATAGAAATTTAAAGTTACTTGAAAACGGTAGGTACTGGTAAAACAGTATCTGCCGTTTTGTGGCTTCTTTTGAAAGTGCTCACAACTCTATTCAATCATGTGAAGTCAACATTTCGTTATCCTCGGAAATTAGTCATAAGGACTCTATACACCTCTCGCTTAATCCGATTCATGGACATGGATAGGGTAGTCGCGAAGTTGTAGGTCAGGTGTGCATGAGATGCGAGGGGATAAAGCATACAATTGGCTGTAAGGGTTTACGTTGCAAATAAACGTGTTCTTCGAATCGAGCAAGTAAGAACTGCCGCTGGTAGCAATAATAATATTGAAAAAGTTCCTAAGACACCCAAGAGTAGAAGGTCATTATATATTGTTGATGGGATCTATGATATCTTATCGGCACATAAAGTGAATATCCAGAATGGATACGTTTCGCCTTTTTTTTCTACAACTAACTAATTAACATTAAATACTTTTTTTCAGCCTCAGTAAGATACTTTTGTGGTTCTCAACAAAAGCGACTAACTAGTAGAACTAGACTCAATCTTTTAGGATAGAAAATTTAATTTAAGAAATCAAACAACGTTTTGATGTCGGGGTTAAGGTTCAAAGCATTAAGGATGACTTGCAGAGCTTCCGCACGGGAAGAGTCTGCTTTAGGGTCAAACTCGGAAGCGTCCTTCGTTACTGCGTTGAGGTTGATTACTCGGGACAAGATGATTGCCATTTCTTCACGGGATATCGTTTTGTCTGGTTTGAATGAACCGTCTTCATAACCACCGATTACCCCTGCTTTGGCAAGAGCTTCGATAGCTTGCTTAGCCCAATGGTTACCAACATCTTACAAGTCAGCATTGTTAGTGCCAGTTGAGATTGCGAATACGCGAAGGAGCAAGTGGCGAGGACATTGAACGCCCACAGCTTAACCGGCTTCGGCAGGATATAGCGGCTGGGCTGATAACTCACGTCTTTGTTACTCATCCTGATCGGCTCTCTCGGGATCTTACAGATAAGCTTTTTATTTGTCGAGAGTTCGAGTCCAAAGGAGTTGCATTGCTTTTTGTTGATACAGAATATTCTTCAACACCGGAGGGCCAGCTGTTCTTTAACTTAATGAGTGTTATTGCTCAGTACGAGCTAGCACTAATTAAGAAAAGAACTGTGCGCGGAAGGCTTAAAGCAGTTGAACGTGATAAGAAGATTATGCCAAATGCGCGTTCCACCGTTTGTTGAGCCTATCGTTGATTCGGCACTTTTTGAATTAGCAAAAGAGCAAAAAGTGAAAAACACTACAAGATCTGGAAATACAAAATATGAATATCTTATAAAAACCCAAAGCGTTATGGAAATGCAGTGACAGCTTGTCCTGCAAAGACTTTGAGAGCTGATTTGCTTGAGGAGTTTATATGGAATCTCATAATGTCAGTGATATCTGACCCAAATGAGTATATTGCACAATTAGATGTGATGACGGAGTCAGTTGTTAGTGAGATTAAACAAGCCAGCGAGTTGGTAAGAAATCAACTAAATGAAGAGGGGAATTTGAATGCTGAAAAGATTACATTAACTACAGAGCGCATTAAGGAGTTCATTGGAAGCAATCATTTGAAGATAAAAGAAAAATCGTCGAATGGCTTATTGATGATGAGAATTGAATGGAAGGAAATTGGTGTAGTAAGCAAGTTTCTTTCTAACAAAGAATACGCCTGGGATAAGGAAGCTCTAAAGGAGATGTTTTATGATCTAGGCATTTTGGTTCATGCTTGTTCTATTTGTATAGAAAAGTTAAATGAAGATCAGCTAACTAAATTAATACATAAAAATATGTTAGTAAAAGAGAAGTTTGTTCGTTTTAGCCCAAAAAAACATTTGAAATATACAGACAATATATGGTGGGCTGAAATGGATATTCAGGATCAATTGAGGGTATGGCATGAGTATCATAAAAAATTGGAGAGCTTAACTGCTGAGTGGTATAGACTTAGAAAGCATGCAGGTTCTTCAATAATTCTTCAAAAAGAGAAAAAGGTTGTCTCCAATTATGGGACAATCTCTCTCCTAGAGACGAAACCAACTGTTCTAGTTCAACAATTTCTAAGTATCTTTGGAATAAGTGAATTGTTGGATGTGGTGGTTATAGATATTTCTAAGGTAGAGGAACTTGGGGCCAGAGGATTTATTTGTATGTCAGAAATCAATAAGTATAGAGAGTTTAACGACGTTAAATTGAAGTTTTTTCTTATGGAGATCTCAAAAGAGCAGGCGATGTATGAGTTTCTTCAAAGGAGGCAAAAGTTACTTTCTCATTTAAGTGTAACAAGGTCCCCAAAAGTCAATTTAAATGAGCTAGTTCCAGATGACTTCTTCGTCTAAGTTAATCGGTACAGGCACTTCTAGGCTCCCACCCACATACACTAATACTAAGCTCAAAGCGGAGACTTCCGAACAGCTAAGATCCGCTAACATTGAAGGGGGTGGCTGAAATGCCTGGATTGTTTAGCGCAATAGCTGTATTAATTAAGCAGCTAACCTTACTTGTATCCTATGTGAAGAATAATGCGTTTCCTCAACCTCTTACCGAAGCAGAGGAAGAAAAACATTTAAGACTTATGGCAGAAGGCAATGATCATTCCAGAAACAAACTGATTGAGCATAATTTAAGACTTGTCGCGCATATAGTGAAGAGGTTGTGGACACGAAACGATGTAGTTTTGTTGGACAAGTTATGTTTCCATAGACGACACATGTTGAGTGCTGCTCACTGTTGGTTTGGAAAGGAAACAACGAGTGGGAAGTCAATGTGGGTTGTCCTCTCATAATAAAAGTTAATGTCATTGAGAAAAGTATTCCTTTTATTAGTAACGATACGATAATAACTCAAAATGATGAAAAGCCCTTTTAGAGGGCTCTTTTGCGTTAACAGCAGTATTGTATTACAGAAAAGAGAGGTTTCCGTTATCGATAGAGTAATATCCTGAATTTGTAAATCAGTGATATAATAAAGCGTGATCAGACAACATCTCCATAGATGTTAATTAAAGAATGATTTTTAGTGAGCGAGGGGAAATAAAAACTGACAGCATTTAATTTTATTTACGACAAAGACCAAGTTATTATTTGTATGGACACATTATCATTAAATGAAAAGAGAAAGCCATTTAAATTTGTTAGTAAGATTTTTCCTATTCCTCATCTTAGAAGTGTTATTTGTGGTACAGGGAATCTTGATTTAATTTTGGAATGGGTATTCAGAGTCCAAAGGAACGTTATCGCAGCGGATATAAGTTTCTTGAATAGTATAACAACAAAAAGTCTTCTTGACTTGAATAAGAAATATTCGGTTGACCTAACAAGTACAATTTATCAGTTCGGCTATTCAGAAGTTGAGGGTGTCCTGAAGGGGGCTGCTTTTAGAAGTACTTCAATGTTTCAAATAGAGGAATATTCCTATTGTTCAGCAATTAAGCCCAAAGTGCAATACGATTTATATGAGGAAATCCAGAAAAATGGATTAGATGAAGCATTTATTTCGCTAATGTCTAGACAAAAAGAAGAAGATGATATTAATCCAGAACGTATAGGTGTTGGTGGAGAAATTCATAGGTTTATTATGAATAAGGATACACATCATCTGGATATCATATTTCGCTTTCCTGATTATGGTCAGTGTTATAATGAGATGCTTGATAATCTCAACTAGAGGCACGGATATGAGTACAAGAGATTTACAAGACCATTCAGGATCGAAGAGAAAGCAGATCTTAAGCAACTAAAGTTTTTATTAGATAAGAAGAAGCAAGGCATGCTTGATTATGATGATGAGTTAACCAAATTACAATCTAAAATTGGGTGTTATTATCACATTGATGAGATCATCGAAGATAGCGAACATGTGGAAGTAATTTGGCATGTACATCAAACATAATAAAAACTGACTTGTAATTAGAATCGAGGAATACTCATGATTTTTATGACAGAGCGAACATATTATCACTTGCAGACAAATGAGAATTGGAAAAATCAATGGAGTGTTGGAGATAAATATACAATCGGAACTGATTATAATCCATTCTTTGCTTATTATTACTCTAATAGCAGATCGATTACAATAAATGGACAGAATTATCATGTCAATGATGTTTCAAGGGAGTTGTTGAATAAACATCAAAACGGTAATTGTTATTTTGGCGTGGATTTCAATATTGAGCCTTATGCTATGTTTCAGATGATTCACTATACGCTTGAGCATTACTAAAGGTGGTTCTGGTGCAAGGATTTAAAAAAGTTCGCAGTTACCCGACAAGCTATACTTTGTCTATGCCACTAAACCAAATATCTTATTTAGCCATTCAACAGCAGTGAGGACAGTCGAATTATCATCGGCCTGCCCTTTCCTTATCCATATGTAAAGCCTCAATTCTCTTTAACGTCTGATCCGCTGTAAGAAACGATTTGAAACCAAGCATTGGTTTTGTGATTTTCTTTATGAACCGGTGATCTTGCTCCACAATGTTGTTTAGATACTTTTGTCTGTCTAATCAAGGTTTCTTTTGGTAAGGATTTCTCATTTATTAATTCTTGTATTGCTGGTGGATATGCTGGATTTTTATCCAAGGTGATTACACGTGGGATTTGAGTATGTGAAGAGGTCAAAGCCTTTGTAAAGAAGCGCTTAGCTGCCGGCATATCCCGATTTTCAGATAACATGAAATCAATGGTTTTCCCCATAGAATCAACGGCTCTGTATAAATACTTCCACTGACCTTTAACTTTGATATAGGTTTCGTCAGTCCTCCACGAGTCGTTTGTAGGTTTCAAGAAGGGGCGGATTCGTTTGTCGATTTCAGGTCCAAATTCATGGACCCATCTCATGATCGTCGTATGGGATATCCTTAATCCTTAATCCTTAATCCTCGATCACTCATCATTTCAACTATATCTCGATAGCTTAAACTATATTTCAAATACCATCTCACCGTTAGTAAAATGATTGCCGATTCATATTGCTTCCATTTAAATAAATCCAATTTCGTTTCCAAAGCAAGTTTCTCCATCCCATGACTTCATTATCAATTACGTTATTATGAATTAGAGCTTTGCACCACAACCCGCCTTTGTACATTGCCGGATTCTCGTCTTCTAGAGCTACTTCAGCTTCAATCTGAGTTTGCTCATCTTCTTTTAATCGTATAGCAGCCACAACGGCGATACGTACATAGCGTTGTTTCACGACCTGTTTTCCTTTACGATTCATAATGAGATGGGGTTATTTCATATAAATATCTTGAATTGCGATCGACATTAATCCAGATGACGCCCCGCGAGTCAAGTCTTTGAATACTTCACGGATGAGCATAACAGGCGTCAACGGTTCGTAACGCTCTCTGCCAGTGGGCTGTTCGATGATCTTACGAAATAATGAAGTATTTCGCTTCGCTTTTGTAACCCAATCAAATTGGTGTTCCTCCAGAAATGCAAAAAACTCCTTACATAAATACCAACGATCCATGGCGACCCACAAACGGCAAGCTGTAGATTCGCGCAGCATGAGAAGCATTTGTTTAGCCAAATCGATCTTTGTTATGCCTTCACCTTTTGTTTCAAGCTTATGCCAGACACGATAAAACAAGGGATACTCTAGGCCACTTTGTAACACGGCCTGCAGGACAACTAGGTTCATCGCCCACACATAACTTTTCTTCGATGAATCAAATAACCAGGCTAGAAAGGGAAGCTGCTTGGCATAAGGATGCGCAAGATGCGTATCGTCCAGATTAATGACATCGCCATCTTGAAGCCTAGTGGTGTCATCCTGCTGCAAACGTTCCACACGTTTTTTCCCAAAGGTCGTCCACGCAAAGAATTCGTAAAGAAGCGATTTATCGTATATTGAGCAAGCTTCCATGGCTGAAACATTTCTTTGAGCAAAGCGTCTTTGTCTGCTAACTTCGCCATGATTTAAATCCTTAAATTTCGGTTTTTGTAACGCTGACATTGGAAACCCACCTATAATCTTGAAGATATACCTTGTTTAAATTATTAGGGGCATTCTGTAATGTCAAGTATTTTCTTTTGTAACGCCATACATTTGAATTACCAGTTAATTACTTCAACTGCATAGGTCATGTTTCATAATAAGGCTAGGAAATTCCTGTAAAAATCAATTTAACTCTATTCAAATCGTAGGGCTTGGGAATGAAATATTAATTGGAGTGGACATCTTGTTAAGCCGTTTGGAGGAAATCGACCTATTGGGGGCCACAGACGCTATTCCGATTGATGCAAGGGTCGTCGAAGATAGTCCCCGTTTCGTGAGCGGAGGAGGCGTGACTTCGGGACTTGATGTGGCTTTGTATCTAGTAGAGCGCGAGCTAGGACCTCAAATTGCGCATGCAGTTGAGAAGTTATTCGAGTACGAACGAAGAGGAACGATATGGCTGGCCCAAGGTATCGTGCCTATTGACTTCGGTATGGACTCGGATGAGGTGGACGAAGAGCCGAAGTCTCCTAATTCCAATCTAGACACAGCATTAGGAGGGATCGAAGCTTTTCTTGGGGAGTGGGAAACAACTATCTCGACTCCGATTGGCAAAATGTCAGTCCTACTTCATATAAATAGAAGAAATGGGATCATAGAAGGGACAGCAAAGCAGGGGGATGAAACGGTTGAGTTTCTTAACCCTGTGTGTGAAGGGACTCGGATGGAATGGACACAACGACTCAAGAAACCAATGCGCCTAAATTTGAAGTTTGAGGTAACCGTATATGGAGATGTCATGAGAGGAACCGCCAAAGCAGGTGTGCTTCCTGCATCAACGGTTGAGGGTAGAAGAGTCCATTAGTGATTTTACTGTAGGACGGCTGCTAATGAGCCTTGTAGGCCATGAGCAGCCGTTTGATATTTTCTATGGCAAAGGCAACATGGCGATTTCTGCTAGCCATAATCCCGCCTTCAATAGATGAAAAGATAAAGGAAGCAGTCGATTCTGTATCTATCTCAGCTCGAAACTCACCTGAATTCACACCTTGAAGAAGCATGGATTGAATGAATCCAAGCATTTGTGTATAAGCTTCCAGTGCATGATCTCTCAGCATAGGGAAGGAGTGATCACTCTCAACAGCCGTGTTCAAGAAAGGGCATCCTCCTTGAATGGGAGGGTTATGAACTGTATCTTTGTAAACATCGCACATAGCTATAATTTTGCCGATAGCAGTGTCCTGACTTTCAACTGCTGCCGAGAAATGAATCCATAATACTTGTCCGGCATATTGGAAAGCTTCGATCGCGATTTCATCTTTACTGGCGAAGTTACGATAAATTGCGCCTTTTGTTAAACCTGTAACGTCTATAATATCCTGCATCGTCGTACCCGTATAACCTTTATTATTAAACAATACGGCGGATTTCTCAATAATTCGAAGCTTTGTTAGTTCGCCTTTACGCATAGTTTGAATTTCCTTTCGACGAAACTTGGGATTCTAACTAAAAAATAACACAAAAGTGCCACCCATCGATGTCGTCGCAGCCCGGCTCTTCGACGAGAACCGAAGAAGGGGGCTTATAAACTCGCCGTTACTGGAAGGCTTCTGGGGATCACCCGCCAAAAAAAACTACCCTTCAAAAAAGGGTAGTTTTGGGGCTTCTGCATCCAGAGATGAACTCAAATGACAATGGTTTACTTGGCTTAACAACAAAAACGCAGCCATCGCGGTGAAATGCATCTCCAATTGTTAGGCTCTGTATAACAATTGGTGTACAGTTCAAATCGCTGGATCCGTCAATTAATTCTGTGATTCTCGTCTCACTTATATAGGATGTTCCGTGAACGCAAAAATTCTCACTCGAAGAACTCAAATCTTCGAACGTTTGTTTATCGTCTTTCGCCTGTTGTAGCGTGGTCAAGAACATTTCCTCAGATAGGGCACCCGGCAAGGAAAAATTGCGAGTAAAGTAGTATAACGGAACGCCGCGTATCCCAAAAAAACCGCTATACGACTCTTCCAGTATCCGGCGCTTTTAATCTGATGTTTGCAGCGGCCGACGAGGGACGCCCTCGGAAGTGAGCTCTACTGGTAGAATGCGATCCTCCTCAAAAAATATCCGGTCGATACAGATAACGCGATAATGGGGATCGGTTTCGGACACGGGCCTTCTGTGATATACCATATACCATTCGTCTGTGCCGGGAATCCGGATGACTCCGTGATGTCCAGCGCCTACGCCGATGTCAGGGTTTTGTTGTAGAATTTTTCCTTCCCGATTGAACGGACCCAGCGGAGATAAGGCTGCCCCATATGCGACAGAGTAATCAGGCCCGCCCCAACTGCCTTCAGCCCACATGAAATAATAGATACCATTTCTTTTGATCATGCAGGGGCCTTCGACAAAACCGTTGGGCGTGATCTCCTTATAAATCTGGCCGTCCTCGAAAGGCTTCAAGTTGATCATATCGTCATTCAGCTTGACGACGTTACAATGGCCCCACCCACCGTAATAAAGATATGCGGTATCGTCGTCATCAATAAAGACGTGAGGATCGATCGGCTGGGCGCCGTTATAAAATTGAGCGATCAGTGGTTTGCCAATGGCATCCCTAAAGGGACCTTCCGGCCGATCGGATACGGCAACGCCGATTCCTCCGAGCTCCTCATTGCTCTGAATATCGTTAGCGGCAAAATAGTAATAATACTTGCCGTTACGCTCAATGGGTGAAGGGGCCCACATTGCACGCTGCGCCCAAGAGACGTGCTTCCGTTCCATGATTCGCTCTGCCTTGTGCCAATTAACAAGATCTTCTGACCAAAATGCGTCAAAAAAGAGTTGATCGTCATAGGGAGCCGAATAGGTTGGGTATATCCAATAGCGGTTTTCAAAAATTCTGGCTTCCGGGTCGGCGTAGCAGCCGGGGAAAATCGGATTTCCTGATAAGTTTCGGTTGTGATTTGGATGCATATACGATATAACGCCTCCCTAGAATTGATTATGCAGACAGCCTGTCTGATAGGTTGAATATATATCAAAGTGGAATCGTTTTCAAGACCTAAATTATCTTGTCGCGTTTGACGGCAGGAGGATAGACAAAAAAGGAGTATTGGATTATGATTTACCTATCTGACAGGAAAATAGGTGGAAAGGGTTGTCCAATGAAAAAAATACAGAAAATGCACGTTCATGAGCTTGTATCCCAAGAAATTCAAAATTATATCCAAGAGAGCAAGCTTAGAGCAGGTGATAAGCTTCCGTCCGTAGAAGAGCTGGCGCGAATGTTCGGTGTCGGAAGATCTTCTTTGCGAGAAGCGTTACGTTACCTGGAAGCGATTGAAATCGTACGGGTGGAAAATGGCAAAGGAATATTTGTTCGCGATGTCGATATTTTTCGGTTTTCCGGGAAAATAAAAGTAGAGAACGAGAAGCGGTTTCTGCTTTGCATTCTCGATGTACGGCGCGCGTTGGAAGGAAAAGCGATTGAACTGGCGGCCAAGCGGATTACGCCTGCCCAATTAGAAGAATTGGCGACGTGCGTAAAGGAGTACCGCAAAATGAAGGAAAGCGGCTTGGATACTTCGGAGATTGACCTTGCTTTTCATCGCCAAATTATTAAGGTGGCTTCGAATCCTATTTTGGAAGGCATGATAGAGTCGATAGCCGACCTTTACAAGAAGTTTTTCCAAGAACCGCTTGGCAATAAACATCTATTTGATGCGACTTATCCTTTTCACTTGACCATGTTTGATGCAATCGCTGCGAACGATCCGGACAAGGCGTTGGTCGAATTGAATAAACATATGGATTGCTTAGAGGAATTGATCAAGTCGGTACTATAACAGGCATGCTTCGGACTCGGCAAGGTCCGAAGCACGCAACTAAAATTTGGTTGACAAAATAAAAGGACTAGTTTAACCTTTACCTATCAGACAGGCTTACTGTCTGAAAATAAATCCGAGGAGTCGGATTAAAGGGGGATTTCATATGAAAGGTACCAAGCGTTATCTGGTTTTATTGAGTTGTTTATTCTTGATTACATCTCTTGTGAGCGCTTGCTCAAGCACCTCCAACAATGCGAATGGGAACAAGCCCAGCGAAAGTCAGCCAAGTGGAAGTCAACAAAATGAGAGCGCATCCAAAAACGATGGCAACAAAGTTTCGATTACTTTCTGGAATATGTTCGGAGGTGGAGACGGCGCCATTATGACCGAGATTGTCAAAAAATTCAATGAGGAGTATAAAGGGAAAATCGAAGTGAAGGCAATGACCCAGGATTGGGACCAATTCTATACCAAATTGCAAACCGCTGTCGCTGGGGGAACTGCTCCCGATCTAGCGATTTCACATGCTTCCAAATTATCGGAATTGGTAGAAGCGGGTGTCATTGAACCGATGGGTGCATCCGCCGATGCAAATGGTGTCGATTGGAGCAGTTTCAATCAGAACATTCTGAATTCAACGATTTTCAATGACGTTCATTATGCGATCCCGTTAGATGCGCATCCGCTTATTTTTTACTACAATAAGAAAATTTTGCGAGATTTAAACTTACTGATTGACGATAAGCCGGCCATTGAACCCGGGCCTAACGGTTTCGTGAACTTCTTGAAAAAGATAAAAGAAGGAGCTCCCAAAGGTGTTTCCAATTTGGGTCTGAATTCGAAAGGAGAAACCCCGTATAGGTTCTGGTGGGCTTTGTACAACCAGTTGAACGGCCCGCAAATGATTGACGCATCCGGTACTAAAGTGATGTTAAACAATGAACAGGGAAAAAAGGCTGCCGAATTCGTGAACGGACTATTTAACGACGGTATCGTTCGGAAAAACCAGGACAAAAGCTCGGAAGAGTTCCAAGCAGGCAAAGTGGCGCTTTTGCTGGATGGCGTATGGTCCACCAGTTCATTCGAAGCGACAAAAGATCTGGAATTCGGCGCGATGCCAGTGCCGCAAATCTATGACAAACCTGCTACTTGGATTGATTCCCATACATTCGTGCTGCCAAAGCAAAAGAAAGGCGAGGATCAGAATAAGATTAACGCCGCAATCGTATTTGCGAAGTGGGTAACCGATCATGCGGCCATTTGGTCCCAAGCAGGTCATATTCCAACAACAACAGCGGCAATCAATTCTGATGCGTTCAAGAAAATGCCGCTTCGTCAGGATTATTTGCAGGCCGCTTCCGACGGGAAATACTTGCCGAAGACACCGAAGATGTGGCCGATCAAAGATCAGTTGGTTCAAGCGCTTGAAGGAATTTGGCAAGGACGATCGTCGGTTGATCAAGGATTGGACAGCGCGGTAAAGAACATGGAAAAACTCCTTAGCAGGTAAACTAATGAAGTTCATGATGGAGTTACATAAAGTAACTCCATCATGACGATATTGGAGGAATATTATGCATATGGCGCACCAAAATCAAAGGAGGAAGCGCAAGCATAATGGGGTGGCCGCAATTTTTTTAACCCCTTACTTTGCTTTCTTTATTGTTTTTTCGATTGTACCTATTTTCTATGGATTGTATGTCAGTTTTCATAAGTGGACGTTAGCTGGGAAAGAAGGATTTGTGGGCTTGGATAATTACCTTTATGCTATCAAGGACCCAGATTTCTGGGCATCTTTGGGGCATACTGGATACTTCGTACTTTTGTCGACTCCATTGCTTATATTGGTTCCGTTTGCGCTCTCGCTCATTCTGGATGCCAAGCTTAAAGGACGAACATTTCTGCGAACGGTTTATTTCATGCCTAACATTTTGTCTGTTTCGGTCATCAGTTTTGTGTGGATCTTCATTCTTCGATCAGATGGTCTACTCAATACCATATTGCGTGATATCGGTATACTGGGCCAAGAGCAGGAATTATTTTGGTTGGACGAGCCGAGACTTGCCTGGATTTCCATCGTACTGATAACAACGTGGTGGACACAGGGCTTTAATATGATTATGTTTCTGACCGGACTTCAAGACATTCCGGCTGATCAGTACGAAGCTGCAACGATAGATGGCGCTAACGCTTGGAAGAGATTGTTTTATATCACCTTACCAGCGATGCGGGATTTAGTGATTCTCATCACGGTTCTGACGGTGATCGCTTCATCGAAAGTGTTCAGTCAGGTCTTTCTCGTCACGCATGGCGGACCAGCCAACGAAACAAGGACGATGATTCAATATATTTATGAAACCGGGTTTAGATCGAACGAGCTGGGATTATCTACGGCCATGTCTTTTATGTTCTTTGTCATGCTGATCGTTGTGTCCTTCTTGCAATTTAAATTTTTCAATAGAAAAAGTGATAGGGGGGAATGATACATGCCTGAACATGCCAGCAGAAAGCTGAGCTTGCCCGTTCTATTTCTTTATATCGTAGCGTTTAGTCTGGCCGTCATCTATATCGTTCCGATATTGTGGATGGTTGTCACTTCCCTCAAGCCGGAAGGGTCGGTGATCGGAGAGATCGGCAGAAGGTTTTTGCCGCCGTTCACTTTTGAGAACTATCAGTATATTTTTGATCATGCGCCGATCGTCAGATGGACGATGAACAGTTTATTCGTTTCGGTGGTTGTGCCTATCCTTAGCATAATCAATGCGTCGCTGGCTGCCTACGCCTTGTCGAGAATCGACTTCAGTTACAAGAAAATCGTGTTCTGGGTCATTCTTAGCGGGATGATGCTGCCGGGAGAAGCAACAATCGTTTCATTATATATGGTCGCTCACAAATTGGAAATATTGGATTCCTATTACGCATTAATATTGCCAGCGCTGGCAGGTCCTCTCGCTGTCGTCATTGTCAGACAGTTCTATGACGGCATTCCGAACGAACTGGTGGATGCGGCCAAAATCGACGGCTGCGGCCTGTTTAAAACCTGGTGGAACATTTTTCTTCCGTTGTCCAAGCCTGTTATGGCTGCATTGTTTATTTTTTCTTTTCTGGGAACGTGGAACGACTTCCTGTGGCCCTTTTTGTCGATTCAATCGGAAGAGCTGTATACGTTGCCGATCGGCATTTCTTTCTTCATGAGCTCGTACAATCAGGACGAAACGATGCCGATGACCGTAAATGCATATGCATCTATTCCGATTATTATCGTGTTTATATTCTTCCAGAAATATATTGTCAAGGGAATTACATTCACAGGCATTAAAGGTTAAGCTCAAGTGCATATGATGCATTGATGGAGAGAAGGAGTGTGGCATATGAGCGTAAAAGAAAAGAGAAAGTCGCTATATACCGCTGTAGCAACAGATGAATATGATGCAAGGCATCACGGAGCAATTAATTATCCTCTATATCAAAACAGCCTGTTTGCGTTCAAAACCCATGAAGCATTCGATAGGGCCATGGCGGATGCGGGAAGCCAATATCACATTTACTCGCGGGGCAACAATCCAACAGTCCGGCATCTAGAAGAGAAAATGGCGGAATATGAAGGAGGTGAGAGCGCCAAATGCTTCGCTTCCGGTATGGCTGCGATTTCGGCTGCGGTAATGTCCATCGTGGCGCAAGGCGACCATATTGTGTGCGTGAATCAAGCCTATGGACCTACACGTGAATTTCTTGGCTCATACTTGCGGCGCTTCGGCATTGAAACGACATTCGTGTACGGCAGCTTGTCGGAAAACTGGCGAAATGCGGTACGGCCAAACACAAAGCTGTTCTATTTAGAAAGCCCGACAACGATGATGTTCGAGTTGCAGGACATTCCTGCCTGCACGGAGTTGGCAAAGCAAATCGGCGCAGTAACGATTATCGACAGTACATGGGCGACTCCATGCTTTCAGCAGCCGCTTAATATGGGGGTCGACCTCGTCATTCATTCGATTTCAAAATATTTATCCGGACATAGTGATTGTATCGGTGGTGTCGTTATCGGTTCCAATCGTTGGATGGATCGTTTATCGCGCACGGAATATATGCTGTTTGGCGGAGTAATGACGGCACATACGGCGGCGGCGGTTATAAAAGGGCTGCGTACGCTACCGCTCCGAATGGAAAGACACGAGAGCAGTGGTCTTCGAGTTGCTATGCATCTCTGCAACCAACCTTTTGTCACACGCGTCAATCATCCCGGTTTGCCGTTCCATCCGCAGCACGATTTGGCGCGCCACCAACTAACGGGGTACAGCAGCATATTTTCTTTCGAGTCGAATGAACCACCCGAGAGGTTGAAGGAATTCGCGAATCGACTGCGCTTATTTAAAATCGGGGTCAGCTGGGGGGGCTATGAGAGTCTGATTACGGTGAATAGAATTCATCCGGATCAGTCTTCTGAAGAAAAGGTTGTGGTTCGTGTTTATGTCGGATTGGAAGATCCAGATGATCTCATTCAAGACATCGACGCAGCATGGGCTTCATTGAACTAAAACATATAATAGAAGCAAAGGAGCAGAATTGCCATGTCATTAACAATGTACAGACCCGATTATCCCTGACCGCAATTCGTTCGCGAGGACTGGCAAAATTTGAACGGAGAATGGAATTTCCGATTTGATGACGAGAATCGGGGGAGTCCGAGACCGATCTTGCGATTCAGGTGCCATTTGTTTATGAGACGAAAGCAAGCGGCATCGAAGATACGAGTTTTCATCCGAATGTATGGTACCAGCGTCATTTTTCGATTCCGGTCGAGCAGAGCAACAAGCGAACGCTGCTGCATTTCCAAGCCGTCGATTACACAGCTAAAGTGTGGGTTAACGGATCTTATATCGGCTGTCACGAGGGCGGTTATTCGGCATTTTCCTTCGATATCACTCCTTATCTTGTGAACGAAGATAACCTTCTCGTCGTGAAAGCGGAGGATAGCGAAGATTGTACACAGCCTCGAGGCAAGCAACGTTGGAGAAAGGACAACTTCGCTTGCTGGTACGTTCAGACGACGGGAATATGGCAGACCGTATGGCTGGAATATGTCAGCGAGCAATATGTTCAGTCGGTGAAAATCACCCCGGATCTAGATGCAAACGCCGTACGTTTCGATTACCGCGTCGGCGGACTTTCGCCTCAAGGGTTCGTTCAGCACAACGGAAACTATTATTTGACAACGAAGATCACGCTTGATGGGCAGCTCGTAAAGGAAACCGGGATGGCGGTCGACCGTTCGGCTTTGTCACTTACCATCGAGCTTATTAGCGAAACTTCGGAGTGGCGGATTGAAACCTGGAATCCGCAAAATCCGAAGCTGTATGAGGTCGAATTCATACTTGACGACGGAAATGGGGCGATCGATCGCGTCCATTCTTATTTCGGTCTTCGGAAAGTGTCTATCCAGAAAGGCAAAGTATTACTGAATAACTCACAAATCTATCAACGTCTGATTCTGGATCAAGGCTATTGGACGGACAGCCATTTGACTCCGCCATCGGAAGAAGCAATCATCGAAGATATTGATAAAATACTGGCGATGGGATATAACGGCGTACATAAGCATCAAAAAATCGAAGTTGATCGTTTTCTGTACTGGTGCGATGTTAAAGGCTTGCTGGTATGGTCCGAGATGGCTGCGACCTATGAGTTCAACTATCTTGCGATAAACCGCTTTACACGGGAATGGCAGGATATCGTTGAGCAGCATTACAATCACCCATGCATTATTACATGGGTCCCTTTCAACGAATCCTGGGGAATTGCCAACGTATTCACAAACCGCAAGCAGCAGAGCTTCACGGAAGCGGTTTATCATTTGACGAAAGCAATCGATCCGTACCGTCCAGTCGTCGTAAATGACGGCTGGGAGCATACGATCTCGGACATTATTACTCTGCATGATTACGAGGAGTCCCGAGACAAATTCGCAATGCGCTACGTGAACAAGGAAGCAATTACGAACAACGAAATTTCTCACATGAATTGGAAATATGCGATGGCGCAAGGCTATGAATATAGGGGGCAGCCAATTATCATCAGCGAGTTCGGTGGCATTGCGTTTCAGTCAGAATCCGGCTGGGGCTATGGAGATCAGGTTGCCTCGGTATAGGCGTTTATTGAGCGTTTTCGTAATATCACGCAGGCGATTAAGAATACCCAATATATATGTGGTTACTGCTATACGCAAGTCACCGATGTACAGCAAGAAGTGAATGGGCTGCTGTACGAGGATCGGACACCCAAGATCGAGATGGCTAAAATCAAGGAGATCAATTTGGCCTAGTGCAAGAAACGTTGTTACGCGAACAGCACGCCTCCCAATTGATTGCAGAAAGGTTGTGGTGCAAAGTTCTAATACATGATAACATGATTGAAATGAATTCATGGGATGGGGCAATTACGTTGGAAACGGGATTAGATTTGTTTAAGTGGAAGCAGTATGAATCAGAAGTTATCTTGCTAACAGTAAGATGGTATTTGAAATATAGCCTAAGTTATCGTGATCTAGTGGAGATGATGGAAGAACGAGGTCTTAGGATGGCTCATACAACCATCATGAGATGGGTTCATGAGTTTGGACCGGAATTAGACAAGCGAATTCGTCCCTATTTAAAGCCGACAAATGATTCCTTCCGAACTGATGAAACCTATATTAAAGTTAAAGGACAGTGGAAATATCTTTACAGAGCAGTAGATTCAAAAGGAAACACGATTGATTTCATGTTGTCTGAGAATCGAGACGCTCCCGCTGCCAAACGATTTTTCAAGAAAGCATTGACTTCAACACACAATCAATTGCCTCGCGTGATCACTGTCGATAAGAACCCAGCTTACCCTATCGCAGTTCAGCAATTAAAGGACGAGAATGCTATGAAACAAAAAACATTACTACGACAAAAGAAATATCTTAACAACATTATTGAACAAGACCATCGGTTTATTAAGAAAATCATAAAACCAATGCTGGGATTCAAGTCTTTTGAAACTGCAGAATATACAATCGCGGGAATCGAAGTCATGCATATGCTAAGGAAAGGGCAGGTCGTATGCATTCATTCGTCTGTCCTTTCTTCAGTTGAATTAATCAACAAATTGTTTGGTTTGACAGCATAATCAGACAACGAAATCGTAGATATCTTTGATCAATATTAATTGTTGCACCAAAACCCTTTTTTCCTCATTTTCACTCATCGATAAAATTATTATCGTCGAATGCAACATTTTCCATGACACTCTCGTTAAGATGTTCAGGAAAGACAAAAATCACCAAAACCAAAAATGGAGGAAACACCTTATGAAGAAAAAATTAATTACTGCATCGCTTGTACTCAGCCTGTCAGCTTCAATGCTATCAATCCCGGCTTTTGGCGCATCTAGTTCGAATCCGATCAGCATCATGCCGGTTCCATCATCTGCGCCCGTTCAGATTGCTCCTGTAAACCCATTCGATGAAGTAAAACAATATCTGCCTAAATCCATTAGCCCATTTGACTTGGTAAAAATGGAGGCTCTCTTTAATCAGATTCAGAAGTTGCAAGATGAGCTTGATGGCTTGAACAGACAATATAACGACCTTCTTGGTAAATATGAAGAATTCCCGTCTTTTCAGGAAGTGAAGAAAGATTTCCCAAGTATTCTAAACAATGACGAGTTGAAGAAGTTGGAGGTCTTGTACAATCAAATCGCTAAACTCAAAAAGGAGGGGAAAACATCTCAGACCAATCCATTGTGGGAGCAATACTATAAAATCTTGGATTCATACAGTTCAAAAGAGCCTGCCCCTATTCTCGAGTATGGATCAATAGAGCCTGCTCCGACTGTAGATTATGGATCAAAAGAGCCAGCCTATATTTTCTCGATAAACTCATTCGATGAAGAAAAACAATATCTGCCTAAATCCATTAGTTCATCTGACCTGTCAAAAATGGAGGTTCTCTTTAATCAGGCTCGGAAGTTGCAAGATGCAATTGATAGTTTGGACAAACAATATAACGACCTTCTTGGCAAATACGAAGAATTCCCATCTTTTCAGGAAGTGAAGAAAGATTTCCCTAATTCTCTAGACAACGATGATTTGAAGAAATTGGAGGCATTGTACAATCAAATCGCTAAACTCAAAAAGGATGGAAAAACATCTCAGACCGATCCATTGTGGGATCAGTACTATAATATTTTATATAAATAATGTATTTGTTACATATAGTTTTTTCGAAAAAAACAAACTGTGATGTAAAAACAAAGATCGCTTCTTCTCATCTGTATAGATGGAGAGCGATCTTTTCTACAAAAATTCTTAAAACAAACTAGCTGACAGCTGTGTTTTTTGCCATCCCACCATGAGTGGCTAAGTAATGTATGGCAAGGTGTAAGTGTTGAAAATGAATCCTTAATACATCGTATCGATGATTTAAGGAAAGTATCGGCAAAAGTACGTTTTCTTTCGATCGAACCATTGCTTGGGCCAATGGATAACTTAAACTTAGAAGGGATTCATTAGGTTATTGTAGGTTATTGTTGGTGGTGATCAGTGCATAAAACAAAGTGTTGACAATTGCGGCAGCTTACTGAAAATTTTTTTAGGGAGTCAAATTTCTTGCAACCTTTTTTTGGAACGATCCGTTTGTAGAGGTGAAATGAGGAAAAATAATAACCTGTGAAAAATAAAGGGAGGAGTTTTAAATGAGAAAAGAAATGGCAAAAGGATTATTGTGCATGTCGCTGGTTGGTTCGGTTTTATTCGTCCTAACAGGCAATTCGATCGTTTCAGCAAAAGAACCAGTAAAAATCCAACCAGTTGCTCCTAAGGAAGAAATGCGATTTCAACTGGTTACCCCTAAGAAAGAAGTACGATTTCAATCAGTTGCTCTAAGGAAGAAATGCGGATTCAGCCGGTTACCCCTAAGGAAGATCAATATCTTGCTTTACCAATCGAAGATAAAGTGAGCATTATGCCTGTTGAATAAATTTTGAAAGTATTTCTCGAAAAGTTATGTGAGCATCAGGTGAAATCCCTTGCATAGTTTGACTCCAAGATTCCAGTGATAATAAGGTGTACGAGGAATTAGAAAAGAAGATTGGCAAGTTTGAAATAACGTGTTGAAATTTAGCTCAGGTAAATTTTCCTTATCCCACTATTATAGCTTCAGTTGGTGGGGGATTAAAACCAATGTGCAACATTTTCCGCAGCCCTTTCGTCAGTGTGTTCGGTGATGATATGTAATCACAAAAACCAAAATTAGGCGGAAAAACCTATGAGGAAAAAAATAAATTATTGCATCGATTTTACTTAGCCTGTCAGCTTCAATGCTATCTATCCCTGTTTTTAGTGCGCTAGTTCTAATCCAGTCCATATAATGCTGGTTCCATCAACAGAGCCTGCCCGTATTCTCCCGGTAAACCCTTTCGATGAAGAAAAACAATATCTGCCTAAAACAATTAGTTCATCTGAATTGGCAAAAATGGAGGTTCTCTTTAATCAGGCTCGGAAGCTACAAGATGAACTTGATAGTGTGGACATACAATATAACGACCTTCTTAACTCGGCCAAGGGGACACTAGACATTGCAATCTACAGCCGCAAGCACAACAAACGATGAAGTTCTTGTTGTGATCCGGGAGGAAGGAGCAGCTAAAACCTTCTTAGATCAATTCGAAAAGATGTGGAACGATACTAAAAATTTCAAGCTGATTGAGAAGAAAATTGCGAAATAAATGACAGAAGCCTCTACCAGTATAAGCCATGAAGTCATTGCTATAGAAGTATGATCGACGAGTGGGAAATTTGAAAAAATTATAGGAACCTCCACACTTAATTAATTCATACAGTGGGCTTTTTAATTAGCATCTTAAGTTGCATAAGCACTTTTAAAGGGCATTCTACTCGGATCGCCTTTTAGGGGGAGAATAGTTAATCGTCAGTTATTTACATAAAAAGTAAAAAAAAGTAAATTCAATGATATTACAACACTATTAATATCATAATCTGCTGCCCTCGAAGGGTGGCAAAGTTTTGCTGACAGGAGGCGAAAGGGTGCAAATCTATTTCAGAGTCAAAGCGGCCGGCAAAAGGCGTCCGGTGCTGGAACTCATTGAGGCGTCGCTGCCTGACGATGTGCAGTGTCTGGGGGATGCGATTCGAGCGATTGTAACGGATCAAGTGCAGCGTTTTAACGCGCGCAGCACCGGGCAATCTATTTTTCCTTACTTAAGTCCCGGTCAATTGGAGGAGCAGGCTGAAGCCGGTAAGGTAGGCTTCGAGGCGGCTTATGACGACCGGAGAGTCAATGTTGCGGCTGCGGCCGAGACGGCTTTTCAAGCATTTGAGGACGGCATTTACAAAGTGCTAATCAATGATACAATCGTGGAGGATCTGCAGGCTCAACTAACGATTGCGCCCGGATCGGTGTTTACCTTTATAAGACTGACCATGCTGACGGGAACGATGCGATAATAGGAGAGAATTTAACATGACAGAACGTATTCATTTTGAGTATAAGGGTGAGCTGCTGGATGCCTTGTCTGAGCACTTGCAGACAAAGAAGGATCATGAGCATTATCCGTTAGCCTCCAGCCTACTGGAGTATTTGACGGCCACATACCATAACAAGGAAAAGCGCGAGCAGCTGTTTATTGCCGAACTGAATTGCGCCTATCCATGTCCGATTAGTGAAATGAACGATTCCGAGCAGCTGTGGGCGGGACCGCTGTCATCGGCGCTGGCGCTGCTGTTTGGAGAGGAGAACGGGGCAGAGCTGTTGGATTTGCTGCGTCGCCGCATTGTGCGTGCCTATTCAACCTCGACCTATTATCGCAAAGGCTATCGTTCCCGCAATCTGGCTCATTATATGGAAGCCATTGTGGACACAATTACATATTACTATAATGCTCTTGCGTATGAGTGCACCTTGCAGGATTATTTGACGAGGCAGGGTATCATTCTGCCGGAAGACTCTATTATGGGCGATCGTATCGCCCGCGAGCTCGACATGGGCAACAAAGCCGTCATTGAGGCGCTTAGAAACATCATGTTTGGCGAAAATCAGACGGCGCTGCTGACAAGGCCTATGATTCGCGGCATTGTGCAGAGCCATCGCGTAGAAGCTTACGAAATGCTAGGACGTCTCCTAATTGCAGCCAGGCTGCAGGAGGGCCTTCGCCAGCATATTATGGAAAGTCTGGACGAGGGAACCGTTGAGGCCGCTATCTACTTGATTCGAATCGTGCTAGAGCATAACTTGGAACGCTTCAGTGCGGTGATCCGGGCGCTCGATACGTGGACAGGGCTTGCCTTTACCGATCAGAAGCCGGCAGTCATCCGCAAATGTCTGGAGCTTGCCCTGCGCGCTCTGACGGATGAGAGCTACCGGGAGGAAGCGGAACATAACGAAGATACGCTGGTCTACTATTTCTCGCTATGGGCGACGGCGACTTATGATATTGGCGAAGCCAAAACGCGCATTCAGCGCGTGCTGAGGGACGGTGCCAGATATAAGAAACTGGCTTCGCTATACTTCCTGGCACAGCTGAACCAGCCGGAATTGCAGCATCGGATTGCAAGCGGACATCTGCCGGCAGCAGTCGATGACCCGGAGCAGATGGCTTGGCTGATGAACAGCATCTATGCCGACTATCGCATCGACTACCATTATGGGGACGAGGCTGTCGATTTGAGCAATTCTCCGATCAGCGAGGATCTTGCAGAGCGGCGCGTACAGTTCAATGCTTTATTGCAGTCGCTGAAGCAGATCAATGAGACGAAAACCTTTAAGGAGAGTGTATTCCCTTGGGCGGTGGCAACGTTAGATGCTGATGAACTATTGCGGCGCATGATGACGCTCGCGGCCTATGATCGCGATGCGGCAATGATTGAGCAGTTGATAGATTGCAGCGATCGGATGAGCTCAAATCTGCGGTACGGTTTGCTGGTTAATTTGATCGGATCTGCCGGCTCCTCCGGAAAACATCGCGAGTATTTGCTGCAAGCGTTGAATGATAAAAGCACAAACAACCGCGAGGCTGCGATTAAGCTGCTCGGGCAATCGGCGCTTGCCGATGCCGAACTGGACAAAATTATTGCTTTATTGAAGCTAAAGACAGGCACCCTGCGCCAAGCCTGCATTACGCTGCTCATGCAGCAGACCGATGAGGAGCTGCTGCTCGCGGCGGATAAGCTCTTGTCAAGCTCGAATGAACAGCAGCGGCTGGCCGGGCTTGCGATAGCCGAATTCTTGCAGCATGATGCGCAGCGGCAAGCGCTTTATCCGCAAGTGCGGGCCCATGTTCAATCACTGCATGAGAAGGGGCTTGCTAGTGCACAGGAGCAGGTGCTGATCGATAAGCTGCTGCATGCTGCAAATACGAACGATGGCGCCGAGAATGGCTTCGGCTTGTATGATGTGAATGAGAGGTTGGCGATACCGCCCAAATTCGATCATCCGGAGCTGGTCGACGCTTCGGATAGGCAACAAGCCGAGCGGGAAGCGGAATATGTGAAGCAGTATGCGGCGTGGCGGCTGGAGGATGTTGCGGCAATTTATCGGCATTTTGAAGCGCTCATTGAGGAGTATTACAATTATGAGTATGAAGGGCAGGATTACGGCCACCACTACGAGAAGGTACTGCTTGGCAATCAGACGTACAGACTAGCCAAAGTAAAAAAAGCCGATGGCGCAGAAGCTGATGAGGATATGCTGGACAGCTACCCGTTGCCGGAGGTATGGCGGCAGGCTACGCGGGATTTGCAGCTGACGCCGATGCGTATGCTGATCTTCATGTTCGGAAGTGAGAACCATACTATCAGCGATACCGCAGAAAAGCAATGGTTCACAGAGCTCTATGCGGATGTGCAGGATAAGCAAAAAACGCAGCAACTGGACAAGGCGCTGAGGACGCTAAATCATAAAGATAAAACCGATCAGTTGATTCAGCTGTTGTTTCATGAAGTCGACTGGACTGAAAGCTTTACCGTTTGTATGGCCATCTACCGTTCATTGCGGGCACGGCTGACGGTTGAGCAGTGTATATTGCCGCGAGAGGAGCTGGATGAAGGAACCTTTTATTGGCAGCAGGATGGAGATGGACCCCTACTTCCGGCTCTGGGATCGGGCCTGCTGGGGCAGTGGCTGACGTGCGCAAAGCAGTGTATGCGAAGCGACGAGCAATTCGCGGAATATTTCTTCACCGCTTATGCCAGCTATAAGTTGTTAAAGGGCGCCGCCGACTCCGCTACTTTATCCGTTGATTCTGATATGCGTGCGCATCATCTGGGGCTGATCAGCGACGGTATCCTGCTGCGTGAAATGACGGTGGGGAACCTGGCCAAAGATTTCATCCGCATGTTAACGCATCCGAATTGGAGCAAGCCGCTGCTGGAGAGCTATCCGCACGTGAGGCCGCTATTGGAGCAGGCGGTATGCCGTATTGTCGAAATCGAATCGCGCCGCGGCGATTTGCCGACAGATGTATCGGGGCTGTCGTCAGTGATTCAGCAATTTGAAGGTATGCGCTACTTTGTCGCGATTTTGACCGGACTGGGGAAGGAAACGTTCCAGCGCGGTTACGTCTACGATAGCAGCCTGACGAAGAAGGCTGTGCTCAGCTCACTGCTGAAATGCTGTTATCCCGTCAAAGGCGAAGAAGCGGCAAAGCTCGCCGCATTGCTGGAAAAGACGGGTCTGACCGAGCAGCGTTTGCTGGAAGCGGCCATGTATGCGCCGCAATGGGTTGATATCGTCCAGCAGCACCTGGGCTGGTCGGGGTTGAAGAGTGCGGCATGGTATTTCCACGCGCATATTAACGAAACCTTTACTGCGCAGAAGGAGACGGAAGTGGCGATCTTTTCGCCGATCAGTCCGCAAAGCTTCAATGACGGCGCCTTCGACGGAGATTGGTTCAGAAGCGCTTATGAAACGCTCGGCGCAGATCGATTTGACCTGCTATATAGCTGCGCCAAATATATTACCGATGGCGGCAATTCACACCGCCGCGCGCAGCTGTTCGCCGATGCCACCTTAGGGAAACTGGATAAGCAGGAGCTGGTGGAGGGTATCCGCTCTGCTCGAAATAAGGATAAGCTGCTCAGCTATGCTTTGCTGCCAATCGCGGCCGGAGACAAGCGGGAAGTGCTGGAGCGGTATGAGTTTATCCAGCAGTTCCTGAAAGCAAGCAAGCATTTCGGCGCTCAGCGTCGCGAAAGCGAAGGAAAGGCCAGCGCCATAGCCCTCGAAAATTTGGCGCGCAATGCGAGATATGGTGATGTCAATCGGATGACCTGGGATCTTGAAACTGAAAAAATCGAAGAAATTGCGGTTTATTTTTACCCGCAAGATAGGAATGGCACGAAGCTTTGGCTGGAAATTGATGATGAAGGTCAAGTGGATCTGAAGGTTGAGAAGGGCGGTAAAGCTCAGAAGAGCGTACCGGGTGCCTTGCTCAAGGATGAGTTTGTATTGGCCATGAAAGAGACGCAAAAGGAGCTCAAGGATCAGTATGCCCGCGCGAAGCTCAGCTTCGAGCAGGCGATGGAAAATGGCACGCGCTTCACCGCGCAAGAGCTTGGGGCGATCATTCGCAATCCGGTCATTGCGCCGCTCGTGCGCCATCTCGTTTGGATGGATGCGGCAGGGGCGGAGACAGGGGAAGGCATTATCGGATATTTGCAGGAGCCGGACCAAGGGGCGGACACATTCACGCTGCGCCAGCCGGACGGCAGCCTGCTGACACTGCAGTCGGATGCCGAGCTTTTGCTTGCCCATCCGGTTCATCTCTATGCGTCCGGGTGTTGGAGCGAATTTCAACGGGACTTGTTTGTGCGGCAAGTCAAGCAGCCATTCAAGCAGGTATTTCGCGAATATTACCGTCTGAATGCCGATGAAACTGCTGCGGTTACGCTATCCCGCCGTTACGCCGGCCATCAGGTACAGCCTCAGCGGACGGTAGCATTACTACGTGGCCGCACGTGGACCGTCGATTACGAGGAAGGGCTGCAAAAGGTGTACTACAAGGAAAACCTGATTGCCCGCATGTATGCGATGGCCGACTGGTTTACGCCGGCCGATATTGAGCCGCCAACCTTAGAGACGGTGCAGTTCTTCAACCGCGAGACGATGGAAGAGGTCAAGCTGGCGGAAGTGCCGCCGGTTATTTTCTCGGAAGTGATGCGCGACATCGACCTCATCGTCAGCGTAGCTCACGCCGGCGGCGTCGATCCGGAAGCCAGCCATTCGACCGTGGAAATGCGCATCGCGATTGCCCAAGAGCTGCTCATGCTGCTGAAGGTCGACAATGTGCGGCTGGAAGGCTCCCATGCGCATGTTGCAGGCAAACTTGGCGAATACACCGTCCATATGGGCTCAGGCATCGTGCATAAAAAAGGGACAGGAGCGCTTACCATTCTGCCTGTTCATTCTCAGAGTCGCGGCCGCCTGTTCCTGCCGTTCGTCGACAGCGATCCGCGCACAGCGGAAATTATGTCCAAGCTGCTGTTGCTGGCAGAAGACAGCAAAATGAAAGATCCAAGCATCCTGGCGATGCTATAGCAAGCAGAAGAGCGCCCGACAAACAAGGAGCGCTCTTTGTGCATACGAGAGAATAGTGATCAGAGACCCTGCTCAATTACACACAACTCAAGTTAAGCTGTGCGGATATACCAATATGGTCTGCCCTTGCGGATGCGATGCAGCTGCTCCATGTGCGGTCGGAGATGCCAACAAAGCCAATCTTCGATGCAACAGAAGGAGACCTGGCTTCGCATCACTGAAACGTCGGGAATCGCTTGTGAATAACGCGAAGGTAAAATCGAGTATGTAGGCTTCTTGGAATTTCCGGAGAAAGGATTCGATTGCTCACTGCGGCAATATATCACGTCATTTACCGTACGATCGACAGGGACGGGCAAGTGTTGTTAATTCCGGTAACAGAAGTTAGCGTCTATTGTACGACATGTGCTTGCGCTCCGTGGCGTGTCATTGAACTGTACCGATCACGGGATCAGCGAGTAATTTCATAATGAGCTTAAAACCAATCGGGATATCGAACGACTTCCCGCAGGCAAAATTACTACAAATGATCTTGTATTGCACGCCGGAATTTTCGCGTATAATGTTCTTCGCCTGATCGGGCAAGAAAGTCTGCGCGAAAGCGACTCGCCGACGTCACGGGTTCAGGTGGTGTACTGGTTACTGTGGTTCATCTGGCTTCGATTAAATCCTTCTCTGTCTCTTATCTTTCTCGAGTTGTTCCAACCTTCCTATCAGACTGGAAAGATCTCCTTATTAATGTACCTCGGTCATGGAAGCGATTCGTATTAGATAGAAACAAGAAGCCATCGATTTTAAAAGAATAGTTGCAACATAATTGTTCATCATGTCGTTAATATTGTGACAAGGAGGAAAAAAATAACCTTTTTAACAAAAAACGATTCGGATATCACGAAGTACAGATTATGCCAGTTTCACAGAAAGAATCAGTTCGTATAACTCCTTGTAAGTCCATTTAATGAGGAAAGACAGTCTTTTTCAAAATCGATCAGCGACTCTGACGTGTTGAAAATGGAAGCATTCTTTTTTAATCAAAGACATAAGTGTTGCAAGATGAAATTTGAAATTCATAAATTATGGAGACAGTATGGAGACAATCTCGGTAAACACGAGGAGTTTCCATCCCTTCAGGAAGTAAAGATAGGCTTGCCTAAGACTATCGATTCTGCTGATTTGAAGAAATTGGAGGGGGCGTATAGTTATTTCAAAGCTAAAAAAGGAGGGGAAAACATCAGAAACTGATCAATTAAGGGAGCAGTATTACAGCATTTGAATATGAAGCAATCAATAATTTCCGAATCACTACAAATTTACAAAATACAAATATGATCTTATCAACAATTTTGCGGCAGACTTGATTAAGAAACAAATCAATTTTGCATAACGATATGCCGAATGTTGTAGGCATTGAGTTAGGCGAAGTTTCGATTAAACTACTTGATAAATAGAGCCATTGTGAGTCTTACGACTTATCGTTGCTCGAAATCGAGATATTAATTTTACTTACAGATGTTGTAGACTCCACCTAGTAGGTGATGTTCTCGACAAACACCATTCTACTAAAGAGTCTAGCCCTTTTTTCTTTTTTAAGTGAGAATACTAGAAATCAAAAAAATGATGGAAACCAATCGGTTTCAGATAATTAATGGGATTGGATATTTGGCTTATGCAGCTTAATTGTTTGAGGAGATCTATGTGGAAAACTTCTTGACAGGATTAGGATTTTCATTAATGCAAGGAAGATTTCTAAAATAATCCAGTAAATCTATCTGGAAGTTCATTCTTGAACAGCTTCGAATGACCATCAAGAATTACACGGGAGTAGCATTGATTATGATTGTTATAAAAAGAAAGTCATATCTATTATGGGCAATGGGGTTAGGAATTCTTTTGCTTATATTCACCTCAACTTATTTAGGAGTAATAAAAAAGGAAAAAGTGTTTTATAGTAACCGTGTAGCTGTTCTAGCAT
Organism: Paenibacillus marchantiophytorum; assembly: GCF_014640555.1. Taxonomy (GTDB): domain Bacteria; phylum Bacillota; class Bacilli; order Paenibacillales; family NBRC-103111; genus Paenibacillus_E; species Paenibacillus_E marchantiophytorum. The sequence continues at coordinate 49,104 of NZ_BMHE01000014.1, read as the reverse complement.
ATCACAATATCGACGATCTTTTGCAAAATCCCATTACAATCACCATTGCACAATTTCGTTCGCAATTAGATTACTTAAGAACCCAAGGGTTTACATTTATCAAATACGAACAATTCAAACACTTCCTTGCCGGGGGAGAGGTGCCCCCAAATGCTGTACTCGTTACTTTCGATGACGGGTACAGCAGTTTTGTTAAATCAGCTCAACTTATTTTGACTCAAGAAAAAATTCCTGCCATCAATTTTATAATTACCCATTTTCTCACCAATCCTTCAGAAGGTAAGGCAACTTATTTAACTTCATCCGATATTAGAGGCGTGACGGACCGAAGTTTTGTATTCCAGTGCCATACCGATAACCTGCATCGAAAAGTAGATGGGTATTCTTATCTGACCCAACGATTGGTGATCAACGGGGTCAAAGAGAGCGAGTACGACTACCACTTCCGTATTAAGTCAGATACAGCGGCATGCAGGGAGAAGCTGGGCTCCCTACAGTCTAATGAGGTGGACTCAATGGCATATCCATACGGTGACTATGACGATACCTTGATTCCAATCCTTCGTCAAGAGGGGATTCGCTATGCTTTTACTGTTCAACAAGGTTTAGTTGACCGACAAAATGACAAGATGAAATTACCTCGCATTAATGCAGGTAGCCCATGGGTAACTCCCGAGACTTTAAAAAATAATATTATTAATGCCATACCCTGTTTTGATCCTCCATTTAACGAAATACCTTTACGAGATATTGTACAGCAGTTGGATGGTAAGGTAACTCCAACTCCTGACCATTCGCTTATTCTGGAAATCGACCATCGAAAGTGGCTGATTAGGAATTCGAACCGAGCCGAACTTGTCGAACAACTCGAAGAGCAAACGATTATATTTGATAGATCACTCGTTACTAAGGATCACAAAACTTATATTGATTTAGGTGATCTGCAACGACTCGTTACTCGAAAGATAAAATACGTGAAAGAAACCAGAAGATTTCAATTGAATTAAAAAGTTCCAGTTGGCAATTGTGGGGAAATTGTTGACAAACATAACGGTTTACGATATTTCGACTTCTTTCAGGAATTTAAGGTAGCATTAAGTTTCATTTTAGGGTGAGTAAATGTTCCGTGACAGCTTTTCAGGCTGCCATCCAAATGTAGTATTCGTTGTAAAATTCACGGACGTGTTGAAATGAAGAAGAGGTTGGTGATTTTCATCAAGTATAGGCTCGGTATACTCGCTCGATGACCGGAAACTATGGACTGATGTCACCGAAAGTCAAACGGTTTGAATCACTGTACATATGCTGCGGCACTGAACGTTTTTTCTAATCGGCGAGTCGTTTTCGTGCAGACTTTCTTGCCCAATCAGGCGAAGAAAGTCTGTGCGAAAATTTCAGCGTGAAAGACAAGATCGGTTTTAAGTTCACTATGATATTGCTCGCTGGTCCCGTGATCTCGGTACAGTTTAATGACACGCCACGGAGCGCAAGTGAGGGTCGTCCAGTAAACGCTAACTTCTGTTTCCGGAAGCAACAACACTTGCCTGTCGATCGTATAGTAAATGACGTGAAATGCCTGCTGCAGTGGGCAATCTAATCCTTTCTTCGGAAATTCCATGAAGCCTAAATACACATTTTGCCTTCTCTTTGTTCACGAGCGATCCCCGCCGTTTCGGAGATGCGAAGCTAGGTCTCCTTCGGCGGCTTGCGATAATTGCTTTGATGATGCATTCGACGTTCAGATGGCGACATACTTTCAGATTTTCTGCGCTGTCATTGCCGGCATCCATGCGTACTAGTAGTGGACGGTCGGTGATTCACCGGCATACGATTGGAGGAAATTTTCAACAAAAGTGACATCGATCGGGGTTCTCGAGAGTTTCTCTATTACGATTCAAATGATTAACAGCGCCGTTGAGCATTTTTCCCCGTTACTAGCTATATTCCGTTTCATAAACACTCCGTTTGCAACATGGAACGGTACTGTTTAGGCGTCATGCCAATATGCTTGAGTAGCTTCTTCGTTTTTTCCACTCGTTCCTTCTGTATATAGTTTATCACCGTCTGCCCTGTCTGCTTCTTAATATGAAACGAGATGTTCAAGATTTACTCGCTATGATGACATTCATTGGACGAGCAATATCCGCAAATTTTTGCGGATCTGAATCATACGAAAAGCATTTAATCCACAATTGAGAGAATGCTTGAGCGAAAGCAATCAAAATCATGATGCCGACGGACGGCTTTCAGGTGCTACTGGTTAAGCTGTTGAGCGGGGCTACTGCTGCCTGTCAATCAGAAATTCGCGTAAACAAAGGCTTTTTTGCAAGTGTAAGCTAGAGAATAAGTAAGGAATTCATCAAAGTCAACAACCTGAAAACGATGGACGATAGCTAGTTTGTTGAGAGGATGGAGTCCATTGTATATTATTTGATGTGGTAATTTTTCTATAGACTGATTCTGTTGCTTCGGAAATGTAAAGAGGATATTGACAACTAAAAAAACAGCGCTTACAATGTTTTCAAGCGGCAAAAGTGGCATACATGAAATAGCTGCTTTTTTAATACACCAAAAGTTTAAACGTTTTAACTTTTTGTAATTCATGTATTACATAAACCACAATCGAATGAATTTTAGATGTAAAAATGAGGTGATAATCTTATTTTTTTTTCAAAAAAGTTTAAACGTTTTAATATTTACGGGTAGTTTAATAATTTTAAGGGGGCACGCATGAATCAACCTCAAGCAATCAAACGCTTTCTCAAGCAACTAGACATTCAACTAATGGTGCTGCCGGCACTCGCTTTTATTATTGTGTTCAGCTATATTCCCATATACGGCCTATTGGGAATTACTGTTGTCTCATCCAGCGCAACTGTTTCATTTGCGCTGTCGCCCTTTACTATCTTCGGGCGGAAGCCGCCACTGAGCAGGGATAGTCCCAGATGGCGACGGAAGATTTTGTAGATCTACTCGACCAGTTGGATGCGAAACGGTGGTATGTATTTAAAAGCTGGCGGGAAGATCATGTTATTGCTGCCGAGGGAAAACTGGAGCTGCGACTGGATGACCAACCATGTAAGCAAGATCGGGTGCAATGCTGGGATATCCATATGCTTATGGAGAAATAGTCAGCATAAAGCGTAACGCTACGGAAGGGGCGAAGGACGAATTAAAGCGGTGCTTCACCTTCGTTTCATTGCCGAGAAACTTGGTGCGGGATTAGAATGGGAAGATGCCGGACAGAAGTGGATCGTTCACGCAGCGAGCTCTAATTGCGCAATGATATCATGCAATACAAGTTCAGTAATAAAACATGGAATGGTATAATATTTAGCAAAATGCATTAGAGACTGGGAGAATTATAAATGAAGGTCAATATATTCGATGTAGCCAAAAAATCAGGCATGTCCATTGTAACGGTATCCCGCGTGCTCAACAACGCCCCGACGGTCAGAGAAATAAACCGGCAGAAAGTATTGGACGCGATCAAGGAGCTAAACTATAGTCCGAACTCAGCCGCACGTACGCTAGTGCGAGGCAAAACGGGTATTATCGGGTTGACGGTGACCGCTCTCGGCGATTCCGTTTTTGACTGTATCGTCAAAACGGTGCATGACCGACTGAAGCAGAATGGCTATTTTCTGGCCATCTCCATCTTGGACGAATCCAATGGGGATACGGAGGAGGCGAGTAATTTCCTATTCCAGGAGGATCGCGTGGACGGCATCATCGTGTTGTCTCCGGTTCAGGAAGATCGGTACGTCGCCGAGTTGGAGAGAAAAGGCATTCCGTTTGTTGTCGTAGACAATCAAACGGAAAACGCCGACTTTCCTACGATTAATGTAGACAACTACAAGGGCGGTTACGAAGCGACGAACCATCTGCTTGAACTTGGCCATACCCACATCGCCCACATTAGTGGACAGGTGTTGTTTCTGAGCTCAAGAGAGCGGCAGAAAGGTTTTATCGACGCCTTGGCGGAGGAAGGGCTTACGCCGTATTTGCTCGCGAATAGCCGATTTGGGGTACGCAGCGGATTTCAGGTAATGCAGGACTGGATCCGCAGCGGGCAGGTGCCTACAGCTGTTTTTGCAGGGGACGACGCCATTGCCCTTGGAGTAGTTCAAGCGCTCGAAGCGAACGGATACCGAGTACCTGAGGACGTATCGGTGATCGGATACGACGATCAATACATCTCTGAGGAACTGAATCCCCGATTAACGACGATCCGCCAGCCAGCTGTACAAATGGGTGAGCACGCCGTTTTTGCACTGCTCGATATATTGAACCATGTTAAGCCATCTCAGACGAATCTCCGACTTCAACCACAACTGATCGTAAGGGAATCAACGGCAGTATGTAAGGGGAAAAACGATAGAAATAGGAGAGATTAACATGAACTACTATTTGGGTGTAGATGGCGGTGGAAGTAAGACGAACGCCGTCATTACGGATGAAACGGGATGTATTGCCGGCGTCGGCAGCGGAGGCTGCGGTAATCATCAGACCAGTCGCCATGATGCCGAGAAGAGCATAAGGACGGCTATTGAGGAAGCGATGCAACAAGCAGGACTGGACGCGAGCGATATTGCCAATGCGATGTTCGGCTTGGCAGGAGCCGATCGGGAGGTTGATTTCAGGATATTGAGGCCAATGATCGGCAGCTTAGGTTTCGCGACCTACGATATTGTTTGTGATACGGTGATCGGCTTAAGAGCCGGCACCAGACAGCCTTACGGAGTAGTTTCGATTTGCGGAACGGGAACGAATTGTTTCGGAGTTAATTCGCGGGGGGACACTTTGCAGATTGGCGGCTTTGGTTATACATACGGCGACTTCGGGGGAGGCACGGGGCTGGCTATCGAGGTGTTTCGCACGGTCATTCGTGCATGGGAAGGACGCGGCGAGCCTACGCAGTTGACCGAAACTGTGTTATCTGCGCTTGACTACCCCTCGGTCGAACGTTTGTTCCATGACTTCCTCGACAGGGAGATAAGTATTCCTTACGACTTGACGAAGCTGTTGCAACCTGCCGCCGACGAAGGCGATGCTTGCGCGCAGCGGATTTTGCGGCGGCAAGGTATCGAGCTTGGCAAAGCTGCAGCAGCCGTCATCGAAAGGTTGGGCATGGGGAGCGATTCGTTCGATCTTGTGCTTGTGGGCAGTGTGCTCACACGCGGTAGCGGACGTCATATCTTGCCGCATATCGAGAACCAAGTGTTCCCGTTTGCTGCCGGCTGCCGGCTGCAAACACTGACCATGGAGCCAGTTGCCGGCGCGGTGATTCTGGCGATGGAGAGGAACGGCTTGCAGCCGGAGGCTTCGGTTTACGACCGGCTCGGCAAGCTGCTGGGGATCAAGGAACTGAGCGTTACATGAGAAAGCGATTGAAGGTGGCGGTAGTAGGCGAGGGCTCATCTTATAGGCTCTTCGGAGGCGGCGGTTAAGCTAATGAAATCATCATATAACGATTCTCGGGATATTCAAACGTTGAATGTAGTCAATCTAGGTATACTCGATTTTCTGCTGGATAACTCGGTTATTGAGGCCAACTGTGTCTTACGAAGCGGGTGTAACGGGAAATAGAGGGTCAGCGCTGTAGGCGCTAGCGCATCATCCGCTCGTGCCTTCGGCGCGAACGTGGTTCAGCGATTGCTTGAAGAAATGCTGGAGCAGAATCGGGAATATTTGCCTGGTTTTTGTACGTAAAACATCGTCTTGTTCGATTTTGCCGGTAAACGTATTGCTGATGTCTTGGAATCGGAAGAATAAAGCATGCGGTCAAAATATACAGCAGGCAGATATAGGAACCCGAATGATTGCCGGAGAAGTGGAGGTGGTGCTGCTGGTCCATCCGCAATTTCCGCAAGGTTCATGGCGAGAGGGTGGGCGAGGAATGACGAACGGAGAATAACATGTTATCTTCTAGTCGCGTTGTTTGAATGGCCATTACAAGAAAGAGGTGTTATATCCATGGTAAAGGGAATCAATACGAATCGTAAACAAATAAAGAGGCTATTGGCTTTTTGTATGCTATTTGCTGTTCTAGTATTGCCAAAGCAGTCATATGCCGCTGATGTCGCCTTTTACGAGCCGTTAAACGCAGTAAATAACAATTCGTTCTATGTTTCCGATGGTTGGGGAAACGGAAGTGATTTTGGTGTCGGCTGGAAAGCATCCAATGTCGAGTTCAATAACGGCATCATGGCGCTTCGTCTAGACGATGTAGGTTGTCCTGGCGGTTGTTCCGGCAAAAGCTTTGCCTCCGGCGAATATGCGACGAAAGCAAAATACGGATACGGGCGGGTTGAAGGACGAATCAAAGTGGCAAAAGGGTCTGGGCTAGTTACATCCTTATTCACTTACTCCGGCGAGACAGCTGGAACAGCAAACGACGAAATTGATATTGAAATTCTAGGCAAAGATACGACGAAGCTGGAGGCAAACTATTTCACAAATGGTGTAGGCGATCACAGTACGATCATTAATCTGGGGTTTGATGCTTCACAAGGATTTCATGATTATGCTTTCGAATGGTCGCCAACCTATATCAAATGGTTTGTAGACGGTAACCTCGTTCATACCGAAACCGGTTCGAGGGGACCGTTGCCGACGCATCCAGGGGAAATAGAGGTTAATTTGTGGTCAGGTGCAGGAAATGTTTGGACCGGTCCGTTCACATACCCGGGGACGCCGATCAGAGCCTATTACGACTGGATCAAATATACCCCGGCGAGCGATCTTCCGACAGACGATGGAACGGGATTGACTGCAAAATATTACGATAACATGAATTTTACGTCGCTGAAAGCAACCCGCACGGATGCAACCGTTAATTTTGATTGGGGAATGGGCTCTCCGATGCCATCAATGGGAATGGATGAGTTTTCGGTCCGCTGGACCGGAAAAGTTAAACCTCAGTATACAGGCGCTTATACTTTCTATACGAGTTCTGACGACGGCGCGAGGTTATGGGTTAACAATCAGTTGATCATCGACAAGTGGATCGATCAGGCGGAAACAGAATGGTCGGGGACGATCAACCTGACAGCCGGCCAAAAGTACGACATCAAGCTCGAGTATTATGATAATAATGAGGATGCCATTGCCAAATTATATTGGTCGAGCGCTTCTCAGCCGAAGCAAATCGTTCCTCAAAACCGGTTGTATCCGAACTAGTTTGATATGGAACATAGAAAAACCGTTTGGTGAGGTCATGCCAAACGGTTTTTCTATGGGTACCGAATAAGCAGATGATAGGGAATAACGGATATTGGAAAGTTGGCTTGCGATTACATCTAGTACAGCAGTATCTATTACCATGTTCGATCTCGTGCTGTAATGTGTGTGAGTTTTCTGTGGCTGAGTGTACACTTTTTAGTATGGCGGTATTTGTACCTGTGCTCTATAATGCAGTTGTTTCCTATCACCAAGAGCTTCTTTTCCCCCAGAAAAGGAAACTCGGTGGGGGACCGCTATAAACGCCGTAAATAAGACAGAGGTAGTTTGAGGGGGAATTTTATGTAGGAGAGTGGGATTTTCACCCAAAATGGGATACTAGTTAAAGATGATTAATTGGCCTCACTAAGCTACAAATTAATATTTGCAGCTAGTATGGTATTGCATTCAGAGTTGAGATCATTATTTACTACATTACCAGGTTGTAATCAATGATCGAAAGGCATATTTGTTGGGGTATATATAGTTACTCAACTTTCGCTATTTGCCCTGGTCGTAATGTAGTGCCGATCGGCAATATCTCTTTTGCCGAAATGAAGGTGCACGTCATGAATGTTGTGAAAATCTGCGGAAGCGACATTGGAGAATGCATGCTGAAAAAAATGGGATGAAAGACATTTGTTGATCACCTTCGAGTTTTTTGACTAATCGAACGATATGACATGGATATGTTGGCCAATACAGTGGCCCTCTGTTTTCATCAAGATGTCTTCTGCAACTGCTTACGACTATGAAATTAATTGTTGACGCTTTCATAAAATTTGACTAAGATATAATTAAGTCGGTGACCTTATAAATTGCAAGAAAGGGGCGATGATTAAATGCGGATGTCGATTTGATTGGTTTGTCGGCTAAATTTGTTGTTGGATTCCAAATGACCGTCTATTTAATAAGCTCTATGCACGAATTAAATAATTTTTAAGTAGTTTTGGACATTTATAAAACAAAGGTAAGGTGTCTATATGTTCACAATAATAATGAGAACGTTATTATGCCTTTCGTTGCTCATTTACAGGAATTTTGTCGGCAGCAGTCAGACATCAAGTGAATGCGGCAGCATCTAACTTGGTTATCAATCCGGGTTTTGAGCATGATTTGAATGGTTGGGAAAACTGGTGAGGTGTTAGCGCTGCCACTACTCTGGTAGCGAGTGGAAACAAGGCTGCGCGAATGGGAACGGGTGAAAGTGGAGCCGGACAGATAATATCGGGAATAATAGCCGGAGCAGATTATACGCTGAAGGGCAGTGGACGAGTAAGAGCAGGCGGCGAACAGACTATCATAGGTGTCGATTGTATGGATAGCAGTGGGACTAAACTAAGCGGAGGAAAGTTTGAACTCATTTTCGATAACAACGACGTACACTCAGAAGACGCGCAGCTTCACGACAGTCGCCGGAACTACCGTTGCGATTATGGATTATCGTGATTACGCGGAAGGGGCTGACGGTATTATCGCGAATGCCCAATATGAAATCAACTACGCTACATCCGTTGGAAAAAAAGTGATCATCGGCGTTGAAACGTATGATGTTCCAGGCAGCCCTGGCTTTGTGACCTTCTATCAAGAAGGGGAAAACTATATGAACCAGGAACTGACGAAAGTTCTATCGTATTATTCCGTTCCACTGGATACACAGGTTATGCCATTCATCATTATACATCTTATCGATCCATGACATGGAGACCTAGATCGTAAATAATTGCATCTAGTAGACAATAGAGGAGGAAGTTAAATGGTTTATCAAGCAAGGGCTGATCGTTACGATACGATGAAGTATAACCGCTGCGGGCGTTCGGGGCTGAAACTTCCGGCGATTTCGCTAGGAATGTGGCACAACTTTGGCGGCAGAGACATTTATGAAAATGCGCGGGCGATGATATTACGCAGTTTCGACTTAGGAATCACGCATTATGATTTGGCGAACGGTTACGGATCACCATCGTATTCGGCAGAACAACTGCTCGGTCAGGTGCTGATATCCGATCTGGCTGCCTATCGGGATGAGATCGTCATTTCGACAAAATCTGGATACGACGCGTGGTTAGGGCCTTACGGGGAATGGGGCTCGAAAAAATATATCGTCAGCAGCTTGGATAGAAGCTTGAAGCGCATGGGCTTGGATTATGTCGATATTTACTATTCACATCGACCTGATCCTGAAACGCCATTCGAAGAAACGATGGGCGCGCTCGATATGCTTGTTCGACAAGGCAAAGCATTATATATCGGGATTTCCAATTATGATGCGGAACAAACGGCGGAAGCGATCCGTATTCTGAAAGCTCTCGGTACGCCGCTGCTCATTCATCAGCCTGTTTATTCGATGTTCGAACGATGGATCGAAAATGGTTTGCAAGATGTGCTTGAAATCGGTGGCTCAGGAACGATTGCTTTTTGTCCGCTCGCGCAAGGGCTGTTGACGAATCGGTATTTAGATGGCATTCCTGCCGATTCGCGAGCGGCGAAGCCGGTCGCTCATCTAAGAGAGCACCATGTAACGGATGAGAAGCTGGAGATCATTCGCCAACTGAGCGAAGTGGCTAAGGAACGTGGCCAAAGCTTAGCGCAGATGGCAATTGCCTGGGTATTGCGTGGAGGTAAAGTGACATCTGCTTTAATTGGCGCGAGTCGAGTTGAGCAAATCGAGGAAAATGCCAAGGCACTTGACAATATGGTGTTCTCTCTGGAAGAGCTACAAACGATCGATAACATCTTGGCGAAGTAGCCAGCTTTTTATGAATAAGAGCCTTTAACGATGGATGGCAAATTGGCTCCTTACGCGCTAAAGGCGCTTATGTCTTTACGTTACAAGCGTTTCACTAATCGACTTTAACTTATATGGAGGTCCCAATGGGTAAAATACTGAATTCTAAAATTTCGGTTCTTTTAGTATGCACCTTACTTATATCAACATTACAATTATTTGCAGTAATACAAATACCACAGGCAAAAGCCGCGGACAGTGTAAACAAGCTTGTAAATGGCGGGTTTGAATCCGGTAATAGCGCATGGGAGCTTGACGGTACGGTAATTAATGCAACTTACGCTCACACCGGCAGCAATTCACTTCGATTAGGGAGTGGCGAAACAGGCGTTTACCAAGTGGTTAATGAACCGGAAGGTAGTAAATTGCGTGTATCTGGCTGGGGGAAAGCTGACTCTGGCGAAACTGTACTTCTTGGCGTCAATTGCCTGGATAACGATGGCAGGAGTATAGAGGGGGGGAAATTTGAAATTGGTTTTTCCAACGCTGATTTCAAACAAAAAGAAATTGTTTTCACAACGGTTCCGGGTACGAAAAAAATAAGAGTTTACGGGTATAAGCTGGAAAATGTGCGAGGCTATGCTTATCTGGATGACATTACGCTGACGGCCGAACAAACGCAACAACCTGAGCCAACGACGCAGCCCATCAAGCCAAACGTCAACGTGATTGAAAATGCAGGATTTGAGGAAAACAGCCAGAACTGGAGCTTTGACGGCGCTATGATCGACATGGGAAATAAACGTTCCGGCACGAATGCGGCCAAGATAGGTCCTGGAGAGGGCGGCGCGTACTATAAAGAAATAACAGTGTCAGATAACGTGTATACCATCACGATTGCCGGCTGGGGCAAAGTTTCGAAAGAAGGGGAGAAAGGATTCTTTGGCGTCGATCTCAAGAACGATAAAGGACGCATAGGCAAATATCAAATCGAGTTTACGAACGTAGACGGTTTCGAGTACAAGTCTTTAAAATTTAATATCGTACCCGGCACGACAAAAATGACGATTTACCTCTACAAAATGCCTGAAGTTGGCGGTTTTGCCTACTTTGACGACTTAAGTTTGATTGCCGACAAAGAGGTAGCCGATCCTCCATCCACATTGCGTGAAAAGGTAATTACGAATAGCGTACCGAGTGGGTATAGTTGCACGAACTCGGAAGTCCCAGATGAATATTTTATGACGAAAAATAACAAGGATTACTACTATCGAACTTACAAATGCGTATTACCTGTGAAGCCAATGCCTTCGAGCGCTCTAGGCTCGTATAAGGCAGTTGACGCGCTTGTATCGAACGATAACCACATCCAGTTGTACAAAAGGAGCTACAAGCTGTTGACAGTAGGCATGTGGGTATGGAACTTCGATGTTGTACTTGATCCGGCGGCAAGGGAACAACTGCTTCAATTTAGCGTTGCCAAAGGAATTAACCGATTATATTTGAATACGGGTTCGTATACGCCAGGTAGCGACAAATCTGCTCTGAGTGAACAAGCTGCTCTGTATCGGAAATTTAACAAAATGGCGCACCAACTGGGGATTGCAGTCGAAGCGCTGGATGGCCAAAGCGACTGGGTAAGAGAAAGCAATCACTCGATACCACTTGGGCGAATTAGTGAAGTGATCGCATTTAATGCTTCCGCGAGCGATCCGCAGGAGAAATTTGATGGTGTGCATCATGATAATGAACCGTACACGTTGGCAGATTGGGAAACCAATAAAGGGGTTTTAGCAAAAAACTACTTACAGTTGGTTGAAGCTTCGATGAGCTTATTGCAAGGAAAGGGCCTTACTTTTGCGGTGGACATCCCTTTTTGGTACGATGAAACGCCTATAAACGTCACTTACCATGGGGAAACGAAACCGTTTAACCGCCATATTACCGATATCGTGGATTATATTGGCGTTATGGATTACCGCGATTTCGCGAATGGGGTTGATGGCATCATTTCTCACGGATTTGGCGAAGTGGAGTATGCGGCCAAAGTAGGCAAAGAAGCTGTGATTGGCGTGGAAACGATTAATTTCGACGACGCAACCAATCCTGGGAAAATTACGTTTTGGCAGGAAGGCGAAACCTATATGAATGAGCAAGTTGCGCTTGTAGACAATTACTTCTCAAATTCGTTTGCAAATTATGACTATAAGGCTGGTCCTGGATATAAGGGACATGCGATCCACCATTATCTTTCCTATAAAGAATTAAAGAAGTAAACGAAATAAAACAAGGAAGAAGGAACTGCAATGAAACGGACATCCTCCATTTTGACTCGTATGCTCGTATGTTGCATACTCATATTTTCAGCGTTAGGGGTACCTTTGGCCGAAGCGGATGAGCTTCATGCGACCAATGAGAGTATATCGTTTGTTTATAACCCTTCAAACGGTATGTTGACCGGATACGTGCTTAGTAAAAATCCAGATGAAATTTCTGTATATGCAAACTATGGAACCGGAGACAGCGCTAGGACAGATGTATTCAAACAATCCGACTATATCGAAGTTTTCGGCTATGCGAACCAGAATCAGAAATATTTTAAAGCTGGATTTTCGATCCGCACAGCAGAGCAGCCTACTAAAATGACTGTGAAAAAAGATGGCGAAAACCATGAAATGATGCCTGTTCTTAAAAATGGATACAGTTTCTATAAATATGCACAAGATATTCAACTGGCTGCATTTCGGATCGAAGCTTCGCAATATGTGTCGGCCTATTCGAGCGATCAGTTTATACCTGGGTCAAGTAGACTGTTCAGTTTCGTTCCGGAGGCTGCCGGAATCGATGGACTGCATGTGCAATTCCTGCAAAAACAAACGGTACGGGCTGCTGTATATATGAGCAACCTTGCGGTTACGGATTTTGAATTGATGGATGCGTCAGGTTCCGGAACGATTGGTATTCGATCAGTGAGCAGCGCGCAACAAATCAATGTGGCAAGTGGTGGTTATGAAGATCTTGCAGGTTCTTTGCAACTGCAATTGGCTGAACCTCTCAAACAAGGTCATCGCTATGAATTGCGGATGACTTCGACTGCTGTGGGGAATGAAATCAAATTGCCTACGGCTGGCAATGGTTATAACGCAGCAATTCTTCTAGGTAAGTGGTACTCTTACAACGATCAATTAGCTGGCGGAACGGAGTTTCATTCCATTGCCGTCAGCAACGCAGCTTATTTTGACAATTTGACGTTACAGGCTGTCACTGCGCCTACTCAACAGGATGCGCAACAGTCGAGCACCGCCGGTGGAGAAACCGGCAAATTAATGGTGGACAGCATGCAATTCATAAGCGATCTTCAGCGGTTAAAAACGAGTGGTAGCAATCTATTGCCGTTAAAAGTAAGCAGCAAGGACGGAAAAGCGACTGTCGTCATTCCGGCAGATGCGCTTCGTGAAGGTCAGAAAGTGTTACCGGTAGCTGTACTTGACATCCAATCGGATATGGGCAGTTACCAGCTCCCTCTACGTGTTATAGACCTTGAAAAGCTGCATAAACAATTGGGTAGCGATGTAAGTAAAATGCTGGTTTCGGTCAAGTTTGCCTCGGTGATAGGAAACGAAGCCGCGTTGTTCCATAAAAAAATTAATGAACTGGGCGCAGAATCGATCGGAGAGATTATCGCTTACAGCGTGACAGTCGAAGCGAATGGGCAACTAATTCCCCTTTCGGATTTTCAGGGGAATTATGTGAGCCGTTCCATGAAACTGAATGGCTTTGTTTCGGGAGCGCGGGCGACAGCCGTATTGTTCGATCCGGATACCGGCATAATTTCGTTTGTACCGTCCGTATTTGAGCCGTCCGCAAGTAGTACCGACGTTGTAATGAAGCGCGATGGAAACAGTATCTACAGCGTCGTCCGTTATGACAAAACGTTTGACGACATTCAAGGGAACTCGGCGCAAAACGATATTGAACTGCTAAGCTCTAAATTGATTGTCTTCGGCACTAGCGCGCGCGAATTTATGCCGGAGAAGCAGTTAACGCGCGCAGAATTTACCACAATGCTTGTGAGAGCGATGGGCTGGGCAGGCGAGTCTTCAACCGAACAAGAAACACATTTCGCCGATGTGTCAACAGGGGATTGGTACGCGGAGGCAGTTGCACTTGCAGCTAGGAAAGGATTGATTGGCGGCTATCCAGACGGTACGTTCCATCCGCACGAAATGCTTTCTAAAGAACAAATGGTCGTGATGCTCATACGCGCATGGAAAGCTGCAGGCGGCAAAGCGATTTCGATGGAGGAGAGCGCAAGCGAGATTGCGTACAAATATGCAGATTACAATTCGGTATCGAGTTGGGCAAAACCGTCAATCGCTGCGGCTATAAATGTAAAGCTTATCAGCTCAAGTGATACAATGTTTGATTCGGCTTCCGTGCCAACCCGAGCAGTCGCCGTGACGTATCTGAAGACTTTCTTGCAGCTTGTCGGATTTATCAATTAGTAAAATCGAATGGCCTCGTGCTTTGCCAATCTTCATGGCGGATGTACGGGGCTTGTTTTCTACCATTGCATTTGTCAATGTGAAAGTCTTGTTGATATTATAAAGCAATAGGGGTATTATTAAGGAGTCCTTATTAATTCCGGTGGCTGCAAGAAGCATATCCGTTAATAACAAATTTGAAAGGAATAGTCATAAGATGAAAGTGATAAAAGGCAATTTGCAACTGATGAAAAAAATAAATTGCTCGCTAATCCTCAATATGCTGCTACGTGAAGGAGTCTTGTCCAGAGCGGAGCTCGCCCAACGGTCGAAACTTAGTCCAACGACAGTGTCTTCTTTGGTCGATGAACTGATTCAGAAGGGCCTGATCGATGAAGTTGGCGAGAAATCGTCTCCGGGTGCAGGCCGTAGAGCGATCGCTTTAGAGATTAGCCGAGATAAAGGGTATATCATTTCGATCATGCTTGGAAACAATCGGTTCTGCGGGGCGATTGTGAATTTTAGGAACGAAATCGTTTACGAATTTACACAAGAGGTGTGTAAAGGCAATGACCAAGTGTTGCATTTCATTAAGGAAGCCGTTAATCGGTTGTTGGAATCGAAGGTAGTAAAGGATGCTCAGCATGTGAAAGGGATTGCGGTGTCTACCCCCGGTATTATCGATGAACTTGGGGAGACGATTATCAAGTCAACATGGCTAAGAATCAGCGATTTGGATGTTAGAAAAATGCTCAGACGAGAGTTCGATTATCCAGTCCTCGTAGTTAACGATATGAAGGCGGCGGCTTTCGCCGAATACTATTGTGGCAGTAAAAGATCAGATAACTTAGTGTTCCTTTCTTTAGACGCCGGCATCGGGATGGGGCTGATTATCGACGGTAAAGTGTACAATGGCTATAAGGGCTCGGCGGGTGAAATTGGACACATTTTTGTTGAGCCTGATGGACTGCTTTGCGAATGTGGACAGATCGGCTGCATCGAAACGATTTTAACGGAGACCTCAATTTTGATGAAAGCGCAGAACGTAGCGCGCAAGAATAACGCCGAAAGGATCCCTCAATCGTTTGATGAACTGCTCAAGATGTATGAAGATGGAGAAACTTTCGCTGAAGAAGTGATCGACCGGACATGCTTTCTATTTGTTCATACGCTGTTGTCAGTCGTCGTCGGTTTCATCAGCCCCGAAGTGGTCGTCCTTTATGGTTGGATGAATCGTTCCGAGAAGTTTATGAAAGATTTAAAGAAGAGGCTATTACAATTTCCGTTTCCAGTACCCTTTGACGAAAGCAGAATCTTTTATGCCACTTATGGGGAGAAAAATTTCATTATTGGCGCGTCAACGATGATGCTGCATAAAGTTTTTGAGGATTATATTTAATCATTGCAGATAAGGTGCTATTCCATGTTGGAATGGCATTTTTTTGTTGACAACCTAATAGCAGACAAGTATATAATTATATTAATCCGTACACTGAACTAATGTTTTAGCGTGAGGAAGCTTAAAGAAAGAAGGCGGAACAAGATGACAGTTTTATCGTTAGAAGAAAAAGTAGGACTTATGTGTATCGTTGGTACATCCTTGCCAGAAGCGGACTCCGAATTGATAGAGAGGTTCACGAAATTCACTTACGGGGGAATGGGGGTATTCCCACACAACATCTTCGGCGAAGCGCAAATGAAGAGGTTAATGGAGGATTTGAAGCAGTTTGCCAAATCGCGTCCTAAGTCTGAAGCGCCATTTATGATTTCGATCGATGAAGAAGGCGGTTCTCTTTCCAATTTTTCCGAGTTCTTTCCGACTATTCCGGGAAATCGTGCAATCGGTTTGGCGAATGACCCCCATTTGGCGTATTTGTCAGGGAGACTCGTAGGAAGTCAGCTCCATGAACTTGGGTTTATGCTTAATTGGGCGCCGGTGCTCGATGTGAATTCAAACCCGCTCAATCCCGTCATTGGCGTTCGGTCTTTCGGCGAAGACCCTGTGCAAGTCGCTCGGTACGGGGTTGCTTTCGTGCAAGGGATGAAAGAGTCCGGCGTGATGGCAACGGTGAAACACTTCCCTGGCCATGGGGATGTCGCTACGGACTCGCATGTTGCACTGCCGATATGCGACTTGACGATCAAGCAGTTGGTTGATTGCAGTTTACACCCGTTTCAGGCGGTGATTGAAGCCGGAGTCGGTGCGGTGATGGTCGCTCACATCCTTTTTCCGAACATTCCGGAGTCGAATGGATTGCCTTCTTCGTTATCTACTTTTTTTATTGAAGAGTTATTAAGAGGAAAACTTGGTTATGACGGTCTCGTCTGCACGGACGACATTGAAATGCATGCGATTAAGCATAATTTTGAGCCTGAAGATGTTGGGGTGTTAGCCGTGCTGGCCGGAAATGATCAAATTCTGATGTGCCATACGCCTGATTTCCAACAGCGCGTATATCAAGGCATTTTGCATGCCGTACGAACAGGGGTTATTACTGAGCATCGGATTGATGTATCTGTACGTCGGATTTTATTCTTTCAGGAACGAATGAAGCAGTGCCGCGAGCAGGCGAATGTCATTCCAAGAGCGGAGTGGGAATCGATAGCGGCACATATAGCAGGAGCCTCCATTGTGGTTCATCGCGACCCGTCGCGGCAATTGCCGCTAAGCAAGCAAGCATATGTTATGGTCGTACCGAGAATGCAACGACTTACAAAGGCGGACACTACCTTTGACAAACCGTTTATGCTAGAATCGTATTTGCTGGCAAAAGGCGTTCAACTGGAAACGATCTACACGTCGATGGATCCGACCGAAGATGAGCGTATGGAAGTTGAACAGAAAATAAGAAATGCAGATGCAGTTATCCAGGTGACGAGAAACGCGCATATGTTTCAAGGTCAGCTGGCTGTAGCGCGGCATTGCGCCGACTCAAAGCCGCACATTTGTGTAGTGCTGCGTAATCCCTATGATGCTGAATATTTGCCGGATCAAAGCACGGTTGTGCTCATTTGCTCCTCCAGCAATGAGAGCATGCAAGCTTTTGCCCATACATGTACAAAGAACAAAAATTATTAATAAGGACACTGTTCAAATCAAAATAAAACTGGTATGATAGAAATTATAAAGCTGATAGAATAGATAGGGGGTTGAGCTGGTGATTACGACGAAGGTAACGAGAAAAAAGTCGGGTATCATCGAGTGGAAGAGTGATCTGGTCAAAAACAAATGGCTGTACATCTTGTTCTTGCCGGCACTTGTCTGGTACATCTTGTTCGCGTACTGGCCCATGTTCGGATTAGTCGTTGCTTTTGAGAAATACAATGTGGTCAAAGGGATTATGGGCAGCAAGTGGGTAGGCTTGCAAAATTTTAAAGATATTTTTTCAGACATTTACTTTACGCAACTTTTGAAGAACACCTTTCTACTTAGCTTGAACAGTTTGATTTTCGGATTCCCTATCCCGATCGTTTTGGCGCTTTGTTTCAATGAAGTCAGACATATGATGTTCAAGAAAGTGGCGCAAACGATCAGTTACTTGCCCTACTTCATCTCGACCGTCATTGTGTGTGGACTAGCAATTACGTTTCTTTCTCCGAGTACAGGAATCGTCAATGCGATAATTGGTAAATTTGGTTTTGAAAGCACTTACTTCCTACAAGAACCGAAATATTTCCGAACGATTTATGTCATTGTTGGGGTATGGCAAACGATGGGGTTCTCCGCTATCCTCTATATTGCCGCTTTAGCCGGGATTAGTCCTGAGTTATACGAAGCCGCCAAAATAGACGGCGCAAACCGCTGGAAACAGCTCTGTTATATTACGTTTCCAAGTTTAATTCCGACGATCACGATTATGCTCATTTTAAGTTTAGGAAATATGTTGAATGCGGATTTCGAAAAAATAATACTGCTTTACAATCCGACTATTTACGAAACGGCAGATGTTCTGAACACATATGTGTATCGGAAAGGGTTGTTGGACGCCAATTACAGCTATGCAACTGCAATCGGTCTTTTTCAAGGTGTAGTAGGTTTCGTGCTCGTATTGGGCGCCAATTGGTTAAGTAAAAAAGCGAATGGTACGTCGCTTTGGTAGCACGGGAGGGAGTTAGGCATGAATAGTAAGGTTGATATTAGCGATCGATTTTTTTCGTTAGCCATTTACGCGTGCATCGTATTGATCTGCATCGTAACGCTGTATCCGTTTGTTTATGTGATTAGCTTGTCGATCAGTAATATTGGCAGCGTAATGCGCAACGAAGTGCTGTTATTTCCGAAAGGGCTGAACTTGGCTGCTTACAAAACGGTCTTAACGTACAAAGGCATATTTATCGCTTACGGTAACACGCTGTTCTACACGGTAGGCGGGACGCTGTTGAGTTTATTATTAACAACAACGGCGGCTTATCCGCTCACGAGGAAGGATTGGAAGTTTCGCGGAATCGCTACCGCCTTCTTGGCAGTAACCCTTTGGTTTGGCGGTGGGATGATCCCATTTTATCTAGTCATGAAAAATTTGCACTTGCTCGATTCAAGAATAGGAATCTTGCTATATGCGGCGGTGTCGACGTTTTATATTATTATCGTCCGAACTTACTTTGATAGCATCCCGAATGAGCTCGTTGAATCTGCTAAAATTGATGGCGCTAATGATCTGCGTATTTTTGCCGGTATTATTTTACCGCTGTCGAAGCCGGTTTTAGCCGCAATCGGGCTATACTATGCGATCAGTAAGTGGAACTCTTTCTTTTGGGAGATGATTTTGCTTAATCGTGATTCGCTCTTGCCGGTACAAGCACTCTTGGTACGCATCATTCGTGACAGTTCATTCGATAAAGAAATGCAACTTGCAATTACGAGCGATACGGGGGTTCTGCCGATAACGATCCAATATGCAGCAATTGTGATCACATCCGCTCCAATTATTTTAATCTATCCTTTTCTGCAAAAGCATTTTGTGAAGGGGGTGATGATTGGCGCCATAAAAAGTTAACGGAAACTGCTAGAAGAAGGATAGTAAAAAAAGGGAGGATTTACGTATGAAGAAAATGAAAAAGTGGTTCACATGCGGCGTTTTGATTACGATTACAGCAACATCCATGCTCGGATGCAGCAGCAACAATGCTATAACGGAAACGAAAGCGCCAGTAGCAACGGCTGCGACAAAGCAGAAACCGACTAAACTGAGTGTTTTTATCGCCAGTCGCGCGTCGGATGCATTGTACACTAACGAAACGTTAGTATGGAAGGAGCTTGGCAAACGTTTAAACATCGAATTTGAATTCACGACAGGCGATCAGAAAACGATGAAAGACAAGCTGCCAGTCATGATCGCTTCGGGTGAATATCCGGATATTGTATCCGCGAAAGTTCTCGACTTCAATAAATACGGCCAGTCGGGAGCATTCATACCGTTAAACGAACTTATCACGAAATCGGCGCCTAATATTAAAAAGTATCTTCTCGATAACCCCGAAGCCAAGTCGCAGACGATAGCATTCGACGGCAATCTTTATGGGGTTCCGATGTTATCTGCCGTTCGTACTTCGGAAGGACCGCTCGTTCGTAAAGATTGGCTTGACCGGCTTGGATTGCCGATGCCCGAAACGATCGATGATTGGTACAACATGTTGAAAGCGTTTAAAGAGAAAGATGCCAACGGCAACGGAAGCTCAAATGATGAAATTCCATATTCGTCGGTAGGGTCTGCTGATGATACATATTACTTGGATTTTGCGGATGCTTGGGGGATCGACCTGAATGTCGACAACCGCTGGCTTGCGGAGAACGGGAAGTTGATCTATACACCGATCGATCAACGTGCGAAAGCATATTTAACTACAATGAACAAGTGGTATAGCGAAGGACTTATTGATAAAGAACTTTTATCGAGAAAGGAGCCAGATTATAAAGCAGCTATTTTTAATGATAAAGTAGGGGCGACAACTCATTGGGTCGGTTTCGTAGCCGGGTTTAACGAATTGCCGGAAGCGAAAAAGATACCTGGATTCCACTTTGAAGTGGCGAAGCCTCCTGTACTAAATAAGGGTGACAAAGCGTTAACCAGCCGCCAGCAGCTCATTACAGTTCCGTGGGCTTGGGGAGTCAGTAAGAACAACAAAAATGTGGAAACGACAATGAAACTATTTGATTATGTATACAGCGATGAAGGTCAAATGTTATTAAACTTCGGCGTCGAAGGGGATACATTCACGAAAGGTGCTGACGGTACACTAAGATATACAGATAAAATCACGAAAAATGCAGATGGTTCGGGGAAAGCGCTGAATCGCATCGGCGCACAAGCACTGATCGGGTTCCGTCAGGATGAGCGGTATGAGAAGGCAAATTGCGGAAGTGCGGATAGTTGCAGACAACTGTTCAGCTACGTAGAAAATAAGCAGTTCCGCGATCCTTCGCCGACTTTGAAGTATTCAGATGCAGACTTTGAAGAATATAACAAGATTACAACGCAAATCAACACATATGCCGATGAGATGATGAGCAAGTTTATTATCGGTAAAGAACCGCTTAGCAAGTTCGATGACTTTGTAGCGAAAGTAAAATCGATGAACTTTGACAAGCTAGAGAAAATTCAGGATAAGGCGTATGAGAAATATAAAGAGCTGAGCAAGAAGTAACCTTTGACCTTATATTGTGTTGTTAATTTCTGAAGTCCAATTCATATGATAAAGAAAGGGCAGGTCGAATGAAATCATTCGTCTGTCCTTTCTGCAACTAAAACGAGGAAAGGTTGGGAATTGAGGAAAAGCTACTAGAATGGATGTGGAGGATGTTTTGGTGAGCTGCGTCCTGCCAAATGGTAACATCAGTTGGAGCTGTCGTGTGGGCAATCGCTATCACTACTCTATAAACCGATCAAATCAATTAGTTTAGCGATCCACTGATTTGGATTAAATTGTCGCTCTAAGAAAATGCTTATCCAGTCTGCAAAACCAAGCAAAATGATCGTTACAAATAACCCAATTTCTCTTGCGCTTTTTGCTTTTGAACCATCACGGCGATATTGATACCCAATGCTACGATAATGAAAAATACGAACCAGATCACGATGGTGGACCTACCTTTTGTTTTCCCTTGAATTTGTTTCATCCAAGTTAAGAAAAGAAGCAGTGTAGGGAAAATGACACCGTAAAGTAACATTATTCAAAATAATACCCTCTGTTAAATGCTATATTTTCGATCATTTAACCGAAACAATTGGCATAGTCCCATGACAGCGGAGTGATAAGTAATAGACAGCTTAATAAAAATAGAAACCAGTAAAATAAGAGCAATGGTCGATTCAAGATGTTCGAAAAACGTACCAATGTGAATCTCTTGCACAATCACAAACATAGGGTACAGATCATGAGAAGCACGAGGACTCCTAGCACTCCTATCGTAAAAAAAAATTAAACTAAGTGACAATGTAGCAACGACAACTCCCTGTATAAAGCTTACTATCCCTCTGCTTCGGACATATGAAAACAGCATCATAAAACGATAGATTCCATAAAAGGAAAACCGATTAAGGTCCGGTTCTCTTTCATTGTCTTCCATACGTTCATGTAGAAGCGCAATCAGCCCGCCATTTTTTTTCCGGCTACAATGGTAAATATCTAGACGATCGTGAATCCTGGGTATTGGTTAGCTAATTTTATCCAGATAAGAGAAATGATAAAAGCAGCAAATCCTGCTCACAGTGGAACGATTCAGGCGTCTTGTTTTGCCATGGCGATTAGTCCCCCGGGACGAAAAAAAATGATGCCCCGAGCAAATAAGTGAATATCAAGACAAAAAACTGCCAAGAGCTTATTTGACCCCGCTCCATAATTTAATCCCCTTTATACGGATTGATGATTTCGCCAATATCGGTAGTCTTGCTCTTTATTAACAGTTGAAGTTTCGTTTTATTCCAAGCGTCTTTCTGTTCTTGTATCGCTGTCCACTCTTTGCCACGTTTGTACCTGATCTTTTCCTCAAGCCCAAAAAATCTCATTCTTTTCTTATGGCATCTTGATAATCGTCAAAAGGTAAGTGAAAATGTGGAAAATAAAATGATTGACAATAAATACAGAAAACTGTATTATGTAAACGTAAACACATTATTCAAACTTAATTACAATTAATTGAAAGCGTTCTCGAGATACTCTCTGAATCTCTTGAATCAATGAAAAGGAGCGAGACCATGATAGTAAAAAATGAAAACCATTACCCATCTCTGAACACTCTTGTTGGTCCCAATGCATTTGTTACCGGAGCCGCCCGTGGTACAGGCAGAGCTTGCGTAGAGGCGCTGGTTGCTATGGGGGCGAACGTAATGGCTGCGGATATTATGGACATTGACGACATTCCCGGCGCAAGTACGGTGAAGTTGGATGTGGCCGACGAATCGGCCGTTACTGAGGTGATAAAGAAAGGGCTGGGGGGAAAACCGTTCCAAATCATTGTAAACAATGCGGCTTTATACCGTCGAGCTATCTTTGAGGAGCACAGTACCGAGCTTTTGCTTAAAACGTTCGCAGTCAATGTGAGCGGTCCATTCTACATTATGAGGGCGGCGGCTCAAGCCTTGATCGCTGTCAAATTGCCAGGGGCATTTATCAATATGTCGAGTATTGCTGGTACGCATGCCCATAAAAATTGCGCCGGTTATTGTGCATCAAAATCTGCGATTCTAGGATTGACACGTGCTACTGCATTAGACCTCGCTCCATACGACATCACTGTGAATGCGCTTTGTCCGGGAACGGTCCAGACGGAGATGATCAAACAGGTTGCCGAGGGATTAACCGAGGAACTGAACACAGATATCGATGGAGCTTGGGCATATCTGAACAATAAAATACCGCTTGGACGAATGCAGACTCCTGCAGATATTGCTGCTTCTGTTTGCTTTCTGGCTTCCCAAGGTGCAAGAAGCATAACGGGGACACATCTCACGATCGATGGCGGAGAAAAAGCCGGCTAACTTTTTGTAATCGCATACATTTAATAGTTGGAGGGATCCGTTATGGAAGACAAGGGCTTACAGGCTAAACCTGGAGTGGTGTTGCTTGGCACTTTGGACACTAAGGGGGTGGAATACGGATATATAAGGGATCGATTGGAGGAACAAGGAGTCGATACGATTCTGATCGATGCAGGAGTTATAGGCGAACCTCAAATTATTCCGGATATTACCCGGGAAGAGGTGGCTCAAGCCGCAGGAACAGACATTAAAACTTTGGCCGAATCCGGTGATCGGGGGGCTGCAGTTACAACGATGGCTTGCGGGGCAAGCGTTATTACTAAGCGTTTATACGAAGAAGGGCGACTTGACGGAATTTTGGGCCTGGGGGGCTCCGGCGGTTCGGCGCTGGTGACCCAAGCCATGCGTGATCTGCCTATAGGTGTACCAAAACTTATGCTCTCCACAATGGCTTCAGGGGATACGCGTCCTTACGTTGGAGCGGTGGACATAACGATGATGCATTCAGTCGTGGATATCGCCGGGATCAACCAATTATCGGCCCGTATTTTGACGAATGCTGCAGGTGCAATAGCTGGAATGGTGAAGTCTTCGGTTCCGCAATCCACATGTAAAAAGAATCTTATTGGGGCTACGATGTTTGGTGTGACAACGCCCGCAGTTAATGCGGCTCGCGAGCGACTTGAAGAGCTTGGATATGAGGTTATCGTCTTTCACGCAACCGGCACTGGCGGCCAATCGATGGAATCCTTGATCAGAGATGGGTTTATAACGGCATCACTCGATGTTACGACAACAGAGTTGGCAGACGATTTGGTAGGCGGGGTGCTTTCAGCAGGTCCGAATCGTCTCGAAGCGGCAGGCCATTCTGGCGTTCCACAGGTCGTTTCTCTAGGGGCGCTTGATATGGTCAACTTTGGACCCGTGGAGACGGTGCCGCCTCAGTTCAAGGATAGACTCCTTTATCAACACAATGCAACGATCACCTTGATGCGGACAACACCGGAGGAGTGCGCCGAGTTAGGTCGCAGGATCGCAAGAAAGCTCAATGCTGCGAAAGGTCCGGTAAGCCTTTTTATCCCGCTGAAGGGAGTATCGTTGATAGCAACGGAGGGCGGATTGTTTCATGACGCAGAAGCGGATCAGGCACTCATCGGCGGGCTTCGAGAACATGTTGATCCCAAGGTTGTGGAAGTTAGAGAAATCGATACGGATATCAACGACCCGCTTTTTGCCCAGGCAATGGCAGAACGTTTACATGAGCTTTACCAGGATAGGAGGAGAGATGCATGATTTCCAGAAAAGAAGCCCTTTCCCGACTTCGAAGTGAAATTGCAGCAGGACGCCCCATTATCGGCGCCGGCGCTGGTATTGGGCTATCAGCGAAATGTGCGGAGGAAGGCGGCACGGATCTCATTATTATTTATAATTCCGGCCGATACAGGATGGCTGGCCGTGGTTCGCTTGCGGGACTGTTGCCATACGGCGACGCCAACGCAATCGTTGTGGAGATGGCCGGAGAAGTGCTCCCTGTTGTCAAACATACACCGGTTCTGGCAGGAGTGTGTGGAACGGATCCGTTTCGCGTAATGCCTGTATTCTTGAAGCAGCTCAAAGAGATGGGCTTCTCAGGGGTACAGAACTTTCCAACCGTTGGCCTCATGGACGGGGTTTTCCGGGCGAATTTGGAGGAAACCGGTATGGGGTACGATTTGGAGGTCGAAATGATCCGCCAAGCGCATGAACTTGATCTTCTGACAGCCCCTTATGTATTCGACGAAGAGCAGGCTCGCAAGATGGCTGCAGCCGGTGCGGACGTCCTGGTTCCGCATGTCGGCCTGACCACTTCCGGAACGATCGGAGCGAAGACGGCACTTACACTCGACGAAGCGGTAAAGCGTGTGCAGGCGATGTATGACGCTGCGAAATCCGTGAGCTCCGATATCATTGTACTTTGCCACGGCGGTCCCATAGCGTCGCCTGAAGATGCGGCTTATGTACTCGAAAGAACGCACGGAATCGCCGGCTTCTTCGGAGCATCCAGCATGGAACGCCTGCCGACGGAAGTGGCAATGACCGCCAACATGCATAAATTCAAATCCATTAACGGAGGGAGCTCATATGAAAAACATTGATAAAAACACAATTCCGACGCATTCTTTCGACTGGGGTCTCATTAAGTGGTTCGTCAGTCCGGATCGCATTGACGGTGCGAATGTAACATTCGGGGAAGTAGTCCTGTTGCCTAGCAAAGGCCACGATCGCCATAATCATCCGGATTCCGAGGAGATCCTGTATGTTCTTTCAGGAGAGGGAGTACAAACGATCGGTGACGGAGACCCGTTCCCTGTAAAAGCTGGCGATGTTATCTACATCCCCACAGCTGTTTTCCATTCAACTTACAATACGGGTTGGGATGCTATGCGGCTATTGGCATTCTACAACCCGGGAGGCGCCGAGAAAGGCTTAACCGGACTTCCTGATTTCCGAG
The DNA here is from genome assembly GCF_014640555.1 of Paenibacillus marchantiophytorum. GTDB lineage: Bacteria > Bacillota > Bacilli > Paenibacillales > NBRC-103111 > Paenibacillus_E > Paenibacillus_E marchantiophytorum. Next base: position 23,202 of record NZ_BMHE01000014.1, on the reverse strand, counting down.
AGTTGCCTGCCGGCCAGATTCAAAGCTTTACGCGCTCATAATAATCTCTCAAATAAGTAATACTCAAATTAGCACAAAAACAAAATCAGGGGGGAACACTTATGTCAAAAATGGGAATACTAAGATTGCTGCTCACTTTTACGTTAGTTGCTGCTGTAGTAAGCGGCTGCGGAACCAAGAACAATAATGCAACTCCTTCACAAAGCGATAAAGCTGCTTCCGGACAAGGAAAGAAATCATTCAAGGTCGGTTTGGTTACCGGTATCGGAGGAGTACATGACAACTCCTTTAATCAGGCAGGATGGGAAGCATTGCAAAAAGCGCAAACTATCCTCGGGATTGAAGCGAAATACACAGAATCGAAGTCGGAAGCCGATGCACAACCAGACCTGGTCCGTTTTGCCCGAGATAAATACGATTTAATATGGGGAATGGGTTCTACCATGGGTGATTCTTTGACCAATGCAGCAAAGAGTATGCCGGATTCCAAGTTTGCGATAGTGGATTCGGATTTGGGGGGGAATATCCCTGCAAACGTAGCGGCGCTTACTTTTAAAGATGAGGAAGGGTCTTTCTTGATGGGGGTAATTGCCGGCTTGAGTACGAAAAGTAATAAGGTTGGCTTTATCGGAGGCATGAAGTTTCCGGTTATTGAAAAATTTGAATACGGTTTCAGAGCGGGTGTGAAAACGGTGAACCCTCAAGCCGAAGTTGTCGTGAACTATGTAGGGGCATTTAACAGGCCTGACCAAGGGAAAACATTTGCAGCAACCATGTACGACAGCGGTGTGGATATTATTTATCAAGGTGCAGGCGCAACGGGTGAAGGGGTATTTGCTGAAGCCAAAGAGCGTAAAAACGTTTGGGTCATCGGAACGGACAAAGATCAATCCAACCTGGCTCCCGACCAAACGCTCAGCTCCATGATCAGACGCGTTGACGTCGGGGTATTCAACATTACGAAACAGTTGACAGAAGGAGCTTTTCCTGGCGGAAAAGAAAGTCAGCTCGGAGTCAAGGAGGATGGTGTAGGTCTTGCAGCGAGCTCGGATAAGCATGTGCCTAAAGAGATACTTGATAAAGCAGCAAATTACAGACAGCAGATTATTGACGGAAAAATCAAAGTTCCTGGAACGGAAAAAGAATTTAAGTAACGAGTATTTTAAATAAAGAGGAGAGGGGGAATGAGCATGGCGGAAACGGTAGTGGAGATGCGCGGGATAACAAAAAAATTTCCGGGCATTGTTGCCAATGATGACATATCATTCTCAGTTAAAAAAGGCGAGATTCACGCTTTGTTGGGAGAGAACGGCGCTGGAAAATCGACGCTCATGAACATCCTTTTCGGCTTGTATGAACCGGATGAAGGGCAGATTCTGATTCGCGGCAATCGGGTTAAGATGAAAACTCCGAACGATGCCAGCCGGTTAGGGATCGGCATGGTCCATCAGCACTTTATGCTGATCAAACCGTTCACGGTAACGGAAAATATTATATTGGGAAGCGAGCCGTATACGTTTCCAGCCATAAACAAGAAGGAGGCCAAGCAGAAAGTAAATCAGATTTCGCAAAAGTACGGACTTGCCGTGGATCCCAACGCGAAAATTAGTGATATCACTGTAGGCATGGAGCAACGCGTGGAAATATTGAAAACGTTGTATCGGGGGGCGGACATCCTTATTTTTGACGAACCGACTGCCGTCTTGACTCCGCAAGAAATAGAAGAGTTATTAAAAATCATGAAAAATTTGGTTCGTGAAGGAAAAACGATCATTTTAATCACTCATAAATTGAAAGAAATTATGGCAGTTTGCGATCATGTGACGATCATTCGCCGTGGCAAAGTGGTTGGAAGCGTCCACACATCCGAAACGAGCCCGGCGGAGCTCGCTGCGAAGATGGTTGGCAAGGAAGTTTCGTTCGAGGTCCAAAAAAAGGAAGCCCAGCCCGGGCAGGCGGTCCTAGAAGTAACCCAGGCGACCGCTGTTAACGAAAAGAGGATGAAGGTATTAAATGAGATTAATCTTGAGGTGAAATCAGGGGAAATTGTAGGCATTGCCGGGGTTGATGGAAACGGACAGTCCGAACTGATAGAAGCGATTACCGGACTTCGCAAAATAACTTCTGGGCAGATTATACTGAAAGGTAAAGACATTACGAATAAAAGTGCCAGAGCGATTATCGAAACCGGAATGTCCCACATACCAGAAGATCGCCATCGAAGGGGACTTGTTCTCGATTTCTCCATCGGGGAAAATATGGTTTTGGAAACGTATTACAAAGCTCCGTTTTCGAATCATGGAATGGTGAAAGAGAAGGAAGTTTTTCGATATGCGAATCGACTATTTGAAGAATATGACGTTAGAACGCCGAGCGCACATGTGCATGCGCGCTCTCTTTCGGGTGGAAATCAACAAAAGGCGATTATTGCCAGAGAAATAGACAAGCACCCGGATTTGCTCATTGCAGCCCAACCGACCCGCGGGGTGGATGTTGGCGCGATTGAGTTTATTCATAAACGGTTAGTTGAACAAAGAGATAAGGGCACGGCGGTATTGTTGGTCTCATTTGAATTAGACGAAGTCATGCAGCTTTCTGACCGCATTGCGGTCATCTATGAGGGCAAAATCGTAGCGGTCGTCGATGCTAAACATACTTCGGAAAAAGAATTAGGCTATCTCATGGCTGGCGGTAAAATAGATAAAGCAGGTGATTCTCATGCCACCGGATAAAAAAAAATATTCGATACTCATTCCGGCTATTTCCATCACATTTGGCCTAATCTTCGGAGCAATCTTTATGCTATTGGGAGGATATAACCCATTAGAGGGCTATGAAGCGCTGTTCGTCGGTATTTTCGGCTCTATGTACGATTTTGGTGAAACGTTGCGGCAAATTACCCCTCTCATCTTCACAGGTCTTGCAGTCGCATTCGCTTTTCGGACAGGGTTGTTTAATATTGGGGTGGAAGGGCAGTTTATTTGCGGTTCTTTTGCTGCGGTCGTCGTCGGTATTGTTTTTGATTTACCTTGGTATATTCATGTGCCATTGGCTTTTTTGGCCGGTTGTATGGCCGGAGCATTATGGGCTGCAATTCCAGGGTTCTTAAAAGCGAAGTTTCAAGTGCATGAAGTGATCACGACAATGATGTTAAATTATGTTGCGCTAATCGCTGCCAACTATTTCATTCGTACGAAATTTAAAGCGCTTTCGGAAAGAACGGAGCTAATCCATCCATCCGCTTCGCTTAACTTTGAACCGTTGTCGTCGTTATTCGATTCTTCCAGAATCCATCTTGGAATTATTATTGCTCTGTTGTTTGCGTTTATATTTTATTTCGTTTTATGGAAAACGGTGTGTGGGTATGAATTGCGAGCAGTAGGATCGAATCCATTTGCGGCACAATACGCGGGAATGAGCGTTTCGAAAAATATCATATTGTCCATGATGATCAGCGGATTCATCGCAGGAGCTGCGGGTGCGGGGGAGGTTCTTGGGGTTTACGGATATATGTCAATGGGCGCCGCCCTTCCCGGTTATGGGTTTACCGGAATAGCCGTAGCTTTACTTGGGGCCAATTTGCCGCTCGGGATTATTTTTGCTGCCGTTCTGTTCGGCGCATTGCAATACGGATCCCAAAACATGCAGTTGCAAGCGGGAATTCCTACAGAAATCATTTCCATCGTCATTGCTGTCATTATTCTATTTGTAGCTGCCAACGAGGCGATAAAATGGATGATCAACCTTACACGCAGACGTAAAGAGGAGGCAAAATAATATGGACATCATGACCATCTTAACAACACTCGTCCATAATGCAGTTGTTTATTCTACTCCTCTCATATTTGCTGCACTCGGTGGCGTTTTCTCGGAAAAGTCCGGTGTGATCAATATCGGCCTTGAAGGTCTTATGATTGTTGGAGGTTTCTCAGCGGCAGTGGCAACGATTTTTTGTGACGAATCATTAGGTCTCGGTTCGATGTCGCCATGGATCGGATTAGCAGCAGCCTTATTGGTGGGAATGCTTTTTTCTGTTCAACATGCCGTTGCATCCATTACATTCAAAGCAGATCAAGTCATTAGCGGCGTTGCGCTGAATTTGCTGGCTCTCGGTTTCTCCGTGTTCATGCTGAAGAAATTGTTTAATGGCTCTTCGCAAACCACGACGATCCATCAACCGCTCGGTAAAATACAGATTCCTTATTTATCCGACATTCCTTACCTGGGAAAGGCCGTCTTCACGGCATATCCGACATCCTATATCGCTCTGCTGTTAACGGTTCTATCGGCGTTGGTTTTCTTCAAAACCCCGTTTGGTCTGCGCTTGCGTTCGGTTGGAGAAAATCCGAAAGCGGCAGACACATTAGGAGTCAACGTAACCAAAATAAGATATTTCGCCGTTTTGATTAGCGGAGCGCTAGCCGCTGTTGGCGGCGCGACAATTTCACTTTCCATTACAGATAACTTTACACAAACAACCGTGTCCGGACAAGGTTTTATCGCTATGGCGGCGATGATATTCGGCAGATGGAATCCGATTGGCGCTTTTGCCGCCGCCTTCTTCTATGGAATTGCTCAGGCTCTTGCAGCGATCAGTCAGGTTCTTGGATTAACAAAATACGTACCTGCTGATCTGTTGACGATGCTTCCCTATATCATAACCATTTTGGCTATAGCCGGTCTGGTTGGAAGGAACGAAGCTCCGGCTGCTTTAGGTAAAGTTTATGAAAAGGGGCAACGATAGCAAACCGAAATAGCGATACAATATTTTAGTGGTTATGGTATAATTTTAGTGGGAAATTTCTAGCAGAGCACTGTAACCTGCGTGGTTTCATTGAATATTGAAACTTTTTCCAAACACAAAACTAAGCAGGTACGGTAGGAGATGGAATTTTGACACGGAATGACAATATGTTAACCAAATTTGGCTACGCTGCTCAGGAAATTGCCAAAAGGCTGATTGAAATAGAAATTGGCGAGCAAATACCGAGGATAAAAGATTTGGCTGATGAGTTCAGCATGGGAAGAGGGACGGTGCAAGAAGCTTTTCGCATTCTGGAAAATAACGGTGCTATTAAGCTGGTTTCGCGCGGTAATCTTGGGACGTATGTAGTTGAAAAAAATCAGCGTATTTTATTCAGAATGTCCGGTATTGACAAATTTTTCGGGGCGATGACTTTACCATACTCCAAACGATTTGAAGGACTTGCAACAGGATTGTCCCATTGTTTTGATAAGATTGATTTTTCGTTGAATTTTATGTTTACGAGGGGATCAGAACAACGTATTGAAGCTTTGCTTGAGCGAAAAATTGATTTTGCCATCAGTTCTCGTCTGGTAGCCGATATGTATTTAGGAAAGGATAACGAATTGGAGACTGTTTTCTCCTTCGGATTAAAATCTTTCGTATCCCTTCATACGATATTTTTAGCTGATTCGTCTCTGGATTATGTTCAAAATGGAATGAAGATTGGAATTGATTCCCTGTCCATCAGCCAAAGGGAGTTAACCCTGGCTGAATTTAAAGATGTTGACGTACAATACGTTGAAAACAATTATTCGCATCTCCCCGAGATGCTTCTTCAGAAACAAATTGATGCCCTTGTATGGAATAGGGATGAAATGGCTCAACATATCCCGCTAAAACAAGTCAATCTTCGCACACCTCTAGCTATTGAGAAAGCGAAAAAAATTGGGGAAGCGGTCTGCCTTGTACATTCCCGAAATTTTGCGATCAAGAAGGTACTTCAAATGCTTTCAATCGAGAATATTTTGGAAGTACAACGACTCGTGGAAAACGGCGAAATGTTACCGAGTTATTAAGGGATATGGCGCTCTAATGAGGAGTAATGATTAGCGGAGGGAAACATGTCTTTTATCTTGACTTTGTTTAAAGACAATGAAAGCAAAACTGCCGGTCATGATCGCTTCTGGTGAATATCCAGATATCGTATCCGGTAAAATTGATGGCTTTAATAAATACGGTCAGTCGGGAGCGTTCATTCCGTTAAACGAACCTATCGCGAAATGGGCGCCTAATATTAAGAAGAATCTCATTGATAATCCTGAAGCCAAGTCGCAAACGATTGCATTCGACGGCAATCATTATTCCGTTCCGATGTTATCCGCCATGCGGACGTCGGAAGGGATGCTCGTTCGTAAAGACTGGCTTGACAGACTCGGATTACCGATGCCTGAAACGATCGACGATTGGTACACCATGTTGAAAGCTTTCAAAGAGAAAGATGCAAATGGTAATGGAGATTCGAATGATGAAGTTCCTTTTTCGTCAGTTGGGACACCTGATACATATTACTTGAATTTCGCCGATGCATAGGGCATTGACTTGAATGCCGACAACCGTTGGCGCGCGCAAAACGGGAAGATGAGCTACACCCCGATAGACTTGCGTACGAAAGAGTATCTGACCACAATGAACAAATGGTATAGTGAAGGACTAATCGATAAAGAATTATTATCGAGACAGGAGCCAGACTATAAGGCGGCCATATTTAATGATAAAGTGGGGGCGACAAGCCATTGGATTGGTTTCGTAGCCGGATTTAACGATTTGCCAGAAGCAAAGAAGATTAAGGGATTCCACTTTGAAGTGACGAATCCTCCTGTGCTGAACAAGGGTGACAAAGCGTTAACCAACCTTCAGCAGCTCATCACCGTTCCGTGGGCATGGGGAATTAGCAAGAACAACAAAAATGTGGAAGCAACAATGAAGCTGTTCGATTATGTATACAGCAATGAAGGTCAACTGTTATAAACTTCGGCGTCGAAGGGGATACATTCACGAAAGGCGCTGACGGTGCACCAGGCTATACAGATAAAATTACGAAAAACGCGGACGGCCCGATGAAAGCGCTATATCGCATAGGCGCACAGGCATTGATCGGGTTCCGTCAGGATGAGCGGTACGAGAAAGCAAACTGCGGAAGTGCAGATAGCTGCCGACAGCTGTTCAGCTACGTAGAAAATAAGCAGTTCCGCAATCCTTCGCCGACTTTGAAGTATTCAGATGCAGACTTTGAAGAATATAATAAGATTACAACGCAAATCAACACATATGTCGATGAGATGATGAGTAAGTTTATTATCGGTAAAGAACCGCTTAGTAAATTCGATGACTATGTAGCAAAAGTAAAATCAATGAACTTTGACAAAGTAGAAAAAATTCAGAGTATGGCATATGAGAAATATAAAGAGCAGAACAAGAAATAATCACTAACCCTATAAGGTGGGCGAACTTTTTTTGGTTGTAAATTCATGGAGTTAAAATCATGCATATGATAAGAAAGGGCAGGTCGAATGAAATTATTCGTCTGTCCTTTCTGCAGCTAGAGCCGGGAAAAGTTGGGGATTGGGGAAAAGCTGCTTGGATTGGATGTGAGGTTGTTTTTGGTGAGCTGCGTCCTGCCAAATGGTAACATCAGTTGGAGCTGTCGTGTGGGCAATCGCTATCACTACTCTATAAACCGATCAAATCAATTAGTTTAGCGATCCACTGATTTGGATTAAATTGTCGCTCTAAGAAAATGCTTATCCAGTCTGCAAAACCAAGCAAAATGATCGTTACAAATAACCCAATTTCTCTTGCGCTTTTTTGCTTTTGAACCATCACGGCGATATTGATACCCAATGCTACGATAATGAAAAATATGAACCAGATCACGATGGTGGACCTACCTTTTGTTTTCCCTTGATTTGTTTCATCCAAGTTAAGAAAAGAAGCAGTGTAGGGAAAATGACACCGTAAAGTAACATGTATTCAAAATAATACCCTCTGATAAATGCTATATTTTCGAGAACATTATTGAACCCTAAAGCGAGTCCGGAAATTAACAAAATAAGTGAAATCGCTGTCCATGATCTATCATTTAACCGGAATAATTGGCATAAACCTAGGACAGCGGCGTGATAAGTAAGAGACAACTTAATAAAAATAGAAACCAGTAAAATAAGCGCAATGGTCGATTCAAGATGTTCGAAAAACGTACCAATGTGAATCTCTTGCACAATCACAAACATAGGGTACAGATCATGAGAAGCACGAGTGACACCGAGCACTCCTATCGTAAAAAAAACAATTAAACTAAGTGACAATGTAGCAACGACTACTCCCAGTATAAAACTTACTTTCCCTCTGCTTCGGACATATGGAAACAGCATCATACAAACGATAGATTCCATAAAAGGGAAACCGATTAGGGTCCGGTTCTCTTTCATCGTCTTCCATACGTTCATTCGAAACATTCCCTGAAACCGATCCCAGTTCCATTCGGAAAGCGCAATAAAGAAAATAAAGAGAAATGTCAGAGTAACGACAAGAAACAATAATTCTGTTGCTCTTGCAATCGTTTCAATCCCCTTTATAACAGCATAACAAATAACGAGGAGAAACATGACATGGAATACGGTTATAGGTGTACGTGGCATAAGGGTTTGCTTCATGAAATCGCCAAGATTTCGAATAATTAAGGCAGAAAGATGTACAAAGTACCATATATACAGTAGGGCAATTAGCCCGCCAATTTTTTTTCCGGCTGCAATGGTACATATCTGGACGATCGTGAATCCTGGATATTGGTTAGCTAATTTTATCCAGATAAGAGAAATGATAAGAGCAGCAGCTCCTGCCCACAGTGGAACGATCCAGGCGTCTTGTTTTGCCATGGCGATTAGTCCCCCGGGACGGAAAAAAAATGACGTCCCGAGCAAATAACCGAATATCAAGACAAAAAACTGCCAAGCACTTATTTGACCTCGCTCCATAATTTAATCCCCTTTATACGGATTGATGATTTCGCCAATATCCGTAATCTTGCTCTTTATTAACAGTTGAAGTTTCGTTTGATTCCAAGCGTCTTTCTGTTTTTGTATCGCCGTCCACTCTTTGCCGCGTTTGTACTTGATCTTTTCCTCCAGGCCGAAAAAATCCCATTCTTTTCCTATGGCATCTTGATAAAAATCAGTTATTTTCTTTTGAAACTGTTGGTTAAAAGCTTCTACAATCTCGGCTAAATTTTCCAAGTTTAAATTTTTCCTTTGTTCATTGTGCATGATGACGAGACGGGTACTGATATCGACTTTCCAAACAGGTGCCCCGGAAACGATTTCCAGGTGTTTGCGAACTTTCATTTTGGTTGCCTTAATGTCAACCTTTCGCCCATTTATTTCCAAAGACTCAAAACACACCTCGCTTTCTCCTTTTAATAAAATGAAATAAGCCATCTGCTTTAGTTCCAATTTCCCAATCATTCGGTCATGCTTAAAAACAGCACCGCCGCTCAATATTAGGTTCCCTTGGTTTGCATTGATTTGTTCATATCGGTCTGTCGTTGATAACGGCTTCAATCCGTTAAGGCTTAACATAGGCAATACGGTTAGTCTGGAAGATTCCATATTTTCCACCAGATCTTTGACACGTGAGAGCTTGCTTACTCTCCCAGTTGATTTAGACTGGATCTCAATCAGAGACCGCAGATAACGTCCTGGGAGTCTCTCTAGTGGGGGATATGTCATCATCACGTCCGAAAGAGGCGAATCCGTAATGAATAAGTAGAGATTGGAGCGCCTGTTAATTTGCCTCTCAAAGAAGTTGAGAAATGGCTGCAAGCCTTGTCTAGCGTATTGTTCGGTAACAATTTCCGACTGATACTGATCGGGAAATAGGTTTCGCGGTAAAGTGTTTCCCGTTTTCATCCCTAACTCCGCGATGCTGGATGCCTGGACTCTATAAGTATAAACAGGGGATTTGATGCCGGAACCTTTTTGGGCAGCAATCGCCACTGGATTGACAACTTGATAATAGACAATCTGTTGCCGGGTTTTCGGGTCAAAATCTGCTCCAACCAGTTCTCCGATAGCCAATTGATTAATCTCGACATTATCCCAGCAAGCAGTTAAGCAGCATGAACAAAATCCGATTATAATGAAATTCTTTATGATGAAATTCATGCGCTTCACCTTCGTTTTTTCTTTGTATCATTCATTTGAGGGTAAGTTTTCATCCATGGTCGAGGAACTCTAACAAGGAAATCTTTCCAGTCAGTTAAGAAGGTCGGAGCAACTGGAGAAAGATAAGGGACACCGAACGATTTAATCGAAGCTAGATGCACCACGATAAACAGTGACCCGCATAACACACCAAACAAACCCATAACACTGGCCAAAATCATGTAGAAAAATTGAAGCAGCCGCTGCGTAATACCGAAGCTATAAGACGGCGCCGCAAAATTAGAAATGGCCGTGACCGCTACCACAATAACCATCGCCGCAGAAACGAGCCCTGCTGACACAGCTGCTTCTCCCAATACCAACGCGCCAACGATGGAAATTGCCTGTCCAGCGATCCTAGGCATACGAAGACCTGCTTCACGTAACACTTCAAACGTGGCCATCATTATGACCGCTTCAATAAAAGCAGGAAAAGGAACCCCTTCCCGCTGTGCTGCGAGGCTAATCAATAGAGAATGTGGAAGAAACTCCTGATGATTGGAAACGATGGCTATGTAAAGAGAAGGCACAAATGTGGCTAACATGAAAGATAGTATTCGTAGCCATCGAAGGAGAGTGGCGATGATAGCTCTTTGATAATAATCTTCCGGTGAAATAAACAACTGAAAAAAAGTGACCGGACCGACCAATGCAATTGGACTTCCATCTACGAGCACACCAACTCGTCCTTCCAACAGATGAGACGCTACAATATCAGGACGTTCTGTGTTCAGCAAGGTCGAAAAAGGGGATATTGTTTTATCTTGTATCCACTCTTCTACATAAGCGCTGTCCAAAACGCTGTCGATCTGGATCGAATGGATGCGCTTCCGGAATTCATCGACTACTGCCACTGAGGCAAGATTCCCTAGGTAGAGTAAGTTGACTTTCGTTTCTGTCTCTGAGCCGAGTATGATTTGCTCAATTCGAAAATGGACGTTTTTAATTCGTTTACGTAGGAGAGACAGATTGATAGTAATGTCTTCTGTAAACCCTTCCTGTGGTCCGCGAACGGTCGATTCTGTCAATGGCTCCTTTACATTTCTATGACTTGTCTTAGACACATCAAGCAACAGCACCTGGCTTGTGTTAGAGATTACCAACAAACATTTTCCATTCAGTAAACTTTGGACACAGCAATGCAATTCTGTAGTTACCGAAATAGTACTAAAAGGAATTCGGCTTTGTAATGTGTTTATGATGTTATCGGATGGATTCAACTCGTTGTAGATGGGTTCTTTGGATAAGAATTGAAGTAATTCATGCTCAATTTTATTTTTATCAACTAATGTTTCAATAAAAACGCAAGAAATATAAAGATCTGGTGATAATGTAAACGTACGGTTCAGAAGATCAGGTGGATTGTCTAATATGCCAATTATTTGGTTAACAAAAGCTTTGGAATTGTAGCCATCATGAATAGTAGAATTCTTCTGACTTAAATCGTTTTTTTGCATACACAAGATCCTCACTTTTTGTATCACATATTTCCCAGTATTACCAATATGATATCGAATATGCACACATGAGGAATTCGTATGTTCTGTATATCCATGATTCTCCAACGCACTCTTTTTATACAGATGTCCTTATTAATAGGAGGAGCGCAGCAAATCACGTGCACAAGTAGACAATCGTAGTGGTGATGCGAAAGAAAGTCACAATGAGGCAAAATGGCTAAGAAAGTGCGGCGTAGTGTACAGAATAAGTAAGAAGATAACATCTTAAGCGCGAGTTTTTCAATTGCATGGTGTGACTAATAGCCCGCCAAAACGGGATCACACTCAAAGCTATCCTTGAAGTTACTTCCTTTTCGCCATTAAAGTAGCAGAAGCGATGAATTATCGGGAAGTTTTCAAGTATTGGAAAAAAATTAAGAGACTTTCCTTCAATACGAGCGACTTGCCTTCTTTTAAATTAAAGTACTTTCGGTTTGCAGCTATAGAAAAACCGGGAATGTTACTTTTCCGTATATGCTGTTGCATTTAAGAGCGAATCTAGTAATACAAACGGATATTCTACCATAACGATTCCCGCACATACTTGGGCAATTTTCCGCTCAGACCCATTCACATGGGATAAAAAAGTGCCTCAAACAACTTAGACATTGTATAAGGGGGAAGAGGTAGAACTGTTTTAACTGTGGTGAGGGGGCATTAGGGCTATCACATTATGACGCCATCGCCATCATAAAACGATCAGAAAAAAGGTCAACTGGTAATACTGGTTGACCTTAAAGTACGATAGGGCTATCGCCACTAATAGAAAAAAACTAACTCTTTAGAGATAGGGATATAAGATTATTTTACTTCTACTGAATACTCAATTGTTTTTATAGCAGGATTATCATTCTCCCAAAGTCGAACATAAGAAAATTGGAGTTTATAAATTCCCTTCTGTTTGGCTTTGAAAGTCCACTTTTCTTGTGATGGTGCTCTCAACATACCTTTTCCTGGTTTCAAAATCTTGGTATCAATCAACTGTAAAGCATCTCTATTTACTTTGTAATCCCATGTGTAACCAGTAGTAGCGTTTTCCACCAAAATAATGCTGAATTCTTGACCTTCCTCAGGCATGTTTACCTTGTCTTCAAATCTCCACAGCACCATATACTTGGATGATTCATGAATTTCTTTCCCAGAGCTTGTTATCGTGAAATGAGCTATACCGTTTTCGCGAGCCTGATTTTCTCCACCGATTTCTACCTCAACGCTCTCCAATAATAGATTCGTCAGCCCCTCATTAATAAATTCTAGAAGATCACCGAGTGCGACTCAGCGGAAGTCAACTGCCCTAGCAACGTGAGCCACTGGAGCAATGTCTACACCTTTGGCAATAGAGGAGTCCCATATTCCCAATGTTACCGAAGTGATTTCTGGCTATTTAAATTCTTCATCCATGGAGTAGATGAAACTAATTCATCTCCAAAGCAGCCCTTAAATTTTGAAGAGTAAGGGGAGTTATTAACAAAGAAGTTAAAGATATCTGTGTATTACGGTCATGTAACTTATGAGATCCCATATTCCCGAAAGGTACAGATTATTTGGTCTCGTGTATTGGGTGACTGCAGCAGTTTCATTCCTAGGCTGTCAAGGTTGGAATGGCTATGAAAGGGAAGCAAAAATAAAGAGAATAAAGTGAAAACCTATCTTTTAGCTTCTCTATAATCATTGCATCCACTTAAAGAACAAGAGGTTGAATAACCGGTTGGTCCAGTGGATATGTCCCAGACCAGCTTAGAGTCAGGAAAAATGCCAATTTTGATATGATATAAGCCATTGATCAAAGGTACCTTTTCACCCTTATATGCTGCCTACACGGGGGACGTGAGCAGTTACGAGTATTTAATACAGAGGGAGTCTTATGCCGTCCTATCCGAAAATACTAGCATTATTTTAATGTTTATGTATATAATAAATACAGTGACCGAATAAATGGGGGGAAGGGAGTGAAATTTAAGAATTATAAGGTATGATTGTTAACAAGGTCACTGTACGAAATAAAAAGAAATGAAAGTAGTTGCTTTTTTGGCATTGATAAAATCTAAGGCGAGGTGTTCCTATGTTCACAAAATTCGTGAGATTGTTACTATGCTTTTCATTAATTTATGCCGGATTATTGTCGGAAGCGGCTTTTCATCATGCGTATGCAGAACCGTCTAACCTTGTTGTCAACCAGAGTTTTGAGCAGAATTTGATTGGTTGGCAAGATTGGGGAGGCGTCAGCATCGTCACGACTCCTGTAGCGGGCGGCGGCAAGGCGGCGCGAATGGGAACAGGGGAAAGCGGAGCTGGCCAAATTGTGACGGGGATAACAGCCGGAACCGTGTACACGCTAAGCGGAAGTGGACGAGTGAGCGTAGGCGGAGAACATGCTATTATCGGTGTCGATTGCATGAACAGCAGCGGAACGAAACTGGCCAGCGGGAAGTTTGAACTCAACTACGATTCAACCTCGTACAACCAGAAGTCGCTCGGTTTCAAGACGGTTGCAGGCACCTCGCAGATTCAGGTTTACATCTATAAAAATCCTAACGTTGGAGGATATGCATACGTAGACAATATCAGTCTTACGAAACAGGATGGTTCAAGCGGAGATCCGGGTGACATTGGAACAGCCCGTAAAGCAATGTGGGTATGGAATTTGAATGATATTGCAACCGCTTCCAGTCGCAGTGATATAATTAATTTCGCACTTTCAAAAGGCACCAACCTCTTTTATCTCAATACCGGATATTATGAGGGAGACAACTATCTTGTGGCGCATCCGCAGTATTACCGTGCTCTTATCGCCAGCGCTCATCTGAACGGTATCCGGGTAGAGTCATTGGATGGGGCATCGGAGTGGGTGCGTGCCGCTAATCACAGCATTCCGCTTTCCCGGATCCAGGATGTATTGAATTACAATGCGGCATCTGCGTTAAATGAAAGATTTGATGGCATCCATCACGATAACGAGCCTTATACGCTTTCCGATTGGGGCACGAATAAACAGATGTTAGGTGCAGATTATTTGGAGCTTGCCCGAAAGTCCAAACAAAAGTTAATTGACGCTGGAACTAATATGACATACTCAGGCGACATACCGTTCTGGTATGAGACAGTTTCTGTCACTTACAACGGCGTAAACAAAGAGATGTACAAACATATTCTCGATGAAATGGACTATGTCGCAATCATGGATTATCGCGATTACGCCGAAGGCTCGGACGGCATTATCGCTAACGCTCAGAACGAAATCAATTATGCGGCATCCGTTGGAAAAAAAGTCATCATTGGCGTTGAAACATACGATGTTCCGGGGGACCCTTCGTTTGTCACCTTCTACCAGGAAGGGGAAAATTATATGAACCAGGAGCTGGCGAAAGTTCAGTCTTATTACTCCGGTTCGACAGGATACGCTGGTTATGCAATTCATTACTATACAACTTATCGAACGATGACGTGGGGGCCTAGACAGTAAGTAAGCGGTAACAACTATAGTGTAGCGACCAAGGAGTCATTCCTGTAATGAAGTAATTTGCGCTTTGAACAAAAAGCACCTCTAGTATACTGGATAACGTTCCGACAAAAGAACGATACCCAGATACGAAAAGAGACAATCATGAAGCACAAGCTAAAACAAAAGCCGGACAGTAATGTTCGCTGCCGACGGCGAAGGCATGATCATCGCGACGTACCGACCAGACGAGTTGGTCATTCAAGTAAAATGTGCATATTAGCGAGTGGTGTTTGGGAGCGTACCGCAAAGGTGGTTATGACGACCGTACGAGTCCTTGTCTACGATAAGCAAGATCATTCTGAAACACGCACTATAATTTAAAATTTGCTCAAGGGATCAACATTGATCACTTGAGTTTTTTTGCATAATTTTTAAAGGCCATTTTATGGGTTCTGGTGCAAGGATTTAAAAAAGTTCGCAGTCGCCCGATAAACTAACTTTGTCTATGCCACTAAACCAAATATTTTATTTAGCCAATCAACAGCAGTGAGGACAGTCTAATTACTATCGGCCTGCCCTTTCCTTATCATATGTAAAGCCTCAATTCCCTTTAACGTCTGGTACGCTGTAAGAAACGATTTGAAACCGAGATTTGGTTTTGTGATTTTCTTTATGGACCGGTGATCTTGCTCCACAATGTTGTTTAGATACTTTGTCTGTCTAATCAAGGTTTCTTTTGTTAAGGACTTCTCATTTATTAATTCTTGTATGGCTGGTGGATATGCTGGATTTTTATCCGAGGTGATTACACGTGGGATTTGAGTATGTGGAGAGGACAAAGCCTTTGTAAAGAATCGCTTAGCTGCCTGCATATCCCGATTTTCAGATAACATGAAATCAATGGTTTTTCCCATAGAATCAACGACTCTGTATAAATACTTCCACTGACCTTTAACTTTGATGTAGGTTTCGTCCGTCCTCCACGAGTCGTTTGTAGGTTTCAAAAAGGGAAGGATTCGTTTGTCGATTTCGGGTCCAAATTCATGTACCCATCTCATGATCGTCGTATGGGAAATCTTTGATCCTCGCTCGCTCATCATTTCAACTATATCTCGATAGCTTAAGCTATATTTCAAATACCATCTCACCGTTAGTAAAATCATTGCCGATTCATATTGCTTCCATTTAAATAAATCCACTTTCGTTTCCAAAGCAAGTTGCTCCATCCCATGACTTCATTATCAAAGGTTGTGGACACGATACGATGCAGTTCTTCTGGACAAGCTAAGCTGTTTACACATACGACACATGTGCTGTGCGTTGCTTACCAGAAACTAATGAATTGGGGCACATTTACCTGTATGCAAATCAGTCTCTAAACATTGTAATAACGCTTAGGGACTGATTTGTTATTTGAGTATTTATAGTTTGAACTTTACTTAATCCATTAATATTACTGGCCCGATAGTGCCAACAATATTCTGCAGCAAGTATTAATTTCCGGTACATCGGATGTACTTCCTTTCAATAAAATCCTTCGCAACCTATCAAAAGGAACTTTCTCGAATAACGGATGAACAGAGTTCAAAATATCTCTTGCCTTGAAATATCTTTTATTTTCCAGATTCCTATGTTCTCTCATTGGTTCTTCTATAAATAGAGATGAAAGTGCGATCAAGAAAAGCCTTTCTGTCTCTGAGTCTATATTTTCTACTAAGTAAATAACAGCTAAGGAAAACAACCATTTTGCAATGCTATTTCTATTTGAAGAAAATCTATCCGCTGAAGAATTTAATGATAATACAGCCTTTTTCAACTCATTTATTACGAAAACTTTTTGGTCTTCTTTAATTTTGTATGCAAAATAATCTGAAAGCCAAGCCGCAAGGTTAATATTTAGTTTATAAGGATTAGAAACTAGTTCTTCTAGTACTAAAGGAAGTAATGAAATTGTGAAATCTTGCTGATATTCAAGTAATTCTTCAAAAAGTAGAATGATATTCTCATGGTTATTTGTCTCTATTGTTTTTTCAATTGCTTTAAAATATGCATTGCTTTCTTTGGAGTCAGTTGAAATAACTAACCTAATAATTTCTAATGAATTGACCACTATATTAGCGCTTCTATTTTGATTTGTCCTTGTAAACTCTAAACTAATTGAATGAATTAGTGAGTCATAATTGTCTAGACTGCCACGACAAAACCAAATTATTGACGCAAAAATCCCACCAAATCTAGATTTAGTTGCAACCTGTTCTAAATCTTCATCTTTAAAATTATTTGTGGTTAGGATACTTTCAATGTATTTTGCGAAATTATCATGTATTTCTTCAGCATCACGCGTTATTTCTACTAATTCTTCAAAACTTAGAACAAGCTTCACTTCTTTTTTTAAATTAGTGAGTAAATAGTCACGATCTCTCTTTATACGAAGCTTTTGTGGTATGTATCGCAACCTTGCAATAAGCACGCAAACAATTTCTTGTCCAATTGGTTCATAGTTAATGATAATATACTCAAGTTTGTCAGAGGGCAATTCACCAAATTCATGCGCTAAGAAGGCTAGCCAAGGAACAGCAGTGTTATACATTTTATTCGCAATAATGCTCGGATGTTCAAGGAACTCTAAAGCTGATGAACCGATGGTTTTACCAATTAATTCATTGTGCATCCCTTTATTTAACAACCATAGAAACGCATGTTCAATTTGTTGATGATCGTATCCACTTGTTGTAAACATGCTTGACCATAAAATATCTCTCCATGCCGATACATCAGTGTATGAACGAATGAATTGTCCGACAAGTGTTTCACGATTAGTTTCTTTTTCAATTTTTTGAATAACTGTCTTGATAAATTCTTTATTATTTAAAAATTTATTACTCCAATCCTCGATAGTTGTTATTGTCCAAAAATTCATTTTTGTGTTAATTAACACCCAACAAGTGATTAGTTGTTCTGAATCTAGTGTTTCTTGGTGATGATTCCATAAAGCGTTCGCAGCTGCTTTGACTAATTCTTTATCCTCACTTTGCAGTTGTTTAATTAAAATATCCTTGACTACTGTAAGAGATAACACTTTATCTACTGTATCTTCATTATCACGGATTCCTTTATTATCGAAACTCGATGCATTTCTAGTTAACAATCCGACTACTAAATCTTTAAATTCATCCTCAGATAATTTGTAATTGTTATGATAAAGTAGCATTAAAGCAAATACTTTGGGAACAGGCAAATATTCTTCCAATTTGTTATAAATATAAATCAGAACTTCAGGGCCTAATGAGAGTCGCATACAAAACCTGTTCCACTCATTCTTCTCAAAACTGTGTAGTGTTGATCTTATTACAACGTCTGCTGCTTCGCTTTCGGTTTCAGGAGAACATGTCAGCAAGATACAGGCAATATTATACCGTAGTTTATTGTCCAAGCTTTTTAAGCCTTTGTTATAAAGTTCTTCTCTGTACTCTGGCTTATATGCGAGTAACTTTGCCAGACTTCTTCGTATATCTGGGTATCGAGGCAAGATAAACTCTCCCAAATGTCGGCTTGCAAAGTATAAATAGTTGGTAAACGAATCCTGTGAATTATTTAGTTCTTCAATAAGGATTCGCCAATACGCTGAATGGGCGCCACTAAAATCATCTGCTTTTGGAAATTGTTGAACTAGCCATTCTATTCCTTGTTTCCCTCTGTTCTTTATCAGTTCATGAAGGACTTCTTCTGCTCCCTGTACTTTACCTCCATCATGTAGTCCTTGTAATAACCCACTACCTAAAAAGGACAGGTTACGTTCTCCAAAAGCATAAAGAATTAAAGCAGAGTAAGTAGCAATTTTATCTTTTTGCAAAGCATACCAACGTAGGATACTTGTTAATTCTTTCCTTCCTATTCTTTCCTCAATAGTTTCAAGTATTTTTTTGTTACTTGACCAATAATTAATCGCATTTCGAATTATAGAACTATGAGGAACTGCATCACACAATTCAAGCCATAGTTGAGTGGCGTTGCTACTTTCAGTATTTTGTAATGCATTAAAAACTTCTTCTTTGCCCCCGCGGTGGAAAAGTTCTTTTAGTAGCACTATAGCTCGTTCTCTTAATAAGCTTGAAGATAGTTTTTTTACATTCAGTGCAGCCAGTAGTTGAATATCGTTATTAAAATAAGTTGGTAATACCATTGAAATTGTGGGTAATAAGGAATTGCATTGCCAAGATTTAGCCGATAAACTTGGTTTAATAATTTCGGATAATTTTTGACTCTGTTCGGTGGTAATTTCGAAATTGCAATAAAGTAACCAGGTTTGCAAAATCGAGTCAGCGATATCATTAAGTGTATGCGAATATGGGTACTTGGGGTCTAAATAATTTTTATAAAACCAGTTAAAACCTTCATCCTGCGCAAGATGTATACAAAGCCCATATGCACTTGAAGATAATGATTTAAATCCTGAATAATAATAGATAGGTCTAAACTCGCAATTACTAAGGTGATTAATATAGGAAGCGGCAAGTTGATGGTCACCTGATTCGGCAATAATTATCGCTACTGGTGCGCGCGCTCCAGCGTCACCCAAGAGACCTTTAATGTATTCCTGTAAACTATAACGGAAATCATCAATTACGTTTTTTCTTTTTGCTACAGCAGCTGCAAATGAATATTCTCTCCAAAGAGCAGGAAGCTCTGATTTGAGAGATGGTTTTTTATTCTGTAATAATTCATTTAATATGAAAACTCCTAATGCGCATTGGTATAATGGTTGAGATGGAAACACATATCCATCTCCTTCTTCTTGTAAGACACTGTTTATGAAATAATCACAAGCTTGAGACACAGTTTGATGAGTATCGTTGATATTATTCACTTCAGATTTTATCAAGGTATATAACGCTTCTTTGGTAATATATCCATTATTTGAATTAAATATTGAAGCAGCTATTCTACCCAGAAGTGCTTCTCGAGAATAACTATTGGGAAACCAAGTTTTAAACGCTATTAAATTTTCGTCTTTCCCTTCTTTCTCAGACCAATTTCCAAGACGCTCTAATAAAACATTATACAGTAACTCGCCCAGGCTTTTTTTGCTCTGATGTTGATTTAGATAAGGACGAAGCAAACGAACAACCAGTGGTGAAGTAGAGATGGTCAAGAGTTCATTATTTTCCTGAAGTAATTTAAATCTGTCATTCGCATCAATTTTAGCGACTTGTTCGTCCATACCTGAAGCTAATGCGTCATTATATAAGAGCAATTCTTGTTCAACATTAGATAAAGACGTTAATTCTAGGCACTGCCAATTTGAGTAATTAATTTCTTGTAATTCAATTGGACGTCCAGTGGCAAGTACTCTAATATGTGGCCAATGCTCAACCATTTCTTCTAAGCGATAAGTTATCTGTTGAGAATTATTTCGGTCAAGTTCATCAAAACCGTCGATAATCAACGTTATTTCAATTCTATTTTTTAGAGCCTTTAACAAGTCGAAATCTACTTGATGATCAAGATAAATGTTTTCATTGACATAACTCGAAATGTGGGAAGAGAAATTGACAATGTTATCTATTTTTTTATTCAAAAAGAATTTGGCTGATGTTAAAATGCAAATATTTTCTTTATTTTGCTCGTATAGCTCAGCGCAATATTGTCCAACAAGAGTGCTTTTTCCACTACCAATCTCACCGAATAAGAAAGTGGGACGTCCGGCATATACAACCTCAGAAAGTGGTGCAAAATTATTAATAGTATTTAAATGCAAGCGTTCATCATTAGATAACTTGATTCGTTCTTCTTTATTATGAACTGCTACTTTTCTGGTTATTAATTTGGGTAAAGTGCTTGACTTTGTTATAGACCTGGATTTTTGTGAAACATAACGCAAAGCATGTTCAGTAGCTTTACGGGAAAGTGTAAGATATTCATTAAAAGCCGGATCTTCATTATTGTGTGGTAATTCAGGTGGCAGAGTTACTTTTTTTTTTAATATAACCTCGTCTCTTCTGAAGTGTTCAACCCATTTTTCGTAAGTTGAGTCAAACTCAAAGGAACGCCTAGTAACAGTCCTACTAATTTTATTTACTTTTAATATTCCAAAGTTATTTTTATAATCATCTCCCTGATAACCAGCACCACCAATAAATAAATGTGAAGCATCAAATTCTTTACTTGGAGGGATTACTCGTCCATGAACATGACCGGATAATATCATATGAGAACGAGAGCCTAAATAAAAATAGGCACCAGGTCTTTCATAAGCATGAAGTTCGTCTCCAGCGAACCATTCTCGGGTATGGTGTATAACAGCGGTTGTTAAGGGGGCCTCGTCATACATGTCGGTTAATACCAATTGGTTCAAGGAATTCATCAATTGTAATAATGGCAAACCAATCCAAAGATTCCCCCTATCATTATTATCTCGACAAAACCATGATGAATTCATGACTACAAATCTCAGTCCATAAATTTCCCTCACACCAGTTAGATAAGAAGTTATGCTGCCTAGAGACAATTCTGGGATTTTCATTTCCTTGCAAAAAGAAATAAAATTATCAAATGGACGCACAAAATTCTCAAGAGTTTCGATTGTCAGCCATTTATCGGCGCTCTGTGCTGAAGTAGGAGGTAAGGTACCTACAGTTTTGGAACGATCAATGTCGTGATTTCCTGCACAAACCACTAATTCATTTGGTGATAAATTTAAAATAGTTAATAGCTCTCTAAGCCAGTCCTTTGCTATATCGTAATCCTTTTCTGCACCTCTCCATCCAATGTCTCCTGAAACCACAACTATATCCGGTTTCCAGTCAGACTCCATCTCTCTTAATTTATTAAATAAGGGTTTTAATGTATTGTTACGTTTGGCTATTAATGTTGAAGTAGTTTTACTTGAAGGTTCAGCACCGAAATGAAGATCGGATAAATGTAATATATTAATGGTATTATTCATGAAGTCAACTCCATATTAGAAAATATTACTAAATGATTTCGACAATATGCGAGGTAAATCCTCTTTACTTATTCGGGAAGATGATATCGATTATATGAGTTCAGACTTATAATACCAACATTAGAATTTGAAGATGATTAACAGCACATTTTGATCTTGCATGAACTCTCTTCCCAAGTTAACTTCAACAAATTTGTTCCTTGGGAGAAACCCTTCAACATCCAAATCGGCAATCTGACCCGCCAGAATACGCTGGCTTAAAGTGCTGTTATTTTGTGATCTCAAGGATTTTATCAGAATACGACGAAAACAAGTTAAAATAGGGGGCTCAATTTGAAGGAAAGCATAGGATGAATATAGAAATAAATTTAGATTAATGTTTGAGGCATTCTATACATTAGAATGGCTTATTCGAAGAATCGCTGGTAATCTAAAACTACGTCACCTGAAAGCTCCTTGGTCTGCTTGAAGATTATTCGGGAAATTGGAATCGGTCAGACAAGTCTGTGAGGCTAAGTCTTCGACCTAGCGCTATGTCTCTTAAGCCACTCATCATCACCATCATCTCACACATGATATATGATAGGGCTTCCAAGATCATTAGCTGAAAATAACATCTGTACAAAACACCTGATTTTGTGCATAAGAAGCCCCGCGGCTAAAGTCGCAGGGGCTTTAATTGTTGAAAGTCGAGGAACAATAGCAGTACTCTAAACACGTGATTCCTTCCTTGATTATGAAACTAAGATATGACACCGATAAATGCCTGGATTCTACGTTGCTGTTCAACGGGTGTCATAACTTTTAAGATAATGATTATACTAAAATTGCTACGAAGGACTATTCGATTCGTGGTTCGTCCGAAGTAGTGCATGTAAGAAGTTTTATTCCTTCTTTCAACTGAGAGCGAACTATAAATGTAACTGGGATGCTAAAAAAATAACAAGGCGCTTTATTATTAACTCAAACTTCGCAGAGCGAAATTAGTCTTAAATCCTTGATACATATAGCAGAACCAGGATAATGATTGACCTCTTGCTAAAATAGAAAAACACCGCTTCGGTTTGGTATAGTGATTGTGACGAGCAATCCACTACCACACAGAAGAGGTGTCCTCTATATGATAGAGCAAAAGCAGTCCTGCAATCAACTCCCCCAAAGAAATTAAGCCCGCATTCGAAGAACTTCGTGTGCTAAAGCACTTAAAAGACGCGAAAATCAACAAGAAATTCGGTTATACGGCTGCCTATCTGTTTCAGCTTGTATTCGTGCTTTTGTTTCATCAGAAAAATTGGTTTCGTCTGCTCGAA